>NZ_JAJGMW010000009.1 GCF_020782115.1 Leeuwenhoekiella parthenopeia | reverse complement strand
GGTTCCAAGGCTTTCCCTCATTACGGATTCGCCAATAGGCTTTCCAAAACCCTTCCTCTGAATGCTGTTGCGCCTTTTTCCTGAGAGCTTTCTCTATAGGGGTATCATCCTTAGGTAAGGGTTTATAATAGTAAACGCTCTTGCTCATATCAAGCACACGGCACGCCCTGCTAATGCCATAGTGAATGAGATCCTTGGCGATCATACGTTTTTGACAGGGCTTTAAAGCTTTTTTTCAATGACCTCTTTAGCCATTTGATGGTCTAATGCCAAAGAAGCATACATCTGCTTGAGGCGGGCATTTTCAGCCTCAAGCTCCTTGATACGCTTGAGCTCTTTACTGCTCATGCCAGCATATTTAGTACGCCATTTGTAAAAGGCAGAGGTGCTGACACCGTATTCCCGGCTTATTTCTTCAACACTCTTACCGTTGTCGAACTCCTTTAAAATTTTTGCAATCTGTGTAGGTGTGAATTTACTGCGTCTCATACTGTTTAAAATTAAGAATTATTATACTTCTAAACAGTTCGGTTTTAGGGGAAGCTTACATTTCCATCAATTCTTCCTTAGAAAAACCATAAGGATTTCGCTTCAGGTAGAAATCGATTAGATCGTTTAACGTGTAATGTTCAAGAAGTTCATGAATATCCCAAAAATCCTTCTTTCTACCTCCCTGAGCCAGGACTTCAAACTTCATAGCTGCTATTTCGGGAATACTGGCAAATCGAATATGTTGTTCGGTGATTAGCGGAAACGCGAAAGCATCTGTATAGAATAAATCGAGTTTTACTAATTCACCTTCATTAGTTCCCATAAAATAAGACTTCCCCATTCCTATGAGTTCAGAAGAGCTGCTCATATAAGGAAAAACACTTTTTAAAATAGATTCAATTTTTGCAAAATCTATGCTGCCATATGCAGCATCTGTAAATAGATCGATATCTACAGATTCCCGATGCCCCAATTGAAGGCTTAGTGAAGTTCCTCCTACGAGTCTAAACGCTTCCAGTTCCGGGATCTCCATCAAGGCTTTAAGCGAACTCCAAAGCAACGGAGAAACGGTATTTAAGTATAATTTCATTGCTATTCAGCCAGGCTATAGTGCTTTACATTTTCTTCAAAAGAAGGCAGATAACTGGTTTTGATAGATTGAACAACCTTTGAAATAGTCTGTTTCCCATAGTATTTGATCAGCTCCTCGATTTCCTGGTGATTACCACGTTCCAAAACCCGCTTAATAACAGCGCGTTTATTTTTATTCCAATCAATTTTATCCAATTGGGTATCCCAAAAAAGAGCTTTTCTGAAACGTTTTAAATCCGGCGTGTGCTTCGTCTTTAATTCTAGTGCCTGTTGTACATCATAACTGGCTTGTAGTAATGAAAAGTAATCTGCAGGTATGTCGAATAGTTGAGCCAGCTTAATAGAAAGCTTAGGATTTACCGCTCGTCGTCCGTTCAAAATCGCACTCAGTGTTTGCTTGTGCTCATCAATAGCCCGAGCCAGATCACTTGCGTTTAGGTCCTTTTTTTTAAGAGCTCGTTTTAAAACTGCTCCGGGATGAACACCTTTTATTTTCTCCAGATCGGGTAACATGGCAAATTGTTTTTGTAAAGATACTAAATATAGTAAACAGAAATGTTTACCATTCTATCATTCTACAGGATTCAATTTAATTGACTTACGAAGATCGTTTACTAATGCCTTAAAACTAGAAAACCGCTCTAAAGCAGTTTAAATGAATGCATTTCATTAGAATTATTGGGTTGTGCAGCGGTTACCATAGACTACCAGTTATTTTTCTAATTTTTGACCTCTAATTTGGTCAATTAGGTATTGATATTTTTCTTTTATTCGCTCGCTTGAAATTTCCGACTTTTTCTCTTCCAAATGTTCTACAGAACTATTTATAACTTCTTGAACTTCTTTTTGTTTTTCAGGATGGAAAGTGAAATGACTATTCATATAGTGCTTAAAGGAAGTTGCTAGATTTATTTCGAGTCCTCTTTTAATTGATATTTCTTTTCCGTTTACTTCTTTAGTGCCTGAAAAGGCAATAAATAAATCTTTCACTGATTTAAAAGATGGACTATTATGAACTATATTGAAAACAGTATCATCTAAAACAATACGCGGATAAACTGATAGATGCGTTTCAAAATCATAAGCATTAACCATAGCTGGTCCGAAAAGAGGTCCATTTTCTATATGTACCAATTTGTCAACTGAAACACCACCTCTAATTAATATTTTAAAATCTTTCCACAAACGATATATTAATCTACCAACATATTCAATAAGTGACATAGCATTCATATCATTCTCAAGTCCAATCGATAGAACTATACTGTCCGAAAAATGAGTTATTTGAATAGATGATTCTCCAATTAAAGCTTTAGAGAATAATGCTTGTACTTTTTTAATTTCTTCAATCTCTTTTTTTGCGTCTTCAGTTTCATTAATTTCTAAAAACACCTCATTCGTAATATTTTCTCCTTTCATAGAATCTAAAACAGAGAATATTCCTTGGGCTAATTTATTATCGTTTTCAGTTTGAGAGATTATATTCCTAAATCCTAAAATGTCAATAAAAAATGTTATTCGGTTTTCGTACATATTCTCTAGTTAGTGGTAACTCGTTATATCAAAACTAAATACACCAATATCCCTCTAAAATATACCAGATATCAACACTTTAGAGTGAGGTTTATAAAAATAGACATTTGTCTTAGAACTATTTTACAGAATTCCATACACTAATAAAATGTATAGTGAATTCAGAGTCCAATTACTAGAATCCTAAAGCAGGCCAACAAGTGTATGCAGCTCTCCGCTATTGCCTACAACGTTAAAAAATACCTGAAGTTTATGAAAAACGTACTAAAAGCGGAGCAGGAATACTCGGCTTGTATTTAAAGACCAAAAAGAGGTTAAATCAGCAGTATAAGTTCATTTTAAAGGGATATTATCTAGCTAACTTATAGATTATATAAAACTAGAAAACCGCTTTAAAGCGGTTTAAATAAGTAAGATTTATAAGAATTAGAAGCTTGTGCAACGGTTACCGGTGTTATATAGCGTTATTTTTCGGGGCAGGAAGATACGACCCTGTTTTTAAAAATGTCATCATCATTGCGTCGAAAACGTCCTTGTCGAAAATTGTATTAATATTTTCAGTTTTGCTCAATAATTGATACCATTTCGCTTTATTATTTTTAATGGAAAACTCATATGGCTTAAATGATGATGAACGGTAACCGGAATGTGATGGCATCCAAACTAGTTCGTCTTTTTCTTGTTCTTCTTTGATGTTTGCTATAATTACATCTTTATACTCTAAATCTCCATTGTCGTGAAACTTATATGTGTTTTTCTTAAAAAACTTATGTTTATACCAAAAATATCCATTCTCCGCCAAACTCAGAGCATAGCTTAAAGTCCGTCTTTCAAATGTAAGTTTTGAAATAAAATTATGCATGAGGTTTAATTGTTCTTTGATTTTTGTCGAACAATCAGATTTTATAATACCGTTCTCGATTTCTCCTATAATTAGAGTTCGTTCTTCTCCGTTTTCAGAGTTTTTGGTAAATACGGCAAAATTCATTGTGATTGTAGTGGCAAAATTGATTGTGGTACTTGAGGCATAAAATTCCACTGTGGTAATGTTTTTATAAAATATTTCTTTGTCGGCTGTTGTAAATCTGTTGGGATAGAAAGTTAACGATTCAATAACTAGAGGTTTTTCTTCCGTAGGGATGAACAAATGCGCGGTTTTTTTCTCCTGCTTTCGTTGCTTTCTTTCTTCTAATACACCTTTTGCTTTATTTAAAAAGTTTGTTTTTTCCTTTTTAATCCACTCTCCACAATGTTTGCACTTTAATGCATCTTCCTGTATCAATTCCGCACAGTATGGGCATTTTTTCATCTTTTATCTGGTTAGATTGGTTTTTTATAATGCTATATAACGCTTAGGCTAAAAGCTGGCGGGCAGTATAACTCAATTCACATTCCGTCAAGACTAAAGTTTTTCAACAGTAATCACTTTCAAATTAGCACAATCCGCCCGCTTGCTTTTAGCCAATGTTAGCGGCTGGCTATATTTTCAGTTGTTCTTAATGATTTTCAAGTCTTTGAAGTAACCTTCCGTTCCTATTTCTACCCAAAGTCCTATGCTACCCGTTTCAGAACTCCCTTTCATTTCGTTTACTATGAATGATGGATATTCTTTGTCATTTAAAAACAAGGTGGCTTTTTTATCCTTTATTTCAATTCGCATCGTTATCCATTCATCTAATCCGATGTCCGCATAGGTTTCAAATTCTCCATTTGAGTTTTCTCTGAGCACATTAAATTTATAATCAGGATAGGCGTAATATTGTACAGTGTGATTTCTTCTTAACTGGTTATCCGCCCGACCATTTGTTGGCCTTAAATATATCGATTCATAAGAGGAATTATTTTCATTAATCCGAAATGCAATTCCAATGAATCCCCTTGCAAATGGCGGTGCATTGTCCAAAAGTCGGCCCAATACTTTTACTTCTACAATTCCATTTTTAAGGTTTAAATCCTTGACTTTGACAAATGTTGGTTCATCTACGGTCGCAAATAAATTGTCCTTGTCAAAAGGTAGAGCTTCCAAATCCCGTTCAATTCGTAGGACTTCTTCACCGTCCAATTTTGTGATTGAAGCTCTTACGTTTGATATTTCAAGTTCTTGATTTTCCCATTCTATGGTTTGGCCACAAGAACTTAAAGTGAATGCGATTGTGAACGTGATTAAAAGAGATAGTTTTTTCATTTTTCCGATTAGTTTATTTTGCTGTTCTACTTTTCAAGCTTGCCGCTAACTTGTTATATCAAAACTAAAT
This sequence comes from Leeuwenhoekiella parthenopeia, assembly GCF_020782115.1. Lineage (GTDB taxonomy): Bacteria > Bacteroidota > Bacteroidia > Flavobacteriales > Flavobacteriaceae > Leeuwenhoekiella > Leeuwenhoekiella parthenopeia. The sequence goes on along the minus strand of NZ_JAJGMW010000009.1, from coordinate 152,213 downwards.
ATACACATACCCCCTTAAAATTTACGGGATATCAACACTATACAGTTATGTTTATAAAAATAGCTAATCGTTTTAAAAGTACTTTACAGAATCCCGTATCCCTTTAAATGGGTATAGCCCTTTCAGGATTAAGAACCCCTAACGTATAGCCCTAGCCGGATTAAGACCTTAGTTTTAGAGCAAAAAGATCCGAAAATCAAGCCTTAAGCAGGGCATCCCCCAGGCAAAGCCTACTCAAAGCCTAGGATAGAGTATGAAGAGTGTATGAAAACGCCTTTGGAAAAGTAGAAAATTAAGATTTCCTTAACGTTTAACTATTTGCTCTAAAAAAAGTACTGATGTAGAGTAATCAGTTAAGAGGGTAATTTTAGGAAATAGAATTCATTTCTTTGATAAACTTGTCAATATCGATTTCTATTCCTAACACATCTATCTTTTTTTGATTTAATGCTTTGGCAAGTAAAACAAGCTTTTCTAAAGTAGGGTTTGCATCTCCTCTTTCTATTGAGCCAATTAATTGCTTTGTTAACCCAATATTGTTATCTGCCAACTCCTGTTGTGAGACCTGTTTTTTGCTGTATTCCTCACTTGGAACTTTATTTCTTAGCTCCACAACTCGTTTCCCTATTTTCTCTTTCTCAGTCAATGCTTAATCTAACAGTATTTGACTAAGTTGACATATAATTTAAATAAAAATGGCATGATATATCATACCATTTGGTTTTTATTATTATATTTACCTCATAATTATATATTTGCGAAACTTCTTAGCATAACATATTAGAAGCATTCGCTTTGAATCTCGAACAGAAAACTGGTAATTTTTGAACAGCGAGAGGATAAGCAGGGATGCTCACGACCCGGGCGTGGGCTCTCGCTTATTGCTGTACGGTATACCAGTACCTCTGTTCAATAAGTTGAGACCTGCGCCTTTTTGTATTTGGCCTTTACTTCAGCTTTCAAAGCCTTTGTATTCTTCTTAATAAAGCTTCGCACCCCTTTTAATCCCCTACACAATCATTAAGGCAATAATGGCCGTCATCCCACACGGGGTGAAAAGTTTAATTTTTTAAAGTGATTTTGCCTATGAGTTACACGAGGTGATATTCTTAATTTCTTGAGCTAACGAAAGAATTGGTTTGGTCTAATGATGACTTTAGGTTCTAAAGGGCTTTCTGTTCATTTTCTTTGCTTCTCCAAAGAAAACGAACCAAAAGAAAGGAGCCTTTTTCTTAGGTATTTTTGCCCTAAGGGGCAAAACCGCAATAAGTCCCCTAAATTTTCTCCAAGGCTTCGAAAATTTTTAACGGGAACTTCTCGCTATACTGAAGAAAAAGAAAGCTAAAGAATGATATTCTTTGTTCCAATTCTGGAAACGGCCTATTTTTTACATCTGTAGTAAAACAAGCAAACGCCGAAGCGATGGGCAGTGGAGGATGGCTTAGCGCAGCGGTTTGCCATCCGCACGATAAGGCGCTTGCGTAGTTTTCAAGGATGTAAAAATCAGCCTTGATCTTCTTGCCCGGCTGACTAGACGGGTTGGTTCTTTTTGTATCAAGACAAAAGAACAGATACAAGCATAGAAGGTAAGAACCTTGCTTCTAAAGTTCGGAACCCGCAAATCTCATTAAGGGATTTGTAGAGCTCCGGGACTATTCTGAACCGAGGGAGAGCATTCGTTTAACCCTTCGGGTTGGATAGACGGTAGTTAAGTTTCAAGTTGAGTTAGGAACAAGCTTACCCTTCCTTGGGAGAAGGGTTGGGGATGAGGACAACGGGAACTTCTTGCTATACTGAAGAAAAAGAAAGCTAAAGAATCATATCCTTAATCTAAAAGCAACTTCCCAGTTAGGGATAGGCTCCCTTCTCCTAGGGAGAAGGGCGGGGGGATGAGGATAAAAAGCACGTGTTTACGGGTACACGTCATAATCCGCTAAGTCACCCGTGGGTTATGGGGTATCTCTCTACAAGGTAGCCTGTAGTTGGGTGGGAAACGCCGCTTTAACAGCGGCCTGGGCTTATACCGGGTAGGTTTAAGCACACCGGTGAATTAGCCATAAAAAAAGAGCTGTAGACCTTAGGGTCTGCGAAAAAGAGAAGCTGTTAAGTTCATAAACCTTCCCGGTTGTGATTGGAATCCGGCGGGAAGGGATGAGCTTAACTAAAACGATTGGTTACTTAATACAGCTGTCAAGTATTAAAAAAACGATACCTCGCCCGGTATAGAGTCTAGAATAACGGCCTAAACCGAAACACCTTTAAAAGAATAGAATGTAAACGAAATAGAAAAGACTTGGTCTATGAAACGATTTCAACCTAATACCAACTATGATGCCTTCAAACAAGGCTGTCCGCTCGCGTTTGAAGCGATTTACAGGAAGTATCATCGTAGTGTTTACTGGATGGGCAGGAGCATACTTAAGGATGTCTATACAGTTGAAAATATCCTGCAGGATACCTTTCTCATTTTATGGCAAAAAAGAGAGCGGATCCAATCCCCGGAACATCTCCATGCGTTCGTTCACTTTGTAATGAAAAGCGAGTGTATTTACCAGTATAGCAAGCCCCGGAATGCGTTTCAGCGAAACCTAAGCAGACTGGATTATTTCGAGAATTATCAGGATTATTTACGCGGCTATGAAAGTGATGTAGAAGATGCTCACCTACAAAAGCAGGAAGCAGATCAGAAGGCTTTAGACCAGATTCAAAAGGTACTTCCTCTACTGGAAAGTAAAAGAAAGCTTCTGGTAGAACTCTGCTTAAAATACGGCTTTCAGTATAAAGAAATTGCTCAGGCAATGGGAACCAGCACCGCCAAAACCAGTATCGAAGTAAAAGGGGCTATTGAAGATATTAAAAATATTCTTGGTACTGGATGTACGTCCGATACTAAGGCCAAACCGATCCGGGCACTAAAGACTCAGGGTATTATGACCCCGGAACAGGAAAAAGTCTTACAACTGCGTATGGAAAAGCACTATTCTTTTGATGCCATCGCTACAGAACTGAACCGTTCACTAAAGGAAGTGCATCAGGAATTTATGACTGCCTATAAATGGGTACAGCTTAAAAACGGTGAGCAACAATCAGCTTAGTGATGGGAAAAGAAACCATAAAACTCACCCGAAAGATCCAGCTCAAGGTAGATGCCCCTACCAAAGCAGAAAAAACAGCGGTCTACGACACGCTCTACCGCTGGCAGAACCGAAGCTTTAGAGCGGCCAATCTCATTATTTCACATCTGTACATTCAGGAACGAATCAAAGAATTCTTGTATTTATCTGATGGAATACGCTATACGTTAGCGGATGAAAAAAAAACAGAAGAGGGCATCCTCAATCGGTCTAGGACAAACTGCACGTACCGGGTGGTATCTGATCGTTTTAAAGGGGAAATCCCTACTAATATTTTAGCCAACCTGAACAATACCATTATCAATAACTTTCGAAACAACCTGCCTGAATATACTAAGGGAGAACGCTCCCTTGCCAATTTCAAGAAGAATATTGCCTTCCCTTTTGGTCCGGTAGCCATTCATGGCTTGTCCTATAATGAAGAGCAAAAAGCATTTTGTTTTCGTTTGTTTTCCATTCCTTTAAAAACCTATCTAGGGAAAGATTATACCGATAAACGAAAATTGCTGGAACAGTTAGTCGCAGGAAAAATCAAACTATGTACTTCCAGAATCCAATTGAAGAAACAAAAAATTTATTGGTTAGCCACCTTTGAATTTCAAAAAGAAAAGCATTGTCTAAAACCGGAAGTAATTGCGGAAGCTTCTTTATCTCTGGAATACCCAATTACTGTGAAATCAGGGAAAGCTACACTTTCTATTGGCAACAGGGAAGAATTTCTATATAGAAGGCTGGCGCTGCAGGCCTCCCAGAAAAGGGCTCAAAGCGGGGCAACCTACTGCAGACCCGGAAAAGGCTTTAAACGCAAAACAAAAGCAGTCAAAACATTTTACGAACTGGAAAAAAACTATGTAAGTAACCGCTTGCATGTATACAGCCGAAAGCTTATTGATTTTTGTATTAAACAACAGGCCGGTACCTTGATTCTGCTCAATCAGGAAGCCTGGATCGAGGCTGCTCAGCAAGAAGGTTTTGTGCTTAGAAACTGGAATTATTATGAATTAACTAAGAAAATAGAATACAAAGCCAAAAAAGCAGGAATTGAGCTAGTGATAGGTTAGGTTTTTGTACATAATCTGGAAGATAACGTTGAACTGAAAACTTTTGAATTTTAAACGTAAATAGAGGGTGCTTGTACACCCGTAAGGTGAGGTATCTTAATTGCACTCACTAAATGCACGCAGCATATACAACCCTTCCCTTAAAGATTAAGTAAAAAGGAATTGTTAGGAACAGATAAACGACATAAACATGCAAAAGCTTGTAAAACGTACACGAGTGAATGGTAAACGCAAATACTTAGAAATCCCTTCCATCCCGGTTTTCAAGTCTGCTTTTATCCAGTTCATTATAACCCTAGGTATCGTTTGAAATTAATCATCAAAATTTGAGAATACTTTGGTTTTTAAAACAAGTCTTCAGCCTTGCAACGCTAGCAGATTAGATCGATTTGTCGCAAAATCTTCACTAAAACTAAGGGCTCGCATCGCTTTTGTCGCAAAACTCTGAAGATCAATCAACTACGATAAATCGTAATAATATGATTATCAGCAACTTGACCCAGAAAATGTATCCCATAACATCGCGCAGCGTGTTACCCTCTTGCTATACATTTTCCTTCGCTTCGCTCCCCAAAATGCTACTTTTTCCACTCCAATTTAGATAAAAAATTCCCATTAATTTTGATTGCAAATGCCTGCAAATTAAATGAGAAGCAAACCCATTTACTTATTATATCCGGAGCGTTTTTCTTACTGTACATATCAGCGCAGAACGCATCAACTACCGGGTATTTTAGTATCAGGCCAACGAAAAATACAATCCCAAATGCAATTCCATTTACTTCCCATAGCGCCATCGCGTTTCCTTTTCGACCCTACCACTTTTTAAAATTTAGCAAGAAAGAGCTTTTATAAAAAGTGCGACAAGGGCCTGCAGGGAGCAGGGCCGAAGTGAGCCTGATTATGCAAAGCGGCTCCGGCTAAATTTTAGTTCTTAAACGAAAAGGAAACGGGTGCTGTGCAGGATGTTGAACTACCGGTTTGAAGTTGGTAAAAAGGTTTCAAGGAAAAACGCAAACTTGAAGTCAGCAGGATCAGGCGAACGCAATCCTTTTTCAGGATTGGGTTCAAGATTTTGGGATAAACCTCTTTTCCTGAAATGAAGCTTTTGGCGGAATGGAGGGAAATGGGGTTTATTCCCCTTACCTAAATCATTTGTTTTAGGGATTTTTAGTGTTTAAATATGGAAAAGAGAATCATTTTCAAAAACAAATCCTCCTAAATAACTGTTTTTTACGGGATTCTGTAAAATGATATAGCGTTTATCATTTATATTTAAAAAAAAGAAACCACTACCGAAGCAGTGGTTAAGATTTTCTCTGTGGCTCTATGGCCTTATTGTGAATTGTCTTTCAGATTGTAAATATAAAAAATAATATGATATGAAAAAACTAGGGTTGGATTTAGGCTCTTCCTCTTTGGGGTGGTTCTTACGAGAACAAGAAGAAATTATAGATTTTGGTTCCATAATTTTTAATTCAGGGATGGTTAAAGGAACATCTGGCTATTCTTCTCCAACTAAAGATAGGCGTGAAGCAAGATTAAAAAGAAATCCTATCAAAGCTAGAAAATATCGTAAAACTTTGTTGCTTAATGAATTAAAAAGGCATTCAATGGTTCCATTAGATGAAAAGGAAATCAAAAATTGGTCAGAATACAAAAAAGGTAAGTCAAAGAATTTTCCTGATAATCTAGATTTTAAAAAGTGGCTCGCTTGTAATTTTAGTTTTAACAATGGAAGTAATTATAAAAATCCATACGAATTACGAGTAAAAGCTTTGGATGAGAAGTTGACACCAATGGAATTGGGCAGGGCATTATATCACCTTGTCCAACGACGAGGTTTTAAGGATATTGGCGAAACCAATAAAGAGACCAAAAAACAGATTGAAAGGAGAAAGGAAAGTGGTTTTCAAGAGGCACTTGCCAGTCATAGAACAATTGCAGAAGCACTTCAAAAAGAATATCTAGAAAAAAACATTAGGGCCAGAGACAATTATCCATACAGGGATGAATATGAAGAAGAGCTGCTAAATATTCTGAGGAAGCAGGGATTTTCTTTAAAGCAAAATACAAAAAAAGAATTTGAAGACGAATTTGTAAGGGGTTTACACAAAGCTATCATCTGGCAGCAACCTTTGAAAACGCAAAAAGGAACAATTGGAAAATGTACTCTGGAGCCAAAAAAGAGACGTTGTGCAATATCCCATCCCTTATTCGAAATATCACGCGCATGGCAATTCATCAATACTATTAAAGTAAAGAAAGGCGAGGATGATGAATTTGAATTTTTGCCACAAACTTATCGGAATAAATTATATGAGACTGTATTCCTTAAAAAAGACAAAAATTTCAAATTTGAAGACGTAAGAAAAACGGTAGACCGCTTTTATGGAAAAAAGAAAATTTACAACTATCCTTTAGACAGCAAGAAGCAAACGTATGAAACCACTATTGCCGGTATGCCTTTTTGCAAAAGCATTATAAAACTTTTTGGTGACACGGCAAAACAAGATTTGACCCAGATCGAGCAATACACCATCAGTACAATGCCAAAAAATTATTTTGGATACTCCGTGTTGGATATTTGGCATAATACAACTGAGTTTGATGAGGACGCTCTTGCGAAATTTGGAAGTGAAAAGCTTCAACTACAGCCCATCATCAAAAAAAGTAAAGGTGAATCCTCCGAAGTTTCGCCATTGGTTATCATAAAGAATAACTTACCCCAAGGTTACGGTAATCTGAGTCAGTACGTATTAAGGAAAATCATTCCGCTTTTAAAGGATGGCTATTTATACAATGATGCGGTTCTTTTAGCAAATATTCCTGAAGCTCTAGGTGATGAATTTGAAAAAAACAAGGATAAGATAGTTTCCTTTTTAGATGAGGCCAATAAAGTTTACAGAGAAAGAAAGAGGATTATTACCATTGTAAACAGTCTCATAGAAAAATACAAAGGCGAAGTAGAGGCTTTTAACAATGGTGAAGAAAATCATCTTTTTGCTCATAAAGATTTCAGCTACACACTTAAGGATTCCGATAAAAATGCTGTTGAACAGGCTTGCAGCAATCATTTTGGTGAGCAGAAATGGAAGAGATTTGAGAATAAAGAAGAATTAATCAATCAAGTGGGCCTTGAGTACCAAGAATTCTTCTATGATTCCCATAGAGCCTTTAGAAAATTGGAAAACCTTCAGGATATTTTTGAAAACAAACTTGTTGAAAATGAGATACACCTCAATAAGCCCCTATACCATCATTCCAACCGAGAGAATATTTATGGTTCACCGATAAAGTATAGAGATACCGATATGGAGATATTGCCGTTGTCGCAAACCAATTCCATCAAAAACCCAATGTTCAATAAGGCAATGAGTGTGCTTCGAAAATTAGTGAACCAGCTCATCATCGAAGGAAAAATTGATAAGGATACGGAAGTCGTGGTTGAAATCGCCCGTGATTTGAACGATAACAATAAACGCATTGCCATTGAGAAATTTCAAAAACAGCGGGAGTCAAAGCGAAATAAAATCCGTGAGTTTCTACAGGATTATAAAACCAAGGAAAAGCCAACATTAAATGTGGAAGAAAGCATCCATCAGTTTGAATTATGGGACGAGCAGGTTTTTCAAGAAACCAAAGACGAAAAAGGCAATTCCCAAAAAAATCTCGACCGAAAGGACATACTGAAAGAAAACAATGCGATCAAACGCTATGAACTCTGGATGGAGCAAAAGGGGCAATGTATGTACACTGGTAAGATGATCGCCATAAGTCAGCTTTTTTCAACCGCAATCAATATTGAGCATACCATACCTAGAAAAATCCTACCCGATAACACATTGGCAAACCAAACCGTTGCTTTTCAGCATTACAACACTAATATCAAGAAAACTGAATTTCCGTTGCACCTGCCCAATTTTGAAAAGGATGTTGAGGGAATAGGAACCGCCATTGCGCCTAGATTGAAACAATGGGAAAATATAAGGGACGGGTTTAAAATTGCATTTGAATCAAGACAAAAGCCAAAAGGTGTAGAAGATGAAAAAACAAAAAATACACGAATACAGGATAAACATTTCTTTAAAATGCACTTTGACTATTGGAAAGAAAAGGCAGAGAGGTTCACTTGGGAAGATGTAAGTGATAAAAGAGCAAAACGCCAGCTAACCGATACGCAAAACATCAGCAAATATGCAAGAGAGTTCCTCAAAACCTATTTTAATAGAGTAAGCGTCCAAAAAGGTCGCGTGACCGCAGAATTCCGAAAAATGCTCGGTCTTGAAGATAAAGACAACCCAAAGGATAGAGCAAAGCATACACATCACACCATTGACGCCGCAGTACTCACATATATCCCATCCAATGCGTCAAGAAGGGACAAGCTGGTCAAGAAAATGTACAAATTCAAGGATGAATCAGGAAAACAATTGAGCTATACACCCCATTCAGATTTCGATGTCCAAAAAGTAAAAAGGGCGGTTGAAAATGAGACATTGGTGTATAACTACACAAAAGATAATGTGACCACACAGACATTTAAAAAAGTGCGGAAGGCAGGTAAGATTCAACCTAAGGTCGATGAAGATGGCAATAAGAAGATTTTGAAGCGTAATGGTCAAAATATTGTGTATGATGCCAAAATAGCACAAGGCGATACCATCCGGGCTACCCTATTTAAAGATTCTTTCTTGGGGAAAATCAGGGATGTAGAGCGTTATGAAGATGGCGGGCCAAAGCGAAACGAGGATAATTCCGACTGGCTTTACAAAGAGGGAGATGAAGAATTTATTTATGTAAAGCGCGAGCCCATCGAAAAGATCAATAAATCCAATCTAAACGATATCGTCGATCCTGCACTGGCTAAACTAATTGAAAAGCAACTTGGCAGCAAAACTATCAAGGATTGGCAGGGAAATGCCATAAGGCACGTTCGTATAAAGAAAAAAGCAGGCAAGCAGGTAAAAGAAAGAATAGACTTTCGAAGCGATAAAGACTACAAGAACTTTTATTATGCAGAAAGTGGCTCTATTCCTTATGGTATAATGCTGTTTGAACCAAATAGTAATCAAAGACAATTACTTCAAGTTCACGCCTACCAAATTGCGGAAGTTTTTAGGGAAAAAAGGAAGTTTGATATCGATTTCTTTGTTTCTAAATATTATCCTGAAAAATCGGAATACAAAAAACTCTTATTGAAAGTAGGACAAAATCTTATCGTGCTAAATAATGATTCAGAATACGAAAAACGACACGACTTAAAATTTCAAAAAAACAGACTATATAAAATCTCTAAAATTGATAATGGGAGCCTTTGGCTCAAATATCATTTGACAGCTACTGCTGACAACGATTTAGATGATTTGGTTAAGGAGAAAAAGGACGAATTACTTTGGAGCTATGAAAAGGATTTAGGTTTACCTAAAGTCGTTGAGGATTTGTCTATCGATGATATCAAAAGTCGAAATGAAGATTTTCAAAGACGGAAATTCAAAATGAATAGCTGGGATGATTTCAGAATGGAAAGACTTGTCAGAACTGTAGGTAAAGAAAAAGCTGTAGAAATAAAAACTGAAATGGACAAATTCAAAAAAGTCGCATCAACTATAGAAGTAGAAGGCGAAACCCCTTTACTCAAATTGAATACCTCAGAAAGCTGGAATTTTCTTTATGAAGGGATAGACTTTGAGGTTTCTATTTTAGGCAAAATAAATTTAAAGAATGATTAAACGCACCCTCTTTTTCGGCAACCCGGCCTATTTAAGTACCCGCAATGAACAATTGGTGGTAAACTTTCCGCAGGAAGACAAGAAGGAGGCGACCATCCCCATCGAAGATTTAGGCTATATCGTGCTTGAGGATTCCCAGATCACCATCACAAACGGACTCTTGATGAAGCTGGTTCAAAATAAAACTGCCGTAATTACCTGCGACAAACAGCACCTACCCTGCTCTTTTTTACAACCGCTGGTGGGCCATAGCGAACAGACCGAACGTATCAAGCATCAGCTCAATGCCAGTGTACCGCTTAAGAAAAACCTATGGCAACAGACGGTACAGACCAAAATCGGCAACCAGGCCGCTCATTTGCGTTTGCACCGCAAAAATAGCCTAAAACTGGAGCGATGGGCCACGGAGGTCAAAAGTGGGGATACAATAAATCATGAGGCTATAGCTGCTGCTTATTATTTCCAAAACCTGTTTGAAGAAGTCCCCGGTTTTAGCCGGAATCAAAAAGGGGTCCCTCCAAATAATCTGTTGAATTACGGGTATGCCATTTTACGGGCTGTAACCGCCCGGGCTTTGGTGAGTAGCGGGATGCTTCCTTCGGTAGGTATTTTTCATAAAAACAAATACAATGCCTTTTGCCTGGCCGATGATGTGATGGAACCCTACAGGCCTTATGTAGATAGCCTGGTTTATGAAATGGTTCGAGCCGGTGAAGACCTGGAAGAATTGACGATGGATTTAAAAGCCGTATTGCTCACCATACCGGCCATGGATGTTGTTATTGATGGTAAGCAAAGTCCGCTAATGGTGGCGATGAGCCGTACCACCAGCAGCTTATATGACTGTTTTCTTGGCAATAGCCGAAAGATTTTATATCCTGATTTTAGCTGATGGCTGTAGCATATAATCAGGTGGTCGATAAATAAACTCTAAAATCCAAACTATTTTGGAACATGCGCATTTATCACGACTTAATCAATACCGAAGTATGTGGGTACTCGTATTTTTTGATTTGCCAACCGAAACCCGGACCGAGCGAAAAACGGCATCGCGTTTTCGTAAAAATCTGCTCGATGACGGCTTTGCCATGTTTCAGTTCAGTATTTATATGCGCTTTTGTGCCAGCCGTGAAAATGCCAATGTACACATCAGGCGTACTAAAAACAGCCTCCCTAAAAAAGGAAAAATCTGTATTATGCAAATTACCGATAAGCAATTTGGTATGATGGAGCTTTTTCACGGTCAAAAAGAAGTGGAACCGGAAGCTCCTAGTCAACAACTCGAACTTTTTTAAAAATGAAAATGTCAGGTCGAGCGCAGTCGAGACCTTTTGATAAAGACTATTTTTTTATTTCTAAAAAATACCATAAAAAACAGGATACCAGGTTTTTACGCCGGGTATCCTGTGAATCATCCCTAAAATTAGGATTCTGAAAGCAATTCACAACTAACCAAAACTATTAAAAATGAGTACAGCCCTGTGAATCATCCCTAAAATTAGGATTCTGAAAGCAATTCACAACTTTAAACTAACAGGTAACTGTTACTGGTACCCTGTGAATCATCCCTAAAATTAGGATTCTGAAAGCAATTCACAACAGCAGGTTCCGGTAGAAAAAAGATACATACCCTTTGAATCATCCCTAAAATTAGGATTCTGAAAGCAATTCACAACTTAGGGCAAAAGGCCCACATTTTTAAATAGCCTGTGAATCATCCCTAAAATTAGGATTCTGAAAGCAATTCACAACTATAGTTTACGGCATACGTGCAGCACACAGCCTGTGAATCATCCCTAAAATTAGGATTCTGAAAGCAATTCACAACAGAAAGCAATTTGTAAATAAACTGATTGCCCCTGTGAATCATCCCTAAAATTAGGATTCTGAAAGCAATTCACAACCCTACGTTTATAGTAGTGATTGAACTTTGTCCTGTGAATCATCCCTAAAATTAGGATTCTGAAAGCAATTCACAACTATAATCAATACGCCCTGTAATAGCTATTTCCTGTGAATCATCCCTAAAATTAGGATTCTGAAAGCAATTCACAACATCACTGCCACACATTGCATACAATCGTTTCCTGTGAATCATCCCTAAAATTAGGATTCTGAAAGCAATTCACAACAGACCGTCACGGCGGCGATATAACCGAATCCTGTGAATCATCCCTAAAATTAGGATTCTGAAAGCAATTCACAACCGCGTTGTAGTCATCTACCGCGCAGCTTTCCTGTGAATCATCCCTAAAATTAGGATTCTGAAAGCAATTCACAACCGGCAGCCTTAAGACCGGCGGCGTTTTCTTCCTGTGAATCATCCCTAAAATTAGGATTCTGAAAGCAATTCACAACTGATTATAGCTACCATATTGACAATGCAATCCTGTGAATCATCCCTAAAATTAGGATTCTGAAAGCAATTCACAACCTTTGATGATGGCTTTTGCACGATCATCGCCCTGTGAATCATCCCTAAAATTAGGATTCTGAAAGCAATTCACAACTTTGTACCCTATATGACCGACTGTCTAAGTCCTGTGAATCATCCCTAAAATTAGGATTCTGAAAGCAATTCACAACCATACTCCTCTTCATCCATCTGTGTCACTCCCTGTGAATCATCCCTAAAATTAGGATTCTGAAAGCAATTCACAACTGATGAGCAAAAAGGGGTAGAGCATTTCTGCCTGTGAATCATCCCTAAAATTAGGATTCTGAAAGCAATTCACAACGCATATTGAGATTAAAAAAGATCAGGACAACCTGTGAATCATCCCTAAAATTAGGATTCTGAAAGCAATTCACAACAAAGTGACCAAATCCCCTTCAACTAAAGATCCTGTGAATCATCCCTAAAATTAGGATTCTGAAAGCAATTCACAACTAAACTGGTCCGGGCCTTTAAAAAACTACCCCTGTGAATCATCCCTAAAATTAGGATTCTGAAAGCAATTCACAACCCGGGAGACCTTCCACAACACATAATGCATCCTGTGAATCCTCACTAAAATTAGTATTCTGAAAGCAATTCACAACGCCATTAGAGTAAGGTTTTAATGAGATTGACCTGTGAATCATCCTCTAAAATAGGATTCTGAAAGCAATTCACAAACCGGAAGCGTGGTTTTTTTGTTGTCACAACCCTGTAAATCATCCTCTAAAATAGGATTCTGCAACCTTAAATAACAGCCTTCAGTTTTAAAAAACACATTGCTCGCAATCTACCCCAAAAATATACTGCGGCCAAACTCTGAGGTTCAGCGCAGCTAAAGCAATTCACAACCTCAGGCTACATCGGATGCAGTATGACAACCCTGCGAATCATCCCTAAAATTAAGATTACAAAGTAAAATAATCCACGTTTAGATAGTCAACCTTCATTAAATTTGCAATAAGTTGAAGATAGCGGTTAAGGAGCAGCCAACCCTGGCAGGTGATGGGGTTGGCTTTCGGCTGATAAGGACGGCGCTATTTGATATTAGCCTGCGATCAATGCTTCTCCAGACGGTAAGGAAGAGCCATTCTTTAGGAAGTGGCTGTAACGGCTGCCTCGGACAGCGCCTGGATAAGTATCCTGAAAAATAAAGAGGCTGTCCTGAGTAATCAGGCGGCCTCTTTTAAGTTTTACAATTCATATATGGGATAAATATCTAAAAAAGTATCTGTCTTCTTTTGGAGTGATACGATTGCACCGCTAATTATCTTATGATTTTCAAATTAGGGCTAGGTCGTTTTGGTACTGTATTTTTAGATTGCAAAACTTCCTGAAGTTTGTACATATCTTCTTCTACTTTTTTGTCTAAAATCCGTGCGTAAATCTGTGTCGTTGCAATTTTGGTATGACCCAGTAGTTTAGATACGGTCTCTATGGGCATCCCATTACTTAGTGTCACTGTAGTGGCAAAGGTATGCCGGGCCATATGAAAGGTCAGGTTTTTGGTTAGCCCACAGGCCTCTGCAATATCCTTTAGATATAGGTTAGCCCGCTCATTGGTAATAGGAGGAAACAAGGTTCCTGAAACCTGAGACATGGGATGATCTTCATACTTTTCAAGAAGATCTGATGCAGCAGGCATTAAGGGAACCTTTACGCGGGTGTTTGTTTTTTGTCTGTTGGTTACAATCCACTTTTTGGAGTCGTCACCCAACCAAATGTTTTTGGGCGTTAAATTGACCAGATCAGCATAACTGATTCCGGTATAGCAACTAAACAGGAACAGATCGCGCACGCGTTCCAGGCGCTCATTGGTAAACTCATAACTGGCTACATTGGCTAATTCATTTTCAGAAAGAAATTCGCGCTCGGTTTTTTCAAAAGTAGTCTTCCAGCGTCTAAAGGGATCTTTATCAAGCCACTCTAACTGATACGCCAGGCGTATTATTTTTCGCAGGCGTTGAATGTGTTTCATCACCGTATTATGGCTCATCGCTCTGGGATGACCTTCTGGATAGTACTGGAATAGGAAGCTCTCAAAATCACAAATAAATTTGTAATTCAATCGGGAAAGGTAAATATCCTTATGCTTGTTCGCTTTTAAGAATTTTCGAACATAGCCCTCAGTGATTTTGAAATTTTTGATCGTTCCCCGGGCAAGTGTACCGTTGATTTTTTGGTTGTGATAATCCAGCAGGTAAATAAGTGTTTTACTGCTGGTGTCTTCTCCCATAAAATAATCCTTGATCATTTGAGTGGTAAGCATCTTATCTGCTGCTTTCAACTCCAGATAACTTTGGTACAATTGAGATTTGGCCAGATCGAGGTATTGATTCAGTTGTTTAGCCATAAGTGAGTTCCCCAAGACCCGTTTATTTTGGCTATCCCAGAGTTCAATGGGCACTTTTCGTTTCAGACTAACACTGAGTCTCTTTTGATCCATGGTGATTCGGGCATACACGAGTGCCTCACCTTGTGAAGCCTTTCGGGTATCAGCCCAAAACTGAATAGAGAATGTTTTTGTGGTTCGCATAACATTTGATTTAAATTAAACTTGATTGTTACGAAAGTCAAATCCAATTTTATCAAAACGGGGTAGAGTACCGGTTCTATGCGTGGTAGCAATCGCTACCATTTTCGTTTTGAGCTACCAAATAGCTACCATTTAAGCTGAAATCACTTCAAATTTAATGATGCCCTAAAAACTTGAAAACCACGTATTTAATAAAAATACGTGGTTTTTGTGTGTCTTTATTAAGACTAGCTGTGACCTCGCCAGGATTCAAACCTGGAACCTTCTGAGCCGTAATCAGATGCGCTATTCAGTTGCGCCACGAGGCCTTTATTCTTGCTTGAACAGAACTAGAACTTATCTGTTTTTGCGGGTGCAAATATAGGTCTTTTTTTAAAAAGTACAAGCTTTAAAATAAAAAAAGGTCATTTAGTGTTAAATGACCTTTTTCCTGAATAGGTTAATCGTTTAGTACATATTGCGTAATGCTGTGATATCATTTGTGTTAAACTCTCCGTCTTCACTTGAGCTGAAGCAGGCAAGCATAACCGAAGTAGGATCAAAACCACTTGGTGTACCCGGGATGTAGTTTACATCACCACCTTCATTTACGTTTTGACCACAGCTCTGTCTGCTGAACCAGTCTGTATGTCTAAAACCAACCGAGTGCCCAATCTCGTGGGTAATTACGTGTTCAATAACATTGGTGTCATAATTTGATAAGCCATAAATCTGAACAAATTTGTAGGGAAATCCATTACTGGGGAAACCTGCACTACCACCTGCACCTGAAGGATTGTTTACGGTGTTGTTGTAAACAACCATATCCTTGTTTTGATAATCGGTACCAAAAGTGAGGTTAAAGCTTATGGAAACCCCGCTTAGGCGATTGTAATTATCAACTGCCCACTGTAATGCAGTGCGTTCCTTTGAAGTAAGCGCCTGATTGCCTCCGGTAAATCCTATAATAGAAATAACGCGACCCTGACTTACCAAAGCAGAAGTGCGATACTGCTTACTGGTTTTGTCTCCTTTTTCCTGAGCATTTAAAGCAGTAAGCGCATTTAACTGATCTGGTGTTATCACAACATCTTCTTCTAAATAGAGTCGGGGTTCTGAAGTTCCGTCAGGAAAATGGAAGGTATCCCATTTTACATAGCCGGTATTCATGCCCAGGGCTTCTACCTGATCTAAGATTTCTTGTGAAACTTCGAGATTAGCGGTCTCTTCTAAAGTTTCTGAACTCATTACTTCTTCTTCGTCATTAGAACAGGACGCCAGTACTAATGAGCAGGTAAGAGCTAAAAACGAAAATCGTTTAACTGAATTTGATATCATAAAATAATAATTAATGATTAGTGATAAAGCAATTTATTGAAATATTTTAATTACCAAATAGTTTAAACGTTAAATGTTTGCATTTAATCTAATATTTACAGCAAATAAAGGATTTTACTTACAAAATGAGATTTCAGAAAATTATAGTGTGTTTTCATATCGATTTCTGAGGATGAGTACACTTTAAAAGTTGAGAGCAAAAAAAAGCCCTTATAACAAGGGCTCTTAGTTTATGGTATGTCGAAAAAGTATTATTTAAATGATTTCAGCACTTAAACCTGCATCTAACAGGGCTGAACAACGCGGCAATAAATCTTCGTAGCTTCCCGTTTTAACAGTGCACTTTCCTTTGTAGTGAACAATCAAGGAACATTGCTCTGCCTGAATGGGGGTATGATCGCAAACCTGAATCAGGGTTTCGATAACGTGATCAAAAGTGTTTACATCGTCATTGTAAACTACAATTTCATTGTTGCGGTCTTCTGCAACCAGGACATCTAATTCTTCCTGAATTTTCTCCTTGGTGCTCATATTGAAAAATCGTGGATGCATCAGTATCAGTTTTTTACAAATTTACAAGCTACCCAATTATTTTTTTCAAAATTCATGATAAAATTTAGTCCGTGTTGATTACAAACCTCTGTAATTGCCGGAATATCCTGTGTGTAAAAGCCGCTCAACAGTAAAATACCCTCGTGATTCAAACATTTGGCGTAGGCCGGTATATCTGCCATCAGGATGTTTCTGTTGATATTTGCGATGATGAGTTCGTAGTGCTTTTCTTCTAAAAGCGCCACATCGCCCTCATAAGTCTTTATGTGGCTTACCTCGTTGCGTTCTGCGTTTTCTACGGTGTTTTCATAACACCAGGGATCAATATCTATCGCATCAACCGGAACAGCACCTTTCATGGCAGCAAGAATTGCCAGTATTCCCGTACCGCAACCCATATCAAGGGTTTTTAGACCCTTTACATCCAGCTTTAGCAAATGCTTGATCATTAAATGCGTGGTCTCGTGATGCCCGGTGCCAAATGACATTTTGGGTTCAATCACAATATCAAACGCAGTATATGGTTTTGGGTGAAAGGGCGCGCGTACCGTACACAAGCCATCAACCTCTATAGGTTCAAAGTTTTTTTCCCATTCTTCGTTCCAGTTTACCGGTTCTATGAGACTAATCGTATAGGACGTCTCAAAATCGGGATTGTTGAGAATGGAAACCGATTCAAGAATCTCATCGTGATTTAATGCAGACTGAATGTAGGCTTTTACGCCATCTTCAGTCTCGTCAAAACTTTCAAAATCGAGTTCCGCCAGTTGCGCGATTAAAATTTCTGCGCCGGGGTTTACCGGCGCGATTTTAAAATGGTATTCGGTATATGCTTCAGCCATTCTTTAAAAGGCGTTTACGATAGCCATAAAGTCTTCGGCTTTAAGTGAAGCGCCACCAATAAGACCACCGTCAACATCGGGTTTTGAAAATATTTCTTCGGCGTTATTGGGTTTTACACTTCCTCCATAAAGAATTGTAATGCTGTCTGCAAGTTCTTTAGAATATTCTTCGGCGATGGTCTTACGTATAAATGCATGCATTTCCTGAGCCTGATCGGGGCTTGCCGTTTCGCCCGTACCAATGGCCCAAACCGGTTCGTATGCCAGTACAATATGTTTCCAGGCATCTGCATCCAGATGGAATAAAGCCTGACTGATTTGCTTGTTTACGACTTCAAAATGCTCACCAAAGTTTCGGTCTTTTAATTCTTCACCAAAGCAATAAATTACTTTCATGGAATTTTCAAGTGCCGTATTTACTTTTTCAGCTAAAAGATCTTCCTTTTCGCCAAAATAAGCACGACGCTCACTATGTCCCAGAATCACGGTTTTAATACCTACTCCTTTAAGCATAGCTGCACTGATCTCACCGGTAAATGCTCCTGAGCTTGATTGATGCATATTTTGGGCAGCAACCTCTATATCAGAACCTTTTAAACTTTCAAAGGCAGTATATAGGTTGGTAAAAGGAGGGGCGATAATTACCTCTGCGTCAGATGTCTTGTTTATTTTTTTTAAGCCGTCAATCAATTCCTGCGTTTCGGCAAGATCGGTATTCATTTTCCAGTTTCCGGCTACAATATGTTTTCTCATTGTTATTGTTTTTTAGTTGATTATCTGTAGTGGTTGTTGATTTTTTTTTGAATGCTGAGCTTTCATTTTAGCTCTCGAAAATCAGTGATTTCAAGAGCTTGTGTAAAACTGATTTTAGTTTTTATCTCCTTATAAATTTATTCTGAAGAGCTTCCGCTGTAAAATTTATCTCTGGCGAAAAAAGTACAGGACTGCTAATTAAGCAAAATGGGAGGAATATTTTCTGCATAAAAATGATAATTTCTAAAAATAGCGACATCAAACTGATTACACAACAATATGCTTATCTAATACGCACTTTGGGGTCCAAAAAGCCATAAATAATGTCCACCAGTATATTGATCAAAATAAACATCGTGGCTATGATTAAAACCGAACCCATTATGATGGGTAAATCGAGGGTATTCAGGGCGTCTACGATTTCTTTTCCAAGGCCATTCCAGCCAAAAATATATTCTACGAAAACAGCTCCTGCAAGCATAGAGGCAAACCAGCCTGAAACTGCGGTAATAACCGGATTGAGCGCGTTTTTAAGCGCGTGTCTCCAGACTATTTGTGTTTTGTTGAGGCCTTTTGCCTGAGCGGTACGAATGTATTCCTGATTATACACTTCGAGAATGGAATTGCGCATCAGCTGAATCACCACAGCCAGCGGCCGTATTCCGAGCACAATTGCAGGCAACATGATGTTTTTCCATTGAATGGTGATGGCTTCGCCAAAATCATCCATCGCATACAGGCTGCCGGTCATGTTTAGCTTTGTGTAGTTGTGCAATACATACCCAAAAAACCAGGCAAACAGAATGGCGCTAAAAAAGCTGGGCACACTCATACCCAGAGTACTCACAACCTGTATTGCTTTATCAACCCAGGTATCCCGGGCATTTGCAGAAACGACCCCGAGAAAAATTCCTAAAAGCATCGCCAGGCTAATGGCGCTTACTGCGAGCACAATAGTGTTGGGAAGCGTTTCGCCAATGACTTCAGCAACGGTTTTTCCTGTTTTTTGAAAAGATTCTCGGAGATACGGTTTTTTCAAAACCAGGCTATAGCTGCCCATATCAAAAAGTCGCGTATACCGGTATTTTCCTGATGATAAACTGGTATAATTTTCACCTTCGCTTTTGTGTAGGGATAAGGGCGAAAGGTCATTCAGGTAATAGGCGTATTGTGTGAAAACAGGCTTGTCAAATCCGTATTTGTGTTTGATTATCGCCAACTGCTCGGGATCTTCATTTTGATCAAGCATCATACGCGCCGGGTCTCCCGGTAAAACAGTAAATAGCAGGAATACCACTGTCACGACCCCAAAAAGGGTGAGCAGGGCATAAAAAAGTTTATTTAAGATGTAATAGATCAGAGTCGTTTGATTTCAGAAAGTTTAAGGGCTTTAAATTGAACATCTTTACCCATTAAATCGGCTACATATTCTTCGATGGTGCGTTTAAAACCGGCGGCTTTACGGCGCTCGTTTAGGGTTTCAGGTTCTGTAACCGGCCATATAAAAAAGCCATTTTCGGCAGTAATCTGCGCCTGGGTGCCATAAATCTGTTCCTTATCCTGCATCATCAGATGCTTATCTTCAAGAGTGGCTACCTGAGTCATTGGGATTTCACCCTTTTCAGCAGCTTTTTTGAGAATATCCAGATATGCTTCAATCTCACCGGGATTATGGGCAATGACTTCTAAAGCTACCAGATTGGTGGGTTCTCCCACCAGTGATTTACCGGGGTAACCATAGCGCTCTATGAGTCTCTTTATACGTTTAAGATTTGTCGTGTCTATCAGGCGCTGCTTTTTCCACAGGTCACCGGTATAGTCTTCTTCAGGGATGCCTAATTCTTCGGCGAGGGCTTTCCGCTTTGCGGGATCACTTTCCTGAATAAGGGGTCTGTAGAGCTTATCGAGCCTGGTGATACTATCCAGCTGAAATTTAAGGTTGAAATCCAGGTCGAGATTTGCAGTAGGCAATTTTTCGAGTTCGATTTCTTCTGCATCATTCCAGTGTTTTTTCTGAATGATGGTTCCATTATTCAGCTTCAAAATCCCCGGATTGCTGCGTACAATGGTTTTTAAGGTTGTGGCATCGGTAAAATAGAAGTCAAAATTGATTTCCTGTTTTAGCTTTAACGAATTGACTTCATCAACGCCTGAAGCCGTAAGACCTATTACCTGATAACCTCTTCGTATCGCATCATTGGTAAGGGATTTAATGGCGGGCCAGCCGTTCCATTCGGTTTTGCTCAGGTCATAAGCAACGATGACGATGAGGTTGGGTGTATTTAAAAACTCTTCCGCATAATCCTCGCCGTCTTTTTCAATGGTAAAATCGTGTACAGGCGGAACGTAGCCTTTGGTTACCAGTTCGGTATCAACGCCGATGAATTCACCTTCAACAGTGGGATATTCACCCTGGGTGGTGAACACTTTTTCTTCACCATTTACCTTAAATTTCCAGTTGTAGTCAAAAATATCAACGGGAGCGCCTTCCGGGATTTCCATTCCCTCGGCGATGTTGGAGCCCACTTTATAAGCTCTGAAATCAATAAGCGGAAGATGCATTAAGACGTAATATCCAAAGCTCAGGCACGCAATAAAGGTCGCGAAGATGATGATAGACCGGCCGAAATTGGTGAAAAACGGCTGAATGTATTTGATATTGATGAATAGAAAGACAATCAAAATAAGCAGGATCACATCTTTGGTAAAGGATTGCCAGGGCGTAAGTGGCAGGGCATCTCCAAAGCAACCACAATCGGTCACTTTATTGAAATAGGCCGAGTAGAAGGTAAGGAAGGTGAAAAAGAGAATCATCAGCAACAGCAGCCATAAGGTGAGTCTTTTGTAATACCCAATGATGAGTGCAACCCCAAGCACCAGTTCTACAATCACCGAAATGATCGCGAGACCCAGGGCAAACGGACTCAAAAATTCAAGATTGAGTACATCGGGCCCAAAATATTCCTGCAGTTTAAATGAAAAACCAACGGGATCGTTGAGCTTTATAAAACCCGAAATGATAAACAGGATACCTACAAATACACGAATAAAACCTATTAATGCTTTCAAATTTATTCCGTTTTAGATTCTTCAATATGAATTAAGGCAAACACCGCATAATTAATCATATCCTGATAATTCGCGTCGATACCTTCAGAAACCAGCGTTTTGCCTTTGTTGTTTTCAATCTGTTTTACGCGCAGCAGTTTTTGCAGAATTAAGTCGGTTAGGGAGCTGATGCGCATATCACGCCAGGCCTCACCGTAGTCATGATTTTTATTTAGCATGAGTTCTTTGGTGATCTTTACGTGCCTGTCATAGGCTTCAAGGGCTTCGTCCAGATTGAGGTCGGGTTGTTCTGCCACGCCTTTTTCCAGTTGAATAAGCGCCATTACCGAATAATTAATAATACCTATAAACTCTGAGCTTTCGTCCTCATCAATCTTGTGAACCGCATTTTCCTGCAGCCCGCGTATGCGCTGTGCTTTAATAAAAATCTGATCGGTTAATGAGGGTAATCTCAATATACGCCAGGCACTGCCGTAGTCGCTCATTTTTTTGGAAAACAAATCGCGGCAGGTGGTAATCACTGCGTCGTATTGTGCTGAAGTCTGCTTCATGAATGGGTTGTTGCTGCTCTTTTCGCTCTTAAAGACTGATTTTACAGTCAGGCTGGGCGAATTTCTGTAAATTTCGCCTAAAAATACGCAATCTGTAAAAACCGAAAGGCATTATATGGCAAGCATTAACTGCAAAGGAAATTTAATTGATTTATCTACGCCCCGGGTTATGGGAATTCTTAACCTGACGCCCGACTCTTTTTATGAAGGCAGTCGGTTTACACATGCGGATGCGGTTTTAGCTCAGACGGAGAAAATGCTGACTGAAGGTGCCGATTTTATTGATGTGGGAGCCTATAGTTCGCGGCCCGGAGCAGCTGATATTTCGGTAGATGAAGAACTATCACGGTTGCTTCCGGTGGTTGAGGTTTTAATAAAGAATTTCCCCAATCTTTTGATTTCTGTAGATACCTTTCGCAGTAAAGTGGCAAAACAGGCCGTGCAGGCAGGGGCGGCACTGATCAACGATATTTCAGCAGGACATCTTGACGAAAATATGCTTACCACCATTGCAGCGCTTCAGGTTCCCTATATTATGATGCATATGAAAGGCAACCCGCAGACGATGAATAATCTGGCGCAGTATAATGACCTTGTTAAAGAAGTGATTTATTATTTGAGTGAACGCATTGCTGCTGCCCGTGCTCTGGGGATAAATGACGTTATTGTTGATCCCGGTTTTGGCTTCGCGAAAACTATAGCTCATAATTTTGAACTTTTAAATAAGTCTGAACAGTTACAGATGCTCGATGTGCCGGTCTTAATGGGAGTTTCCCGTAAATCCATGATTTACAAAACGCTCGATGTTTCGGCTGCCGAAGCTTTAAATGGGACTACGGTTTTGAATGTCGTGGCTTTACAAAAAGGCGCTTCTATTCTTCGGGTGCACGATGTAAAGCCGGCTGTTGAAGCGGTAAGATTACTGCAGGCGCTTTCGCAAAGCGAAAATGGAACGGCTACAATCTAAGCGCAGTTAGTATCTTCGCGCAAGCTAAATTATTAAAGGTTTTGGCGAATCACCCTAATTGACTTTTTAAATGAGTGTTTTTTACATATTAATTGGTTTGACCTTGCTGGTTGTGGGAGGGGAGTTTTTAGTACGATCTTCTGTAGGATTATCGTTTAAGCTGAATCTTTCCAAAATGGTAATAGGTCTTACCGTGGTGTCTTTTGCGACTTCGGCGCCTGAACTTTTGGTGAGTTTGCAGGCTGCGCTTAATGGCTTTTCAGACATTGCCCTGGGGAATGTAATAGGCAGCAATATTGCTAATATTGCTTTAGTCCTCGGGTTAACAGCCATCATTTCAACTCTGGGTATCGATTCTGACTTTTTCCGGTTTAACTGGCCGGTGATGGTGCTGTTTTCGCTGGGATTGTATTTAGCTTTGGTCAACGACGGAGTGCTATCAAAGCTCGAAGGTTTTATAATGCTGTTTTCGCTGGTAGTTTATCTTATTCTATTAATTCGCCGCGCCAGGAAATCCCGTCCTACCGAAGAAGGGCAGAATGATGAGATTGATGCGGGCTTGTCTAAAACCTCCTATTTTAAAATCGTTGTTTGGTTACTAATAGGGGCGACTGCTCTTTATTTTGGTTCTGAATGGCTGGTTCTGGGAGCAACTGATCTGGCCACTTCTCTTGGGGTAAGTGATTATGCAATTTCAGTAACCGTAATAGCCATAGGAACCAGTGTTCCTGAACTAGCAGCTTCCTTGATAGCTGCGCTTAAGAAGGAAAAAGCTATATCCTTGGGTAATCTTATAGGTTCAAATATTTTTAATATTGCTTCAGTTTTGGGACTTACAGCGCTTATTACACCTATTCAGGTCGTAGATGATCGTATTCTGGATACCAATATGTTTTGGCTCTTAGGATTTGCTATTGTATTGCTTCCATTAGGCTTTTTACCGCTTAGAATGGAACTCAACCGTTGGAAGGGGCTCATTCTTTTTGCCGCGTATTGTGTTTTTATAGGTTTGGCGTTCAGCTAACATCAACACATTTGCATAGAAAGAGTTGGCTTGAAGCTTTGGCGCTGATTTTCATTTTCTACAGTGATGAAGCTCAAAAATAAAAAAGCCCGCAAGTTGCGGGCTTTAATTTTATCAGTCTTAAAAATCCTTAGATTTTTTTCTCTGCATTTTTAACGGTCTTAACGATACGACCTGCAACTTTGTATGGGTCAGCGTTTGAAGCAGGACGACGATCTTCTAACCATCCTTTCCATCCGCGCTCTACAGTAATAATTGGGATACGTATAGAAGCACCACGGTCAGAAATTCCGTAAGAGAAATCGTGAATAGATGCTGTCTCGTGCTTACCGGTTAGACGCTGATCGTTAAACTCACCGTAAACTGCGATATGCTCTGCAGTTACAGGACGGAAAGCCTCACAAATCGTGTCGTATACATCTTTAGAACCGGCAGTTCTCAATGTGGTGTTTGAGAAGTTTGCGTGCATACCAGAACCGTTCCAGTCTCCTTTGATTGGTTTAGGGTGATACTCAATATACCATCCATAATCTTCAGTAAGACGTTGTAACAGATAACGAGCTATCCAGATTTCATCACCTGCTTTTTTAGCTCCTTTCGCGAAAAGTTGGAATTCCCACTGGCCGCTTGCAACTTCCTGGTTAATACCTTCGAAGTTAAGACCTGCATCGATACAAAGATCTGCATGTTCTTCAACAAATTGTCTCCCGTGGGTGTTTTTTCCACCTACAGAGCAGTAGTACATACCTTGAGGACCAGGATATCCGCCTACAGGGAAACCAAGAGGCAATTGGGTAGCTTTGTCCATAATGAAATATTCCTGCTCAAAACCGAACCAGAAATCATCATCTTCATCATCAATCTGTGCGCGAGCATTAGACGGGTGAGGAGTTCCGTCAGGATTAAGAACTTCACACATTACAAGATACCCATCTCTACGAGCAGGATCTGGATATATAGCAACGGGCTTAAGTAAGCAATCTGAAGAACCACCTTCAGCCTGTTGGGTAGAAGAACCGTCAAAAGACCAGGTAGAGCAGTCTTCCAGCTTACCGCTGAAGTCTTCCTCCATCTTGGTTTTACTTCGTAAGTTGGCAGTTGGCGTATAGCCGTCAAGCCAGATATACTCTAATTTTGATTTGCCCATAATAAATTGGTTTTTAAAATTTTTTGAATTAAACGAATGCAAATATAACATTTCTTTAATACCTGGTATTTTTCAAAAGGGGGGTGGGGTCGTCTTATTAACGGAAAAAATTTAATAACCCCCCTTAAGTTTGGGGGTATATTGCGAAATCATATATTTTTGCAGGGTTGAATTTAGTAATTCATAAAAATAAGCCTGTTATGAACTCATTACGTTTTTTTGCTCTAAAGGAAAGTTACAATCGTAAAAGCATGCAAATAACTGAAAATCAGCGTAGATCTGCTGTTTTTGGGAATCACGTGTTTGGCAAAAAGGCTATGCGACAGGTGCTTTCTGCCGAAGCTTTTAAAGCTGTTGAAGATGCGATCAACACCGGTTCAAAAATAGAGCGCGCTATGGCCGATAGCATTGCGGCAGGTATGAAACAGTGGGCATTAGAGCTTGGAGCAACCCATTATACGCACTGGTTTCAGCCGCTTACAGGCGCAACTGCTGAAAAGCACGATGCCTTTTTTGAAACCGATATGGACGGTAACGCCATGGAGAAATTTGATGGTGCCCAACTCGTTCAGCAGGAACCAGATGCTTCATCATTTCCTCATGGGGGAATTCGAAACACCTTTGAGGCGCGGGGTTACACGGCCTGGGATCCTTCTTCACCGGCCTTCATATTAGACACTACACTGTGTATTCCAACCGTTTTTGTTTCCTACACGGGAGAGGCCCTTGACAATAAAACTCCGCTATTGCGTGCATTGGGTGCAATTGACAGTTCGGCTACTGCCGTTGCACAATATTTCAATAAAAGTGTAAATAAAGTAACGGCCACTTTGGGCTGGGAGCAGGAGTATTTTTTAATTGATGCGGCTTTGGCGGCGTCAAGACCCGATATTATGCAAACCGGTCGCGCAATGCTGGGTCACGCTCCTGCAAAAGGTCAGCAATTAGATGACCACTATTTTGGTTCGATCCCCACTCGTGCGCTTAATTTTATGAAAGATCTGGAGCAGCAGTGTATGTTACTCGGTATTCCGGTTAAGACCCGGCATAATGAGGTGGCCCCAAATCAGTTTGAGTTGGCTCCGGTTTTTGAGGAAGCCAATCTCGCGGTAGATCACAACTCCTTAATCATGGATTTGATGGATCGTATCGCAGAGCGGCATCATCTTAAAGTACTTTTTCACGAGAAACCATTTGCGGGAGTAAACGGAAGCGGAAAGCATAACAACTGGTCGTTGATGACCGATAACGGGATCAATTTGTTAAGTCCCGGAACCACGCCAACAAAAAACCTTCAGTTTCTAACCTTTTTTGTCAATACCATAAAGGCGGTTCAGGATAACGAAGAATTACTAAGAGCATCAGTAGCTTCAGCGGCTAATGATCATCGTTTAGGTTCGAGTGAAGCCCCGCCGGCAATTATGTCGGTTTTTATAGGAAAACAACTGACCAAAGTATTAGACGAACTGGAAAAGGTGACAGACGGTAAGCTTTCACCTCAGGAAAAAACCGATCTTAAACTCAATGTAGTAGGTAAAATCCCGGAAATTTTATTGGATAATACAGACCGCAACCGTACCTCTCCTTTTGCGTTTACAGGAAATAAATTTGAGTTCAGGGCTGTGGGGTCCACGACCAATTGTTCGCGGCCTATGGTAGTTTTAAACACGATCGTTGCACGACAGCTTTCAGACTTCAAGAATGAGGTTGATGCGCTTATCGATTCCAAAAACATGAAAAAGGATGATGCCATTTTCAATGTGTTGCGGGAATACATAAAAGCTTCGAAAAAAATACGTTTTGAAGGAGATGGCTACAGCGCGAGTTGGGAGGCTGAAGCCAAAAAGCGAAAATTGAGTAACAACAAGACCACCCCTGAAGCATTAAATATACAAATCACCAGGCCGGTTATTGAACTTTTTGAACAAACCGGCGTGATGAATGAGATCGAGTTAAAAGCGCGCTACGAAATTGAGTTAGAAGAATATGTAAAGCGCATTCAAATTGAGAGCAGAGTGCTTGGCAATATTGCGCAAAACCATATCATTCCAACCGCCATACGCTATCAAAATTTACTCATCAAGAATGTAAAAGGGCTCAAAGAGATTTTTGGAGCAGATCACAAAAAGCTGGGTCAGGAGCAGCTGGTACTTATTGAGAAAATCTCAGAATATATTAAAACCATTAATACCTTAACTTTTGAAATGATAGAAGCTCGTAAAGTGGCCAATCAGGAAGAAGTTGCCAAACGCGCTGTGTCCTATACCCAAAACGTGCTGCCCTTTTTTGATAAGATTCGTTACGCTTCTGATAAGTTGGAATTACTGGTTGAAGATAAGCTCTGGCCGCTTACCAAGAACAGAGAGCTTTTAAACCTCCATTAAAAAGAGCCGTAAGTTAACTTTAGGTTATTGAAACATTATGGAGATGTTTTTAATGCTTACAAAGCGGGTAGTCTAATTCTTACAATTGGTCTGTCGATCTTAAAAAGGGTGTTTTCCCCTTATCTACACTAAGGTCAATGAAGATCGATGTTGTAGAACTACAAGGATTTCGTAAGGTTGATTTTTGTCGAAAAATTCTATTTTCCAGTTTTGAGCAGTATTGTTTTTCTTACATTAGCTAACCGAAAGATATATTCTTCCCCTTGTAAATGCTTTCGGTTTTACCCCTTAGGTGAAAATGTTTGCGCTGGAATTGTATGAGGTTCCAAAAAGTAAATTGTTTACTACGCAAATATGTTAAAATGTATTTATTAACCATTCTATATATTATTAATTTAAAACTTTTCTATTATGAAAAAAATTGTTTTAAGCGCAGCAGCGTTATTCATTGGGGCAATTTCATTTGCTCAATCTAACGAAAGTATCGTAAATCAAGCCGGTAACGGTAACGATGCGATGGTGACACAAATGGGTTCTATTAACAAATCTGATGTAGATCAGTCCGGTAGCGTTTCTCCCGGTGCTGTAGATAATGAAGCAGTTGTAGAACAAACCGGAGTTAACAACAACTCCACAATTCGACAAAGACGAAACAGAAACCTTGCCACTACCACACAATTAGGTAATGACAACCGTGCTTTTGTTACGCAATTAAGTAGTGATAACGAAAGCGACATTGACACTGAAGGTAACGGTAATAGAGCAACAGTGACTCAGGGAGGGGGCAATTTCAACATGTCTGATATCGATCAGGATGGTGACGGTAATTTTGCTCTCAATTATCAGTGGGGATCAGAAAATGATGCCACAATAATGCAAATAGGAACGGGTAATGTAGGTGATACCAACCAGAGGGGAGCAAATAATACTTCAGAAATCTCTCAGGATGGCGCAGCCAACGTGGCAGATGTTGATCAAATAGGAAGTATGAATATGTCTATGTCAACGCAAGCTGGAACAGCTAATACCTCAACAGTTATGCAAAACGGAATGGATCATTGGAGCTCTGTTATGCAATCAGGCAGTAACAATACCAGTACTGTAATGCAATCTGGAAATGCACATACAAGTACTGTAATGCAAATGGGCAGTATGAATGTTTCAAGTGTTACCCAGAGTAACTAAATGTAAGCAAAACTAATTCTGAAAACCATTCTAAATAGAATGGTTTTTTTATTTAAAGTACCGCCAAATGGGTGTTTTTTGTATATGGAATTTATTGATAATGAGTATATTCAGTATAATTTTGTAGGAAAAAAGCTTCATTATTGATTTTGATTTTAAAACAAGTATTTAAGCCTCTGCCTTTACCGGTTCTATGATGGTAGTAAATGAAAGAGTTTATCATAGCCAATTAAAAATCGATTTCGTCGAATAATACAATTATGCTACAACAGCAGGGTTTCTTTTGTTTTAATTTAGCGACTCCTCTTAACGAGTGTAAGTTTTAAGATCACATTGAGCTTATCCCAACTTCGCCAAACTGATCTGAGATATAAACTTTAGGTATTTTATATTTTAACTTTCTCATTATGTATTTATTAACCATTCTATATATTATTAATTCTAAAACTTTTCTATTATGAAAAAAGTTATTTTATGTGCTGGTGCTCTTATGTTTGGAGCAATAGCATTCGCACAGTCAAACGAAAGTGATGTGATGCAAACTGGTAATGCTAACTTATCAGCTGTCTCTCAGGTTGGAGCAGACAACCTTTCCGGTGTAACTCAAACTGGTGACGACAACGACTCTGACGTTAGGCAGGACGGTACAATTAACAGATCTTCGGTCAATCAATTAGGAGATGCCAATACAAGTGTTGTAAGTTCAACAGGAAGACTTAATTCTTCTCAAGTTCAACAAGTGTATAACGGCAACGAGAGTGAGGTAACTCAAAACGGATCTCAAAACGGGTCTAGAGTTTTACAGGGATTTGTAAACAGTGGAGGTACTGTATCGCGTGTAGGAAATTTTAATACAAGTACTGTATCTCAGGATGGTTTTAGAAACTCATCTTTAGTTAGACAACAAGCGTTATCATCAGATCCAGGTGAATACAATGTATCTAGCGTGGATCAAATTGGTGACCTTAATAATAGTACTGTTGACCAAATTGGAGATTATAATGTCTCTGATGTTGATCAAGCAGGTGTTAACCATCTTTCTATTGTATCACAAACTGGTAGCGATAACGATGCAGACGTAGATCAATTTGCTGCGACAAATATTGCTGAAATTACCCAAAACGGAAATCTTAACACTGCCAGTATTTTGCAAAACCGAAGCGGTGATGTAGTTGCCACTAATCAAGCTTATCAGACGCAAATAGGGAATAACAATACTGCTGACATATTACAAGATTCACCATTCGCTAACGGAGCTGGTCAAGGAACGCTAAATTCTATTGCTACACAAATGCAGCAAGGTGACTTTAACACTGCAACAATCACGCAGGCAAACAGCAACCATACCGCGACACAAACACAGCTAGGTGATTCTAATATTGCTGATGATCTGCAAAAAGGTGCTTCTCAGACTTCAACAGTTATGCAGGTAGGTGATAGTAACGAAAGTTATACAGTACAAAACGGTTTTGGTCATATTTCAGAAGTAACACAAACCGGTATTTCTAACTTTAGTACTGTTAATCAAACTGGTGGTGCCTCTGAGTCTTATGTGATTCAAAGTGGTAATTCAAATGACAGCTCGGTTATGCAATCTGGTAATATGCAAATGAGTACCGTAACTCAAATGGGTAATATGAATTCAGCAACAGTTACACAAACTAATTAAGCTTTCTCTAAACTAAGAGTAAAAAAGGCTTGCGGTAACGTAAGCCTTTTTTATTTCGATTTGATTGAGAATATCTTAAATTTTGGAAAATCTATAAGTCTCAATAGTCCCTTTTTGAGGACTTTAAAACAATTTTGAAAGCGATTTCTACTGAATAAATTTTGCAGTCAAATAAATGAAAAAGATTTTTTTAAAATCAATTAAACTTACTTCGAAGATATTTGTATTTAAACGAATAAGAGCCTTTGAATGGCCTGGCCTTATAAGTTTTTACTTATTTTTATTCTGTTGGTTATTTCACTCCTATAAATAGGAAATGCTGACATTTTCTCCCCTTAAATTGATACCTGCGAAAATCTATTTCGAGGTATGTCTAAAAGAATTTATTAACCATTCTATATATTATTAATTAAACTTTTCAACTATGAAGAAAGTTATTTTATGCGCTAGTGCTCTAATGTTAGGAGCAGTTGCATTCGCACAATCAAACGAAAGTGATGTATCTCAATCCGGAAATTCAAATCTTTCTGCGGTCTCACAGGTGGGCGCAGACAATCTTTCTGGTGTAACCCAAACTGGCGATGGGAACGACTCAGATGTTATGCAAGATGGTACAATTAACCGATCATCTGTAAATCAGCTAGGAGATGGTAATACTAGTGCCGTAAGTTCTACAGGTAGACTTAACGCCTCTCAGGTTCAGCAGGTATACGATGGCAATGACAGTGAAGTTATTCAAATGGGATCTCAGAATAATTCCAGAGTGTTACAGGGTTTTGTAAATAGTGGAGGTACTGTATCTCGTGTTGGTAATTTCAATAGCAGTGAGGTTTCTCAGGATGGTTTTAGAAATAGATCTATAGTTGCTCAGCAAGCTTTTTCTTCAGACCCTAGTGAGTATAATGAATCTAGTGTTGAGCAGGTAGGTGATCTCAACAATAGTAATGTTAGTCAAATTGGGGATTATAATACTTCTGATGTAAATCAGGAAGGTGATGAGAATACTGCCATTACCTCTCAAAATGGTAATGGTAACGGTTCAGTTATTGATCAAACCAGTTCGTTAGCTAGTGGAGCCAACAACAATATAGCCGATGCATATCAAATGGGTTCAGATAACGCATCTACTTTAATACAAAGAGGTGATGATAACCTTGCTGAAACAGACCAAGAAGGTGATAACAACTCAGCAAGAACAAGACAACTAAGCGATCTTAACGAAAGTTTAATTACTCAAATCGGAGATTTAAACCGTGCAGACGTAAGACAATTTGGAGGAAACGTAAATACGTCTGATGTTGATCAAACAGGAAATTCTAATAATTCAAGTGTAGATCAGTTTGGTAGTGATAATGAGTCAACTATTGTGAGCACCGGTGACGGTAATATAAATACAGTAGCTCAGGGTAATCAAAGCCCGTTGAATGTTAGAAGTTACGGCTCCTTAAGCACAATTAATCAATTAGGTGACGGTAATATGACAGATGTATTTCAGTCAGGAAATATGCAAATGAGCACTATTACTCAGGCAGGTGATATGAATTCAGCAACAGTTACACAAAGTAATTAATTTTATAGTATAAATTTTTAAAGGCAGTACGAATGACGTCTTAATTATCAGATCGAAATTCGTACTGCTTTAATTCTTTAAATTTAGAGTAGAATTAAATCTTTGACACCCTAATCATTTTTCAATATTCCCGTGAATGTTGATTTTATATTGAAACGAAAAACTAGCAATTATGAAAACAGCCTTTAAAAGTATAGTAGCACTATCCCTTTTTTTAATATCCTTTTTTAGTTTTGGACAAGAACTGGATCAGGCTGTTATTTACCAACTCAACACTCCTTCAGCAAAACAACTTCCACTGCCTGCTGAACAAACTGAAAATTCAAACATTTTTATAGTACAGGTGGGACTTTCTAATCTTATAGAAACATCTGTAGAGTCTTCTAATGTTGATCTCGCATTTAATCAGAATGGTTTAAACAATACCATATCGATGATCGATAGGGCAAACGAAATAAATATTTCCGTTATTCAAAACGGCAATCAAAATACATTTGCCAAATACAACTTCTTCAATAATACTGTGGTTAACAGCACTTTTATACAAAATGGTAATAATCAGGACATCAATATTTTTGGAGGAAATTCCATTTCAGAAGCTATGAAAATCACTATGACCGGAGATGGGCAAAGTATAATAGTTCGAAATTTCAATTAATTATTTTCGACCAGATGAGTCCCAGGCAGCTAATATTGCTTTTCCTTTTTTTTACCACAGCCGTTGTCAACGGGCAGTTTTATAATAAAGAGATTTCTGCTGAAATTGATATAACTGAGGAAAACGGAATGTTTATTTTTAAGGGCTTAATTTCAAATAAAACACCAATCAATACAAGCATACAGTACAAATTTTCAATTATCTATCCGCAAAGCGGAAATGATGAATTGGAAAAAGAAGAAACAGAAGGTCGGCTGGTTTTAGACCCCAACGAACGATTAGAAGTCCTTTCAGAAACAATACAGGGCGGGGAAGACCTAAATACAATCATACTTTTTTTAATTTATGATACAGACGGTAATCTGGTTGGGAAAGATCGTAAGGTTATTAAAAATGGGGTGATTGCCGAAGATGATACAACTGTTACTGTAATTCAGCCCAATGCTAATGCAGATGTTGCCAAATCAAAGGAAGACGGTCTTGTTTTGCGGGGTATTGTTGTTGAGGATACCAAAACAAAACCCGGAAGTGATTTTTATAAAGAGTTTTATTCTAATTACCTCTCCAAGAATATAAATGGAGAAGAAATAGTTACCATTAAAGAAGTCCTTGCTTTAGGACGTAATACAAAAATGGAAGTATTTGTCGCAGAAAAAAAGGTTTTCGAATTTTTTATAAGACCTGCTGCAGAATACCTGAAACAAATGGCTCAGTATTCAATCCTGCAGGTTATGAGACAACTCGAGTTTAACAACAAAAACCAAAATACAGTACAACGTTATTGATCCTATGAAACAACTAATACTTTTAGCCTTTATTCTATTAGCCGGTACTTTGGGTTATAGTCAGCAACTTACCTATCAACCAAAGAACCCTAATTTTGGTGGTGAAACCTTCAACTACCAATGGCTTTTAAGCTCTGCTAATGCCCAAAATTCGTTTACCGATCCCAATGACGATAGCGATCGCTTTGGCAGACAATCAGAACTTGAACAATTTGCAAGCAACCTCAACAGACAGCTTTTAAGTCAAATTTCCCGCGGTTTATTTGCCTCTCAAATAGGAGAAGGGCTCGAAGCGGGCACCTACAATTTTGGTTCTCTTGCTCTTGAGGTATATGAGTCTCAGGAAGGACTGGTGATTAATATTTTAGATACCAATACCGGGGAGCAAACCCAAATCATTGTACCAAATCAATAATATGATGAATTTAAAAAGAGTCGTTACACATATTGCATGTGGGCTTTTGTTTGCTTCCTGCGGAGCTTACTTTAACCAGCCGGTAGTAAATGAGCAAGCGCGCATAGGAGAAACATCGGGTTTTAGCACAAAACTTGTTGAATTTCCAGAGCCGGCAGAGCCTATAGTTGCGGGTGTTTACAACTTTAAAGATCAGACCGGGCAGTACAAAAATGTAGAGAATGGTAGCACATTTAGCACAGCAGTTTCTCAGGGTGCAACTACAATGCTTATCAAGGCTTTGGAAGATTCAAAATGGTTTACGCCTATTGAGCGCGAAAATCTTGGGAATCTTCTAAACGAGCGAAATATCATTAGATCTACCCGGGATGAGTATAGAAAAAACAGTAACCCTAACCAACCCAACCTTCCACCCTTATTGTATGCCGGAGTATTACTGGAAGGGGGTATCATAAGTTATGATTCTAATATTATAACAGGCGGTTTGGGAGCCAGATATTTTGGAGTTGGTGGTTCTACGCAATACCGTCAAGACAGGATCACGGTTTATTTAAGGGCAGTATCTACCTCAAGCGGGAAGATTCTTAAAACCGTATATATTTCTAAAACCATACTATCTCAGGCAATTGATGCCAGTTTATTTAGATACGTAAACTTTCAGCGATTACTGGAAGTTGAAACCGGGTACACTAAAAATGAACCGGTTCAACTGGCAATGAAAGAGGCAATTGAGAAGGCGGTACACGCCCTAATCATAGAAGGAATAAAAGATAGATTATGGTCGACAAAATCGGGTAACGACCTTAACGATAAATTGGTACAGGAGTATTTAGAGGAAAAAAAACAAGAAGAATCAACCCGTCTTTATGAGCGCGAATTTTTCGATCAAACCTTTAAAAATGCAATGAGTATTGATTTAGGAGGGGCTCTTTATAAGGGAGACTATGGTGCCGGAAATTTTGCCCCGCTCATACGCTTAGGGTATAATACCTCACTGACTGATTTTATGTCTTTAGGCTTAAAAGGCGGACTCTTTAAACTTGAAAGTGAATCTTCTTTTGAAGATACTTTTGGGCATTTGGATTTAAATCTGGAATTCAACTTACTGAAGAATGACCGTTTTGCACCATTTGTATATGCAGGAGGCGGTATAATTATAGGCTTCGGTGATGGCGCTAATTTAGGTTTGGATGAAGAACAAACAGATGGAAAATTTCAATACGGTTTCGGGATAAATTATAATGTTAGTCCAAAAATAAGTTTAAGATTATGGGGTGAGCACAATATTCCTTTTACAGACCTGATAGATGGTGTGGAAAGCGGTAAATACACCGATTTTTATTACAATTTTGGACTGGGCTTGCAGTACCATTTCAATTTTAGTTCGAAATCAAAAACCACAGATAAACCTTTAGAAAATAATGGGGATGAAAATTAAATACGCTGTTTTTTATTGTATGTTGCTTTTGGTTATCTCCTGTAATGAAGATCCAATTAGTGAGTTTGGCACGGGTACGATCACGGGTAAGGTGGTAACTGAAGGAGAAAATCTGCCACTTGAAAATGTAAAGATTAGTTCAAACCCGGTTTCCAATACGGTTTTTACAGATAGCGATGGTAATTTTACTATTACTGATGTTGAAGAAGGTCAATATTCAGTTCAGGCAGAATTAGACGGTTATATAACTGCATTTGAGGCATCTCAGGTCGAAGAGGGCAGGGTTAATAATATTGTATTTGAGCTTGAAGTAAGTACTGTTAATAATCAATCCCCTCTGGCTCCAGAATTGATAAGTCCGGCAGATACTAGTAAAGACGTGGCGACTGAGGTTACTTTTCTGTGGACCTCCGGGGCCAATGATGACGATGATCTTAATTACATTTTAGAATTGCGTAACGTTAATGAGAATACCCTGGAGCGCTACGAGAATATAACAGATACAACCTTTACCATTTCAGACCTTTCTAGAGGAACCTCATATGTTTGGCAGATCACCGTTTCTGATGCGATTAACCAACCGGTGAGAAGTGAGAACTTTCAATTTTCAACTCTTGGGTATAGTTCAAAAGATTTTCATTTTACGCGTATTGTTAATTCGAATGCACAAATCATTTCTTCTAATGAAAATGGTTCAGAGCAAATACCACTTACGGCATCCAGTCAAAATAGTTTTAGACCCAGAAAGAATTCAGAAATTGGGAAAATTGCATTTCTAAGAACAGTAGGAGGGAACACGCATCTTTTTACAATGAATCTAGATGGTTCAGGCCAACGGCAATTAACTCAGGATGTACCTGTAAATGGATTTAGAATAAGTGACCTTGATTTTACCTGGGCCCAGAACGGCAGTAAACTATATTATCCTCATTTTGACAAATTGTACAGTATCAATTTTGATGGTTCCGGAAGAACGCAGATATATAAAACCGAAGATGGTTCCTTTATTAGTGAGGTAGCGGCTACAGACTTCGATGACAACCTGATTGTTTTGAAAACAAATGATAACCGGGGTTATGATGCTAAAATATTTACAGTGAATCTTAGTTCGCAAACCGTGGGAGATATTATCCTGCAAAATCAATCTGGTGCTGCGGGAGGACTTGATATTGATGCTAATGCGAGCAGGGTGATTTTTACCAGAGATACATCAGGATCAGAAAACGATAGTTATAGGATTTTTAGTAGCAGGATATATGTTTACGATTTAAACACCAAAGGCACCACTCAGGTAGTTACTAATACGCCTGCCGGTAAGAATGACCTGGATCCTAGTTTTTCGCCTTCTGAAGGTAGTGTTATTTTTACAAGAGTTTCAAATAATACAACAGCTATTCCCGAAGTACATAGGGTGGAATTTGCCTCCTCAAGTACAAACCCTGTACAATTATTATTCACAAACGCATCTATGCCAGACTGGGAGTAATAACCGTTTGCAATACATTTTAAAAACGTCCTGAAATTTCAGGACGTTTTTATTGGCGCCGCCGTAGGGTGAAATGTCCTGAGGCTTGTTGTGAATTTGAAATTTTGTTTCTAACCATTTCCTTGAAGGCTTGCCCCGAGGTAGTTTACTTCTTACTTTTGCAGAATAGCCACAAAAAATGAGTGAAGAGATTTCAAAACGCTATGCCCAGAGGGGTGTATCTGCCGGTAAAGAAGAAGTTCATAAAGCCATAAAAAACGTTGATAAAGGTTTATTCCCTAAGGCATTTTGTAAAATAGTACCCGATTATTTAACCGGCAGTGACGAGCATTGTCTCGTTATGCACGCTGACGGAGCCGGTACAAAATCTTCGCTTGCTTATATGTACTGGAAAGAAACCGGTGATCTTTCAGTCTGGAAAGGTATTGCTCAGGATGCTTTGATTATGAATGTAGATGACCTGCTATGCGTGGGAGCTACCGATAATATCCTGCTTTCATCTACAATAGGAAGAAATAAAAACCTCATTACCGGCGACGTCATTTCGGCGATAATTAATGGTACCGAAGAGCTCATAGCTGATCTCGCAAAACACGGAGTTACGATAAAAAGTACCGGAGGTGAGACCGCAGATGTTGGAGATCTGGTGCGTACTATAATCGTAGACTCTACGGTAACAGCCCGAATGAAAAAGGCAGATGTTATTGACAATGCAAAAATAAAGTTGGGTGACCTTATCGTAGGCCTTGCAAGCTACGGGCAGGCCAGTTATGAGACCCAATATAATGGAGGTATGGGAAGCAACGGTCTTACCTCTGCACGTCACGATGTTTTTAGTAAATATCTGGCTAAAAACTACCCCGAAAGTTTTGATGCTTCAGTGCCTGATGATCTGGTGTACAGTGGTTCGAAGAAGCTCACCGATGCAGTTGAGAATAGCCCTTTAGATGCCGGGAAGTTGGTTTTGTCGCCTACACGCACCTATGCGCCGGTGATTAAAAAAATTCTTCAGGATGTTGACCGAAGCATGCTGCACGGAATGATTCACTGTAGCGGAGGAGCACAAACTAAAATTTTACATTTTGTTGATAATCTCCATATTGTGAAAGATAATATGTTTGAGTTGCCACCCCTTTTCAAACTTATTCAGGAAGAAAGTAATACAGATTGGCGCGAAATGTATCAGGTGTTTAATATGGGGCATCGTATGGAACTCTACGTAGATCCCAAACTTGCAGATCAAATAATTAGAATTTCAGAATCATTTAACATACCTGCACAAATAATTGGCCGGGTAGAGGCGTCTGAAGAGAAGCGTTTAACAATTAAAAGTACCTTTGGAACGTTTACATATTAGAATCTTATAATACGCCTATTTTGAAGCAGTTATCTTTTTGTTTAGTTCTTTGTTTTTTTGTTCTTTCCGGCGCAAATTATGCGCAGCACATAACCTTCCCCTTACCCGTAAAAAAAAGTGTGGTTAAGCAGTTGAAGGATCGTTTTATTGAAAAAGAAGAGACCAATTGGGTCAAAAAAAATCAGGCAGGAGTAGATCTTAGCGAGGTTGCTTTTGTGAACTGGAACTCCGGTGGTACCAATTCTTTTTCCGGTCTCGCAGAAGTAAAGATCGAGCGTAATTACGCCGATGTACAAACCAAGTGGCGCAATAGATTTGTAGGGCGTTACGGTATTAACAGTCAGGAAGGGCGGGAAATCAGAAAAACCGATGATCAGCTGGAGGTAACTTCAGACTTTGGATACCGCCGCGATACGATTTCCAACTGGTATTACTCGGCAAAATTTAGATTTGCTTCTCAATTTACTAACGGGTATAAATATCCTGATAATAAGACACCCATCTCTCAGTTCATGGCTCCGGGCTATGTATTTTTGGGGATAGGGAGTGAATATGGTAAGCGTATAGACAATCTTTCGGTTTATGCTTCCCCTCTTACGTATAAGTCTACCATCGTCTTAGACCAGGTATTGGCCAATACCGGTTCGTTTGGTGTTGAACCTGCTGTGCGTGATGCCGACGGTAATATCATCAAGGAAGGAGAAAATTTTAATAGTGAACTGGGTATTTTACTGCAAAGCATCTGGAAAGCACGGCTGATGGAAAATATTAACTTCACAAACTCAATAAATCTTTATACAGATTATCTCAATAGCTTTGGAAACATTGATGTAGATTGGGAACTTAATTTAAACTTCAAGGTAAACAGTTTTGTTCTCGCCAAATTGGGTTCACACTTACGCTATGACAATGACATTAAAATTACCGAGACTAATGTTGATGGTGACGAAATGGTCATGGGTGCGCGTGTACAGTGGAAACAGCAACTAGGAATAGGTGTTATTGTTGATTTTTAAAAAAGTGATTGAATTTTAAAACTCTTTTTGTACTTTTTGCGTAAGTATTTAATGAATGTACCCCCATCATAATTAATTAAACACTTTAATGCAGGCTAACAAATCTAAAGTTGAGTTATTTTTTCCGGCATTTCTTGCCGTTGTTTTACTCTTAAATCTTGGAGTTATTGCTTTTTATGATCTGGAAACGAGTAGGTTAATTCGACTTGTTAGTATTTTTTCGTTTTTGCTGTATTATGTTGTAGCGAAAAAAATTCTTAATATCTGGACAATTACAGCATTACTGGTATTACTTATTCGGGATATTTTCTTTCAATTCTACGAACAAGGATGGGGTTACAAGTTTTATCTCATTTTTGGAACATTGTTTTATTTAACGATAGTTCTGGAAAGGCTTCCAAAGGTTTCTCAGATAAAATTTAATCCCGGGGTTGTTTTGGTAACCGGTCTTCTGGTAGCGGCAAATACTTATGTGTTGTATATAATCATGAATATGCAAATGGTTACCTACACCTTTCACGATAGTCTCGAGCCCATACTCTTCTATATTTACGGTGCTGCTATGATGGTACTAGGCGTTCAGGCTATATCTTACAACAATAAATACAACAGCAACAGGTCGCTAATGTATATTTTTTTCGCCTTTGGCTTTATCTTCTCAGATATTGCGGCCTTGTTTGCATATTATTTTGAATTTGATGTTTTTTATTTCTTTGACAGATTTTTCTTTATAAGTGCTACAGCACTAATTGTAAAATATGGCCTTAATTACGAAAGTGTAAAAGAGGAATATTATCAATATGAAATGATTGATAAAAAGCTTTGAGCCGTTTATCTAAACCCACGTTAAATACCTTTTAGAAATTAGAATGAAAAATTTATTAGGCATTGGTTCGCGCATTAAGCACGCTGATTATGGTGACGGAGTAGTCACCAATGTTACTTCAAAGCATTACTGGGTCACCTTTATAGAGAATGGTCTTGAAACACTAGATTTAGATGCAGATTTTGAGGTGATTGAAGCCGTTGAGGATGAGGTAGACACGATTAGTTTTTATGAAGTAGAACGCACCCTGAGAGAGATGCTCAAGCAATATTCAGATATTTCAGAGATTGTTCCTATTGCCGACAAATATAAAGGCGGCACACTTATTCTGAGTCCGGCAGATTCTAGTCTTTCCCAAAAAGAAATACCTATTGATACGTTTTTCCATAAAATAGTTATGGTACGGGATCGCATTCGGGTAATGGAGCAGAAAATCAATTCCAGCGCCAATCTTGACGACCAGGAGAAAATAGACCTTCAGCAATACATAACCCGTATTTACGGGAGTTTGACCACCTTTAATGTGCTGTTTAAAAACAGTTCGCAAAACTTTAAAGGGGAGGGTAAAAGCAAGTAAATAGCCCTTTTTACTTAAATCATTTCGTATCAAGCCTGAAAACTTCCTTCAGCCTGTTCTCAACCGGAGAATGATCCGGGTGGGTATTCATGATGTCAGCCATATAATTCCACCATTTCTTAACCACAGGATGTTCGGGTAAGGATGCTGTGGTGTGACCGGCCATCAATTTCTGAAATGCAAATAAAGTACCCGTTTGCTCATGAAGGTAGATGTAATACTCTTCGATACCTGATTCTGCAAGCAGCTCCTGTAATTCGGGCCAGATTGCATCGTGTCTGCGCTTGTATTCTTCCTCAAAACCCGGTTTAAGTTGCATGGTAAAGGCGTGTGTGATCATAATTTACTATTCTAATGTTCTTTATTAACTCGTAAGTAATCCCTGCTAAATTCCTTTTTAAGTAGTGACAGGAGTTGATCGAACCTGTGTTTATCGCTCTGCGAAAGGTCATTCGTTTCGGCAGGATCATTTTCTATATTGAATAACTCGTAATCGGGGCCGGATTTTAAATGCCGGGTACGTATTAATTTAAAAGGAGGAACAATAACAGACTCCTGTAAATGACCACGTGTGTAGATAGGAGTGAGCCGTTCTACTTTCTTTGGTTTAAGTAAGTAATCTATAAGCTCTCCCTCTACTGAAGCCGGAATATTTTCGGCTTTAGCCCAATTCAAAAATGTGGGCATCCAGTCTGTAATACCCACAAAATTATCAGATGTACCACCGGGTATATTTTGGGGCCAAACAAGTAATGCCGGTACTCTTGTGGCGCCTTCATAATTAGTTGTTTTAAAATCGCGCAGGGGTTCATTACTACCTAATCTAAGATTGGGTTCAAATTTACCTGAATATTGAGTAGTAGGTATCCATTGTTCCTGAGCGCCGTTATCACTAAAAAACAGAATGACCGTGTTTTTATTAAGCTCATTGTCCCCCAATGTTTTAAGAATACGGCCTATGCCGGCATCCATATGCGACATAGCTGCTGCATAGGCACGCCTCGAAGGGTCTTCAATACTTTTATAGTTTTGCAACCAGAATTCGGTCTCCTGTAACGGAATGTGCGGAGCGCTGTAGGCTACTTGCATATAAAAGGGTGTGGATGCTTTGTGCTGATTTATATAGTTTACAGCTGCCCGGGTAATTAAATCGGTAACGTGGCCTTTTTCCTTTAGGAACGTTCCGTTCCTGTGCCAAGTGCTGTCTCCGTTCTTGTAGGTGTGTTCGTATTGATCTAATTGACCGTGTAAAAACCCGTAGGAATAATCAAAGCCGTAAGCTTTAGGTCCATTTTCCGGTTGTAGACCTAAATGCCATTTTCCCAATAAAACGGTATTGTAATTGAGTTTTTTTAATGCCTGCGGAAGTGTTAAAATGCTGTCGGGTAATTTAAGCTCACTTTTATCACTTATAGGTGCGACAATACCCATTCTGCTGGCGGGTCTTCCGGTGAGAAATGCCGCACGAGCAGGGGAGCAGGTTGGGTAGGTATAAAACCGGTTGAGAATGAGGCCTTCTTTAGCCAGGCTATCTAAGGTAGGTGTTTGTATTTCTGAACCATGAAAACCGAAATCATCCCATCCTGCGTCGTCTGCAATGATGACCAGAAAATTTGGAACTTCCTGTTTTGTTGCCTTTTTTTCTACTTGATTTTTGACATCTTCACATCCCGATGCAGTTGCAAAAAATAATGCCAAGGCTGTTAACCTTAGCATTATTCTAAAATTTGACCTGAATATAAACACTTAAAATTTATTTATTCCTCTTCATTCCATACAAATGGCAGATACCAGTTTTCGCGAACCATCAGTTTAGTTCTAACGGCACCTGCCTGGGAGCTGCCTTCGGCATTTAATTTCTCGTAGATGCGATCAGCCAGAAATGAAGGGTCATTTCTGCGTAAAGCAATACGAACCAAATCTCCCCAGCGGTTACCTTCGTAGGCGAGCTCTAATGCTGCTTCCTCAATCAGGTTGTTCTCAATAGAGATGACACTGTCTCCTAAAACTTCGGCGCGCTCTACATAAGCCCGGCCGCGTATCCCTCCGTTTCTGTGCCAGTCTGCTCGAAACCTTGGGAAGTCACCATTACGTGCGTCAAAATTATAAGGAAAAGGTTGAAAGGTCTGTTCAATATCGGTTTTGTCTGTTACCCCGGGCACAGTATATTCACTTTGTATACCAAAGTTTAAAAGAGCATCTGCTATACGGCTTTGGTTATCGCGGTTTGCTGCTTCAGCATAGCGTAAATGTAATTTTGCGGCTCTGTATAAAAACCAGTCTCCGTCGGTTTGAAACAGGTCTATAGGCGACTGAGAAACAGGATCTAAAAATTTATAAATATATTTCATGATCACTTCATCGCCGTCAATGATGTTATAGGTAAACCGCTTTCCTCGGGCATCATAAGGAAAACCATTACGTTGATTTTGATCTTCCCAAAGATCAATAGCACGTTGAGAAGGTTTAACCAAATACTCACCGCCACGGTTTGAAAAAAGATCAATAAATGGATTTTTAGGAGCGAAGTTGCTGTCAAAGGGTAAAGACCAGATCCATTCAGTGTTCCACAAAACGTCGCGGTCTCTGGCAAATATAGACCTCCAGCCCTGCACATTATTATCGATTAGAGCCAGCCGATCCTGTTCTCTAAAACGCAGGTAACCTACTGCCAAATCGTTATTTGTAGCAACCTCCGCAAATTTTATCCGGTACGTATCAAAACGATCAGAGTCATTGCCACTCATCGTTCCGGTTTCCATTACATTCTTATAGTGTATGGCGGCTTGCGTATAGTTATTGTCCCAAAGGTGTAAATCTCCCAGAAGACACTCTTTGTTGATAAAGAATTTTGCAGTGTCATATCCATCTACACTTATAACAAGCGAACTGTCTGAAGAGTAGGGACTGGTATAAGCCAAACCTTCAGTAAAGGCTACCAGTTCGTCGATCAATTCTTCAAATGGAATTCGTTCATACTTCGATGCATCTCTAACGTCATCAAGGTTTTCTATGGGTTCTGTAATATAGGGAACAGAACCATAGTGAATTCCCAGTTGAAGATAAATCCATGATCGCAGGGTACCTATGTCTGCGTAACGCTGATTGTATTCCGTTTGGGTAAACTTTTTCTCAGCCAGCATAATGTCAAAGTTTTTAAGGTTGTCATTGCAATTCTGGATGACCTCATAAAAATCCTTGGGGTTAGCAA
Source organism: Leeuwenhoekiella parthenopeia (assembly GCF_020782115.1). Taxonomy (GTDB): domain Bacteria; phylum Bacteroidota; class Bacteroidia; order Flavobacteriales; family Flavobacteriaceae; genus Leeuwenhoekiella; species Leeuwenhoekiella parthenopeia. Next base: position 108,514 of record NZ_JAJGMW010000009.1, on the reverse strand, counting down.
ACCGGTTATCTGTAGTGACCGAATGTTCAGAAAGGGCGATCATTTCAGGGTCAGAATTACGTGTCGTAGCCATTAAATCTGCCCGTAATTCATTAAGCAAAACATATTTTTCGGCCAGTTGCATAAACTTGCCATAAGTTCCTATTATTGCCGCATCGGCATCAAATACATCCCTGTAAACCTGGTCTGAATTTAATTGATCCTGTGGTTCTACATCTAAATATTCCTGACAGGAGGTAAAGCTCAGGAGTATGGCGAGTACTGCGAGTAAAAGTGTATTTCTGTTCGTAATTATGAAGGTTTTCATAGGTGTAGCGCTTAATGATTTTAATTGAATTACAGTCCCAGACGTAAGCCCAACTGCATCGTGGTAAATTGCGGCATTAAACCAAGATCAGCACCCTGGCCAAAAATAGAGCTGGTCGCACTAAATTCGGGATCGTATCCCAGATAGTTAGTAAAGGTCAACAGGTTGTTTGCAGTGGCATAAACCTGAACTGCTTTTATGTACTGAAGCTGAGTAGGAATGTCATAAGATAGCATTAGTGTTTTAAGTCTTAGATACGAACCGTCTTCAATCCAACGGTCTGAAAACGATGCATTGCCCAGCGGGTCACCCCAGGCTGCTCTTGGTATATCGGTTTGTTGTCCCTCGGCAACCCATCTGTTAAGCACAGCTATGCTTTGATTTTCATATCCGCTCATTTTTTCCAGATTGTATCTAACTCCGTTATAAAGGTCATTGCCTACCGAAAAATAGAACAGGGCAGAAAGGCTGAGTCTTTTGTATTTGAATCGGGTATTAAGACTTCCGGTCAAATCGGGGTTGGGATTGCCTATTACGGTACGGTCGCGATCGTCTATAATCTTGTCTCCATTAAGGTCTTCAAAACGTATATCTCCACCCTCAAATGCCAGTAGGTTCCCATTGCCCAAAGGTCTGCTAAGACCATCAGCATTGGCTTCGGCAGTAGTCGAGTAAACGCCCTTTGTTTTATAACCGTAAAACAGATTAGCATCCTGCCCTTCATGTGTGATGTAAGTAGCACCTCCAAAGGTTGTAATTATTGGATCGCCCGGTAGGCTGGTTACTTCGTTAACATAACGGGAAAGATTAAGTCCAAAATCAAAACCAAAATCAGAGGTTTGAATCAACCTGCCATTTAAACTTAGGTCGTAACCTTGTGTTTTCATCGTTCCGCTATTGGTGACGATGTAATCAAAACCGGTAGTGGTGGTGGTTGACTCATAGGTTATCATATCTGAAGTTTTATTTTGATAGACATCTAAAGAGGCATTGAAGCGGTCTTTAAACATCGAAAGGTCGAGTCCCAGGTTGAGTTTTGAAACCGTTTCCCATTTCAACTCAGGATTACCAATATTTCCACGTACCAAACCCTGTACTCCTAAAAGATTTTGAGATATATAGAGTTGTTGAGCCGTAAAATTGCCGATGTCATCATTACCGCTTACCCCATAGCTGGCACGCAGTTTAAGTAAATTAATGGCTTCGGCATTTCTCATAAAGCTTTCTGAAGAAAGCAACCACGCTCCTGACACAGAGCCTAGTGCCGAGTAATAAGAGTCACCTAAAGCAAAACCACCCTGTTGAATCTCATCTCCAAAACGACTCGAACCATCAACCGCAGCATTCAGCGTTAAATAGTACTTGTTGAGGTAGTTGTAATCTACATTAAAATAACCGTTAATCCAGTTCCACTCTCCCAGAGAGCCCCCTACAAAGCGCAGTAAATTACTGCCTGAACCTACACTGGTAAAATCATCTGTCGCAGAGTTATATCCCAGTCCCAGGTCGCTTTCTGAATTATTGCTCTGACTGCGAAAGCCCAGGCGGAAGTCAAAAAAGTTTTTCTGTCCCAGTTGCTTACTGTATTTAAGATATGTATCGGTATAAATGGAATAGAGTCTTTGAACCTCGCTACCACTTCGGTTGTTTGCTATTGCGGTGGGTAATGTTATATCTGCTACTCCAAAATCAGGAATGAAAAATGTTTCACGCTCTTTATTTAATGTGATTCCTAAAATACTATTCAGACTAAAATTAGGATTGAATACATAATTGAAATGCAGATCACCGAAGAACCGGTAATTTTTATTTACTCCCAGGCCGTTCTCCAGTATAGCTACCGGGTTACTAACCCCAAAAATATCTACATCTGCCAGATTAGGTGAGAATTGGCCATTTGCGTCTATAGCATTAACTGCAACAAATGGCGATTTTGTAAGAGCCAGATATAAAGGACTTGTTTTATAGGCCAGGCCCTGATCTCTCAAGTTTTCGGTATTGTGTATAAAAGATAGATTGGCATCTACAGTAAGTTTTTCAGTCAATCTGAGAGAGGCATTAAGTCGTGTGCTGTAACGTTCCATACTCGAGTAAGAGGTAATGCCTTCATTATTAAGGTAACCTACAGAAAGACCGTATTTTGCTATATCATCACCTCCCTTAATTCTTAGAAAGTAGTTTTGATTGGAAGTAGTTCTAAAAACCTGGTCCTGCCATTTGGTATTGTTGTTATACACAAAGAAATCCCCATTTGCACGATTGTCACTCAACCAGGGCTGGTTTGCGATTTGCGCTTGACTATCGCCCCTTGAGGCGACTAGCTGAGTCAAATAGGTACGGTATTGGCCCGCTCTCATAACCGGTAATGCATCGGGTTGCTGATTCATTCCGCCATACATCGTAAAATCAATCTTAGTAGTTAGCTCGTTGGGTCGGGTAGTGGTGATGATTATAACTCCATTAGCTCCTTTTGTTCCGTAAAGCGATGAGCCATCTTTAAGGACCGTTACATCTTCAATGTCTTTAACTTCTAGCATAGATAGCGGTGAAGAGGAATTGTACTGTATAATACCGGAGCCATAGTCTTCATCGTCATAAATCATCCCGTCTACAACAATAAGTGGCTTGTTTGTCGCATATAGTGAATTGAAACCTCTTAGGTTTAAATAGGATCCAGAACCGGGGACACCAGATTTTCTTACGCTGTTAAGACCGGCCACGCGACCTTGCAGAAAGTCTCCAACAGACTCGTTTACAGGGTTGCCCCACTGTAGGGCCTCAAAGTCTACCACACCGGCAGCTTGTGTATTTGAGTATTGCAATTTTTCACCGGATGGAAGCTGAGCAAGTTCATAAAACTGCGAGTAATGCGCTTCAAAGAGCATAATCTCCAGGTTAGTTTCCCGATTATTTACCGGAAACACTTTGGTCTGATAATCCTGACCACTTACTGTAAGCAATGCGTTGAGGTCCGGAGTTTTTATGGTGAAGCTTCCGTCTTCATTGGTAATAGCGGCAGAAAAATTTTCAACTGCAATGTTGATTCCACTTATACCTTTACCGGTTTTTGCATCTTTCACGAAGCCTTTTACCTCCATACTTTCTTTATTCTGCACAGCGGTAGAATCAGCAGAATCCTGAGCATAAAGCCCCGCATGCAATGCAACGCAAAAAAGCAGGCTAAGAAAACAGGTTAGTTGTAATTTTTTGAGCATAACTATTGGTTTAAAAGACTTTATTTAATTACAGGAACTAGTTTTAAATAATCAAGAGTAAGGGTATTAACTCCATCTGCAGCAGAATTGGCGGCCTGTAGCGCCACAAGCAGCGCCGATCTTCCCTGCCGATCAATGAAAAACTCACCGATATAAACTTCTTCATAGGTGTTAGGCTCTACATTGGTATACGGCAACTCCGCAAAAGGCTGTTGTAAAGAGCCGTCTGTTGGTGAAATAAATCCTCCAAAACTCACCCGTTGCTGAAAGGTGTTTGTCTGAATGTCATTAATCGCCCTCCAGTAAACTTTATAGGTAGTAGTATACAGGTTGCTAGCGGTATAGTAGATTGTAAACCGCGGAACCCGATGATTTTGAACCATAATATCAAAGAATACATTTCCCTGAGGATCTGCTTTTTCCCGGTAAAACGTATTGGCGCGCTTGTCAGACTGGCTAAAGCCAAATGGATTTTCGCCCTGAATAGTGGTGGTAAGCAACCTTGTTTCTAAAGGAACCTCAAGTTTACTCATCACGTAAACCACTCCGTTACTCAGTTGAATTTCTTCGGCAATGGTAGCTTCGGTAAGCGGGACTTTGACTCCGAACCTAGAAACCAGGGTATCCGGGAGGTTTTCACGCGCGATGGCTTTATGGAATGCTAAATCCCTTGTGGTGAAGTAATTAGTGTATACTGTAGTAGTATCTTCACTCGGCCAATTCATATAGGGTCTTAGTCTATCGGTCTCCTCACTGAAACTTTCATTATCTAACAGAAAAAAGGTGTATTTGTTTTTTTCGTTGTTGAGGTTATAGACATTGGTGAAATAGGAATTGCTAAGCGAATCTGCCTGCATACCGGGTATAGCATTAGCTTTTGCTACCGAGTCTCTGGTGTAGAGGTTAAATTCATTAAGCTCCAGTAAATAAGCACTCATATCACTGGTAGCAGCACGTTCTTTAATAAATTCCCAGATATTTTTTCGGGGAGCAAGATCTTTATCTATAATGTGGAATAAACCATTAGATGTATAATTATCTGCATCTGTAATCCGGGCATCTGCAACTCGTGAGCCATCTATAAAGTCCAGGTACTTGTCTGAAAGCATTTGAATAACTACCGTGTCTTGTTGCGTTACTGAAGAGAATGCAGTCAGCGCAATATGATTGGCCACAAATTGCTTCCTGGCCTGAGCTGTACTTAGTGCATCGGCGCTAACAGCGGCAACAGCTTCATTGGAAGGGGCAAACACAGTATAGGTTTTAGACCCCGCTAAAACCCGATCGTAACCTGTTTCTGCAAGCAATTTTCCAAATTCTGAAGTTTGCGCGTTTTGAGAAATAGCCTCACTCAAATTGAGCGTGAGATTAGGATCATTCACTCCCGCGTGGTCTTCCCAGGGTTCTGAGCACGAAACCAGGCCCAATAGCAGCAAACCAAGACCGAGATAGTTTTTATTCAATTTTATAGATATCATCCTTAAGGGATTAAATGTTTAACAGATTAAATTATTGGTAGATAAGGCCATCACCTCCGGCTTCAAATTTGGGATAGAGTTGATCCATGTCTATAGGTCTGAATTCAATTACGTCAATCCAGGTGTTACCGTTGCTACTATCCTGAATTGCTTCAAGAGTAATTTTATGTCTGCCTGTGGTTTCTACATTGATAATACCTACCAGACGGCAGTTAAAACGGTTTGTATAAGGCTCGATATGGCGTTTGTAACCCTGGGACTCGAGTACACGCTCCGGTAGATCGGTATTACCACCTTCTCTAAAGTTTATGAGTCTGGGTAGGGCCACACCATCAAAGCGCACTTCGGTAGCAGCAGATGATCGTCCATTAGAGCGATAAGATACCCATACCTTGTACTGCCCTTTTATTATTACGGGAGTATCAAAGGTAATAGGATCAAGAAACCCGTTTCTAAACCGAACCATATCTATAACATCCCCGTGCCAGGCCTGACTTAAAAAGGCACCATCACCTATGGCGGCAGCTACATAGCCAAGAGATTGACTGTCCGGCCAGTCAACCAGGCTGAGTTCTTCTTTCTTAAGGTAGACACTGTTTCCAGGTACTCTAAATACTGAACTTAGCTGTCTGAATTCAGGCTGGTCTGCCACATCAAAATAAACAGGTGCCGGCAATCTCTTTTTGATGAAAAAGTTTTCATTTACCAAATGTACTACACCATTAGAAGCTGTTATGTCGCTTTGTGGTCTATTGACAACCACCCCTTTTTCTAAAACGCCATTAAAGGTTTCTTCGTTTAATAAAAGCGTGTCAACAGCTAATTTCACGGTTATTACTTCAAGAGGAGCTTTTGTTGTTACAGCAGGTGTTACCGCCAGATCAGCCATGTAATTAAGTCCGGGTAAGATGCGATAGGCCACAAACAGGTTAAGACTGTCTGCAGGATTAGTAGGATCGTTTAGATGACTGTAGCGTGCTTTCAGATCTTCTAAATTATCCAGACCTGCTTCTGCAAATACTTCATTTTTTTGAGCCAAAACCGTAAGATAGCTTGGGATGCTGTCTGAGTTATAAGTTACCGGTTGATCAAGTTTTTCAAACCATCCGGTAGCTTTTGCAGCTTCTGTAAATAACGAAAGTGACGGGTCTGCTTCGAGGGTTTCGGCTAGGGTTTGGTCTGCTACCCGTAATACTTTATCCAAAACGTGAATTAAACCATTACCAACCTCAATATTAGAAGCTATTATTCGGGCATCTTTGTTTACGGTAATATTAGAGGTACCATTAGCATTTCTGGCGCCGGTAATCAAAAATTGTCCCTGTAAACTTGGAGTAGCAATTTTACCATCGGTAAAGGTTGTGGTATTGATTACCTGATCTAAAATGTGCAGTTTCGCCAGTTCCTGTAAATCTTCTAAGGGTATTTCGGAGAGGCTGCTAACTCCCAGATCTGCCATGTAAGCTGCTACAGCTTCGTTATTGGGTAGAAACAGGGTATAGGTACCATACGTATTCATAAATGAATCGTAACCTGTAATTTTTAGAATCTCCAGAAAATCAGAATATTCATCATTAGCCCTTAAAAATTCAGTAATGTTCAACGTTTCGTCTGTAGACTCCTTGTATTTTTCATCTGTACAGTTATAGACCAGACCGGCTATCGCAACAATTAAGATAAGCCTCAATAAATACGGAAATGATTGTGTTTTTTTCATAGCTAAAGTCTATTTGTAAAATGGGTTCTGTACCAATGCTTTATTGGTTATAAGTTCGTTTTCGCTGATAGGAAGGTAATGGCTGTTGGGGTCCTGCAGTTTTGCAGTAATAATTTGTTGTTGATTTGCCGGTGCACTTCTCAACGCGATACCGATAAGAATATCAATGTTCGCGTAGTTTTCTTTGCGGGCATTGCGCAATACATCAAACCAGTGTTTGCCTTCAAATGCCAGTTCACGGGCGCGTTCAGCAAGTATGTAAAGTCGTATGCCACTTTTATTATCTGCCCCAAGTTGCTGGGCCGTTTGCTGAATAGCTTCCCGCTCTTCGCGTATCTCACTTACAATATCTAAAGCTTCTGCACCCCTGTTCAATTCGTTAAGAGCTTCTGCCTTCATTAGCAAAACATCAGCATATCTATACACAAACCAATGGGTGTCTGATTCCTGTAGATTTTTACGAATGTTGGTACTTAAACCGGTGAATTTATAGATTTCGTTAGTTCCCGGAACCAGAGATGCGCGCTCACCACGAATGTCCTTGTTTTCAGGATCGTCAAAATCTACCCCAAAAACCTGTTCTAAAACCGTAGGCGCTGCCAGGTACTGGGGTCTTTGTAAAAAGATGCCGTAATAGGGGTTTAGATTTTGTGTGGTATACTGAAACTCAAAGATACTTTCTGAAGAATTCCCCTCAGCAAACACGGTATTAAACCACTGTGTTCTGCTGCTTACCAGTGAAAATTTACCGGTGTTGATAACCTTGTTGGCTGCATTGAGAGCTTCGTTATAATTTTCGGTCCAAAGGTACACGTCTGCCTGCATCGCATTTATAGCTGCTTTTGTAATGCGCCCCTTGTTTTCAGGAGTAGTGGAATATTCTTCAACACCCAGACGTTCTGCTCTCTGAAGATCTTCGATCACCTGAGCAAATACTTCATCCTGCGAGGATGCGGGAATCTGAAAATTCTCCTTATCTGAAAGTGTGGCATTTAATTTTAAAGGCACATCCTTAAAGGTACGTGCCAGGGTGAAGTAGAGATAGGCCCTAATCGCAAGTACTTCAGACAGGTTATTGTTTAATTGAACCTCGGTAAAGGTAGGGTCTAGTTCTAAAACATCTGGCGCCAGATCGATGACCGTGTTACAATAGTTGATGATTCGGTAAAAAACAGACCAGTCTGCAACAGAGTTTGAAGGTAGAATGTTTGTAGTAAGCACGTCGCGCTGATCATCTAGAGCAAAGGGTCCGGGGCTTACCATGCCACCGCGTAGTTCCCCGTACATAAAGAGATGTTCAGAAAGGGTTAGGCCGCGTTCTGATGGTGGGTTATTCAGTAAGGAAGAATACACGCCAATTACTGCAGCCTGTACATCTTCTTTAGTTTGCCAAAATTCTTCCCGTACGGTACCGTCTTCAGGTTTGAGGTCCAGATAATTGTCGCATGACTGCGCAATAATGGTCAGGACGAATACTAATGGATATAAAATTCTTTTGTTCATATCAAGCTGTATTAAAATCGGGTTTGAATACCTAATGTAAATCTGCGTGTAGGCGGAGTACGTGAGTAATCTATTGCAATACCAAAAGGATCACCACCGCGCATACTCACTTCAGGATCCTGGCCACGGTAATTGGTAAAGGTGAAAAGGTTGTCTGCAGTAAAAAACACACGCAGGTCATCCATTTTAAATTTCTTGAGGAAGCCTTTGTCAAAACTGTAACTGAAGGTTGCAGATCGCAATCTTAGAAAAGATGCGTCTTCTACATAACGGTCAGACCCCAGCCAGTTATATCCACCTCTAAAAATTGCACGTGGGATATTTGTTACATCACCCGGATTGCGCCATCTTGATAACACAGCAGTACTTTGATTGTCATAGCTGTATAGGTTTGTGGTTAGCATGTCTGTACCGTTAATGATGTCGTAATTGAGGCGGTAGGTAAAGAAGAGTATAAATTTAAATTGGTTGTTTAGGGTTACTGTAGGTCCAAAACCGCCTATAAATTTTGGGTTACTGTTTCCTAAATACACAACATCACGGCTGTCAATATTTCCGTCTTTATTGATGTCTTCATAAATAGCATCACCGGGTTGAAAGGTATAATCGATAGCCGGGTAGTTAAAGCGCATAAAAACTTCTTGTCCGTTAGGTCCTGTGATCACATTACCATCTGCATCCCGGGCTCGTGTCGCATCCAGGTCTGCATAAACTCCTTTGAAACGATAGCCGTAAAAGGAACCAAACGGATTGTCAATTTGCAGAAATCTTTTATACTCGCCATTACGGTCAACAAAACCCTGCTCACTTGGGAAAAACTCTGAGATCTCACGAATGACGTTCTGATTGCGTGAAATATTGAAATTGAATTCAACTTTCCACTTATCAGACTTATATGGCGTTGTGTAAAGGCCAATTTACCAACCCTGATTGTCAATGGTACCCACGTTTTGATCTGATACGCTGCCATAACCTGAAACTGAAGAGATAGCCAGATTTTCGAAGAGCAGATTGGTGGTACGGTTTTGATAAATATCTACATCAAGCTGAATTTTTTTGTCAAAAAGCTGAAGGTTTAAGCCCAGGTTTTTACCGGTAAGGGTTTCAGAACGTAAATTATCAAGCTGTATATTTTGTGGATATACACCATTTTGACCCAGATACTCAGCATCAAAGTTTCCGTAGATGTTGAAAAAACGGTAATCGTATCTGGGCGTTCCTCCAGATTGACCGTAGCTTGCTCTAAGACTCAGGTCATCAATAAAATCTAAACCATCCATAAAGGATTCTCCGGAAACCCTCCATCGCGTTGATACAGAAGGGAAAAGTGAATAGCGGTTGTCTGCGCTGAATTTAGAATTACCATCTGCCCGAAGACCTACGTTGACAATATAACGGTCGAGCAGGCTGTATTGGGCACTAACCAACCCGGCGACACTTCTGGCCTGGCTGTTATTGGTGTACAATCTCAGGTCAGAATTTTGAGTTCTTGACGGAACCGATGGGTCTGTAAGTAAAGAGGACGCAGTATTCGCAGTTAAAGCCTGGTGTGACTCATACCTGAAATCATTGGTTTGTAAACTCATCAGAGCCTGCAGACTTTGGTCTTTGCCTAAATCGGGGGTGTATATAATGTTAGTTTTTGAGGTGATGCTGGCAATGTCAACATCGGCGTCTGAAGCCTGATTGACCACTGTTTCGGTAAAGGGGCGGCCGGTGGCGTTTTGTGGTAAGAAAGCTTTTGCCTTGGTACTGTTGAAGTCGAACTGAATGTCAAATGTGGAAATTAATCGTTTAGGTATGAGGTCTACCTGAAGATTAAAGTGAGGTACAATGCGATCACCTACCTGAGTATTACTTGCATATTCTGCAAGAGCTACCGGGTTATAGGTGCCGGGATAGGCACCTTGAATATTTATAGCTGGTGAAAAATAATTAGGAGTAAGGTCGCCCACATCGTCGTATTCATAAATACTCATGTTTGGCATCTTGGTATAGGCAACACTTCTAAGTCTGTCGCGATCTGAAGTGCCAAAGGTATTTACATAATTACGTTCGGTATTGGTGTGCGTGTAGGCAATATCTGTTCTAAACCGAATACGGTCTGATACGATATAGTCTAGGTTTAATCTTCCATTAATACGTTCAAAACCGGTTCCTTTTGTAACCCCTTTAGAATCGTAGTAGCCTACAGAAGTAAAATAGCGGGCTTTTTCGCCACCTCCCTGTAGTGAAAGCACATGCTCCCCCGTAAGGCCGGTTTGTGAAATGGCCTCAACCCAGTCTGTGTTATTTCCGTAATTTTTAAACCAGTACACTTCCTGCGGATCGTACTGAAACTCCTTTACGGTAAGGGTATTTAGAGGTACCCCATCCCGGTTCATCACCGCTTCAGGTATCAATTGAGAATATTGATCACCACTAAGCATGGGGATGGTATTGGGAAGCTGCATGTACGTACCGGTAAAATTGTATCCAATTTTAGGTTTACCTACTGCACCGCGCTTGGTATTGATTACCAAAACACCACCTGCAGCCCGTGATCCCCACATGGCTGTCGCTGCGGCATCTTTTAAAATGGTAATGCTTTCAATATCTGAAGGTGCAATGTTCAGTAAAGCGGCATAGCCCTGCTGATCTGCAGTACCAAAATTGAAATCCTGAGGGATTGAAGTTTCATAGGGCATACCATCAACGACGATAAGCGGGTCTGAAGAGCCGGAAATTGATGAGGTACCTCGTATACGAATCTGCATTCCGGCACCGGGATCACCTGAGTTTGCAACGATATCAACCCCGGGAACCCTACCCTGAAGCGCCTCGTCTATAGAAGCAGCCTGGGTGTTTTCAACCTCACTGGCTTTTACGGTCACATTACTGGTTGTCTGGTTGCGTTCGGCAATGTTAAGCAAACCGCTTTCTACCTGTTTTTCTACGGAAATCATTACGGCGTCAAGTTCATCAACAGAAGGAGTTAGACTCACATTGTAAGAAGCCTTTCCGGTTAAGGGAATGGTTTGCGAAGTATAACCCAGGGTTGAAAATACCAGTTTGTTATTAGGATTCTTGATGCGCATCGCAAAGTTTCCGTCAAAGTCTGAAATAGCTCCGTTTACGGTTCGGTTTTCGGCGTCCTGCTCGGCAATGGTAGCTCCGGGAATGGGTTGACCATTACTGGAGTCTGTAATGGTTCCCCGCACTACCAGGTCAGATCCCTGAGCCTGAAGCGAAAAGTTACCGACGAGTAATACGGTCAATAAGAAACAATAAAGAATATGGGTAGTTTTTTGCTTCATCTTATTCTGTATATAAAAGATAGTTGTCAACAAGGTGAATTAAGCTTCGGTCAGCAAGGTTGTTGCTAAAAGCCGGAATGTAATTGGCGATTCGGTCTGCAGAATCGGTAAAGAAAAGATCCTCTGGAGCGCTGCTCACATCTACATAGGTTTTTTCGCCCAGACCATCACGCAGTAAGGTTTCGGTAAGACCATTAATCAAACCATCATCTGAGGCGGTGCGTGTGGCAAGAATGTGATAGCGTATAAAATCTGCCACAATATCTTTTTGACCCTGTGGACCAGGGTTAAAGTTGGGTACGCCGGTGTTAGGATCTCCGGGTAGTCTGCCATCTCGTACAGCCTGCACGATAGCCGCATTATTAGGGATCACAAACGTGTAAGAGGTTCCCAGTTCAATACCATCTATTGCTCCAGAATTTCGATCGTAAATTATCGAGTTATTGAGGTAATTGTAAAAGTTTGCAAATTCTGAGCCGGGCTCCTGAGCCAGAAGTTGTAAATCGCGTCCCTGATTTTCTTCACTAAATTCTAGAATGTGATCTATATAATAGGTGCGGCCATTACGCTGGTCTTCGCTTCCTAAAATAGTGACCCGTTGACCAGAGACTTCATTACCGGCGGCAAACACCTGGCCGTTTTCCCATTTAATGTATTCTCCGGGAAGGTCAAAATCTCCTGAGCGTATGATTCCGGAACCGGAAAGGTCATCCAATTCGCCATTGGGGGTTGGCACAATACCATTGTAAAGCACTCGTAAAAGTCTGGATCGGGCGATATTTGCAGGCAGCACATTTCCTGTGGCGGGATCGGTATAGGTATAGGAAGAAGTAGGTATATCGTAACCAAAACCTAAATCGGCCAGCACTTCATCAGAGGGCAAAAACAAGGTGTATTGACTCGAAAGATTACTGATGATTTCACGAAAACCTGAACCGTCATTAAATAAACGGGTCGCCAGTGTAAATTCAGGATCCAGATAAGCAGAAGTGTACACACTAAAGAACAGGTTAGATTCCTGTACTACCGTCGTGCCGTAAAAGAAGCCGTTGCTCAATACCTCTGCTTCGCGCACTTCACTGTTAAGATCTATACGTATTTCTTCGCCCAGCTCATTATTATAGCTAGCCAGCAGCGATGGCCATACCGCGCTTTGCACCATATGTGCATTTATAAAATCTTCATAAACGTATTTAGGAAGCTGTTGTAGTGAAGCGTAGTTTTTAAGTAAAATGTTATCTACAAATTGTTGTAAGGCTGCATTTTCAGGTACAAAAAGGGTATAGGCTTCAGCCTGGCCATCATTGTCTTCTTCCTTTAAGTAATTTTCATTATTCGGAGAAAAGGAGAGTGCTGCATCATAAACTTTTACATAAACAGGATCACTATTTCGGGTAAAGTTTTGGTAAGTTGTAGTGGCGTCCTGGTCAAATATATATTGCACAAGATTGTTTTCCAGAAAACTTCTAAAGAGTGAGTAATTGGAGCTTTCCTCCAGCTTTTGATCCAGATTCAATAGGGGAAGGGATACCCGGTCAACCTCATGAATGACTCCGTTTTCAGCAATTATATTGGTTTCCTGGGCTTCAGCGCTTAATACATTAAAACCGGTATAATTTTCTGAAGGAAAGAAGTAATTGTAGTCTGAAGCGCTAAGGCCTGCAGCGCTCATAAAGTCTTCCAGAAAGTAGGTGATGTATTTATTGTTATTATCACCGGGAATGTAGGATTCTCCGCTTAAATTTGTGTTTCTGTTAGAGCCGGCGATAACGATTTCGCTGCCATTAACCATTTTCTTTACAAATCCATCGTAATAAGCAGTACGGCGTCTAAAGGCATTATCTTCTTCCCAGCCTAAACGCGATTGGTAGTCTGATAGGCGGTCGGTGCGAAATGCGTTGTAAATCAGAGCATATCTAACAATTTTTGCAGCCATTACTGAATCTACCATATTTACATTGGCAATACCCTGCTCCTGAAAAAAAGTGGTAAAAGCAGCATCGTTAGGAGCAAGCATCGTCCAGTAACCGGCTTTACTGAGAATGTCTTTATAACCTGCTTTTTCAATTAAGGTGGTTAGGTTGGTGAAATTTCCCTGAGCTTCCAAAGTTTGGTAAATTGGGGGTTCCAGATCAGACGGCCGCTCGTAGTATTCATCAACTTCACTTCTGCTGCACGCTGCGAAAACGATTGCACAAAAAATTAAAAGAATGGTTTTTTTGAGTAAAGTTCGGTTCATGAGTTTTTACTTAAAAATTTAGTTAGTGCCTACTATTTCGATGTAGTAAAACCGTCCTAGAAGCATATTCGAAATCAAATTTATATGTTAAATGAAAGTTAAGTGTCCTGCTCTGACCTGCTTTACTCAAGTATTTTTCAAATTTCTATCAAAATATTTTTTGTGCTAAGAGTCAATCAGTTACTGATTTGATTGAGATGTCTACAACTAAAAATACTGTCGAATTGCACATATTCTGGCAATAGATGAGGTAATCTCACAACAAATTTTTGCAATCGATTACATTTTTGTTACTTTACAGAATGTTAAAAAAGGGACTTGAGTTCCCAAAATCTATAAACCTTATCGATTTTAGTAAACCTATCAATACAGATCTATGAAATCAAAGCTTTTTCTTTTAGCCTGCATCCTTACCACGTTTACGATGTGTAAAAATCAGGAGAACAAAACTACTCAGGACGAACCGGCGCAAGAGGTTAAAGAGATTCCTGCCACCTACGCCGAAATTTCAATTAAAGAAGGTGGGAACTGGAGTTCTGAATCCCGCGAATATCAGGGCGGTAAATTTGTAAATGTTGATGAACTAGACCTTCCTGAAGAGCACACAGATCATTCCTGGTTTATTCGCTACGAAGGTCCGGGATGGGAAAACAAGCAAATCGCTTATCGCTTGTATTTAGACTGGAGAAACGCGATTGATATTTTCGGAAAAAAAGTAGATACGCTGGTTTTACCTTACGTGGGGCAGGATGGTTTTGACTCCTACCACAACAATGCACCCTGGGGGCAGGATATTTTAAAAGCCGGAAAATCAATGGGCATTGGTGGCTACGGCAGGTTTACGGCAGATACCATCGCGCATTTTGATGAGGTCGAAAAAACGCTGGTAAAAGTGGATAATTCAGATTCAAAATCAAGTGTTACGATAGATTATAAAGGATGGAAGACCGGAGATGTGATTACCGATCTAAAATCAACCATCAGTATTTTTCCGGAAGACCGTTTCTTAAAGGCAGAGCTTACTCCCGGTGTTGAATTTGAGGGTCTTGCCACCGGCATCGTTAAGTTTGAAGATATTCCATTAATGCAGGCTACCAGCGAAAGTGGAGACTGGGCCTATATCGCCACCTACGGCAAGCAAAGCCTTGCCGGTGAAAACGACCAGCTCGGGATGGCGATTTTTTACAAAACCGCACAGGCTGCTACTACCCAAGGGCCACACGATCATTTGGTGGTTTTTAATCCTTCTACGGAAACACAGACGTACTACATTCTAAGTGCCTGGGAGCAGGAAAAGGAAGGAATCAAATCTAAAGAAGCCTTCAAGGCAGATCTTACAGCTAAGCTGGCCACACTGGATTCTGAAGGAACCCTGGAATAAGGTATACCCTACAGTGCAGGATAAGCTTCGGTAAAGCCCTGGTTATATTTGGATATCAAAACGCTAAACATAAAGACTTTTAAAATGTAAATTTTACATTTAAAATTGAGATTTGTAAATTTGATAAGAATCAAATCTTTTAAAAAACACACCATGACAAAATCAGAATTTAGATACGCCCACCATCCGGAAGATGTAAAACGCTATACCACTCAGGAGCTTCGGGAGCATTTCTTAATCCCTTCCATTTTTGTAAAAGATGAAATCAACCTTACCTATACTATGTACGATCGCTATATCGCGGGAGGTGCGTTTCCGGTAAGCAAAGCCTTAAAACTTGAGCCAATAGATGATCTTAAGGCTCAACATTTTCTGGATCGCAGAGAACTTGGGGTCATCAATGTAGGTGGAAAAGGAAAGGTCACCGTTGACGGCAAAGTCTACGAATTGGGCAATAAAGAAGCGCTTTACGTAGGTAAGGGCGTTAAAGAAGTGATTTTTGAAGCCACAGAAGAGCAACCCTATTTTTACATCAATTCGGCTCCTGCACATCACGCGTATCCTACCAAAAAAGTAACGAAAAAGGAAGCCGAGATCGTAGAGCTTGGCGACACCAAATATTCAAACAAACGGGTGATCAACAAACTCTTAGTAAACAGCGTGGTTGATACCTGCCAGTTGCAAATGGGAATGACCGAGCTGGCAGCAGGCAATGTATGGAACACCATGCCGGCGCATACCCACACCCGCAGAATGGAAGTCTATTTCTACTTCGATCTGGAAGAAGGCCAGACCATCAGTCATTTTATGGGTCAGCCCGATGAAACCCGACATATTTTTATGAAAAACCATCAGGCGGTTATTTCGCCCGAGTGGTCTATACATTCCGGTGCCGGGACTTCAAACTATACCTTTATTTGGGGGATGGCAGGCGAAAACATGGATTATGGCGATATGGACGGCGTCTCACCTGAAGATTTAAAATAATGAGTTTATTCAGTTTAGAAGGTAAAACAGCATTGGTAACCGGCTGTAAACGGGGTATAGGTTTCGCAATGGCCGAAGCACTTGCCGAAGCGGGAGCAGATATCATCGGGGTTTCGGCGTCCTTAGAAATTTCGGGCTCAGATATCGAAAAAGCAGTTACCGCAACAGGAAAGAAATTCAGTGCCTATCAATGTGATTTTTCAGACCGTAAAGCCCTTTACAAATTTATTGAGAAGGTTAAAGCAGAGAATCCAACCATAGATATTCTGGTCAACAATGCCGGTACCATTTTAAGAGCGCCCGCCGCAGAGCACAGCGACGCGTATTGGGATAAAGTGATCGAAGTCAATCAAAACGCCCAGTTTATCCTCAGCAGGGAGTTGGGTAAAGAAATGATAAAAAGAGGCAGCGGTAAAATCATATTTACGGCATCATTGCTTACCTTTCAGGGCGGAATCACCGTTCCCGGCTACGCAGCATCTAAAGGTGCCATTGGGCAGTTAACCATGGCGCTTTCTAACGAGTGGGCCGGTAAAGGTGTGCAGGTTAATGCTATCGCGCCGGGTTATATTGCTACAGACAACACCGAAGCCTTACGTGATGACCCTGAGCGCAGTTCGTCTATTCTGGGCCGTATTCCGGCAGGCAGATGGGGTGAACCGGAAGATTTTAAAGGTCCTGTGGTATTTTTAGCCTCGCCCGCAAGCAATTATATGACCGGTACCGTTATGACCGTAGATGGCGGCTGGATGGGCAGATAAGAACCAATCGAAAAATACGTATGCTAACAGAAGAAAATATCAAAAAGGTAGGCAGTAGTTTTATTACTAAAGAGTTCCTTTTACAAAATCGCTTTGCCGAAGAGTTGTACTTCAACTACGCAGCGCCACGACCTATTATAGACTATCATAACCACCTGCCGCCTGCAGAAATTGTAGCAGACCGGCAGTTTGAGACCATTACACAGGTGTGGTTATACGGCGATCATTACAAATGGCGTGCGATGCGTGCTCTGGGTATTGACGAGGCATACATCACCGGGGAAGCCTCTGACGAGGAGAAGTTTTTAGCCTGGGCTAAAACTGTTCCGTTTACGTTACGCAATCCATTGTTTCATTGGACGCACCTCGAACTCAAGCGCTATTTTGATGTAGACGAATTGTTAAACGAGCAATCTGCATCTGAGATCTACAAAGAGATCAACCGCCAGTTGCAGTTGCCTGAAAACTCATGTCGCGGTCTCCTAAAACAGATGAATGTTGAAACCGTTTGCACTACCGAAGATCCGCTAGACCCGCTTGATCATCACCGGGCATACGACGGTTCAAAGGCAGGACTTACGATGAGTACTGCTTTTCGCCCGGATAAAGCCATCCTCATAGATGCCGAAAATTACAACGACTATCTCGATCAGCTGGCCGAAGTATCAGGCGTGGCAATTACAGATTATGATAGCTTAAAAGAGGCCTTGCAGCAGCGCATTGATTTCTTTCATAAAAATGGATGTAGGTTGTGTGATCACGGTTTGAATAATCTCTCCTGGGCTCCTGCAACCGATAAGGAAGTGCGTCAGATTTTCGCGAAGCGTCGCGATGGCGCAGCACTTTCCCACCTGGAAGCAGAGCAGTTTAAAACCACAATTTTGGTATTTCTGGGCGAAAACTACCACGAGAAAGGCTGGGTACAGCAGTTTCATTTAGGGGCTTTGCGAAACAACAACAAACGTATGCTGGCGCAATTAGGTCCCGATACCGGTTGGGATTCTATCGGCGATTATGCTCAGGCGGAAGCTTTATCGGCTTTTTTAAATCGTCTGGATAGTACCGATAAACTCACCAAAACCATACTCTACAACCTCAATCCCGCAGATAATGAAGTATTTGCCACGATGATTGGTAATTTTAATGACGGAAGCATCAAAGGTAAAGTGCAGTGGGGTTCAGGCTGGTGGTTTTTAGACCAGAAGGACGGTATGGAAAAGCAACTAAATGCCCTTTCAAATATGGGACTTGTAAGTTGTTTTGTAGGTATGTTGACAGACAGCCGAAGCTTTCTTTCATTCCCCCGTCATGAGTATTTTAGAAGAGTATTATGCAATTTGTTTGGTCGCGAGATGGCTTCCGGCGAGTTGCCTCAGGATATGGATCTTGTGGGCAAAATCATTGCAGACATCAGTTACAATAATGCGAAAGCCTATTTCGATTTTTAATGAGTGAGCAAAAAAAAATAATCACCTTTGGTGAAGTTCTGCTACGCCTTTCGCCCGCCGAAAACCGCAAACTGATGCAGGCCAAATCCCTCGATTTTTTCTTTGGGGGAACCGAAATGAATGTAGGAGCTTCGCTTGCTTATCTGGGTGAACCGGTAAAGCACATAACCGCAGTATCTAATGACCTGGTAGGAGAGGCCGCTCTGGCGAGTATGCGTCAGTACGGGCTTGATGTTTCTTCGGTACAAAAAGTAAATCATCCCATCGGGCAGTATGTTTTAGAAGTGGGTTCTGCCATGCGCAGCAGCCAGATCGCTTACAACCGCCTTCACGGTTCGTTTGCAAATATTCAGGCAGACCAAATAGATTGGGATGCCGAATTTGAAGACGCCGGTTTTTTTCACTGGACAGGCATTTCGCCCGCAATATCTGAAAACGCGTATCAAGCGCTTAAAGCGGCTTTAGTTTCCGCGCAAGCGAAAGGATTACACATCACCGCAGACCCGGCCTACCGTAGCAATTTATGGCAGTACGGGCGTAACGGGCAGGAAGTGCTCAAAGAACTGGTGAGCCTTTCGACTATTTTCATAGGGGGAGTAAATGAAATCAACGAGATTCTGGGGACTTCATTCAGTCAGGATCAGGAAGGTTTTGTAGCAGCCTCCAAAGAACTGATGCAACAATGCCCAACTATCACGCAGGTTTTTGATAAAATCAGAACCGGAGTAAGCGCCAGCTGGCAAAAAATTTATGGTCGCGCCTGGGTAGCTGGTGAGTACCTTGAAACTCCCGAACTGGAAATCACACAGGTTGTAGACCGCATTGGTACCGGTGACGCCTACGCCGCCGGACTCATTTATGGCCTGCGTCATTTTGATGCAGCCACGGCTTTAGAATTTACAAACGCCGCCTGCGCTCTTAAGCATACGATTTTGGGAGACGTCAATCTGGTTTCGGTTGCAGAAATCACCGAAGTCATGCAGGGCAATACCGGCGGACGCATAAAACGATAAAAACACACAAATGGCAACATACACACGTATAGAAACGGTTTTACAGATGCGCGAAAATGGCATCGTTCCCGTTTTTTACCACAAAGATATTGAGGTTTGCAAACAGGTTTTAAAAGCCTGCTACGACGGCGGCCTGCGCAGCTTCGAGTTTACAAACCGTGGGGATTATGCCCACGAGGTCTTTAGCGACCTGAATAAGTATGCTAAAGCAGAACTCGACGGGATGATTATGGGCGTAGGTTCGGTACTTGATGCCGGCACTGCGGCCTTATACCTGCAGTTGGGAGCTGACTTTATCGTTTCCCCAATTGTTAGCGAAGAAATGGCCAAAGTATGCAACCGCCGCAAAGTGGGGTGGATGCCGGGCTGTGGCTCGGTTACCGAAATCGCTTATGCGCTCGAGCTGGGTGCTGAGGTGGTCAAAATCTTTCCGGGAGCACAGGTAGGAGGTCCTGCTTTTGTCAAAGCGGTAAAAGGTCCGTTGCCCTGGGCGAGCATTATGCCCACCGGCGGCGTGAGCCCTACCGAAGAAAATCTGAAAACCTGGTTTGATGCCGGAGTGCATTGTGTGGGTATTGGTTCTAAGCTTTTTGTTAAAAACAGGGAAGGGCAGTACGATTATCCTGCGATTACCGAAACCATCAAAAATGCTCTGAACCTTGTAAAAGAACTGCGCTCATGAGACTTTGGCGCTTCTTTATCGTATTTGTTTTTGGATCAGTAGTACTGTTTTCTGGTTGTGCGGAAAGTTCTAATAAACGCGTGATTAAACTGGCACACGGGCTTGATGTTTCGCACCCCGTACATAAAGCCATGGTGTTTATGGGGGAACGTCTGGTCGAAAAGTCGGGCGGAAAAATGAGCCTTGATATTTATCCCAGTCAGCAATTGGGTTCTGAACGTGAATGTCTGGAATTGTTGCAAATAGGAAGCCTCGGGATGACCAAGGTTTCTACCGGGGTACTTGAAAATTTTGCACCGCAGCTGAAGGTTTTTGGACTTCCGTTTTTGTTCAGAGATGCAGCGCACCGCTTTGAAGTACTGGAAGGTCCTATAGGCGAAGAATTATTGAACGCAAGTATTCCCCAACGCCTTAAGGGATTAACCTTTTACGATGCCGGAAGTCGCAGTTTTTATACCAAAGAGCCTATCGAAGGTCCGCAGGACCTGCAAGGTCTTAAACTTAGGGTGATGGAAAGCCAGACGGCAATCAATATGGTAAAGTATCTGGGGGGCTCGCCTACGCCGATATCCTGGGGAGAATTGTATACAGCCCTGCAACAGGGCGTAGTAGATGGAGCCGAAAATAATTTGCCCAGTTTTTACCTGTCCCATCATTATGAAGTCTGCAAATACTTTCTGGTAGATGAGCATACCGCGCTACCGGACGAACTTTTGATAAGCACCTTGGTGTGGAACGACCTTTCACCCGAAGAACAAAAATG
Source organism: Leeuwenhoekiella parthenopeia (assembly GCF_020782115.1). GTDB lineage: Bacteria > Bacteroidota > Bacteroidia > Flavobacteriales > Flavobacteriaceae > Leeuwenhoekiella > Leeuwenhoekiella parthenopeia. The sequence continues at coordinate 87,724 of NZ_JAJGMW010000009.1, read as the reverse complement.
GGTCAAGGAAGCCGCGATGGAATCTGCCGAATTTGAAAAGAAAATCTGGCACGAGGCCGAAATGGAAGCACTCACTGAAATTCAAAAAGCCGGAGTTAAGGTAACCTATCCGGATAAAGAACCTTTTAGGGAACTGGTAAAACCTATGTATGAAGAGTTCAAACAGAACCCGGAAATGAAACGGCTTATCGAAGAAATACAAAATGTAACTACCGATTAAGATGAAAAAAACATTAGATAAAATATTAGGTTCGGTTTTGGTTTTTTTAATGGCCTCAATCGTTATCGCTGTGTTGTGGCAGGTTTTTTCGCGCTATGTGCTTCAGTCTGCCAGCTCGTTTACCGAAGAAATTGCAAGGTATTTATTGATCTGGATTGGCATTTTGGGAGCCGCTTATGCTTCAGGCCAGCAGGATCACCTGGCTATAAATATTCTTCCGCCTAAACTCAATGAGAAAAACCGCATTAAACTGCGCATCGGCATAAATATCCTTGTGATTTTGTTTGCCATTTTTGCGATGATCATCGGTGGTGGCAATCTGGTTTATGTAAATTTTGAACTGGGTCAAAGCTCAGCCGCATTGGCAATTCCGCTGGGCTATGTATATATGGTCTTGCCCATTAGCGGCGCATTGATCATCGTTTATAAAGTTATCGAATTGGCTAATCCTAAAAAATACCTGTTGTCATGATTGAGATTGTAGTATTGGTTCTGGTATTTTTTGTGCTGCTTGCAATTGGTGTTCCGGTGGCATGGTCTATTGGGATCTCGTGTTTGTGCACCATAATGATTTCCATAGAATCTATGGCCAGTTTTACGACCATCGCCCAGCGTATGGCAACAGGACTTGATAGTTTTTCGCTTCTCGCGATACCGCTTTTTGTGCTCGCAGGGCAGGTTATGAATCAGGGAGGTATTGCCCTCAGGCTCATCAATTTTGCCAAAGCTTTAATGGGAGCACTTCCCGGCGGTCTCATTTATGTGAACGTTATTGCAGCTATGCTTTTTGGTGCAATCTCCGGTTCCGCAGTAGCTGCGACTTCTGCGATTGGTGGGATTCTGGGCCCTTTTATGGAGAAAGAAAACTATTCGAAAGAGTTTGGAGCGGCCATCAATATTACCTCGTCAACTACAGGTTTGATCATTCCGCCTTCTAATATTTTAATTGTGTATTCGCTGGCCAGTGGTGGTGTTTCTATCGCTTCGTTGTTTTTGGCCGGTTATATCCCCGGGATATTAATGGGACTGGCGTTGATGCTGGTAGCGACCTTTTGGATTAAAAAGAAAGGCTATCCCGCAGGAGAGCGCAGCAGCATTAAGCTGATTTTAAAGACCTTTTTAGATGCGCTGCCCAGTTTGCTTTTGCTTGTTGTGGTTATCGGCGGAATCATCACCGGTATTTTCACAGCAACCGAAGCTTCGGGTATTGCGGTTTTGTATACGCTGGTATTGTCTTTCATCTATCGGGAATTAAAAATTTCCGGTCTCAAAAGTATTTTCCTGAATTCGGTAGGAACCACCGCCATAGTGATGTTGCTCATCGCGACTTCGATGAGTATGTCCTGGGTGATGTCTTTTGAAAACATTCCACAGAATGTAAGTGCCGCGCTTTTGGCTTTAAGCGAAAACAAATTTGTAATCCTGGTCATCATCAACATCCTGCTGCTTTTTGTGGGTACCTTTATGGATATGACGCCTGCGGTACTCATTTTTACCCCAATCTTTTTACCTGTAGTGACCAGCATGGGAGTAGACCCTGTCCAGTTTGGGATTATGATGGTGATGAATCTCTGCGTAGGCCTGTGTACACCCCCCGTGGGAGCGGTGCTTTTTATAGGTGTGGGCGTGGCGCGAACTTCCATCCAGAAAATTATGAAGCCCCTGCTTCCGCTTTATGCTGTGATGGCCATCGTATTACTTTTGGTAACCTTTATCCCTGCGATTAGTTTGTGGTTACCCTCTTTATTTGAATAACTAACCCTTTTAGAAATAACCTATGAAAAATTTAAATAGGGCAAATGCCGGTTATAATGAGAAATTACCCATCAAAGTTATTCAATTTGGTGAGGGAAATTTTTTACGCGCATTTGTTGATTATATTATAGATAAGCTAAACAAAGAGGCCGATTTTAATGCCGGCGTTGCTGTGATTCAGCCCTTGCCAAACGGTCTTATCAACATGCTGAACGACCAGGATGGACTGTATAATTTGTTTTTACGCGGAATTAAAAACGGTACCGAAGCCGAAGAAATACATACTATTTCGTGTATTGAGGAAGCTTTAAATCCCTATGAGGATTACAACAGATATTTGGCATTGGCAACCGGGGAAGAGCTTCAGTTTTTGATTTCAAATACGACCGAAGCCGGAATCAGTTTTGATGAAAACGACACCTTGGAAGGTGCGCCACACAACAGTTTTCCGGCAAAAGTGACTGCGCTTCTTTACAAACGCTTCAATCATTTTGAAGGAGCTTCAGATATGGGATTGACCATTATTCCGTGTGAACTGATCAACCATAATGCAGATACCTTAAAGAAAATAATCCTTCAGTATGCAGATTTGTGGGAGCTGGGAGATGCTTTTAAATCCTGGGTAGAGACCGCAAACAGTTTTCACAATACGCTGGTTGACCGTATTGTGCCCGGCTATCCTAAAGATGATATCGACGCCTATCAAAGTCAGCTGGAATTTAAAGACAATTTGATTGTTTCCGCTGAGACTTTTTTGCTTTGGGTTATAGAAGGCGACGAGCATTTAAAGGCCAAAATTCCTTTTGATCAGATTGACGAGAATGTTTTGGTTGTTAAAGATATGCAGCCGTATCGCACCCGTAAAGTGCGTATTTTAAATGGTGCGCATACAACGATGGTTCCGTTTTCCATTTTGTTCGGCAATGAGACTGTAAAAGAAACGGTTGATCATGAGTTTACCGGAACTTTTGTTCGCAATGCCGTTTTTCAGGAAATAAACCACACCCTCGATTTGTCTGAGGACGAACTAAACGAATTTGCCAACGCTGTTTTTGACCGCTTCCGCAATCCGTTTATCAAGCACCAATTGTCGAGTATCGCATTGAATACCGTCTCTAAATTTAAGGTGCGCGTTTTGCCCAGTTTATTAGCCTTTCAGGAAAAATACAATCGATTACCTGAGCATCTTACTTTTGCTTTGGCTTGCCTAATTCGTTTTTATAGAGGAGATTGGCAGGGCCGAAAACTTCCCGTTCAGGATGATGCTGCTGTGGTAGCCGTTTTTGAGGAGGTTTGGAAAACCAATAACTATCAGGAAATCGCTCGAAATATTTTAGGTGAGCAATCCTTTTGGGATCAGGATTTAAATGAAATCGAAGGTCTCACTGATGAAATTTCACGGGCACTTGAGTTGCTTGAGGAGCACGGCGTAGAATCCGGATTTAATGAATTTGAAGCACAATACAGTAAAGCCTAACCGGAGTAAGGGTCTAAAGATATCTGAACGATTATGAAGAGTAAATTAATAAAAGTACAGCCCGAAGATAATGTAGCTGTGGCGCTGGTCGATTTGTATCAGGGCGATGTGGTAGATTTTGAAGGCGAGTCTGTAAACATTTTAAACGATTCCAAAGCCAAACATAAGGTAGCTCTGGTTGATCTTGCTGCAGGAGATTCTATTTTTATGTATGGGGTTTTGGTGGGCAAAGCCTTAAGCCCTATTGGCAAAGGTGGTTTACTAACTACCGAAAATGTCAAGCACGAGGCCAGTTCCGTTTCTCAAAAAACCGAAACCACATCCTGGAGTGCACCTGATATCACAAAGTGGAAAGACCGCACGTTTATGGGATATCACCGGGAAGATGGTCAGGTAGGGACTCAAAATGTCTGGTTATTTTTTCCACTGGTGTTTTGTGAAAACCGAAATATTGAATTGCTTAAAGACGTTTTTGAAAAGGAACTTTCGTTTCATAAAGCCAGCAAACAACGCCAGTTGTTGCGCAATCTGATAAGCGGTGTACCTGAGGATACTGCTATCGCCGAAGCGGAAGCCGAAGAGGCAATCTTTAAAAATATTGAAGTCAAATTCATCACCCACCAGGGCGGTTGCGGAGGAATTCGTCAGGATGCGGTTTCCTTATCCAAACTACTGGCGGGTTATGTAAACAATCCCAATGTGGCTGGTGCTACGGTATTGAGTCTGGGATGTCAAAACCTGCAGATCGATATTTTTAAAAAGGCTTTGAGCGAAAAAAATCCGGATCTGAAAAAACCGGTGCTTATTTACGAACAGCAACAGGAAGGTACGGTAGAGCATATGCTGGCTAAAATCATCAAAGAATCCTTTGAAGGAATCAAGAAAGCTAACCAGATTGAACGCCAGCCGGCGCCTTTGTCAAAGTTAAAAATGGGACTGGAGTGTGGTGGTTCTGATGGTTTTTCAGGGATTTCGGCAAACCCCGCTTTGGGTTATGCTTCAGATTTACTGGCGGCTTTGGGTGGCTCGCCCATTCTGTCTGAGTTTCCCGAATTGTGTGGGGTAGAGCAGGAGCTGGTGAATCGTTGTGTGAACGAGGACGATGCGCAGCGCTTTATGCAATTGATGAAAGATTACGAAAAGTCAGCTATCGATGCCGGTTCCGGTTTTGATATGAACCCGTCGCCCGGTAATATCAAAGACGGTCTCATCACCGATGCGATGAAATCTGCCGGAGCAGCTAAAAAGGGCGGGACTTCTCCTATACAGGCCATAATGGATTATGGGGAATACGTCACCAAACCCGGTTTAAACCTACTTTGTACTCCCGGCAATGATGTGGAAAGCACCACGGCAATGGTAGGCTCCGGAGCCAATGTAGTGGTCTTTACAACCGGACTGGGAACGCCCACCGGAAATCCCATTGCACCGGTTCTAAAAGTGGCTTCAAACAGTACTCTGGCACGCAGAATGCCCGATATTATTGATATTGATAGCGGTCCTGTAATTCGCGGTGAAAAAACCATCGAAGAAATGGGTGAAGAAATTTTGGAATATGTAATTCAGGTTGCCAGTGGTGAAGTCGAAGCCAAAGCCGATACTTTAGGTCAGGATGATTTTATCCCATGGAAGCGCGGGGTTTCGTTATAAACAGTTAATGCTAAATCAAAGGGGATCAAAGGGTTCCCTTTTTTAATGAAGTACTTCGTATAAATAATTCAGGCTTTAGCACCACACTTTTCTCGATTGGATCACTGTCTTTTCCGGCATTTATTTGCTCCAGAAAAACCTGAGCCGCTATTTTTCCCATAAGAACAGGCGTTTGTCCCACGGTAGAAAGCGGGTGCTCCAGATGACTGGTAAAAGGTTCGTTACTAAAACCAACAACTCCTATTTCCTGTGGTACCTGTATTCCGCGACTGCGCAATTCCTGAACACAGCCGAGCGCGATATAATCACTGGCACAAAAAATCGCATCAAAGTCGGTTTGAGAATCGTAGAGTTGATTTACTGCCTCAATCCCAGATTCTATGGTACTGCTCATTTGTAGAGTAAACAGATTCCGGCTCGAAATTCCGTGAGCCTTAAGTGCTGCGATATATCCGCGATAACGGTCTTCATAAATGTTTAGTTTACGATCGCTTCCCAGGTGTACGATTTTAGTATACCCCTGTTCCACAAGGTGTGTAACCGCATCGTAGGCACCCTGAAAATCATCGATGCTTACAGCACTTACTCCTTTTAAATCTTTTTTTCGGTCAAAAAAGATAAGAGGTATTTTAGATTGTAAAACCGCTTGCAGGTGTTTGAGGTCTTCGGTTGATTTAGATACCGAAATAAATACGCCGTCTATGTGGGTGTTTAGTAAAGCCTGAAGCTGGCGGGCTTCCTTGCTCGCGTCTTCGTGAGTTTGGCAAATGATGACGTGATAACCTTTGGGCTCCAGTTCTTCTTCAATACCGCGTATTACCGAAGCAAAAAAAGCACGATTAATAAACGGTACAACCACCCCGACATTAAAAGTACGTCCACTCTTAAGAGCCACTGCCAGACTGTTTTGCTGGTAATTAAAGGCTTTAGCGGTTTTTAAAACCAGTTCGCGGGTTTTGGTACTTACACGGTTACTGTTATTGAGGGCTCTCGAGACCGTAGCTGCGCTGATGTTTAGAGCTCGAGATATGTCGTAAATCGTTGTTTTTTCTTTTTGAGACATGCTTAGATGATCTGGGAATGTTTCGTTTTACGTAGTGGAGTACAAATTTAAATGGCAAATTGAAATGAAATGCACAAAACAGACTTCCTTCTGTTAAAAATACGCTTTCTGCCTGAAATTATATTTATAATTATCAAAGAAGGCAGGAATCTCATTGAGGTGATAAATGCTTTTGTAAACGGGCTTAAAAGGATATATTTTGTATTTTTAAACGTAACTATAACATTTATAAAACCGAATGATTTCAAAACTTTCAGTTACCCATAAAATTATTGTCATCAGCGGGGCTACCGGTGTACTCGGAGAGTCCATGACCCGTTCCCTTGCAGAAGCCGGGGCGCACGTAGTTGTTTTGGGCCGAACCCAATCAAAAGTAGATGCTCTGGTTGATAATATCAACAAAGCCGGGCATAAGGCGAGTGGTCTTCTGGCAGATGTTACCAGCAAAGAAGAATTGCTACAAGCCAAAGAACAGCTTGAAGCCCATTATGGCCATATTGATGTGCTCATCAACGCAGCAGGGGGTAATATGAAAGGAGCGGTAATCACACCAGACCAAAGCCTGCACGATGTAGATCTGGAGGCGATGCGCAAGGTGATTGATCTGAATTACATAGGTAGCTTTTTACCCATTCAGGTATTTCTGCCGCTTCTTGAGAAATCAAAAAATCCCAGTATTCTAAATATTTCTTCAGTATCGGCGCACCTGCCGCTTACGCGGGTTATGGGGTATTCTTCGGCGAAATCAGCGATTGAAAACCTCACACAATACTTAGCGGTTGAATTCGCTCAAAAAATGAAAACGCCCATTCGCGTCAATGCTTTGGCTCCGGGCTTTTTCCTAACTGAGCAAAACCGCGAATTGCTTACCAACCCAGACGGCAGTCTTACTGCACGTGGCGAGACGATTATTACCCATACCCCTTTGGGTAAATTTGGTAATCCCGAAGATTTGCACGGTGCCATTCACTGGTTGTGTAGCGATGCCGCTAATTTCGTAACCGGTACTGTGGTTACGGTAGACGGTGGTTTTAAAGCTTTTTCGGGGGTATAGCCTAATGCCGTAATAGATATTTATGGAGAAAGTAAAAGAAAGCGACTCGTTTTTCAAATCTCAAAATGCAAATTGGGAGCACGCAGATTCCGGGATCACACGCCAGATTATCGCACACAATAACGATCTTATGCTCGTGAGTGTTAAATTTGAAAAAGGAGCGGTGGGAACTCTTCACGCTCACATACACTCTCAGGGTTCCTACGTGGTTTCCGGGAAATTTAAGATCACGATAAGCGGGAGGAGCGAAATTTTAGAAGCCGGGGATGGTTTTTTTGTGCCGCCAAACGCTCTTCACTGGGCAGAATGTATCGAGCCCGGCATATTAATAGATTCCTTTAATCCCTCGCGGCAAGATTTTTTAAAGCAGGATTAAAACAGTTTTAAGCTGATTTTTAGGGCTAATTAAACACCGAATTTGGTGTTAGTGATGAGGTCAAATACCGACGAATTCACTGAACTTTTGAATTAAAGATGATGAAAATTGAAAAAATGAAAGTCGAAATCTGGAGTGATATCATGTGTCCGTTTTGCTATATCGGCAAGCGTAAATTTGATAATGCACTTGAGCAGTTTTCGCAACGCGATAACATCGAAGTAATCTGGAAAAGTTTTGACCTGGCTCCGGGCCTAAAGACAGATACCTCTATTCACAGTGTAGATTTTTTACAGAAGCATAAAGGAATGAGCGAAGCACAGGCTAAACAGGCCATTGCGCGCGTTACTGATTTTGCTAAAGAAACCGGCCTTGACTATGATTACGATAAGATCGTAGTGGCCAATACCCATAGAGGGCATCAACTCATTCATCTGGCCGGGCAGATTGGGCTTCAGGATGCTATGAAAGAGCGTCTCTTAAAGGCGTATTTTATAGAGGGCCGAAACATAGACGATGTCGAAACCCTTGTTGAGTTGGGGCAGGAAGTAGGTCTTGAAAAAGAAACGATTGAGAGCGAATTGAACGAAAGTCAGTTTGCAGCACATATTGAACAGGATATTGTTGAGGCCAGAAAAATTGGCGTGAACGGTGTTCCGTTTTTTGTTTTTGACCGTAAATATGCCGTTTCCGGAGCGCAGCCCGAAGAGCAATTTTTAAACGTACTTCAAAAATCCTACAGCGAGTGGTATGCCAGGCAGGACCATCCGGAGCTTGAAGTCCTGCAGGGCACAAGCTGTGATGTGGATGGTAACTGTGATTAATAGCATTTTTTAAATGATAAAACTCCTGAAATGTGTTTCAGGAGTTTTTTGTTTTCAAGATGGGATCATTCGTGGATCGAAATCTTGTTCAAAAATCCTAATTTGTGAACTCAATTTTTAAATCTATGAATTTCAAAATTTCCAAAATACAACACGTGGGCATTCCGGTTACCGATCTCAAAACTTCGGTTGCATTTTACAGCAAACTCGGGTTTACAGAAGCCATGCGTGCCCAGTTTGACCATAATGATGAAAAGGGAAATGTCGTGATGATGCAGAGTGGCGACGTGATTATGGAGCTTTACGAGTTTCCCGCCAAAGATCTGGAAGAGATCCGCAGCAGATCGCACGGTCATATTGATCACATTGCTTTTGATGTAGACGATGTGGAAGCGGTTTTTCAGGAGCTTCAGACTGCGGGTTATGAGATACAGGAAGATGCTCCGGTGTTTCTCAATTTTTGGAACAAGGGCTGCAAGTATTTCAACATCACGGGACCCGATGGGGAACGTTTGGAATTTAATCAGATTCTCTAGTTTTCTTTAGGCGAAAACCTTCCGGATGAAATCTGTTCCTTGTAAATGTATTAAGTTTCCTATTGCGGCTGTTCTTGCAGTGCTGTTGCTTTCCGCCTGCGCGAAAAAATCACAGGATCAAACCTTAAGACTGGCCACGGCTGCCAATATGCAGTTTGCGATGAAAGCCCTCGCTGCAGATTTTGAGACCCAAACGGGGATCGCGAGCGATCTGGTGATCAGTTCGTCGGGTAAACTCACCGCTCAGATCAAAGAAGGCGCGCCTTACGATGTGTTTATTTCGGCAGATACGGCATATCCGCAAGCGGTTTACGAAGCCGGTTTTGCCTTAGATAAACCAAAAATTTACGCATTCGGCAAACTGGTATTATGGTCTTATAAGGCAGATCAAACACCTGCACTTTCGACTTTGATAACTGATTCTGTTCAGCATATCGCATTGGCCAATCCGCAGACGGCGCCTTACGGCAGTGCGGCTGTTTCGGTCTTAAAAAGCAGTGGAATTTACGAACAGATCGAGGCTAAACTGGTTTACGGCGAAAGCATCGCGCAGACCAATCAATTTATTACTTCCGGCGCAGCCGAAATGGGCTTTACCGCGCTCGCTGTGGTGAAAAGTGAAGCTCAGCATGCTCAGGGGAAATACCTGCTTTTGGATGAAAGCCTGTACGAACCCATCGCTCAGGCAGCGGTTGTCATCAAGCGTGAAAGGGGCAATACCGAAGCAGCCCGCGCTTTTTATACCTATCTTTTTTCGCCCGAAGCGCAGAAAATCCTGAAAGATTTTGGATATTCGGTAGATGAATGAACTCCGGGGGCATATAAAAACGGTTGAAGTGAGCGGCAATCTCAGTCTTGTGGGCGTTGAACTCCAAAACGGGCAGCTGTTTAAAGCCATCGTGATTGATACCCCGCAAAGCGCTTCGTATCTCAAGCCCGAAACCGCCGTAGCTGTGGTTTTTAAAGAGACTGAAGTCATCATCGGTACCGGAACTCAGTTTCAAATTAGTCTTCAAAATCAAATACCCGCAACAATTGCTCAACTGGAGCAGGGAAAATTGCTGTCTAAACTAAAGCTTGAAACTACCAACGGAAGCATTAGTGCCATCATAAGCAGCAATGCTGTAGACAATCTGAATTTAGAATTGGGTCAGGAAGTGACCGCTATGATAAAGTTGAATGAAGTAATGTTGCGCGCCTTATGAATTGGGAACCGCTTTTACTCACCTTTAAACTGGCGCTCGTCACTACGCTGATTTTATTTGTAATCGCGATACCTATCGCTTATAAATTAAGCCGTTCGACCTCGCGCATCAAGCCGGTTGTAGAAGCTTTAGTGAGTATGCCTTTGGTGCTGCCGCCCACGGTTTTAGGCTTCTATTTTTTAGTCGCTTTTAGTCCGAATAATGCCTTTGGAAGCTGGCTGAGTGAGTGGCTGGGCATCAAACTTATTTTTTCCTTTCCCGGGCTGGTGGTCGCATCGATTATTTACAGTTTACCGTTTATGGTGCATCCTATTCAGGCGGGTTTAAGCGGAATCTCAAAATCAATCACCGAAGCTTCCTACGTAATGGGCAAATCAAAATGGGAGACCTTGCTGCGTGTGCAACTGCCGCAAATTAAACCTGCATTACTCACGGGTATCGTGCTTTCGTTTGCGCATACGGTGGGCGAATTTGGGGTGGTTTTGATGATAGGCGGCAACATTCCCGGAAAGACCAAAGTGGCTTCAATAGCGATTTACGATGAGGTTGAAGCGCTTAATTACGATGCTGCAAATGCCTACTCACTGGTACTTTTCGCAATTACCTTTTGTATTTTATTGATAGTGTATCTGGTAAATGGTAAATATCTTAAGGGCTTTTGGAAATGATACAGATCAATCTCAAAAAATCTTTGCAAGGCGCAAACGGAGTGATGCAGCTCGATCTCAATCTGGAGATCGCAGAAGGTCAATTTGTGACGCTTTACGGCCCGTCTGGTGCCGGAAAAACCTCGACTTTACGGATGATCGCGGGTTTGATGCAGCCTGATTCCGGGATGTTGAGCGTTGGGGGAGCGGTGTGGTTTGATGCTGAAAATGGCACGAACCGAAGTGTCCGGAAGCGGGGAGTAGGCTATGTATTTCAGGATTACGCCTTGTTTCCGCATATGACGGTTTTAGAAAATCTGAATTTCGCAAAGGCGAAAAGTACCTCGCAAACTTTAGTCAACCAGTTACTGGAATTGATGGAACTCGGAGATTTGCAGCACCGCAAACCCGAAAGCCTTAGTGGCGGACAGAAACAACGCGTGGCTCTTGCCCGCGCGGTGGTTCAAAAACCGGAAATCTTACTGCTTGACGAGCCTCTGGCCGCGCTTGATGCGGGTATTCGACATAAATTGCAGGGGTATCTGAAGCGCATTCACGAGGAGTTTAAATTGACCACGATACTCATTTCTCACGATGTGAGCGAAATCATAAAACTCTCCGATTATGTGTATCATCTTGAAGCCGGTAAAGTCATTGCACAGGGCAAGCCGGAAACCTTATTTACAGGTCAAAGCATCAGCGGAAAATTTAAGTTTACCGGCGAAGTTTTAAAACTTGAACAGGAAGAGATTGTAAGTGTTCTGTCAATACTGATTCACACACAGGTGGTAAAAGTGGTCGTAAGTCACGAGGAAGCCGAAAAGCTTCAGCCCGGCGATCATGTTCTGGTGGTGAGTAAGGCTTTCAATCCGTTAGTCTATAAACTGGAAAACGGATAGAAATTCAAGATTCAAGATTTAAAGTTTAAGGTTACTGCAAACGCCTAGTCGATTCTTAACAGTATGCAGTCTCAGTTGTCAGTATGCAGTGAAGAAGAGGTAAAACGCGTATTAAAAGAAAACGATTCCACGATTAAACTTTTCCACGATTTTCAACAGTATGCAGTCTCAGTTTTCAGTTTTCAGCGAGTAAGAGATACAATGCGGATCAAAAGAAAAACGATTTAACGATTAAACGCTTCCACGATTAAACCTTTTTTACATCTTAAGAAATAAGAAATTCAGAACTCTGAATTCAGAACTCAGCATTAAACTAGTTTTCCTGCTGTAAAAACCATTCAATTTTATCAACTTCGGTCTTGCAACCGCAATAAAACGGGGCGCGCTCGTGCAGTTCTTTAGGTTGACGCTCCATAATTCTTCCGTAGCCGTCAGAACATTTTCCACCGGCTTGTTCTGCCAAAAAGGCCATCGGGTTGCATTCGTAAAGCAAGCGCAGCTTTCCGTTAGGAGATTTGGTTCCTTCCGGATATAAAAACACACCGCCCTGAATCATGTTTCTGTGAAAATCAGCTACCATTGAACCACAATAGCGAGCTGAAAACGGTCTGTTTTCTTCTTCATCAAGTTCCTGAACCCACTTAATAAATTTTTTAATTCCACTAGGGAAATGCACGTAGTTCCCTTCGTTAATGGAGTAGGTGCGCCCTGATTGCGGGTACATCATATCAGGATGCGATAAAAAGAACGAGCCAATCCCGGGGTCGAAGGTAAATCCGTGTGTGCCGCTACCCGTAGTGTAGACCAGCATGGTTGAGGTTCCGTAGATCAAGTATCCGGCAGCTACCTGGCTGGTTCCCGGTTGCAGGAAATCTTCCGCAGTAACGGGAGTCCCCAGCGGACTCAAACGCCGGTAAACGCTAAAAATAGTTCCTACCGTTATGCCTACATCAATATTGGAAGAACCGTCAAGCGGATCTATAAGCACCACATAATTTGCATTTTTATGGCGATCTTCATTAAAGACCAGAAAATCTTCTAATTCTTCGGAAGCCAAACCGCAGATGTCGCCACGATCCCTTAGTGTACTAATGAACATATCATTGGCGAGAACATCCAGTTTAGCCTGTACTTCTCCCTGCACATTTTCTTTTCCGGCTTTCCCGCGTATTTCGGCCAGCCCCGCCTTATTAATCTCCTGATTTACCATTTTACCGGCAAGACGTATGGCGCTTAAAAGAGAGGTGAGTTCACCTTTTGCATAGGGAAAATCCTGTTGGTTCTTAATGATAAATTCGCCAAGAGTGGTGTGTCTTTCCATAAATGAGTGTCGGTTGTTTTGTTGAATAATTAAGGCTTATTTTAAAATAGTGGTACAGATAATTTAAAACGAAATCGTTTTCGGTTTGATTAAAATACGAATAGTTTAAATTATTTCGAAGGTAAAAATACTTCAAACATCTCAAAACAGTACTAAAAGACGATTTCTTTTTAGCAATAAATTTCAGTTTTGAAATTAAAAAATTAAGCTGTTGAATCTCATTGAATTACTATTACGTTTTCGGTTTTATTTCAGCTTAAAAAAGACCTAAAAAGCGGTGCATCTGCGTAAAAACCGGTAATTTCGAAATACGAACAGCAGCGATATGAAAAAACACATTGTAGTTATAGGTGGCGGATTTGCCGGTGTGAATCTGGTAAGAAAGATCGGGAATTCTGCAGATTACCGAATCACCCTGGTAGATAAGAATAATTACAATTTTTTCCCGCCTTTGCTGTATCAGGTGTCTACAGGATTTTTAGATCCTTCGAGCATTACGTTCCCTTTTCGTAATCTATTCAGAGATCAGGAAAATTTTCGGTTTCATATGGGCAGCCTTCAGGAAATTAAACCGGAAGAGAAGCGACTGGTTTTAGATACCGGAGAACTGGAGTATGATTTTTTGGTTTTAGCCACCGGTACTCAAACTAATTTTTTTGGACTTGACAATTGCCATAAGTACGCCATCCCAATGAAATCCCTTGAGGACGCCCTTGATATGCGCAATATTTTACTGCAACGTCTGGAGGAGGCTACACGAATTAACGATAAGTCTATGCGCCTGCCGTACCTGAATATGGTTATCGCAGGCGGAGGGCCAACTGGGGTTGAAATAAGCGGGGTTTTTGCTGAATTGCGAAACAACACCATTCGTAAAGAATTTCCGGAGCTTGCAGGTAGTGGTTCGCGTATTTATCTGGTTAATGGCGGCAATGAGTTGTTGTCCCCAATGAGTGCAAAAAGCCAGGAGTATACGCTGAAAAAGCTTCAGGAAATGGGAGTTGAGGTTTTGCTTAATACCCGGGTTGTGGATTTCGATGGCGAAAAAGTCATGATGAAAGACGGTTCCCACATTTACAGTAAAAACCTGATTTGGGCGACCGGTGTGACCGGTTATCGTTTTAAAGGAATCCCGGAAGAATGCTATCAGCGGGGGAATCGTCTTGCTGTAAATGCCAGCAATGAGGTACTTAATCTTAAGGATATTTATGCAATTGGTGATGCAAGTATTATGACTTCAGACGCTAACTTCCCGGAAGGGCATCCCCAATTGGCTCAGGTTGCTATGCAACAGGGGACTGCTCTGGCAAAGAATTTTAAACGGGCTGCAGAAGGGAAGGCTTTACAGGCCTTTGTTTATACCGATAAAGGTTCAATGGCCATAATAGGCAGCAATAAAGCAGTTGCAGACCTGCCTGAAACGATTCATTTTAATGGATTTTTGGCCTGGTTTATTTGGGTGTTTGTACATCTTTTTGCTTTAATAGACTATAGAAACCGGGTTCGCACGTTCTACAACTGGTCTATAGAATACTTCACGAAAAATCAGGATTTACGATTAATTATCAGGCCTAAAAATAAACGATAATTTAACAAGAAATACCCTACGTATTTGTGAAGCTGCTTTTGTGAGGTATTTACTATTTTTATTCCTTATAATCAATTTATTCTTAAAAAATAGGATTATTTACTTGTAAATATTCATTTAAATTGATGTTTTTACATTTATTATTCATTATTTATCTACTTGTAAGAAATTGCAAAAACCATCAACTAAAACGGTTTAATTTACGTTTAGTCGTATAAAATTTGCATTTTAAAGATTACTGCGTTTATTTTTGTTTCTCGAAGTGAATGCCCATTCACAGCTATTCTCCAAAAACGTTCACTCGGTTCAAAGAGCTCCTAGGCTTTGGTTGAGTTAAGATTTTGATCAGAAATGTATTTCTGCATCAGGATTTTGAAGGCAATTCTATTGGGTTACAATAGGTTTTGGTTTTAAGGTCTGTTTAATTTCAAAATTCACTTTATGAATCTAAAACTACGCACAATCTTATTGGGGCTGGGGTATATTCTACTTCCGGTTTTTTGGTTAACCACTTACGCACAGGCAGATGTTTACGCCACTCAGGTAATTGATGAAGATCACGTGAGCAATTCGGCTTTAGCCATAGATGAAAACTTAGGTACGCGGGCTCAAATTGAGTCTAATTCCGGGTTAGCTCTGGGTATTGGAGCTTACACAGGTTTTCTTGAACTGGGCTATACAAGCACTATACCCGCAAATACAACCACCTATCTTAAAATTCAAACTGAAGATGATATTCTCAGGCTCCTGCTTTCCGGTGGTCTTGGAAATCTTCTGTCAGATGTTTTAGGCATCGCATTGGTTGGAAATCAGGAGATTTTGGTTGAGGCCAGAAATGGGAATACAACAATTTTACAGGCAGATTCTGTAGATCCTAATACATTTGACAATGCACGAGTTCGACTGGTAACAGATACTGTTGGTGAATATTATATTGCTATTACACCTGATCAGGCTTATAACCGTATTTACATAGCCAACCGTCTGGGCAGCTTAATCGGCTTAAACAATACCAGAACTCTTGACGTGTTTGGAGGCTATTATGCTACGGGAACTTTACAATGCAATGACCCGGCCTTCACTTCTTTTGATGGTGATGGTCTGAGTCTAGACATTTTGCAGATAGGGGATGCGGGAGTGCAAAACCCCGAGCGCGCTATTGATAATGATGCAACTACATTCTCTGAACTAAGTCTTGGGGTTATTGACGTCGCTGCGTCTATTGAACAAATTATCTATTTTGACAGAGCCTCTCAGCCTGATGAAGACTTTAAGATTAGTCTAAGAATAGATCCCACATTAATTGCACTAGGTGTTTTAAATAACATACAGTTTGAAGCTTATAATGGCACTGCATTAATTAGTTCTTCAAATCTGGCATCCCTATTAAACCTTGATTTGCTGGGAATATTGCAGAGCGGTGCGGTGACGCAGGTTCCTTTTGAAGTTGCGGGACCTGCAGATCGCATCGTGATAAGATACAGTTCGTTACTGGGCGTTAATGCTTTTCAGCGTCTCGACCTTTTTGATGTGGCACTTACACCTGCGATTCCGGTTATCGATGCAGCTTCTCAAAATCTGAGGTGTGTGCAGGAGATACTGCCAGTTTGATTGCTACTTCAGCATCTGCCGGTGCTCAAATGCGCTGGTACGATAGCCCTGTAGGCGGAAACCTGCTTGCTAGTGTTGCAAGTGGCGATGCTTTTGTAACAGCGCCACTCAGTACAGACACTACTTTTTATGTTGCTTCATTTGTGGCGGGCTGCACCGAAGAATCGGGTAGATTAGCAGTGAATGTATCGGTCAATCCGTTACCCGAGTCGGGAGATATTACGGTTTTGGGCTTCGACTTACCCATTTGTATTCCCGAAATTTTAAACATTGTTCCCACCACAACCCTCAACGGCAGTTTTAACTACTATCTGGATTCTTCCGGCTCCGTAGCCATCACTAATGGTTTGGTACAGGGAAATCTTACCTATACCATCAATGCGGCCGGTGAGCTGGAAGTGGAAGGTCTAACTGAAGCAGACAATCCGTTTAGGGTTTATGTAAGTTTGGTTGATACGGTAACAGGTTGTGAAAATGCCCCGGGAGATCTAAAATTGGTTGAAGTGACGCTTGACGGAGGTCCGCAGCCTACCATTGCTCTGGATCCGGTTACAACAGACAATATTCTAAATACTGCAGAAATTAATTCTACTGTTTCTATTAGGGGTAGTGTAGGAGGCGATGCGCAGATAGGAGATCCGGTACAGGTGACCGTAAATACCTTTGCTTTTAATACAACTGTCGCCTCAGGTTTGACCTTTACGGTAGACGTTCCCGGAGCTCAATTATTGGCAGATGATGACTTGACGATTGAAGCTGCGGTTACTTCTCAAAATTTACTGCTTTGTGAAACAACAGTACAAACTGCTGTAAACTATACCATTGATGATACGCCCCCCGCGGTTCCAACGGTTGACTTTTTGGTAACCAATGACAACACTCCGACACTTACGGGTACTACTGATTCTATAGATAATTTAAGCGTAAGTGTTGACGGTGTAGTCTATGCCGAAGGAGATGGAAATCTTACCGATAACGGAGATAATACCTGGACGCTAAACGTTCCAAATCCTCTTGCTGATGGAATCTATGATGTAATCGTCATGGCTGCTGATGTAGCCGGTAATACTTCGGTAGATGTTACGCTCGATGAATTAACCATTGATACGTTAGCGCCAACAGTTCCTACTGTAAATGCCACGCAAACCAGCGATACTACTCCTGTAATTACGGGTACGGCTGATTCTATGGATCAGATTGCGGTTACCGTAAATGGAATAACCTATGATGAAGGGGACGGAAATCTGGTAGATAATGGAAACAATACCTGGACATTGACCATTCCTGCCGGAAATGTACTTAAAGACGGAATTTATGATGTTGCAGTTGAAGCCACCGATGCCGCCGGGAATATAAGTACAGATGCCACTGTTGATGAGCTGACGATCAACACCAGTTTGCCCACTACACCTCAGGTTATCCCTTTGATTACGACAAATACGAGTCCTACACTCAATGGTACGGCTGATTCTGTAGATAATCTTACGGTTAATGTAGCAGGTGTGACCTATGCTGAAGGGGATGGAAATCTCACGGATAATGGAGACGATACCTGGACCCTGGTTATTCCGGTTGTTTTAGCAGAAGGAACCTATGAAGTAACTGCAACTGCTACTCAGGGTGCGCTTTCGGCAACAGATCCCACTACCGATGAACTTGTAATTGATCTTACGCCGCCCACTGTTCCTACAGTAAATTTCCTGACTACAAACGACAGCACACCGATTGTTACCGGTACTGCTGATTCCATAGATAATCTCACGGTGAGCGTTGATGGAACGACCTATATTGAAGGGGACGGAAACCTGGTTGACAACGGTAATAACACCTGGAGATTAACAATCCCGAGTCCCCTTGCCGATGGTGCTTACGATGTGATGGCTACTGCGACCGATGCCGCCGGTAACGCTTCGGTTGATACGACTGTTGATGAACTTACGATTGATACCACAGCACCTGTAATACCCACAGTAGATTTTCTGGTAACCAGCGATAATACTCCTGTGCTAACAGGTACTGCAGATTCAGGAGCCAATTTGACCATTATCGTTGGTGGTATTTCGTATGCTAAAGGAGATGGAAATCTAATCGATAACGGCGACAATACCTGGACGTTGAACATACCTATCCCTCTTGCAGATCGGGTTTATGATGTGATTGCCATATCTACCGATGCGGTGGGGAATACCAGTATGGATGCCACTTTTAATGAACTCACCATTGACACCACGCCACCTACGGTCCCAACGGTAGATCCTTTAGTAACAAACGATAATACTCCAACGATTACCGGAACCGCTGATTCGGCTGATGATTTGGTGGTGGTTGTAGCTGGAGTAACTTATACCGAAGGCGACGGAAACTTAGTTGACAACGGGGATAATACCTGGACGCTGACAATCCCGGGTCCGCTTGCTGATGGCACTTACGATGTAGTAGCTACAGCCACTGATCCTGTCAGTAATGTTTCAACTGATGCTACAGTTGATGAACTTACGATTGATACTACGCCACCTACGGTTCCAACGGTAGATCCTTTGGTAACAAACGATAATACTCCGACTATTACCGGAACTGCTGACTCTGCTGATGATTTGGTAGTGATTGTAGCTGGAGTAACCTATACCGAAGGCGACGGAAATCTGGTTGACAATGGCGATAACACCTGGACGCTGACAATTCCCAGTCCGCTTGCCGATGGTACTTATGATGTAATGGCAACGGCTACCGATGCTGCCGGGAATGCTTCGACCGATGCTACAGTTGATGAACTTACGATTGACACCACGCCACCTACAGTTCCGACGGTAGATCCTTTGGTAACGAATGACAATACTCCAACGATTACCGGAACTGCTGATTCTGCTGATGATTTGGTTGTGGTGGTTGATGGAGTAACCTATACCGAAGGTGATGGAGACTTAGTTGACAACGGCGATAATACCTGGACGCTGACAATCCCGAGTCCGCTTGCCGATGGCACTTACGATGTGATGGCTACAGCTACCGATGCTGCCGGGAATGCTTCGACCGATGCGACTGTTGACGAACTTACGATTGATACCACGGCACCTACGATCCCAACGGTAGATCCTTTGGTAACGAATGACAACACGCCCACGATTACCGGAACTGCTGATTCAGCTGACGATTTGGTAGTGATTGTAGCTGGGGTGACCTATACCGAAGGAGACGGAAATTTAGTTGACAATGGCGATAACACCTGGACACTAACAATTTCTAGTCCGTTGGCAGATGGTACTTATGATGTGATGGCTACAGCTACCGATACTGCCAGGAATACTTCGACCGATGCTACAATTGATGAACTCACCATTGACACCACGCCACCTACGGTTCCAACGGTAAATCCTTTGGTAACCAATGACAACACTCCAACGATTACCGGAACTGCTGACTCGGCTGATGATTTGGTAATGGTTGTAGCCGGAGTGACCTATACCGAAGGTGATGGAAACCTGATCGACAACGGCGATAATACCTGGACGCTTACAATTCCGAGTCCGCTTGCAGATGGCACTTACGATGTGATGGCAACGGCGACTGATGATTTTGGAAATTCCAGTTCTGATGTTACTTCAAATGAACTCACGATTCAATCTGCAATTGCAACCGGAAACCCGCAACAGGCTTTCTGTATTAGCGAAGCGGCTGTGGTGGCAGATTTGGAACTCGATCAGGATACCGTAATCTGGTATGATGCAGCAACAGGAGGTAATGTGCTTGCAGACAATACCCTGCTGGAAGATGGAAAAATTTATTATGCCGCTTTGGTCGTATTGGGAGCTGAGGTTGATGCTCGCTTCGCGGTCACAGTTACACTAACTAATCCGGTTACTCCAACAATTAGTGCTTCGGTAAATACTCCCTGTCTGGGGGCAGAAGTTACCTATACAACGCAGTCAGGTATGACTAACTACAATTGGCAGGTATCTGCATCAGGTAATGTGATTTCGGGAGGTTCAGCCACAGATAATTTTGTGGTCGTGATTTGGGATATTCCGGGTATTGAAAGCGTTTCGGTAAGTTATGAGGCTAATACAGGTTGTATTCTTAATACTGCTGCTTCTGTAGAAGTTACTCCAGTGGCCTGTTCAGACTTAACAATTTCCAAAACCGTAGATAATGATATGCCTGCAATAGGAGAGGTCGTGGTTTATACCGTGACTGTTGAGAATAGTGGTTCTGTTAGTACCAGTCTTATAGAGGTTGAGGATAAGCTTCCGTCAGATCTGGAGTTGGTGAGTTTCCAAACTTCAATAGGAACCTATAACTCATCTACCGGAATTTGGCTCATACCAGAACTTGCAGCAAACGACAGTGCAGTCTTGATGGTTTCGGCACGTGTAAAAGATGGCGAAAATTATCTCAATCAAGCGATTATCATAAACTCCTATCCCATGGATTTGGACTTGGGGAACAACAGGGCTGAGGTTGATCTTAATCCCGATTGTCTGATGGTGTTCAACGAGTTTTCACCAAATGGAGACGGTATAAATGATCTGTTTAAAATACGCTGTCTTGAGCAGTATCCTGAAAATACCCTGATGGTTTTTAATCGTGTAGGGCAAAAAGTTTTCTCAAGTGTAAATTATAAGAATGATTGGGATGGTATTGCCAACGTAACCACCGGTTTCAATACCTCAAAAGGTCTTCCTAGTGGAACCTATTATTATGTACTGGAAATAAACGGAGGACGTACACTCAAAGGCTGGTTATATCTGGCAAACTAAAACTTCAAAAGCGATAATCATGATTTTTAAAATTAAAACCAACATAGTGCTTGTTTTTGGCTTTATCAGCTTTGTTTTTGAGATTTCAGCACAGCAAAACCCTAATTACACACAGTACATGTACAATACTATGACTATAAACCCAGCATACGTGGGTTCTACCGACTATCTCAATATTACTGCAGATTATAAGAATCAGCTTACGGGGATAGATGGAGCACCGGAAACGAATAATGTGGGCATTGAAAGTCCGGTAACCTATAATGTGGGTCTGGGGCTTAACATTACCCGAGATGTTCTGGGGCCCATAGAAGATGTGAATATAGATGGTAATTTTTCCTATTCCCTCCAGGTTGGGGTTGATACCTATCTGGCTTTCGGTCTTAAGGCAGGTTTTAGGATACTCAACGTTGATTTTACAAAAGGGATCTACGAGAACCCCAATGATCCCGCATTTATGAATAACATAGATAATGAGTTTTTAGGGATCTTAGGTGCCGGGACTTATTTATACACTGATAAATGGTATTTGGGTTTATCTACCCCTAATTTCTTTTCGCAGGAATATTTTGATGAGGAAGATACTCGTGTAGAGACCGAAGAGATGAGTATCTTTTTAATAGGTGGGTATATTTTTGATATAGGCTCCAGAACCAAATTTAAACCTGCAGTGTTATTTGATTACGTGCAGGGAGCACCCTTACGTACTAATCTTTCTGCAAATTTTCTATTATACGAAAAACTCACACTAGGTCTGGCTTACAGTATGGATGCCTCAGTAGGAGCGCTGGCCGGTTTTCAAATTACCGATTCTATTTTTATAGGTTATGCCTATGAATACAATACCTCAGATTTTAATCAATATAACGACGGTAGCCACGAGTTGCTGATTAAATTTTCTTTGGCCCGTAAACGCGGTGCTACGTATTCACCCAGATTCTTTTAAATAAAACTCCATGAAAATTAAAATTTTTGTATTTCTAATCTTCAGTATAGTTCTTTCAGGCTTTGCTCAGAAAGATCTCAATGAGGCAGACGCTCTTTTTGGACGCTCTGCCTATGCAGATGCTGCTTTGGCTTATGAAAGTTATATTGCAAATGCTGCAACTGTATCGCCTGAAACCTGGCAGCGTTTGGGGTATACTTACTACAATTTAAAAGATTATGTCAATGCACTTAAGGCTTACAAAAATTGGCGGGATATTGACAGCCCTGATGATGATGTTTCAAAAGGGTATTATTATTACGACACGCTTCGCAGGCTTAAGGAATATGATAAGGCAAATCAGATGGCAATGATTTTTTTTAGCCGAGCAAATAACAGAAATAAATATTTGAATTATGATGAGGAGCAATCGAGATTTGTTGAGTTATTACAGGCAGATACGCTATATACTGTAAAAAATTTGCCCTTAAATTCCCAATACGCAGATTTTGCTGCTAGTTTTTATAAAGAGGATTTTGTTTTTACTTCATCCAGAAATAAGGAAGACAACAAAATATACGAGCGAAATAAAACGCCCTATTTGTCTATTTACAAAATTTCCAGGCCTGAAGTTGCTTCCGAAGTAAGCCTTTTTAGTGAAGATATTGAGACCCCCTTTCACGATGGGACTACATCCTTCACGGCTGATGGTCGTTACATGTATTACGCCTCAAGTTTTCAAAGTGGAAGTAAAAAAGTATTTAATGATGAAAAGCGCAATTTTTTCAAAATATACCGGGTAGATCTGACCCAAAAGAAATTGAAAAAAGAGCTTTTAGCCTTTAACGGAGATAATTATTCGACTGGCCAACCTTATATCACACCAGATGGGAAGAAGCTGTTTTTTGCTTCAGATATGCCCGGAGGCTACGGTAAGGCAGATATATATGTTTGCGATGTTTATGAAGATGGTACGACTTCACAGCCTAGAAATCTGGGACCTGAAATTAATACAATTGTAGATGATTTTTTTCCATTCTTTAAAAATGATGTTTTGTATTTCAGCTCTGCCGGCCACGTGGGTTTTGGAGGTCTTGATATGTATAAGTCATTCTATAAAGATGGCATTTTTGGAACTCCCATAAATCTGGGCCCGGTGATCAATACCAACGCAGATGATTTTGCCTACGTAGAAGGAAAGAAGCCTAATACCGGTTATTTTTCATCAGATCGCGCAGGGGGTAAAGGCGATGATGATATTTATGAGTTCACCTATAATCTCGAGCGTTGTCAGCAGTTTATTTCAGGAACGGTTTACGATCTGGAAACGAAGCAGCCTCTAGCGGATGCAACAGTTACGCTATATGTAAACGAAAATGAGAAATATAGTGAGATACGAACAGATGAAAACGGGGAGTACCAGCTTGAAGTGCTTTGTGAAACAAAATATACTATCGAAGCGCACAAAGCAGGCTATAGCAAAGACGGTTTAGATTTAAGTACCGATGTCACACCGGGGCGAACAATGAAAATGCTTGATTTTAAAATCAAAGATCTCTCAGATATTTTTACAACAGATGGTGATGTCGAAAAAATAAAGGTCGATCCCATTTATTTTGAATATTACCGATATAATATAAATTCGGTAGCGGCCATTCAACTTCAAAAAGTGGTTGACGTTATGAATGCATATCCTGAAATGGTCATAAAAATTGAGTCACATACAGACCAGCGTGGTACAGATTATTTTAATAAAGTATTATCTACAAACCGTGCAGAGGCGACTCGAGATTGGCTAATTAGTCGCGGAATAGCAGCAAACCGCATTGAGAGTGCTATTGGTTATGGCGAAAGCAGACCCATAAATATCTGTGATGAACAGGGAGTTGATTGCACGGAGGTGGAGTATTCTGAAAATCGAAGGTCAGAATTTATTGTGTTGAGACGCTAGGGTTTAAAGAAGGAAGGGTTTAGGCAGCCTTTGCTGTTGATTTGGGGAGAGGCCCGAAGCTTTAAAGCTTCGGGCTTTTGATTTTAGGATTTGGCACAATAGAGCAAAGTTCAAAGTGTTAAAGTCTTCATTTTTCTGTTAAATTTTGTCGAAAATGAGGAATTCCGTAAAAAATAATGACGGGTATTTTAGTTCTTTGGAAAGTCTGAATTAAGAAATGAATTACCAGTAAATTCAGTCATTTGATTTCAAAAAGATGGTAGATCACACTCCATTTAAAATATAATTCGTGAGCTGTAGGGGGCGTACCGATTATATGCTGGAGTGCTGATCTGCCTTTTTTTATTTAGTTTCCTAACAGCCACAGGTTGTAAGCTGCCAAAAGAATTAGGAATCCCAAGACACCCTGCAGAAATGTGGCAAAGGTGTGCGTACGATAGGCTTGTTTAACCGTCATGTCGCCCAGTTGACTTACAATCCAGAAATACGAATCGTTTGCGTGCGAAACGGTAACGGAGCCGGCCCCAATGGCCAAAATAACCCATACTTTTCCAATTTCTGAATCAAGACCCATCGCCGCCAGGAGTGGTAGCATTATAGATGAAACAGTTATCATGGCTACCGTAGATGAACCTTGTGCAGACTTTAAAATAGCGGCTAATAGAAAGGGAATTGCCAGACCAATGCCGGTATTAAATGCGCTGAGATCAATACCCTGAGTCAGATTAGCCTGTTGAATCACAGTACCTAAGGCGCCTCCCATTGCAGTGATTAATAGAATAGGAGCTGCCTGGCGTATGCCCGACTCTATAATTTCCTGAATCGCTATCTTTTGTCTTAAGAACAGATAAAAGGCTGTAAGTACTCCTATCAAAAGCGCTATTACCGGATCCCCGCAAAATTCGATTAATCCTGTAAGTAGAACAGTAGCATCGGTTTTAAAAAAGGGCGTACAGGCAGCTAAAGCCATTAGAACAATTGGCAAAGCCAAAGGAATTATGGCCGGCATAAATGCAGGATGACTGTGTTCTTCTTCTGCTTCTTCGACCTGTACTTCAGGAATATGCTCTTCAGAATTATGAGGTTTTTTTCTAAAAAGGTAAAAGGCATACCCGGCACCGATAAGCATTAAAATCAGAGCGAAAGATCCACCGCCCAAAATAAGCAGGTATAAATTAGTGAGCCCCGGATTTGAGGCTGCAGCAAGTGGGCCGGGAGTAGGAGGCACCAGAACGTGTGCCGAAAATAAACCGGTAGACAGGGCAATGGTAAGGCCATTGCGCTTAAAGGGGTTGCCCAGAGCCAGTTTTTTAGTCAAAGGTGTCAAAATTACAAATGCAGCATCGCAAAATACGGGGATTGATACCAAATAACCCAGCCCGCTCATGACAAAAGGCAGAGGTAAAAAACGAAGCTTCTTTAGAATACTACGAGCAATGGTTTTTGTGGCATGACTCGCTTCTAAAGCCGAACCTATAAAAGACCCAAATAAGATGAGCAGGCCGATATTCTGAAACATTTTTCCGAAACCCAGATTGATTACTCCCGGTATTTCCTGTAGTGGAGTTCCCAATAAAAAGGCGAGCCCAAGAGCGCTGATGAGCAAAACGAAAAACGGATGCCAGCGTAAATAACTGGTTCCAAAAATGATCCAGATGATGACCAGTGCGATTAGAATAAGATCTATGCCCATATCAAATGAATTGTTTAATGGTATCAGTCACTTTTTGCGCAAGCAATTTAAAGGCATTTTGCTTGGCAAAATCCAGTGACATTTCCGGGGTTTTCAGAGCAAAGGTGGCTGTAAAACCTGAGTTGCTGAGAATATGAGGATTTGCTGTGATCCCACCGGAATAGAGCAGTACCGGTTTATTGTGTTTTTTAGCAAGGTTGGCGATTTTAAAGGGAACTTTTCCAAATCTGCTCTGGTCATCGGTACGGCCCTCTCCGGTTATAATCAAATCAGCGGTCTGAATACGTTCTTCCAGATTGGTAAGTTCAGCCAGGATATCAAAGCCGTTTTTGAGGCGGGCATTGGTAAAAGCCAGCATACCGGCCGCAGTGCCTCCGGCAGCACCGGCACCTTCCTGGTTTACAATATCTTTTTGTGTTTTGACTTCCAGCAATTTTGAAAAGGAACGTGTGGCTTTTTCCAACTGCTCAATCATTGCAGCATGAGCGCCCTTTTGAGCAGCATAGGTATGTGCAGCACCGTTGGGACCGGTAAGCGGGTTGATCACATCGCAGGCAATGGTGAAATGGGTTTTTTGTAATTCCGGTATGAGTTGGCTGAAATCAAGGGATTTGCAATTTTGAAGTGATGCACCATCTGCTTTAAGTTCATGGCCCCCGGCATCTAAAAGCCTTCCGCCCAAAGCAGTGAAAATTCCGGTGGCGACATCGTGCGTGGCACTACCGCCTATGCCCAGAATAATATTATGTAGACCGGCTTCAATTGCTTTTTTAATCTGGATTCCGGTTCCGAAAGTTGAAGTGTTAAGTGGGTTTTGCTCGTGGTTTTTAAGAAGTGCCAGACCCGAAGCCTGTGAAAGTTCGATCCAGGCTGTTTTGTTATCTGTAAATGCAAAATAAGGAGCTTCAATAATTCTTCCCAAAGGGTCGTAAGTGGTGGTGTTTACCAATGCCCCCAGATTAAGCGCCTCAAGTACTTCAAAAGCACCTTCGCCACCGTCAGAAAAGGGCAGGAGTTTGCAAATTGCATCAGGTATCGAGGTTTTGATTCCTTCAGCAATAGCTTCAGCAACTTGTGTGGCCTGTAAACTTTCTTTGAACGAGTCTGGTGCGATTAGGATTTTCAATGGAAACGATTTAAGATTAAGTAAGTTAATCTTAATTTGTTAATTCTGAAATCCTGTCGGCCTCTTGAACCGGGTAAGGCTTTAGATTTAGCCCATGAGCTTTTTCAATTCAGCTATGGTTTCGGTTGGGTTTTTGGCTTTAAAAACAAAGCTTCCGGCCACCAGTACATCAGCACCACAATCTATGAGTTTGTTTGCATTTTGATCGGTCACGCCGCCGTCAATCTCAATTAGGGTAGGGGCATTATGCGTGATGATGATTTCTTTAAGGGCCCGTATTTTTTTGTAGGTATTCTCTATAAAGCTTTGACCTCCAAAACCGGGATTGACGCTCATTATAATGACAATGTCAATATCATGTATAATGTCTTTGAGTAAGTCTACCGGAGTGTGTGGGTTAAGGGCAACACCTGCCTTCATACCTGCAGCTTTTATCGCCTGAAGGGTTCTGTGTAAATGCGTGCACGCCTCGTAATGTACGGTAAGGTGAGTAGCTCCCAGATCTGCAAAGGCCTGTATATAACGATCAGGATCTACAATCATCAGGTGAACATCCATGACCTTGGTGGCGTGACGGGTGATGGCCTGTACTACCGGCATCCCAAATGAGATATTCGGTACAAAAACACCATCCATAATATCTACATGAAACCAGTCTGCATCGCTGGCATTAACCATTTTAATATCACGTTCAAGGTTTGCAAAATCTGCGGCTAGAAGGGAGGGAGCAAGGTATGTAGGTTTCATGTAATATTTTTTTGCTAGAGAAGAGGTTAATACATTTTGGTCAAAATATTCTCTAAAATAGAAAGGGTCGAATTGATTTTTGGATTTTCTAAAAGTTTCAGATTTAAAAGATAATTATTTAGTTTGTCTCTGACGAGTTTGTTTTTTGGAACAAGAAAGCCGGATTCATAATCGCTAAAAATTCGGTTTTCAGATTCATCCTCCAATATTTTGGTAACATTCTTATGTCTGGGATCTCTCTTTATTTTATTGAATAATGTGAGAACTTCATTTTTATTTCCTTCCAGAAGCTGTAGAAAATTCCCATCCCGGTAAACTAAAAATCCTGAAATATCGAGCTCTTTATTCCAATCTGCTACATGGTCTAAAATATCCTGAATAGCATCCTGCTTAGTCAGGTTAGAAGAATCGCTGAGGTAAATTAAATAATAAAACATAAGATAAAAGTATGAAATAAAAAATCCCCGGTAATCAGCCGGGGATTCATTCATCAATCAAAAAACGAACAGTTATGATGAACTGTTGTTGCTTTAAATATTTTCTTGGAGATGCTGGCAATTTAGTAAAAAACCTGCTTATCTCCTTACTTTTAACGAATTCTTGTAAAAAACGCCTATCCCAGGTAGGTTTTTAGGATTTTACTTCGTGAGGTATGCTTCAAACGACGTATAGCTTTTTCTTTAATCTGACGCACACGCTCGCGGGTAAGCTCAAAAGTCTCTCCTATTTCTTCAAGAGTCATAGGTTGTTGATTGCCTAAACCAAAATAAAGGCGCACTACATCAGCTTCACGAGGAGTTAAGGTTTCCAGGGCACGTTCAATTTCGGTACGCAGTGACTCTGTTATGAGTTCGCGATCAGGATTTGGAGATTCGCCCGAACGTAAAACGTCATACAGGTTAGAATCTTCCCCATCGATAAGCGGCGCATCCATACTCACGTGTCTGCCGGCATTTTTCAAAGACTCCTTAACATCGTTGATGGTCATGTCCAATTCTTTTGCAATCTCTTCCGGACTTGGAGGTCTTTGATTGGCCTGCTCTAAAAACGCATAGGTTTTATTGATTTTGTTGATCGAACCAATTTTATTGAGCGGAAGCCTAACAATACGGGATTGCTCTGCTAAAGCCTGAAGTATAGATTGTCTAATCCACCAAACTGCATAGGAAATAAATTTGAAACCTCGGGTCTCATCAAAACGTCTGGCAGCTTTAATCAAGCCCAGGTTTCCTTCGTTGATAAGATCGGGAAGTGTTAAACCCTGATTTTGGTATTGTTTAGCAACCGAAACCACAAATCGCAAGTTAGCTTTGGTCAGTTTTTCTAATGCACGTTGATCACCGGCCTTGATGCGCTGAGCGAGTTCTACCTCGTCTTCGGCTGTAATAAGATCTACTTTCCCTATTTCCTGAAGGTACTTGTCTAAAGAAGCGGTTTCCCTGTTGGTAACCTGTTTAGTAATCTTGAGTTGTCTCATTGACGTTTACGTATTAATTGAGCATTATACCTATTATACGTAACAAGTAGAGAAAAGGTTACAACGGAATGTGATTTTTTTTAGAAAAATTTAACAGACCCTGATGTGATTTGTATTGATATTTTGTTATGATTCTGAAAATCAGCGGCTTGTTGATTTATTTCTTTTTGGTTTTGAGCTCTATAAGTTTCATGTTTACCTCGGTTAGCGCCTTGGTGTATAAATCTTCAAAAGTCCTTAAATGCATTTTAGCTTCTTCTAAGGTAGCCTCACTCTTTATAAGACTTTCTATTTGCTGCAAATGATACCCGTGTCTGGTCATTCCCAGATTCATAAAGCTCGACTTCATTTTATGAGCGACCGT
This sequence comes from Leeuwenhoekiella parthenopeia, assembly GCF_020782115.1. GTDB lineage: Bacteria > Bacteroidota > Bacteroidia > Flavobacteriales > Flavobacteriaceae > Leeuwenhoekiella > Leeuwenhoekiella parthenopeia. The sequence continues at coordinate 58,461 of NZ_JAJGMW010000009.1, read as the reverse complement.
ACTGGCTTGCAGGTAGTATTCCTGTTCTGCACATTTACGCAAACTCTTTAAGTCATCGGGGGTTTCTTTAATAAAAACCTCTAAAAGTGCAATCACAAATTCCCTGTCGTTATCAAAAATCTCCAGCAAATTTGCGATGTCTACAGACTTCGATTTTTCTGATAATTCCGAATCTGGAGAAGGAGCGACCGTGACAGACTCCAGGTCAATATCCTTATTTTCATCAACCAGCCAGAATAGAACCTCTTTTAAGGCCTCTTCCTTGAGGGGTTTTGTAAGATAAAAATCAATACCGGCGTTAATGGCTTTCTTGCGCGACTCGGGAAATACGTCTGCCGAGCAGGCTACTATAGGTACTTTTTTAATCGCGTCCTTGTTGGATTGTCTGATGTGTGAAATGGCCTCCAAACCGTTCATCACCGGCATGTGCATATCCATAAGAATAAGATCATATTCTTTTTTTCCGCTTTGATGTATGCTTACGGCTTCCTGACCATTCTCTGCGATGTCAACTTCAACACCCAGACCCTGTAAAAGTTGAGTGATGTAAAACTGATTCATCCTGTTATCTTCTGCAACCAAGACTTTGAGACCCTCAACAGATTTATTTTTCGCACTATTTTGTTGAGGACTGTTTTTAAGTGTTTTTAATTTACTTGTCTTAAAGCTAACGCTGAAATAAAATTCTGAACCCTTACCCAGTTTACTCTTCGCGTGGAGTTCACCTTTTTTAAGATTGATTAGTTCTTTGGTAATTGCCAGGCCAAGTCCCGTACCATTTATTTTGGCATTTTCCGGACTTTCAACCTGATAAAAACTATCGAAAATCGTTTGCATTTTTTCTTCCGGGATGCCTATCCCGGTGTCTGTAACCTTAAAATTAAGCCGAAGTTCCTCGTCGTTTTTACTTTCAAGTTTAACTTCCAAAGTAATCGAGCCCTTGTTTGTAAATTTTATAGCGTTACCAATGAGGTTGGTAAGAATCTGGTTAAGCCTAAATTGATCGCCCACAACCACATCGGGCACTTCCTCATCAATATGAGCCGATAGTGTTAGCCCCTTTTCGCGAGCTTTGATTTCAAAACCATTTGCCAGATTGTAAACAACCTCGCGCAGGTTAAAGTCTATAGATTGAAGGGATAATTTACCGGCTTCAATCTTCGAAAAGTCGAGAATATCATTAACAATAGAAAGCAGGTTTTTAGCCGAAAATGCAATACCGTCAATATTTTTCTTCAGTACCCCGGGATCTTCAGTGCCGTTTTTTGAAATTATTTCAGAAAGTCCCAGAATCACGTTAAGCGGCGTGCGTATCTCGTGGCTCATATTGGAGAGAAAGGTAGATTTGGCTTCTGCCGCTTTCTCTGCACTTATACGGGCTTTGAGTGTGTCCTGGCGTTTTGAAATGTTGCGCAGTAACAGCGTAAAGGTTTCTAAAGGACTGGTATAGTTATTACTGGCAGAAACCTCGTAAGTCTCTTTCTTACCATTTTTACTAATCAAATCAATCTCTATACGACGGCCTATTACACTTTTTTTGGTGTTCTCGTAGAGCTGTTTTATGTCGTCCTTTATCGTTTGAGCAACATATTCCGGGAAAAGTTCAAACAGATCTCGCTTAAGAATTTCCGGTTTTGAAAGCTCAAATATTTTGGCACCGCGTGTATTACAATTCAAAATAGTACCATACTCATCAAAAAGAAGGTATCCATCCAGGAGATTTTCAAGCACTTCGTCCTGACTTATCAAGGGTTGTTTGGTTTGCTCCTGAGGTATCACATCTGATCGCTCCTCACTCATCGTGGGGAAAATAATCTGAGAAGTATTGGTCTCTTTTAATAAAGACGAAAAAAGTTCAGGCATGATATCTGTAAGGCAGCTTACGGCATCAACACGCTCAAAATAATTGTTGAATTCATTTTGTGTTTCGGCAAAAACCGAATCTACAAAGTCCTGTCCAAAAGTAGCACCAAACTCCTGATGTATGGCCGCCGCGTCTTCTTTGGTACGCCTAAAGCAATTAATTTGCTCTACAAGACTCATAGCCGATTGATCCTGATGCAATTTGATGCTTAGTTGTTCAATACGGCGCTTTGTGGCATCGCGATCGGGGTCTTCGTCCCTGAATTTTTTTAGAATGGTAAGAATGTAGAGCTGGACTATACTTATTTCCTGTGCCTTCCCTTTTCTAAAAAGAGGAACGAAGGCATCAGATTCTCCAATCTCCGGAAATTTAAATCGGATTTCTGCGCGAAGCTTTTCTTCTGTACTGATGTATCTGGAATCGTAAATAAGCAGATAGCGCTCTAGTTCCAGATAAAACTGAAGCTTGCATAAATTCTTCAGGTAACTTTCTTCCGGAAGCTGAAAATTCTCAATTTTAGATCTAATAATTATCAGTCTGGCGCTTTCAGAACCCAATGACATAAGATAGCCCAGAAAATCGGTTTGCAAGCTTTCCTCAGAAAACTCCTGGTTTATACTTTTAACCCTATGGCTAAATAGTCTATCTATAAATGTACTCATTGAAGTCTGGGGAAAATCTATATCGGTAAAAATAATCAATTTTAACGATGATACAAGTTTTGAACTGTAAGAAAAAACTGTAAAACCTTATTTTTTAATGTATTACGTAAGATAATGTGGTGTATATAACGCAAAAAGAGCCTGACAGCATCAGACTCTTTCATTTTATCTCAGGATTTTATCCTGAATAATATATTAGATATATTTAAAAATTATACCCGTACGTGGCCATTACCATATACATAATACTTATTTGTCACCAGTTGCTTTAAACCAAGCGGACCTCTGTGGTGCAACTTGTCTGTACTAATAGCCAGTTCGGCACCTACGCCCATTTGCCCACCATCCGTAAATCGCGTTGAGGCGTTGTGGTACACCGCTGCCGTGTCTATATTTTCCATAAATATCTGGGCTACACTGGCATTTTCTGTTAAAATGGCGCTCGAATGACCACCACTATAGGTGTTGATTTTGGTTATGGCTTCATCCATACTTTCTACAGCACCCAATACAATTTTCATTGCCAAAAATTCTTCATACCAGGTATCTTCGTTAGGGATCACACTGGTTGTGCTGAGTACTTCTTTAGATTTAGGATCTGCCAAAACTTCAACACCTTTGCTTTCGAGAATATCTTTCAATTCTTTAATACGTGACTCGTAATTTGGTAAGTTTTTATCTACTAAAACTTTATCCAAAGCATTACAACCGGAAATTTTATCGGTTTTTGCATTTATGATCACTTCCACTGTTTTTTTCCAGTCAGCTTCGGGATGTACATATAGGAAATTATTTCCTCTACCACTTACAAGAACCGCGCATTGAGCGTGTTGTTTCACAAAGGCAATCAATCTTTCTCCACCGCGTGGTACGATAAGGTCGAGGGGCTGATCGGGATTTCTCAGGAATTCCTGAGTTTCTTCCCTGTTGAGTTGTAACATGGTAATCCAATCTTCGCTCAGATTATTTTCGCGAAGCGCCTGTTTCCAGCAATCTACAAGAACTATATTACTATTATAGGCCTCTTTCCCGCCTTTAAGTAAAATCTTGTTATTTGCTTTAAATGCCAGTACGGCGGCTTCTATGGTTACATCAGGTCTGGATTCATAAATTATCAATATGGTTCCGAAAGGAGCCGTTTTGTTGATAATATTCAACCCGCTATCTAAAGTTACATTAGATATTTCCTGACTTACCGGATCATCCTGATTACGTACCTCCTGTATCGCCTGAATCATTCCAGCGATTTTCTTGTCGTTTACCACCAGACGATCATAAAGCGCCTGATCATCACGATTAAAGGCTTCAAGATCTTTCTTATTGGCTTCTAGTATTTCGTCTCGTCGCTGATCTATAATGCTGATCATCGAGTCGAGTACTTTATTTTTTATATCTGTATTTAGTAATTGCATATTTTTATTTTTTAAGATTAGTTTCAGCCAAAGATTTTATCTGGTCTCTGAGAATTTTGTACCAATCTCTTTTCCTTCAAGCAAATCGATAATGACATTAGGTCGTTTACCATTTGCTATATAACAGGTGATATTTTTCCGGGCGGTCTCTTTGGCAATCTTCAATTTAGATTTCATACCGCCGCGGCCTTCACCTTCAGCTTTTCTATTTTCCTGAACGTATTTTTCAACATTTTGCTCAGGATGTACTCTGCTTATTTTTTCAGAATTATCGTCATCAGGGTGTCCTGTGTACAAACCATCTGTGTCTGTAAGAAGTATCAGCGCGTCTGCGTCAATTAATTCGGCCACCAGGCTGGCTAGTTCATCATTGTCTGTAAACATAGACATCGTTAATGATACGGCATCATCTTCATTTGCGATGGGTACAATACCTTCTTCTAACAAACCTTCATAGCAATTGATCATATTTTCCCGGTGTTTTCCCGGAGCAAAATCTCTTTTGGTTGCTAAAAGCTGTGCGCAATGCATACCAAAACTGTTGAATAAAGTATAGTAATGGCGCATCATACGCGGTTGTCCTACCGAAGAAAATATCTGTCTTCGAGTTGAAGGATCATCAGAACTGCATTCTCCCAATACCTCTTTACCTGCAATCGCAGAACCTGAAGATACCAGTACGGGCTGATATCCCTTTTCATACAATTCTGCAATTTGTCTTACGAGTTCGTGAAGTACAGGGCCAACGATTCTGTTGTTCCTGTTCGTCATTACGTTAGTTCCTACTTTTATAACTACGCGTTTTCTTGTTTCCATTTTATTTTTCTTTACCGAGTTCGGTTGCACGGTTAAATGCTGCATAGGCAGCTTCTTTAATTAATTCTTTTACGTTATTATCTTCCATTGAATCTAAAGCAGCACGTGTTGTACCTCCTTTAGATGCAACCCGATCCATCCAGGTTTCCGGTGAAAGGTCAGAATCATTAAATAATGCAACTGCCCCTTCAAAAGTTTGCGATACCAATACTTTAGAATCGTTGCTTGAAAAGCCCATTTTTAAAGCAGCTTCAAGCATGGATTGCATGAAGTAAAAGATGTATGCGGGTCCACTTCCCGAAATTCCGGTTGATGCATCAATAAAATTTTCGGTTTCCACATGTATTGAAGCACCTGTGGTGTCCAGAAGACTGCGTACGGTAAGTAATTCAATACGACTTACTTCTTCAGATTCGGTAAAAGAAGTCACACCTTTTCCTACTTTCGCAGGTAAATTTGGCATTGTACGTATTACTTTCTTAATGTCTAAACCATCCTGAATGGTTTTTATAGTTACCCCGGCCATCAATGAAACAAAAACCTGCTCCTGATTAACATAGGGTTTTATAGATTCAAAAAGCGACTCTTTATGATAAGGCTTAACAGCCAAAAATATAACGTCTGCCTTTGGAACACAATCTTCTACACTATCATAGGCATCAAACTGCGCCATGGTTGATAAGGCTTCTGTTTTTTGTGGGGAGACATCAAAAATCATGAGCTTACGTTTTCCTAAAAATGGCGATGAAGCCATACCTTCAGCGTACGTGAGTCCCATGTTGCCTGCACCCAATACTAATACTTTCATTAGATAAGTTTTAATTAATTAGTTCGCTCTGTATAGTGCAAGGATCATGCGAGACTCAAAAATTTGGGCAAGGAACTTTTTTTCACAGTCTGAATATGCTGTTAGGTCTTGTATAGCGTTGCTTGAGGTAGTTTTGCTAATGATATGTTAAAAATAGAGTAGAAAATCAACATTGCGATTTTGACAGTTTCCGTATGCAAAACTGTAGTTATGTCAGTTATTGACCTGATTTGGCTTACCAACATCTACTATTTAGAATGAAGTTTTATTATTTTAAAATATAAATGCGTGATTTTCAGAAATGTATAGTCATAAAAAAGGAGCCAATCGGCTCCTTTAACTATGAAATTGTGCAAAAGATTAATCTCTTCTACGGTCTTTATTTCGGTTGTTATCCCGGCTGCCACGATTATCACGAGATCCGCGATCTTTATTCTCGGGGCGGGGAGCACGCTCTTTATAACCTTCCGGTTTTTCGAGCAGGGCTTTACGCGATACTTTTTCCTTTTTAGTTCTGGAGTCGAGACCGAAGTATTTCACTTCAAATACGTCACCCATGTTTACCACGTCACTTACGTTTTCAGTACGTTCCCAGGCTAATTCAGATACGTGTAACAATACTTCGTTACCCGGAGCATCCAAATATTCTACCACAGCACCAAAATCAAGCATCTTGATAACTTTTACTTTGTAGCTGTTGCCTACTACAGGTTTAAAAGTGATCGAGTCGATCTTAGCAAGAACCGCATTGATACCTTCCTGACCGGTACCCAGAATTTCCACGATACCTTCTTCGGTTACCGGATCTTCGTTGATAACGATGGTGGTTTTGGTTTCTTTTTGCAATTCCTGAATTACTTTACCTCCAGGTCCTATAAGCGCACCAATATATTCATTGGCAATGCGGGTAGTAACCATTTTAGGAGCGTATTCTTTTACGTCTTCGCGAGGCTCTGCAATGGTATCAGTAAGTTTTTCAAGGATATGTAAACGACCTTCACGAGCCTGTTTTAAGGCTTTTACCAGAATTTCGTAAGAAAGACCTTTTACTTTAATATCCATCTGGCAAGCGGTAATACCATCTACCGTACCGGTTACTTTAAAGTCCATATCTCCCAGGTGGTCTTCATCACCTAAAATGTCTGAAAGTACTGCGTATTTACCGCTGTCTCCATCAGAAATAAGACCCATAGCAATACCGGAAACCGGTTTTTTAAGCTGAACACCGGCATCCATAAGTGCCATAGTACCGGCACAAACGGTTGCCATAGAAGATGAACCGTTAGATTCCAGTACTTCTGAAACTACACGTACAGTATACGGGCAATCTGCAGGAATCATACCTTTAAGAGCACGCTGTGCCAGGTTACCGTGACCTACCTCACGACGTGAAGTTCCGCGAATTGGGCGGGCTTCACCGGTTGAGAAAGGAGGGAAGTTGTAATGCAGATAGAATTTTTCTTCTCCTTCAAAAGAAGGCATATCAATCTGGTTGGCCTCTCTTGAGGTACCTAAAGTTACCGTCGCAAGAGCCTGAGTTTCCCCACGGGTAAAGATTGACGAACCGTGTACTGAAGGTAAATAATCTACCTCGCACCAAATAGGACGTATCTCTGTAGTTTTACGACCGTCTAAACGAAGTCCGTCGTTAAGGGTAAGGTCTCTAACTGCGGCTTTTTCGGCCTTATAGAAGTATTTAGAAACAAGTGAACCGAAATCTTCAAGCTCTTCTTCAGAGAAGGTTGCGATTACTTCTTCTTTAATTTGTTGGAATGCAGCACTGCGTTCGTGTTTTGCAGAACCGGCTTTAGCAACTTCATATACTTTGTCGTATACCAAATCACGCACCTTTTTCTCAAGATCTGCATCTTCGCGCTCAGGCTCGTACTCACGTGTTGCTTTTTTACCAAATGCTTCCGCAAGACGTACCTGTGCAGCACACTGAACTTTGATAGCTTCGTGAGCGGCTTTGATAGCCTCGGTCATTTCTTCTTCAGAAATTTCGTTCATTTCGCCTTCAACCATCATTACAGAATCAGCTGAAGCGCCAATTACCATATCGATATCAGATTCTTCCAATTGCTTGCGTGAAGGGTTGATGATAAATTCACCGTTAATATGACCTACGCGCACCTCAGAAATAGGGCACTCAAAAGGAAAATCAGAGAGTTGAATGGCTGCAGACGCGGCAAGACCTGCCATAGCATCTGGCATAACCTCCTCGTCGTGAGACATCAGCTGAATCATTACCTGAGTTTCTGCGTGATAATCTTTAGGGAAAAGTGGACGCAACACACGGTCAACAAGACGCATGGTTAGTACCTCGCCATCGCTGGGACGTGCTTCTCTTTTAAAGAAACCGCCGGGATAACGACCCGCTGCAGCAAATTTTTCGCGGTAATCTACAGTTAAAGGTAGAAAATCTACATCGCTTTGTTGGTAATTAGACACTACGGTACATAATAGCATGCATTTACCAGATTGCACAACTACAGAACCGTGGGCCTGTTTTGCAAGTTTTCCGGTTTCGATAGTAATTTCTCTACCGTCACCAAGGTCAATGACCTCTTTAAAAGTCTTTGGAATCATAAATTTGATTTTTCATCTGCACCTCCAGGAGATGCGGTTAAACATAAGCCGTTAACCATCAAGGTTAAAGGCAAGGTCTGTTGTGTTGTGTGTAGTGTTTGACCAATGAAAAACCCAAGGATAGCTTTCTTTGCCCTTACGGGACTTCTTTACCGCCTGAGCGGCTTTTTAACGCTGTCCTGTTGTTGTGTGTGACGGGACAGGAAAAAATAAAAGGGGCTGTAAAACAGCCCCTTTATGAGAATTATTTTCTTAAACCTAATTCTTTAATAATAGCACGATATCTGTTGATATCTTTCTTAGTTAAATAGTCTAGTAATGCTCTACGCTTACCTACTAATTTCACCAAAGAACGCTCAGTATTAAAATCTTTACGGTTATTCTTTAAGTGTTCGGTTAAGTGGTTGATGCGGAATGTGAACAACGCAATCTGTCCCTCAGCAGAACCGGTATCGTTCTTGTCTTTACCGTAGGTGCTGAAAATTTCATCTTTTTTGTCTTGTGTAAGATACATGCCAATATTGTTTAAATAGTTTTTATGTATAACAGGTTTTTCCTGTTGAGCCGGCGAAGATACAATTAATTTTGATAAGTAAAGGGGTTTTTTACTGCAAAAAAACTGAAGCTGTCAGGGCTTTATTAATTTCTAACAGGCTGATTTAAAATTAAATCAAGATACAGGTTAACCTTTGCTTTCAGCTCTTTACGATGCGCAATGAAATCAAGGAAGCCGTGTTCTTTTAAAAATTCTGCGGTCTGAAAATCTTCAGGGAGTTCCTGTCCGGTTGTATCGCGAACCACACGTGGTCCTGCAAAACCTATTAAGGCTCCCGGTTCTGAAATATTAATGTCTCCCAGCATCGCAAAAGAAGCGGTTGTACCACCGGTGGTAGGGTCTGTACATAACGAGATGTACGGTATTTTAGCTTCCGCCAGTTGAGCCAGTTTAGCAGAGGTCTTGGCCAGCTGCATTAACGAAAGTGCAGCTTCCATCATACGGGCACCACCAGATTTTGAAATAATGAGTAAAGGCACATTGTTTTTAAGGGAATAATCTGCCGCACGGGCAATTTTTTCGCCCACAACAGAACCCATAGAACCTCCAATAAATTTAAAATCCATTGCAGCCACGACCAGGTCTTTGCCCATACTTTTACCTACAGCCGTGCGTACCGCATCTTTAAGACCGGTTTTGCTTTCGGCCTCTTTGAGACGATCTACATATTTTTTTGTGTCCTCAAAATTTAAGGGATCTTTTGATGTAAGGTTTTTATCAAGTTCTTTGTACTTGCCTTCGTCAAAAAGAATGGAAAAATACTCTTCACTGCCTATGCGTACGTGATAATCATCCTCGGGACTCACATAAAAGTTCTTTGCAAGTTCTTCTGAGTCGATAATTTTCCCGGTGGGAGATTTGTACCAAAGACCTTTAGGGACGTCTTTTTTATTTTCGGTAGCCGTTTGTATACCTTTTTCTTTCCGTTTAAACCAAGCCATAAATGTGTGCTTTTAAATTTGTAAGCCTTGAGTTTACCTGCTTTTAAGGCAGATTGTAAGGGTGAAAAACCCCGAAATTTAAAACTCCGGGGTTTTTTAAGTTTTTCGCAAAGCGAAAATTATAAAGTATTTACGTTGTTAAGATCTTCAAAGGCTTTTTCAAGACGTGCGATGAATGATTCTTCCCCTTTGCGTAACCAGACGCGAGGATCGTAATATTTTTTATTAGGACTATCTTCTCCGGAAGGGTTACCTATTTGCCCCTGCAAATAATCTGCATTGGCATCAAAGTATTTACGAATACCTTCGGTAAATGCCCATTGCAAATCGGTATCGATATTCATTTTGATTACACCGTATCCAATAGCTTCACGAATTTCTTCAACAGTAGAACCGCTTCCGCCGTGGAATACAAAGTCAATGGTGTTTTTAGCCACTCCGTATTTTTCAGAAATATATTCCTGAGAATTCTTAAGGATTTTTGGCGTAAGCTTAACGTTACCGGGCTTATAAACCCCGTGTACGTTACCAAAAGCTGCAGCGATGGTAAACTGGTCGCTCACTTTGCTCAGCTCTTCATAAGCATAAGCTACTTCTTCTGGCTGCGTATATAATTTTGAAGCATCAACATCTGAATTGTCAACACCGTCTTCTTCACCACCGGTAATACCGAGTTCGATTTCAAGAGTCATTTCCATCTTGCTCATGCGCTCCAGATATTTTTTACAAAGCTCGATGTTTTCTTCGATAGGTTCTTCACTCAGGTCAATCATATGTGAACTGAAGAGGGAGTGGCCATGTTCTTTATAATGCTTTTCTGAAGCATCAAGCAAACCATCAATCCAGGGAAGCAGATTTTTAGCACAGTGATCGGTGTGTAAAATTACCGTTGCTCCATAGCGTTTTGCCATTTCGTGTACGTGTAATGCACCGGCTATACCTCCTGCAATGGCAGCCTGCTGGTCTTTATTTGAATAACCTTTACCGGCATTAAACTGCGCACCTCCGTTAGAAAACTGAAGAATAACAGGAGCATTTAATTTTGCTGCAGTCTCTAATACGCCGTTGATGGTGTTAGAGCCGATTACGTTAACCGCGGGTAATGCATAACCGTTTTCTTTAGCGTGTTTAAAAATTGCCTGAACTTCTTTTCCGGTTGCAACTCCCGGTTTGATCGTATGACTCATAAAATTTTGGTTTCTTAGATTAGTGTGCAAAATTAATAAAATATTAGGGGTTATCCCATTCTATTTTAGAAAGGATAATTTATACCTACGTTAAATACGGCATTATTGAGGTTGGTGTTTTTAAACCAGCGTTCGCCCAAAGGTAGCGCAGGATCGTAAGTCTTAAAGCCTATATCGAAACGAATTACGAAAAAGCTAAAGTCATATCTAAAGCCAAAACCTGTACCGACTGCTATATCCTGAAGACTGGAGAGCCCTGTAAACGTGGCCTGCGGGTCGTCAACATTATCTAAAGCATTCCAGATGTTTCCCACATCGGTAAATACCGCCCCTTTTAAATCGTCAAATATCTTAAAGCGCTGCTCCACATTAAAGGCCAGCTTCATGTTTGCCTCATTAAAATCGTTAGGGCTGTCTGTGCTACCCGGTCCCAGACGGTATGCCTGCCAGGCGCGGTTATCGTTAGACCCGCCACCAAAAAAACTGCGAATAAACGGGATGCTGCTTGAGTTTCCGTACGGGATAGCGATACCGCCATAGGCTCTCACTGCGAGAATGTTGTCGTTGCCAAAATCCCAGTGTTTAATAAAGTCCAGTTCGGTTTTAACGTATTGCGAGAAGCGTACTCCTAAAACCCGGGATGAACCATTCTCGTTTTTAGGTAAACCTATTAAATCGCTTAGTCCGCTAAGCGTATTACCGGCCAATTCCAGTTTTGCCCTGAAACTCGAGAACTCATCGTCAAAAAGTGTTTCTCGCGTATTTTTAAAATACGTAAAGGATGTCGCTAAGATGAGGTTGTCTTCTGTAAGACGTCTTCTGCGCTCTTCAATATTTACGACATCATTAAACTCGGAGTTAGTCACCGTAAGATTGCGGTTTCTCACGTCGTTGATGAATGCGAGGCTGCCATCGGGAATGGTTAGATCACCATTTTCATTGATGTAATCCTGAGTTTGGGCAGGGTAATTCAGGGCGATATCGTTCAGCTCATTATAGGAGTTCTCATAAACCCTGAAATAGTTAGACACGTTGAGATTGCGTATGTACTGTATGTCAAAAAGGTCAAAGCGGTAATTGAGTTTTGCTGAAGGTGACCATTTATAATTGATGCCACCGGTGACGTTTTGCTTGTCAAGACCTATGTTTTGCTGTATGCCAATACCCGTTGTAAAACTGGTAGAGGGTGACATCTCGGGCGTAATGAAAGCTGTGCGAATGGGGAAAAAGATTCGTGGAATCGTAAGGCTCACGTCTGCGCCTATTTCGGTGATGTCAAAAAGCTCAGGGCTGTTGCTTCCTGCCGCCGTACGCGAGTCGCCTATACTCGCACGACCCGAAATCTGCAGGGTTTCCATTCCGCCTAAAACATTACGAATGCGTAATGATCCCCCGCCTGCTATACCAAAACGCTGAATGTTTGAAGTCGAAACATCAAAATCGGCCCTAAGATTGAACTTGGGAAGCGGGGTTAGGTACACATTGGCAATGAGATCGGTACCTTCAGGATCGTTGGGATCTTCAGAGTAGCGCAGATCGGGATACCGGAAGGTTCCCAGCTGGCTCAAACGTATTAATGATTTGTTACGCGACTCATCACTATAGGTATCTCCCGGCTCAATAAATATCGCATCGGTAAGATACCTTGGCTTGTAGCGTATTTTATCGTAGGCGTAAAGATGGTAATCGTTAAGTGAAGTACTGTCCTGAATGGTGTTGTTGCGTAATGAAAAGCCATAATCTGTCACCACATTCACCCGGCTGATGCGATGTACTTTTAACGGAACCTGATATACCGAGTCCCGGCTGCGAATTTCCCGGTTTTTGATGTACAGCTCCAGGTTTACTTTGTGATTGGTGTTTACCGAGTCTCCAATAAAACTGATGTATTCCCGGTCAAAATAAAACAGGCCATTGTTACGCATCAGGTCTGTAAGACGGGCTGTTTCTGCATTAATATCGAGGAGCTCGTACTGGGAGCCTATTTTTATTTGAGATTCTCTCCTGTGCTTTTGGTAGATCGAGTCTGCCGCCGGAGAATTGATAAAGGTTTTAAGCGAATCTACAAAATAAGGTCTACCGGTATTTACGGTGTAAACGATCTGTCCTTTTTTTGCGATGCTGTCGCTATTGATTTTATAAATGGTTTCGGCCTGAAACCAGCCTTTACTGTTATAATATTCGGTTAGCCGGTTTGCAGATCTTTTGGCCAGATTTTCAGAAATTATGGCGGGTTCTTCGCCAAAGTTTTTAATCGCCCTGTTGAAATTAACTCTAAAATCGAGGTATTTATCGAGCTGTTTTCGCGATAGCAAAGCGGTGTAAAACTCCCTTCGGTTTTCATTTTCAATAAAGCGGGCCTGCATGATCGAATCGATATTGGGTCGTGCCCAGTTGTAAATGTGCAAACGTATGGGCGAACCCAGCAAAGGCAGGCGGGTATTGGGCTGCTGGTAGGGTATGTTGTTGATCGAGTAGGAGTCCTCGGGCTCGTCGTTTACAATGATTTCATTTTCGGTAAGCAGGAGTTTCCCGTCGGGAACCCGTTTAACGGCGTTGCAACCTGCTAAAAGAAGCAGAAGAATGAATATAAATCCTATTTTTGCGGGAATTTGTTGCAAGGGCGTTTTTTCAAAATAACTCCAAAAATACACATTAGGCGTGGTTAGCAAAAGCCAAATAAAATTAATAACGAGCCTGGCTCAAAAAAAGTACCGGCAGCAGCATGGTCTTTTTGTTGTTGAGGGTTTAAAGGGGATCGAAGAGTTTTTAGACTCAAGCGCGAGCCTGCATAGTTTGTATGCCTTACCCGGTTATTTTGAGACTGAAAAATCCCGTTTTGAAGTCAGCGATCGGGAACTTAAGAAAATCAGTTTTTTGAAAACGCCTCAAAAAGCTCTGGCGGTATTTCACATACCCGAAGCAGGTGAGGAGCTTAATCAGGGACTTGCTCTTGTTCTTGACGAGGTGCGCGATCCGGGAAATCTGGGTACCATAATCAGATATTGCGACTGGTACGGGATTCAAAACGTGATTTGCTCAAAACAGACGGTAGACTGCTACAATCCCAAGGTGGTGCAGGCGACAATGGGTTCTTTAACCCGGGTTACGATTCATTATAAGGATCTCGAGAACTACCTCAAATCTGCAAAACGCCCGGTTTACGGTGCTTTTATGGAAGGTGCCCCGGTTTACGGGCAGCCTTTACCTGAGGATGCAATTTTGGTTTTGGGAAATGAAGCCAATGGCATTTCTAAAGAAGTTGAAGCTCTGGTTCAGCATAAAATAGCAATCCCGCGCTTTGGTATCCATGAAACCGAAAGTCTTAACGTAGCCGTCGCAGGGGCTATTTTAGTAAGTGAATTTAAGCGTGGCTTAACGGCTACTTAATCGCACAAATACGCAGACGCTTGTAATCTGCATAAAAATGGCCTTCTTTAAAAAGCACAGGACGCAGCTGTTCCTGAACCTGTTGCTTTATTTTTAATGCTTCTTCCTGTGGGATGTCGTTAAAATACTTTCCGCCAAACATATCAAGCCAGTCTACAATTCCGTTTTCGGGATCCTGAAGTTTTGTGGGTCTGTCGTAAAGGTGTGCAAAGGTGACTTTAAAGCCGCGCTGCTCCAAAAAATGACAGTATGTACCCAGCTTGGGGAAATACCAGTTGGTGATTCGGGATTGTTTGGTATAACCGTGTTCTTTAAGCGTTGTACTCAGCGCTGTGATAATGCTGCTGATGTTGCCGTTGCCGCCCATTTCCAGCAGCAGTCTTCCGTCTGGCTTGAGGTTGCTGTACATACACGAGATTACAGCTTCAGGATTCAAAATCCAGTGCAGGGTTGCATTGCTGAAAATCGCGTCGTAAGGCTGTGAGTCGATAAAACTTTCGCCTTTGGCTTTAATAAATTTTATGTTGGGGAATTTGGCCTTTGCCGCCTCAATCATTTTTTCTGAAGCATCAAGCCCCACCAGTTCGGCGCCACTTTCTGCAATTGCCGCGGTGAGTTCGCCCGTACCACAACCCAAATCGAGAATGCGCTCTCCAGCCTGTGGATTGAGCGTGCTCAGGAGGTCTTTGCCGTAATTAAAAACAAAGCCGTGTTTTTCTCTATATAAATCGGTCTGCCACATTATTGAAAGGTAAAGTTTAAAAAGATGCCCCGCGATTGCATGACTTCAATGTTTGAAGTGTACAGGCTGTTAGGATCTTCGTCGCGTACCAGCTCGTCGCTGAGTGCAAAAACCCCGCGGATACTGGGTGAAAATTTAAAATAGGGCAGGTATAAATCGATACCAAAGCCTACTTCATAGTAAAATGTATTGTTAGTCATACGAAATTGCCCCGCGCTGTTATCATCCGGGTTTTTTTCGTTGCTCGAAAGGTTGTAAGAGTAGCTGAATCCTCCCACTACAAAGGGCTTGAAATTATTTAGCCTTTTGGTCGAAAACTTTAAAAGTAAGGGGATGTGAATGTAGGTGGAATTGAGTTCCCGCAAGCGGTCATTGTCTTCTCCCGGAATATCTGTAAAAATCAGATTTCGGGCGTTATAGACGAGTCCGGGTTCTAGTCGTAAGTCCAGATAATCATTGATGCGCTTATTGCCCAGCAAACCCACATTGAAGCCATAGCTTTGCTCCACAAAAACATCGGGCCGCTGTTCCTTATAGTCAAAGTTAAAGTCGTAGCGGTTAATCCCGAAATAATAACCCCAGCTCCACGGTTTTTTGTCAAAATTCTCATCGTTGAGCACCCGCTCACGTGTAAGAAACTGCGCCTGAAGCGCGGGAAAAAGCGTAATTGTAAATAAAACCGAAAGTACTAACCTGCGCATAAATTTATTTTGATGCTGTGTAAATGGTAGCCACCCCAAAGGTTTGCGGGTGATCTTCAACATTAGTAAACCCAATTTTGCGCAAAATATTGTTAAGTCGCTCTCCGTAAGGGAAAACCGATGCACTCTCGCTCAAATAGGCGTATGCATCACGATCTTTAGAAAAGACACGGCCAATTAAGGGTAGAATTCTTCGGGAATACAGGTTATAGCCTTGCTTAAAAGGCGTTTTTGTAGGCACCGAAGTTTCCAGAATGACAAAAATCCCTCCGGGTTTGAGCACGCGTAAAATTTCGGCAAGACCTTTTTCGAGGGTTTCAAAATTCCGAATACCAAATGCGACCGTGATCGCATCAAAATGATGGTCTTCAAACGGAAGGTTTTCAGAATCGCCCTGCACCATTTCGATCTGTGCATCGAGGCCTTTTTGTTTGATTTTGGCTTTGCCCACATTAAGCATCCCGGCAGAAATATCAAGACCAATGATTTCTTTTGCTCCGGTTTTGACCAGATTTATGGCCAGATCTCCGGTGCCTGTGGCTACATCCAGAACACGCTGGGGTTTTGTATCACCCACGAGTTTAACTACTTTCTTGCGCCATTTAACATCAATGCCAAAAGAAATAACCCGATTCAGCCCATCATACTCGCCCGAAATGGTGTCAAACATCTTCTCAACCTGTTGGCGCTTGGTCTGGTCAGAATTTTTGTAAGGATTTATATTGCCGCTCATCGCTAATTTTTTAGCAAATATAGTATTTGTCACCAGATGCTCCCGTTGACATTTCGATTTAAAGCGTTTAGAATTTTTGCAGACTTCTTAAATTTTCTAGGGATACTTATGAAAAATGTATCTTTGCCTCAACTTACCTGCTAGCGGGTTGAAAAATAAGAGGCTAGTCTCAATTAAAATCCGTTTTCATGAGTCTTAATCATTACTTATGGCTCGGTATTTTTTTAGATTTTAAACAGTACTATGAAGATTGTTATTGCCGGAGCCGGTGAAGTAGGATTTCATTTGGCTAAACTTCTTTCTTTTGAATCTCAGGATATCACATTGATCGATGTAGATAAAGAAAGTATTGCCTATGCAGATACGCATCTTGATATCAGGACCATACGTGGCGATTCTACGTCTATTCAGACCTTGAAGGATGCCCGAATTGAAAATACCGATCTCATTATTGCGGTCACTGCCAGTGAAACCACAAACATTACCGTTTGTGTTTTGGCAAAACAAATGGGGGCCAAGCGCACCATTGCGCGTATCTCAAATACCGAGTTTATAGAGAATCAGGAAGTTGCCGGATTTAAGAAATTTGGTATTGATGAACTCATCTCGCCCGAAAGTCTTGCTGCGGCAGAAATTGAATTGCTGCTGAGTCAGTCTGCCTTTAACGACAGTTATGAGTTTGAAGAAGGAGCTTTAACAATGGTTGGGACTTCCCTGAGTCGTACTGCCTCATTTGTAGGTAAAAGCGTTAAGGAAGCGGCCCGTATTTTTCCCGAACTGCATTTTATGCCTATCGCCATTCAGCGTGAAGGTACACAGTACACCCTGATTCCACGGGGAGACACCATTTTTAAAGAAGGTGATCAGGTGTATTTTATGACGGTAAAAGGAGGGGTTGAAGAAATTTACAAACTTACCGGGCAGGTACACGAGGATATTAAAAATGTGATGATTTTAGGCGGAAGTAAAATAGGATTCAAGACCGCCCGCGATCTGTGTTCAGACAGTTTTAACGTTAAACTGGTCGAGAAGGATAATGATAAGGCTTTTGATATTGCCGAAAAATTACCCAAGGCCCTCGTCATTAACGGTGACGGAAGAAATGTAGAGTTGCTCGAAGAAGAGAATATCTACGATATGGATGCCTTTATCGCAGTAACCGGTAACAGCGAGACCAATATTATGTCTTGTCTGGTGGCCAAATCAAAAGGGGTTAAAAAAACCATTGCCCTGGTTGAGAATATGGATTATTTTCAGCTTTCACACAGCATCGGTATTGATACCCTGATCAATAAAAAATTACTCGCGGCCAATAATATTTTCAGATACATCAGAAAAGGTGATGTCGTCGCGATGACCAAACTCAATAATATGAATGCCGAGTTGCTCGAGTTTATTGCCAAGCCCAATTCTAAGGTGATAGGCAAACGCATCAAAGACCTCGACTTCCCTAGATCTGCTACCATTGGAGGAATCGTACGTGACGGAGTGGGAATTATTGCTTTGGGCGAAAATAAAATACAGGTAGGTGACCGCATTGTGGTATGCTGCCTGCTGCGCTCTATCAACAAAGTCGAACGTATGTTTATCTAATGCCAAACAGAGTCAGACTCAATTACCGTATAATTTTTCACCTGATGGGCCTGTTGCTGCTTTTTAATGGCGGCTTTATGCTCATATCGGCGATTGTAGGCTATTTCTACGATGATGTTTCGGTAGCTCTGGGCATTATTTCTGCCGGACTTATAACCATTTTTGTAGGTCTGGTGTTTATGTTTTTTACCCGGGACCACAAAAAAGAGATTCAGAAGCGGGAGGGCTATATAGTCGTAACATTTGGCTGGATTTTTATGTCCCTGAGTGGCTGTCTTCCCTACTTGTTTACCGGTGCTATTCCGTCTATCACTAATGCGTTTTTTGAAACTATAAGCGGATATACCACCACGGGGGCTTCCATCTTAAATGATATTGAAGCCATCCCAAACGGAATTCTGTTTTGGCGCAGCACCACCCACTGGATTGGCGGGATGGGTATTATTGTTCTGGCAATAGCTATTTTACCTTTACTGGGTATAGGCGGGATGCAGCTCTTTGCTGCCGAAGCACCGGGTCCTAACGCCGATAAATTACACCCGCGTATCACCGATACGGCAAAGCGCCTTTGGCTTATTTATTTTGGCTATACCGTGGCTGAGACCATACTGCTTAAACTGGCCGGGATGTCGTTTCTAGATGCCATAAACCACGCGATGAGTACGCTGTCAACAGGTGGTTTTAGTACCAAAAATGCGAGCGTTGCCTATTGGAATGATAACCCGCTGATACAATGGATTATTATTGTCTTTATGTTTTTGGCAGGTACAAACTTCGTGTTGAGTTATTTTGCCTTTAAAGGAAAGCTGCGCAGCGTTTGGAAAGATGAAGAGTTCAAACTTTACTTTTCGTTTATTCTAGGATTCACGGTTCTTATAGTCGCGATCATTATTTTTCGGGCCGATGTTTCGGTCTCCTCTATAGATCATCCTATGGTTTTGGGAAGGTATGAGAGCGCTTTGAGGCACGGCCTGTTCCAGGTGATTTCGGTAATTACCACAACAGGTTTTGTAACTGCCGATTTTACGATGTGGGCGCCATTTGCCACCATAATTTTCTTTGGATTGATGTTTTTAGGAGGCTCGGCGGGTTCTACTTCGGGTGGAATAAAAGTGGTACGCCATTTAATGATCATTCGTAACGGTTTACTGGAGTTTAAACGCACGCTTCACCCCAATGCCATTTTACCGGTACGTCACAATGGTAAGGCGGTGCCTAAAGAAATCGTCTTCAACATTCTGGGCTTTTTTATTCTCTATCTTTTAGCGTGGATAATAGGAGCCTGTGGTCTGGCTTCTATGGGGCTTGATTTCCCAACAGCTTTAGGAGGTTCCGCCTCGTCTTTAGGTAACGTGGGACCTGCATTCGGGATCTTAAGTCCCGTGAACAATTTTGATGCGCTTCCGGCGGTAGGGAAGTGGTGGTGTGCCTTTTTAATGCTTATTGGCCGTCTTGAACTCTTCACTGTTTTGATACTGTTAACGCCGTTCTTTTGGCGTAATCGCTAGTATCGGTTAACTTTACAGAAAAAGAAATTAAATCGGATTCAAAGACCCGTAGATTTAATTTAAAGCTAAAAAGAAGCGTTTTGAAAAAATACGATCTCATCATTATAGGAGCCGGCCCAATAGGTCTGGCCTGTGCCATTGCAGCTAAAAAAGCAAATCTCGAATATTTGGTTTTAGAAAAAGGAGTGCTGGTAAATTCCCTTTATAATTTTCCGGAGCAAATGACCTTTTTCTCTACTTCCAACTTATTGGAAATAGGCGATGTTCCCTTCGTAGCGCATAACGATAAGCCCACCAGAAAGGAAGCTCTGGAGTATTACCGCAGGGTTTATGATAGCTGGAAGCTAAATGTGCGCCTGTACAGTCCGGTAGAAAAAATGGAGAAGGATGGCGACTCTTATCGTATCAAAACTCCTAAAGAAGATTTTAAAACCGAAGCGGTCATTGTATCGACCGGTTTTTACGATACGGCTCGTAAACTCAACATTCCGGGAGAGGAGTTGCCCAAAGTGAAGCACTTTTACGACAGTCCGCATCCGTATGTCAACCAGAAAATACTGGTGATTGGTGCGGCAAATTCGGCCTGTGATGTGGCGCTTGAGACCTATTATAAAGGAGCCGAGGTCACTATGGCCATTCGGGGTGATGAGATTTACAAAAAGACGAAATACTGGATTAAGCCTAATATCGAAAACCGAATCAAGGAAGGTTCAATCAAGGCTTATTTCAATACAACCGTTACAGAGATCAAGCCTTATTCGGTTGTTTTAAACACGCCCGATGGAGAGATCGAGATTGAAAATGATTTTGTCCTCGCGATGATAGGCTATACGCCAGATTATTCGCTTTTCGAAAACCTGGGACTGCCTATTGACGAGGAAGATGCTAAAAAACCCATTCACGATCCCGAAACGCTTGAAACGCCTTTGCCTAATGTATATGTAGCCGGAGTGATCAACAGCGGAATGCGTACCAGCAAACTCTTTATTGAAAATACACGGGTACACGCCGATATGATTATTAAAGACCTGATGACAAAGCGGACGGAGACGGTCTAATTTGTTAATATTTTGCTAAAGCCCGATATCCCAAAACCGATAGCTTCTCAACAAACGTATGTGTAGGTGTAACTAAAAAAAACTTACACTATGAAAATTAAAAATGTATTCGCAGCTTTAGCAATGACTTGCTCAATCGCTGTATCTTCAACAGGTTTTGCTCAGGAAACTAAAATGGTTGGTGGGGCAGAAATGTATCCTACAAAAAATATTGTAGAGAATGCAGTAAACTCTAAAGATCATACGACTCTGGTAGCCGCAGTACAGGCTGCAGATTTAGTTGAAACACTACAGAGCGAAGGGCCATTTACCGTTTTGGCACCTACAAACGCTGCTTTTGAAAAACTACCTGATGGAACCGTTGCCAGCTTACTGAAGCCTGAGAATAAGAAGGCCTTACAGGGTGTTTTAACCTACCACGTTATTGCAGGGAAAAACAGCGCTGCAGCAATTATTGCAGATATCAAGGCAGGTAATGGAGTGGCAGAATGGACAACCGTTAACGGTCAAACCCTTTACGGAATGCTTGATGGTGATATGGTGAAAATCAAAGATCAGGCAGGTAACGTTGCTACAGTAACTATTGCTGATGTAAACCAGTCTAACGGCGTAATCCATGTGATTGATACCGTTTTACTGCCTAAAATGTAAGCGAATCCTATTTGAATTAAGCCAATAAAAAAAAGCGACCCGTTGAGGTCGCTTTTTCTGTTTTTATAAAACTGTGAATTAGGAAACCGCTTTCTTAATGCGGGCCAAAGCTTCTTTGATTTGATCCTGACTTGCTGCATACGAAATGCGAATACAGTTAGGATTTCCAAAAGCTTCGCCGGTTACAGTAGCAACATTTGCTTCTTCCAGTAAATAAATGGCAAAATCTGAAGCATTGTTAATCGTCTTTCCGTTTAGGGTTTTACCTATAAAGTGTGTGATGTTTGGAAATACATAGAAAGCACCTTCGGGCTCTACACATTCAAAACCTTCAATATCGCTGAGTAGATCTAAAATAAGCTTTCTGCGCTCTTTAAATTCATCAACCATATATTGAATTTTACTCACAGGCGCTTCAAGGGCTGTAATTACAGCACGCTGTGCGATACAGTTAGCACCACTGGTAACCTGGCCCTGAATTTTATTACAGGCGCGGGCAATATAAGATGGGGCTCCGATGTACCCTATACGCCATCCGGTCATTGCAAATGCTTTTGCAACCCCGTTTACCGTTACGGTGCGATCGTACATATCTTCAAACTGAGCCATGCTGGCGTGACCACCTACATAGTTGATGTGCTCGTAAATCTCATCGCTTACCACCACGATGTGTGGGTATTTTTGCAATACATCTGCAAGAGCACGAAGCTCCTTCTCGCTGTAAATAGAGCCACTAGGGTTACAGGGCGAACTGTACCAAAGCATTTTGGTCTTTGGGGTAATCGCTGCCTCAAGCTGCTCAGGAGTCATCTTAAAGTTCGTTTCCAAAGAAGTTTGTACTTCAACAGGTACACCTTCCGCAAGCTGAACAATATCGGCATAACTTACCCAATACGGGCAGGGCAAAATCACTTCGTCACCCGGATTGATACATACCTGTGCGATATTGTATAAAGACTGCTTAGCCCCGGTTGAAACTACAATCTGACTGCGATCATACGTAAGATTGTTATCTCTTTTAAATTTGGTAATGATTGCATCTTTAAGCTCTACATAACCGTCTACCGGTGAGTAGGCGTTGTAGTTGTCGTTGATAGCCTGTATAGCGGCATCCTTAATAAAATCAGGGGTGTTGAAGTCAGGTTCACCCAGGCTAAGGCCTATGATGTCTTTTCCTTCCGCACGCAGTTCACGTGCTTTTGCGGCCATTGCAAGCGTAGCAGATGCGGCCAAATTATTGATTCGGTCAGATAGTTGATTGGTAAGTGTTTCCATTAAGAAATTAAATTAAGCAGATTGTAAATTGGGTTGCGCGCCCATTTCTTTTAAATACTTAAAATGAGCAATAATCGCTTTACGTGTGGTTTTATACTCATTGTAAGGCAGGTTAAACTCCTGCGCGGTTTCCCGTACAATATTAGAAATCTTGGTATAGTGAATATGACTGATGTGCGGGAAAATATGATGCTCCACCTGATGATTAAGTCCGCCTGTAAACCAGTTTACGATTCGGTTTTTGGTCGAAAAGTTAACGGTGGTAAACAACTGGTGAATAGCCCAGGTATTTTTCATGGTGCCCGACTTGTCCGGTAGCGGCATATCTGCCTCATCAATAACGTGTGCTAATTGAAACACCACGCTAAGAATAACCCCTGCGGTATAGTGCATCACAAAAAAGCCGATTAGAACTTTCCACCACGCGATATCTAAAATCAGTAATGGAAGCACAATCCAGATCGCGACATAAATTAGTTTGGTGATTACCAGTTTGGTCCATTCAATTTTTGGATTCGGAAATTCACCATAAGACAATTTGCGCTTGAGATAGCGTTTCATCTGAAGAAAATCGGTAGTGATCGCCCAGTTAAAGGTGAGCAAACCGTATAGGAAGATAGAATAGTAATGTTGAAAACGGTGGTGTTTATACCACGGGGCGTGTTTCGAGAAGCGTAAAATACGACCGGCTTCCAAATCCTCGTCGTGCCCGTGGATATTAGTATACGTATGATGCAGCACATTGTGTTGTACCTGCCAGTTATACACATTTCCGGCAAGAATATAAATACTGCTTCCCATCATTTTGTTTACCCATTTTTTCTTCGAAAATGAGCCGTGATTCCCGTCGTGCATCACATTCATACCCACGCCGGCCATACCCACGCCCATAACGATAGTGAGCAGGAGCTGCGCCCAACCCGGAAGGTTAAGCGTAAGAATTAAAAAATAGGGTGCCAGAAACAGGGAAAACATCACTGCGGTTTTCAGGTACAGTTTCCAGTTACCGGTACGTTCTACATTGTTTTCTTTAAAATAGGCGTTTACGCGCTTATTTAGGGTGCGGAAGAACTTAGCCGAATCAACCCTTGAGAATTTTATTGTTTTAATATTTTCCATACAAATTATGCTTAGCAAAACCCCAGAACAGAAGTGTTTGTAACGCAACCTCAAAAATAAGATTTATATCTTTTTAAGGCCTGCAAATACCGTAATTTAACGCGGTAAAACCTAATTTTGTTGCCGTAATTTGCAATTATGGAACTTATAAAGCACTATTTCCCCAATCTGAGTGAAAATCAGCTTGTTCAGTTTGAACAACTCAACGAACTTTATCAGGACTGGAACCTGAAAATCAATGTGGTTTCGCGTAAAGACATCGATGAGATTTATTTACGCCACGTTTTGCATTCGTTGGGCATTGCAAAAGTCCTGTCTTTTAATCCCGGCAGTAAGGTACTTGATGTGGGGACCGGTGGCGGTTTTCCGGGAGTGCCATTGGCTATTATGTTTCCGGAGACCCAGTTTCATCTCGTAGATAGTATCGGTAAAAAGATCAAAGTGGTTGATGAGGTGGTTGCCGGTTTAGGGCTGACCAATGTAAAAACTACAAATGATCGCGTTGAGAATGTGCCCGGCAGTTATGATTTTATAGTAAGCAGAGCTGTGGCACAAATGGAAACCTTTGTGCACTGGACCAAAGGAAAGATCGCCAAAAAGAGCACTCACGAACTTAAGAACGGTATTCTGTATTTAAAAGGAGGCGATTTAACGGAAGAACTGAGTTTGTATACGACCGCCAGAATTTATGACTTGTCTGATTATTTTAAAGAGGAATTTTTTGAAACCAAAAAGGTGGTGCACCTACCTTTGAAGTTTAAAGGATGATAAACAAAAAAGCGACTCTAAAGTCGCTTTTTTTAGGTTCGCAGCATATTGTAATACGTGCGATTGCATCGGTTTCCAAAACTTCGCAGGAAATCCTGAGCCCGGTTGAGTAGGGTCGTGCGTTCCTGCTGATCAATCTCCAGAAGGCTGTCTTCAAGCTCTTTCAATTTCTCGTCGATACTTTCAGGATCGCGCACCAGATATAATTTTTCCTTTTTACGGGTTATTTTTCGATTTCGTTTTTTCTTAGTTACATCTATAACGGAATATTTCACCTTCAGGACGTACATTTTGTTTTCATCATTCTTCATAATTCCTCTATTTATTGGTAAAGTTACTAAAAAATTATTTGGTTACGTTAAATTTACATTGGCATAACATTTAGATAACGTTGTGTGGTAGCTCAAAAAAAATGCCATCTTTCAAAGATGGCATTTTAAATATATGTAAATCAGTAAGTTATTCTCCTAAAAAGGGATATCTGTAATCTGTAGGTGTTACAAAAGTTTCCTTGATTAATCGAGGGGAAACCCAGCGCAACAGATTTAATGCGCTACCTGCTTTATCGTTAGTACCAGATGCCCGAGCACCGCCAAAAGGCTGTTGGCCAACGACCGCACCAGTAGGCTTATCATTGATGTAGAAGTTACCGGCTGCATTTTGTAATGCCTGAGTAGCTTCCGTAATCGCATAACGATCTGCTGCCAAAACAGCTCCGGTTAACGCGTATTCACTGGTAGTGTCAACCAGTTTTAAAGTTTCGCTCCACTTTTCGTCCTCATAAACATAAACCGTAACAACTGGGCCAAAAAGCTCGGTTGTCATTGTGGTGTATTTAGGATCTGTGGTTAAAATTACTGTTGGCTCTACAAAGTATCCTTTAGATTTATCGTAATTACCTCCGGCAACTATTTCAGCATTTGAATCTTTTTTAGCCTGATCAATATATTTGGCCAGTTTATCAAAAGAGCCTTCGTGAATCACGGCAGTGATGAAGTTGCTCATATCTTCCGGAGATCCCATTTTAAAGGATTTGATGTCTTTAACAACCAAATCTTTTACTTTAGGCCACATTGATTTTGGGATATACACACGGCTCGCCGCGCTACATTTTTGCCCCTGAAATTCAAAAGCTCCGCGCGAAATTGCCGTTGCTACCTGCTGCGGGTTTGCGGTAGGATGTGCCAGGATAAAATCTTTACCACCGGTTTCGCCTACAATACGTGGATAGGTCTTGTATTTGTGAATGTTAGCTCCAATTTTAGCCCAGATTCCTTTAAATACGGTTGTAGAACCGGTAAAGTGAATCCCTGCAAAATCAGGGCTGTCCAGTACGGTATTGGTGATCATTTCAGGATCACCCATCACCATATTGATTACACCTGCCGGTACTCCGGCTTCTTCAAAAACTTCCATTATAACCTGAGCAGAATATACCTGGCTGTCGCTGGGTTTCCATACCACGGTGTTGCCCATAAGTGCGGCAGAGGCGGGTAAATTTCCGGCGATAGCCGTAAAATTAAAAGGAGTAACTGCGTAAACAAAGCCTTCAAGCGGGCGATATTCTACACGGTTCCAGGCTGCAGAAGTAGATTCCGGCTGGTCTGCGTAGATTTCACTCATATACTGTACGTTGAAACGTAGGAAGTCAATAAGTTCGCAGGCAGAATCAATCTCTGCCTGATAGATATTTTTAGACTGCGACAGCATGGTGGCTGCATTGATCTTAGCACGGTAAGGTCCCTGAATCAGTTCGGCGGCTTTTAAAAAGATACCTGCGCGGTGTTCCCAGGGCATTTGCGACCATTTTTTGCGGGCTTCAAGTGAAGCAGCAATCGCAGCTTCTATGTGGTTTTTTTCGGCAAGCTGATATTCTCCCAATTTGTGATTGTGCTCGTGTGGAGGTGACATCGTGCTGGTTTTGCCGGTTTCTATTTTTTTACCGTCTATGTATAAAGGTACATTTACGGTGCTGTTGTAAAGTTCTTTGTAGGCTTTTAAAACCGCGTCGCGCTCGGGTGTTCCGGGTGCATAGGTTTTTACGGGCTCGTTAATAGCTACGGGTACTTCAAAAAATCCTGTTGACATGCTTATTTTATTTTTGCGTTTTCTCCACAAAGGTGGACTCGTTTCTGATGCTAATAAGCACCGGAAAAGTTGTTTTTTTGTAATGGCGCGAAAGGTACAAAATTCTAAAGCCACGCCCTAAGAATAGCTAAACAGTATTGTTAAGAAAGTAATCTGAGTCGTTGAGGTGTTCAGGAGATTGAGGTGTAGTTAGTTAAGGTTGAATTTTGAATTCAGCTTAAAAGTAGGGATCATCACCTGAAATTGGGTAGAATTATTAAAGTTAATCATGGTGTAGTAACCATTCATAGCTCCAAAAGGAGATTTAAGCAGGCAGCCTGAAGTATAACGGTGTTGCTCACCCGGCTGAAGTACCGGTTTTTTGCCAATTACTCCTTCGCCGGTGACCTGCTCGATGTCATTGAGCGAATCGTAAATCGTCCAGCAACGGCTGAGTAATTTTACGGTATCCCTGCTGTTATTGCTTATGGTGATGGTATAGCCAAAAGCATAGAAAACTTCGCTGTTTTTTGAAAATGCGCCTTCAAAATGAGTCTCTACCGAAACTTTAATGCCTTTTGTTACTTGCTCTACCATTATTAATAGGTTGCGGCAGTTATGAGTAAGAAGAGGATCATGCTCATTCCTGACAACATTAAAAATACAAAATTCAGTATTAAAAATTTGAGAAGGGTGCGCAGTCTGCCTTCCTTGTAAAAATTACGTAGCGCTTTATAGAAGTAAAATGGGCAAATTAAAAATAGAAAAATAGAAGTTAGTACGCTGGCGCCTATCACAAAATCTGGCAAAGCCAATAGCAGCATACCTAAAAACATAAAAGAGAATATGTGAAAAATAAAAATCACATGCTCAACATAATTATGCTTTGCCGAAGGATAAAAAAAGCGTCTTAGTGTTGCTAATACTGCAGCGATGCCAGAACCCAGGTAGGGTATATTCAAAACGGTCTGAAACCAGGAATACGAGGTACCTTTTATTTTTTGCAATGCTTCCCGGTAAGATTCTTTCTTAAGATAAAGCGGAACAAAAGCCAGTGCAAATAATGGTGTGAAGAAAAAAATGAAGAAAGGAGTCTTCTCAACCAGGTATTCATAGAATTCAAAGGGCTCGTCAAGTATCTTATTAAAGGTAGCGCTCTTCTTGTAAAGCCAGATATTGGTGCGGGTCTTTGGGTATTTGAGGCTGTCAAGACCTTCTTCGGGGCGGGTGATAGCCGTTGACGAACTGAATTTTCTAAAAAGAGTGATTTTATTTTTGGTGCGCCCGTAGAAACCCAGGGAATCCAGTTTTTCCGGATTTTGATATTCGAAAGGGAGGGCCTGAGTCGTGTCTCTGTTTTGCTGAACTCCTTTTTCTATATAATAGGTAATAGAATCTATGGGTATCTCCTGAAAGTCTTTCTTTGCCTCGGTCGTGAGTTTACTCCAGTCAAAGGAATCTGTGGTATTTTCGGTGTTTTCAAAAAAGTCGAGTAAACCGCTTATTATGAAAAAAAGGATACTTACACTTAGGTAAAACCGAAATGGGTTTGCGTAGGTGAGTCGCTTTCCGTCTACATAATCACGTGTTATGGTTCCCGGTTTAAATAAAAGGTCTTTTATGGTGTACCGAAATCTGGAGTCGTAATTGAATATACTTCCTGCGAATTCTCTGAAATAGTTGCCTAATGATAGTCTTTGCCGCGAATTGATTTGTCCGCAATAGGAACAGTAGCGGTCACTTAATTCAAGCGGATGACCGCAGTTGAGACATTTGTTTCCCCTATCGTAAACAGGGATTTTGGGTTTTTGTTCAACTGGTTTTTGCACCGTTAAGGCAGGTTTTTAAGTAAGATAGGATACGAAGTTATCATAAATCCTCAAATAGAGAAGCAGGTCTCATGATTAATCGCGTCTTACATTTGAAATGCTTGTGGAAAGTGCATTGCCTACGCCTATCAATTCGTCGAAGCGGGCACCGGGAGGTCTGTAATAGACCAGCACATCGTATTCATTTTCGGTTTGCCAAAAATCGCCACTTATGGGATTCTCCTCCAATCGTTTTCCGTTTTTGGCCACTACATATTTATAGTTGTAGTAACCCTGCTTCATCAGCATGGCGGTCTCATACCTTCCGGTGTCTGCATTGTAGTACATTCGGGTGGCGTCTTCCAGATCGTAGTTGTTGAAGTTTCCGTAGATGTAAATGTCTTCTCCTTTGGGACGTTGCGGGTGCTCTAAGCTGAAATGAATCCAGGCATATTCGGCATGAATCCGCGGATCTGAGCCTTGCATGGTGCGAATAACAAAATTACCGTTGATATCCGGGTTGAAGGTGTATTCCAGATCGGCGCGGGTTGTATTTCCGTAAAGGTAATTATGGTACAAATCCTGAAGGTCTACAAACTGGATGCGGTTTGTGGCGGTCCTGATGTTTTTATTATCGTAATCAAAAAACTCATTGCCGCCGTAAAAGGAAGTTTCGTCATTATAGCGATACTCCAGGCGATTGCCTATGTTGTACTGCGGTTGAATGTTGCCTATACTGTTTTTGAGATTGTTGTTTTGAATAATAAGTGTTTTGACGGTGTTTTTTGGGTTGATTAAGACATTTTCATCCGAGTCGACAAAAAAGTTAACCACTTGTTTTTGTTCTATAAACTCAAGATCCCTGCTGCGTAATACTTCAACACCTACACTCACAAGAGGTGTATAAATCATGAATTTTCGGGAAAAGATAAGTTCTTCATCTGCGTTAAAAACCTCAAGCAGGTAATTTCCGGTTTTAGTAATGGCGGTGGTGTACTGGTTGGGTATCGTTAGCTCATAATGGGTGTAGAGTTGCAGGGTGCTCACCGAGTTCGTGTAATTCATTATACGCACATCGTCAACCCCGTCTATATATTCATTTTTTACCAGTACCGAAGGCGTCCAGTCGTAATCGTAGTGGGTAATGGTGTAGTAAAAATCAGATTCGTCGCCTATAATGTCATCAAAACTGAGTCTTAACGGAGTGCCCAGTTGAATGAGCGGGAGTTGACTTTCGGCGGTATTGCCGTAAAATTGTACCGTTTTTATGTATGGGGGTGCAGGCATTTCTTCGGCTACCTGAGCCATTCCCTGTACGAATATAAGAAGTGTAAAAACAACCGAAAACGTTTTCATTAAAGCGAGTTTACTGGTGAAACACAATATTAGCAAATAAAGTGCCTTATTTTTACAGAATCTCAATAAGGTGCTAATAAGTGTGTTTTTGGCATTCTTAAGCTTTGTATGCATCTCCTGCCTGCCGGTTGTATAATTTTATCACGGGATTTGTGTATTAAGGATGTAAAATTTGTAAATTTGCGCACCTCAATTCCAGACAGAAACTGAGTTGGGCAACTAAAAAAACTTTAACATATACTTCCTATGTCAAAAGACATTAAGATCAAAAAAGGTCTTGATATAAAATTGGTGGGAGCAGCAGAGAAAACCCTAGCTGACGCCCCCAAGTCAAGAACTTATGTGATCAAGCCTTCAGATTTTCATCTTGTAACTCCTAAGATGCTTTTTAAAGAAGGAGCCAAGGTAAAGGCGGGCGAGCCGCTTTTTTACTCCAAGAAAGATGAACGTATCAAATTTGTATCACCGGTTAGCGGTACTCTTGCTGAGATTAAGCGGGGAGCGAAGCGGGTTATAACCCACGTGGTTATTGAAGCAGACGGTACAGATGCGACTCACGAGTTTTCAAAATTGGATGTTAAAACATCAAGTGCCGAAACTATTAAAGAGCGTATGCTTGAAGCCGGTTTATGGCCTTTTATCAAGCAACGTCCTTATGATATAATTGCCGCGGTAGATACTACTCCCGAGGCAATTTTTATTTCAGGGCATAACAGTGCCCCGCTGGCTCCAGATTATAACTTCAGTCTTAAAGGTAAGGAAGCTGCGTTGCAGGCGGGTGTGACCGCTTTGGCAAAGCTGACCTCTGGTAAAGTTCATCTGGGAGTAGCTAAAACTGCTGATTCGGTTTTTGCTAATTTGAGTGAAGTAGAACTTCATACGGTTTCAGGGCCTCATCCTAGTGGTAACGTAGGAACGCAGATCAATAAAATCAGACCGGTAAATAAAGGAGAAACAGTATGGACTGTAGCTCCCGAGAACCTTGCCATTATTGGTGAATTATTCCTTACAGGAAAATTTAATCCGGAGCGAGTGATCAGTGTTTCAGGGTCAAGCATCAAAAAACCACAGTATTTTAAGACCAAAATAGGAGCAGAGGTGTCTACCTTTGCCTATTCTGCCGGAATTAACGGGGATAATGTACGTATGATCTCAGGTAACGTGCTTACCGGAAAACAGGTAAGTGCAGACGGTCATTTAGGATATTATCACAATGAATTTGTAGCGATTCCGGAAGGAGACGATTATGAATTTTTTGGATGGAATAAACCTGTTTTCAATAAAATATCATCTTCAAGAGCCCTTACTTTTTCATGGCTATTCCCAAATAAGAAGTACGATCTGGATACCAACACCAACGGGGAGCATCGCGCCTTTGTGGTAACCGGAAACTACGAGGAAGTATTCCCGATGGATATCTACCCTTTACAGTTGCTTAAAGCCTGTATGGTAGAAGATCTGGATGCTATGGAAGCTTTGGGTATGTATGAAGTGGCACCGGAAGATTTTGCGCTTACCGAATTTGTATGCGTATCTAAACAACCACACCAAGCAATCATTCGTAAAGGACTTGACTTAATGCACGAAGAAATAGGATAATAGCTATGGGATTAAAAGAAAAATTACACAGTATTAAAGAAGATTTCAAAGGGAAAAAAATGGCACCTGCGTTTAACGCATTGCATACCTTTTTGTATACCCCTAATGAAACCACACACAGCGGTGCTCACATTAGAGCCGTTGATGATTTAAAACGTACGATGAATACCGTTATTATTGCTCTGTTGCCGGTTTTGGTTTGGGGTATTTTTAATGCGGGATATCAGCACTATGCAGCAATTGATGCCGCGCAGGGTGTTGTACGTGAGGCTAGTTTGTTCGGTAATTTCTTTACCTGGGACAACTTTATATTAGGAGCCTGGACCGTGCTTCCGCTGGTTATAATTTCGTATGGAGTAGGTCTTGCGGTAGAGTTTGTTTTTGCCGTAATCAAAGGTCACGAGGTAGAAGAAGGTTACCTGGTTACGGGTATGCTTGTTCCTCTTATTGTACCGGTTGATATACCACTTTGGATGCTTGCTGTAGCAGTTGTGTTTGGTGTGGTAATCGGTAAGGAGGTTTTTGGCGGAACAGGAATGAATATTCTTAACCCTGCGCTTACCATTCGTGCTTTCTTATTCTTTGCTTATCCTACATGGATGAGTGGTGATAAGGTATGGGTACACGGAGCTCAGGCAGCTGCAGGTACTCCCGATGCATTTTCAGGAGAGACCATTTTAGGATCTTATGCACAGAATAACTCGGTTGTTTATGATTTTGCAGATAAGTTTTTCGGGTTTATCCCGGGATCAGTAGGTGAGACTTCAACATTTCTTATCATCATCGGCGGATTGTTCTTGATGTTTACCAAGATTGCAAGCTGGAGAATTATTCTAAGTGCTGTGGTTGGAGCTGCAGTAATGGGATTGATTTTTAACGGAGTTGTAGATCAGGGATGGATTACAGAGAGCAGTAAGTTTTACGGCTTGATGAGCACTCCATTCTGGGAACATCTTATCATTGGAGGTATCGCTTTCGGTATCGTTTATATGGCGACAGATCCGGTTTCGGGCGCGCAAACCAACACCGGTAAATACTGGTATGGTTTCTTAATAGGATTTATCTCGATTATGATTCGCGTATTCAACCCGGCATATCCGGAAGGAGTATTCCTTGCAATCCTTCTTATGAACGTTTTTGCGCCAACTATTGATCACTATGTTGTTCAGGCAAACGTTAAACAACGTATGAAACGTCTAAAATTAAAAACTGCTTAATCATGGCAAATACAGATAAAAACAGTTACACAGTAATCTTTGCAGTGGTAATGGTACTCGTAGTAGGATCATTGCTCGCCTTTACAGCTTCGAGCTTAAAGCCTGCAATTACTGAAAATGAGCGATTCGAAAAGCAACAAAACATTCTTTATGCTATGGGCATTAATGAGAATGTGGAAGGTTCTGTGAATTTCGTTCCAACAAACAAGGTTGAAGCGGAGTTTGGTAAATACATCAAAGAACAATTGGTTATTCAGAACGGAAAAATCGAAAAAGATTCTTCGGCTTATCTAATCAATTTGAAGCAGGAATTGGCAAAAGATATGTCAGAGCGTAAGCTTCCGCTTTTTGTGGGCGAAAAAGATGGTAAGGACTACTACATCATCCCAATGTACGGAAAGGGTTTATGGGATGCTATCTGGGGCTTTATTGCTTTAGACGAAAACTATGTAGTACAGGGTGTTTATTTTGACCATAAAGGGGAAACTCCGGGTCTTGGTGCAAACATCAAGGAGCGTTACTTTATGGACGATTTTACCGGAGAAGAGATTATGGCTGATACCGAGTATGAAGGAATCACCGTTGCCAAAGGAAATAACGATCCGCTTAACGAGCGTAAGGACGATGGCAAAGTTGATGCCCTTGCCGGCGCAACAATCACCGGTAATGGTGTTACAGCAATGATTAACAGCACCGTTAAATTGTACATCCCTTACTTAAAAGACTTAAAAATATAATTATGGCATTACTATCTAAAAAAGACAGAGGTTTAATCCTTGATCCGCTGGCAGATAATAACCCGATCACCATTCAGGTATTAGGTATTTGTTCTGCACTTGCGATTACCGCGCAATTGAAGGCGTCTATCGTAATGGGAATTTCGGTAATGTTTGTACTGGGTGTGGGTAACGTGGTAATTTCGCTTATGCGTAATATCATTCCTTCCAAAATACGCATCATCGTTCAGCTGGTAGTGGTAGCTGCTTTGGTAATTATCGTAGACCAGGTGCTTAAAGCTTTTGCGTATGAATTGAGTAAAACGCTTTCGGTTTTCGTGGGTCTTATTATTACAAACTGTATCATTATGGGACGTTTTGAAGCTTTCGCTTTGGGTAACGGTCCCTGGAGATCATTCCTTGATGGTATCGGTAACGCCGCAGGTTATGCATTAATACTGGTTGTCGTAGGTTTCTTTAGAGAACTTCTGGGTTCTGGGACTTTACTCGGATTTAAAGTTTTAGGAGATCCAATCGCTAAAACCGGCCTTTATGCAATAGGCTATGAGAACAACGGTTTTATGCTTCTTTCACCAATGGCACTTATCGTTGTAGGTATTATCATCTGGGTGCAACGCGCCAGAAATAAAGCACTAATCGAAGAAAACTAAAGATTACGGGTTGAGTTTTACTCAAGTCTAACTTTTCATAAAAGAAAAATGGAACACGTAGAGTTATTTTTTAAATCAATATTTATAGACAACATGGTTTTTGCCACGTTCCTTGGGATGTGTTCTTACCTTGCTGTGTCTAAAAAAGTTTCGACCGCTGTAGGTCTTGGAGCTGCCGTAATCTTTGTACTTGCTGTTACCGTGCCTATGAACTGGCTGTTGGATCAGTATGTGTTGCGACCAGGAGCATTAACCTGGTTAGGGGCTGAGTATGCCGACTACGATTTGAGTTTCCTGTCATTCATTCTGTTTATTGCTACCATTGCGACAATGGTACAGCTTGTAGAAATTGTAGTAGAAAAGTTTGCTCCGGCACTTTATACCTCTTTGGGTATTTTCTTACCTCTTATTGCGGTAAACTGTGCGATCTTAGGAGGTTCACTTTTTATGCAGTCCAGAGACATAGCTACATTAGGTCTCGCGTTTAATTACGGTTTGGCTTCAGGAATCGGCTGGTTTTTAGCAATTCTTGCCATTGCCGCTATTCGCGAAAAGATTCGGTATTCAAACGTACCTGCACCATTAAGAGGTCTTGGGATTACGTTTATCATAACCGGTCTTATGGCAATTGGTTTTATGAGTTTTGGTGGAATGTTAACCGGAGGAGATGAGAAAACCGAAAAGACTGATGAAGCCGCTCAAATTGAAACGATAACCCAGGATAAAGACGCTGAAGAACCTTTGGCCGAAGTATCACAAGAACTAAACAATAAATAATATGTTTTTAGCAGCAAGTACAGGAGGAGTTATTGCAGCAACGGTAGTAGCGTTTTTGGTTTTAACCATTGTATTGGTTGGCCTACTGCTTTTTGCAAAAGAAAAATTATCACCTTCAGGTCCTGTGACCATCACCATAAACGGTGAGAAGAAGGTTGAGGTAGACTCAGGAAGTTCATTGCTTTCAACTTTAGGTGGAAAGAAAGTCTTTTTACCTTCTGCCTGTGGTGGTGGTGGTACCTGCATTCAGTGCGAGTGTCACGTACTTTCAGGTGGTGGTGAGGCATTACCTACCGAAACGCCACACTTTACCCGTAAAGAGTTAGCCGCCGGAGCGCGTTTAGCTTGCCAGGTAAAAGTGAAGCAGGATATGGAAATCACTATTCCTGAAGAAGTATTTGGTATTAAAAAATGGGAAGCAACTGTAGTGCGTAACTATAACGTAGCTTCGTTCATCAAGGAATTTGTAGTAGAAATCCCTGAGGATATGGACTACAAAGCTGGTGGATATATCCAAATTGAAATTCCGGAATGTACCGTGAAGTTTGAAGATATGGATATCACAGCTCACCCTGAGGAGCATGACGATCCCAATAAATTCCAGGAAGAGTGGGAGAAGTTTAAGCTTTGGCCACTTGTAATGAAGAATAACGAAGTAGTAGAGCGTGCTTATTCTATGGCCTCGTATCCTGCAGAAGGACGTGAGATCATGCTAAACGTACGTATTGCAACTCCACCATTTGACCGTGCAAAAGGCGGCTGGATGGATGTAAATCCTGGTGTTGCTTCGTCGTATATTTTCAGTAGAAAGAAAGGAGATAAAGTAACCATTTCAGGTCCTTACGGTGAGTTCTTCATCAACGAGTCTGATGCCGAAATGCTTTACGTAGGTGGTGGAGCCGGTATGGCGCCTATGCGTTCGCACCTGTATCACCTCTTCAAAACTCTTAAGACCGGTCGAAAAGTAACGTATTGGTACGGTGGTCGTTCTAAGCGTGAGTTATTTTACTTAAAGCATTTCCGCGATTTGGAGGAGGAATTTGAAAACTTCAAATTCTATCTGGTGCTTTCAGAGCCTTTAGAAGAAGACAATTGGAAGGTTAAAGAAGATATCAATAGTCCCGGTGATGGTTTCGTAGGTTTTGTTCACAATGCTGTAATTGAACAGTATTTGAGTAAACACGAAGAGCCGGAAGAAATCGAATTGTATTTCTGTGGGCCTCCGCTTATGAACAAGGCGGTTCAAAAGATGGGAGAAGATTTTGGTATCCCTGATGAGAACATCCGCTTTGATGATTTTGGAGGATAATCCAAAAAAGGAGTTTTATAAAAGCCGTTACGAAAGTAGCGGCTTTTTTTTAGTGCTTGTATTTGTTGAATTTCAGGTGTTTAACTTGATTACGTGTTCCTTATTTCAACTATACCGTTAATGGATTGATGTAAGCACTTCGTGAATTGCGTCTGGTTTTGGGGCTTAAAGCTGATCATCTTTGAATCAAATCTTTAACAACTTAAAACTATGAATGCAACACTTAAAAACCTGTTATTTCTGGCTGTACTGGCAATAACTGCAATGACTCAGGGTCAAATTACAAACAACCAATGGTTGTTTAACGCGCGGGTGGGGTATGACTTCCCCACTTATGAAAACAACACACCTTATATTGATTATAACGGTGGACTCGAACTTGGACTTTCAGCAGACTATTACTGGAGCTGGTTTGGTTTGGGTGCAGATGTAGATTATATCTGGAATAAACCGGAAAGTTCCTATCCTACAACTAATCTTTTTGACTTAAGCGGTACCAGACCTCTAACCGATTTTTCACTTTCAGAAGATAAAATCAACAGGTTGTTTTATGGTATAGGGCCAAGCTTTAGATACCATAATGCTGCCGGGAACTTTAGTACAGAGCTCAATTTACGTGGCGGACTGGCTAATATTAAAGGTGGGCGTACCGAGCTACGGGAAAATACGGTAATTAATGATGTGCTTAACTTCCACTCAGGCTATGATGCTAAAAATGTCTTTAGCGCAAAAGCACAGATACGCGCTATATACTTTGTAAATGATTGGCTGGGTCTTCATGCGGGTGCGTACTATATGAGGCATTTTAATGTTGAGGAACAAAACGATGCTAGCTATGGGATTAGATCGGGTTATTATCCTGTGGAAGAGATAGGCGGGCAGAATATCGTTAATCAAAACACGCCTTTCTTTAGAGAAGAATCCTGCGATTGTGATATTTATTCCATTGGAGTTTTTGCAGGTCTTACCCTTGCGGTAGGTAAAAAAGCAAATGCCTGCCCAGTATGTGGTGAAGATCATACACCACAGTGCTGCGCTACTTGTGGCTGCACTGTAACGATTACCGCCCGGGATCAGTTTACCAAAGAGTTGCTGCCCAACACCGATGTTGTGCTTGAGGATCTAAACGGAAACATTACGCAAACCGGAACAACAAACAGCTATGGAGTTGTGGTATTTCAGGATGTGGAGACAGCAGATTATGTGATCAAAGGAAAACTTTATGAGGTAAATCTGGAACAGGCTACACTTTCTAAAGCAGATTTTAAAGACTGTAAGAAGGAAGGTAAAAGTATTCAAAAGGAGATTTTATACACAGACGAAAACTTTATCCTGAGGGGTAATGTCGTAGAGTGTAATAAAAACGAAGGTATACCGGGTGTAGATATCAGCTTAAAAGACACCCAGCGTGCCTCCTTAAAAAACACCCTTTCTGATGCAGACGGAAACTTTATGTTCTATTTGAAGCAAAGTTCCATCTACAGTGTACAGGGAGCTAAAGACGGGTACTTTTCAAATAAGGTAACGGTAAATACAACAACCGAGGATCGCAACTCCAGTCTGTTTATTGACTTTGAAATGTGCGTGGATCCCTGCGGAAAGGCTATACGTCTTGATAACATCATTTTCAACCTGGATAAATGGGATATTTTACCTGCCGCCAGACCCGATTTAGATTATGTAGCTCAACTGATGCTTGATAATCCAGGGATTAAAGTAGAAATGTCTTCGCATACAGATTCACGCGGAAGCAATGCCTACAATCAGGAGCTTTCTCAAAAACGCGCACAGGCAACCGTAGACTACTTACTGGCCAAAGGCATTTCAAGAGACCGGCTTATTGCGAGAGGCGCTGGGGAGACCGAACTGCTGAATAAATGCGCAGATGGTGTGACGTGCACAGAGGCCGAGCATACCATCAATCGCAGAACCGAATTTAAGGTCATCTGTTTCTAATGATTCAATTCTTAACAAAAATCAGAGCCGTCTGCAAACGGCGGCTTTGATTTCTCTAAAACTACTCTTATGAAAATTTTAAAATATACAACCCCGGTAGAAAAAATTCTGATTACAGGAATTTATGTTATGAGCATGTTTCTGGCTGTAAGCTGTGAAGATAGCGATGCTTGCGAGTATATAATCTGTGAAGAAAGCTTTAATGTCGTTACTGATTTTGAAGATCAGGAATTAGGTACAACTAGCGATTGGCAGGGCGTAGAAGCTAGAGGAATTAGCATTGTATCAAGAGGGCCGGGTAAGGTGTTACAGGCATTAGATGGCAGCGGTTCATCATTTGCTTATACTGAAACTCTACTCCCTCGTAATTTTTTAACCGCAGGTTGTGAGTTGCGCTATGATGTAGAATATTTTGGAGGTGTAAATAATGCAATAAGTGCGGCAAATTCGATTATAATATATCAAGGTTCAATAAATTCAGGTAATACTCGTGCAGTATTTGTACTTAATTCCAGCTCTTTAATCAATTCTGGACAACCTCCTGTTACAATACATGTACCGCTTGAGTTAGCAACAGGAACGACATTGCCATCTAATACTTATGGCGAATGGAGGCTTGCAGGCTTAACCCCTCCTTATACAGCAACTGATATTAACCTTTTTAATACCATATTACAAAATAGTGATGGTTTGGGTTTTAATCTAGATTCAGGAGGTAACCCAGCCGAACAATGGTGGTATGATAACTTCACCTTCAAGCAATGTTGTTCACTTACAAAGAATGACGGCATTGTTAATTAAAACTTTATAAAGTAAATTTTTTTAGGGTGATGGATTCGTAATCAATATAGACCCTTGATTTCTAAATAGATAAAAGTTGAAACGATGAAAACAAAAACTTTAAATTTTATTATTTGGATCACGATTTTAACCGGTACTCTATTTTCCTGCAACAGTGATGACGACAGGAATACCGCAGCCAGAAGCTCAGGAAGTATTGATGTGTTTATTGACGGAAGCTCAACGCCAACACAGTATGCCAGTAACATACAGGCTGCAGATAATCCCTTACCGCAAAGCACAGGGTTCAGTACCGTTTTTAAAATAGAAGCCCGGGAAACCGGGGGCTCAGTCTTCCGGTTTTCTCTCGCTCCGGGAACTACCGTACCTACTGTTGTTAATACACCAGCTACTGAGATTATTACCGGACCCATCTCTCAACGTTTGCGCATTGATGGTCTTTTGATAGATGACAGCGCATCAAATGCGCTAACGGTAAGCTACACTCAGTTTGGTGCAAATACCGGAGATCCCATAAAATTGAGCATCATAGGAACTTATTTTATAAACGGGGATACAAATGCGCATACAATTGATTGTCAAATTGATATCACAAGAGATTAAAAGTGATTATCTTAAATTTTTTAACCAACTTATTAAAATGATTATGAAAACCTTCAAAATAAGCCTGCTGTTTGCAGTTGTATTCTTAATGTGCTCATCTTGCATAAGTTTGCGAAACAACTCCCGAAAAACACCCAATAACCTAATTACAAAAGAACGTGCAGATGCGTTGCACAGCGCCTATCTGAGTAATCAATATGTGTATATCAACAATGATTTACCCGGTAATGCGGTTGATAATGTGGGTGCTCTGGTAACAGATGTGAATGATTTACAGCTCTTTTTAGAGTCTGTGATTGCTTTAAAAAAGCGTGATTCCATAAGCAATGTAGGGGTCTATGTCTATTTTGGAGCAGACACGCTAAGTCCCGGTGTGACTAAAAGCACGGTGTTTTTTGAGGCAGCTTATGCACTTCAATCCAATACCAAAAGACCTTCGGGCGGATCTTCATTTGCACCGGGAATGCTGGTTACTCCCACCACACCAGATTCATTTTTGCCGGTTGGCGAGGACGACAGTTATTATGATAAATTACACCCGGTAGGCACGCGCAAAACAGGGTCTGGCAACTAATTTGTGAGTATCATGGTAATTCTGGAAATCATAGTTAAATCATTAATGGCTGTAGCACTGGCTATAGCCATTTGGCGGCATGGTGTTTTAAAAAACGGGACTCAAAGTCATTTCATTTATTACCTGACTACTGTGATTGTCATAGAAATTGGGGCCTCCTTATGTCTGGGCTTCTTTGGTAATAATGTTTTAATATATAATTTTTCAGACCTTTTTACGGGTTTCTTTTTTTGCTTTTGGTTCTACAGGATTCTCAACAGGAAAATTTGGGTTTTGGTTTTAGTGCCCTTGCTTTTTATAAGTCTTATCGTGAGTCTTATTTTAGAAAATTGGCTCAAAGACTACAATGTTATCTTCCTCTTTTGTTCAACAATAACTTTGCTGATCCTTGTATTTAGATTTTACATTGAATTTCTAAACCGGGATGAGATTATAGATTTTAAGAAAAATGCTCGGTTTTGGATCACCACAGGAGTACTTATTTATTTTCTGGGGTATTTACCGGTACAGGTTTCCATGTCAAAGGTAAATGGAAATCTCGCTGATATTTTATACACTGTAATCGCATTTTTAAACATTCCCCTTTACGGTTGTATTATTATAGCACTTTTATGTCCACAGAAGAATTAGACGACCGCCTTATTGTAATAATGGCAATTACCGCAGTTGTAGTGGTGGTTGCTGTGATTTTACTTTTTACAGTTTTTGTTTCCAAAAAGAACAAGCTTATACGGGAGCGTCTGCAGTCTAAATTAGAAAGCCAGCGGGAATTACATGAG
Organism: Leeuwenhoekiella parthenopeia; assembly: GCF_020782115.1. GTDB lineage: Bacteria > Bacteroidota > Bacteroidia > Flavobacteriales > Flavobacteriaceae > Leeuwenhoekiella > Leeuwenhoekiella parthenopeia. The sequence goes on along the minus strand of NZ_JAJGMW010000009.1, from coordinate 17,855 downwards.
CTCGAATTACAGGCACTTCGTTCTCAAATGAATCCGCATTTTGTGCACAACTCGCTAAATGCAATACAATACTATATTCAAAGAAATGAGGTCGAGTTGTCGGAAGAATACCTTAATAGATTTTCTAAATTATTCAGGTCATTCTTTGAACTTTCGCGACAACATACTATAAGCCTTAAAGAGGAAATTGAGCTGCTTAACAATTATCTGGCGATAGAAAAAATGCGCTTTGAGGATAAACTCAGTTTTGATATTGAGGTTGATGAAGACTTGGAATTAGATACAAAAATCCCGTCACTTCTTTTGCAACCTATTGTTGAAAATGCCGTAAATCACGGGATTTTTCATAAGAATGAATCAGGCCTTGTACGTGTGATTTTTACATGCCTGGATGAGTTGAGTTATAAGGTGGTTATAGAAGATGATGGTATTGGCCTAAAACGCTCTAAAGAGGTTTTTAAAGCGAGTGGTAAGACCCTCGAAAACAGATCTTCAACCGTTCTCAAAGATCGATTAAAATTGCTCGAGTATAGTAATGCTTTTAAAGTGGACTATCAAATAAAGGATCGGGAGGATTTGCAGGGCACCCGCGTAACGATAACTTTTAAAATTTTGAACGTATGAGTATCCGGGTGTTTTTAGTAGATGATGAGGCAAAAGCCTCAGCCATTTTAGAAAACAAGTTGCAGCGCTTTTGCCCGCAGCTTTCTATTATAGGCTCTAGTCAGGATCCTGTAGAAGCTATTGAATTTATAAGAACAGAAAAACCGGATCTTATTTTTCTGGATATCGCGATGCCTACCATGACCGGTTTTGAACTTATAAAGGAATTTGATGAACCGGATTTTGAAGTCATTTTCGTAACAGCATTTGATCATTACGCAATTCAGGCTATAAAAAATTGCGCCATTGGCTATCTTGTAAAACCGGTAGCAAAAGAAGATTTGATACTAAGTGTACACCGGGCCGTAGAGAGTATTTTAAACAAGGAGATGCTTTCAAAAAATAAACAGCTCATTGCCAATCTGGGTGTACAGACCTTTCAGCAAAAAAAGATTGTTGTCCCGTCTCAAAACGGATTACAGTTTGTCAAAATAGATCATATCATACGTCTTGAAGGAATAGAAGGCTATACTAAACTTCATCTTGTTGGAGGAATATCTATTTTGAGTTCTCATAATATCGGCCATTTCGCAGATTTACTAGATACGGTTAGTTTTTTTAAAACTCACAAATCGCACATCATCAACCTGGAATATATAGAATCGTACCTGAATGAAGGTTATGTAATGCTTGAAGAAAACCATCAGGTTCCGGTCTCAAGGGCTAAACGTGCTGAATTTCTCAATATGCTGAAAAGTAATACAGACTAATTTTAATTAAAATTGCCGGTCCTGTAAACCTGAACTAATCGTGCTTAGTATCTTTGCACCATGGCAACACTTCTTACCGAACAGGAACGACATAATCTGGCGATGAATATCGTGGGAAAAGACCTGGAGTCTCAGGGATTTGAGTTTTTGGGTGTCAACTCTCAATTAAAACGCAATCCACAATTTGTAGCTTTAAAAGACAAGAAATTACATTTTGTAATCGTCAGGGCTTTGCAATATCCTGATGACCCTAATGCCTACGACCCGGTCTTTATGCAGGAAATAAAAACGCACGCAGACAAGTTTAATGCGCGAACTTTTTATGCCGGTGTAGGTTTGGGGAGTGCCGAAGATTACGGCAAACCTGTCGAGAAAGATTCAGCCTATACGCAGGTTTATAATGGTCTGCAGGAAATACTTTAATCATTTTTCAAGAATTATGAAATTCAGTTTAAAATCGATATCTGCGCTTTTATTTAGCGCTTTATTTTTAGCAATCTGTACATCTTGTGAGCCCGAAAGAAATCTGGTAGTCTACAACGGTCAGGCGCTGGGAACCAGTTACCAATTGCAGTTTTATGCGCCGGAGCGTTTTGATCTTGTAAGGCAATTTGACTCTACCATCACCGCGATTAATAAGTCTATGAGCACCTACCAGCCCGATTCTGATATATCGAGAATCAATGCCGGGGACACCACGATTATGGTTGACGCTATGTTTAAAGAAGTATTTGCCCTGGCACAGCAAGTATATATTGCCACAGATGGGTATTATGACCCTACGGTTGGGGTTTTGGCTAATGCTTATGGCTTCGGCCCTGATAAGCCCTTAAAAAAGCTTGATTCTATCACTATAGATTCTTTGATGCAGTATGTAGGTTTAGATAAATTGACTATTTCGCCGCAAGGCAAACTTCAAAAAAACACAGAACATATTTATTTAGATTTCAACAGTATAGCAAAAGGGTATTGCATAGATCGAATTGGTAAAATGCTGGAGCAGAACGGGGTAGAAGATTATCTTATAGAACTCGGTGGAGAGCTTTTGGCGAAAGGTAAAAATCTCGATAAAAATCAGCCCTGGCGGGTGGGTATTGAAAACATCAATGCACCTGTAGAACAGCGTACCTATACCGAAGCTGTAAGTTTAAATGATAAAGGAATGGCAGGATCGGGAAATTATCGCAAGTACCGTCAGCATTCGATCACAGGGAAAAAGTATGTGCACACCATCAATCCCATAACCGGCAGTGCCGAACAAAGCGATGTGTTAAGCGCAACCGTAATCGCGCCAACCTGTGCAGAGGCAGACGCCTGGGCAACAGCATTTATGGCTTTAGGTTTTGAGCGTTCTAAAGCGGTTATTGCTAAAAATAAGGATCTGGCGGCTTATCTGATGTATTCAGATCAAACTGAAGACTCTGTATCTGTATTTGTTTCCGAACGTTTTAAACCTTATCTCGTAGAGACTAGTAAATAAGACTGAAATGTCCCTTAAGGCTAATACCATCGGGCAATTGAAGTTCAAACCAGTAGTCATCAGGATTTAAAAGTGTTCCCAGAAAGGTGCCATCCCAGCCCTCTGAAGATGATTGTAACTGCTTTAAAAGTTTGCCATAACGGTCGTAGATAAAGATTTGAGCCCCGGGATATTCTTCGAGACCAATCAATCGCCAGGTGTCGTGAATGCCATCCCCATTTGGAGTAAAATACCTGGGATAATCAAGAACTAAAAAGGGCTGAGTTTCTACTGTACCGCAACCATTGCGATCTCTTATGGCAAGCTGGTGATAGCCGGCTGAAAGTCTGGTGAAAACAGAGCTTTCTACATAGGGACCGTCGTCTAGCGAAAATTCATAAGCACCACTTCCTGATACCCGAATACTTACTTCATTGTTGGGGTAATTGAGCCCGGTAACTTCTACCGTTTCAACAATAGCCTTTTCGGAAGGCAAAACCTGAACAGTTTGAGTAGTGGAGCAACCAGCTTCGTTATAAACGGTAATGCTGTATGCTCCCGGTTCATCGATCGATATGGTATGGAGATCAATACCTTCCTGACCCGTGCTCCACTCATAATAGGTAAAGCCGGAAGCTACGCTCAATTCGACCGGTTCCTGAGTATCTGTGCAGTAAAAAGCTGTTTCGGGAAATTCAAATACAGGACTTTCATCAACTACAACTTCAAAAGAAGTATCAGAATAGCAGCCGCTGCGATTATCTACTATTCGCATAAAAATCTCCTGATCATTTGCTTCGGTAGTATAATTTGAACTCAGACGGTTTTGATCGAGATTCCTATCGTTTGCCGTTGCGTAATAACGCCTGGTGAATACTGAAATATCCTGCCCTGATAAAGCCTCATTTGCTTTTTGATCTAAATTTAAAGTCAGGCTGCTTTCGTTTGCGATGCACACATTCAGTATTGAAGGCTTAATTAATACCGGTGGCTGGGTTAGGTAAAAGTTAAGTGCATCATGTAGCAGGCAATCTCCGTTAACACTGTTTATGCGATAGTACACCGGTGTCTGGGAGCTGCTCAAATTCAGGGTTGTTATGGCATTTTGGTCGGCATCTCTGTCTTGCTGAGATTGATAAAACCGGATTTGCTGGTCTGAACGGGATCTTATAATTTGATTGCCCAGTGGCAAAAGGTTGTAGTTTTGATTTATGCTCGGGTCGCATATAAAAACAGACCCGGGGTTATCATTAACCAAAGACGCAGCAATGCTTATTTCAAAAGGCACTAGTTCTGAACAGGCGTTTAACGGACTAAAAATACGTGCGTAAAGGGTCTCGCGGTCTACAGTATTTGTGTACAAATCAGCCAGCTCATTGGTTGCCAGATTAGCATCTCCAAGTTCTTTATGAAAACTCACCCGGGTATCGGGAAAGCCCTGTAAAATCAAATCACGCTGTATGCTAAGATCATAGGTATTTGTTCCGGTTGTGGAACAAATTTCAAAATCTTCAGGTGTATTATAACCCGTGGTTTTGGGTGTTGTGGCGCTGCCCGTAAGATTGATATCAAAGCCCGCAGAACCACTGGCACGGTCTATAAGAATGTAATAGGTTTCTCCGGGACTGGCATCAATGGCCTTCAGATAACCGTTGCCGTCAGCTCCCGGTCCTTCTGAAGTATCGGTTTCGGTATCATTAAGACCGGTATCGGCACTTACGTTTGCCGAAGGCGGATGCGTACTGCTACAGCGAATTGCACTTCCCAGGTTTTGACAGTCCTGAACAGGCCCGTAAACTGCAAAATCATAATCGTCGTTTGGATTTTCGGGGACAATATCAAATGTAAAACTTCCGCCCTGATCGATTTCTACTTTAAACCACGCGGTTTGATTGTTAAACGAATAACACGGGGGCGGGAAATTGCCCGGCAGACTAAATTCATCAAAACCCACTCCGTTAGGCTGTATTCCTACCGGAGTATCCCCGCAAAGAACAATAGCATCTGTACAATCGTTGGCATTTTGGGCGTTTAAAACACCAAAAAATACCATGAACAAAACGATTGTAATTTTTTTCATGACGCTGGTTTATAACAAACCGGTAAAATTTCGCCTGCAGCCAGGCGATAGGTATCTACAAGCTCTTTTTTAAGTTTTTGGGTATAATCAATCTCATGAACTTCAAACCCTATACTGCGAAGTTTTTCAAAATAATCCCTGCCATAAACGCGTACGTGATCGTATTGGCCAAATATAGCGGCGCGTTCTTCAGGATCTGTGATGCTGTCGTCTTCAAAGGTTTTTTCTCTTGAAAGATCCTGAGGTATCTGTAAAATGGCCATTCCACCGGGTTCGAGAACGCGATAAAGTTCATGCATAGCTTTGGTGTCATCAGGTATATGCTCAAGCACGTGATTGCATAAAATGACATCATAGCTGTTGTCTTCAAAAGGCAAATTGCAAATGTCTGCCTTTACATCTGCCAGAGGCGAAAGCAAATCGGTGGTGGTATAATTGAGGTTTTTAAGAGATCTGAAACGCTTGTAAAAAGCCTGTTCGGGAGCAAAATGCAGCACCTTATGAGAGGCTTTAAAAAAATCGGTTTCATTTTTTAGGTATAACCAAAGCAATCTGTGTCGCTCGAGCGAAAGAGTAGAGGGAGAGAGTACATTTTCTCGGGGCTTACCGTAGCCGTACGGAAGAAATTTTTTAAACGACCTGCCGTCTATGGGGTCGGTATAGTGCGATCCCTTTAGCCATAATGCCAAAAAAGGCCGGGCAACATAGCTTAGTCGTATAAGCAGGGGTCTGGGAACTGTATTTAAAATGCGTTTAAAGAGTTTGCCAATCATACCTGAAGATCCCCCCAATTTTCACCCGTTTTTATGCGATGCAATTGCATTTCTGAAACGCCAAACTGCTTGGCCAGTACCTTAAGCCGGGTACGCCGGTTAGGATCTAAAAGCTTTTTCTTCAGAACCTTTGCTTCGGCATAGCTCAACTTGGTGTAATGACGTTCGCCCGAGGTACGTCGCTTAATATCCAGCGGACTCGTTTTCTGATGGGCATAGCGTTTTTTATGGGTTGCCCAGGATAAATTTTCAATACGATTATCGGTCTTATCGTGGTTGAGGTGTAATACAGAGTTTTCGTTATCGCCGGGTGTCAAAAAAGCTTTCGCAAGGAGTTTGTGAAGATAAAAGTTGCGACGCTTTCCATTTTTCAGTTTAACATTCACCGTTATATACCCGTTAATCGTACCTCCTTTAATGAGGTTTCCTTCTGGGTTTTTAAAATAACTGCGCACGCGACCATAATTGGAAAGACCTAAAGTATATGCCTCATCCCAGTCGTCTTCACGGAAATCCTTCCAGGTTTCTAACTGCATAGCACATCAAGATTTTTGTTAGTTGAATGTGGGCTGTGCTTTGAATGGGGCTTCTTCATCACTGCTTATACCCAAAGCTTCATAAATATAGTCAAAAGTTGAAAGAAGTTGTGGTTTGCCGTCTATTAAAGCCACATCGTGTTCAAAATGGGCGCTGGGTTTGTTATCCCGGGTGGTGATGGTCCACCCGTCGCGGTGTTGTTTAATGCGTTGGGTACCCAGATTGATCATAGGTTCGATGGCAACCACCATACCTTCAACAAATTTCTTACCGCGACCTCTTCGGCCATAGTTCGGCATTTCGGGATCTTCATGCATTTTACGTCCAAGACCATGACCTACCAGTTCACGTACCACGCCATAGCCGTGATCCTCGCAATATTTCTGAATCGCATAGCCTACATCACCTACACGGTTACCGGCTTTAAACTGCTCTATGCCTTTGTATAGAGATTCTTTGGTAACCCGGAGGAGTTTTTTTGTTTCAGGATCTACTTCACCAACTTCAAAGGTATAGGCGTGATCGCCGTAAAAGCCGTTTTTCAACGCTCCGCAGTCTATAGAAATGATATCACCTTCTTTAAGAGGTGTTTTATTGGGAATACCGTGTACTACCTGCTCATTTGGGCTCATACACAAAGTGTTTGGGAAATCATACAATCCCAAAAATCCGGGTATGGCACCATGATCCCTGATGCAGGTTTCGGCAATTTTATCAAGTTCAAGGGTGGTAACACCGGGCTTCACTTCTGAAGCTAATGCTCCTAAAGTTTTAGAAACGATAAGCGCACTTTCGCGCATTAACTCGAGTTCTTCTCTCGTCTTGGTTATAATCATCAGGCTGTCTTTTGAGGGCACAAAGTTACAAAGAATCCCCGCATAGCCCCTAATATAGAAGTCAAAGTATGTCGGCTTCTTAACTCAACAACAGTTTTTGACGACAACCTGAAAAGAATACCGATGCAAGATCCCTAAAAATGAGTTTTTTACTCCTCATTAAATTCAGGAACAGCCGCAAGTGTTTTAAACAGCTGGGCTTTGGCTTTATAAAGCTTATTGGTGATCTCGATGGCTTTCAGTTGACTGTCTATAAGCTTTATTTCCCGCGAGTTTATAAGGAAAATAGAACTTTCACCCACTTCGTATTTTCGTAACTCGGCTGCAAGCATCGTATCGTAATTGATCACTAAATCTTCAACCAGTTCCTGCTGCTCCTTTAAAACTTCAAGTTCTGTATTAACTGCCTTTATTTTATTCTGAAGCGTGAGCCGTGTATTGATGAGTTCAAACTCGCTGTCCTGTAATTTAAGCCTGGCCAGCTGAAGATCTCCGCGTTCCTTCCGCAGAAATAAGGGCATGCTAAAGCGCAAACCGGCTTTGTAATTCTGGGTATAAAACGAATTTAGATTACGTGGCTCTGAGGTGATAAAGTTATAGTTTACATCAATGACCGGAAGTAGTTTGTTGGCTTTCAGGCGTTTTTCAACTTCCAATGCCTGCACTTTATAATCGAGCGAGCGCATTTTAGGGTGGGTATCAATTTGAAAATCGGCCAAATCAAATTCGGTGATCTGAAGCGTTCTGCTCACCACATCACTGAGTTCTCCTTCGGGATAAATATCATCCTGTAACTCAACTGGAATATTATTGCCCAGCCAAAGATAATTGGCAAGTTCCAGTTTTGATTTTTGATATTCGAGACGCACTTCCTGCAAACTCAACTCCCGGCTCTGTACACTTATTTTGGCTTCGGTAGTGTCAATAAGAGGTATAGCTCCTGAAAGTGCACTGGTTTTTATGCCTACAAACCGCTCGGTTGTATTTTCTAAAAAGCGCTCGTAAAGCAACACCTTTTGATAATCCTGTAACCAGTTAAAGTAGGCCAGTGAGGCTTCGTACAGGACATTGGTGACTGCAAGTTGCAGGTCTGCACGGGCTTGTTCCCTATAAAAACGGGCCTGTTTAAGAGTTGCCATGCGCTCATTAATCCACAATCCCTGCCCCAATGAAGCTGAAATGCCCGCTGTATAGAGGCCGTCTTCGGGCACTGTATTTTGAGGATTTAGGTAATAGCCTTCATTCTGCTCAAATTGGGCCTTTAAGTCAATACCATACCAGGTAGGTATTTTAAAGGTAGCGTTAAGCAGATCGTAATATTCGGTATCCTTAAATACTTTCTGATCAAAATCAACTTCAACCTTGGGGTCAAAACCACCCCGGGCCTTTAGCAGTTTGGCTTCTCCGGTTTGCTCAATGAGATAAGCCTGCCGCGCCAGGGGGTGATTTTGCTGCACCAGATTTAGGTATTCTTCAAAACTGAGGGTAGTCAATGCGTCTTCCTGTGCCCACACGGGAGTGGTCAAAAAAACAAGCAACGCAATAACCCGAATTAAGATTCTCATTTCTTCTTGTCGGTTTGGATATCAGCTTTTTCAGGGGTGTAATAATTGGGCGGGAAGCCGTTGAGCTGGCGCCACAGTTCGTACCAGATAGGCACATCTTCAAGAAGTGCCAGGGTATTAGCACCCGATCCTACACGCAAAGCTTCGGGCCAGGGCTCTTCATCCGGGTCAGGAGCCAGTAAAACACGATACTTTCCATTATCACTAATAAAGCGTTCTATGGCTACTACCTTTCCGCCAAAAGTACCCAGCGAGTTATAAGGCCATCCGCTAAATACGATTGACGGCCAGCCGTCAAACTGTATTCGTACTTCTTCACCCACGTGAATCAAAGGCAAATCGATAGGCCTTACATAAGTTTCTACAGCCAGATCGTATTTAGAAGGCATGATTCCTACAAGTTGTTGGCCTTCTTTAAATGTCTCGCCTACACCGCCTATTATGGCTTTGTTAATGAAACCAGCTTGTGGTGCCGTGATGTAATACATATCATTACGTATCTCATAGTTGGTACGGTCATTTTCAAGCTTGCTCACTGCGGCTTCCGAATCAAACTGATTGGATAGGGCGGTGGAGCGCTCGCTTTGCGCTTTAGAAATTTTATCGGCGTACTCGGCACCCACACGGTTGATTTCGATTTGAGCATTTATAAATTCATTACGGCTTGCAAGGAGTTTGTTTTCCTGCGAAATCAATTTGGCCTGAGTTTCCTGAAGTTTCAGGCGTTTTTCTTCCACATCGGTCACCGCTTTAAGCCCTTCCTGCTGTAAACCCAGAGTTCGCTCAAACTGACGCTCGGCAATAGCCAGATTGGTTTTTGCGGCCTCATAATCGATAGAGTCACTCTTGATTTTAAGATCTGCCTGTATGAGTTTGTTTTCGGCCTGTTCCAGTTTTAAAGCGCGTTCATTTTGCAGGGCTTCAATCTGGTTTGTAAGCGCGACTACTTTCTGGGAGTAGGAGGCAACCGAATTGCTTTTGGCGCGCACCTGTTGCTCCGTACGTTCAACCAGTAGCGGATCAAAATATTCATTCTTTACTTCCGAAATAAAGAGAATAGTATCCCCTTTAGCTACTGAATCGCCTTCACGCACATACCATTTTTCAATTCGTCCGGGTATGGGAGATTGAATGGTTTGCGGGCGCTGCTCAGGGGTAAGCGTGGTAACATAACCTATTCCCTGAATGGTCTGTGTCCAGGGTAAAAATAAAATGATGATCAGAATTATAGTAAAAACCTGTAAAAAGCGGTTGAAGTAGGTATAATGCTTTTTACCCAGAATTTTTTTAGCAGCCTTATATTCTGAGATATCAACTTTATCGTGAAGCTTATTGTGCGAGATGTTAAGCATGGCTTTTAATTTTGGGATATTTTACCGTTTTCCAGGGTTACTGTGCGGTCACAGCAATTTTGCCAGGCTTCGTCCTGACTGGCAACAATGATGGCCCAGGAGTTAGATTTGTCAAAAAGGAAATTAATAATGCGCTCTTTTTCATCTTTGGCAAACTTATCTAAAGGCTCTTTAAGAATTAAAATCTTAGGCTTACGCACAATGCTGCGGGCCAGGACGATCTTTTTGCCAATGGTGCGGGAAAGGCGTTGCCCTTCTGGATAAAGTAGACTGTCAAGACCTTTGGACTGTTCTTTTACAAAGTCGCGTAAACCGGTCTTTTCTATCGCCCAGTCTATATCTTCAAGCGGAATAGAAGTGTCTCCGAAGGTGATATTATCTCTGATGCTTCCTTCAAACGGCGTTTCTTCGGGCAGTGACTGTCCCAGAAACGAACGGTAATGATTGAGGTTAATGCCTTCCAGAGACTTTTCGTTGATGTATAAATTACCTGCGGTAGGTTCAAGAATACCGGTGATGATTTTGAGCAGGGTAGATTTACCAGATCCGTTGGTTCCTAAAATCAGTAAACGTTCTCCGGGATTGATTTTTAGATTTACATCTGAAAGAATTTGCTTCTTGTCGTGAGGATCTTTATAACCTATACCTTTCAACTCAAGACTGATTTCTTCATTGGGATCAAAAGGCTTGGATAGCTCCTGAGATTCGAGCTCCTTGTCAACCACCTGTCCAATTTTTTCGAGAGCGGTGAGTAAATCGTAAAAATTCTCAAGCCCCAGAATTAACTTTTCTACCGAATTAATAATAAGCAGGATCACAATTTCTGCAGCAACAAACTGCCCGATGTTCATTTGCTGATTGAGCACCAAAATACCTCCTATTAGCAACAGACCGGCAGTAACGAGTACTTTAAAACCAATCATTTGTATAAACTGAAGGCGTAAAATTTTAAAGTGACTTTCGCGTGCATCCAGGTAATCATTAACCAGGGCATCGTTTTTCTTTAAGGCCAGGCTGGTTTTGCCCGAAAGTTTAAAGCTCACGAGAGTACGGGCAATTTCCTGAATCCAATGTGCAATCTTGTATTTATACTTAGACTCGGTAAGACTGGTTTGTAAACCTTTGTTTCCGGTGAATTTAAATACCAGATAAATGAGTAAGACCAGTAAAACCCCGTAGAAAATAAAGAAGGGATGGTAAAAAGAAAGCAGGATCAGACCAAAAATGATTTGCACCAGCGCCGCAGGAAAATCAAGTACCAGTTTAAACAGGGATTTTTGAACCGTAAGCACGTCGAAAAAACGGTTTGCCAATTCCGGTGGATAGTAGCGGTTAAGTTCGCTCATTTTGATTTTTGGAAAGCGATAGGTGAATTCAAAAGAGGCCCGCATAAATATCTTTTGCTGCAGGTTTTCTACGATGCGTATCTGCATAACCTGAAGCGCTCCTACAAAAGCAACACCCAGAGTTACCAGTACGACCAGAATTATCCACGAGGTGCTGATCTGAGCACCCTGTATAAGGTTTACGATTGCCTGTATTCCCAGCGGTAGCGATAAACTTACTAAACCGGCAAATATGGCGTAGTATAAAATTTGCAGAAAATCTTTTTTCTCAAGCTGTATAAGGCCAACAAAACGTTGCCAGGCTGATAAAACTTCTTTAGCCATATATTAAAATTTAAGTAGGTTTAGGATTAGATGCTTAAAATAGTGAGAAGGCGGGGTTTGATCATCGCATTCTGTAAGAGATGAAAAATGATTTTTCAAAAAATGATGATGCAAGGAATCTGCCAGGATAGTACTAGCCAGGCTGGCCGGGTAGGGGTATGTGGGATCAACATCAGAAATCATTTTTCGTATACGATTGGAGAGTCGCTTGTAAATAGCAAAATAGCCCTCCTTATTTTCATCATCAACTTCTTTGGTAAGGTAGGATTTAGAATACTCATTAATTACAATTTTATTGAGAATGACCTCATTAATGTGATTAAACGACTGGTCTTCTTCTACCTCTCGGGTGGCAATCTCAATAGCCTTAAGAAGCTTTTCGACAGGATCGGTAATATTGTTTGTGGCAAAAACCAGTTGGTACTCCTTCCAGCCCCAGTACCAGGAAGTTAAATAGATGAGAAACTTGTGTTTATTCTCAAAATAACGGTAGATTGAACTTTCGGTTGATTCTATGTGTGCCGCCAGTTTTTTAAAGGTGAAGTTGTCAAATCCCAGATCGTTTATAAGAATAATACCGTAAGTAACGATACGCTTCCCCAAATCTGACGATTCCGGATCTTTTAAAAAGATGCTTTCGTTGATCGAAATCTTCAAGTTTTTAAGTAATGCATCCATACCTGATTATTTTGAACGCAAAAATAGTAGTAATACTATCAATATGAATGTTCTTATAAAAATTTTAACCGAAAGCGTTGTAGTTGATCTGCTTTCCGGAAGCGTTAGTATCCCCTATATTAATAGGTTGAGGTCATATCTGCATCTACAACCAGAATAAAATTGGCTCGATTGCGGTGTTCTTCTTCAAGAGAGGTAAGATTCGTTTGAGAAACCGTGCTTAGGGTGAAGTATCTTAGTTGAGGTCGTTGCAGTTTTAGATACCACAAAATACCTTCGTAAAAATCACTGTGAAAAGCCCCGTTATAATGAAGAAACAGACTTTCATTTTGATAGTTCTTAAGAATGCTGTGTGCCATCGTAGCATCTTTAAGTGCCTGAGCCATGACCAGTTTTGGACTCCCGTGATCTCCCATCATTTTCAAAATTTCCTGATAGCGTGGTAATTGTGCGTCAAAAGCAATGGGTAAAGGTGCTATCCACTCTTTTTCTGATTCAGGTAAACTGTCAAGTGCGCTAAAACCCATTTTGTGAACGGTAGCGGCATAACGTCTTGGGACATTGCTCGCGATAAAATCGATCTTTTGGTTTTTAGCGAATTCAAGCAGGGGTTGATAATCGGTTTTATGGTTGCTCCACAGGCGTGCTTTGTTATTAAACTCTTCATAAGTAAGACTGTCAGTGAGATAGTGACTCACCAAATCCTGATTATCGGTTTCGAGCATTTCTGCGCCCAGTATAAGATTTCGGGTTGTGCTAAGGTCTTTTGCGAGTTCCAGTTCGAGCCAGTGCGCGATGGGATTGTTGTGCAATTCACCAAAAAGAATTACATCGGCATGTATACTCAGACTATCTACTACAGCAGTGTAGGGAATCCTATTGCCTGCGGCATCAAAAAATTGGTAAGCAGGCTTGTCTTGTGCTGCTAAGCGGGGTACAGAACAGATGGCAACAAGAAGAAAGAAGATTCTAATCATCTATTTTTCACTAAAGTTAAGGGTTTATTTGAATTTTATTAGGCCTTAACCCAAGTTTGTGCTGCTTAATAGACCCTGATACGTACCTTTGTCGTTCAATTGAAATTTATGGCAACACGTTTTAAAGATTTGGGCCTTTCCGGCAATCTCGTAAAGGGACTTAATGAACTGGGTATTGTAGAGCCTACGGCGATTCAACAACAGGTGATACCTTTATTGCTGGAGGGAGACGTTCATCTGGTAGGCCAGGCGCAAACGGGCACCGGAAAGACTGCGGCCTACGGATTGCCCATTTTAGAGCGCATTGATCCCCGCAAAAAGCAGATTCAGGCCCTGATTTTATGCCCTACCCGGGAGTTGAGCCAGCAGGTAGCCAAACAGCTTTTTAAGTTTACCAAATACACCGATAAGATTTTTACCGAAGCGGTTTACGGAGGTGAAAAAATAGACATACAGATTAAAAATCTAAGCAGGCCCACTCATATCGTTGTGGCTACGCCGGGAAGATTGATTGATTTACTCAACCGAAAAACCCTTGACTTATCGGGAGTGGATACCGTGGTTTTAGACGAGGCTGATGAGATGCTGAGTATGGGTTTTAAAGAACAGCTCGATACCATTCTTAATCAATTGCAGGGCATTCGCAATAAGTGGCTGTTCTCGGCAACAATGCCTCATGGGATCAGGCAGATTGTAAATCAGCATATGGCCGAAGATGCCCACCGAATACAGGTAAGCCGCGATGTTGTAAATAAAAAAATTGACCACAAGTATATCATTTGCGATGATCTGGATAAGCTTCCGGTTTTGCTCGATTTTTTAAGAAGCCGAAAAGAGGAGCGGGGGATCATATTTTGCAGAACCAAGGCAGCAGCATCTAAACTGGCCAAACAGCTACAGGCAAAAAACTGTGCTGCCGAAGCTTTACAGGGCGATATGTTGCAAAAAGAGCGCGATAAAACCATGCGTGCTTTTAAAAATGAAAACCTGCGCATTCTGGTCGCGACCGATATTGCAGCCCGAGGGATCGATGTCGAAGACCTGTCTTTTGTGATCCATTACGAAATGCCCGATCAGGAAGCCTATTATACACACAGAAGCGGTCGTACCGCCCGAGCCGGTAAAGAGGGGCTTTCATTGGCTTTGGTTAATACCAAAGAGTTACGCACCTTACGCAAATACGAGAAGGCTTTAGAACTTGCAATGAGCGAGATTAAGGCGAGGTAATTAAAATCATCCGCCTGTTTGCGTAATAAGCATGATTAAGCATTAAGGAATAGGTTTTGTCTGGTTTACCTTATATTTAACCGATTAAAACCCTGCTTCCTGTGCTAAGAGCAATTGCCATAATCTTATTTTGTGTAGTGCTTACTCCTGTTTTGCAGGCACAAACCAGAAATTCTGCCTATCTGTCTTTGTCTGATGGTAGTATTGTTTTGGCCAATTTTGATGATTGCACCGTTGAAGAGCTTATAGGGCCGGGAAGTTTTGTGATGTTTGATATCGCCGAAGGCCCCACAAATCGCACCCTCTACGGCATATTTGGAGCCACGCTTTTTCTCATAGATCTTGATGCAGGGGTCGTAAACCAAATGGGTAATTTGACCAGTAGTTCAGGTCCACTTAGAAGCTTTAATTCTCTGGTGAAAGATACAGATGGCAGTTTACTTGCTGTTACTGACGACATCAGCGGCTCTTTATTTAGAATTGACCCAAACACCTTAGAAGCTACTTTTTTAGGAGCAACAAATTATCCTTCGGGAGGAGATTTGAGCTTTATAGAGGGTGATTTATACCTTTCGGCTTTAAACGATAATTTGGTTAAAGTCAATATTGCAGACCCGCCTTCCAGTGTATTGGTAGGAAATATGAATGATTCAGGCTTCTCGTTTGTGTTTGGAGTTGTATCTGTTGTAAGCGGGGAACCCTGTACAGGCAACATCGATTATACGATGATTGCCACCGGAGCCGGAAGTGTACGTACGGTAAATATTGAAACAGGACAAACGCAGGAGCTTTGCACAAATCTGTTGAATTCACAAGCGATTTTTGGAGCGGCTGAAGTAAGCGTTTCAACAATTTGTAGTATGAGCCTCGATCTCCAACCTGTTTCTTCGGTTTGCGCAGGCGAAATCATTTCAATAAGCACGCAGATCTCACCGGAGGAAGCCTTTGGCAGTTATACCTATGAATGGTATAAAGAAGGAGATACTTCAGTATTGGGAACCGCGGCGCAATTCACGGGTTCATTTGATGAAACAACGACGCTGCGTTGTATCGTTACAGATACAGACCGTGTAGGTGAATTTAGGTCGGTAGAGGCTAGCCTTACCGTTGAGGTTAATCAAAAACCGGTCATTGATGCAATTGAGGACTTTAGGGTGGTTGAAACTTTTACCTTTCCCGAAATAACCGGAGACAATCTTCCGGAATCTGTTCTTTTTTATACAGACGAACGGGGTCAGGGAGATGCTTACAGTACAGGTGATGAGATCAGGTATTCTGCCCGGGAAAGCTATCCCCTTACATTTTTTGTTTATGCAGAAAATGAATCGTTTTGTAACGACGAGATTTCTTTTCAGGTAAGCATTATTTCTGAAGAACTTAGCGATTCTAACCCGATTAGTGCTCCCCTGTTTTTCACGCCTAACGGTGATGGCTACCACGATAGCTGGCAAATACAAATTGCCGGTGATGTGCGTGTAGAGGGCGTTTATATTTTTGATCGTTTCGGAAAACTGCTGAAGCAATTAGATACTTCAAATCCTTCCTGGGATGGTACATATCGAGGTAAGCAAATGCCCGCAACCGATTATTGGTATCTCATTAGCTACCGTCAGGGCGATTCCGTAAGCGAATTAAAGGGAAACTTCACCTTAAAGCGCTAAATTCTCTAGGACAAAAGAATCCAGTAAAAACTCCACAGAAAAACCAAACTCCACAAAACAGTTCTAAACCAGTTGCGCTTAACGAGTTTTTGAGGAATACCTTCACAGTCGGTCTTTCCTGAAATTTTAGAATGTAAGGGTACAAATTGAAGAAAAGTAGAAAGCCAAAGAATAAGCACGGCGCTCAGGCTCATTATAGTATACAAATCGGCATTGCGGTTGACCTGAATTATAGCAATCAGGAGCTGACCTACCATTAAAGGCATAACTACATAGGATACCCTTGGCGTGTACTTTTGATGCCAGATCCCGATGTCGTTTAAATTGTAGTAGCACAGGCCGGGATAGATCACCAGTTGAACCAGCCAGATTAAAACAACCATCCCAAAATCAAAAAGCAAACGTATAATCTGAAGATCCATCGGTATTTGGGATTGGTTTTACCGCCGCGATGCGTGGCTTAGTGGGAGTGGCGTTCAACAATTTGTTTGAGATCGGCACGCGATAGCACGCCGCTCTGACGCCAAAGCTGCTTTCCATTTTTAAAAAGCATCAGGGTAGGGACACCCCGTACCTGAAATTTTTGCGCGATTAGCTGATTTTTATCGACATCAATTTTTACAATCTTGACTTTTTCGCCCAAATCTTTTTTGACATCCTCCAGAATAGGAGCAAGGGTTTGACAAGGGCCACACCAGGTTGCGTAAAAATCAATGAGTACGGGTATATCTGAATCGGTAAGAGTTCCAAAGCTTGTTTTCATAGCTTCAAAATTACGGGTTGAGCCGCATTTGATGAAATGCTTTAACGCGATCTTAATAGTATCCTAATTCTGAAGGAAACCCGCGTTAATGGTAGTTAATGCGCTTTGGAATAAGGCTCAGCTTCCTTAATTTGAAAGAAATTAGAAATACAACTATGGAAACCAGTAAAGAAAATATTTTAGTAGCCGGAGCAAACGGAACAACCGGAAAAAAAATCGTTTCGTATTTAAAAGAATCACAGTATTATAATCCTGTGGCGATGGTACGCAAGGAAGAACAGCAGGAGCAATTTAAAATTCAAAATATAGAGACCGTTTTAGGGGATCTGGAAAAAGAACTTTCTGAAGTGGTTAAAGGTATAGACAAAGTAATATTTGCAGCAGGCTCAGGAGGACACACAGGACCCGAAAAAACCACTGCAGTAGATCAGGAAGGCGCAAAAAGCTTAATTGACGCGTCTAAAAAAGCCGGAGTCAAGAAGTTTGTGATGCTGAGCTCTATCAATGCTGATGATCCGTCAAGCAGTGATAAACTACACACTATCTTGAGGCTAAAAAGAATGCTGACGAGCACCTTAAAACCGGATCATTCTCAAAAGTTGTGTGTGAATTGAATGAATAGTTTGATTTTTGTTTTCTAAACAGGAGGCATTGGACGCATATATAGATTTACTTAAGATTTTATTACCAGAATTATTGATTACCCATTTTAACCTTACCGGTCATCAAACAGAGGGAGATATACTGCACCTGCATTTTGAAGAAAAACCAGAGGTTCCTAAAGAGTTTTCTTCAAGCCTGGTCACAGCGCACGGGTTCCATAAAGAAATAACCGTTCAGGATTTTCCTGTGCGTGGCAAAAAAGTATTCCTGCATATAAAGCGACGTCGATGGCTCAACAAAC
>NZ_JAJGMW010000008.1 GCF_020782115.1 Leeuwenhoekiella parthenopeia | reverse complement strand
AGAAAATGACCCCAGTAGCCTTTGAAAAACAGTGTTCTTTGTTGGCTATCCCACAAAGAACAATAATGACTATTTTTAACAATGAAATAATAACCTAAAAACGGTCAACGCTATTTAGGGAAGTACACGGTAAACCGAAAACTGAAACAACATCCCTCTAAATCTACCTTCCAAGGGAGACTTATATTTAGTACTTAAAATATAATCTTACGTGAAAATCAGCTCCCGGCTCTCCCGAACCTTCGGGAGGAGAAGGGTTGGGGATGAGGAGAAGACTTCTTTTTTACGTTAATTGGGATTCTGCGAAAACCGAAAACGGAAAACCGTAAACCCAAAACCCACCTCTAACATCTAAAAAACCTACTCCGTCAGTGAATCTTCCAGCGCCAGGGCTTCGTCTTCGGTGTTGAAAGTAGGGACAGATTCTTTCAGGCGGTTAAATTCTTCAATACGCTCGGCATCTTCTTCTTCGCCGGTAAAGTACGGAAATACATCAACCACCGGTGATTCGGCGATAGCCGGAATGCTGTATTCACCCATCGTATCGCGCATGACATGCTGCGTGTTTTCATAAGCTTCCTTGACGTCGTTAGCCTGTACCAGCAGATACTGGTTCATTTTGCGCTCTTTTCCGCTGTTTTCGTCGTAGGCAATAAGCGCCAC
Source organism: Leeuwenhoekiella parthenopeia (assembly GCF_020782115.1). Lineage (GTDB taxonomy): Bacteria > Bacteroidota > Bacteroidia > Flavobacteriales > Flavobacteriaceae > Leeuwenhoekiella > Leeuwenhoekiella parthenopeia. The sequence goes on along the minus strand of NZ_JAJGMW010000008.1, from coordinate 165,924 downwards.
TTTAGATTTAAACCAGCGATCGGCATTTTCAAACGGATGCACTTCTGCGAAATTAGCCACCTTGATGTTGGTGATCAGCATACCTTCACCTTCATTGAGAAACGGACGCATCTCCTCGGTAATACGCTTTTCAGCTTCGGTATAGGATACCGCATCTACCAGAAAAGGCTCGGTTTTTAGCTTTCTAAGACCCGAAGCCTCATCAAATTTGGCATATTTTACTTTGCATTCGTACCAGGTTACGCTCATAATTTTTCAAATTTTAGGACGCCAAAAATAGGATTTCGCGAAGGCCATGCAAGCTTTTAAAGCAGATAGATATTCACAATTTAAAGCAGAATCGCTTAGAGGTTTCAAACTGAATGGCTTAGCTCTTTTAGGCATCAGGAAAAAGAATCCCGTGAATTTTTAACTTTGCCGATGCCAAAAAAAAGTTTTAAAAGTGCTGGAAAAAAGAACACAAGTACCCCGGGAATATGATCCCGATCCTGACAAGTTTATTTATTGTTTAGAAGGCGTTGCCGATGTAGATGCAGATCAAATTACCGAAGTTCAGAAAAGTCTGGAAGAACTGGCACTTCACTTTGGTGTAGCCAGCATTTACCAAACCTGCGATACCATTGAAGGCCTGGAAGCGAGTTTAAACACGCTAATCATGGACGATCACTATTTTAAGGAATACGAAATCATTTACCTCGTTATGACCGGTGAGGCCAATAGTATTTGTTTAAATAACTACTATTATAGTTTTCAGGAAATAGCAGAGCTGTTTGAAGGAAAATTAAGAGGAAAAATCCTGCATTTTTCAAATGCCAAAGTGCTGGATCTCGACGAGGAAGAAGCGCAGTATTTTCTGGATATTACAAACGCAAAAGCGGTTTCCGGCTATGGAAATGCCGTTGATGGACTGAGTAGTTCCAATCTGGATAAAGTCTTTTTCAACCTGTTTAATGAAGACGACGACCTCTTTAATGTGGTAGAGGAGCTACACCAAAAGCATTACACCGCCTGTAAGGTCCTGGATTTTAGAATGTATTATTAAGGCTTTGCCTGCTTTTAGGCTCACGAACCGGATTTTAGAATCTCAATTTTGCCATTAGAATTGAACACTATATGTTTTGAGGAATGTAGATCATTACGTCAGTACCGGCCTACAAAAATTTATCGTAAAATTTGAAATGAGTGAGCGTAAAATTTTAGACTGTTTGAGCTTCACGAATTTTGATATTAAGTACATCTATGCAAGCGAGTTTCTAAAATTTAGCGAGGGAATGATAAATTTAGATAAAGTTTTGTCAGCCTTGATCTTTTGGTTCTTTGGCATCAAGGCAAAAGAACAGAAATATGAATTGAAGTTAAAGTTTCGTTATCATGTTCTGTTCATTTTCTTTAGCTCGGTTTCGCTTATTGGTTATAGATCTCGTGAACCTCGTACCTCGGTTTCAAAAGAAAAGAGCCTTTTTAATCTGAATTTTTTATTGTAAAAATTTGGGCAGATTGAATGTGACTAAAATAATTAAGGTCCTTTAGAGTGTTCTGCGCAAGGCACATTTCTTAGGTATTTTTACCCTAAGGGGCAAAACCGCAATAAGTCCCCTAAATTTTCTCCAGGGCGTCGAAAATTTTTGACGGGGACTCATTGCTATACTGAAGAAAAAGAAGTCTAAAGAATAAAATTTATATCTTAACTAGTAGAATTTATAGGTGGTTTTATTTATATGAATTCGAAATTATCTATTTCAAATAATTTCTATTAAAACGTCAGCACCGGCCTATCGGAAGGTTCTCGTTAAATTTGCAGTGAACGAAGCGTAGCAGGCGGTTCTGTTTGAGGCCAGCGGCCGAGTTAAGCGCATGCAGCGCAGTGAACAAAAAATTTAGAGAAGCTTCTGTAAGCCTTGATCTTTTGGTTCTTTGGCATCAAGGCAAAAGAACAGAAATATGAATTGAAGTTAAAGTTTCGCTATCATGTTCTGTTCATTTTCTTTAGCTCGGTGTCGCTTATTGGTTATAGATCTCGTGAACCTCGTACCTCGGTTTGCTTCTCCAAAGAAACCCTTCGACTCCGCTCAGGGCAGGCGAAACAAAAGAAAAGAGCCTTTTTAATCTGAATTTTTTGTTGTAAAAATTTGGGCAGATTGAATGTGACTAAAATAATTGAGGCCCTTTAGAGTGTTCTGCGCAAGGCACATTTCTTAGGTATTTTTGCCCTAAGGGGCAAAACCGCAATAAATACCCTAAATTTTCTCCAGGGCTTCGAAAATTTTTAACGGGAACTCATTGCTATACTGAAGAAAAAGAAGAATAAAATTCACAAAAACTCAAAGTACATTCTGAACAAGGGAATTAAATACTGCCTATAATCTTTAATGTTAGAGATAATCGATTCTAAAAAATGTCTATTAATACGTAACCCCCGGCCTACTTTTTAGATCCGTAGTAAAACAAGCGAATCCTGCAGCGCGGGGTTGTGGAGGATAGCTTAGCGCAGCGGTTTGCTATCCGCACGATAAAGGATTTGCGTAGTTTTCAAGGATGTAAAAATAAGCCTAGACTTTTTTGTTTCTTTTTTGGGCGATGCAAAAAAGAAAAGAAGTCTTTTATCCGCAGAATCGTAGTATTTAGTTAATATGCTAAATCGGCATTGAATGTATCGTAGCAGGCGGTTCTGTCTGAGGCCAGCGGCCGAGTTAAACGCATGCAGCGCAGTGAACATAAAATTTAGAGAAGCTTCTGTAAGCCTTGATTTTTTGGTTCTTTGGCATCAAGGCAAAAGAACAGAAATATGAATTGAAGTTAAAGTTTCGTTATCATGTTCTGTTCATTTTCTTTAGCTCGGTGTCGCTTATTGGTTATAGATCTCGTGAACCTCGTACCTCGGTTTGCTTCTCCAAAGAAACCCTTCGACTCCGCTCAGGGCAGGCGTAACAAAAGAAAAGAGCCTTTTTAATCTGAATTTTTTATTGTAAAAATTTGGGCAGATTGAATGTGACTAAAATAATTAAGGTCCTTTAGAGTGTTCTGCGCAAGGCACATTTCTTAGGTATTTTTACCCTAAGGGGCAAAACCGCAATAAGTCCCCTAAATTTTCTCCAGGGCGTCGAAAATTTTTGACGGGGACTCATTGCTATACTGAAGAAAAAGAAGTCTAAAGAATAAAATTTATATCTTAACTAGTAGAATTTATAGGTGGTTTTATTTATATGAATTCGAAATTATCTATTTCAAATAATTTCTATTAAAACGTCAGCACCGGCCTATCGGAAGGTTCTCGTTAAATTTGCAGTGAACGAAGCGTAGCAGGCGGTTCTGTTTGAGGCCAGCGGCCGAGTTAAGCGCATGCAGCGCAGTGAACAAAAAATTTAGAGAAGCTTCTGTAAGCCTTGATCTTTTGGTTCTTTGGCATCAAGGCAAAAGAACAGAAACTTGAATTGAAGTTGAAGTTTCTCAATTTACCTGCCCGCCTCAATAGACGGCTTGGTTCGTTTACATCAAGGCAAAAGAACATAAATACAAATAGAAGTTAATATGTTTGGACTCCCAAAACAGACATCACCTGGTTTCAAGAAAACCCCCTTTTAAAAGCAAAAAATCGGCTACTGAAACACTTCGTGATTTTAAAATCAATAAAATTCCGGTTAAAAAAAAACGAATTAAACACTTTGAGATTTCGCTTTGCGCATAGGATTAAACAGGATAAAAAGCAGCGTGTAGAGGAGCAACAGGAGTAAATACCAGGTGTTAGACATCAGGTCTAAATAATCGATATTTCCGTTTGAAAAACTCAGAATCATCAAAACCTGAGCTCCATAAGGCAACAATCCCTGCGTGATACAGGCAAAAATATCAAGTATAGAAGCTGTTTTTTTAGGGTCTAATGCATACTCGTCATTGATGCTTTTAGCAATAGGTCCGGCGATAATGATCGAGACCGTATTGTTTGCAATGGCCATATTGATGCTACTTACCAAAGTAGCAATGCCCAGCTCTGCCGTCTTTTTATTTTTAATCAGCTTTTTAATGTTTTCCAGAATAAAAGCAATCCCGCCATTAAGCGATACCAATGCCGCAAGACCCCCGGTAAGTAACGACAAAAGGAAGATTTCGGTCATATTGGTAAAGCCTTCATAGGCAATTTTGGTAGATTCCAACAGCGTAAAGTCCCCGTAGGCAATACCCAGAATGGCTGCTGCCAGGACACCCAGAAAAAGCGTAATAAACACATTGAGTCCTGCTATAGAAAGTACAATCACCAGAATATAAGGGCTTATTTTGAGTACGTCATATTCATAATTCACGGCAGTTTCGGCGGCAATGCTAAGATCCAGTCCCTGAAAAACCAAAATAGCAACCGTACCCAGTGCTGCGGGTATCGCGATTTTAATATTCTGTCGAAATTTAGCACTCATTTTAGTCCCCAGCGACTGGGTAGCCGCAATGGTCGTATCGGAAATCACCGATAAATTATCTCCAAACATACTTCCGCCCAGAAGTGCCCCGCATAGAATCGCCAGGTCTGCGCTGCTGTTGGCCGCAAAACCCACCACAATAGGAGCCAGGGCAACAATCGCCCCAACCGATGTCCCCGTGGAGACCGACAGGAAGCCCGCAATAACAAAAATCCCCACGTAGATATACTGTATCGCAATAGTATCGAGACCCAGATTGACAATCGCATCGACACTGCCGGTGGCGTTGGTGATCGCTGCAAAAGCACCGGCAAGCAGATAAATCAAACACATGGTGAGTATTTTATCATCGCCACAACCCTGTAAAAGGCTCGCTATTTTGGTGTTGATGGGTTGCCTGAATTGGATAAACGCGACTACAATACCCGCGATAACCGCAATGGGAGCAGGAAGTGCATAAAAATCATTTTGATAGATGCCCACACCCAGAAAAGTGCCCACAAAAACAAATAAAGGGAATAGTGCTGAAAATTTGGGAATAGGCTGCGCAGTCTGTGCCATAGCTGTTTTTTAGCTCAATACAGGAAATAGCAGGAATTACAAAGAGGTGTTAACAAGGTTTCCAGGTAATTGGCTTATCTATTTTAGCACCTTGCTCGTTAATGCAGGTTGCTATCTCCCTTATGAGATTCTGGATAATTTATTTAAGGCGGCAAAAGTACTTTAGGAAAGTCTATTAAAAGATCCTGAAAAGTTAATCTTTTGATAAGGTAAGCCCCGGCCCGTTTGCGTGCACAGGGGATGGGAGAGAAGTGGGCTTTTTATGGAGCAGGGCGTATAAAACCACAAAGCGTATAAACTACTGCGTGTTTACCGGACTTTGGAAACTAAAAATAAGATTAACCCTTATATTTACACTAAACGACATGAGATGATGACAGACGAAAACTTTATGGAGGAAGCGGTAAACGCGGCTTTAAAAGGAATGCAAAACAACGAGGGCGGACCCTTTGGCTGCGTGATCGTTAAGAACGGAAAAATCATAGGCAAAGGCAACAATAAAGTGACGTCAACCAATGATCCCACGGCGCACGCCGAAGTCACCGCCATACGCGATGCCTGTAAAAACCTGAATAGCTTTCAGCTTACCGGCTGTACGATTTATACCTCCTGCGAACCCTGCCCGATGTGCCTGGGCGCAATCTACTGGGCCCGCCCCGATAAAGTGTATTACGGCAGTACCAAAACCGATGCGGCAAACATTGGCTTTGACGATGCCTTTATCTATAAGGAATTGGAGTTACCCTACAACGAGCGCAGTATCCCTTTTAAACAGTTGGCTCCCGAGATTGCCATAAAGCCTTTTGAGGAATGGACCCAAAAAGGAGATAGGGTGGAGTATTAAGGTTTAATTTAGGAGCAGGTTCTTTTTATTTTTTAAGCCAGAACTATGAAGCGATTTTAACAGTGGGGAAAATAGAGTTGTTATTAAGATAAGATTATTACTTATCGTTTAATCACGACATTCTTTATTATTATTCGATAAATTATCTTAATATAAACAGATTACAAAAAATGTCGTTGTTGGAGTTCTTTTGAATTTCTGGCTTTAGGCAATTAAAATAAATTCAATTCATAAACTGATTTGAGTACCACTATTAGACCAAATTCTGAAATAATAAACGAAATCCGTGATAACCTTATCAGTGGAACATTTCCCGACGTAATTCCATTTGTAGGTGCAGGATCATCGTTTCCGTTGAATTTGCCAAGCTGGAAAGACTTGGTAGTTGATTACTTTAAAGCCGTAAATTGTCAATTAGATTTTGATCAACTAAGACGACGTTATTCCGAAGATTGGGCTATAATAGCTGATGTGATATTTTCTGAAACTGGAGAGAGCTTGGAAGAATATATGAGATTCATGAGCGAAAGATTTCACCCAGATTCATGTAGATTCACAGATTTGCACATGACAATCGTAGAAAATTACCAACGAGTAATTACTACAAATTATGATACCGCCTTTGAAGAGGTCTTATTAAGAAAGCAAAAGGATCCTAATTATTCAGCAGAGGCTAAGGCTCGATTTAATTACTCTGCTCTGGTTTATCCGTCCACTGATTTGAATCCTATAAACTTTCACGGAAGATGTCTTGCTTATTTACACGGAAGACATGAATCTAGTTATGTATTTAGAAAAAGGGAATATGACCTTGCTTATGAGAACAGTGATACAATAGAGACTTTTTTGAAAGCGGTGATACAAAAGTTTCCTTTGATATTTTTAGGATTTAGTTTCGAGGATAAAGTATTTAGATTAACACTTGAAAAGATTGTTCGAAAGGAAAAATTGAAAGCCCTAGAGGTTCAAAAGGTCCATGGTGATGTTGGTAAACTACGTGACATTCCTGGACTATATGTGATGATTAGACAATCTGAAATAAATGAGAAGTTAAGCGAAGATGAGTTTCATAATTTTTTTAGTGATGTCAATTTAGCAGAAATATCAGTGTCTTTTACTAGAGATTCTGATGGTAATTATGAGATTGTTTTAAATCAAGATATAAAGAAAATTGTAAATGAATTAACTCCATTGATGGATTCGGAGAAGCTTGAGGAGTTTCAAGATTGGATAATAAAGAATGAGAAAAGAAAGCAAAGAAATCAGTATTTCAAAAGTTTGAATTTTGAAGTGATTGGTTATTCAAATCACTCTGATGTTGCAACACTTTTGGAAGAAATAATGATCAAGAGTGTGGACTTTGAGGAAGGTCTAAACAATTTACCTGATACGGCATGATAATTAGTGAACTAAATATAATACTTGGTTATATTATAAACTCCCCTGAAGAGTCAATCGATTTTTCATGGGTTTTTGACGATGGTATTAAAGAGGAATATTTTTGGAGAACGGTGAAAGGAAATAATCGGTCCGTTCTGGAGGACATTCTAGAATACGACGATTCCATTTTTCGGTCTAAATTAAACTCTTTGCTTGTAGAAGGGGGCTATAACAACAATACTCATTTTTCTATTAGGTTTCTTTATAACTATGCACAAGAAATTAATGAAATTACTCCTGAACTTAAGTTGATTGTTTCTAATATGGATGAGTTTATTGATAAAACAAGGAACATTGATTTGACGAATGTTCGGGGAACTTGGTTTATTTCTGAAATAATCACTGTATTGCCTTTGGAGTTGATAACTGTTGGTCATGTTAATTTTCTTGCTTCAAAGAGCTTAATTAATGATTCAAACTTAGTTTCATATTCTGTTGAGAATAGGTTACTTCCAAGAATAATAAATGCCAAGAATAAAGAACTAGCAATGGCGATTATTGATAAGGTTCTTTTTAATTATGTGCTAAATGAGAGTTCTGATAAGGGGAAGATTCCTGACGAAAGTTATTCGATTTTTGATTCCCATTCCTTTTCTTCAATAATAGATTCAGGCAAAATCGAACAACTGGCTGAATTCATTAGTCCAGATGAACTTACTTTAAGTGCTTTAAATACTTTAAAAAGATTGAGTAAATTAAAGCCATTTGAATGCTCATCTTTCCATATACCCTCGATTGAAGATTCTGACCAACTATGGAATAAAAATTCATTTTCCCTTCTTACCGTTAGGTTCATAAGAAATATACTTGATTCCTCTAAAGTAAATAAAGAGTTTGTGGAAAGTAAACTATTACAGTCCGATCACGCAATATTGAATAGAATTGGTATCCATTCCATTGGAACGCATTATAATCAATTATCCGAGTTGTTTTGGAAATGGAGCGATGGTAACCCATTGGATAAAACAGAGATGAAACATGAAATCTTCACTCTTCTTCAGCGTAATAAGAAAGAATTGAGTGATAATGAGATTAATATTTTGTTTTTTTGGATAGATACAATGCACATAGAACCCTGGAGTGAAGAAAATACAAAGGAAGATTTAGAACATCAAAGATCACTTATTGGGAAAGAATATTTGGATGCATTGGCCAATTCTGAAAGTTCAATCTCTCAAAGAGTGGCTAGAAAAAGAAATGAACTTGATGAAATTTATCCACACCGAAGAGAAAATCCTGGTTGGAATTCTCATTTTTCAATTTCATCTGGGTATTATTACCCAGATGATACTGCTACTTTTATAGAACATCTTAAAGATACGAGAACCTTTGTAGATTACATCGAAGGTCAGGAATTGGAAATTTCCTCTCGTGAATATCAAGGGCAATTAGAAAGAATTCGAAAAGCATTCATAGAAAACCCTCATTTTATAAAGGATGTTGATGCGATGAGTAAACTAGGAACTATGTATCTTCCCGATGTTTATTATGGTTTGGAAAAAGCCTTTGAAAATGGCAAGGATATAGATTGGGAATCAGCTTTCAAATTAAGCCGAAATGCACTTTACAAGAAACCATGGGATTCAAGTGGAAGGAATAAAAGAGCCTTTGTTGGAAGTTTAGCTTGGTTGATAAGAACTGGAGTAAAGCAAGATTCTCGAGATTTTTCTGAAAAAAACTTAATTGATGCGAAGAACCTTTGTATCGAACTCTTAGATTTGAGAATTGAAAGTCAGAGATTTAATAATGACCCGTTTTTTGACATATTAAATAGTCCAGAAGGTAAAGTATTGGAAGCAACAATTAATGTGTCACTTCGCTACGGTCGTATATATAAATCTGACTCAAAAGATAAGTGGTTTCCTGATCTGAAAGAATACTATTCAAATATATTCATTAAAGAAGAATATAATGACGCATTTATCCATCATATAGGGTCTTATTTGCCTCAAATTGCATATTTGGATATTGAATGGGTAAAATCCAATATTAATTATTTGTTCCCCAAGCAGGATGAAGAGAATTGGATTCTGGCAATGTCATCATATGTAAAGCGTAATAGGACTGTATACAAGGATATATTTAATATTCTTTTGACAGAAGGGCACTATCAATTTGGAATAATAGTAATGAGGAATGGGCAAAGTGGGCTTAATGAGTTTGTTCAACAAATTGTAATCAGCGCCATTGCTAATTGGGAAGGACAAACTCTAAATGATAAAGGTAGTCTCATAAATCTGTTATTTGATAAAGGGAGTCCAGAACAAATAAATGCAGTGATTTCATATCTATTCGTTGAATCCACCGAAAAAACGAAATATATTTTACCTTTTTGGAAAAAAATACTTGAAAGTAATACTCGACTTGAAGATCAAGGAGTACTTAAAAATACATTGAAATTAATTCATAGAATAAAACATATAGATGAGTCTTATTATGAAGTGATTTCCAATACTCTTCGTAAAATAAAAGACAAAACGGAAATGAATGATGCACTTAGATATTTAGTAAAATTTGAAGGTGATGACTACGAGTATAGAGCAAAGTTGATCATGGAAGCTACATCAGATAACCTAGATTATTACTATATAAGCAGAGAACTTGACAAGTTATTAATAAAACTAATGACTCAAGAGAGTAAAATTGCGATTGATTTTGCAAATAATTTAGTTTCGAAAAGAGCTTTCAGTTTAATCTCAACGTACAGAAATTTTAATGGTAATTAACAACCTACAAGAAATTTCGAATTTCGGATAAAGCATAATATTGAACTCTTAGCGACTGAGAAATAGAGAAATCTCCTCAAACATATAAATACTTCGAATAAGATATTTCGATATCTTCTTAACAGTTCAAATCACCCCAACCCTAAATTTCAAATCCCTAAACCCTCACTTCCCAATCAACCGCTCCAATCGGGCCATCATCTCGTCTTTTTCCTTAAGCATCCGCTCATAAAGGGCGATTTTCTCCTCGTGAAGTTTTAGAATCTGATCAACAGGATTAAAAACAGGGTTGTCATTTTTCTGGTAACCAACACTATAATCTCCAAACGTATTCGCAATAATATTCACGGCCTGTTCTTCGTCAAAATTTTGAATAGCTTCTACCGGGATATGGAGGGCTTCAGAGATTTGGGAGAGTAGGGGAGCCTCAATGACCTCCTTTTGCTCCAAAAGTGAGATCCGTTGCTGGTTCCAGTCTTCGCCCAACTCGTAGGCCAGGGCATTCTGCTTCATCCCCAGCATCTCGCGAAAACGCTTTACATTACGTCCCTGGTGTATCTTTCGATGTTGCGTATCTGATATCATAGCTGGATAGTTGGTTAAGTTAATGCTTCCGGTTAGCGCTCCCACGGCCTTAAAACATAAAATCAGACCGGTTCTTAAGCACGCCGGGGTAAAATTACAGGTTTCCGCACAACCTGTTACCAGTTTAAAGATAGAAAAATCCCAAATACAAAAAAGACCTGAGCCGTTATTTGTTGCCTCTTAATCGACAATAGGTCTTATCAAAACCAAACCATACCTATACTTCGCACTTGACACTTTTAAAAACATCCCTCTAAATCTCCCTTAAAAGCGAATCTTCTAATCAGGCATTGTAATATCACTGCAGTTAACGAGGAAGCTACCTTCTCTCCCAAACCTTCGGGAGGAGAAAGGCTGGGGATGAGGAAAATAGTTCTTACTACAACCTGTAACCTCCAACCTGAAACAACAAACGGAAAACGGAAAACCGAAAACAGCAAACCAAGAACCTCTTACTTCTCATATAAATCCCTACAAACGGTCAACCCACCGTTTCCGCGCGATTGCATCGCGTGTACTTTTTATTCTAATCCTAAGGGATAACCTGTTAAAATTCAGGTAATCAGTGTACTAGTTCTTACTTCTCACTTCTCACATCTACCTTAACATCCAACCTGTAACTTCAACGGAAAACCGAAAACAGCAAACCAAAAACCTCTTACTTCTTACCTCTTACATCTCAAGTCTTAAGTCTCACTACAATCTGGAACAACAAACCGTAAACTTGAAAAATAGTTTAAACAGAATTGGATGAATCTTGAAAAAAGCTTAATTTTAGTAATATGTCTCGATCTGAAAAAACATCCAAAAATTCACAAACTTCACCAAAGTCAAGGTCTTCAAAAACGAAGTACCTGGCTTATATCGAAGATACTCCAAAGCATCACAGTTTATTCAAGGAGTTCATTTCTGAATCTGGAAAAAATGCAATTGAACGTTCTATTGCACAAGAAGTACCTATAACCTATCTCAAGGATGGTAAAATAATCAAAGAGAGCTCTGATGGTAAGATAACTATTCTCCGAAAAGTCAATACCGTACCCAGAACTGTAAAAGTTGGCTCCAAAACTACAATACATAAAAGGTAGAAGAATTCGTGTTTTTGCAGGCCCTAATGGGTCTGGTAAAACGACTATTCTAAAACAAATAGATAGCAGGTTTGACTTAGGTTACTATATTAATGCTGATGAAATCGAACTCGAAATAAGTAAGTCTGGTCAATTTGATTTAGGCAAATTCGGTATATCTGAGGCAAATTCCAGAGGTTTGAAGAGTTTAATACCTAAACACTCCATTTATAAAAAAGCACACAAAGACGGGTATGCCTTTGATCTGAAAATAGAGGGAACAACAGTAATTAATCCTGATCAAAAAACGCACAGCTATGAAGCTGCTTTGTTGGCAGACCTAATTCGCAATGTACTACTTGAAAGTGGTTCTAAATTCTCTTTCGAAACAGTAATGTCTCATCCTGCCAAAGTAGATTTTCTTAATAGTTCAAGTAAAAAGGGGTACAAGAATTATTTGTATTTTATCTCAACAGAATCTCCTCTTATCAACAAAGAACGCGTAAAACAAAGAGTTGAATTGGGTGGACATCCGGTTGATCCAATTAAGATTGAAGAACGCTATTACCGTTCCCTGGAATTGCTCTCAGATGCTATATCCAAGACCTATCGAACCTTTATATTTGACAATTCAAAAAATGCTCCAACCCTCATTCTGGAAATTTTCAAAGGAACAGAAGTAGAGTTTAAGCACAATTTGGTGCCTGCATGGGTTGATGAATATGTATTAAGGTAAACCTATTCCACTTCTTAACTAAACCGAAACGTGCAACCTGCAACATCAGAATTAAACGGAAAACCGTAAACCTCAAACGGAAAACTTTGAAAAAAAGGCAATAATAAATAAGAAATAACGAATAATTAATAACCGCTTTCGAACACCCATTATCAAATTCATAAATACCTAAAAATAAATTACTTACGATTAAAAAACTGTATTTTCCTGCCGTATATTAGTAGACTTCAAATCCAATCCTATGGCAAAACCGGTTTCTAAATTAGGCGCCTTTACAGGCACAATAGATGGGATTACGTATTACAAGCTCAACGGCAAACTCATCTGTCGTAAAGCAGCGGCACCTACCAAAGCGCAAATTAACAACGATCCGCGCTTTGCAGCCGTAAAGCAGAACAACAACGAATTTGGAGGAGCTTCCACCTACGCTAAAGCCATCCGTAGCGGACTCGAAGAACAGCTGAACCAGTTTAAAGACCTAAAATTTTACGGCCGATTAACCGGTGCTTGCCAAAAGATCGCCAAAGCGGGTAGGGGAGTTCCCGGCCAGCGCAGCATCCATGCACTCAATCTTCCGGAGGCTTTGATCGGTCTGCAGCTCAACTTAAAAAATAACTGGAGCACAAGTGTAGGATTAAAACCCGAAATCAAGCCAACCTCCAATGGCATTGAAATTCAATTCAACGGATTTAAAAAACAGCAGCTATACGGCGTACCTAAAAATACCACGCATCTGATACTCCTGGCTACCTGCGTCAGCATCCCCGAATATAGCTGGGACAACGAACTTAAGAAATATACCCCGTCGGAGTTTAGTTTAAACCCCACAACAACATCCCTAAATACGGCACCTTTAGCTTTAAATAGCATTCCGTCGGAACTGGAGTTTTTCCTTCCGTTTTGCAATCCACAGGCTAAATCCAAACCCCAATCAAAAACTTCTGTTTCAGCCTCTTCAGAAAAGCCAGCCCATACCATCTGGATGGGAATTCTGTTTGGCCAACTCCTCCACGCGGACTTTGTACCGGTAGAAGCCGGTAAGGCTATGCAATGCATAGCGGTCTGCTAAACCCTCACTTTCTGTATCTTAAACCAGGGTTGACCCGTAGTTCACCCGAGGTTCACCCGTGTTTGTCCCGTAGTTCAGACGTACGTTCGCCCCGGAAAAGCCCTTGATTCCTCCATAATAAGTCTCGCATGCAGCCCGGTATATACGAGGCTGAGCTCAACGCACAGTTAAAAAACTATATTTTTAGTTTATACATTTCCTCTTTAATGTCATTTCGAAGAAGCATTTTTAGCCACTGAGAAATCGCAGCAGTCATTTTTATACAGTGTACTGGCTGGTGTGATTTATCCTTAGTAGTAGAAATGACTTTCCAAATAACTTTGAATCCTACAGTTAGCCATATCTCAGACTGAACTCACCAAAAGAACACAATACTATGTTTTTAGTTTAATGATGCCATTCTTAAAGTCATTTCGAAGGAGCGTTTTCTGCGACTGAGAAATCGCATCAGTCATTCCAATACAATGTACCTGCTGGTGTGATTTCTCCATAGCAGTCGAAATGACTTTCCAAATAACTTTGAATCCTAAACCTTAAATCTTGAATTCCCACAATCGCTGAGAATCCCGTATTTGAAAATTTTACGGCCAAAGTCCCGAATACGCCAATTTTGAGCAATAGGAATCACAGTCTTTAAAAATCACTAGTTTTATACGTTTTCAAATAAAACAGACAAACAGAACAAATACTTCAGAAATCGAATTGAGGAGCTATCAGTTGAAACCAACATGTAGAAGCTTTTTTAAGATCGCATTGAATTTAGCAGAATCAATAACCTGTAGCAATATCAGCTTCAAATGGAGAATGCATAAGTCGATGGATTGAATTTCAGAATAGCTTAATTGTTTTATAATTTATATTATGTAAAATAGAATAACAATTAAGCCAAACGATACAATAATACCGCTACCCTCTAATCAATGAAATCTGTATTTGTACACTTTGCTTCTACTCGGTTATGCTATGTCTCAGTTTCTCGTCTTGGCTTAAGCTTAGCCTGACACACTCCAAATTGCCATTAGTTGTCATTTCGAAGGAGCTTTTTCAGCGACTGAGAAATCGCATCAGTCATTCCAGTATAATTTACCGGCTGGTGTGATTTCTCCTTATCAGTCAAAATGACCTTAAATTTTGAATTTCGTGTATGATTTCTCGACTGGGCTTCGACTCCCGAAATTTCGGGACAGCCTGACACGCGCGAAATGATATTCGGAAAATCTTGAATTTTCAACTTTAAATATTAAATTCTGTAATCGCTGAGAATCGCGTATTTGAAAATTTTCTGACCTAAGTCCCGAATACGCGAATTTTGAGCAAAGATGTTTTTTGGGAATTTTCAGCTAGTTTCTCGACTGGGCTTCGACTCCCGAAATTTCGGGACAGCCTGACACGCTCGAAATGACATTCGGAATATCAACTGACAATCATTTCAACGACTGCCCTTAGATCCCAAAGCTTCGGGACAGCCTGACACACCCGATTTCTTTTAGTCATTTCGAAGGAGCTTTTTCAGCGACTGAGAAATCGCATCAGTCATTCTAGTATAATTTACCGGCTTGTGTGATTTCTCCTTATCAGTCGAAATGACCTTAAATTTTGAATTTTGTATTTCGTGTTTGATTTCTTAACTGGGCTTCGACAGGCTCAGCCTAACACGCTCGAAATGACCGTATGTTCATCTGCCGTGAAGGAGCATTTAAAAGATTTTGAATTTCAAACTTTAAATCTTGAATTTCTAGTGTGATTTCTCCTTAGCAGTCGAAATGACTTTCAGAATAACTTTGAATCCTAAACCTTAAATCTTGAATTCTTGCAATCGCTGAGAATCGCGTATTTGAAAATTTTTTGACTAAGTCCCGAATACGCGAATTTTGAGCAAAGGGATTTTTGAGAGTTTTTAGGCGGTTTCTCGACTGGGCTTCGACAGGCTCAGCCTGACACGCTTAAATTGACCGTACGTTCATCTGCCGTGAAGGAGCATTTAAAAGATTTTTAATTTTAAACTTTAAATCTTGAATTTCTCAATGACTATGAATTTAAAACCTTGAATGTTGAACCCAATAAACTAAAATATTAGTTTATTAGATGTAAGCTCCCCAACAATAAATCAGAAATAACAAATCCGAAATCCCAAACAAGCAATCAGAACTAATAAATCAGTAACCCGGAATCCTGAACTACAAATTTGCTTCCGGTTCCTGCACCGCCTCTACCGTTCCGCGATACTGCATATTGGTACGCTGCGTACTGTTTACAGACATATTTGCACTCAACCCCGGACTTAAATTGACCACAAAATCATAGGCCTCGTTTCCCTGCGTGTCATTAGCCGAAAACCGAATGATGTACATACCGCGTTTAGTTTCAACGCTATAATTTTTCATGAGTCCGTCTATGGTGATTCCGTTATCGCGTGTGCCATACCCCCCACCCATACGGCGCTCGCCAAAAAATGGCAGATTGGCGCTGATGCTGTCACCTTTTATAGTGAGGTGATTGGAGTTTCCTATCAGGCTTATTTGTGCGCCGGTGTTTCCGGGACCTAAAATACCCGTGTTAAGCACCGCATTTACGGCCGTAGTCGCCATAGGCATTGCAAAATTAGATTCTACCGTAAAATTGCGGTTGTTCACCCAGTTGTTGAGTTCGGGATTGCTGGTGGCATCGGCTTGTGAGGCGCTTCCGCAGGAAATTAAAACCAGCGTAAGCATCGTAAATACAAGTGTTTTCATAATTCTATTTTTTTAATTCGTTATTAATAATTCCGGCTTTAATCAGCAAAACCACACCGCTCAGGCAGAGGCCTAATCCGGCTGTTCCACCCGCAATCCAATACCAGTTGGGTAAATCGGAATGCTTCCACCAGCTGCTTTCGATAGCCAAAGACAGGCCACTACCCAGTAAAACAGCTCCAAAAGCCCCGTAAAACCACCATTTTTTGCGTTTGGCTTCCACCCTAATAGTCTTTTACATTAAAGACAAAGGCGCGGTACTTCAATAAGGCCACAAAAAATGCGCCACCTATGGCGTTGCCCAGTAATGCGAGGCTTTGCACCCGTAAATACTCGGGAAACGTAACCTCAGAGCCTACAATCATGGCTGTAAAAATCTCAATATTACCTATGATACTGTGATGTAAACCGGTAAAGGCCATCGTTGCGGTTATGATAAAAATAATGACGATGCGGCTGATGGTATCTTTTGACGAGGTTATAAGCCAGGACAGTAATCCCATCATCCACCCGGCTAAAATGGCGCTTACCACAATCACCCAACTTTCATAATGCGCAACGTGCTCGCCTATGGCTCTGATGGTTTCGTGGTCAAAAATACCCAGTTTGGGACCTATCCAGATTAAAACCATACCAATAAGATAACCGCCTATGAGGTTTCCTAAAATTACAAGTCCCCAAAGCCGCAACAGGCTCTTCAGATCACGCTGGCGGTTGAGTACCTGTAAGGTAAGCAGCGAGGTCTGTTCGGTAAACAGGATCGATTGTCCCAAAACCACGAGAATAAAACCCAGCGGATAAACAAATGCCAAAATTTTAAAAAGCCCTTCTTCGGGCATTTTACCGGTGTAGTAATAGAACATGCTGCACATCAGCAGGTAACTGAAGCCAATCTCAAGCCCGGCGGTTAGCGAACTCAGCAAAATACTGCTGGTGCTGCGCTTGTACACCTCCTGCCCTTCGCAGATTTGCTCTTTGAGAATCTCCCCATGGCTTTTAGCCTGTGACTCTTCACTGGGAGCCTCCTTTTCGAGCTCCTTGTCTATATTTTGCTGTTTTTCTTCTTCTTCTTCGCTCATAATCAGGAGTTCCAGATGGCTACGGCTTCATCGCGCAGCAACTGTTTTAAGTTAAATTCTACGTGACGTTTGCCGGTATGCGAGTTGTAAAAGAGGTCGCTGTACACATAACCGGCTGCTTTGGCATCGGCTGCCGAAGCGCCATAATACACCATGTCCAGCTCAGCCCAGCGCGTGCTTCCCAGGCACATCAGGCAGGGTTCGCAACTCGTGTACAGGACGCAGCCTTTCAGACTTTTTGATCCGAGTTTTTTACAGGCCTCCTGTATCATTGCGAGTTCGGCGTGCTGGGTACAGTCTGTAGTAGCCCCTACCCGGTTATGGCCCTCGGCGATGATGCTTCCGTCTTTGACGATCACCGCACCAAAAGCGCCACCGCCTTCGGCAGCTTTACCCTTACCGGCCCAACTGATGGCCATTCGCATAAAATCCTCGTGTTGGTTTTGTTTCATAGCTTTTTTTGGTCTTATATATAAAGACGGACACTAAAATACGCCAGGTTTTTCAGCATCCGTCCCTAAATTTTGTTATCAAATAATTTTATTGGCACCGCCAAAGGATGTTTCAGTCGATCCCGATAGCGATCGGGATGCCTCGACATCAAGGCTTCGTTTCCTTTGTATGCCTGGTGTGCAAGCCTAAGCTCGTTTACGCCGAAAGTTTTTCTTTAAAATCATTGATAATACCTCCTTTGAGCAACACACGAATCTGACGATCGCTTAAAGTATGTTTGGTAGGAATCGAAATTTCACCGGTTTTCTTTTTAATGATTACCTCAATCGTATCCCGGTTTTCCACCAGTTGACGCAGGTTTTTAAACGCTACGGTATCGCCCTGTTCGATTTTCTCCAGATCGTCGGGATTCTCAAATTCCAATGGAAGAATACCGAAATTTACCAGGTTTTGCCACGCGATACGCGCATAACTTTTGGCGATTACAGCCACCTGTCCTAAATATTTGGGGGCCAAAGCGGCATGCTCCCGGCTACTGCCCTGGGCGTAATTCTCTCCGGCAACAACAATGTGGCCTCCCTCCTGCTCTTTGGTTTCCATAGCCCGGTCGTAGAAGGTTTCGTCAATTACGGTATAGCTATACTTGCTGATTTCAGGCAGGTTAGACCGAAACGGAAGTACCTCGGCACCGGCTTTTAAAATTTCGTCAGTAGAAATATTATCTCCCATTTTTAATAAAACAGGAATTTTATAGTCATCCTGAAGCGCGTCTATATGCGGCAACGACTTGATATTCGGTCCTTTTTTGAGTTCGACTTTACTGCCATCCTCAGCCGGCGGCACCAGCATATCCATATTGATGATGTGCAGCTCGGGGTCCTCATACTGCGGGTATTTCATGTCGTATAATTTCTCCAGATCCCGTGGATCGGTAATTTTACCCGTCAGTGCGGAAGCTGCCGCGGTCTCGGGGCTGCATAAATGCACCTGATCATCTTTGGTACCCGAGCGGTCGGGGAAATTACGCGGCATCGTACGCAGACTTATGGTACCGCTGGCGGGCGCCTGCCCCATCCCGATACAACCCATACATCCACTCTGGTGGAAACGGGCACCGGCTGTGATCAAATTGGCAAAAGCCTTGGTATCTATCATATTTTGAATGATCTGGCGGCTGGTAGGATTGATATCAAAAGACACATCGGGATTAACCGATTTGCCTTTTACAATCGCACCGGCAATCCAAAAATCCCGTAATCCCGGGTTTGCCGAAGAGCCAATCACCACCTGAGAAATCGATTTTCCGGCCACCTCGCTTACCGGAACCACATTGCCGGGGCTGGTAGGCAACGCGATAAGCGGCACCAGCTTGTCAAGCTCGATATGATCGTGCAGCTCGTATTCACAGCCTTCATCGGCTACCAGTTCAATCCAGTCTTCTTCACGTCCCTGAGACTTTAAAAATCGTTTGGTTTCCTGATCACTGGGGAAAACGGTAGTCGTAGCGCCCAGTTCGGCACCCATATTGGCAATGACATGACGGTCCATCGCGCTTAAGTGCTTCAGACCTTCACCATAATATTCTATAATTTTCCCAACGCCTCCTTTTACATCATGACGGCGCAGCATTTCGAGAATGACGTCTTTGGCACTTACCCAATCCGGTAATTTTCCGGTGAGTTTTACGCCCATTACTTTCGGCATTTTAACGAAATAAGGCTCACCTGCAATGGCAGCTGCCACGTCAAGACCTCCGGTACCTATGGCCAGCATCCCCAGCGAACCGGCTGCACAACTATGACTGTCACTACCTACAAGGGTTTTTCCGGGTTTGCCGAAACGCTCCATATGTACGGGATGGCTCACCCCATTACCGGGACGGCTAAACCAAAGTCCAAATTTCTGAGCGGCACTGTGTAAAAAGGCATGGTCGTCAGCGTTCTTAAAATCGGTTTGCAGCAGATTGTGGTCTACATATTGCACAGCAACTTCGATCTTGGCTTTTTTAAGGTTCATCGCCTCAAGCTCCAACTGTACCAGTGTTCCGGTAGCATCCTGAAGCAAAGCCTGATCGATTTTTAATCCTATTTCCTTGCCGGGCTCGAGTTCGCCTGCAACAAGATGATCATTGATGAGTTTTTGAGTAACGTTTAAGGGTTTCATAGATTAGATTCTTTATTTTGGTTGTTAAAAATTAGAGAGAAAGCCCTGAAACCACAATTATTTAACAGCAATTTAGAATCTATTACGCCATAAAGCTTTTAAACTATAGTATATTTAGACCTGATATAATTCAACCGGATCAGAAGCCGCAACCCCTTTAGTATCAAGGCTCTGATGCTTCATGAATACTTCAGGCATTTTAACCCTAAAATTATTTTTTTATGCTTATTTGGGCTCTTTTTATAGCTTTCATTCTCATCTGTCTTGCCCTTGACCTGGGTGTTTTCAATAAAAACGATCACGTCATTAAAAGTAAAGAGGCCGGTATCTGGACCGCAGTTTGGTTTACGCTGGCAATGGCTTTTAGCGGTATTATTTACTGGTTGTTTAATGCAGAGATGGTAGATAATCCCACGGGTATTTCGGCAAACACCGCCGTGCTCAAATACATTACCGGTTATCTCATCGAACTCTCCCTGAGTATTGACAACGTATTTGTGATCGCAGTAATCTTTTCCTCTTTTGCCATTCCGCCAAAATACCAGCATCGGGTATTGTTCTGGGGAATTCTGGGAGCCATCATTTTCAGAGCATTGATGATCGTTTTTGGTGTGGCGCTTATCAATAAGTTTGAATGGATTATCTATGTGTTTGGCGCGTTTCTGCTGTATACGGCCTATACCATGTTTAAATCAGATAATGATGAATATGATCCACAGGATTCTGCAATTTACAAATACATCAAGAAACTCTTTCCGGTTACCAACCGTATAGAAGGACACGCGTTTTTTCTTTTAGAAAACGGAAAAAATGCCGCCACTCCCCTGTTTCTGGCATTAATCGTTATTGAACTTACCGACATTTTATTTGCTCTGGACAGTATCCCCGCGATTCTGGCCATAACGGCAGATCCGTTTATTGTTTTTACTTCAAACATTTTTGCCATTCTTGGACTTCGGTCTATGTATTTCCTGATTTCAAGAATGATTCAGAAATTCCGTTTTATCAATTACAGCCTGGTGGTGATTCTCGCCTTTGTGGGACTTAAAATGATTTTCTCGCATATGATTGAAGTGCCCGAATGGTTGTCCCTGGCGGTGATTGTGGTTTCACTGGTAAGCGGGATTTTAGCTTCCATTTACATCAAACAGGACGAAAATCCTGAAAATCACACACCTGAGGCTGAAGAACTTCCCTAAAGTGTTAAGGCTTCGCTAACAGAGGTTATAAAGAAAGCCTAAAGTGCATTGAGTAGGCCCCGCTAATGTGTAACTTTAAGATAAATCAAAAAATTTCTATATATGAACATTAATTTTGAATACCACGATGTAACGGCCAGCGGTGCCCTTGAAGAATTTGCAAAAGAGCAGATTGAAAAACTCGTGCATAAATATGACTTTATCATACGCGCAGATGTTTTCTTTAAAATGGAAAATACCTCCAGCGATGAAACCGGAAAAATTGCCGGTATACGTTTAAGTGCTCCCGGCCCTCGCCTGTTTGCCGAACACAGTTCAAAAGACTTTTACGAGTCGGTAAAAACTACGGTACGCGAACTCGACAGCCAGTTGAAGAAGCGTAAAGAAAAAATGAAGTCTCACCACTAAACCCGGAATATGAAATCAATTGCAAGAGATGAAAATCAAATAACGCTGATTTACAACAGCCAGAATCACGTGGGTGAGCGTACGTTTGCACACGCATCTGCGATCAAGGATAAAGAGCTTCAGGCGATTGATATCGCCAAAACGCCCCTTACCGGAACCCAATGGGCCGAACTGGCTGATGGTTTAAATACCGATGTAAAAGGCTTGTTGAGTTTTGAAAACGTGTCTGATGATGACGAAATCAAAACTGCAGATTATGATGAGAATGATTATATCAAAATCATCGAGCACAGACCGGAGTTATTGGCGCATCCTATTCTTATTCACGGAGATGCGATGAAGCAAATCGTAAATCCTACCGAAGCTCAGGAATTTTTGGGTGTTGACAGCGCAGGCTTAGAAAAGAAAATGATGCACGAAGAGCCTACCATAAGCAGTACAACCAAAAAAGAACACTTTATAGAGAAGCCCGAAAAAGGCGATCACAATTAATACTGTTGATTGTTAGCATATAAAAAGCCCCGTACAAATTTTATACGGGGCTTTTTTATAGATGAAAGAGAGCGTATCAGTCCTTTTCTACAGTGTCGACAGGCTGAATTCCCGGCTTTATTTTTTCGTACAATTCAAATTGATACTCGGTGAGAATTTCACTCATCTTGCTACTTTCCTCAACATAAACACGGGTCAGATCTTCGAGTTTGGCCTTTCCGGATTTCTTTTGACTCACTTCCTCGCGCAAAAGCAGAAAATCTTCCAGACTCGATTTGAAAAGCAAGTCCTGCTTGGGAGTCATCCCCAGTTTGGCGGAATAAATCTGGGTCAAAGAATCTGCTGCCTTCTCAATATGTTGGGGCTTGACCTCATAATGCTGCACCTGAGCAACGGTGTTAAGGCTGAAAAAAACCAGCATCAATCCAAATACGATACGTTTCATAATCTAGCTTTTTGATTTAAAGTTTCCGTTAAAGGCAAAGTCTTCGATATCCATACGCGAACGTTTGGTTTCCAGCTCCTGTTCTCTCAACGATTCCGGAAGCTTCTCTACATCGCCCCCGTATCTGCCAAAAGCAACCGCGGTAGCAATGCCGTAATCATCGGTAAATTGAAATTCGCGATGGGCTTTTTCCTGATCAATACCACCCATTTGATGTGCGGCAATCCCGGTATGATTGGCCTGAATCACTACGTTGCCCATAAACAGACCTAAATCGTGAAGCGCGTGAAAATACTCCTCCCCGTCTTTATTGGTTTTCTTATAGGCCGTTACCATCAGTACCTGAGCATTTTTGGCCCAATCCTGATTAAAAGGAATCAGGCATTCCATAATGCGATCGTAAACCGCATCTCCCTTGAGGCCATAAATAACGCGCCAGGGCTGCTGATTGTAAGAACTTGAAGCCCATCTTCCTGCTTCCAGCAGTAATTTTACTTCAGATTCTGAAATGGGTTCGTCGTCAAAAGCACGCGGACTCCAGCGTGTTTTGATGTCTTCCATAATGTCATATTGGGTAGGTGTCGTTTTCTTGATTTTTTCCATGGTTACTTTTTATTGAAAGATAACCGATTTAAGGAGCTTTGCAGCGGTTTTTAACGACCCTTAACGCAGTGGCGGTAATTTTAACGAGTCGCTAACTTTTCGTCAATAAGCGCAATAGAGGCAGCAACCGTATCCATTTTGTTGAGTTCATCATCCTCAATGGTGATATCAAATGCATCTTCCACATCCAGCACAATATCTACCAGATGGGTAGAGTTGATGTTTAAATCATTCACCAAATGGCTCTGTGGTTCAATGCTTTCGGGATTTACATCTTCCGGCAGATAGGGTTTGATGATGTCTTTAAGTTTCGAATAGATTTCCTGATTCATAAGATTTTTAGTTTTCGCTGTTGCGAAATTTAGGGTGTTTGTTTCTAATTCAATTTGGTTTTTTTTCAGCTTCGAAAAAATCGCTTAAGACTGAAAGGTGCTAAAAATAAGACAACAGTTTACATCCCCAAAACCAAAACTGGCTTTTGCCAGAATATTAAACTGCAGATCGGTTTTGGTTCTGGGAATACGCGTCTCCGAAATTTGAGCTGCGATTGCAGGATGCACCTGCTCCAGATTGATGTTGGGGAACAAAAACTGATGCTTCAATTGTAATACCGAAGCCACACACTCAATACTGCCGCTGGCGGCCAGACAATGCCCGGTCATTCCTTTTAGCGAGTTGATATAAGGAAAATCTGCCCCCTTGCGCCCCAGAGCTTCGCTCCAGTTTTGTATTTCCAGGTCGTCTTTAGTGGTAGCCGTAAGATGCCCGTTGATCACATCTACAGCTGAAGCTTCAATCCCGGCATGAATTAGCGCATCACTGATGCAACGCTTCACCGCAATGGGATTAGGAGCCGTCATCGAGCCCTCCTGCCGCTGCCCGCCGCTGTTGCTGTGGCCACCCAAAATTTCGGCATAAATCGTCGCACCGCGCTGCTGAGCGCTTTCCAGGCTTTCTAAAACCAAAGCGCCCGCACCGCTTCCCGGTACAAAACCGCTGGCGTCTGCCGCCATAGGTCGGGAAGCTTTTGCCGGTTTGTCGTTGTATTTAGAAGGTAAAATGCGCAGGGCGTCAAAACCACACCACACATAAGGGCCGCCATCGCTGGTGCTTCCGGCCAGCATACGCTTTGCCTTCCCGTATTTGATACGCTCGTAAGCCAGTAAAACCGCCTCGGTACCGGTAGTACAGGCAGAAGAATTGGTAGTGACCAGATTGCCCAGACCGAGCATTCCGCCTAAATATGCGCTTACCCCGCTGCTCATGGTTTGCTGCACACTGGTACTGCCCAGGCGCCGGGTATTGCCCTCATCGACCTTATAAATGCTCTCCCGGTATTTGTCGACCCCTAAGGTGCCCACGCCAAAGATGGTCCCGCTGTCAAAATCGCACTGCTCATCATCAATCTTCAGGCCGGCATCCTGCCAGGCTTCAATCCCGGCAGCCACCCCATACAGAATACCTGCAGCATTAAAATTGCGCAGCTGTAAAGGCGTAAAATATTTGGATTTCACCGCTTCCGAAATAAGCGGCATCCCTCCTATCTGACAGGAAAAATTCAGTTTTTCGAGTTCGCTGTAAAAACGTATTCCGCTTTTACCGTTTTCAATCGCTTCTTTAAAGGCCGGTACACCCACCCCATTAGGAGCACAAACGCCCAGACCTGTTACTACCACTCTATGATTTTGCATCGCCGGGTTTTAAAATTCCTGAAAAAACACCCTGACAAACCACTTCTCCAGCAGCGTTGAGCATCTTAACCTGTGACTTTAACTTATGAAACCTAAAATATTCCAAATCAGAAACAACGGTAACATTTTCATTAGGAAAAACCGGCTTTAAAAACCGGGCCTGATGCTCAACCACAGCCACGGTTGCAGTTGATTTTAAATCGAAATTTTTATCGCGAAGCAGGTAAATGCCCAGGCTCACAAGTCCTATTTGCATCATACACTCAATCAGGATTACACCGGGTGTAACCGGAAAATTTACAAAGTGGCCTTTGTAAAAATCACAGGTATCTTTAAACATATACTCCCCTTTGATGTGTTTTTGAGAAACCTCGGTAATGCGGTCTACAAACAAAAACGGAGGTCCATAGGGTAGTTTCTGTACAATTTCTTCGTGGGTCATGAATTAATTATTTAGGCATTCAAAACTGCCAATAGGTGAACCATCGGGAATCTTAGGAGCCGAAACCGGCTTAAACTCGTCCGGATCTTCGATGAATTTTCCGATCTGCCAGGCCAGATAACGCACATCTGCATCTTCAAATTTTAAATTTTGCATTGCCAGGTCAGAAAGGCTTTTCAATACTGCTGCTTTTACCTGCGGAATGGCTTCAGGATTCACCATCAGTTGCTTCAAATGCTCTAAAACCCGGTAATTGATGCTGCGTTGCACTTCTGCCAGATAGGAATCATTCGGTTTTTGACCAAAGGTTTTAGCCGTCAGGGCATCTAAAACTTCCTGAAAGGCCGGAAGCTCTGCATCTACCGCATGCTGTGCTACCAGACGGTTTGCCCGCTCGGCATTCAGCAGAAAATCAAGTGTAAAATCGGCTGCGGTTTCAGCAGCACCCAGCGGATCAAAAGTGACACCGGTATTGCCCTTAAAGCTTTCACGGGTTCGGTTATATCCAAAAGCCCTTGGCGGAAACAAATCCAATTTGGACTTCGGGATGGCAAGCACTTCAGCATCAAGGGTTTTAAGTACCCCGTCAAGTGCTTCTTCCTGCTCTTTTGCCGAAACATAGCTTCGTATTTGCTGCTGTTCATCACCCCGTACCGCGTAGGTATAACGCAGGCCACCAATACGTTTTACCGCTGCTTCGGTTTGATACCTGTGGTAAAAATAGAGCGGCACAAACACATCCTCCAGAACCGTAAGCGGCTCCCCGCTGCGAATATTTGCTATGCTGAAATTTTGAATGGCTTTTTCGCGAAGCGCCAATACCGATTCGAGCTCTTTAGCGGCATTGGCTCCGTTATCCCATAAATGGGCATCAGGATGGGCACCATCTGCAGCCCGGGCATCGCTGTCTGTGATAAAGCGCAGTCCCTTAGCCTCAGCATCTTCCAAAACTTTATTTAGATACCAGGATTCGGTCATACCTTTAGGAACATCGCCATAACTGTAAGCCACGGTTACTTTATCCCAAACCCCTATTCCGGTAGCGTAAGCATCGCTAAAATCAACTACTCCGTTTTTAAGCTGAATCGCAGGATGCGGATAATCCATCACCGAAGCGCGGTCGTTAACACTGGCGGCAAAATTGTGCGCAAAACCAAGGGTGTGCCCTACTTCGTGTGCCGAAAGCTGGCGAATACGGGCCAGAGCAAGATCGAGCATAGGCTCATAATTATCATTAGATTCGGCAAAAGGTTGATTCATCAAAGCCTGAGCGATCATAAAATCCTGACGGATGCGCAAACTTCCCAAACTTACATGCCCCTTTAAAATCTCTCCGGTACGCGGATCGGTAACGCTGGCCCCATAACTCCAGCCGCGGGTGCTGCGGTGCACCCATTGAATGACATTGTAGCGCAAATCAAGCGGATCTGCATCTTCCGGCAGCATTTTAACCTGAAACGCATTCTGGTATCCTATACTTTCAAAAGCCTGATTCCACCAGCCTGCACCTTCCAGCAAAGCCGATCGCACCGGCTCGGGAGTACCGGGATCCAGATAGTAAATAATGG
Organism: Leeuwenhoekiella parthenopeia; assembly: GCF_020782115.1. GTDB lineage: Bacteria > Bacteroidota > Bacteroidia > Flavobacteriales > Flavobacteriaceae > Leeuwenhoekiella > Leeuwenhoekiella parthenopeia. The sequence continues at coordinate 139,212 of NZ_JAJGMW010000008.1, read as the reverse complement.
GTTCTACCGGCTCACTGACTTCAAGTTCGGGGTTTTTCTTTTCAAGCCGGTGTCTGATGATTAAGCGTTTGTCAATAGGTTCCTGAACCGGAGTAGCATAATCTTTGTATTGCGTGTAGATCGCACCGGAGCGCGGATCAAAGGCCCGAAGTTCATATCCCGCTTCAGGTAATTGCACAAAAGAATGGTGTTGAACTACCGAAATCAAGGAAGCATCCGGGGCAACACTGCGAAGCAGGCGCCCCTCAGGGCTGCCTTTAAATGTAAGCAAAGCCTCAAATTCCACATTTTTAGGGAAAGCTTTGGTATTCTCTAAAGCCAAAGCGCTTTTTTCCTTGTCGTATTTATAGGTACCCTCTTTATTGGCCTTAATGCGATCTGCAACGCCGTGTGCGTCTTCCATTAAAAAAGGCGTAAAGTCTATTATATAGGTACTGCCCTGAGTTTCTTTAATCTCAAAACCATATAAAACCGATTTGGCAAAGGCCTCCTCAACCGATTTTCGCTCGGCTTCGTTTTCTGTTACAGCACGGTAATCCTGATTGGGCTGCACCAGCAGCAGCTTGTTGCCCGCTTTAATGAATTCTACGATGGCTGTACCGCCCAACTGCCCACGATCGAGACCTATGTCGTTAGAACCCAGTCCGCTTTTAAGCGCATGGACATAGATAAATTCTTCATCGAGTTTGTCGACTTCCAGATAAATCGCATCGTTTTTTTCGTCGTAATGAAACTTAAAAAACCCATCCTGGGTCCTGAGATTTTTTTTGGTTTCCAAAAATTGCGCAGAGAGCGTATTCAGACAAAGCAGCAGTAAAACAGGAAGGAGTTTTTTCATTCTTTAGATATATGGCTTTAAAAATAACCAAAAAAAGCTGTAAAACGGCAGCAGCATATAGCTTCCTGAAAATTGCCGAATTCCGATTTACAAAAGAAAAAATTGTATTTATCTCAAAAAAAAGCAGTTATAAATATGTGAATGGTATGAGCTCTTTTGCTTTTTAATCCTTATTTTAACAACAAACTAATCACTACATGTCACAGTCACAAACCCAATCCATTTTTTCGTCCTACGAAAAAGACCCTAAGTTTTATGATGAAATTTTCGACGAAGACGGAAATGTAAAAAAGGTCTACCAAACCTTATTTGATTTATATAGTGGGCATTCCAGTCAGGATTATGCCCGGCTTAACGATAAGGCAAAAGCTTCCTTCTTCAATCAGGGAATTACATTTCAGGTTTATAGCGAGAATGAAGCCAAAGAAAAAATATTCCCTTTTGACCTCTTTCCCAGAATCATAGACCCCAAAGAATGGGAAGTCATAGAACGCGGTGTTCTGCAGCGCAGCAAGGCGCTCAACCACTTTATATGGGATATTTACCACGATAAAAAAATCATCAAGCAGGGTATTGTCCCGCTCGATCTCATTACATCATCAGCAAATTACCTGCATCAGATGATAGGAGTTGATCCTCCGGGAGGCATATACAATCACATTTCGGGAACCGATCTGATCAAACACAGTGATGGTAAATATTATGTGCTTGAAGACAACATACGTTGCCCAAGCGGGGTGAGTTATGTGATTTGTAACCGTACGGCCTTAAAACGGGCTTTGTTTGGCGTGTTTAATCATTATAACGCCCATACGGTCACCGATTATGCGCAAAACCTGCTCGAAATGATGGAAACCGTTAAGCCGCGAGGAGTAGATGAGCCCAACTGTGTAGTGATTACGCCGGGTGTTTACAACTCAGCTTATTACGAGCATTCGTATCTCGCAAAAGCTATGGGTGTTGAGCTGGTTGAAGGCCGGGATTTGTTTGTGGAGAATGATTTCGTTTATATGCAAACCATCAAGGGTCCCGAGCGTGTAGATGTGATTTACAGACGTATTGATGATGCATTTCTCGATCCGTTAGAGTTCAGACCCGATTCTGCTTTGGGTGTACCGGGCTTGTTTTCGGCCTATAAAAAAGGAAATGTATGTCTGGTCAATGCTCCGGGTACCGGCTTTGCAGACGATAAGGCCGTATATACCTATATGCCGCAAATCATTAAGTATTACCTCAATGAAGAGCCTATTCTCAATAACGTACACACCTACCACTGCAGTCGCCCTGACGAACTGAAATACGTGCTGGAAAATGTAGACAAGCTGGTGATCAAGCCGGTAGATGAAGCCGGAGGTTACGGCATCTCCATTGGTAACAGACTTACTAAAGAGGAGATTGAAAAAGTAAAGAAAACCATTCAGGCGAGTCCGCGTAAGTATATTGCGCAGCCCATTATGAGTCTTTCGGTACACGCGACCTATATTGAAGAAAGCGAGTCTTTTGAATCGCGGCATGTCGATCTGAGAACTTTTTGCCTGCTGGGCGCCAATAAAGAATTTGTCTTAAAAGGAGGACTCACCCGTGTGGCACTTAAAAAAGGCAATCTTATTGTAAACAGCTCACAGGGCGGCGGCTCTAAAGATACCTGGGTTTTAAAAAAGAAATCCTAAAAAACGAATTACACCACTAACCAAAAATCTTCTTAAAACTCATAATTTATGCTTGCACGAGTCGCTAATAATTTATTCTGGATGGGGCGCTATATTGAACGTTCTGAACATCTTGCGCGCTATCTAAACGTAAATTATTTCTCATCACTGGATGCTCCCAACGATAAATCCCAATCCCGAAACCACGTTCTTCACAGTTTGTTGTTTATGGCCAATGGTCCTGTTGATGAGGATTATGAGTTAACCGAAGAAAATGTATTTTACGATATAGGTTTAAATCCGGAAGCTCCCTACTCGATCATCAATGCGGTTAAGTATGCCCGGGAGAATGCCAATGGGGCGCGGGATCTTATCTCTACAGAACTGTATGAATCCCTGAATAAATTCTATCATTTTGTACTGCGCTACGACGCCGATTTTTTCGTAAGAAAAGGCCTGTATGACTTCACAACCCAGGTCACCGAAGCCACGGCGGTTTTACGCGGAAAAATCAGAGGTACGCTGTTGCATGACGAAGTTTATGCCATTATTATGCTGGGTGTAAATATCGAACGGGCTACTCAGGTAGTGCGTATCATTCAGGCTAAATATTACGATGCGCTAAATGCTCAGGGCGGGTATGATGATAAGTTCAGCAAGAGTTATGAATGGACAACGCTGCTAAAATGTATCGAATCTTACGATATGATGCGCCGGCATTACCGTAAAACCCCTACGAGCATTACCACGCTTGAATTTTTAATCCTCAATGACGATTGCCCGCGTTCGGTAATGAACAGTCTCGTACAGGTTAAAAAACACATTGAACAACTCAATCTGGATAAAAACCCACGAAAGGATTCCGCTGCATTTTTAATCGGAAGGACACACGCCGAATACTGCTACAAAACCATTGACACTATTGAAGGTAATATCGAATCCTTTATAGAAGACATTCAAAACACCTTATTTGAAATTGCAAAAAAAATAGAAAAAGAATACTTCCAGATTCGGTAATAAAAAACAGGTAATACGTATATTTTCAAAGAGCTATAGTCCCTCTGACTGAATTGTTTATAACTTCCGTCTTCAGGTAGTTGCCGTTGGTCGAATTAACTGAAAGAGAGCCATTGTTTTCTGTATTTTTGTATACTCTAAATCCCATAAAGTGGAATACACCATAAAATATAAGGCCAAAAATAGCTACGAGACTGAGGTTACTGATGCCTTGTGGCAATTTTTAATCGCTCCGCAGGACAACGAATCGCAAAAACTGCGTCTCGCTGAGTTTAAAAACTCCCTAAACGCGGCTACCGAAGAGTCTACAAATTCGCTAAACTTCAATATCTACCGCGTCATACAGCGCAAAGCCTTTAAATCAATTGATTTTGAAGCCAATTTTATTGTTCGTAAAGAAGAAGTAAACCCTTTTTCGGCCTTAGACAGTATTTACAATGCGGAGCATTACGAGCTGATCAACAGTCTGGATTTTAGAATTACCCATGAGCAATTCCTGAATTCGACCGAGCTTACCGGCTATCCCGGTGCCGGACTGAGTTTTGAATTTGAAGAAAACCGTTCGGTTTTTGACAATCTGCAACAGCTCAACAACTGGTTGTTTACAAACTTTAAATTCAAACAACAGGTTACAGATATCCGAAGCACCCCTGAAGATTTCGTAGCGCGTGGCGCAGGCGTGTGTCAGGATTTTACACACTTGTTTTTGGCCATTGCCCGAAAAAATAAAATCCCTACACGGTATACTTCCGGGTATCTGCATCAGGGAAATGGGTATAAAGGCGATTCTCAAATGCACGCCTGGGCAGAATGTTATATTCCCGAAAAAGGCTGGCTGGGCTTTGATCCCACCAATAACCTTATCGCTCTCGAAAACCACATCAAAGTGGCTCACGGCAAAGACTATAGCGATTGTTCACCCATTAAAGGCGTCCTGTACACCTCGTCTTCTACCAATTCTACCGAATACAGTGTAGAAGTGTTTGCCCGTGAAGAAAATGCGCCTGATGTTTTTACACAGTCTCAATCTCAGGGTTTTGACGATCGTGCAAATCAGCAGCAACTGGACTTTCAGATGCAATGGCAGCAGCAACAGCAACAGCAGCAACAACAACTACGCAAGCAGTTTAGCGCTAAATTCTAATCTATTTTACCGGTTTTGCAGAAGCTTCGCATTTTGTTAGGCCAGCTTTTGTACGGAAAATAGTAACTTTCGCAAAAGAGTATATACTATGACTACAAGCGATCAGGTCAAAGATCTTAAGCAACGCTTAGAAGCGTTACGCGTGCATTTAGGTATTGACCAGAAACGTATCGAAATACAAAACGAAGAGGAAAAAACCTTTGATCCCAATTTTTGGAACGACCCAAAAGAAGCCGAAATTTTTATGCGCAATCTGCGTGAAAAGAAAAATTGGGTTCAGGATTATGAAAAAGGTATTATCCTGACTGAAGAGCTTGAGGTTTTACTGGAGTTCCATAAAGAGGGAGAAGCTTCCGAAAGTGAGGTTAACAATCAGTACGAAAAAGCCAGCAAGCTTATTGAAGGTCTTGAATTTAAGAACATGCTTTCTGAAGAAGGTGACGATTTAAGCGCCGTGCTTCAGATTACTGCCGGTGCCGGTGGTACCGAAAGTTGTGACTGGGCCTCTATGCTGATGCGTATGTATCTGATGTGGAGCGAAAAAAACGGTTACAAAATCAAAGAACTCAACTACCAGGGAGGTGATGTAGCCGGGGTAAAAACGGTAACACTGGAAATCGACGGACCTTTCGCCTTTGGCTGGCTAAAAAGCGAAAATGGGGTGCACCGTCTGGTACGTATATCACCCTTTGACAGTAACGCCAAGCGGCATACCTCTTTTGCTTCGGTTTATGTTTACCCGCTGGCAGATGACAGTATTGAGATAGACATCAATCCGGCAGACATCAGCTGGGACTTTGCGCGTTCATCGGGCGCCGGTGGCCAAAATGTAAATAAGGTGGAAACCAAAGCTATCCTGACCCACCACCCTACCGGAATCGTTATTCACAATAGTGAAACCCGCTCACAGCTTGAAAACCGGGAAAAAGCCATGCAAATGCTGAAGTCTCAACTTTATGAGATTGAACTTAAAAAACGTCAGGCCGCACGTGATGAAATTGAAGCCGAGAAAAAAGCCATTGAATGGGGTTCTCAGATCCGCAATTACGTGTTGCACCCCTACAAACTTATAAAAGACGTACGTACGGGAGAAGAAACCGGAAACACCGATGCGGTTTTGGACGGTGATATTGACGCGTTTCTTAAAGCCTATCTGATGATGACCGGTCAAAAGGAAACCAGTAACGAATTGTAATTATGCTTAAAATCTATCATAACCCCAGATGCCGAAAAAGCCGTGAAGGTCTTGCTATTGTTGATGCTTCCGGTGAAGAATTTGAAATTGTAAAATATCTGGATAACCCACCCTCCTATCTGGAGCTGGCTGCAATTTTGGGAAAATTAAACCTAAAGCCCATTGAGCTTGTGCGTAAAAACGAAACTGTTTGGAAAGAACAATTCAAAAACAGAGAACTGTCTGACAAGGAAATCATTCAGGCGATGGTAGATCATCCCAAACTCATCGAGCGACCTATTGTTGTAAAAAACAATGAAGCTGTTGTAGGCCGACCTCCCGAAAACATTAACGAGCTGTTCAAATAATTTGAAACTCCTTTAACAGAATTTTAACCGCATCCCGGTTAAACCTATCTTATTATTCTAGTCTAACTAGCGAAACCAAAAATTGACTATGAATAAATTTATTTTGCTGACACTACTGTGTCTAAGCTCTTATGCCCTTTTCTCACAGCAAGGAAAAGATTTTGCCATTACCGGTAAAGTCGTAGATAAAGCTGCAGGAGTTCCTTTGGAATACGCGACGATTACTGTAAAAGATAAGAACAGCGCTCAGGATGTTGAAGGAGGAATTACAGATATGTCCGGTAATTTCAGAATCGAAGTACCCGCCGGGACCTATACCTTAAAAATTGAATACATTTCCTTTCAGCCTCTTAATATAGAGCGTACCATTAGCAGCGATTTAAATTTAGGTACAATTCAGCTCGAGTTTGCTGCTTCCGATCTGGAAGAAGTTACCGTAGTTGCCGAAACCACAACTGTTGATGTACGTCTGGACAAAAAGATTTACAACATTGGTAAAGATCTTACCACAGCCGGTGGTACCGTAAGCGATGCGCTTAATAATGTTCCTTCGGTTTCGGTTGACGTTGAAGGCGGTATCAGTTTACGCGGAAATGAAAACGTACGTATCCTCATTAACGGGAAGCCTTCTGCTCTTGCAGGTTTTGGAAGTACCGATGTTTTGGGACAGCTTCCGGCAGATGCCATAGAACGAGTAGAAGTAATCACTTCACCTTCTGCCCGTTACGATGCCGAAGGTACAGCAGGTATTTTAAATATCATTTTACGTAAAGAAAAAACGCTGGGCTTTAATGGTTCATTTCAGTTAAGCGGTGGCCACCCTGACAACGCCAGTGTTTCTTCCAACTTAAACTACCGTACTCAAAAGTTCAATATTTTCAACACTCTGGGTTATCGCTATCGCGAAAGTCCGGGTAATGCTTTTTTCGACACACGTTATTTCGAAGCACGTGAAGATGCTTTTCTGGACAATGTGCCTTACGACCGTAACGTGGAAGACCGAAAGTATGATCGTATAAACCGCGGCTTTAACGGAAACCTCGGACTTGAATATTACCTTAATGATCAGTCTTCTGTAACCGGTTCGGTTTTTTACCGTACAGGAAATGACGACGATTTAACCACAAACCAAAACGATTATTTTCTGGGTAACGACCCACGGGTAGGTACAATACGTCGTGAACTTCAAAATGAAGATGACGAGAGTTATCAGTTTGCCCTTAATTACGTTAATCGCTTTAACGATGAAGGTCATGAACTTACTGCAGACGTGCAGTATGACGTAGATCGTGAAGATCAACGTACGTTTATTAACGAGCCTGTGCGCTACAACAATTCTTCGGAAGCAGACATTGCCTTACCCCGTGAGGAAACCAATACGACCGAAAAACAACGAGAATATCTGTTTCAGGCAGATTATGTGCTGCCCATAGGTGACGACTCGCAATTTGAAGCCGGATACCGTGGAAATCTGGAAAATGAGGTGACTGATTATGAGTTGCGTCAGGAAGATAGCAATGGAAATTTGGTGATCAATGAAAACCAGACCAACATATTTGATTATACCCAGAACGTTCATGCACTTTACACCCAGTACGGAAGCAAATTTTTTGGAATGCTAAACGTATTGGTTGGTCTGCGTATGGAAAACACGACTATCAAAGGGAATATCACCTCGTTACTCAGCGAGCAGGAATTGCAGGAAGAATTTTCGTTCCCTATTGATACCGATTTCAATAATAATTATTTAGGCCTCTTCCCAACAGTCAATTTAATTTTAGAATTTGGAGAAGAAGAAAACCTTTCTTTTGGATACAACAGAAGGATCAACAGACCTAATGGCTGGTTTGTAAACCCTTTCCCTTCCCGCGATAGCCGTAATAACGTATTCCAGGGGAATCCCAATTTGGAGCCGGCTTTTTCAAATGCCTTTGATGTGGGTTATTTAAAACGTTGGGGGAAAGAAATTACATTCACTTCTTCTGTGTATTATCAGCGTGAGAGAGATGCATTTCAGCGCGTTCAGGAAGATGTTACCATTACCGGTCCCGGAGGTAATCCTACTCAGGTGATACGTAGTATTCCTATTAACCTGGCTACAAACGATCGTTTTGGTGCCGAAGCAGGCGTGCTTTACAATCCGGCAAAATGGTTGCGTCTTAATGGTAGTGTAAACTTCTTCCAGTTTAAACTGGATGGCGATTTTAACGGGCAGGATTACAGCCAGAAAAATACCAGTTGGTTTGGTCGTTTCAGTTCTAAAGTTACCCTTCCGGGAGCGATAGACTGGCAGACCAATATGTTCTACCGCGGTGCTTCTCAGGAAATACAGGGACGTCAGGACGGAATCCTATCTATTGACCTTGCCTTAAGTAAAGAACTTTTTGATGGCAGCACAACTATTTCTGCTAATGTAAGTGACTTGCTGAACTCAAGAAAAAGACAAAGCTTTACCAGCACAGAATTCTTTGAACAGGATAGCCAGTTTCAGTGGAGACAGCGCCAGATCAATGTTTCGCTGATTTACCGTTTTAACCAACAGCGTGAAGAGCGTAAACGAGGCAGAGGCGATTCAGAATATGGAGATGAAGAAGGCGATTTTCAGGGATAGCTAATTCCTATAAGACACTTGAAAAAAGGTCATTTCATTCATTTGAAATGACCTTTTTTAGTTGCATTAACTATCTGAATGTAACCTGTATAAAAGAAAAAGTCCATTCAATTACTGAATGGACTTTCAAACTTAAAATTATAATTGAATATTAGGAATTCTCACGTTTAAGACGTCTTTCCTCACGCATTTCTTCTAAACGCTCTTTGGCTGCGCCAAAAATCCAGTACGGAAGAATAGAAACTAAAAAAATCATCAACCAGAAACCGATGGTTAAAATGGTTAAAAAAGCAAGGAAGCCTAAGTATTGATCAAATTCAAACATAATATGGTTTTTGTCTTGTCGCAAATCTAGGGATTCTGTATTTAAAAATGCAAGACTTATTTTAATTTATAAACATTTTTATAACGAGCGGCAATCATCGTATTTAAAGCGAAACCGTTATTTTTGTTAGACTAAAAAACTACCGAAAAATGGAATATAGAATAGAAAAAGACACCCTGGGAGAAGTTAAGGTGCCTGCAGATAAAATCTGGGGTGCACAAACCGAACGTTCCCGCAATAATTTTAAAATTGGTAACCCGGCTTCTATGCCTATTGAAATCATCTACGGTTTCGCATATCTTAAAAAAGCAGCAGCCTACACCAATTGTGAATTAGGTGTCTTATCGGAAGAAAAAAGGGATTTGATCGCGCAGGTTTGCGATGAAATTTTAGAAGGGAAACACGATGACCAGTTCCCACTCGTGATCTGGCAAACCGGCTCAGGAACACAGAGCAATATGAATGTGAATGAAGTGATTGCAAACCGTGCACACCTTATCGCGGGTAAAAAACTGGGTGAAGGAGAAAAAACTCTTCAGCCTAACGACGATGTCAACAAGTCGCAATCGTCTAATGACACCTTCCCTACCGGCATGCATATCGCAGCCTATAAAAAGATTATGGAAGTAACCCTTCCGGGAGTAATCAAACTTAGAAATACACTTAAACAAAAGTCAGATGATTTTCGCGAAGTCGTAAAAATAGGGCGTACACACCTTATGGACGCTACTCCCCTTACCTTAGGACAGGAATTTTCGGGCTATGTTTCCCAACTGGATCACGGGATTAAAGCAGTTGAACATACGCTTGATCACCTTTCTGAACTGGCATTAGGCGGAACCGCTGTAGGAACCGGATTAAACACCCCTAAAGGATACGATAAACTGGTTGCAGATTACATCGCAAAATTTACCGGGCAACCCTTTAAAACCGCAGAGAATAAGTTTGAGGCCCTTGCCGCACACGATGCGATTGTAGAGTCTCACGGGGCTTTAAAACAACTTGCTGTTTCTCTAAATAAGATTGCCAATGACATCCGTATGCTGGCCAGCGGACCTCGCTCGGGTATTGGAGAAATCAACATTCCTGCAAATGAGCCCGGCTCATCGATTATGCCCGGTAAAGTAAATCCTACCCAGTGTGAGGCCATGACTATGGTTTGCGCTCAGGTAATTGGTAACGATATGGCTATCGCCGTTGGCGGGATGCAGGGACAGTATGAATTGAATGTTTTTAAACCGGTTATGGCAGCAAATCTGTTGCACAGCGCCCAGTTGCTGGGAGATGCCTGCGTCTCTTTTGAAGAGCATTGCGCTGCCGGAATAGAGCCCAACCATTCCCGTATAAAGACCATGCTCGATAATTCGTTAATGCTGGTTACGGCTTTGAACACTAAAATTGGATATTATAAGGCCGCCGAAATTGCAAATACAGCGCACGAAAACGGCACTACCCTTAAAGAAGAAGCGGTTAACCTGGGTTACGTTACCGCAGAAGAATTTGACGAATGGGTAAATCCTAAAGATATGGTGGGCGAACTCTAGGAGTTTACCAACACAATGCTAAAGGTGGTCTTTTTAGATCGCCTTTTTATTTTGATGTCTTTTAGATAAATAGTCTCCTATATACTTAAAATCAGGATTGCTAAAACTGCTGACTTTCAAACAGGATTTATTTAAGTTAATCCGGAGAAGTTTTTTAGATTAATACACACTCATTGAATTACCTTGTAAGACCAATCGGAAACTATGAAATTGAAATTAATTGCCTGTACTGCGCAACGCCCGGACAGGCGCGCCATAGCAAACTGTATTAATGAAATCGCCACGGGTATTGATACAGTATTAGCTCAGGAGTTAACCGAAATCCTGATCGAAGGTGATTCAATAGATCTTGAACTCACAGATAAAAATTCGGGTTCTGCATTACGAGCACTGCGAAAACTTAACATCGATTATGAGATTCAGGAATCCTGATAAAATTTAAGCCCTCTTCAAATTACCTTTAACGTGAAGGTCTTATTTGATTTTTGAAGAAAGCTTAATAATAGACTTTGGTTTCAATATACCATTAGGATCTATTTTTTCTGCTTGAAAAAAACTTACAAGCTTTAGAATTTAACCTAAAATAGCATGTGGGTAGGCAGATGCTCTATTCTGGAATCTCAGTATGTTATCTTTTACAACCACTCCCTCATCTATATTTATGGCATTTTCAAGGGTTTTATTTAATTGCCACTGCTTCCCGCCGCCCAGAAAATCGGGCAGATGCTCAATAAGTGCTGCAGAAATGCATCGTGATGCACTTTCCCAGTAATAGCTGGGCGTATGATCTACCGCGTAATAATCTATGCCATCAATTGCAATCATTGGATTTTTGAAAGTGGTTGGTTTAGCAAAATAAAATCCCATTCCTTCATCGCAACTCACATCAATGATAAGGGTTCCCGGTTTAAGTATAGATTTCTCCTCTTCAGTTACGTAATCGATGGGATCATCGGTATCCTGATAGGTATCATTTATAATAATATCAGATTCCTGAATAAGCACACTTAAGGGTTTTTGGAAACCATCGTGCTCTACCACCATCATTCTGGGTTCACCTGATTTACCTTTTTTCAAACGCGTATAATGCACGTCGAGCACTTCTTCCCGCACCTCGTGATCCGGTCGTTGTATACAGATGGTTATGTCTCTGAAGCCCATCGCTTTTAAGGCATAAATAGCCCCACGACTAACCGCTCCAAAACTGAAAATTATCACCTTGCGTTGATTGCCATAGTGCCCGTTAATACCTCGAAGTTGCAAGGCGTGTACAACTGCACAATATCCTGCCATTTCATTATTCTTATAAAAGGTATGCCTTCCCGCCTGCCCTTTGGGATTCCATACATACATATCCTCAAAGGCTATAAGGGTAAGTTTGCGATCTATAGCGCATTGCGTAATTAATTCCTGTTGCGCACAATGTGGGTAACCCCAGAGCAAACCACCTTCACGCAGACTTTTAAGGTCAGACAATACGGGCTTTGTTATTATTACGGAACCCAGGTCTTCCAATAGTTCTTTACGACTGGCAAACCCGCTGATGATCTCGCTAAGTTCTGCATCAGACACTTTAAAGGGCTCCCCATAGCCCTTTTCAAATATAAGCCGGCGGCAGATTGCCTCGGGTAAACGCTTAAGATGATCGGGATGTATGGGTACGCGGCGTTCATCTGCTTTATGAGAAGTAGCTATTACACCAAGGTAAGGTATTGTCATTTTTGAATAAGTTATAGGAGTCTGTTTTAAAACAAACAAATAAGTTAAAGGCTAAGCCAGCTCGTTGCCGGCAGTAGGTAAACCGGAGAAAGACTCCGGGATCGCAAAAAGAAGTAGCAAGAGCGCTGCTATAAAAATTAGCGCCTGGTTTTTAATAAGGTAAGCCATTAGCACTGCAGGCAGCAAGACATGGGAACGAATTGGGAAAGTAAAATCTGTTGAAAAGACCAACTTTCGCTATTTAACAACCTGCCAAAAAAAACAGCTTACCAGTGTAGAATCTCTTGAAAGGAAAAAACTCGACGTTTCACACCCTACGACAGTACTGGTAATTAAGATACAGTACAGTAAATCGGCTAAATCCGGGGGCTAAACCCAAAATATATAAAGGGCGAACTCAAAGAGTTTACCAACACAATGCTGAAGGCGGTCGGTCTTTTTAGATCGCCTTTTTTGTTTTTGAGACCAAATATGTTGCAAATCCTGTACGCTCAAACTACATTTATAATCAATATCTAAACCTAATTTCTGCGCTTACGTTGATTACTTGCGTCCTATGAAAGCACTAACTACCATAGCTTTACTCATTTTAAGCAACTCCTTTATGGTTGTTGCCTGGTATGGCCATCTCAAATTTTCAGAATTAAAATGGTTCAGCAGGCTGGGCCTTGTAGCCATCATTCTCATCAGCTGGGGCATTGCGCTCTTTGAATACATCTTTCAGGTGCCGGCAAACCGAATGGGTTTTAAGGAAAACGGCGGACCCTTTTCGTTAATTCAGCTCAAGGTTATTCAGGAAGTGATTACGCTGGTGGTTTTTGCAGTATTCACCCTGCTTGTTTTTAAGACGGAAACCTTCCGCCTTAATCACATTATTTCTTTTCTGTTTTTGATTGGGGCAGTATATTTCATGTTTAAAAAGTAACAACTATGGCATCACCAAAGATTCTTAGCGATACCAATTCGTTTCTGGAGCTTCTGCAAAAGCGCTTTGAACGTAATTCCTCACATTTTGAAGGGATTGAATGGAATAAAATTGAAAATCGACTGCTTCAGAGTCCCGAAAAACTAAACTGTATTTTCCAACTGGAGCAAACCGGCGGCGAACCTTCCCTGCTGGAATACGATTCTAAAAAGGACATCTGCACTTTTTGCGATTTTGCTGCGGAAAGTCCGGTAGAGCGTCGCAGTCTGTGCTACGATGACGAAGCTCTCGAATCCCGGAAGAAATTTAAACCAGCCGGAAGCGCTAAAGCGAAAGCTGAAGAAATGGGTGCCGAATTGATCAGCGAACAGGAATACCTGAAACTGCAAGGTATACAGGCAGTCGATATCAAAACCTCAAGCTGGATCAACACGCCTGGCGAAATGCGTAAACTGGGCGGAGCCTTATTTGGGGATAACCGCTTCGGGCGTATATTTTTCTACCACAACGGCGCAGAATCCTACTATGCCGGACGCGGCTTCAGGTGTGTCGTCCGGGTGTGAGTTGGGGTATTTGTTAGTGGTTAAAAAGTTATTAGGTTATTTGAAACAAGCTTCCAAGATGAAACATTTGGATTTCGAGCCCGTCGAAACAAGACCAAACCACAAACAGCACTATCAACAATAGCTACATAGAGTATTTAGCTCCTTAACAATTTTTTCAATCCAATTTTTATCATTCGGTTCTATTATAATTGCTTTAAAATTATGTTGTTCCGATTCTATTCCAACACCTTTTGAATCGTCAATATGAACGTCAAATCCAAAAATTGGCGGAAACTTGGATGAGTTTATTTTTCGACTCTTTAATAAAAGCTGATTTTCAGTTTGATTAACAATTCGGTCAACTGTAATACCATAATATTTTAAAGTCCGCCTTATTCTTCTTTTTGTTCGAAATGACGTTGTATAAATGTGCACACTGTGACCCTGATTTTTTAAGTCGTTAATTAATTTAGGAGCTCCTTCCCGTATTTCTTCAATTCCAAAGATTTTGGCTAATCTGCTGCATTTTTCAGTTTTAAACTCTATTCCATTAGGAATTAATGTACTATCAAGATCAAAACTGATATTCATTGACTAAATATTTCCAGGTAATCAAATAATAATAACAATAGTAATAACCAATAAACTACCTACTTCTTATAAAATTTCTTGTATTTAGGATAGGCGATTAAGGCAAACAGAATCACTCCTCCAAAAATCATCAGCGCCCGGTTCAGGTTTAAAATATTGTCCCCACTGGCATAACTGTGCAGACCTGCCAACCAGAAGTTTACCCCAAAATAGGTCATTAAAATACTGCCGTAGGCTAAAACAGACATCAGGTTAAACAACCATTTTCCACGTAAGCCGGGTACCAGTCGCATGTGAATGACAAAAGCGTAGATCATAATACTGATGAGCGCCCAGGTTTCTTTAGGATCCCAGCCCCAGTAACGTCCCCAACTCTCATTGGCCCACTGTCCACCCAGGAAATTCCCGATGGTCAGCATCACAAGACCTACCGTGAGAGACATCTCATTGATGATGGTAAGCTCCCTGATATTGAGATCCATCCGGGTTTTGTTTTTAGTATTGGTAAGCAAAATCAAAAGTAAAGACACCAGCCCCAGAATCATTCCGAGTGTTAGGGGTCCGTAACTTCCAACAATCACTGCCACGTGTATCATCAGCCAGTAACTGTCAAGAACCGGTTGCAGGTTTGAAATTGCAGGATTTAGCCAGTTCATACTCGCTCCCCATAAAATAAAACCGGCTACAAAAGCCGTACTCGCGATGGTAAGCGAACTTTTTCGGCCGAAGGCCAAACCAAAAAACATGGTTGCCCAACCCACATACAAAACCGATTCATAAGCGTTACTCCAGGGCGCATGACCCGAGATATACCAGCGCCAGATGAGACCCAGTGTGTGCAGACCAAATAAAATAAGAATCGCCACGGCGCCCACACCCACCATACTTTTAATAAAGCGATTGTCTTTAAATATGCGTACGATAACGAAAACAAACATAAACACACTGGCCAACAGGTACATCCAATACAGCTTGGTAAAAATATCGTGTTCGTTGTAGAATACTTCGGCATCAATTTTATCTTCAGAAGGCATGACCTCGCTCCCGTATTTCTGCTGAAAGCTCTTAATACTCTTGATAAAGGTATCTGCTTTAGAAAAGTCTCCGGTTTGGTTTCCTTCCCGCAAAGCGGAAAAATACAGCGGAAGAATTTGTTTGGTATACAGCGAATCCATACCCTTAAACCCGGCTTCGTTGAGTTCGGGATAGGAAACCCATTTGTTGTTTTCATCGCCGATTAATGGGAAAATTTTCAGGATTTCACCACTTACTGCACGATTTAATAAGCCTAAACGTTCTGCGATGTCAATAAAATCTTTATCGAAACTGTTTTTGACTTCGGCCTGATACGCGCTGGTGATATAGGGATCTAATTTGTTGCGCCCCATTTCATCAATAAAATCTAAGGCACTTACATACTTTTGATCTTTTGGCACCCCAATGATCCCACGAATACTATCATTAGCAGGTTTCAGGTAAATAAAATCTACGTTGTACCAAAAAAACGGAGTCTCAACCATAGAGAGGAAAACCTGATCTGCGGTAAGCCCTTCGTACTTGTCGCTTCGGCTTAGTTTACGCAGCAGGAGACTGGAAAAGGTGTTTACCGGCATCATACGCCCGCCATCATCCTGAATAACCAGTTTACCAAATTTGGCCGCTTCTTCCGCCGGTACTTTATTGGCCATCAAAACCGAGTCAATCTCTGCCTTTGTAGGCAATTGATGCGCTTCTTCTTCCTCTGCCAGAGTCGCGGTACCCGGTATAAAATCCTTTGGCTGCTCATCAACAACCTTGGTATTTCCATTTTCAACGATTACTTTTTGTTCCTGCGCATTAAGCGTTCCGCCCAAAGCAAAAAGAACCGCGAGCACGCTAAGTTTAGCTTTTTTAGCTTTAACCTTATCTAAACGCACTTTCAAGTCACCAAAACGGCTTCCTTTATCAAACAAAATAATCATCAGACCCAGATACAGCAGAAAATACCCGATGTACGTAATCCAGGTGCCCACTGCATCGTGATTTACAGAGAGTATGGTACCGAGCTCGTCGGGATCAAAACTGGCCTGGAAGAACCTATAGCCTTTGTGATCTAACACATGGTTCATATAAATCTCGTAATCAAACTGCTCTTCGGGAGTGTCGATTACGGTAATTTCGCTTTCATAAGAAGAATACGCATTGGTGGTACCCGGATAGCGCTCGGCAATAAAATCATTCAGTTTGATCGCAAAGGGCAGCTCTACCGCCTGACTACCATAAGCCAGGTGAAACTTAAGATCGCCTATTTCGGCATCAACCATTTGATTATTATAGCCTTTACCGCCTAACAGGCCTACGGTCTCTTCCCCGTCTGGCGTTTTAATGTTTACAAACAAAGCATCCTGCTGTCCTTTCTGTTTTGGAAATGCCTCAACAATCCCATTTTTACCCTTTAGCACCGGTTCAGGAAATACAAACTGCATCCCGGCAACCTGATATAAAGCACGCAGTTTTAATTCCTGCACGCTGTCTTTGACCACTTCAAAATCTTCCTGAGTAGCCATTACCCGTGTAGAACCGGCAAATGGCGTTTTAATGGTATAGTTTTCACCATCGTAACCAATGTTAATGGCTCCTTCTGTAGGGTTATTTAGGGCAAAAAGTACATTGTGAATACTGGCAACCTGACCCTCCTCGATATAGTGCTCATGGCGCGTACCATCACCGGCTTCTACGATTTTCAATTGGGCAATTCCGTCAGGATCTTCAATAAGCCCCTCTTCTGCCCCGTCAATAAACTTAGCGAACGATATAGTCACGGGTTTTCCGTCAAAATCAGTTTCCCAGTCAAAGCTGTTATCGAGACGTGTAGAAAGATTTAAACGTTTGGGTTCAAGCTTGCGGCGCATCGGTTCACCATTGCGTTCCCCGTCAATAAACACCTGCAGATAGGTTTTTTCACTTAAAAAGGTATTTTGAGTCTCGCCTTCGCGAATGGGCATTACCCCTTCAAAACCCATATAACGCGTCCACGCGGCACCAAAAATGATCAGAATAAAAGAAAGATGAAAAACCAGTGTAGACCATTTTTCTTTGCGCCAAAGTTTAAAGCGCCAGATATTACCCACAAAGTTTACTATAAAGAGGAGATGAATGAGTTCAAACCACCAGGCTTCGTAAACCAGTTCTCGGGTGTAAGGTGTTGGGGAAGTTTCCTGGCCGGCATCGAGTATGGTACCTGTAGCCATGGCTACAGCATAAACAATAAATAAAACGGCCATTAATCGGGTAGAAAACAGGAAATCTGCGATGCGTTTTTGCATGATACGTATTGCAATTTTTTTATGGCGCGAAGTTACGAAACAAAAGCCCATTAATAAAGCTTTAACGACTTCTATTGCCCAGAGAATATGATGTTTTTGTTTACTTTTGAATCGTGATAAAACTGGCAATCATAGGTACCGGAAATGTGGCTTTTCATGTGGCAAAAGCCTTCCAAAATTCTGAAAATATTCATTTAGAAGCTGTTGCAGGCAGAAGCCCCGAAAAGCTCGAAGTCTTTTCGACTATCCCTCATCGTATTACAGACCTTAAACACCTGCCACAGGTAGATATAGTAGTCATCGCAGTAAGTGATGCAGCGATTGCCGAAGTATCGCGCCAGTTATCGGGTTATACAGGCCTCATTGTACACACTTCGGGAAGCAGCTCTATGCAGGTTTTGGAACCACATAAACATCACGGCGTATTCTATCCCTTGCAAACCTTTTCTAAATATAGTGAATTGAATTACAGAGAAATACCTTTCTGCATTGAAGCAAAGCTTGAAGCCGATTTCCAAACCCTTGAAGATCTGACTTCAGCATTAGGTGCCACATCCTATTCTGTAAATTCAGACCAAAGAGCTGCTTTACATCTGGCAGCCGTATTCGCTAATAATTTTGGAAATCATATTTTAACCGAAGCTCAGCAGATTTGTGAAGAGCGCAAGGTTTCCTTTGAATTATTAAAACCGTTGATGGAAGAAACCATTCGAAAGGCATTTAGCATTGGCCCCGAAGCAGCCCAAACCGGTCCGGCTAAACGCAGAGACACCAGTACTATTGAAAAGCAATTGAATGCCCTGCACGATCCCGAACAAAAAAAACTATACACCAGCCTTACCGAGGCCTTATTAAAACATTATGAGCGATAAAAGTTATAAAGAATACCTCAATCAGATTACCACCTTTATTTTTGATGTGGATGGCGTGATGACAGACGGCTCCCTCCTTATTGATTCGCAGGGCGAAATGCTGCGCACCATGAATGTAAAAGATGGTTACGCTCTCAAAACAGCGATCAACAAAGGTTTTAATATGTGCATCATAAGCGGCGGAACCAATGAAGGAGTGCGCAGTCGCCTGGAAGCGCTTGGTGTAAGCGATATCCATCTGGGCGCACACGCTAAAATTGAATTTCTCAACGAGTATCTGGCTAAAAATAACATAAAGGCCGAAAATGTACTCTACATGGGCGACGACATCCCCGATTATCCGGTTATGCAATTGGTAGGTCTCCCCTGTTGCCCTCAGGATGCGGTTAAGGAAATCAAGGAAGTTGCCAAATACGTTTCACACAAAAAAGGCGGGAAAGGCTGCGTACGCGATGTTATTGAGCAGGTACTTAAGGTACAGGGTAAATGGATGCAGGATTTTGATGCTGCTTTAAAAAAATAATTACTTACTCAACATCATAAACTACCCACAACGGATTCAGGTAAATATAAAATACAGGAGCAAAAGTCAAAGCTTTAACAGGTCCGGCAACTTCGGTGTAGGGCGCAATACACAGAAGCCTGTCATTTTCAAAATCGGTTTTTAAGACTGTGGGACCAAAAAGATTACGGTCTCCCAGAATTTTGGGTCCGCAGGATTCCCAGGGTCCGTCAATAGATTTTGATTTATAGACATTGATTCCTTTGCCCACCTCAGACTCCGGCTGACTTTCATCGACGCGATTGCAAACCGAAATAAGCAGGTAATAGGTATTTGAGTTTTTATCAAAAACCACTTTAGGACATTCGAGTTGGGTAAAAGACTCTTTGTCCGGCATAGCCACAGCGGGCATCAACTCATCCAGTTCATAAGAATTACCGGCTTTTTTAAGCTTCGCTCGTGCAACCGCACCACGCAGGGGACTTATTTTTGCTGCCCACAACAAACTGACCGTTTCATCTTCGTGTACAAATACAAAAGGATCTCTCCATGCCAAAATAGGGCCTCCCTCCTCGCCTTCATCATTTCCCAGCTCTGCTTCCGGACCTAGATAATATCCTTTGTCAAGGATTTCCTCGCGATCTTTTACCGGCGAAGAAATTTTAGTTTTAATCTCAGAATCCTGTTGAAACCCATCAGCAGAAACAACCAATCCAATATTCTGAATAAACGGATGCTTAGCATCGGTTTTGTCGAGAGCAGTAAATGCCGCCAATTTGTTTCCGTCAGGCAATAATTCAATCCCGCCGCTCCAAACGGTATAGGATTCAGATACGTTCCGCCAGTCTTCCGGACTTAAAAAGCAGCCTTCATCCTTCCAGCTCACACCTTCATCTGTTGACGTAAAATGACGTATGTGAAAGGGATACACGTTACGATCACTGCTTTCGAGAGGCATCCCATCGGCTTTTGCCCGCGATAAAGCCAGGCAGTACAGATGGTAAGTTCCATCTTCAAAATAGGACCAGGAGTCCCATAAATATAAAAGCGGATGAGCTATTCCGTTTGTAAAAACTTCAGGGAAAGCCGGTGGAATTAAAAACGAATGATCGTGCATATTTGGGATTTTAAAGTTCTAAAATACCAATTTTATATGGTTATGCAGAACGAAAAATCAGCGCCTCCAGGAAATGCAATAAAAAAGGCCGCATTTAAATTGCGGCCTTTACTTTAAAATATTGATGTTTAGGCTATAAATAGCGCTCCTGAATAACATTAGCGTGATGCTGGTCGTGACCGCAAATAATGAATCCCGCTGCACGTGCAGAAAGACCGCTACCGCTTGCCATACCTTTAGTAAGCAATGCCTCGTCGCTCAAACTTTTGAAGAGACTCAACGTTGCTTTTCGAATAGACTCATACTCTTCGAGCATATCGGTCAAGTCCCTTGCGTTTGCATTGGAAGGCAATACGTAATCGTCCTGCTCAAATCCCGGTAAGGGAGTCTGATCTCGACGACCGATGCATAATGCCCGGTAACCGAAAATACGTTCGGTATCCATCACATGCTGTAGAATCTCTAAAATCGTCCATTTACCCGAAGCATACGCATAATTCCATTTTTGTTTAGGAATCGCACTGTAAAAAGACAGGCTTTTAACCAGTCCCGTTTCTAAAGCACCGGTAAGATTTAAATCAGGCTGAAGCAGCTCAATATAATTCCGGTGATAGGCATTATACTCGTTATGATCCAGGTCTTCGCGCGTCATATTAAGCAGAATTTCTACTGGCGTTGATATTACCAAACAGCGAGCGAGTCACCATTTTTTCAAACATCTCCAGCTTTTTCTGGTCAGGATTCTCTTCACGCTGCATTTCCTGAATTTTCTTCAAAGCAAACTGCTGAATCGTTAAAAGCGGTAACACAATACGTTCACGCTCCTGAATGGAAGCTTTACCTGCCGGTTCTTCCTGCATCAGTTCGTCATAACCGGTAAGTTTTAATAAAACACGTTTGGTGCGCTCAAATTCTTCGTGAATCAAATCCCAGAAGGCTCCAAACTCCGGATCGTCCTGCATATACGCTGTAAGTCCAAAGAACGATTTAGTGAGGCTCATCATACTGTTTTCAAGCAGCGTTCTAAAAAACAAACTGTTGTCATACAACGATTTAACCTTGTCGAATTCACCTTTTTGTTCAAAGGCTTCAATAGCGGTACCTACACCATAAAATCCGGGAACATTTTGCTTAAGTTGCGACCATGATCCTACAAAAGGAATCGCACGCAGATCAGAGAAATTGAGCTTATCGCTACCTCCACGCTTGCTGGGGCGGCTACCAATATTGGTTTTCGCATAAAATTTCAGCGTACTCATACGCTCCAGATAACCTAAAAAGTTAGGATGAGCCTTAAAGTCTGAATAGGTTTTATAACTTATTTCAGCCAGATCCTCCATCGTCTTGCGATCGGCATCAGGAAATGCCTTTTTCTTTGGATGGAAAACCCCATTTACAATACCCGAACTCAACAACTGCTCCAGGTTGTACTGGCAGGAATCTGTTGTTCCAAAGTTAGAACTGATGGTTTGCCCCTGAACTGTAAGCTGAATTTCCTCGTCTTCAATGGTTTCACCCAAAGAAGCATAGAATTGATGCGTTTTACCACCACCACGAGCCGGAGGTCCTCCACGACCGTCAAAGAAAATAACTTTGATACCAAATTCGCGAGATACTTTAGTTAGCTCTTCTTTAGCCTTGAAAATACTCCAGTTAGCCATTAAATAACCTCCATCTTTAGTACCATCACTAAAGCCGAGCATAATGGTTTGTTTCATTCCACGCTCTTTAAGATGCGCTGCATAAACCGGATTGGAATACAACTTACGCATCACCTCGCCTGCAATTTTTAAATCGGGTACGGTTTCAAATAGCGGCACAATATCAACTGTAGGATTATCCCAACCGGCAAGATGGAACATGGAGAAAGCCTGCATCACGTTAAGACCGGTCTGATTATTACTGATGATGTAGCGGTTACAGCCACGCTCGCCATTGTATTTCTGAATATCGCGCATCGCATAGATGCTTTCAAGAGTTTTACGGGCAATATCGTCTTCTAAAGTCGCAGGATCTACAGTGCCGCGTACTTTTGCAAGAATTTCAATTTGTTCGGCTTCATCCAACTCTAAATAATTATCCGGGAAGATGCCCAAATTATCTTTTTGGCTTTGCTTAACGATTTCCTCCATCACGTGCATGTGAACCCGACTGTCCTGGCGGATGTCAAGCACTGCGAAATGATAACCAAACATGCGTATTTTGTTCAGCAAATCATCTATATCCTCCACAAACAAGCCTTCGTGTCGTTCTACCACTAAATTGCGGATGCGTCTAAGGGTAGACTCAAGCTCTTCAAGCGAAATCTTAAGCTGATCGCCCTCCAGGAAAATACTGTCGTAAAGACGACGTTCGAGATCTGAGAGCGGCGCTTCGGTACCTACAAAAGTGATACGACGACGCAGATTGCGAATATCGCGGTAATAATTTTTGATGATGGTGTTACGCAAACGAGAAGCCACTTTTAGAGTGATCTCTGTTGTTACAAATGGATTTCCATCACGGTCTCCCCCCGGCCAAAAGCCTAAATCAATCACATGATTATCGAGGGTTTCACCTTTGTAGATATTTTGTTGTAAATAGTTATAAATAAAGCTGGCCGACTTGTAGAACACATTTTCCAGATACCAGATTAAACTCACAGCCTCATCGTACGGTGTGGGTTTTTCCTTTTTATAAAAAGGAGTTTTACCCAGCTGAGAAAGGAGTTTTTTGATCATTTCGAGATCATTGTCATTTATCGCCTTGCTCAGGTCATTGATGATCCCCAAAACAGCACCCGGATAAAATTGGGTAGGATGCGCAGTAAGTACGGGACGAATTTTAAAATTTTCCAGATAAGCCTTGAGTTCTTCCGTTTTAGATTGCGCCTCAGCTTCTTCCTTGATGTTACGCAGCGTACCCCTACCGTCCATATTATTTACGATACGATATGCAGAATCTTCAATAGCATCAAATAAAACCACCTGGCGCTCGATGTATTGAATAAAACGAAACAGCAAATCATAGCGCTCAGACTCGGTAACGTCGCGCTGATACTTTTCAAAAAAGTAGTTTACAATTTTTTCGGGATTGTATTTTTTGTCATAACCACGTATGCAAATACGGTCAAAAAGCGGTAAAAGCACACCGGTATCGGTTATTCCATTAAAAGGTAAAGTCATAAACAGGCTATTATAAACCTGGTATTTTGACTTTACAAGATTATTAAAACGTTCAAGTTTCGGTTGTCTTGACATAAGTTAGTTGGTATTTAGAATAAAAAACCCTTTAACAAAATTGCCAAAGGGTTCATATTATTTTACAATAGTTCTTTGGTCTTCATTATAGATCTTGAAAAATACTGTGCATTAAACGTTTTTTATCGTTTATGCTCTCGTCAAGAGAAATCATGGTTTCGGTACGATATACTCCTTCGATATCATCAAGCATAAAGATGATGTTTTTAGCATGCTCGGTATTCTTAGCACGCACTTTACAGAAAATATTGAATTTTCCGGTCGTAACGTGAGCTACAGTAACATAAGGAATTTGGTTGATACGCTCCAAAACAAATGTAGTTTGACTTGTTTTATTGATATAGATACCTACGTAAGCTATAAAAGAGTAGCCTAGTTTAGCATAGTCAAGTGTCAACGAGGACCCAACGATAATGCCGGCTTCTTCCATCTTCTTAACACGTACGTGAACGGTACCTGCAGAAATAAGCAATTTTTTTGCGATATCGGTAAATGGTGTGCGTGTGTTTTCGATCAACATATCCAAGATCTGATGATCAACCTCGTCTAATTTGAATTTTGCCATTATTAGTTAATTTAATTATATATAAATCAAAAATAACACAAAATCACTGAATAATTCACAATAAATCTTAGGATTTTAGCGAAAACGTTGTAGGTAATTTGCCATTTACTTCTAATTCTTCAAGAATTGCCCCTTCCTGAAGTACAAA
This sequence comes from Leeuwenhoekiella parthenopeia, assembly GCF_020782115.1. Classification (GTDB taxonomy): domain Bacteria; phylum Bacteroidota; class Bacteroidia; order Flavobacteriales; family Flavobacteriaceae; genus Leeuwenhoekiella; species Leeuwenhoekiella parthenopeia. The sequence goes on along the minus strand of NZ_JAJGMW010000008.1, from coordinate 115,014 downwards.
ATCGGAAGAAAAAACAGGTTCAGCACCTTGAAAATCGAACTCCTTATGACCTGTATATTTTTCTAAATCAGCTATTTGAGCAATTTTAGGCACAAAATGTATTGCAGAATTGTGCAACTGCTCTTCATATTGAATCGCCAGATCTTCAATCCCTTTTTCAGGCAGCTTAAGACCTCTTAAAATGATATCGTAAAAGCATTTTTCATTCTCTGGAATCGAAAAATACGGTTTATAAGCATCGTTTTCTTCCCAATTCTTCAATATTGCCGATTCCAAAACGCCTAAAAGTGATAAAAACATAAAGGCTCTGGTTTCTTCCCGGTCATAATCTTCATGAAAATGCCCGGCTTCAAATAATAGCGTAGGAATGTTAAGCTGTTGAAGCGTATCTCCGACACAATTAATATTAAATCCGTCGTCATAACGTCCTATTTGACCCGGTATAAACGTATTGAGAATTTCAGCAAGTCGTGCTATAATCGCCATACCTTTTTTACGGGATTGGTTTACGGTGCGCAGCTCATCCTGAGACGGTGATAGAAACGATACCGTGGCACTTCTGGCAGGATTACCCACCCCAAAAATTGTACGCTGCCCGTGTAAATTGAGGCATAGATCCGGTTTAAAGCCGGTATATAACTGATGTAGGATACGGCTTTCGGGCTGAGTACGGTCCTGAGCATCGCGATTGAGGTCAACCTTATTGGCATTTACGCGCGTATAAGCCTCTGCCCCGTCCGGATTAAGCATGGGAACAAGCTTTAATGTGATTTTAGAACTCAGGTTAGCATGCTCCTTCACTTCGCTATTATCGCTTAACCACTTAAAAAGATCAAATACAGCCTTTGTAGTGGTACTCTCATTACCATGCATTTGAGACCAGCCCAAAATTTTAAAAGCACCTTTTCCCCAGGTCACAGCATGCACAGGGCGACCCTGAACAGAATCCCCTAAAAGGTCAACCTGGAAATCGCCGGAGAGATTTTGAATTAAGGGAAGTATATGTGACTGGGTTATATATCTCCCGTGAAGTGTTTTTTCCCTGGCGTTGGTATGCCAGGTTTTCAAATGTGAATAATCCATAGTAGCTATTGAATTACAAATGTAAACAATGCAATATTTACAAATGTAAACAGGTTTTTGGAATCAAGTTGTTTATTGATGTAAACACTTATTTTCTATTGTAAACTCACGCTTTGGAAAGATTCCTCACTCCTTCCTTTCGGTAATTAATTGTTTATTTTACAGGTATTTAGATATATTTATATCAATCCTAAGTTTAATACTAAATCGACTTGTTTACATTTGTAAAAACCGATTCTCCTTTTTATTTGTTACATTTGTAACTTCAAAGGGAATTGACAGATGTTACAATGGTAAACAGTGAGAAATTCGCAGAGCGACTTCAGAAAATAATGGATGAATACGATTTAAACGCTACTTCATTTGCAGATGCTATTGATGTAGGCCGCTCTTCCATTTCCCATATCGTATCCGGAAGAAACAAACCCAGCCTGGAATTTGTGATGAAAATTGTGGAAGCATTCCCCGAAGTAGAACTGTACTGGTTGCTCAACGGTAAGGGCAGTTTCCCAAAAAAGGCTGCTGTGCAGATGAAAGCTCCCCCTGCAAAAACAAATTATGAGATCGATTTTGATCAGGCTGCAAATACAGAGAGTATCCCGCCCAAACCTGTTTTGGAGAAAACAATTCCCGAAGCCTCTTCTGCCGACCTTGAAATTGAACGTATTGTTATCTTTTATAAAGACGGGACGTTCAAAAGCTTTTTACCCTAAAATAAATGCTTTGAATGAATAGTTGTAATTTTACGTATTATGAGTCGTAGCCTGTTTTATTTATTCATTTGCTTTCTTTTCTCCTCCTGTTACGATACCACGAGGGATTGCACTTCTTTTCAAAATGGTACTTTCGAATTTGAGACGTATTTAAATGGTGAGCTTGTAAAAACCACGTTTGTTCGCAACGACACTTTAGAAGTTGATTTTTTTGAAGGAAAGGCTGATAGTTCAAGTATTCGCTGGATTAATGATTGCGAGTACATCGCAAATAAACTCAACCCCAACAGTATGATGGAGCGTAAAGCGCTGCATTTTAAGATTATCACTACTTCTGAAGATTCTTATACATTTGAATACGGGATTGTGGGCGAAAGCAAAAAACAGAAGGGTTCGGTAAAAAAAGTTTCCAATTGAAGTGAATTTTGATTTAAATCAACCATCTTCGTGTAGGTGATTCAATATCAGTATATTTAGAACTTCAATCAGATTTTTATGTTCCGGAATACATCAATCTGCTCTATTCTCTTTACCGTACTTTTCAGTTCAATAGCCCTTTTCGCTTTAGAAATTAAGGCTCAACAGCCTTCCGGCACAAAAGATCCCGCTAATTACCTTTTAGAAAAGCGGTTTACCCACTATGATTCCGTCCAGAACTACCTGCGCACTTTTGCTAGAGACTCTGTTGCGCTCAAACAATTTATTCAGAACAGCAGACAAATAAATTATGCGTACGGTGAAGCTTTCGCCGAAAATAGCCTGGGTGTTCTGTACCGTGATATTTCCAAATACAATCTTGCCTTAAATCATCATGATAAGGCTCTGGAAATCGCCCGTGAACTTGATGATGTTGAGCTTGAAGTTTCTGCTCTTAATATGACGGGGGTGGTTTACCGGCGCATCGATGCCGTGCGTTCTGCCCTGGATAAGCATAATGCGGCACTCGAGCTTGCAGAACGTGAAGAAAACCCTTCTAAAACACTGCTCAAGGGTATCGCCATTTCCCTTAACAGTATAGGCAATATTTACCTGCTGCTGCGCGACTACGATATGGCTGAGTCCTATTTTAAAAGAGCCATTATACGGGAAGAAGAGCTGGGAAGTGATCTGGGACTCGCTATTAATTTTGCCAATTTGGGCATTGCCTACGAAGAGCGTGAACAATTTGATGAAGCCTTAGTGAATTACCGCAAATCGCTTGCATACAACAATAAAATCAACAGCGATCTGGGTCGGGTCATTTGCAACAACAGCATTGCTCAGGTTTATCTCAAACAAGGCAGAGCCCGGGAAGCCCTGGATCTCATTGAGGCATCTATGGATGATGTAAACACTATAGGCGATCAGTTTTATATCGCTCTGGCAAATATAAATCTGGGTTGGGCTCATAGCGAACTCAAAAATTATCCGGAAGCCGAACGTTTCCTGCTTAAGGGAATGGAGCTGTCAAAAGAAAAAAACTACAAGCAATTTTTAAGTATGGCTTACATGCACCTGTCCCAGCTTAACGAGGCTCGTCTTAATTATGAGCAGGCTCTTGAGTTTCAGCGTTTATCTCAGGACGTGCAGGCCGAATATCTAAATGAGGCTAACCATAAATACGTTTCTGATCTCAATTTAAAATACGATAGTGAGCAAAAGCGCAATATGATAAGCCTTCTGGAGCAAAAGAATAAGCTTGCGGAAGTAAAACTCAATCAGGCCCGAAAGAACAATATTTTTATTTTGGTGCTTTTTTCCCTGATTTTTCTGCTCCTGTTTTTTGGGTACAGGCAATACCGCTTAAAGAATCAAAAAGAGCAACTCAAGGCCGAACAAAAGCTGATGCGTTCTCAGATGAATCCGCATTTTATCTTTAATGCCTTGTTATCTATACGCATCTACCTGCAGAATCATAACGTTGAAGAAGCCATTGATTATCTGGGGCAGTTTGCAAAGCTTATACGCTCTATTTTATCGAGTTCTCTGGCAAAAGAAAACACGCTTCAGGAAGAACTGGAAACCATGCAATTGTACATCAATATCGAAAACATTAGATTTTGTAATGAAATAGAAACAAAGCTTCATATTGATGATTCCATTAATCTGGAAGAGGTAAAAATACCTGCTCTAATCTTACAGCCTTTTGTAGAAAATGCATTGTGGCATGGCTTACAGCCCAAAGAGGGCAAAAAGGAGCTCGCTATTGATGTGACCAGAAAAAATGATAAGTATGTAAACATCAGTATTACCGACAATGGTATAGGTCGCGCCAAAACTATGGAAATCCTCAAAGACAAACGCAACACTCAGAAAAAGTCTATTGGTATTGATCTTACGTTAAGCAGATTACAGTCTTTTTCCAAAAATTTGGACAACAACTATAAACTGCACATCGTCGATTTATATAATGATCAACAGCAGGCTCTGGGAACCCGGGTGCTTTTAGATTTACCCTTACGTTAAATCGCGGTACGGGAAGGTGGTTTTTGAAATTTCTCCCTGAGGATCGCAAGCAACTTGGTTTTGTCTATGGGTTTGGTTAGGTAGTTATCCATTCCGCTTTCTAGACCTTCTGATATGGAAAGTGATGTTGTATCTGCCGAAAGTCCTAAAACCACTACATCAGGATGATCTTCCTTAATTTTGCGCGTAGCCTCAAAACCATCCATTTCGGGCATATGCACATCCATAAAAATGAGGTCGTAGGTTTTGGTCTGGCATTTCTGAACCGCTTCGAGCCCATTTTTAGCACTGTCGGAATGAAGCCCCAAACGCTTTAGCAACTCACTGAGTATTATAATATTCAGTTTATTGTCATCAACGATAAGCACATCTAAAGGGGGTAAATCTGCCAAAAGCTTGCTGCTCAGGTGAATCTCTTCTTTTTTGTGAAGGCCATTAAAAGCCAAATGAATTATAAACTCTGAACCCGTTCCTTCTTCGCTCATCACTTCAATATTGCCACCTAAAAGCTGTACCAGTTTCCCTGAAATAGCCAACCCGAGTCCGCCACCGGAATGCTTTTTACGAATTCCTGAATCCAGCTGTGTAAAGCGGTCAAAAATGGTGTCTATTTTGTCTTTCGGGATTCCAATTCCGGTATCTTTTATGCTTATCGCCACATATAACTGCTCTCCCTGTTCGTGTTCCGAATAGGTAAGTGTTATGTTTCCGCTTTGCGTAAATTTTATGGCGTTGAGCAGGATATTGCCTATTATTTGCTCAAATTTACTGCGATCGCCATTTACATAGTTTTTTGCTTTGGTCTGTACATCTACAATAAATTTCAGTCCCTTTTCCTCAATCGCCTTACGGTTGAAGGAGGTGACATTGGCGATCACCGATACCGGAGAAAACTCAACGCTGTAAATGCCCGAAGAACCCGATTCGAGCTTGTCCATACGCAGTAAATCGTTTATCAAGCCCAATAATTTCCTTGAATTTTCGCGTAACAGAGCTTTATATCTTGGATCCTCAGCTTTTTCGGGATCGGTTTCCATAAGGTCTGCAATCCCAACAATAGCATTGAGCGGGGTGCGTATTTCGTGACTCATATTTGAAAGAAACGAAGCCTTTGCTTCAACGGCGTTTTGTGCAATTTCGGTTTGCTGCTGAAACTCCCGGTTGAGTATCATTAAGTTTTGGTTGGCCTCAAGTGCAATCCTGGTTGCACGACGCGACTTGCTGTGTAAAAATTTGAGTAATCCAATCGCTAAAGAGAGAAAAATACCACATATCAATGCATAGTTGGCCACCCTCGAAGAATCTGCAACGACATCCGGATTGGCAAACGTGAGGTTGAAACTCCAGGATTCATTTTGATCTGCATCTAATACAAGATTGGTTTCAAAGATATACTCCGGGTCCTTCTGCGCTAAATCGTAATTATTAAAATCGTAGAAGCGCGTCCCCTGCTCGTCCTCAATTTTTATGGAATAATCTCCCAGATACGAACTGAGCCTGTTAAACTCATCATTAAAATCCATCCCTCCGGTTATGGTTCCCTGAAATTCACCATTATAAAATACGGGGACATCGATTAGGAACGAGAACCCACCCTGGGTAAGACTGGTCCACTGAGAAATGTTAATCTTGTGCGCATTACCCATATTTCGCCAGTCTTCATACCGCCAGTCAAGATTTTTGATATCAAGCCCCTTAACCGCTTTATTTTCGTTTAGAGGGACGACCTCTTCAATGATCCCATTATTGTTTATGAATTCTACAAATTCAAGCGATTCGTTTTGAATGAGTAATCGCTGTGCATCATCTTTCCAGTAATCAAAGTACAAACCTTCTGTTTCTTCAATACGCTGTGCAATGTCCCGCAATGACTGAACATTTTTTTCAACCGTACGTTTAAAATCCTGAGCTGCAAGACTACCGCTTAATTGAATCTGATTTGTAAGGCGTTCGGGCAGTTGCTTTTTGAAATAGCTGTATAGCGTAAGGCAAATTAATGCAGGTATTAAAAAGAAAACACCCGCCAACCAGTATGATCTTAATGAAGGTTTGGGTGTGGTCATAAAAACATGTATAGTTTAGGCTTACTAAAATATTGAATTTTAACGCATTTTAGCAAAAATAATCTGTCATTTACCGATGAACTACACAACTAATTGAAATTTCCAAGTAAAAAAAAGTATAAAAGGGAGTTTTTGGAGAAATTGGAAGGCTTTTATTCCCTGCGGATGGTCTTTTCTTTTAGCATGCGGTTTTGTTCTTCAAGCAATTCATTCATTCGCGCCATAAGCTGAATCTCTTTAGGAGTCTCAACCGTAGGGTTGTTTTCGTCCTCGCTTTTAGCCTTTAGGGCATTCATTAATTTCATAACGATAAAAACGACCAAAGCTATTATGAAAAAGTCTATAAATACACTTATAAGCTCTCCATAACCAATAGACACGACTTCTACGTTTGTACCATCGGCCTGTGTATAGGCTTCTCTTAAAACAATTTGTTTATCTTCAAAATTGACCCCATCGGTGAGTAAAGTTAACGGGGGCATCATAACCTGTTTGACTAAAACGTCAATGACTTTTTGAAATGCAGCACCAATAATCACCCCAATGGCGATGTCTACCATATTGCCTTTTACGGCAAACTTTTTAAATTCCTGAATTAATCCCATAGTTTAAAAAAGAGATCCCTGTGTGCCGTCGCCTTTAGGTGAATCAGGATCAGTCGTATCTGCGTCTGTATCAGTCTCTGAATGATCATCTGCAGCATCGTAGGTCTCCACCTCTTCTTCCTGCTCTTCCTCGTAAGGTAAGGGTTCCAGTAAATTGATTTGTTTGAGTTTTTCGGTGTAAAATTGGTTTCCAAGAGCGGTAATACCCTTAACAGCTATAAAGTCTTCAATATTTACGGTTTCATTGGGCTTTTGATCTTTGCCGCGTTCTTTATAAAAGACCATTTCGACCACCGGTCTGTAATCTGTAGAAACAATCTCGAGCTGGGTATCTTTATGTTCAGAAACAAAACTTTCTTCCTTCTCCGGATTTTCAATTAAAAAGCGTTTAACATAATAGCGCTCCCGGTTCCCGTCCCAGTAAATTGCCGATATGGGTTTTTCGGGAATCCATTTTTCAAGAACGATGATTTTGTCATCAAATCGCGTGGTGAGTTCGGGCACAATAGTTTTGGCAACCCCATCCTGAGTTACGATTAACAGGCGGTCTTCTCCTTTAAACTCGCCTAAAAGTTCACCCCGGCCGTCTACATTAAGACGCTGTACCGAATCGTCAAACCAGACTTTGCGCGGTTTTAAGGTTGAAACTCCCTTTTCTTTAAGCTCAATGGTACGTACGGCATGCTTCGTTACAATATTACCATTGGCATTGCGCCCTTTGATGAGAATTTCTGAAAAATCCAGATCAAATTTGAGTTTTTTGACATTTCCTATTGATCGTAAATACACCGAAACAACTTCCGCTTCTCCATTGGGGTTTGCCGAAAAATACCAGACATGCGAACCTTTTTTACCTTTGGTCATATCGTACTCTCGATCCCGCGTCGTACTGGTAACGTTGAACCGTTTTACATAGGTCGCGCCCCCTTTTCCGTCCCGGTAAATCATATTGTAAATGGTGCGCTTGTCTTTTTTCTTATAAACGGCAACATGAATAATGTCTTTACCTATAAAGGTTTTGCTGTCTACCTTGGTCACCATCATTTTACCCTCTTTGGTAAAAACAATAATGTCGTCTATATCTGCACAATCTGTAACATATTCGTCCTTTTTAAGTGCTGTACCCACAAAACCTTCTTTACGATTTACATAGAGTTTGGTATTGCGAATGACCACTTTAGAGGCTTCAATATCATCAAAGAGTTTAATTTCGGTTTTACGCTCGCGACCTGCGCCGTATTCCTTTTTTAAACGCTTAAAGTAATCGATGGCAAACTCGGTGAGATGAGCCAAATGATGTTTTACCTGAGCGATCTGATCTTCAAGCGCTTCAATTTTTTGCTGCGCTTTATCAATATCAAATTTAGAGATACGTTTGATACGTATTTCGGTAAGGCGCACGAGATCTTCCTCTACAACAGGACGCTTTAAGTGTGCGATATGAGGTTTTAAACCTTCATCAATGGCTTTAAGTACTCCTTCCCAGGTTTCTTCTTCTTCAATTTCCCGGTAGATGCGGTTTTCAATAAAAATACGCTCAAGTGACGCGTAATGCCATTGATTCTCCAGCTCTTCCAGCTGAATCTCGAGTTCCTGACGCAGCAAATCTTTGGTGCGTTCGGTTGAAATACGCAACATTTCGCTTACCCCAACAAAGAGCGGCTTGTTGTCTTCAATAACACAACCCAATGGCGAAATGGAAACTTCGCAATTGGTAAACGCAAACAATGCACCTATAGTCTTGTCGGGAGAAAGGCCGGGTGGCAGGTGAATAAGGATTTCAACCTCGGAAGAGGTATTATCCTCAATCTTTTTTATTTTAATCTTTCCTTTATCATTTGCTTTTAAAATACTGTCTATCAGCGATGTGGTGGTGGTGCTAAACGGTATTTCGGTAACAACTAAAGTATTCTTATCCAGCTGATTGATTTTGGCTCTGACCCGTACTCTTCCGCCACGTTTTCCGTCTCTGTAATCGCTGAAATCGGCTTCACCGGCAGAGGGAAAATCGGGTAAAAGCTTGAATTTTTTCCCCTGTAAATGCCTGATGGAACCGTCGATGAGTTCAATAAAATTATGGGGTAAAACTTTGGTACTCAAACCTACCGCAATACCTTCGGCTCCCTGAGCGAGCAATAATGGGAATTTAACCGGAAGATTTATGGGTTCTTTACGCCGCCCGTCATAAGAGGCCTGCCAGCTTGTGATTTTAGGGCTAAAAAGTACTTCCAGCGCAAATTTTGAGAGCCGTGCTTCAATATATCGTGATGCCGCAGCACTATCGCCGGTAAGGGTATTCCCCCAGTTACCCTGAGTATCAATGAGCAAATCTTTTTGCCCCATTTGCACCATCGCATCGGCAATACTCGCATCTCCGTGGGGATGGTACTGCATGGTATGCCCTACGATATTGGCAACCTTGTTGTAACGCCCGTCATCCAGATCTTTCATCGAATGCATAATACGCCGCTGCACCGGTTTAAAACCGTCTTCAATTGCAGGAACCGCACGCTCCAGAATTACATACGAGGCATAATCGAGAAACCAGTCTTTAAACATCCCGGTAACACGGGTGATGGTCTCTCCTGAATTAAGCTCTTCAGATGGGTCTAAATTAGGATCTTCGTAATTTTCTTCGCTCATAGTGATCTGACTGGCAGAATATTGGGGATTATCGTTTAATTCTCTAAAACCGGATCGAGTTCTACTTTCAGGTTATTGATGATAAACTTTTGACGGTCCGGGGTGTTTTTGCCCATATAGAATTCGAGGATTTCTTCGATAGACATGGTCTCGTCAAGCATAATAGGCGCCAGACGAATACTATCGCCAATGAAATGTTTAAACTCATCTGGGGAAATTTCACCCAAACCTTTAAATCGTGTAATTTCAGGTTTACCGTTCAACTCCTCAATCGCATCCCGGCGCTCCTGCTCGCTGTAACAGTAAATGGTTTTTTTCTTGTTACGTACCCGAAATAAAGGCGTTTCTAAAATATAGAGATGCCCTTCTTTAATCAATTCCGGGAAAAACTGCAGGAAAAAGGTAATGAGCAGTAACCGGATGTGCATCCCGTCAACATCGGCATCGGTAGCGATCACAATATTGTTATACCGCAGGTCTTCCATAGACTCTTCAATGTTGAGTGCCGATTGTAACAGGTTAAATTCTTCATTCTCATACACGATTTTCTTGGTCATATTGTACGAGTTGAGCGGCTTTCCGCGTAAGCTGAACACCGCCTGCGTATTTACATCACGGGATTTGGTAATCGATCCAGAAGCCGAATCCCCCTCTGTAATAAACAAAGTGCTCTCGAGGTTGCGTTCCTTTTTACTATCTGTTAAATGGATGCGGCAATCGCGTAGTTTTTTGTTATGCAGACTTGCTTTTTTAGCCCGTTCTTTGGCCAGTTTACGTATTCCGCTAAGTTCGGTGCGCTCCCGTTCTGCCTGTAAAATCTTGCGTTGAATCTTATCTGCGGTTTCGGGATTTTTATGCAGGTAATTATCAAGATTGGTTTTCAAAAAATCGTTGATATAGGTACGCACCGTTGGAAGGTCGCCGCCCATATCGGTTGAGCCCAGTTTGGTTTTGGTCTGCGACTCAAAAACAGGCTCCATAACCTTGATGCTTATCGCCGAGACAATAGATTTTCTGATGTCTGAAGCATCGTAGTTTTTATTGAAGAATTCCCGTATGGTTTTTACTACCGCTTCGCGAAAAGCTGCCAGATGCGTTCCTCCCTGAGTAGTATTTTGACCGTTAACAAAAGAGTGGTATTCTTCAGAATATTGTGTGCGGCTGTGGGTCATCGCCACTTCAATATCGTCACCGCGCAAGTGAATTATGGGGTAGAGAACATCGTTCTCGGCAATACGGTCTCCCAATAAATCTTTAAGACCGTTTTCGGAGTAAAACTTTTCACCGTTAAACACAATGGTAAGTCCGGGATTGAGATAAACGTAGTTTTTAAGCATACGCGCCACATACTCGTTACGGTATTTGTAGTTTTTAAAAATGGTTTCATCAGGCACAAAGGTTACTTTGGTTCCCTTTCTGCGTGAGGTTTCCTCTAAAAACTCCTCGTCTTTGAGGTTTCCGCGTTCAAACTCTGCAGCTGCCGATTTACCATCGCGGGTAGATTCTACCCTGAAATATTCAGAAAGAGCATTAACCGCTTTGGTACCTACCCCGTTAAGACCAACCGATTTTTTAAAGGCCCGGGAATCGTATTTACCTCCGGTATTCATTTTAGAAACCACATCAACCACCTTACCCAGCGGAATCCCACGACCGTAATCGCGTATGATTACCCGGGTTCCCTGAATACTCACCTCTATGGTTTTACCGGCACCCATCACATACTCGTCAATCGAGTTGTCAAGCACTTCTTTTAGCAGAATGTAAATCCCGTCATCGGCGCTTGAACCATCTCCCAGTTTCCCAATGTACATACCGGGACGCATACGAATGTGTTCCTTCCAGTCAAGGGATCTGATATTATCTTCGGTATATTTAGTTTCTTCTGACATACGTGTATTGCCTTAAAAGCCGGTTGTAAGGCGTTAAAAATGCATTAAGTTAAACCTGGTGAGGTGTACCTCAACCTGTTTAGTCTCGATTATCGAGAAGCGGGATGATTGCTAATATAGGACTTCAACGACGGTTTTTAAAGCCGAAAAAATCAAAGTAATTAACAAAGTTTTCAAGAATTGAAAAATGACTTCTTATGGATTGAAAATCAGATAATAGGTTCGCCGTTAAGATCAGTGGTTAGAACTTCGGTCATATAATCAAAAAAAGGAAGCATTAACCGGAAATAGCTCAGCACCTGATCCTGAAAATCAGGGTGAAGCACTTCCTCATCTGTAAAATCGTGCTTTATGGCAAATTTCTTGTTTCGTATCAGGTCGATATTGGGATCTTCCTTGCTAAAGCCTTTTGGAGCGGTTTTTACCACATCATCCTCCATAAAACCTCCAAATGCTTTTTTAAACTCCTTTTGTGAAAGTATATCGCGTATGGGCTGCGCGTCAACTTCAAATTCTTTACGAATACGCAATAAATCTGCCGGTTGAGGAGCGAAAAAGCCACCTCCTACAAAACTTTTTCCGGGTGCGATCTGCAAGTAATAACTTCCTCTTCGCGTCACGCCTTCCCGGTAGAAAATTACGCTTCGATTTGTTTTGTAAGGCTGTTTATTTTTACTGAAGCGCACATCTCTGTAAATACGAAACACCTTTTCGCGCTCGATCCCATCAAACTGCTGCATGCGCTCCCGCGTGTCCTTACAAAAGGCTTTAAACTCCTGCTCCAGTTTTTTAAAACGGCTTTTGTGCTCGTCAAACCACTCGCGGTTGTTGTTTTGTTTTAACTCGTTTAGAAATTCAAAATAGGCGGCAGGTAGCTGCTTTGCCATAACTTGTATTTTTTAGGTGTTTATTTTAGGGTCTAAACAATGCTTTTTAAACATTTAGTTTTAAAATTGGTATTTTTAGTACTACTCAAATATAACCTAATTATGGGTACAACACGACCCTCCCAACGTTATTGGATTATTACCGTATTGGCTTTTTTGTGGAATTTGATCGGCTTTTTTAGGTATACCAATCAGGTCTTTATGAGCAATAAGCACCTTGCCGAATTACCTGCAAGAGGCTCAGTTGATTACCGAAATCCCGCAATGGGTAAACGGCATTTATACCGTAGCTGTAATTACCGGATTGTTGGGGAGTGTTTTCTTAATTATACGCCGGGGTACTGCTGTTACTTTATTTGGAATCTCTTTACTTGCGATACTTGTTCAAATGGGATACTCCCTTTTTAGCATGGATTCCATAGAGGTGTATGGAATGGTACAGGGCCTTATAATTCCTGTTTTACAATTGGGTGTATCTGTTTTTCTGGTAATATTCAGCAAAAGAAGTGCTCAAAAGGGCTATTTGATTCCCGCATCATAGCCATTTTTTCCGCTTAAAATAATAGAGCAGCAGAAAAAATATGACGATCATTAGACCCCACAGGTAAAAATAACCATAGCGCCAGCTTAACTCCGGGATGTATTCAAAATTCATCCCATAAATTCCTGCCATAAACGTAAGCGGTATGAATATACTGGAGATGATGGTAAGTACTTTCATAACCTCATTCATACGGTTGCTGATGGTAGTCATATACATATCCATAAGTCCCCAGGTCATCTCCCGATAGATATCAATACTATCAGAAACCTGAGTGACGTGATCGTATAAATCCCGGATGTAGGTTACCGTGCGCTGGTCTATAAGCTGACTATCCATTTTTTCCAGACGGTTTACGACTTCTCTAAACGGAAAAACCGCCTTTCTAAGACGTAATACCTCGCGTTTTAAATCCTGAATATCCTGTGTAATGTCTTGTTCGGCCTGGTTCGCAAATAAAACATCCTCCAGCGTTTCGATACGATCGCTCATATTTTCAATCAACGTAAAATAATGATCCACCACAGCATCCATGATTGCAAACATCAGGTAGTCTGCACCCGCGTTACGCACGCGGCCTTTACCGTTTGTTATACGCGTACGCAGGGAATCGAGCACGTCTCCGTCTGCTTCCTGAAAGGTAATCAGGTAGTTTTCGCCCAGCACCAGACTGATGTGTTCATTCATAAATTCTCCCTTCTCATTAAAATAGAGCATCTTAAATACCACAAACAAATAATTGGGATACTCGTCAATTTTGGGACGCTGGTTGGTGTCTACAATGTCTTCAAGAATAAGCGGATGCAGATCATAATGCTGCCCGAGTTTCTCGATCTGATCGGTAAGTGCAAGACCATTAACATTGATCCATGAAATCTCGCCGGGATTGTGTTTATCAAAAGCTATCGAGACATCACTGCCCTGCTCTACTTTATAAGTATCTGGTGTGTATTCTATAAGCTCAACAGACACGTGCTTCTGCTCTTTACTCCCGGTATAGGTAAGCGTGCCCGGCACATCATTCTTCAGCAACTTGTGTGCACTCTTAATTTTAGGGATTCTGGGTAGTCTGGGAAGTTTTGGTTTCTTCAGTTTTATGTTTTTGGCCATATTTAGATTCTAATAAATTTAAAAATAGAAAAAGTCCGTCAAAGACGGACTTTCCCAATACTATTTTAAATCAATTTAGGCATGTTGTAACTCGTGCTTACCTTCTTTAATCTCTTCGATTAATTTGGCATTAAATGCCGGTAAATCATCAGGATTTCTACTGGTTACAAAGCCCTGATCTACAACAACTTCTTCATCTACCCATTCAGCTCCTGCATTGATGAGATCATCTTTAATAGAGTTGAAAGAGGTCATTTTTCTGCCTTTTACCACTCCGGCACTAATTAATGTCCAGGGTGCGTGGCAAATAGCTGCTACGGGCTTGTGTTGCTCGAAAAAATCCCTTACAAATGATAAGGCATCTTCATTTCTTCGTAACTTATCTGGATTTATTACTCCGCCCGGAAGTACCAGTGCGTTATATTCACTTGCACGTACTTCAGACAAGGTTTTATCTACTTTATATTCATCTCCCCAGTCTGTGGATGCCCAGGCTCTGATTTTTCCGGCTTCTTCACTTATAATATGTACTTCAAAACCTTCTTTTTTCATCGCTTCCAATGGAGAAGTTAATTCTACTTCTTCAAATCCGTTTGTGGCTAATATTGCTATCTTTTTCATATCTGATTAAATTTTTCGGTTATTAATTTATACTGAAGTAAAGATAACAGACACCCCTGTTTATCGGGGTTAAGGTCGGGTTAAACCTTTGAGGAAGATGGTTAATCTTTGTTAAATGAAGGATGCTTTAAGTTAATTTAGCACAGGTTTTAGTCTTTCAAAAAAATACTCTGGAGAATAAGTCCCGAAGCCTGAGCGATATGAGTTAATTTAAACTCCCGGCTACCATCGAGACTGCGTTTAAAATCTTCCATACTAAGTACCCCCGACCCGAGATCAAATAAAGCTCCCATCATTAAGCGCACCTGATGCCGTTTAAAACCTTCGCCCACAACCCGAAAAACATACGATTGATCCGGAAAAAAGCTGGCCGAATAAAGTGTATTGACCTCGACCACAGCCTTCTCAACAGTCATCAGGGTTTGAGTCTCGGGATTTGCCTTGTAGGCATAATTTCTAAAATCGTGCGACCCTTCCATCAGCTTTGCGCCTTCCTGCATCAAAGGGATGTCTAAATCCTCCCGAAAATTAATCATATACGGAGCACAAAAAGGATGGTTTTTTGAGCCAAAGGAAAAAAGATAGATGTATTCTTTCAGCTTTGGAGCCTGAATAATATTGGTTTGCTCTTCGAGTTCGGCGATTTCAAGCAGGCGTATATCCTGCGGAAGGTTGACATTGAAGAGGTCAAAAAACGTTTCCAGATTTAATGCTTCGTCACGCAAAATCAGCTCGACATACGTTTCGTTGACCGAAACCTTCGCGTCAGTACGACCGGCGGCAATAAATTTAAAATTGCCGTGATTGAGCACATACTTTAAGGTGCGCTGCATCATCCGCTCTACCGTAAGCAGCTCTGGCTGTTTCTGCCAGCCGTGATACCTAAAACCCAGGTATTGTATTTTTAAAAGGTAGTAATATTCATTTTTAAACATGCTTCAAAAATAGTAATCTTAGAACAGGCAAATACTATCTGGCTGTATATAGATCATCGAAAAATTAAATTGAGGGATTAAATCGCCGATGTGAATTTAGGGAATTTCCCTGCCGAAAAGGGGAAGTATTACAACAACATTTATCTAAATTTGAAATGTCTCAAAGTTAAGACGACAAACAACGCTCGAATAGTCTTTAAAAAGGGTTGCATAAACCCAAAAAAGCTTAGACCTATTTATGGTAAATAAACTCACCATCATTCAGCAAATAAAGGCACATAAAAAAAATGCCAAGCTCAATTATAAATTAAAGCAAGACGCACAGCTCTTTACCAAAGAACTCTTCAACACCTTATTTAACTATCCTAACAATCTGGATGCTGATCTAGACAGGCTTGAGAAGTTATTTGAAGATTTAGTAGAGCTGGCCTGCTGGGAAATTGATAAAAAATGCAGCAAGGTCTGGGATGACTATGTCGCAGAACTTCCGGAGATCCTGCGTATGCTCAACCTCGATGCTGAGGCGATATATAAAAACGATCCTGCCGCAGAAAGTATCGAAGAAGTTTACCTGGCATATCCCGGTTTTTATGCAGTAGCCATTTACAGGCTAAGTCACGCCCTCTACCAAAAGGGCTTTCCTATTGTACCCCGACTGATGACCGAATATGCCCATCACGTTACCGGTGTTGATATCAACCCCGGAGCAACCATTGGAGAACATTTTTTTATGGATCACGCCACGGGTATTGTAATTGGAGAGACAGCTGTCATCAAAAATCACGTAAAACTGTATCAGGGTGTAACACTTGGAGCCTTAAGCGTGACCAAAGAGCTGGAGTCGGTTAAACGTCATCCTACCATTGAAGATCACGTGACAATTTACGCAAACGCAACCATTTTAGGCGGTGAAACGGTAATAGGATCTAACAGTATTATAGGCGGTAACGTCTGGTTAACAAAGTCGGTCCCACCCTATTCTCTGGTATCCCACAAGCCCGAGATACTCATCAGAGAACTCGAAAAATAATCTGCAATCAAAAAAACTCATGAATTTTTCTATAGAACGCCTCATAGGTAATACGCCACTTGTTGAATCAAAAGTTTTAAATACCAATCCTAACGTAAAACTGCTCTTTAAGCTTGAAGGCCAAAATCCCGGCGGTAGTGTTAAAGATCGCGCTGCGTATAATATGATTACGGCAGCCCTGGAACGGGGTGAAATAACCAAAGACACCAAATTGATTGAAGCGACCAGCGGAAACACGGGTATAGCTTTGGCTATGATTGCAGCGATGTACAAACTGGACCTGGAGATTGTTATGCCCGAAAATGCCACAAAAGAACGCGTACAAACCATGCGGGCTTATGGAGCTACCGTCATCCTCACACCTACAGAAGTAGGCATAGAAGGTGCCCGCGATTTTGCTGAGGCTAAAGTGAAAAACGAAGGCTACTTTATGTTTAATCAGTTTGGAAATCCTGATAACTGGGAAGCCCACTACAAAACCACAGGTCCTGAAATATGGAGAGATACCGAAGGAAAAGTAACGCACTTTGTCTCATCAATGGGTACTACGGGCACCATTATGGGAACTTCAACCTATTTAAAAGAGCAAAGTTCAAATGTTCAGATTGTAGGCGTACAACCCACCGACGAATCCAGTATTCCCGGAATACGCAAATGGCCGCAGGAATATCTGCCCAAAATTTTTGATGCTACAAAAGTAGATCAGATTCTCGAAGTTAGTGAGGCTGATGCCCGGGTGATGGCCAAAAGACTGGCAGAAGAAGAAGGTATTTTTAGCGGTATGAGCAGTGGCGGAGCAACTGTAGCAGCCTTACGTCTTTGCGAAAAACTGAAAGAAGGTATAGTCGTTTCTATTATTTGTGACCGGGGAGATCGCTACCTATCATCAGATCTCTTTGATTAATTTAAATAGTCATACTAGTCTGCAAAGGCAGTATCTGGGTTTTCTGGAAACCCCGCAATTGCATTTTGCTCCTCTTGATTTTGAGTACGCTTGCTTTGAGCTATCGGGAGCTTCCCGGCAACTACCCGAAGATTTTGAGATGCCGCATCCCATTCGTTTAGGGCAACGCATGGAAATTTTTATGGAAACAGCCCTGCAACAGGATTTTGAAATTCTCGCCAAAAACCTTCAGATAATTGATCATAAGCGCACCCTTGGAGAATTTGACTTTATTCTAAAGCCAAAAAACAGTGCCGATGTTATTCATCTGGAAATGGTTTATAAATTTTATTTCCTGAGACCCGAAAGCGGAGATTATTGGATAGACAGGTTACAGGGGCCTAACGGTAAAGATCACCTGAAGCTGAAACTCAAGAAAATGCGTGATCAGCAGTTTCCCTTACTTTACAAAACCGAAACACAAGCTTACCTTAATAACCTGGGGATTAAAGCTCAACGTATGAAGCAACATCTGTTTTTTAAGGCTCAGGTTTATATTCCTGCCGGTTTTGAGAAAGAACGGGCAGATGAGGCTTTTGTAAATACAATACAGGGTAATTACTATACGCAGGAACAACTTTACCTGCTAAACAAACCGGTTAACCGCTTCTACATTCCGTTTAAAAATGATTGGGTTGCAATACCTGATTCTGCAGCTGGCTTTGAAGACTTCGACAGTTTTTATAAAAAAATAAGCGTTGCTCTACGTGAACAACGCTCTTCCCTGTTTTGGATTTTCAATTCTGAAACAGTAGTGTTTCAGAGGCATTTTGCCAGCTGGTTGTAATTGCCTTAGATCTTACTAACGCGCACGGCGTTCATCCCTTTTTGACCACGCTCGAGTTCAAATGAAACCTTATCGTTTTCATTGAGTTCACCTTCAAGAATTCCGCTTACGTGAACGAAGTATTTTTCCTGGTTTTCTGAATCGATTATAAAACCAAATCCTTTAGAATGGTCAAAAAACGAAACTTTTCCGTTTCTGAATTTAGCCTCTTCAGCTGCCAGTTTATCTGCTTCCGTGGTCTTGGGAACACTGATTTGAATATCTTCAATGTCAATTTCAACCTTCATAGAAGGATCTGGCGGGGTATCGGTAAGATTTCCATTATGATCAACATAAGCGATCATATCTTCAAAATTTCCACCGGTAGAATTCGCCTTACGGGCTTCTTTTCGTTTTTGCTTTTCTTCTCGTTTTTTTATGCGCTTTTTTTCGCGTTCAGTCTTACTATAAGTTTGTTGTGATTTTCCCATTTAATGTTTTAAGTGAATAGATACTGCGCCTGAGTCAAGATCAGAAGTATACTACACGTGGGATACGAAGAAATGGAGAAGCTTATCTTATATCAGGCGTTTCGAGTACGGCTTAAGCGGGTGGCTTTGACTAGACTGCTGTAAAGGTACGCATTTGTAATGGATAATCAGCATAATTCTTGCTCCAACCCAATGCACTTCATCGGTAAGTTCATTGTACCTAAAAAATATATTCTTACAACACTAAATACAAGTCTTAAATATGTGTATTTTAACCGATTAATGATTACATTTGCCGTGGAAATAAACCCCAACAAGTTGAAAACAACAATACTCCTCTTTTTTTATGCCTTGAGCTTTACAGCTTTCAGTCAAACTGATGGAGTTGGTATTGGTACTACTCAACCCAGAGCGAAGTTAGAAGTTGCCGGCGATGCACGGCTTTCGGAAGGGATTTCAATAGGCATTATCGATAACCTGGAAGACAATGATACTTCTACCTTTCTCATCCAGGAACAATCCAATAAAATAAAAACACTTGACGTGAGTAATCCTACGGGTGCTGCTTTGGGTTATATTCAGGTTTACGAAATATATAATCCCAATGAAGACTGGGTTTTAGATTTTGACACACGGGTAAATGCCAACGATTTTGTACTTAATGCAATATCGGCCTCCTACGACCGGGAGCTCGATATGGGATTTAATTCGACAATCCCTTATTATTCTGCATTTATAAGTAACGGAACCTGGCATATTACAGCAGACTTTCCCGAAGCTAATAACCGCAATCCTGCCGAGTTAGGAACGTGGACAGTAACCTGTCTTATTTATTCTAAAGATTTATCCAAGCAGTTTGGACGAGTAGAAATACCAATGGCAGGCAACACTACAGGTGCTGCGGCAAATCCTATTGTTGATTAATATGAAAACGCGTCTATTACTTTTTGCTTTCCTGATATCAATGCCTGCATTTACACAGGTAGGGATAGGTACAGTTACTCCTGAAGCTGATTTGCACGTTGCAGGTGATATGATTATTCAGCAGGAGGTTGAGTTTGGGATTTTACCTTCGGTTAATAATACCGACGAGGATTTTAAACTACTGACGCGCCAGACCAATTCAACACCCATAAACGGGGAAATAACCAGGCTTGATGTAGATGAACTTACAGTAGCTCCCATAAATGTATTCAAGTATTATTTCGGCAATATCAATTACGACAATATTACAGACCTTAATTTAGGCTTTGAAACCTCAAGATACATTGTAGGAATCGCAGATTTTAGATATATCGGGGCTCCTGTCAACAAGGTTCTGATCAATAATGCAGATGATTCCATCGGAGCTTTTGTTGTACGCACTTTTCAAAGTGGTGGTACCTGGCATCTTGAAATTAGAAATAGATTTTTAAATACCACAGGCAGCACAAATCAGGTAAATTATGAAGTAACTTTTATTATTTACGATACCAGCTTTTACAGGCAATTGCCAACCATTACAACCAATCTTGGAGGAAGTAATGTAGGTACTGCATCTACAATACCCGATTTATACTGATGAAAACTCCAAAGATATTTTTCTGGACTCTTTTTTTAATAGCTCTTAATTTCAAATTGAGTGCTCAGGTTGGTATAAACACGACAACACCGGCTGCAGCATTAGATGTAAACGGAAGCAGCAAAACCGATGAACGTCTGTTTTTGGAAAATCCCGGAAATTCTACCGTAATACGCGGATCAAAATTGATTATTGAAAAAACAGATCGTTCTATTGTTCAATATGACATTAATATCAGTAAGTACGGACCTATTAATTATGCCGAATTTGTATTTCGTAATTCCCCAAGAGCCGGCATTGCTGATTATGACACAAAAATCAGTACCGCAGACTACACCGTATCGGTACAGGGATATTACTTTAGAGAGAATGGTTCAAACAGTACCAATGTACACGTGGTAAGTAATAAAGGTAACAGTGTAGTAGAAGGTTTTCAGGTATATGCTTATAAAAACACAGGTACAAATACCTGGTTTATAAAATGTCTGGTTAACGACGGCATCTTTGAAGGACGAAATACCAACGCTAATATTGATATCTATATGAATTTAATCATATATAGAAAGCGCTTTATTGCTAAAGAAGTAAATAGCTATTATATTAATATGAACAGAATAGAAGTTGGTACTTTAGGCAAACCCCCCGGGTTCTAAAATCAATCTTCTTTCTCGTGCTCTTCCAGATCTTTTCTAAGATCTAGTTTTCTGAATTTAGGCGAAAGGATTCCGGTTGCGACTACTGTGATCAGCGTCATACTTCCGCCAAAAACCACGGCAGTAACCGTTCCCATAAGTTTTGCTGTTAAGCCGCTTTCAAAAGCCCCCAGTTCATTAGAACTACCCACAAACATAGAATTTACCGAAGCTACCCTGCCCCGCATAGAATCTGGCGTTTTTAATTGAAGAATGGTTTGTCTGATAATCATAGAAACACCATCGGTGACACCACTCATAAATAAAGCAAAAACCGAAAGCCAAAAACTCGTTGAGAGTCCGAAAACAATAATACAAACCCCAAAACCGAAAACTGCCGCCAGCAATTTCATCCCCGCGGCTTTGTACAGCGGAAAATAAGCAGAAGTAAACATCGTAATCAAAGCTCCAACTGCAGGAGCCGCACGCAAAATCCCAAAGCCCTGTGGCCCCACTTTTAAAATATCCTGAGCGTAAATAGGCAGTAAGGCTACTGCTCCACCAAAGAGCACCGCAATCATATCAAGACTTAAGGCCCCTAATACTGCCTTGCTGTTCCGCACAAATTGAATACCCTCTTTTAAACTCTGCAATACGGGTTCTCCAATTTTAGGATTCATAATAGGTTTGCGCTTAATTTGAGTCAAAACACCCAGCGCCATTAATGAAAAACCAAAAATCACGCACATAGACCAGTGAACCCCTATAAGATGTATTAAAAAACCTCCAACGGCCGGACCTACCACTCCGCCCATTTGCCAAACGCTGCTACTCCAGGTCGCAGCATTAGGGTATATTTTTTTTGGTACGATGAGCGCAAATAAAGAGAATATGGTAGGACCAAGAAACGCCCTAACGATACCGCCTATAAATACCAAAGCATAAATAAAATATAAGGTTAGTGAGGTAGTAATGTGTTGGGTTACCACGGGCCAGGTCAATAAAAACAGACCCACGCTCACTACCGAAAACCCAAATATGCACTTAAAGAGCAAACTGCGCTTTTCGCGCTGGTCAACGATATGACCTGCAAAGAGTGCCAGCGAAACCGCCGGAATTACCTCCATAAGACCTATAATCCCCAGCGATAAGGGATTCTTGGTTATGCTGTATACCTCCCACTCGATGACCACAAATTGCATAGACCAGGCAAAAACCATAGCAAAGCGCACCAAAAGAAATAGGTTAAATTCCCTGTACCTCAGGGCTGCATACGGATCATTTTTTGCCATAGAATAATGCCTAAAACAGATTTGGTTTCCGCTGCAAAAGTAAGTTTTTGGACCGCTTTTCTTTTAAAAATAGAAAGGAATATATGCTGGTGTTGCTTTTAAAAAGATCAGCCTTGCACCTGGCTAAAAACATATTTCATTTCGGTCGCGATCTCCTTACTCCGCGCGGCATAAACTTCCGCTTCCTGTGGTGTGCCATCTGCAATTTTAGGATCTTCATAACGCACCGGAATACGCGCTTCAGCTCCCGGAATAAACGGGCAGTTTTCATCTGCGTGCGAACAGGTCATTATTGCCGCGAAGTTTTTGGAAGGATTATCAGGATGATCATACAGTTTTGAGAAAGCTTTAATCTCCGGCAGATTATCGGCAAGACTTAAGCTGTAAACCGGATTTTCAGCACCTTCATTTTCAGCCTTAAAACCTTGTTTAATTAAAGTATTTACCGCGGTTTTATTAAAAACCGTAACTTCTACTCCACCAGAAAAAGTTTTCGCCTCAACATCAAAATATACGGCCATCGCCTGAGCCCAAATCTGAGAAAGCTGGCTGCGTCTGGAATTGTGAGTACAAATAAAGTTAAGCTGTATCGGTAAAGCCTGAGCTTTTTTAGCCAGGAGATAATCAATAAGAGTCTGAAGCTCTTCTTTCCGGGATTCTGCAATAGTTTCCAGTTGCAAAGCATCAATAAATGCCTTTAAATCGGTATACATATAGTTAGACAAATTAATTATCTGATTAGCAACAACCGTTTCCCGGTATACAGGGATCTGAGGCTGCATTAATAAGCGGTGTGGTTTGACGCTGTGGCACTCCACAGGCATCTTTCGCCAAACAGTCTGTTTGTAAAGAAGTTAGTTTAAAATATTTCCCGTCGTAATCAAGACCATAAATTGCAATAGTTTCTGCCTGATACTCAACCTCAAGTTCTAAATCTTCCAAATCAAGCGCCTTTTCAGAAAGCTCAAGAATGCTTAAAAGTTTCTCCGGGTGTAAACGGTGGTTGTAATCCTGTGCATTCCACAATTGCATAACGATTGTTTCTTTAGTGCGTAAGGTCCCGCCACAATCGATAAATCGTTTAGTGCTCTGCCCTACTTCGGTCACGTGAAAGTGCGCAGGCACCAGTTTTCCGTCAGGCAATTCAAAGCCTATTTTATGAGCTTTGGTAATGATTTTTTTTAGTTCAGATAGTTTCATAGTAGTTCGTTTTAGCAGCATTCGGTTGATTTGCAACTTTGCAGCGAATCAAATAACAGATTCAATTCCTTTTTTAAAATGGTTAGAGCTTCGGGGTCAATACAGTAACAGACTCGCACACCTTCAATGGTTCCCTGAATTAAACCGGCTTTCTTCAATTCCTTTAAATGTTGGGAAACGGTGGCCTGAGCCAGACCAATATCGGTTACCAAATCGCCGCAAACACAACTGTCTAACTTTGAAAGTTGCTGTAATATGGCAATACGAGCCGGGTGCGCAAGCGCCTTGGCATAAGCCGCAAGCCTGGTCTGATGATCTGTAAATAATTGTTCTTTAGTTGCTCCCATAATATTAATCGCAATATTACGATTAATAAATAAACCTGACAATTCTCTTCGAATAAAAATGTTAACCTCGTACTAAAAGCCCCTGTATATCTACCACATACGCTAAAGGAAAACTAACTTTACAAAACTGATCAGCATGTTTAATTCAGTTTATACACTATGGAAAAGACTTCAAGTCACGACACAATTACCGAAGGTTTGCAACGCCTTTTGGTAAAAAACTATGATGCAGAGAAAGGATACATTAAAGCGATGCAGGATATTGATCACGCAGCTTTGCGCGGCTTTATGCAAAGACAGGCCGCAAAGCGGAATGGTTTTGCTACCGAATTGGATCACGAGTTGCATTTAATCAATGAAAAACCAAAGTCTGACGGGAGTTTAGCCGGCGATCTACACCGCACCTGGATGGATTTGCGCGATGTACTCAACCTCAATGATAAATCGGCTATTCTTGAAGAGTGCCTGCGTGGGGAAGAAACCAGTGCCAAAGAATACGAGCAGGTGCTTGAGGATATTCAGTTTCCGCAGCATTTACGCACGGTCATCAATAATCAGCTCTCAAAAATTTACAGGACTATAGAAGATCTTCATCAACTCGAAGACATTACCAAACTGCAATAAATTCCCAAAAAGGGTTTCGAATTGCGTAAAATTTGGGCTAAAAAATTACCAGATAATTACTTTATTGAGTTGTTTTTTAGCAAGTCCACACCATAACAACGATTTGATTTTCATAAATTTAAAGAAATCAAATCGTTTTTTATGACATCTTCACAACTTCCCAGAAGAGACTGGATCAAAAAATTGGCTCTGTCTATAGGAGCAGTAGCCGTAGCACCCACAGCGCTTTGGGCAGATACCGTTGAAACAGCAAGACGCAACAACCAAAAATTCTTATACCGCAATCCGGTTTTTGACGAATTTACACCTCCAAAAATCCCCGACCTAAGCACAGTTAAAGCCCGTTTAGTTTGGAATGAAAATCCGCACGGCCCCTCTAAAATGGCGGCTGAAGCATTTCAGAAAGCAGTCTGGGACGGTAATCATTACTCATGGTCTACCCTGAATGATTTGGTTGAAAAAATTGCAGTTTTTGAAGGGGTAAGCCCAGATCAGATTATGATGGGTCCCGGTTCTTCAGACCTTCTTGAAAAGACCGCTTTAGTGCTATTTCAGGATGGAGGAAATGTCATCAGTGCAGACCCCAGTTATATGTCTTTAGTGAGCGTGGCCAAAGCTGCCGGCGGTTCCTGGAAAGCGATAAAACTTACCGATGATTATCAGCATGATCTCGATGCGATGGAAGCTGCGATAGATGCCGATACTAAACTCGTTTACATCACAAACCCGAATAATCCCACAGCCACAATCACCAATACCGAAAAACTCAAAGACTTTTGCTCCCGTGTTTCAGAACGGGTACCGGTTTTTGTAGATGAAGCCTATCTGGAACTGGCTCCGGGCGGACTCGAAGGCAGTATGGCTCCCCTGGTTGCCGAAGGTAAAAACGTTTTTGTGACGCGTACTTTTTCTAAAATTCACGGCATGGCCGGCTTGCGTATGGGCTATATGCTGGGGCATAAAGACTCTCTGGCGGCCATAAACGAAATTACCCGTGGCGGGATGGGCATTAGCGGTCCCACAATTGCCGCTGCTTCTGCCAGTATGGACGATAGCGAGTATCTGGAAATGTGTAAAACCAAATTTGATGAAGCCCGAAATTACACCATGGCGTTTCTTGATAAAAAGGGAATTACTCCTATGCCTTCTACCACAAACTTTATCATTTTCCCCATCGAGATGGAAGGTGATGCTTTTCTGGAGCAAATTTACGAACGCAAAGTAGTCGTCAGGGCCTTTAAATTCTGGGATCAGAACTGGTGTCGGGTAAGTTTGGGCACGATGGAAGAAATGAAGCATTTTACAGATGCCATTGATGAAATTTTGGTTTAAGTATGGATCACAATCTGCAAAAAACCGTATTGTTTCTGGTTTTTATTCTATTGGGATTACTGCTTAAGGTAAAACTTAAAAACAAGCAGGAACTCGCCGGGATCAAGATGATCATTCTCAATCTTGCGCTTCCTGCTACCATATTTATAGCGCTCCTGAGTATAGACGTCGAGTTATCCCTGCTCATTTTACCCGTAATGGCTTTAGCGCTAAATGTTGTGCTGTTTGCTGTTGCTCCGGGTATTTTGAGCTTTACAGGGCTTAAGCGCGGTACGGCAAACTTTAGGACCGCCCATTTGCTTATTCCTTCTCTGGCGCCGGGATTGAGCTGTTTTCCTTTTATTCTCGAGTATCTGGGCGAAAGCTATCTGGCCAAAGCAGCGATGGCCGATTTAGGGAATAAGGTTTTTGTACTTCTCATTTTATATCTGGTCGCTATGCGCTGGCATTATAAAACCCAGGAAGTAAAAGGGACATCTAATAGCAGTAAACTGAAGAATTTAATGCTTGCTATGGCCACCGAACCGGTTAATCTCTTTATCGCTGCGGCCTTAATACTGTTGTTTGCAGGATTTAGACTAGACACGTTACCTTTTGTCTTTTCGGAAGGATTATCGAAGCTCAGTTTGTTGATGACCCCACTGGTCTTATTGTTTATAGGGCTTTCGGTAAGTGTGAAACGCAATCAGTTTTTACAAATTCTTTCGCTTCTCTTAATACGCGCCGGAATCGTAACCTTTTTTGCACTTGCTGTTTGTTATTTGGGCAACATTTCAATTGCCGAAGATCGCCTGTTGCTTCTGGCTTTTGGACTAAGTGCCTGTAGTTTCTGGCCTTTTGCACACATCGCAGCTGTCGCTTATCAGGAGAAAGAGCTCAATAATTTGCGAAAAACCTTCAACCAAAATTATGCGATTAATATTTTGGCGATTTCCTTTCCGCTTTCGGTGGTGCTTATTCTGGGGATCTTAGCTACAGGAACTCAATTTGCAGGCTTATCAAGCCTGTTGGTATTGGGGTCAAGTCTTGTGCTGTGCGGTTCTGCTTATCCTGTCGCGCGGTATTTCTACCGTAAACGAAAATACAGCAACTCAGAAATCGAAATTTCAGTTCCCAAAAAACCTTCTATACGCGTTAGACAAATCCACGAGAATTAATCCTGGGTAATATAAATATCAAACCTACTCGACCTGTATTCTTTAGCCAGATTTGAGTCTCTTCCACGAGCAACTTTCAGGTCAATAACATTTCGAATTCGGTTTGCCAAACTATCTGCCCTGGATTTTAAATCGTCGTCGTAATAATAAAGCGTTCGGTTTTGACTATCTAAATACACGGGATTAGCGCGTATTAACGTATCTTCTTCTACAGGATTTAAAAGTTTCAATTCCTGTGAAGCATTCTTTTTATCAAATAAAAAGACCACCTGAAAATCCCGATCCTTTTTAAAATCTAACCCTAATTCGTTGGCTTTTATTTTCCAGTTATCGAGCTTTCTCAGGGTGTCTAATGGCAATTGACGCAATCGGGAAATGCTGTCAAAATACAGCCCTATAGCGTCGAGATTACGGGTTAATCGGGTGTTGTTAAGCTCCATTTCACTAATCGAATCGTAAATGGTATCAATCATAGACACATAACCTATGGTCTGATTATCTATAATTTGCAAACTGTCTTTAGTACGCTCCAATCGTTCATTCGATCTAGAAAGCTTATGATTCAAACTAAAAGTGAGCGCTAGTAACAAAGCGATAATAATACCAGCGATGATGTAGAAAATCTTGCTTTTCTTATCTCTTCTTTCTACTTCGGCAATGGCCTGGTCTAGTGTTTTCATAGTTTAAATGCTGGCTAGTCTAATAAAATCGGAATTCATATTCTCAATATCGGCTTCGGTAAGCTTTGAAATGGCCCGCTCCAGACGGTTTCTTTTCAGTTCAAAAAGTTCAATAAGCTGAATGCGACTGTCCCTGTCCCCTATTTTTCGATAGACAAATAAACCAAGCATTGCTAAAATGGCCAACACGCTTATTAAAATCTGCTGCTGTGTATCCTGAAAATCAAGATTTTTGGTTAAAAAATTGATCATAAAGATTGCACTAACTCCAAGGCTCAATACCCCAAGACCAATGAGCAAATGGTACAAACGTTTTACCCGGGACAGGTGAAGGCTCTTTGCCTTGGCGATCTCTTCCGGTGAAATGAGGCGCTCCTCTAAAAAGTCAGACTCTGAAGGCGATTGAAAAATAGAAGTTACTGCTTCGGCTGTTCCTTCCAAACGATCTGTATCTACCTCCCTGCTTTCCTTTAAATCCTGAAGTAATATCAAAAATCCTTCTTCCAGAGATTTACTGCAGTCTATATATTGTACCCTGCGAAGCAATAAGGGAATGCGGCAGTCTTCAAGCAAAAGCGGCACTATCTTTTTCTTCTGTTCAAGCGCGCAGTCTATTTCGCTCAAAACATAGGTAGAGGCCACAGCAGGCGGGGATAAAAGCACCAGTACAGCGTTAGCTTCTTCCAGGGCATTTTGGATCGCAATGTCCCAATGCGTACCCGGCTCGAGATTGAGCAGATCAAGCCAGACCGCCACGCCCTGTCCCTGAAGGCGTTGCGCCAAATCGAGAGCAATCTCTTTATTCTTACGCGAATAGCTTATAAAAAGCGTTTTAGAATTCATTTAAATAAGTAGGCCAATTAATTAACAACATGTTCATTTGAAAATTTAATTTTAATCCAGTACGAGCTGCCACTCTCGATAACTTCTTCAACCAGGACTAATGATTTTGATTTTGTAGAACCCACTACAGGAGAATTAGACTTACTCCCGCCTCTTATGGTTCTTGCCTGCGTCGCAACATAAAATTTATCAGCCACCGGCACACCGTCTCCCGGAGGTTCAAATGCCAAATCAAAATAGTTACTATACTTACTGCCGTAGTACACATAGCCGGTCTGGTCCAGATAATCTATCAATTTTGTCTTTGCTGCTTCTCTAAATTCAGATTCGGTATGGGTTTTATAGAAATTGAGATAATTAGCATAATGATTAAGCAGTTTTACCGCTTCCCACTCTTTTTGTTGCTGAGCCAGTGCCAGTTCTTCGGGTGTTGGTTCCGGTTCGGGCTCGGGCTCAGGTTCATCAATAAGCGCTACATCGGGCGTGGGTTTAAGACTATCCAGCTTAGTTTGTACCAAAGCCATATGTTGACAGGAATCAAAATTTGCAATATGTGCTTCAAAAAGTCGCGCATCGCTTTGGTTTTGAATCAGTTTCCAGTCGGTTTCATCTGCGGTTTCGGCAATCTGGGTATTTTCATCAGGCGGTGATTGAAATTGCACTAAAGACCAAATCGCAATCCCAATGGCAAAAACTGCCGCTATGCTGTAGAAGATGGTGTTTTTTGATGTTTTTTGAGCTGCAGAAGTCGAAGTCTGAGCTGTCGAAGAGGGTATTTCCTGATTCTTTTCTTCAACACTTTTATGCGTCGTGCTTTTAAACCCAGTGGTGTTTTCCGCTTTTTCAATAAGTTTATGGTCTGCTGCGGTATCTGAAAGTTTAGAAGCCACCCGCTCTTCAAGCCCCAAAGATGCAACGAGCGTATTCAAAGCCTGATTTCGGTTTCCTGTAAAATCAGCAAATTGGAGCCTTCGCAGTCTAAACGGAATATCACATTCTTCCAGCAGAATGGGTACTACCCGTTTATTTTCTTCTAAGGCAAATGAAACTTCATCCATTACATTTGCAGATTCTACAGAAGTCCTGGAGAGTATCACCAACAGCGTATCGCTCTTAAAAAGAGCCTGCTCGATGCTTTTATCCCAGCGCGAACCGGGCTGAATATCCAACTGATCGAGCCAGACCTTTGCTCCTGCTTCGCGAAGGCTTTGAGCAAGATGAATCACAAAATCGGAGTCCTGCCTTGAATAACTAAAAAAAATAGTACCGGTATTCATAATCGTCTATTTTAAAGAATGCTTCAGGTTTAATGAGCGCATTCCGAAAACACGTGTTTATAGGGAGACACGTATTTATTATTTTGATTATCTGATTTAGAGGTACTCTTTTATTTTAAATCATAGCTTTTCTTAAAAATGGCGTCATCACAGGCATAGAGCTCACCCTGAATGCCTTCCATCAGCCAGTCGCCTGGTTTGCCCTGCATCATTCCTTCAAGGGTTTTAACCTGAAACGCTTCGTGAATCTGCACGCAGTTTACCGGTATGGGTTTTTTAACCGCTTTTTGCCAGTTCCCAGCAACATCAGACTTTTTACTGAAGGTTTTCATTAGATATTCCATTATTAGATTAAGACTGATGTTCTCGCCTACAAGTTCATAAAAATTTAGGCACTAGTAAATTACAATAAAAAATTTGTATCCAGGAATTGAATAAACGGGTCTTTCGGATTATTCGTTTCCATAAGCTGGGTATAGGCCGCATACGCATTGGTGTAAATGGAATGTTTTTCGCGCGGACCTGCCAACACCACAGCCTTTTCATAAAAACTTCTGGACTCTTCAAAATTCCCTAAATAAATATGCGCTTCACCTAGAGTGGCAAGTTTCCAAAGACTGTCAAAATGGTCTTCATCGCAGGAGTTTAGAGCCTTCCGGGCATAATCTGTCATTTTTGTATGATCGTCATTAACAATAAGACTTAAAAATGCCAGATTGATCGCGTGGTAATAAATCTGACGGCAATCCTGATTGGCTTCCGCGAGCTCCAATGCTTTTTTATAATATTTGGTTGCAGCTTCGCCGTCAGCCGTTTTAAATTCCTTCAAATACTTACGTTTAAAGCGACCTCCTAAAACGCCCATAACATCAGAATCTGCCTGAGACAGGGGATGTTTACTCAAAATGGAAATGGCATCGTCTGTCCTTCCCAATTCTTCTAAAGCGTAAACCAATTGCTCCAGGCCGCGCTTATCGAGTTCCTGTGCTTTGAGTTCAAATTTCTCAACTACAGCCTGAAACTCGCCCGTCACCAGATTTTTATCAATAGCATCGGTTTGATCAGAAGTGGCATCTGCCGTAAAAAGACTAGTCACGAGACTCATCACCTCGTCGTCTTGAGATTTCGGCTTAATCATAGAAAAGTGTGAACCCTGAATCATCAGGGTATTCTCTTCCGGAAAAGGACCGAAAACAGATTCGTTTGTAACATACTCATCGTTAACTGCGGCAATCACCTTAAAATCAAAAGGATATTCTTCAAAACGCCGGGACCAATCTGCTCGTAAACCCGTTATAAATTCGCCTGAAGCATCCAGATCCCTGTATTTTTTATTGAAGATTCGGTCGAGAAAGCCCGATTTCAATCCTGCGCTGGGCGTGCCAAAAAGCAAGACGTGACTAATATCTTTGAGTCTGTTTTCCTTTAAATCAATCAGGGCCTTTTGCACGACGAGTCCGCCGGTGCCGTGAGCCAAAATCGCTATTTTCCCGTATTGTCTAAAGCGGAATTTGAGGCAGGTGGCTAAATAATCGGCAAGCTTTTCAATATCATCAGCATCTGCCCAAATGCTTTTGCCTAAATGCGGAGCTACATATTCTGAAAAACCAAAAGGAAACAAATCCCATTCTTCAAAACGCGCATCCTGCATCAAAAACTGAGGCATTTCGCCAAAACTTGAAGCACCTTCGCCAACAAAACCGTGAACAAAGAGCATCGCAGCCCGGGCATCCTCCCGTTTTCTAAAAGCGGTAATTACCTCAGGTTTGTGCGATTTGTCTACGGTACGCTTCTGTAAAGCAGCCTCCCTATTTACTTTAGTTCGCAGCTCCTGAGGAATGTAACTCAATACAAAATCATCGTAAATCTGAAGATTGGCATAAGGTCGTTGTTCGGGCTTGCGCTCAGGCACTTTTTTAAATATGTATTGAAAGACTTCAGAGATACGCACAAATTCTTCCTCAAAAGATTCTTTATGTCTTCCTTTTAGAACTTCGATTAAACATTTGGTAAACAAACTGTTATGATCCCCATCCAAAATCCATGAAAGCTGATCTTCGCGGCAGGAAGATAAGATAGACATGCCTTTACCGTCGTCAACCTCCTGAGCCAGACCTTCCGGATTTTGAAGTTTGCTAACGGTATTAGACACTCCACTACCCACCTCTCCCCGGGTCATTCCGGCCGCGTGACAACTGTCTAAAAAGAATATAAGCCTGCGGGAGTTTATCTTATTTATTTTTTCTTTGAGTTCTTCTGCCTTTACCCAGGTCGTATCGTAGTTATCCGGGTCAAAATCATTGGGAACCAAATAAAATTGATTCCAGGGTTCGTAAAAACCTCCGTGACCGGAGTAAAACAGCATCACCGAAGAATCTTCATCAATCTTCCCAATCAGTTCATCGAAGCCTTTAAGAATGCCCTCACGCGTTGCATTTTTTTCGGTGAGTAAAATGATATTTTCTTCAGGATACCCCGCCAGTTCCTCATCTACCAGAATATTATAAATAGCTGTGGCATCAAGAACGGTGGTAGGTAAATCATTACCTACTCCTATGAGTAACGCGTAGGCTTTAGAAAGTTTACTCATAGCTGCTTATTTTACAGTGGCGTACAGTTGTTCAATTACCTGTGCCTGTTCATCGGTTATTGCGGGGTTTGCAGAATTTGCCAGATCAAGGGCCGCGTTAATCACTTTTTGTTGCTGAAAGGTAATTAAGCCTATTTCAGACAATTGCGAAGAGAGGTTACTCGGGTTATGGTTTGAGGCCTCAATGCCGTGATTACGGGCTTTTTGATTTAAAAACTCCTCAAGCTCTTTTTTAACTTTAAGCACCCGCTCGTATGGAGATCCCTGTGCTGAAACTGTCACAGACTTTGCAGAATCTCGCAGTTGTGGCGCCATCTTGCTTAAAAGTGCTTTTGCCTCATCTAGTTTATTTTGAAAGGTCATCGAGATTCCCGAGGCACTGGCGTCAAGCGATTGCATCCGGTTGATCGCCCCGCCAAAAAAGCTTTTAAACTTAAAAACGATTATCAAAAGCGTTAGTGGCCAGATGATTACACTAATCAGCTGTACCAAATCTCCAAAAGTCACAGTCATACTAAAGTTGGTTTTTAATTTTTTGACTTGTTTTCTATTCCGGTTTAGCCGGTTTAATGCCAGTAGGTCAGAATCGCTTTAAATTCGGGGGTATTGAGATAGGGTTTAAAGTGGGGATCGTATTGATATTTTGAAGAGGTATACAGATAGCCTGCAGCTACTGCACGTTTCAGGTAATTAAATACCTGATCTTTATCGCCAATGACGGCGTAGTATCTGGAAAATAAGTAATCAATTTGTCCAAATTGATACTCGCCTCTTAAACTGTTGAGTAATTCCAGCTCCTCTTTTGCAGCTGCGGGATTGTCCTGTAACGCGTGAATATTCGCTAAAAAACCTATGACTACTAAATCTTCAGGATCCTTCTCTTTTAGTTTTTCAAATTGCTCCAAAGCTTTAATATACGCTTTCGAATAGTAGTAAGCTCTTGCAATATCAAAATCAGCAGCCTCACCTTCGGGCATTTTTAAAAGCTGTTTAAAGTAAACCGAAGATGCAGCCTCTCCTTGAATCACCAAACTCTGTATTCCGGTGTATAAAAGAAAATCACTTTTTTGCTCCCCACTGAGTCTCAGGCCGGGAGCCGTCAATAATTCCAACGGATCTTTACCCTTAGCCAGGTATGCGACGGCCAGAGGTTTCAAGAAATATTCCTGATCATTATACCGGTACAGGGCGCTTGCATACTTAATGACGGAGTCAAAACGCTTTAAAGCAAGATCGGAGTACGTTTTGATATAAACCCGGTTTGAGCAGTAAAAGCAATTTTCGGCATCAGAGTCTTTCATGTCAATTTCCTGAAACACCGTATCTATGATTTCAGGACGATTGATGTACTGCAAACCTACGGTGAGCATCGTCGCATTTGTGTTCAATTCAAAAGGGGCCAGATCATACTCCCGCTTTAAATGCCGGTATACCTCCCGGTTATTTCCTTCCAGCAAAGAAGAATACATTTGTACTATGTTCTGCTGTCTGGGATTTGAACTGAAATTTTTAGTAATGATCTTTAAAATGGAATCTGCTTTTCGGTATTGAAGCTGATCGTAATAATAGGTAAGCTGAAACAGGCGAGGTTCAAAGTACTTAGGATCAATTTCAATGGCTTTTTCAATCAGCTCAAGAGTGCTATCGTCATAAACTGCTGCGTTCTTTGCCTCCAAAAAAGTTTCATAGGCCGCATATTTTGGAGGTGTTTCTTCAATATCCGTATCTTTTTCTTCCGCAGTTATCAGGAAACCTAACAAACGTTGCTTGAGTTCTTCAATACAGTCCAAGGGATTGTTGCTATCGCATTCAACAGGGTCAAGCGAAATAAGCGTTTTATCTAGTTTACCATCTGTAATGCTACTTTGAAAGATGAGCCGGTTACCATTGAGAAAGAAATTACCAATTATAATCTGGGCTGGTTTAAAATAATCTTGTAGAACGGTATTCTTTTTACTTCCGCTGAGCTGAGATTTAATAATGTTTGAATAATCTTCTACAACTTGAGGGGTTATCACCTGAGCAATATCTTTTTGGGTGATTCCGTGGGTGATCCAATCTGCCGCCATTTTTCCAACAATATCAAGCGTGTCTTTGCCCGTATTATTTTCAAATTTTAAAACTCCAATTTTATCCGTGTTTTTAAGTGTTATAGAACCGGCCAGGCCTGCCTCATTGGGTACCTGATTTTTAAAGAAATTGTTGCGCACTACAAAGAATAACACCAGTGTGATTAAACAACTCACAATAAAGATGGAAAGAAAATAGTAGCGTTGAAAGGGAGTTTTACTGCCGAAAAAGCCTCTTTTAGAAGGCAAACTGCCCGCTTCAGCCATATGTTTTTTATGGATGGGAGCAATCTGAAATTTCCAAATGTAGAAGATATACACCGGAAACCCTATAAGTAAAAGAATGAGCGCGTAGGTTACCACACGGGGCGATAAACCCATAGGTTGCTGCAAGGTAGAAATGACCTGAATTGCCAGCCAGCTGAATACCGCATAAATAGAAAGCTTCTTGAAAACTTCCTTATCCTGACATTCCTTTAAAAACGCATTGAACCTCATTTGTTAAAAATAGGAAATAGATTTGTTAAAATATATCTTTAAATTATTGATTTTTAACAATTTATTTAGTATTATACAGGCTATAACAATTAAAAGCCAACACTATGTCAAAAGATCCAAAGAAAGAAAGCAAAGCTTCCAAAAGCGCAGAAGCAGGTAAAGATCAAAAACCTAAAAAAGACAAACCAAAAGGAGGGGTAACTATTAATCCCAGAAAAGACTAAAAAAAAGACCGGCGATTGCCGGTCTTTTTAATTTAAATGAAATCCTGATTTATCGAGGATCAAGAATTAAGTCAATACGCTTATTCAGATCCTGTAAGTGATAACGGCTCAAACTGTCACCGGTACGGTTTGCAGCACTTGCAGTTAAACGCTGAAGCGTGTTTAATTCTGCTCGGGCGATCGCTCTGATATCAGATTGACTCACGTTTACATCAGTCGCATTACGACGTCCCTCCTGCTCTTTGGTAAGCAGATACTCCAGACGATCAACATAAGCACGTTGTAAATTACGTCTATAGGTATCAATTTTAGATCCACTACGCAATTCACTGAATATTCCGTTTCTCAGGTCGTCCATCATTGAAGTCAGCGTGTATGCTTCTTTCCCGTTAAGCGTTTCATTCTCTATCATACGAGCCATTCTTCCAAAATCAAGCACGTTATTCAACGTACGAGACTGTGTGCTGCGAATACGCTCAACCATACCGTCGTGCTCAATTCGGTTTAGAATTTCGGTATCGATCATCCATTCCGGAGTATCAAAAAGATCATCGTTTAAGAATTTTAAGCTTTCCTTTTGACGCTCCTTTGGCACCGGAATAAATACCGGACCTTCCTGATCGTAAGTTTTGTAGTACTCATAGACGCCGCCTATATTGTTGCTTACGTGCCCCATATAACGGTTGTACTGTCCTAAAACCTGACCGTATAAGGTTTCTAAATCGTCGTAATTCTTGCCATCTTCTGCGGTCCAGGTGATCAGGTTAGGTACGATGCGTTTTAAGTTTGCGATACCATAAAGACTCGCTTTAACCGCATCATCTCCCAGATCTTCGGTCTGTGCGCTAGGGTCAACAACCTCCCATTGTTGTGCTCCAAAACGATACATAGGATCACCGGCGTGTTCTAAAATCCACTCATCAAGAATAGCTTTCTCCTCTTTTCCTTCCTTATCAAGAATGGGTTTGTATCCCCATTTGATAGCATACTTGTCGTAAATACCAATATTTGGCATCATAGAAACGCCTTCATCACCCGGCTGAGCAATGTAATTAAAACGGGCATAATCCATTATGGAAGGTGCCGTACCGTATTTTTCGGTAAAGCTCTTAGAACGTAACGAATCTACAGGATAGGCAACACTGCTTCCCATATTGTGCGGTAGTCCAAGGGTATGACCTACTTCGTGAGAAGATACAAAGCGAATTAAACGCCCCATAATCTCATCTTTAAAAGCTACACCACGAGCATCCGGATTGATCGCTGCGGTTTGTACAAAATACCAGTTGCGTAATAAGGTCATTACGTTGTGGTACCAGTTGATATCAGATTCTAAAATCTCACCACTACGAGGGTCGCTTACGTGCGGTCCGTTAGCATTCGGGATTGGAGAAGCTAAATAACGTACAACAGAATACCGTACATCTTCCGGAGACCATTCAGGATCTTCCTCTTTTGATGGGGGATCTTTTGCGATTATCGCATTTTTGAAACCGGCTGCTTCAAAAGCTACCTGCCAGTCTTCAATACCTTGTTTGATATAGGGTCTCCATTTTTCAGGAGTCGCACGATCTATATAATACACGATTTGCTTTTTAGGCTCTACCAGTTCTCCGGCTTTGAATTTTTCTACATCTTCCGGTTTAACCTCAAGTCTCCAGCGATCCAGATAACGCACAGTTTTACTTTCCTGAGCATCCAGACCATAATCTACCTGCCCTCTGGCAAACCAGCCTACGCGCTCGTCAAAATAACGTCGCTCCATCGGCTCTTTAGGCAGTAAAACCATACTGGCATTCATCTCAACAGTAATTGAGCCTACGCTTTCGTTACTGGGCGGATTCTTAGAATTATAGGTTTTTACATGACGTGCTTCGATATTCAGCGGATAACTCTTGAGGCTTTCGATATAGCTTCGGCCTTTATCTACAGAAGAAACTTTATACTCCTCCCGATAATATCCCGGTAAGCCTAAAGACTGAACATCATCACTATACAGATCATTAACCTGAATAACCGTTTTTGTTGAATCTTTACTAATAGTCTTGATATCAAATGAAAACAGTACGGGCTCAAAGTTAGAGTTGGTCACCGCCTCGTGAATGGGTAACGAGTCTGCAGCAAAAATTTGATGCGATACAACTCTAAGCAGTACTTTTTTATCTCTTTTTTCCCAGCGCAATACCTCGGTATTGGCTTTACCTCCACCAAAACCAAGTCCTGTGGCTGTTTTGGCGATTCGACTCACCATCAGCATCTCGCGGTTGAACAAACTGTCAGGAA
Organism: Leeuwenhoekiella parthenopeia; assembly: GCF_020782115.1. Lineage (GTDB taxonomy): Bacteria > Bacteroidota > Bacteroidia > Flavobacteriales > Flavobacteriaceae > Leeuwenhoekiella > Leeuwenhoekiella parthenopeia. The sequence continues at coordinate 77,637 of NZ_JAJGMW010000008.1, read as the reverse complement.
TTTCGTAGAAATAATCGTCGTCTACCTTGTGAACGGTAAACAATCCCTCATCAGAAACAGCATCTTTGGTTATCACCTTATCGTAAGGCTTAAGACCGTTTTTAGATTTTTCTTCTTTCTCAGCAGAAGCCGTAGCGCTTCCTTTTTTAGCTTGCCTGGTCGTTGCACACGAGACCACCGTCATCAGTGTGAACGCAAAAGCAAAAACCGGGTAAATTTTTATCTTCATAGTTTATTTTTAGAATGCCCCAATTTAAAACACACGCAAAAGAAAACCTGTTAAGAAAGTCTTAACAGGTTTTGTTAAAATTTAGAAAAACTAAAGTCAAACCGCCTTTTAAAAGTTTTTACAGACTATTTGATAAGGTTTAGCTTAAATCGTTGATTTTTTTTCAAGACTCGCTGCGTCTAATCGTTCTAAGTCTTCCTGATCCAATTGAAGTTTTAATGCCTCGTCAAAAGCTTTTAACTGAGACTCACTGGTAGCACTCACAATGGGTGCTGAAATACCGGGTTGAGCCATCGTCCAGGCTATAGAAATCCCTGCCTGTGAAACACCGTGCTTTTTAGCTGTTTGTTTTAATGCCTTGAGCACAGCCTTACCTCGTTCATCAAAATATTTCTTTACAAATCGCTCGCGTTCTTTACCTGAGGCATCAGCTGCATCGGTGTATTTACCGGTAAGAAAACCACTGGCAAGGGTAAAATAGCTGTTCACCTTAAGATTATTTTCCATACACAAATCCCTGTAAGCACCCTCAAAACCATCACGCTCCATCAGGTTATATTCGGGTTGTATAAAAATATATTTGGGCAGATTTTCCTCTTCTGCGAGTTTTAAAGCTTCCCGCAAAATAGCCAGAGGGAAATTTGAAGCTCCTATTTCCCGAACCTTACCGGCTTTTATAGCATTGCGATAAACCGCCAGCGTCTCGTGTTGCGGGGTGCTGTCATCGTATTTATGACTGTAATAGACGTCAATATAATCGGTTTGCAGGCGTTTGAGGCTCAGATCGAGCTGCTCTGTTATATACGGAATAGAAAGGTCGGGGCTTCCCTTGCCCATCGGGCTTCCTACTTTGGTTGCAATAATAACCTTATCCCGGTTTTTACGTGCCTGCATCCATTCGCCCAGCACGGTCTCGCTTTCTCCCCCGCTATTCCCTTCGGCCCAATAGGAATACACATTAGCTGAGTCTATATAATTCAGGCCGCGATCTATAAGGGCATCCAAAAGTCTGAAGGAGGTTTTCTTATCTGCTGTCCAGCCAAAAACATTTCCACCAAAAACCAGGGGTGGCATTTTAAAGCTTTGCACATCTGTAGTCATATCTTTTTATTTTCGGGTTTTACTAAAATACAAAAGACCACGGGTGCTATGCTTATTCGACACCTAAATTTCTGTTAAGTCCCCGGGGATTTTTCGCCCTGAAACTCCTGAAACCTGTTATCAAATTTTTTGTATTCCATTTAAAAATTAAATTATCTTTAGGTTACCTCAAAATCAACATCGATGAATTACCTCAAAAAAGAACTCTACCAATTGGTAGCAGATGATCCCCGAATTTTTGAGTTTATTCAGGAATCATCTCTTGATGGAATGTGGTACTGGGATCTTGACAATCCCGAAGAAGAGTGGATGAACGCCAAATTCTGGACCACCCTTGGCTATGACCCTGCAGAAATGCCGCATAAGGCAAACGCCTGGCAGGGTATTATTGATCCCGAAGATCTGGAACTTGCCATCGAAAACGCCCAACGTCATTTTAATGAACCTGATTATCCTTACGATCAGGTCGTGCGTTACAAGCACAAGCTGGGACATACCGTATGGATACGTTGCCGCGGTATCGCCATCAGAGATGAAAACGGTATTCCCAAACGCATGCTTGGCGCCCATACCGAAGTAACCGATCTTAAAGAAAAGGAAGAAGAACTGCGCAAAATTGTCGAGATCACCCGCGAGCAAAACGATAAGCTTCAGAATTTTACCCATATCGTCTCTCATAATTTACGGGCACATTCAGGAAATTTTGAGATGCTTTTGCAAATGGCGGCTCAGGAAATTCCGGGTATAGAAGAAAACGAACTCTTTCAGCATCTCAAGACCACCTCTGAAAATCTGATGGAAACCATCACTCATTTAAATCAGGTAATCCTGCCCGGAACCCGACTTAAAGATTGTCTGAATCCCATAAAACTTCACGAATCTGTAGAGAAGACTATTAAAAACCTGAGTTTTTTGGCTCAGGACACGAAGGTGCAGCTTATTAATGAAATAAGTACTGATATTGAAGTTATGGGAATACAATCCTATATAGATTCCATCATCTATAACCTGATTTCAAATGGTATCAAATACCGCGCTCAGAATAAGGAAAGTTATGTACGTATTAGTTCGTCATTAATCAGTGACTCGGTTCACATAAGTTTTGAAGACAACGGTTTGGGAATGGATCTCGATAAAATGGGTACTAATTTATTCGGAATGTATAAAACCTTTCATGGCAACAAAGATGCTAAAGGGATAGGTTTATTTATTTCGAAAAATCAAATCGAAGCTATGGGCGGAAGCATCAAAGCGCGCAGCAAGCCCGGCCAGGGATCAACTTTTACGGTTATATTGCCCTATCAACCCGTGCAGATAGCTGCTGTATCCTGAATAGGCGCTCAAAAAATCAATAAGCAAGTCCTGAAGCATTCCTAAGCTAAAGTTCTGTTAAGCTGTTAAAAATCAAAAAATCGCTTGATTGAAATGGTGTAATTTAGTTGTAACAACCAACCAAATTACTATGAAAAATTTACTGCGCGCCATCCTGGCGGGATACGGAGCAAAAAAAATAGGAGGCGGCCGCTGCGGCTGCATAGGAACCATAGTCGTATTTCTGATACTTTACTGGCTACTGGGCTATGTTTTTAAGGTCTTTTAAACCTATAACCTATGAATCAACTTATTATTAAAAACATCAGATTGTGTATACTGCTTGGTGTAGTTGTACTGTTATTGCTCATTCCGGTGGTCGCGATGCAGTTTAGCAGAGATGTAAACTGGACGGGCTTTGACTTTGCCGTTATGGCTGTTTTGCTCTTTGGGACCGCAATGGCGTGTGAATTTATCCTTCGAAAGGTAAAAACTTTTAAAAATCGCGTTTTGATTTGTGGAATTGCCCTGTTTCTGTTTTTCGTGCTTTGGGCCGAAATCGCGGTAGGTATTTTTGGCAGTCCGATAGCCGGAAGCTAAAATTTAATGTAAACGACTTAGTACAAATCAACGAGCCATCTAAAGGAAAAATAACCTGAATGTGAGTCAAGCCTTGTGGTATACTACACATTGGTGATACCAATAAAAACATAAAAAAACTCCGAAGCTTAAGACTTCGGAGTTTTTTATTTTAGGCGGTTTCTACAATCGCATCCTGTCGTTTATGTATGCGCACCCGAACCGATTTACTAATTGGTGTTTGACTGCGTTCTGCGAAATGATTGTAAGGTACCAGTACATTGGTTTCCGGGAAATAGGCTGCCACATTACCTCGGGGAATGTCATAAGGAATCATCAAAAACTTACGCGCAGTACGAATCTTGCCATCGTACTCGCTGGTAATGTCTACAACGTCCAGTTTTTGCAATTGTAATTCCTGCATGTCCTTTTCATTCATAAACAATACCCTGCGCTCGTTGTAAACCCCGCGGTATCGATCGTCAAGGCCATAAATCGTAGTATTAAACTGATCGTGTGAACGTATGGTCATCAGCATAAACTCATCTTCCGCCAGCTGGTGATCAGGCAATTTGTTAATCGTAATTTGAGCTTTGCCCTGGGGCAACATGCTAAAGTCCAGATTACGCACATTATTGGGCAGGTAATAGCCGTGACCTTCAGAACGCTTACTGGTTTCCTCAAATCCTTTGGCGACCTTATCAATATGTTCCCGGATAAAATCATAATCACGACTCCAGGTTTTCCAGTCTACTGAATGATTTCCTCCAAAATACGCATCTGCTATCTCTGCAATAATCTGTGGTTCGCTGCGTACCTGATCGGAAGCCGGTTTCAAAATTCCTTTAGACTGGCTTACTTTACCCATACTGTTTTCAACCGTAAAATAGCGTTTGGTACCATCTATTTCATCTTTTTCTGAACGTCCTATCGTAGGCAAAATCAAAGCCGTTTTGCCGGTAACCAGATGCGTTCGATTCAGCTTTGTGCTTATCTGAACGGTAAGTTCGCAGTTTTGTAGCGCTTCTGCCGTGTACTGCGTATCTGATGCAGCCATCAGGAAATTTCCGCCCAGACACATAAAAACCTTGGTTTTTCCATTATGCATTGCTTCCATGGCTTCGACCACATCTACCCCGCGTTTTGTGGGTGGATCAAATTGCAAATGGGTTTTTATGCGTTCATTCATCTCTTCATCCACAAAGTGCTGAATACCCACACTGCGGTCTCCCTGTACATTACTGTGGCCACGCACGGGGCAAGTCCCGGCGCCGGGTTTTCCCAAAGCGCCTTTCAGCAGTAACAAATTCACAAACTCGCGAATGTTCTCCACTCCGTTTTTATGCTGCGTCAATCCCATAGCCCAGCATACGATGATACGATTCGATTTGCGCAGCATCGCCACAGCTTTATTTACGTCAGACTCCTGAACTCCTGCCCTGCGCAACAAATCGCCTTCGTCATAACGCGCCAGATCTTCCAGAAAAGCATCATAACCCGCAGTGTATTTGGCTATAAATTCGTGATCAAAAACCGAACGATCAATGGTATCAAGCGTTGCCAGTTTTTTCAGAATCAGTTTCATCAAAGGGATATCCTGATTGATGTTGACAGGCAGGTGTAAATCGGCCATTTGTACACCGCTCCCAAGAGTTCCGCTTAAATGCTGCGGATTCTTGAAATTCACCAATCCCGGCTCCTCCAGCGGATTAATACTGATGATTTTTCCGCCATTATTCTTACATTTTTCAAGTGCAGACATCATTCGGGGATGATTGGTTCCGGGGTTTTGGCCTGCGATGATGATGACTTCGGCTTCGTATAAATCTTCAAGCACTGTTGATCCTTTTCCAATTCCGAGGGTCTCGCCCAAAGCTACCCCACTCGACTCATGACACATATTGGAGCAATCGGGCATATTGTTGGTTCCCAAAGCACGGGCAAACATTCCATAGGTAAAGGCGGCTTCGTTGCTGCTTCGGCCCGAAGTATAGAAAATCGCTTCGTTAGGATTATCCATTTTATGCAGGTGCTTAGCGATCAAACCGTAAGCTTCCTGCCAGGTAATGGGTTCGTAATGCAAACTGCCGGGACGTAAAACCAAAGGCTCTACCAGACGACCAAATTTATTGAGTTCATAATCAGAAAGATGCGAAAGCTCTTCAACCGTCCATTTAGCAAACATCATTGAACCTACGTGAGACGTGGTCGCTTCATCAGCAAGCGCTTTGGCTCCATTTTCACAGTATTCGGCTACAGGCGAGCGGTCTTCAGGATCTGGCCAGGCACAACTGGGACAGTCAAAACCGTCTTTCTGATTCATTTTGAGCAAAGCACCCATAGAGCGCAACACGCCCATTTCCTTAAACCCGTGCTTCAGCGCTTCTTTCACACCCAGCATCCCCGCGGCATCAGTTACCCGCGGGCCCAGCTTAATATTGGTGAATTCTTCGGCACCGGTTATAGAAACGTTTCTTTTAAAGGAATCAGACATGGTATATAAAATCTTAGGATGATTAGTACTGTGATCGTTACTGAAAATTGGCGTTATTCCATTTTCTAGCGTCAAGTTACCGAAACTTTAAGGCAGCATCTATTAATAAAAATCTAAAACTGCTATATATCTTCCATTTGGTCTAAAAAGACTAAAAAGCTGTTAATCTGCCGTGCTTAAAGCTTCTGTTTAGACTGCATTTCGCTATATTCGCTAAGACATAACGCATTTTGTATGATAGCTGTTTCTGAAGCCCAAAAACTTATTGAAGCCCATTCCCTAACACTTCAGGTAATCGAAGTGAATTTAGAAGAGGCTTTTGGGCACTATTTAGCGGAAGATTTAAACGCTCCGATCTCGCTTCCATCCTTTCGCCAATCGGCGATGGATGGTTATGCAATCATACATTCGGAAGCTAAAAATTTGAAAATAACCGGACAGGTTCAGGCGGGAGATGTACAGGTTCCCGCGCTTAATCCCGGTGAGGCCATACGTATTTTTACCGGTGCTCCGGTCCCTGAGTTAGCAGATACCGTAATCATTCAGGAACATACGACTCGAGAAGGAGACAACCTGATTTTAAATCAAATTCCCGCAAAAAACGCAAACGTGCGGCCTGTGGGCGAACAATTGAAGGTCGGTGACCTGGCTTTAACTAAAGGACATCGTATAAACGAAGCCTCAATAGGTTTCCTTGCCGGGTTGGGATTTACCAGCGTTCCCGTTTATAAAAAGCCCCGCGTAGCGCTATTGACTACCGGAAACGAACTTCAGGAACGCGGAGCTCCGCTCAAGCCCAATCATATTTATGAAAGCAACGGCATTATGTTGGAAATGGCTTTAAAGCGCATTGGCATTAGCCAAATTGAAAAAATTAAGGTTCCCGATACGCTGGAAGCCACAGTAAAAGCGGTAAAAAAAACTTTGGAACAGGCCGATGTGCTGCTGATTTCCGGAGGAATTTCGGTGGGTGATTATGATTTTGTTCAGGAAGCGCTCAGGGAAAACGGCGTGCAGGAACATTTCTATAAAGTAAATCAAAAACCCGGAAAACCCTTGTGGTTTGGTACTCAGGCAGACCAGTCGGTTTTTGGTTTGCCGGGTAATCCTGCCTCAAGCCTGACTTGTTTTTACGTTTATGTTCTGCCGCATTTGCGATTACGAATGGGAAGCAAAAAGCCCTTTCTGGAGGAACGTAAGGCGATTTTACAGCAGGATTTACGCAATCCGCACGATAAAACACTGTTTCTCAAAGCCGGTGTTGACCAGAATCGCATTATGCCCTTTACCGGGCAGGCGAGTTCGATGCTCAATACCTATGCGGTGAGCAACGCGCTCCTGGTTATAGAGCCGCATCAAACGGGAGTAAAACAAGGGGATACAGTCACCTATCTCGATTTAAATTTTTAAACCATGCAGCAGGTAAAAAGCAGAATTTGGATTGAAGAGGAAGGCGAAGTCTTTTTGGGTTTTGGCCGAATCGAGCTGCTTAAAAAAGTAGATGAAACCCAATCGATAAGCGCTGCAGCCAAAGCCATGCAGATGTCTTATAAGAAGGCCTGGAAGCTGATCAATGCGATGAACAGCTGTTCCGAGATCCCTTTGGTAATTACGAATACCGGCGGAAAAGACGGTGGCGGCACGTTTTTGACCGAATACGGCAGGCAGATGATCATCAAATTTGAAACGCTGAATAATGCCTGTGAGGCATTTTTAAACGAACAATTTAATGCCTTAAAGCAAAGTCTGTAAACATTTATGAGCGCAAATTATACCATACCGGCATACATTCTTTGTGGAGGAAAAAGCTCCCGAATGAAGCGCGACAAGGCTTTAGTTTTGCTTCAGGAAGAACCATTTATCAAGCACGTTGTCAATGCGTTAAATAAAACGACTACTGCTATTTGTTTGGTAAGCGAAAACCGGAATTACGAGCAATTTGGACTGCCGTTGGTTGCAGACATTTATAAAGATAAAGGTCCGCTGGGAGGCATTCATGCGGCATTGAACCATACACAGGAAGAACGTGTTTTGATTTTGAGTTGTGACATTCCGCTGATCAATTCACAGACCCTGACCCGGCTTGTAGACGCCGCGCTTTCAAATCCCGATGCAAACATTCATTTCGCAACAGCAAACGAAAACTGGCATCCGCTAATAGGAGTGTATGCTAAAGCACTTTTACCCGATTTAGAACTTGCCTTGCAACAAAACCATTTAAAACTGATTGATTTTATTAAAACACAAACCTATAAAGAAATAGCCATAGCCGATACGCGTAGCCTGACCAATGTTAATACGCCCGAAGCTTTGGCTGAAATACAAAAGAATATTTAATATGGAAGTAACACTGAAATACTTTGGCCAGCTGGTTGATGTGATGGGCAGTCACGAGGAAGTCCGCAGCGTCAAAGCTCAAAACACTCAGGAATTACTGGAACACTTACAGGCGCAATATGCCATAAGTCACATCCCGTTTCAGCTTGCGATCAATCAAAAGCTGGTGGATGCCGAAGAAAATGTGAATTTAAATGAAGGCGATGTGGTAGCCCTGCTTCCACCTTATGCCGGTGGATAAATACGTATGAGTCGTTATCAACGTCAAATCATTTTACCCCAAATCGGGCAAAACGGGCAGCAAAGACTGGCTGAATCCCGCGTGCTTGTTATTGGCGCCGGGGGTCTGGGTTGTGCACTCCTGCCCTATCTGGCCGCTTCGGGTTTGGGAACACTTGGGATTGTAGACGGCGATCGTATTGAAGAAAGCAATCTGCACCGGCAGGTTTTGTATTCCGCAAAAGATGTAGGAAGGTTTAAGGCCGAAATCGCAAAAGAACGTTTAGAACAGCAAAATCCGGACTGTGTAATTGAAGGTACAACTGAGTTTCTAAGCGGAAAAAATGCGTTAGCCTTGTTTGCTGATTTTGACGTTATTGTAGATGCTACAGATCGTATAAGCGTGCGTTACCTGATCAACGATGCGGCAGTTCTCACGCAGAAGCCCGTGGTTTACGGAAGCATTCACCGTTTTGAAGGTCAGGTTTCGGTATTTAATTATCAAAACGGACCAACCTATCGCTGTTTATTTCCACAGGCTGTTGAAGCGCCCAGTTGCGCTGAAGCCGGAGTATTGGGAACTGCTGTCGGTCTGATTGGAATGCTTCAGGCGCAGGAAGTGATGAAGATTATTTTAGGAACCGGAAGGGTACTTTCAGGTGAATTATTGATTTACAATTGCCTGAATGCAACTCAGGAACGCTTTCAGTTTACAAAAAAAGAAACGCCACAGATCACAGAGGCTTTTTACAAGGAAAAGCATTTAAAAGAAGCTATTCAAGCCCTGAATTTTAATCCGGAACTGCTTGAAATGGGTATTTTCATTGATGTACGACAACCCGATGAACAACCGCGATTGCAAATGCCCAGGCTTATTGAAATTCCGCTAGGCGAACTCGAAACCGCACAACAGCAACTGGATCCTGATGAAACCTTTTATGTGTTTTGCCAAAGTGGAAAACGGGCGAAAATAGCGGTGGAACAGATGAGAGATTGGGGTTTTACCGGAGTAAAGGCATTACAGGAAGGAGCGCGGGAATTGGCCAACGCCCTCCGCAAATCCCAGGTAGATTAACGATTAAACGCATCAACAGTTCAACGATTAAACGATCAAACGATCAAACAAAAAAAGCTACAAAATGAAAAAAGTATTTATAGAAGGGCCCATCAGCAGTGCATTTATAGGAGATTCTATTGCCAAGCATCAAAGCAAAACCAGCATTGGTGCGCACAATATCTTTTTGGGTCAGGTACGGGCAGATGAAATTGAAGGAAAATCCGTTGCTGCAATTGAGTATTCCTGCTACGAAGAGTTAGCTAACGAAAAATTACACGAAATACGAGAAGAAGCCTTTCAAAAATTTGACCTGATCTGTATGCACATTTACCACAGCCTGGGCACGATCAAAACCGGGGAAGTATGCTTTTTCGTTTTTGTTTCCGCGAAGCGCCGGAAAGAAGTGTATTCTGCCACAGAGTGGATCGTTAATCAGGTTAAAGAACGCACACCCATCTTCGGAAAAGAGATTTTTGAAGACCAAAGCCATCAGTGGAAAGTGAATTCTTAGTTGAGCCTAAGTTGGCAGTCTCAGTAAGCAGTTGGCGGATTACAAGTTGCAGGTGAGAAGTGAAAAGTAAAAGATTAAAAGTCAGTTATAAGTGATTTCAAATAACTCATTAATCTATTAACGTTTAACCATTAACAGTTACAAGTAGGAAGTCTCAGTTTCCGGAGTGTCCAATAAAAATAATAATAGCAATAAAAATAAAACATGGTTGACATCACCCATAAAATAAACACCTTACGCAGCGCGACAGCTCAGGCAATTGTAAAGCTTAGCAAAGCCGAAACGGTTGAGGCGCTTCAGAAGAATACGGTACCCAAAGGGAACGTATTTGAAATGGCCAAAACCGCCGGACTTTTCGCAGTAAAAAATACGCACACCAGCATCCCAGATTGCCATCCCCTTCCCATTGAGTACACGGCTGTTGATTATAAAATCGAAGGTCTTTCGGTTTTTATTGAGATCACGGTAAAGACGGTTTATAAAACCGGGGTTGAAGTTGAGGCGATGCACGGCGCTTCGATTATTGCGCTTACGATGTACGATATGCTAAAACCTATCGATAAGGAGATTGAAATAAGTACCGTAAAACTGCTTCATAAAAAAGGCGGAAAAAGCAGCTTTAAAGACCAGAATCCGGCCCGGTTGAGCGCACATATTATTGTGTGTTCCGATTCGATTTCTGAGGGTAAAAAAGAAGATCGCGCAGGCAAGGCCATTATTGAAAAGCTGCAACAACACGACGTGCAGATTCAGGGTTATGAGATCATCCCCGATGATCTGGAGACCATACGCAGCAAGGCTTTTGAACTTTCAGACACCGTAAACCTGCTTATTTATACCGGTGGTACGGGTTTGAGTATGCGTGACGTTACGCCCGAAGCGTTGGAGCCTATTTTAGAACGGCGTATTCCCGGCGTTGAAGAAGCCATCCGAAAATACGGTCAGGATCGTATGCCCTACGCGATGCTTTCGCGCAGCGTTGCCGGTACGCTGGGCAATTGCCTGGTGCTTGCCCTGCCCGGTTCTACTAACGGAGCAAAAGAATCTATGGATGCGGTTTTTCCGCATTTATTACATGTTTTTAAAATATTAAGAGGTGCCCAGCACAATGCCAATGACTAAAATAACTCCCATACTAACCGATTCCCACGGCCGCACGCACAATTACCTGCGCATCTCACTTACCGAAAAGTGTAACCTGCGCTGCACCTATTGCATGCCCCACGATGGGATTGCACTAACACCGCGTGCGCATTTGATGACGGCAGACGAGATTGAAGCCATTGCAAAAATCTTTGTCGCTAACGGGGTTGACAAAATTCGGTTGACGGGCGGTGAACCTTTGGTACGCAAAGATTTCTCTGCTATTCTTGAAAGGCTCGCAAAGCTTCCGGTGAAATTATCGATAACCACAAACGCGCTCCTTACCCACCGGTTTATTGACGATTTTAAACGTTTTGGACTCAACGCGATCAACGTGAGTCTTGATAGCTTAAATCCCGAAAAGTTTAAGTTTATCACGCGCCGTGATGAGTATAAGCAGGCTTTTGACAACATCAATCAGCTTCTGGATGAAGGTTTTGATGTAAAACTGAACGCGGTGTTGATGAAAGATTTTAATGAAGATGAAATCGTGGACTTCGTAGCGCTCACCAAAGACCGAAACATCAATGTGCGCTTCATCGAGTTTATGCCTTTTGACGGAAACCTTTGGAACAAAAACAAGCTCGTGAGTCAGGCCGAAATTTTAAATCGCGTAAACGATCATTTTGGAGTCAAAGCCCTGCAACCACTTCCCAATGAGCAAAATTTTACGGCCAGAAACTTCAGGATTGAAGGCTATCGCGGAAGCTTTGGCATCATCAGTTCGGTTACCAATCCGTTTTGTGACAGCTGCAACCGCATCAGGCTCACCGCAGATGGCAAACTCAAAAACTGCCTGTTTTCTAACGAGGAAACCAATTTGCTGAAACCCTTTCGCGCAGGCGAAAACCTGGAAACACTTATCGATGCAGCCCTAAATAAAAAGAAAGCGGTACGCGCCGGAATGACCGATTTTGACCAACTTACCAATCCCGACTTGCACAACAACAACCGCAGTATGATTGCCATAGGCGGCTAAACAGGATTTTAGCTATAATAACAGGTTTATAAAGAGCACTAAATCGTTCTCCTTATCAGGAACATGCTATATTTGGTGTAAATTATAAGTTTATGGTTTTCAAAGCCTTTACGCTGTTTCTCCTGTTCTTACCTCTTGCATTTTTTGCTCAGGATTCTGGAAAAAAGGAACGTATCGGGTTTCGTGAAAAACTCCAAACAGTTCCGCCCGGAGAACGCCTGCGCCTTTTGGATAGCCTGAGCGGTGCTTTGGACTACGATGCTTCAGCAGGATATGATTCGATTTCTGATGCGGCTTACCGGCTGGCTTTAGAATTGGATTCGGTTAACAAAGCTACAGAGCTTGCCGCAGATCGTATCTATTTCAAAAACAGTATCATATCTCTTCCTGATCAGGGTAAAGCAATTTATCAAAATGCATTCAAGGTCTTTCCAAAAGTCACAGATAATCACGCAAAAGCGCGCTTATTGCTTAATGCAGCAGACAGTTACTACTTCCTGTCTGAGACGGGAGAAGCCTTAAAACTTTATGATTCTGCGGGATATTTTGCACGGCAATTGGAGAATCAAAGGCTTAATGGTTTTGTAAACCTCTACAGGGGTCAGTTATTCGAAAAGCTGGGCAACTTTAATGACGCGGTAACCAATTACCAAAAAAGCCTGGATATTTTTGAACAGGTAAAGGATACGTTCAACATTCAGGGTTCGTTAAATTCTTTGGCTGTGATTTTTGCCAAGAATGATTTCTTTGATGAAGCAAATCTTTACCGCAAGCGCTCTAAGGTTTTGGCTGAAAAAACCCAAAATTACGGAAGTCTGGTGCCGCTGTATTTCAACCAGGCTTATGACTATTCTTTGTTAAACCTTCATAAACAGCGTATTGCCAGCCTTAAAAAAGCCGCTTATTACGCCAAAAAGTCTAAATACAACGATGTTTTTGAGCCGGCTCTTCTTGCCGCATTTACTACAGCATACGCTGAAACCGATTCACTTGACCTGGCAAAAAAGTACTTTGATAAGTTAATGTCCGGCCCAGATTATTACCGGAAAGAACCCAATGAAATTGAATTTTTATACGCAAAAATGTCCTATAATTTTGCGGTAAACAATCTTGCTGAAGCGCTGGAAGCCGGGAAGGCTTTTGAAAGTCTTGCTATAAAATCTGGTGCATTTTACGAAAATTACCGGGCAAAGAAGGCTCTATCTAAAATACTTAAAAAATTAGGCCGTACGGGGCAATCGCAGGATTACCTGCTAGAATATTACCAAATGCGGGATTCTATAAGCTCGGTCAAGAAAGTACAGAATTTCACTTACCTGCAAACACAATACGAAACCGAAAAAAAAGAACAGCAAATCGCTCTGCAACAAAAAGACATCGACTTACTAAACGCCAAAAATAAGGCGCAGAAGCAAAGGATTACCTTGGGAATACTCATAAGCGCAATACTAATCGTGGCTTTGTTTTTATGGAATTCAAGACGAAGAGCAAAACAAAAGCAGAGAACACAACAGGAGTTTTCTCATAAATTACTGGTCGCTCAGGAAGAAGAGCGCTCACGTCTCGCTCGCGAATTACACGATAGTCTAGGCCAAAAACTGGTTTTATTGAAACGCCGGCTTATAGACCAGTCTGATAATGAAGACGATGAGCAACTTGCTGATGATTCGATTAAAGAACTTAGGGCAATTACCAAAAGTCTGCATCCCGCAAGTCTTGACTTAAATGGTTTTACCGCAGCGGTCAATGCCCTGATCCGGGAAACAGAAAAAAATACCAAAATACGTTTTGAAACCGACATCAATTTTGTTGACGATCTGGTAGATCGGGATCGTGCACTTCACCTCTACCGGATGATTCAGGAATCGATTAATAATATGGTGAAGTATTCAAATACTCAGGTAGCCCAGGTTATTATAAAACGGAACGCCAAAGAAATTCAGGTTTTTATTCACGATCAGGGCACCGGTTTTGATCTGAATTCAGACACATTCACGAGCGGTCTTGGCATGAAAACCTTACGCGAGCGCAGCAAACTCATTGGCTCTAAGCTTTCCATTCTTTCGCAACTCGGCAAGGGTTCAACTGTTGCGATTAGTCTTCCTGTTTAAGTTGAAAATTAAATGCTTGCTATAAAACGCATTTGTTAAACAAAAACTCCAAAACTTCGGGTGTATAGGTAATCCTACAAAATGACTTTGAACTGCTAGAATAATAACGGTGAACTTAAAATTTAAAAATCCCCGAAGTTTGATGCTTTGGGGATTTCAGTTTTATTAATAGGTATAAAGCTTTGCATAGTATTCATTCAGCGAGTCTTCCCAGGAAAAACGGGCTGCTTTGGCTTTCTTGCGCATCTTCTTCCATGTGGTCTTATCTTCATTAAAAACGCTTAAACACCTGTCAAATGCAGTTACCATATTGTTAATCGTCTCGTTGATGCTCTCGCCCTTAAAAGCAAAACCATCTACACCGTCCTGAACGGTATCAATGAGACCACCGGTATGGTGCACCAGGCAAAGCACGCCATTGCGCATAGCCAGCATTTGGCTTATGCCACAAGGCTCAAAAAGGCTGGGCATAAAATATAAATCAGACTCCAGGTAAATGGAATCAATGATATCTTCAGACTGCCCGTTTATAAAAATAAAATTGGAATGCTGATAGCTTATTTCACGCATCAGGACCTCATATTCCGGTTCACCGGTACCTAACAAAATGAAAATGGCATTATTGGCCTTCAGCTTCTCTAAAATGGTTTTCAGGGCTAAAGGATTCCGTTTAAAGAAATAAAACTTTTGCTCGGTCATACGAGCCACGCTCGAAGCGATAAACGAAGGCGGATTATCTAACAACTCGACTACCTTTTCGCCCGTATTGGCTAAAATATCGGCCTTATATTTTTTAGACTCCTCTTGAATCCATCGGTAAATCTGCTTTAAAATGTTTGTGTACAGCTTACCTTTTTGAGCGACCCGCATATTTGCATAATTCACCCCGTTAAGAATACCGTGCAACCTGCCCTGCTGATGGGCTGCAATCAGATCATGTTCAAGTCCCTCCCCGCCAATGAACTCAGGCTTATTACTGGGCTTCATAATATCCTGCATATACGACGGACTCACGGTATGCACCTGATCGCACAGTCGTATGCCCACCGCCATAAGATTGATACAATCGGGATAACGGGTATCGCTCACTTTATGATAGTCGTATGGTATTTCAGGAAAAAAAGCTTCAACCGAAGCATAATTGTTGCGAAGCGGACGAATACCCTGAAGACTCAGATTGTGAATACTATAGACAAAATGCGTTTGCTTTAAGACCTCATAGGCCGGGTTAAATGCGCGATGAAAAACCAATAGTGCCGTATGCCAGTCATGTAGATGGGCGATATCTACGTGATCAAAAATATTTTGCTTTACCGCCTGAGCAACTGCTGTATTAAAAATAAAATACTTTACCGCATCTGTAAAAAAGGGCTCTTCAGGATCATCATTATAGATATGGGCAATATTCCCTTCCACAATTTGTGGATGGTGTATGACGTAGTGTGTGATCCCGTTATAGTGCGTTTTGGGTGCTACCTCATAGATCTCAGCGACAGTCTCCTGACCCTGAATGCGTATTTTTAATTGGGTAATAAAACGACCCTTCTTATGGAGTCTGTTGTAGGCCGGTACCACCACGTGTACCTGATCGCCTGCTGCTGCTAATTGTCTGGGCACATCACGCACCACATCAGCCATTCCGCCGGCTTTGCAATTTGCCAATGCATCGTTTTCGGCCGAAACAAATAAAAAATTCTTCATAAACTAACAATTGCCCTAATTGGCTTCCGCTTTGCTTTATAGCTTCCTTAAATAGACCTCCTTTTTCTCAATTAATTACCATTTAGAAAACGGATGCAGGGTTCTGCTTTCTTTAAAAGGGCAAAAATGACAGGTCAACTCTTAAAATGGTAAACCTAATAAATATCAATAAACTAAAAGGCTAATCTTAAGCGATTAATGATACTAATTTGAAACTATTTAACCACAAAATCATTAATTAAATGTTAATTATACATTTAATTTAAGGTACTGATACTTCAGTCGACCAATACCTTTTACTGAAAATTAAAACGATTCTTTAAATTACTACAAATTATAATACATCTGCCCTGCAAATCAGTTTCTTTTAACGAAATGCTAATACTTCATCAGATTGATCCTTGGTATCTTTCAGTCTATGAAAACAAAACAGGCTGCCACGCTACTATTTTTAGTATTTATATTCCCATTTTTGTCTGCTCAGGAGTCAGACAGTACCGCCACTACGAATGGCAGATTGTTACCTTCAAGTGATGCTACGGTGCCTGAAAATGGCGATTATGGTGTAAATGCCCTGCAGGAATACAATGAAGCCTATTATGTTGTAAACCGCCTCAATGAAGCAATAGGGCTACCGCCCAATAAATTCAACTTTCAATCACCGCAGGCTACTCTTGAGCATTTTGTGGTGAGCGCCCGCAGCGGAAACTACGAAGATGCCGCTTGCGCTTTAAATTTAAACCTATTACCAGACAGCCTGACTCCGGAACAGGCCGCTACCCTTGCCGAAAAACTGTACTTTATTCTCAACCAACGGGTGAGTATTGACTGGGGAAGCCTTTCGGACCGTCCCGACGGGCAAATTGATATCAGCACTGCAACGAATAAAGCTATTTCCGGAAAGCCCTTGCGCAGTGTCGTTTTTGGGGAAATAGGTCTCGATGGCAGAGACATCGTACTACGGCTGCAGCGGGTTAAATACAAAGAATTTGGTGCCTTCTGGTTGATATCTGCAAACACAGTCGAAAATATAGATGCGCTTTATGAGCAGTACGGTCCGCGGCAGCTCGATCGTATGATGCCCGACTGGGCCCGTATCAAATGGCTCAATATGCCCGTCTGGAAATTTGCAGGTACCTTTCTGCTTATTTTTATCTCTTATCTTATTGGGAAATTCAGCCTTTTTATTTTGCGGCGTTTGTTTCGGAAATCAAAACAAATCTGGGTAAAAACCATCGCAAAAAAACTGGCTACTCCTGCCGCCTGGGCCATTGGGGTACTCTTCTTCTACATCACGCTTAACAAACTCATATCCTTTGGCGGCTCATTTGCCAGCACTTTATACGCCATTTTGCTTATAGCCGTTATTGGCACCATTACCTGGTTTATAATGCGTTTTATTGACTCGTTTATGGTCTATGTCGCCGAAACCAAAATTGGCGATGCCGATCCAGAAGAAAACAGCGAGGCGCGTATGATGATGACCTACATATCGGTGGCACGTCGCGTAATCACATTTATTGTAATTATCGTGGGGATTGCAGTCATTCTCTCCCAGTTTAGGAGCCTCGAAAAACTGGGCATCTCCCTGATTGCTTCCGCCGGACTTGCGACCGTTATTTTAGGGGTGGCTGCCCAAAGCACCCTGGGGAATATTATCGCGGGAATTCAAATCGCCATCACCCGCCCCGCCCGCATTGGGGATACTGTGATCATCAATGACGACTGGGGTTATGTAGAAGATATTCGGTTTACCTATATGGTGGTGCGTACCTGGGATCAAAGAAGACTCATTGTTCCGCTGAAGCACATTATTTCCAACACCTTTGAAAACTGGTCGATGACCAGCGCACATCAGATACGACCTATTATTCTGCACGCCGACTATGAGATTGATGTTTCTAAAATACGGGCGAAATTTGAGGAGATTTTAAAAGACAATGAAAACTGGGATGAGGAATACCCTCCAAAAGTACAGGTGGTTGAAACCACCGAAACCGGCATCAAAATCAGAGCCCTGTGCAGTGCCAAAGACGCTTCAACGACCTGGGATTTACATTGTGAGCTTCGCGAGGAACTGGTGCGTTTTATTTGTGAGCTTGAGAATGGAAAACACCTTTCAAAAACCCGGCTTCAGTTTGAAAATGAGCCCGAAGTAGAAAATTCAGAGAAGACCAAGAAGAAGAAAAAATCAAAGGCTAAAAAGAAATCGAAAACGAAAAAGACCAAACAAAATCCGGAGACTAGGGAAGCCGATCAAAAAGAGGAAAAATTTAAAGACTAATTTATTCTTCCTCGTCTAAAGCGAGTTCCAGTTCTTCGGTAAATTCTAAGGTGTGAAAGACGTTTTGAACGTCATCATCATCTTCAAACTTTTCGATTAAATTGAGAATTTGGCGGGATTCTTTTAGCGGAAGCTCAATGGTATTCAGCGGAATGCGCTGCAATTCGGCATTTTTGGTTTCAATATTCAATGCTTCCAGATGTTGCGCCATTTTTCCAAAATCGGTAAACTCGGTATAAATAATAAAAACATCCTCATGATTTTCAAAAGATTCGGCACCACCTTCTATAAGTTCAAGCTGTAACAGCTCAAAATCCCGGTCTATTTCGGTTTTATCTAACGTAAAAACCCCTTTTCGGTCAAAAAGAAACTCCAGCGAACCATTAGTACCCAGGCTTCCGCCATTTTTACTGAAAATAGAACGCACCGAAGAAATCGTGCGGTTGGCATTGTCAGTGGTACATTCAATAAAAAAAGCGATTCCGTGCGGCCCATAACCCTCAAATGTCATTTGCTCATACGTATCGGCATCTGCCCCACTCGCTTTTTTAATTGCACGTTCGATGGTGTCTTTAGGCATATTCACCCCTTTGGCGTTCTGAATCGCATTACGAAGTGCCGGATTCGAATCAGGATCGCCATTTTGGTTATTTTCTTTAATAGCGACTGTAATCTCTTTTATTGCGCGGGTAAACTGTTTTGCGCGCTTCTTATCCTGTGCGCCTTTGCGATGTTTGATATTTGCCCATTTACTGTGACCAGCCATATAAATTCAATTTGATTTCGTCTTAATATAAAATTTTGGAGCTTTTTTGCCAGTACTTTAACCCTTTTTTAAAATTTAAGACGGAAAAAATTCAGCATATATCACCACATTCACCTTATTTTTACCCTTATGGAAGAATTGCTACAACTGCATTACGGGCACATTTTTGAGCCGGAATTACTGAAAGAAATCAATGAAGCCGGAAGCTTGCGCGAGGTAAAAGAAGGCGATAAACTGATGGATATAGGTCAGTATATTACCGCGATGCCGCTGCTCATTTCCGGGGCGATCAAAATATTACGCGAAGATCCCGATGGAGACGAACTCCTGCTTTATTTTCTGGAAAAAGGCGATACCTGCGCTCTCACGCTTTCCTTTAACCGTGGGCAGCGCAAAAGTGAGATTCGTGCCATTGCAGAGCTCGATACCGTTTTGATTATGGTTCCCATCCAAAAAATGGAAGAATGGAGTTCTAAATATAAAACCTGGCGCAATTTTATATTTGATAGCTATCAAAACCGCCTGAAAGAAATGCTCGACACCCTTGACAGCATCGCTTTTATGCGAATGGATGAACGCCTGTTGCGCTATCTGCGCGATAAGCAGAAACTTACGCAGAGTGACGAACTCAACAGCACCCATCAGGATATTGCGTACGAACTGCATACGTCGCGCGTGGTGATTTCCAGATTACTCAAAAAACTGGAATTGGAAGGGCGCATCAACATACAGCGCAATAAAATACAGTTGCTTAATCTGGATTAGGATTCCAGTGTTTTACGCATAGCCTTGGCCTTAATGAGGCATTCTTCGTACTCATTTTCGGGAACGGCCCGGGCCGTTATGGCACTTCCCACCGTAAACGACAGGTATTTTTGTTCTGCATTGTAAAGAATACTGCGTATCACCACGTTGAAATCAAAATCATCCTCAGGTGTAAAATAACCTATTGAACCGCTGTACAAACCGCGCTTTCGGTTTTCAAGTCTTTCTATAATTTGCATTGCCGAAATCTTGGGAGCTCCGGTCATACTGCCCATTGGGAAGGTATGTTTCAAGCACAAAACGGGATCTGTACCCGATGGAATTTTAGCGCTAACGGTGGTAATCATTTGATGCACCTGCTCAAAGGTGTAAATCCGGCACAATTCTTCTACCTGGACACTGCCTTTGCTGGCAACCCGTGAAAGATCATTACGCACCAAATCGGTAATCATAATATTCTCAGAGCGCTCTTTAGGATCGTTTTCCAGAGCCTGCTTAAGTCTAAAGTCTTCTTCAGGAGTCCGGCCCCGTCTGGAAGTACCTTTTATTGGCTGGCTAATAAGCGTAGTTCCTGCTTTTTGCAAATACCGTTCAGGAGAAGAACACAGGGCATACTGCTCCCCCAGCCTGAAATAAGCCGCAAAGGGTGCCCGGGACATCGCATTTAGCTTCAGGAAACTTTTGATGGGATTGATTTGGGCTTCCGCGTAAAATTCCTGGCAAAAATTAGCCTCGTAAATCGTGCCGCGTTTAATCTCTTCCAGCATTTGCGAAACCTGAGCACAGTAGGCATCTTTATTGAAACGCACTTTAATTTTAGGTGTTTCTAAAGCTTCGGTCTGTAAATCCTGAAAATCTGCGGAAAAAATGGTCTCGTAGTCAGTATCTATTTCGTGCGCCACTTCCGGTAAATACAAAAACTGAAGCCCTTCCGCTTTAAGTTTCACAAGTTTTAAAGGTTGAAAGAAATAGAGATCGGGAAAATAAAGTGCATCAGGATTATCAGACTGAAGCATTTCGACTTCATTTTTTAAGTCATAAGTCAAAAATCCCAGAATCCAATCCTGAGTTTGCAAGCGGTACTCTGAAAGTTGTTGAAATGCGTTTGAAGCCGTGCAGCTTAAATCGGTTTTAACCCCTACTCCCAGAAGCAATTCAAACCTGCCGTAGCGGCTTTTGTGCGCATTTGAAGTAAGTAAACAGCTTACGGAATCCTGCGATGCCCAGTGAAGCAGACGCTCCGGGAGATCATCATTTTGGGGAACCGAAAAAGTTTTAACCGCGCGCATAATGCTGCGAAAATACAGCATCAAAACCAATAAAAACGAATGAGATCGGCTGCAATTTGGTCATAAAAAGCCTGCACGAAAAAGGGCTGCCTTAACAGACAGCCCAATCACCAATTATAATAAGAGGATTAACCTATTGTTTGTCAATCCATTCTTTGATTTGCTCTTTGGTTTTTCCGGTTTTTTCCTGAAGTTTTCCAAGCATTTGTTCAAATTTACCTTCGGCGTGTGTGGTATCGTCGTCAGTGACATCACCATACTCCTCTTTAAATTTTCCTTTTACCTGTTTCCACTTTCCTTCTAATTGATCACTATTCATAGCTTTAAGTTTATTGATTAGTACTAGAATAAAATTACCCTGAATAATGAAGTATTTGCGCCAACAAAAAGCTAATCTTTGCGGGACAAGCGTTAATTTTACTTAAAACAAGAACTATGCGATCGTCGACAACTCTCCTCATCTTATTCCTAGCAGCCCTTTTAAGCTGTAAAAATACCTCTCCAAAAACGGCAAAGGCTGAGATCCCGGTAACGGAAGCGACCTATTATCTTATACGCCACGCAGATAAGGAGCGAGGCCCTGATGCCGGTACAGATCCTGATCTTACAGATAAAGGACTGGCGCGTGCCGAGTTCTGGGCGCAGACTTTGAAAGATGTTGATTTTGACGCGGTGTACAGTACCGATTTTGTGCGAACCCGTAAAACGGCAATGCCGGTAGCCGAGGCTAATGATTTAGCATTAACTATTTATGATGCGCAAAATCTTTATGATGACAAATTTAAGCAGGAAACTGCAGGAAAAACGGTTTTGATTGTGGGCCACAGCAACACCACTCCGGCTTTTGTAAACAGCATTCTTGGCGAAGACCAATATGGTGAAATTGACGACAGTTTATTTGGCAATCTCTATATCGTAAAAATCAAGAATGGTGCGGCACAAGCCGAATTGCAGGACTACAACGACTGGTCTTTTGATTAATTGACCTGCACATCTTCCAGTATGATGCGCGAAAGCTCTTTAAGTTTTCCGGCCTGAAAAAGGCTGTCTAAATCTTCTAAAGGAGGGAATGTGGTTTCGGGCTCGTAATTGATGTAATCTACAAAGCGAACGCCGTTTACAATCCGTGGGTTTATAGCTTCCCGAAAACGGGTTCCGCCTTCATTCACATGATAATTGTACGCCAGATAATCAACCTCAAAATTTTCGGTATTAAACCAGTACATATACTCGTCTTCAAAATCTTCTCCGCCACCGTCTTCGGCAAAACTTACGTGCACCTCATAATAGGTCTTTCCATTTATGGTATCTACCCCTATTTTTTTAGCCTGAACCGCTTCGGCATCTAAACCATAAGGCAATACTGAAAAATAGTGCACGGAATTGACGCTTCCCGAAAGCCCTGCCACAAGACTATCTGCCAGCTTAACCTGTTTCTCGTTAATAAAACGCTTAAAGTCTGAGTTGGTAAGCTGATCTAGCGTGTCTTTGCAGGCAGCATCTGTACAACGCTCCAGTTCGTAAAGACCATTATCCCGTCTGGCACGGTAAAATCGATCCCGAAAGCGAAAAGAAACTGTTGCGGTATCCAGGATTTTTCCTCCCGCCTTTTCAATAGCATTATCAATAATTACTGATGCCGAAAGGTCTTCGGCAGGTTTCTGCTCTTTACAGGCGCTGATGCTGATTATCAAAAGAATGAGAAAAATAGGTTTCATCAATTTCCAATAGTGTTAACCTCAAATAATCTGTGTTGTAATTATTTTGATGGTAATTAATTTGTTAATGCTCATTATGAGCTTTCATAAACACACGTTAAACCCGCAACTCAAGTGCTGCAGAGGGTTTAGATTTAGGCCTTTTAAACCAAAAATTTCAACACCACAAAAGTAAAGGATTTTAAAGCAACGACCTCAGACCTTGTTAAAATCGTATTTTTGTGTGTATTTTAGGCTGTATCACAGGATATATACTCAGAAAAGCAGTTTAGAAGCCTGTATTATCAATTTGCAAAGATGAAACAAACGAATACCATAAATATAAAAAACAAAAAGGCCCGCTTTGAATATGAGATTCTCGATAAATACACCGCGGGAATCAAACTGGCAGGAACCGAAATTAAATCGATACGCGAAGGGAAAGCTTCAATTGCAGAAAGCTTTTGCGAGTTTGAAGGCAATGAATTGTTTGTAATCAATATGACCATTCAGGAGTATTCACACGCCACTTACTTTAATCACAATCCCAAACAAAGCCGGAAGCTTTTGCTCAACCGTCGCGAGTTGAATAAATTGCTGAAAGAAGTACGCACCAGCGGTCTAACCATTGTGCCGCTTCGGCTTTTTATTAACGACCGCGGTCTGGCCAAAATGCAGATTGCCCTGGCAAAAGGTAAGAAGCTTTACGATAAGCGCGAGGCTATTAAAGAACGGGATAGTAAGAAGAGACTGGGGCAAATTAAAAAGGCATTTAATAATTAATTGCAACCCATACCTGAGGCAGACGTCTTTAAATTAGAGATTTAACTTAATTACACCTTCCTAAGGGTGCCTAACAGGTATTTATGATTCAAAAACTACTTTTCTTCGCGCTGCTGCTTTTCAGTTTTACGCTGCAGGCTCAGGTCACCGGTCTGGTTACCGATGCAGACAACAACAGCCTGCCTTACGTAAATGTGTACGTCAAAGACGCCACTCTGGGCACCACGACAAATGCTTCGGGAACCTACCAGTTGCAACTTGACAAACCGGGAACCTATACGCTGGTTTTTCAATTTTTAGGTTTTACCAAACAGGAAATTGAAATTAAGCCGCAACGCTTTCCCTATGTGCTCGATGTGACTTTAAAGCCTGAAACTACGTCACTTGATGAAGTGGTTGTAGACGCTCAGTCTAATCCTGCAGATCGTATTATACGGGCTGTAATTGCCAAAAAACCTCAAATTCTTGAAAAGAAAAACGCCTATACCGCAGATTTTTATTCCCGCGGAATCTGGCGCGTAGAAAATGCCCCTGAAAAATTCTTCGGGCAGGACATAGGCGATCTGGGTGGCGGGCTCGATTCTACCCGAAGCGGTATTGTCTATTTGAGCGAAACCCTTTCTAAAATCGCTGTGCGAAAGCCGGACGATTTTAAAGAAACCATCACAGCCAGTAAAGTAAGTGGCGATGATAACGGTTTCAGTTTTAACAGCGCTCAGGAAGCCGAATTTTCATTCTACGACAATACCCTTGAAATCAATACCGAACTGGTCTCACCTCTTGCTGACAACGCCTTTAATTACTACACCTATAAACTGGAAGGTGCCTTTCGCGAAGGCGCCAAACTCATCAATAAAATCAGTGTCAGCCCAAAACGGGAAAACGACCGCATTTTTAGAGGAACGCTTTACATCGTAGAAGACGACTGGCAGCTTTATGGTGTAGACCTTACTACCAATGGAGCAGCGATTCAGGTTCCGTTTATTGAATCCTTGGGATTTAAACACAGTTTTAAGTACGACGTCAATCTCGAATTGTGGGTCAAAATTTCCCAGAATATCGACTTCAGTTTTAAAATGTTGGGCTTTGGCGGTAACGGAAGATTTACCGCAGTATACAGCAATTACGATTTTAACCCGAATTTTGAACGGGGCACTTTTACGCGCGAAGTGCTGAGTTTTAAACCTGAAGCCAATAAAAAGGATTCGGTTTTCTGGCAACTGGCACGCCCGGTACCGCTTACACTTGAGGAGCGCAACGATTACACCTTTAAAGACAGCTTGCAGGAAAAGCGCAACTCAAAACCGTATAAAGATTCCGTTGATCGGGTAAGAAACCGGTTTAGCCTTGTCGATCCCATTCTGGGTTATAGCTATCAAAATTCATTTAAAAGATGGAGGCTGAGTTATGATAGCCCCATTAAAACGATCAATTTTAATACGGTTCAGGGCTTTAACGCCTTTGCCGGCCTGTCTTACAACAGCTGGACCGAAGATTACAAGCAGGCTTTTAGTGTATCGGGGCAGGCTAATTATGGACTGGATGATGAGCGCTTAAGGCTTACGGGTCGTATTGCCAAACGCTTCAACCGAACCAGCAGAAGTGTGCTGTCACTTACAGGAGGTATCAAAGCACAGCAATTTAATGCCGAAGAACCCATCACCAGATTGGGCAACTCCTTCTCTACCCTCATCTGGAAGCGTAATCACATAAAACTCTATGATCTGGAGTTTGTGCGTCTGGCCTATAGCGAAGAATTGGTAAATGGATTGCAATTGAGCGCCCAACTGGGTTATGAGCAGCGCAGTCCGCTGTTTAACACCACAGATCAGACCTTTTTTAACTGGGATTTTGGGTACACTTCAAACAATCCCCTGGCACCGGATGATTTCAACACTGCGGCTTTTAGCAAACACAGTCTGGCGAAGTTAAATCTGCAGGCGGTGATTCATTTTGACCAAAAATATATGAGTTATCCTGATGGTAAGTTCAATCTGGATGAGTCTAAATACCCTACTTTAATCGTGGGTGCTGAGCAGGCATTTGCAGGTAGCGACAAGCGGTATAATTTCACCGAAATAAAAGCCGAACTACGCCAGGAACTCAGTCTGAGGAACAAAGGGATACTGGGATATGCCTTTAGCGGCGGCACCTTTTTTAATGCAGATGGAATCCCTTTTATAGATTATCAGCATTTTAACGGCAACCGAACCTACCTCAATTTCAGGGATACGCGTCTTACCGGTTTCAACAATATGCCCTATTACGAGTACAGCACTAGGAACAGCTTTTTTGAAGCACATGTAGAACACAACTTTAAAGGTTTTATCCTGGGTAAGATTCCGGGAATACGCGCGTTAAATCTTAATCTAATTGGAGGTGTGCACACGCTTTCCACTTTAGAAAATAAGCCCTATACCGAATTCAATCTGGGCTTAGACAATCTGGGTTTTGGCAAATTCAAGTTTTTCAGGCTTGATTATGTGCATTCTTTTTTTGAAGGCGGAAGCGAGCAGGCGGTTGTTTTGGGCTTTAAACTTTCAACGAATTAATTCGGAAAGCCCATAAAGGGCATTATATCACGAAAAGCATTTAAAAATTGATGATTGGTATAAACTAAAATCTTATTTAGATGAAAAAGAACCGGCAACCTGAAGTCTGGCTGCGTGGGCCTGTCCCAGACATCCCCCAACTTCTGCAACCTGCAGCGCATGCTTTATTGCAGACTGGTGAAGAATTACCGGTGTGGCTTGAAGACTTTGATGAGCAACACTTGTGGTCAAAACCCGCTGGAAGAGCCAGCGTGGGTTTTCATCTGCAACACCTCACCGGAGTTTTAGACCGAATGATGACCTATGCCAAAGGGGAATCCCTCACTGAAGCCCAGTTTGAGTATTTAAGAAACGAAGGAACTGAGCAAGAAAATAGCAGTGTTGACAAATTGATTGCGGCTTTTGAGCACAAAGTAACCGAAGCTCTGGCTTATTTTAAAACGCTTAATACTGCGATTCTACTTGAGGAACGAAAAGTTGGCCGAAAAGCTTTACCTTCAACAACATTAGGTCTTTTATTTCATGCTGCCGAACACAGCCAGAGACATCTGGGGCAAGTTTTAGTTACGGCCAGCCTATTTAAAAAGTAAGATTAAAACCAAAGCTTCCGTTTGAACGTATATGAAAGACCCTAAATTCTTAAAATAACAATTTGACCACAAGTTTTCAAAATTCCCCAAACGATCTACAGGCCATTTCTGCGAGACAAAAGCTCTTTTTCAATAAAGGATTAACCCGTGATGTTCATTACCGCATTCTGCATTTAAAACGCTTAAAAGATGTGCTGCTGCGTTATGAAGAAGAAATTTGTGATGCGTTACACCGGGACTTTAGAAAACCCGCTTATGAAACCGAACTCAGTGAATTCCTGATCGTTCTGCTGGAATTAAAAAGCCTGATTAAAAACTGTAAAAGCTGGGCAAAACCCCGATATGTTTTGCCAAGTCTGGTAAATTTTCCTTCGCTTTCAAAAATTTATAAGGAGCCTTTTGGTAATGTACTCATCATTGCTCCCTGGAATTATCCGTTTCAGCTGGTAATGGCGCCACTAATGTCGGCAATCGCTGCGGGTAATACGGCTGTAGTAAAGCCCAGTGAACTCACGCCGAATACGGCTTCCGTTTTAGAAAAAATAATAACCGAAGTTTTTGAACCCGGCTATGTTGACGTCGTGCAGGGAGATGCCGGGGTTGCTAAAGCTTTGCTAAACCTGAAATGGGATTATCTGTTTTTTACCGGAAGCTCCCGAGTAGGTAAGATTGTGTATGAGGCGGCAGCAAAGCATCTTACGCCCGTCACATTGGAGTTGGGTGGTAAAAACCCTTGTATCGTAGACGAGACTGCACCTCTCGAACTCACTGCTAAACGCATTGTTTGGGGCAAGATCGTAAATGCAGGGCAAACCTGTATCGCTCCAGATTATCTGCTGGTTTCTGAAAACAGCAAAGATCAACTTCTCGCTGCGCTAAAAACAGAACTGCAAAGAGCTCTTGGTCCAGCTCCCAAAGAATCACCGGACTACGCCCGCATCATTAATCAATCAAACTTTGAACGTCTCAAGGGCTTAATTGAGGATCAGCAGGTGGTATATGGCGGAGATGCCGATGCTTCAGAAAACTACCTGGCTCCCACCATTCTCGATATGGGAGTACTTGATCCAAACATTCCGCTAAGTGAATTGCCAGAAGTCTTACAACAAGAGATCTTCGGCCCCATTTTACCTGTTTTAAGCTATAAAACCCATCAGGATATACAGGACTGGATCGAGAAATACGATAAACCACTGGCCGTATACCTGTTTTCAAAGAATAAAGCTTTAAAAAACAAGGTATTAAATGAACTTTCATTTGGCGGCGGGGTAATTAATGATGTCGTATCGCAATTTTTAAATCCCAGGCTTCCCTTTGGAGGTGTAGGAAAAAGTGGTCTGGGTGCTTATCATGGACGACACTCATTTGATACCTTTTCACACCAAAAATCTATAGTTTATAAGGCCACCTGGCTCGATTTGAACATCAGGTATGCCCCCTATTCCAAAAAGTTGAAATTCTTAAAACGGTTTAAAAAATACTTCTAGGTCTCTACGATTTTATGCTTCAAGGCATAAAGTACCAGACCAATACGGCTGCGCACTTCGAGTTTTTTAAATAAGGTATCGCGGTAATTATCTATCGTCTTTGGGCTCAGGCACATTTCGCTGGCGATTTCCTTATAGGTTTTATCTGAGCAGGCCAGCTCCATAAACTCCAGTTCCCGTTCAGAAAAAGATGCGATACCGTCCTCATCATCCCTTTTAGAAAAACCACTAAGCAAAGCTGAGGTGACATTGTCTGTATAAAAATGGCCTTTGACCACCACTTCCTTTAATGCGCTGTGCAGCGTATCGGGATGTATGTCTTTAAGCAAATAGCCTTTGCTGCCTGCCTTAAGCATTTGAATGATGGTTTCCTCATCATCATCCATAGACAGGGCGATGGTTTTAATATGAGGTTTATGATTGTTAAGCCAGTTGATGGTTTCAAAACCATTCATAACTGGCATATTGATATCCAGGAGGATGATATCAGGGTCACGAGGATTGGTGCTTAACTTGTTGATCATATCATTCCCATTGCGGGCCATAAAGGCGACATCAAAACCTTCAAAACTGTTTATAAGGCCTTGAAGGGATTGCGCAAATAAAACGTGATCATCAACAACACCTACTAGGTGGTTAGTCATCGTTTGTATTTTGTTAGTTGTTGGTTGCTGGAACATCAAATATAGTCATAATTCACGTTCAAAATACGATTCTATTTTCTCAAATAATTGATTATAAGCGAGGTGCCTTTACTTTTTTGTGATGTAAGATTGAAGTCTGCATTTATGAGAGCTGCTCTGCTTCGCATATTTATAAGCCCGGAACTTGAGGCAACCTGCTCGATGTTAAAGCCGATGCCGTCATCCTTTGCCGCGATGTACAAACGGTCTATGCTAAACTGAAAAAGCACCTGTAAATGTGCTGCTTTTGCGTGCTTTATTACATTGGTCAAAAATTCCTGAATGATGCGAAACAAAATTAAAGCGTCATTTTGAGGAGGTTTCCAGTTGTCACCTTCAACGATTAGGGAGGTTTTAAGAATACCGAGTTTGTCTAGTCTGTTTAACTCGTAACGCACGCTTTCGGCTAAACCCACCTGCGTGATTACCTCGTTATTTAGATTACGGGAAACAGCGCGAATCTCCATAAGGCACCTGCCTACCAGGCCGCGTATATCTTCGAGGGTACGCTCGCGTTCTTCCTCGTTTTTTTTATGCAGCATATTCAGTTCCAGATTAGCCACAGAAAGGAGCTGGCCTATGTTGTCGTGTAATTCCCAGCTCACATTTTTCAGCGTAGCTTCCTGAATCTCAAGCTGTGTACGGGTAAGCTCTTCCTGATACCGCATTTCGGCTTTATTGCGTTCTGTGATGAAAAGAATTTTTCGTTTTTGAAAAATGGAAAACAAAACAATAACCAGTATCAACAGCAGGAGCAGTACCAGTGAGCATACTACAACCAGCAATTCCATAGTAGGCAATACATCCTGTTCTGTATAGAGGTTCATAGCGGGGAAGGATTATAGTTGGGGTGCATTGGTCAGGTGATTTTAAGATTTATGCTCCATACGATTCCGGTTGGCCTGTATAAAGGCTATCGAGAAGCAACAATATTGTATACAATTGATCAGGAACAAGGTTACATTAAGTATGATTGGGTTTTCGCGGTTGATAAAACTAAGGGTCAGGTAAAAAGGCAAATAGGTTACGCAATAGACCAGAATACCGAAGGAAATCCAGAAATAAGGCGATTGGGTGATGTGTAAAACGACTTCGCGCGTGAGCATTTCCATAAAATAAAAGCCTACCGCCACGATTAAAAATAAGACGCCAAGCGTAAAGGACAGAGTTACATCTTCACCCGTAAAATTGTCCAGATAAAAACTCTCAAACGACCAAAACACGAGATAGAAGAAAAAAAATACCTTGAGCAGCTTTTTGCGTAGCTCTGATTCTAAAAGCGAATGATACCAGGCGATAAAAAAACAAAAATGCAGCAACACATAAACGTTATACAGCGCATAATTTGGAACTCCAAATACAGGATAGGATATACCCGTTAAAAATTCATTGATTACCACATAAATAAGAAAGTAAAGAACATACTTTAACTGATAGTTTTTAAACTCCCTGTATTTAACAACCCCAATTATGACCGCAATCAACTCAAGGTATTGTGAATAAGAGCCTAATTCTTTCATCAATTGATAGAGATAAAAATTACGGGGGTTTTGTGTGATACAATTAATAACCTGTACTGGGAGGTGTACGGCTATGCCCCATATTTAGCGGATCTATTTCTAAATCTGTGTTTTCCTCCTGAGAAAAAGGAAACAACATAAAACCAGCCTGTTGAATGGTTGAGTTTCCGGTGGGTACAATAAACATAGTTGCAAACCCGGCCATTTTTTTGTCACTATGAGATTTAGGGTAAGCCCCGGTATAAATACGTAAGCCGCTTAGCTCATAACCCTGGGCTAAAGCTTCAGCACGCGCATAGGCTATATAGTCTTCCAGATCATCAATAGACCACCAGCAGGACCGGTTATCCTCTACCCCTAATTTTTCAGCCAGGGCAGGTTGTCTGGTTTCTTTAAAAGTTCGATCTAAAAGTTTGGCTTGTTTAATAGGTATAACACCATTTGGCCGTCTTAGGGCTACAGAATTCATTTCTAAATCAGAATCTGTGTCTGGTTCCACACACGCCTGGCTAATACCAAAAAGTATTGCGGCAATAACAAAAATATTCCTCTTAAAAAGTCCCATAAACTAAATCTTAAAATTGGCTGTTCTAAAGTACCCTTTTAAACATCAGGCTGTACCTCAATTTCCCTAAATAGGGGGAAATACCCCCTGATTTAAAGGAATTTACACTTTTAAAAAAAGGGAAATCAGATATTGAATTTCAGGTATTTCCATCCTGCGGGCTTTAGCATTCCTAAATACATTTGAAAAGACAAAAAATCTTATTTTCCACAAATATGCTTTACGAAGCTTTAGAAATAGTTCGGGAACAATTATCTGAATATCTAAACGATACAGGTCTGGGGAGCAATATAGTCATACTCGATTCTATTGCTCATTTTGTAGACAACCCGAATAAGGATAATGAAGCTTTAGATAATAAGGTGATTGTGTCGTTGCTAAGTCTTCAGGAAGAAACCAGCCTCAAAAACCAGCGCAATATGAAATTCCGGGACGGGAACCCGGTTTACCTTAACAATCCCGTAAATGTACACGCTTACATTCTGTTTACTTGCAACCGCAGCGATTATGATTTTTCGCTTCGATCCCTTTCGGCGCTCATCGCATTTTTTCAGGGGAAGCGTATTTTCAACCATAAAAACACGGTGTTTTCACGCAATACACAGGTTATGCGTGATGTGAAGGAATTCTACTTTACGCTGGACCTCTACACCCCCACTTTTGAAGAACTCAACTACATCTGGAGTATGCACGGTGGCAAGGCCTACCCGGCAGCACTCTACAAGCTCAATTTACTCAGTCTTGAACGCGACCATCTGTTAGATCAGGGTGCTCCGCTTTCTCATGTGAGCACACAATACAAAAACATCAACTAATGGCAGCACCGTACACCTATCGAATTCTGGCAGAAGTGCTCGTATATCACCGCTATTTTCTGGATGACGGCAACACCCCTTTTGATCAAAGCCCCGCACTCAAACAACAGCAACTCCGTGATTATTACTGGACAGCATTTGCTTCGGTAAAACCAACTGCGCAAACGAATGCTCATTTGCGTAATCACAGACTTTTTTTAAAGCAAACACCACACGGTTTCAATATTGCAGTTCAGGCGTTGGCCCAAAACCCCAATGCTACGGTCTTTAAACCGGTTATTGATTTAGACGAAAACCTTCAGCTTGATTTTGTCATTAACGTGCACGATGCACTTTTTGCCAATTATTCAAATCTCGATACGGTAACCCATTATCCCTTACTTTTTAGAAATTACAACGACCTGATTGAACCGGCACTGCCACTCATCAACACGGCCTCGGGTACTACCGAAGCCGCACAGTACGGGATAAGCGCAGGTACTCAAAAGTCTTTAATAGAAAATAATCCGGAAGATCAGCTCCTGCGATCTAAAGCACTGGTTTCTCTAAAAATGCGTGGAGAAGGTAACGGTCGCAATCTCATTTTGGCCAGCGGAAACCTGCCACAGGAACACCCGGTATACAGCATTCGTTTTGACAACCGCAATACAATCTGGAATTACTATTCCGGCAAAAATCAAAATTTAATTCACTCTACAGATCCCAACACCAAACCTTTGGTAAAAAATGGCGTTGTCGAAGTCAGCCAGGGAAATACAGATTATCCTGCGGCATCACCCAATACCGTGGTATGGGAGCGAGATTCGGTGGGCACACTTATAAAAACCTATTCTAAAATCTATATTAACTAAATACTCTAATTATGGCATCTGCATACAAAACACCGGGAGTCTATGTCGAAGAAATTTCCATCTTCCCTCCTTCTGTTGCTCAGGTTGAGACTGCTATTCCTGCTTTTATAGGCTATACAAATATGGCCAAAGATACAAATGGGAAAGAGCTTGAATTTAAACCTGCCAAAATCACGTCTATGCTTGATTTTGTCTCTTATTTTGGCGGTTCGCCCAAAATACTGGTCACTTCGGTTACCCTCAACAACCTCAACCAGGTTACCGATATCCAACTGGAGGACAATTACTACCTCTATGAAGCCCTGCGGCTGTTCTATGCAAATGGGGGCGGAAAATGTTATGTAGTGAGTGTGGGCAAATCAGACGGAGCAAACATTACCCTTACGGCGCTTAAGAAAGGCCTTGATGCCATTGCCAAAGTAGATGAGCCTACCTTACTCGTGGCTCCAGACGCCTGTCTTTTAAATCAGAGTGACATGAACAGCCTGTATCAGGCCATGCTGGCCCAGTGCGGAAAACTGGGCGATCGCTTTGCGATTTTAGATCTTAAAAATGACGGAACCAAAACTCTGGATGAGGAAATTCAGGATTTCAGAAACGGTATCGGCATGAACAACCTGAAATACGGTGCAGCTTACACACCCTGGCTTAAAGCAAATCTTCCTCGGGAGGTGAGCTATGCAAGCCTTAAAGACAAAATAAAGCGAAACGGAGTTCCGGTAGGTCTTGCCGATCTTATTGACGACGCCGCAGCCAAAGCCCTTGCTAATCAATTAGACCAACTTGTGGCTGACCAGGCTGTTGTAGATGCTCAACTCACCGCGCTTGCAGCTGGTACCAACTCGGCAGACGCCCGTTTTGAAAATTTGGTCACCATACTTAAACAGGATACCACCAAAGCCAAATTTCAGGATTTACTGGATTTTTACATCGAAGGCATTGACTTTGTTCGCGATACCCTCGAAATTGGAACCAGCAATTTTGCCCTGACGCATACCACCGCTACCCCACCCAATCAGGCTTTGCTCACACACCTTAAAGCCCAGCTGGATGCCAATGTAAACAGCGGTTCAATAAGTACGGTTATCGCAGCGATACAGCAAATGAAAGCCGACTTTGAAGATGAATTCTCAACCACCTTGACACTTAATGCATCTGTTACCGGTTTGGATTATGCTACAGGAACCGCAAACGCAACTTATTTTAGCGGTGCTAACAATCAGGGAGCGGGAATTACCAATCACTTCCCGGCGATCATCGGGCTGTATTCCGAAATTAAATCGGCTGTAGATTACATCAAAACCACAGTTACAAGCTATGTAAGCATATATGAAAATTCAGCCGTAGAGAGCATTCCTGCACTTAAAACAATCAAAAATGCTATTGCCGGTGAATACCTCACCCTTCCGCCCAGCGCAGCAATGGCAGGTGTTTATTCCCGTATTGACGAAAACCGCGGAGTCTGGAAAGCGCCCGCCAACACAAGCCTTAACAGCGTTGTAGGTGTTACCGAACTCATTGATCACGACCAGCAAAAAGACATCAATGTAGACGTGGTTGCAGGCAAGAGTATCAATGCAATCCGCCCGTTTACCGGGAAAGGCATTATGGTCTGGGGAGCCCGCACCTTGGCCGGAAACGATAACGAATGGCGGTATATCTCGGTTCGCCGCTTTTTCAATATGGTCGAAGAATCGGTTAAAAAGGCTACAGAACAATTTGTTTTTGAAGCCAACGATGCCAACACCTGGGTAAAAGTGCGTGCGATGATCGAAAACTTCCTAAATCTGCAATGGCGTGCCGGGGCTTTGGCAGGGGCCAAACCTGATGACGCCTTCTTTGTGCGTGTAGGTCTGGGCGAAACCATGACCGCCGAAGATATACTCAACGGAATTATGAATATCGAGATCGGGATGGCCGTAGTGCGACCCGCAGAATTCATAATCCTGAAGTTCTCGCACAAAATGCAGGAATCTTAGACTTTGCAAGCTTTAAAAATCAATAACCAAAAACACATAAAATGGCAGCTACATATCCATTAGTAAAATTTCATTTCCTGGTAGACTGGGGAGGTACGAACGTGGGCTTTACCGAAGTTTCAGGTCTTGATATTGAAACCGAACTCATCGAATACCGTCACGGTGCAAGCCCCGAGTACAGCAAAATTAAGATGCCGGGAATGCAGAAATACAGTAACATCACGCTTAAACGCGGTACTTTTTTAGCCGATAACGAGTATTACAACTGGTGGAATACCGTAAAACTCAACACCATTGAACGACGCGATATCACCATAAGCCTGCTCAACGAAGAACACGCACCCGTGGTGGTCTGGAAAGTCAAAAACGCATTCCCCATTAAGGTACAGTCAACAGACCTAAAAGGCGATGCCAATGAGGTCGCCATTGAGTCTATGGAAATTGCGCACGAAGGCCTTACCATTCAAAACGGAAGCTAATGGCAACCTACTATCCGCCGGTTGGTTTTCACTTCAAGGTAGAATTTGGAGTCACACAGGACAGTGAGTTTGAGTTTCAGTCTGTGAGCGGCCTTTCGGTAGATATCGAGACCGAAGAGTTTGCCGAAGGTGGTGAAAACCGCTTTAAGCACAAGCTGCCGGTACGTACCAAATTCCCCAATCTGGTTCTCAAAAGGGGTTTGGTCACAAACTCTAATTTGATCGCCTGGTGCCGTGATGCCATTGAAGATTTTCAGTTTAAACCCACCGGGGTAATGGTCAAGTTACTCAATGAAGAACACCAGCCTTTAAAGACCTGGAACGTGGTACACGCCTACCCCGTAAAATGGAGCGTGAGCGACTTTAATGCCGAAGAAAACAGCCTGGTGATTGAGACTATAGAGCTCGCCTATAATTACTTTAAAAGTTAAACCATGCCTATAGAAATCAAAGAACTGCATATCAAAATCAATGTAAGCGATGATGCGCAGTCCACGGCTTCAGCCTCTCGTTCACCCGAAGCTAAGAAAGAGGCGATTATACAGGCGTGCCTGGAGCAGGTGATGCAGATTGATAAACGTAAAAACGAACGCTAAATGACAACCGGAGCACACGATAAGCTTAAGATTACGGCATTTAAAGATCCCGAGTTTACAGACAAGGTGGGCGACGGCCAGTTTACCTCCTTGCTCAACCCGGAAAAATATGTGCTCAATTATCAAATCGAGTACAAAGAAGAACAGGCCTCGGGCAGTAGTGCCACCGCTCCTGTTTTTGACAAAATCACACCCAAAGAGCTGGATCTGGAATTTCTCTTTGACCGCACCGGGATTATCGCTCACGACGATCAGGGTTCTGAAAATGGGATTATAGACGACATCAAACTCTTTAAAAAAGTGGTTTTTGACTATGCCGGTGAAGAGCACAAACCCTACTATCTCGAAATACGCTGGGGCAACCTCATCTTTAGGTGTGTAATGCTCAATATGAGCATCGAGTTTAAACTCTTCAGCCCTGATGGTACTCCGCTTCGGGCCGTGATTAAAGCCAAATTTAAAGAAACCGTTGACGAAGAGTTACGCCTGGCTCAGGAAAACAGCAGTTCGCCAGACCTTACCCATATGCGCACTGTTTCAGATGGCGATACGCTTCCGCTGATGACCTATCGCATCTATGGAGACAGCAAATATTATTTACAGGTCGCACGCGTAAACGGGATAACCAACTTTAGAAAACTAACAACCGGACAGCAGTTATTTTTTCCGCCTTTGGCGAAAGCATAACACTTCCGCAAAGCGAAAAAACGAAGTATAGAATTTATGAACACCTCCCGAAGCATAGCAACCGCACAAAACCCGGATCTGGTCACCACTACCCTTTTGGTAAATGGCGAGCAGCTCTCTGCGGCCTATTCGGTAAAATCCATTGTTGTAAACCGGGAGGTCAACCGCATTCCCTATGCCCAATTGGTCATTTTAGACGGCGAGGCGGCATCACAGGATTTTGAACTCAGCAATACCAACCTTTTTGAACCCGGTAGCGAGATCGAGATCAAAGCCGGTTATCACAGCGATGAAGAAAGCCTCTTTAAAGGCATTGTCATTCGCCACGGCATCAAGATACGCGATGCTGCCTCTGCACTTATAGTAGAATGCAAAGATCCTGCGGTTAAAATGACCGTGGGCACTAAAAGTGCTTATTTCTACGAAAGCACAGACAGCGATATCATCGAGCAACTTATTTCTAAATATACCGGCCTTTCAGCAGCTGTTGAAGCTACCCGCGTGACCCATAAAGAACTGGTGCAATACCAGACTTCAGACTGGGATTTTATGATGCTTCGGGCGCAGGCCAATGGTAAACTGGGTTTTGTTGAAGATGGAAGCATTCAGATCAAAGAACCCAACCTGACTCAGGCACCCGTTGAGACAGTTGCCTATGGCGCCACTATGCTGGCTTTTGACGGCGAGATTGACGCCCGCGACCAACTCAAAAAAATTACCGCCTACAGCTGGAATGCCGCCGATCAGGAACTCACAGAGACCGAAGCAGCCGAAGCAAACATAAACCTTAACGGAAATCTTTCAAAAAACGAACTCGCAGCGGTAATCAATCTCGATAATTTAAGCCTCAAACACGGTGGACAGCTCGATACCCCCCAACTGCAACAATGGGCCGATGCCAAAGCCAAAATACAGCAACTCGCCCGCAACCGCGGCAGGGTACAATTTATAGGCATCCCAAAGGTCAAACCAGATACCATCATTAAACTCGAGGGCGTGGGCGACCGTTTTAACGGCAATGCCTACATCACCGGAGTACAACATGAGATAGCCGACGGTACCTGGACGGTACATGCGCAGTTTGGTCTTGATCCCAAATGGTTTAGCGAGACATACACGGTGAATTCTCAACCCGCCGCCGGTCTCGTCGCTGCGGTGCAGGGCCTGCAAACCGGGATTGTCACCCAGCTGGAAGAAGATCCGCAGGGTGAAGACCGCATTTTGGTTAATATTCCCATTATAGATGCGGCTTCAGAGGGAATCTGGGCACGTGTAGCTACTCTTGATGCTGGTGAAAACCGCGGCAGCTTTTTCAGACCCGAAGTGGGTGATGAAGTTATCGTAGGCTTTATTAACAGTGATCCCAATTATGCTGTGGTTTTGGGCGCGGTAAACAGCAGTAACAAACCGGCACCGCTTCCCGCATCAGACGACAACCACGAAAAAGGCTTTGTCACCCGCAGCGGAATGAAATTGCTTTTCAATGACGAGAAAGCTTCCGTCACCATCGAAACGCCTGCGGGACGTATTGTGGTGATAGACGATGAAGCCGAAGAAATTAAAATAGATGATGCCGGGGCTAACAGCATCATCCTCAATTCAGACGGGATTAAAATCAGCAGCACCGCAGATATCAACATCAAGGCTTCCGGCGATCTCAACCTGGAAGGAACCAACGTAAACATCAAAGCCAATGCAGAATTTAAAGCCGAAGGCGGTGCGGGAGCCGAGCTCTCTACCAGCGCCATTGCCGTGCTTAAAGGTTCTTTGGTACAAATAAACTAAAAAGAAAAACTATGCCACCAGCAGCACGTATAAACGATATGCACGTTTGCCCTCAGGTAATTCCCGGTCCAACGCCGGTACCTCACGTAGGCGGACCCATTTTACCTCCGGGAGCACCCACGGTGCTTATAGGAAACTTACCGGCTGCTCGCGTGGGAGATATGGCCGTCTGCACCGGTCCGCCGGATAGCATTATCGCAGGCTCAGCTACGGTTTTAATAGAAGGAATGCCTGCCGCGCGTTTAGGAGATGCTACCGCACACGGAGGAACTATAATGGCTGGTGATCCCACGGTTTTAATTGGGTAAACGGTTGTTGAGAGTTAATTAATTTAAAGAACATAACCTACCTCCGGGCAAAACCGCGAGGCTTTTAAAGGAAACAAAACCTTGATTTCGAGCTAAGCCTGAGAGTATTATACCCCCTGGCGAAACCAATAAAAAAACAATGAAAGACAATCTGGCATTTTTAGGTACAGGATGGGCATTTCCCCCGCATTTTGATAAAGAAGCGGGTAAAACGCAGATGACTTCTGGGGTTGAAGACATCAACGCCAGCCTGCACATTTTGTTGAGTACTAAGCTTGGGGAGCGCGTGATGCTGCCTAAATACGGTTGCGCAATGCAGGATCTGGTTTTTGAATCGCTGGACCTCTCCACCCGCACTTACATTGAAGAACGCATTCGCACCGCGATCCTGTATCACGAGAAACGCATCGACCTGCTGGGGGTGAGCTACGACCGCAGCCGGGAACTGGAAGGCGAAGTGCGCCTGCTTATAGAATACAACATCAGGCAGACCAATGCGCGGGGCAACATGGTCTACCCTTTTTATAAAGAAGAAGGTTTTAATAATTAGAAACGATGGCAAAAAAATGCGACACGAGCTTCTTAACCGGCAGGGCGGGCACTTCGCAGGCCGCGCGATGGGCTTCTGCGCTCAATCCGGAATCCTTTGAACTACAGGATCTGGATGTGGCGCAGTGGTTACAGCTGGCACGCGATTTTGCCGTTCACATTCAGTATTTCAAAATTGACAATCCGGATGTACCTAATGGAGACTGGCAAAACTTTTTCCCAAAAGGTGATCTGAATACCCTAAAAAACTTTTTAGCCGAAGCCCAGCTGGAGCAAAACATGGAGCCTTATCTAACGCTTTTTGTGTGTTTTCTCAAACTGATGGAATTTTCGCGCAGGCGTTTCAACCGGCTTACCGCAAGGCATTTGGAGTTTTATTATGCCGAAATTTTACAGATTCCGCGTAAAGAGGCACAACCCGATCAGGTGCATATTTTATTTGAACTTGCCAAAACCTTCACGGAAGCCCCCGTATTCAAAGGAAGTTTATTAGATGCCAAAAAAGATGCGAACAATAAACCCAGACAATACGAGACATCTGCAGACCTCATTGTCAATAAAGCTAAGGTTGAAAGTTTAAAAAGCATCTACCACGACCCGGCGCTAAACGTGATAAAGGTTGCTCAAAGCACCAACACGGTAGACGGAGTCGAAAAACCATTACAAGACAATAAATCCTGGTGGCCTTTTGGATATCCCGAAACCTACGACAAACGCCCGGCGCTGGCAAATGCTGCCCTGGGTCTGGCTATAAGTGCACCCCTGCTTAAACTTCAGGAAGGTAACCGCAATGTGGCCGTAAGCTTTACGGTTAGTAAACCGGCTGATCTTACCATTGCCAATCTCATCCGGTATGTAAAGGTGTATGCTTCCGGCGAAAAAGGCTGGATGGGTCCGTTCTCGTTAGTAGAAAGCGTTTCTGAAAGTCTTCCGGGAACCGAAATCAGTTCGGCTTCAAACCCTGCTGTTTTTAGCCTTGCTTTTAACATTCCAAAGGAAGAAAAAGCGGTTGTTGCCTACAATAAGGCTATTCACGACACCGGTTTTGAGACCGAACATCCCCTGATCAAACTGATGATTGATTACAGTACTGCCGAAGCCTATGCCGTGGGACAGGCTTTATCAGAACTCGAACTGCTCAAACTGAAGCTTGAGGTAGAAGTTACCGGCATCACCGGCCTGAAACTGGAAAACGATCTGGGTGCGATCAATCCTAAAAAACCTTTTTTACCCTTTGGCCCAAGACCTTATAAACGCTCGCATTTTAAAATCGACTATCCGGAACTTTTTAGCAAACGCTGGTCTGCGATAGGTTTACAGTTGAGCTGGCTTAATCTACCCGAAAGTTTCCTAAAACATTATGAATCCTATCGAAGAGATATTTCGGGCTATGTAAGCAGCAATTTACAGTACCTCAACCTGTTATACGATTTTAAAGAGATCACGGCTGCGGGTAAATCATCAGATTTACTCAAACTTCGCGAAGGTACAGATCTTTCAAACCTGAATAAAGAGCTCACCAACCAGGCTCAGCAAAAAGTGTATAAAGTTGACAATCTTATTGTTCAGAATGCTGCACATTTCAGCGTAAACCTGAGTTTAGAAAATGCTCCTGAAGCGGTATTAAACCCGGCTTCCGCCCCGCTTTTTGAAGAACAGAACGCCAAAACGGCAGAGACTTCAAGCCTCCTGATTACCAGTCCCCTGCAGGACGGGCAACAACCCCATAGCGGTCCGCTGGAACTGAGCCTGACGCATTCGTTTTACCACGAGCTCTATCCGCGTTTGTACACTCTGGCCATTACCAGTACCGAAGATGATGTGATCATTCCCAATGAGCCTTATACGCCGTT
Source organism: Leeuwenhoekiella parthenopeia (assembly GCF_020782115.1). Classification (GTDB taxonomy): domain Bacteria; phylum Bacteroidota; class Bacteroidia; order Flavobacteriales; family Flavobacteriaceae; genus Leeuwenhoekiella; species Leeuwenhoekiella parthenopeia. Next base: position 36,982 of record NZ_JAJGMW010000008.1, on the reverse strand, counting down.
TCTGGAAGCTATGAGTCTGTCTTACCGTGCGGCTCAGGAAATCAGTTTTATAAATGGAGAGGTAACAGGAAGCCGGGATCTTGCGCCCATTACGCTTTTTCACGTACATCCCTTCGGAAAAGTACCCGCTCAAAAGTTATTTCCTAAATACGACAGGGGCGGCACGTTATTTATTGGACTCAGCGATGCCCTGGGCGGTCAAAACATCAATTTGCTCATTCAACTTCTGGAAGGAACCGAAAACACTCAGAAACCCGGTTTCGCGCTTAACGAACGTATTTCCTGGTCGGTTTTAAGCAATGACACCTGGCTGAAACTTCCCGAAACTTCCATTCTGGAGGATAATACCGGCAATTTTCTGAAGACCGGCATTGTGAGCATCGCGATTCCTGCCGAGGCGAGTACCCAACACCATCTGATGCCTTCAGGCATGGTCTGGTTAAAAGCCCACACGCCCCGGGATTTTGATGTGATATGCCGCTTTCTCGACGTGCGCGCTCAGGCGGTTCTGGCCCGTTTCAAAAATCAGGATAACACCCCTGAACATTTGCAAAACGGACTTGAAGCCGAAACCATATCCAAGCTCGTCAACCGCGAAACCGGGATTAAAAAAGTGCAACAGCCCTACGCCAGTTTTGGCGGTAGCCCAAAGGAAACAGACGAAGCCTATTACCGCAGGGTAAGCGAACGCTTGCGCCACAAAGACCGGGCTGTAAGCCTTTGGGACTATGAGCATCTGGTTTTGGAGCAGTTTAAAGAAGTCTATAAAGTAAAATGCCTCAACCATACCTGCGGTAACCGGTTCACGGCTCCGGGTAAGGTCACAATAGTGGTCATACCCGATATCATCAATCAAAATGTGTTTGACATTTTCGAACCCCGGGTAAGCGCCGCTAAACTCAGGGCTATTCAGGAGTTTTTGATCGCACGCACTTCCCTTTTTGTGGTTCCGCAGGTGATCAATCCCGAATACGAAGCCGTGCATCTTGCGCTTAAAGCCCGAATTAAGCACGGCATGGATGAAAATTTCTACCTCAAACATCTGGAAGAAGATCTTAAAAAATTCCTGTCTCCCTGGGCCTATGCCGAGACCGCAGGGATTGTCTTTGATGTTGAACTGCATCAGCATACGCTGGTAAATTATATCGAAGCGCTGGACTATGTAGATTTTATTACCGATTTGGTGATCACCCATCAGGGGTTGCAAAAGAAACGGGTAAAACCTTCTAATCCCAAAGCTATACTGGTTTCGGCCAAAACGCACAGCATAACCCGCGCACCCCAATATTGCGCGGCTACTACTTCAAATACGACCGAAAGTCTATGCTAGGTTTTAATGAACATATCAGCATTCCTAAAAATACGGCCAGCCGTGATGATCTGGATTTTGAGTTCCTAAGACAACAGGGCATTGCCTATATCGAAAAACTGGCCGGTAGTTTATGGACCGACTTTAACAGCCACGATCCCGGTATCACCATACTCGAGGTGCTCTCCTATGCCATAACCGATCTGGCCAACCGCCTTGATCTTCCTATGGCCGATTTGCTCACCGAAGGTCAAAATGCGTTCGGCAACCAGTTTCACGAGGCTCACGAGATTTTAAGTACAAAGCCCGTCACCCATCTGGATTACCGCAAACTCTTCATCGATATACCCGGGGTGCGCAACGCCTGGTTGCAGCGCTATGAAAAGAAAGTCTATGTAAATTGTAAAGACCGTTTGCTCAATTACGGCTCGTTTCTCGAGAAAGAAGGCTTTGAACACCTTAAAGCTGAAGATGAAAAACAGTTTTACCTCAATGGGCTCTACAGGCTTTTGCTTGATCTCGAGGAAGGTGTAAAGCTGGAAGATATCGAAAAAGAGGTTCGGGCCAAATACCATCAAAACCGAAACCTCTGTGAAGATCTTGTTCAGATTAAAGAGGTAAATGAGCATCCCGTAAAAGTTTGTGCAGAGATTGAGCTGGAGTCTGAAGCTGATGAAAATGCGGTTAAAGCCCGAATCCTTCTTGCCGTTGAAGCCTATTTTACGCCTGAAATCACACCTAAGACCCTGGCAGAACTTACCGCTTCCGGGAAATCACCGCTCGAAATTTTTAACGGGCCACAGCTCGAAAACGGCTTTCTGGACGACGAAGAGGTGCTCAAAGCAGCTCTAAAAACCGAAGTGCGCCAGTCTGATCTCATCAACATCATTAACAATGTGGAAGGTGTGGCTAACATTCGGGATATCGTCATCGGTGCCTGTACCGAAGCTACCCCTGATGGCAGTTCGTGGGTCTACTGTCTGGACCCCGGCAAGAAACCGGTGCTTTGCGACAGGAGTTCGTGGAGCTTTTTTAAAGGTTTTATCCCGCTGAATATAGATGATGCGCGGGTAGATCATTTTAAACAGCAAATACGCGATGCCCGGGCTGCAGACCTGAAAGGGATACGCGACAGCTTGCGCACACTCAAACTACCCAAAGGTGAGAAATACCAGCTCGGCGAAACCACCAGTATACAAAATGAGTTTCCGGAAGTTTATGGTATTGGCCCTTACGGTCTCAAAGCCAACGCAAGCCAAGCAGAACGTGCTAAAGCTAAACAACTCAAGGCCTATCTACTGTTTTTCGATCAGATTCTGGCCAATTACTTCAAACATCTGGAACAGGTAGGCACCTTATTTTCGGTTACGGGAAAATCACGCCATTACTATTTCGCACAGGCGGTACGTGATCTTAAAGGGCGTGACGAACTTTTTAAATTCCCGGACACCAGTTTTGCTCCCAATAGCGATGAGGAGCTTACGGCGCATTTCTATCCCAATTTTGAAGACCGAAATCTAAAAAAGCGCAATGAAATTCTGGATCACCTGCTCGCGCGCTTTGCAGAGAGCTTCGGGGATTATGCCTTTTTAATGCGAAGCATATACGGACAGTTTGCCGAAGAAGCCATCATTGGCACCAAAGAGCGTTTTCTAAAAGAATATGCGCTAAGCGGAAGCGCACGGGCTTTGAGCTTTAATTATTTCAATCAGAAACCGAAAGACTTATGGGATACCCCAAATATTTCGGCCGTGCAAAAACGCCTGTATCTGTTGCTGGGCATTACAGACATCAACCGAAGAAACCTCTCTGAAGATTATATCGAGATTTACGAGGAACAAGACACCGATGACCTCCTCGAATACCGCTGGCGTATCAAAGACGGGTCTAAAACCATCCTGTCTTCGGCTACCAAACACTACAAAAATCTGGAGCAGTTGCATCAGGAATTGATGCTGGTAAAGCGCTATGCTCAGGATTCAAAGAATTTTAAGTTTTATCAAACCAAACCCAAAGATCCCAACAAAACGCCCGAGTGGTATTTTGTCCTGATCAATCCCAACGAAAAGGCTGACAGCGAAGCCTACATCATTGCCCGCCGCATTGCCACGTTTAAGAGTGAAGAAAATGCTGTAAAAGCGAGCAATGCCGTGCTTAATTTCATCAATGCGCTCAAAGGCAATGAAGGTATGTACCTCATCGAGCATATTTTGCTCAGACCCGATGTAAATCTGGAAACTACCCATACGCAAAATTTTATGCCCGTATGCGCCGAAGCCTGTGCGGGTGATGCCTGCGAGCCTCTTGACCCCTATAGTTTTAGGGTGAGTATTGTCTTACCGGGCTGGACAGAGCGCTTTAGCAATATTGACTTCAGACGTTTTGTCGAAGATTTGATCAGACGCGAGCTCCCTGCGCATATTGTAGCTAAAATCTGCTGGATAGGCTATGCCAAAAACTACACCGATGAAAACGGGAAACCACCAAAAGAAAATAAGATGGTAATCCTCGAAGAAGCTTACAAAGCCTGGTTGCTCAGCCGTACCCAAAACGAGCAGGCTCAGGACGAGACTGCATTGATCAATCTCAACAAGGCTATGGGCAGTCTGCATACCATTTACCATCAGGGCAGATTACACAGCTGCAGACCTAAAGATCAAAAAGAAGCGCCTAAAGCCGGCGAGTCAAAAGAGAAACAAACCAATCGAAATGTCATCCTGGGTAGAACCAACCTTGGCAAACTCTAAAAACACACAATCATGCAAGCACTTTTAACCAAAATAACACCAGATTACCGCGCGTTTGTAGATGATCAGGTATTGACCGCGGGCCAGCTTAACGAGTTTCTTGACTTTTTTCAGGATCAGGACCGGCTTTCGCGCACGTGCTTAAGTGGTGTGGGTATTGTTTGTGGCTTTGAAGTCACCACTTCCGGTACTAGGGTGAGCATCACACCCGGCTGTGCTATAACCACAGACGGCGACCTCATCAAACTGCTGGTTGATGTGTCTCAAACTACAGATGGCGAACCCATCACCCCTGCAGACACTTATAAAAAACTGGCAAATGAGGCTTTACAATACACGCACTATCGGGTATTTGAAGATGCCTACGCAAACTATCCTTACTTCCGGAATGCCGAGGATTCCGGTTTGCTAAATCTCCTGGAGCTAAAAACTGAAGCTACCCGGGAAAGCGGAAAAGACAAGGTGCTTACTGAAGCCGAACTCAAAGACAAGGTCGTTTTGCTTTATCTGGAGACCTATCCCCAGACACCCGATATCTGTACCGAAACTAACTGTGACAGTCAGGGCGAGCGTCAGGTGGCTAATCTTCGGGTTTTGCTTGTAAATACCGGTGATGTTTCGGTAATTACCCGCAACGATTCGGTGTATCGCGATCACGCTAATTTAAGTGCCTACCAAAGTCTACCTGAAGTAAAAATGCCACGGCTGCTGCTCAAAACTGCAGCCCGGGAAGTAAAAGCTCCGCCTAAACTCGACGCTTCTGCCCTGCTCGATTTCATCAATCTGCGAAAAGATTTGGTCATCAGTGATTCCCTCAAAAAAATACCGGATAATCTGTTTGCTCTGGACCTTTCAGCAGGCAATTCAATCTCTGAAAAAACAACCCTCGGGCGGAATACCGATTTTGGTATGACCGGGGAAAATTCGGCCCTCAAAACCAATTTTACGGGACTCAAAGACCTTTCCGGCTTACGCATCAACACCAATCTAAAACCGGTAAATACCAGGACCTATGCGGCACTGGCAAACAACTACAGAAGCATTTGCGCAGGTGTGGCCAATGAACTGGCTAACGCCTTCCTGAATATCAAAAATGGTTTTTATAAACTACTTGATATTCAAAATATTAAAATGAATTACTTAATTGAAAGCTTATACCAGTTAAGTAAAGAAACGCCTGTGTTCCAGATACAGTATTATTACGATCACCTGGCCGATCTGGCGGCGATTTATAACGAGGTTCGCGATCTGTTGCTTCACATTCAGCACGTGTGCTGCCCACCGGTTGAGGCCTTCCCAAAACACATCCTGCTGGGTGCTCCCAATGCTCCGCTTCGGTTTTCCGCAAACCGGCATCGTTTTTACAATTCGCCCATTACGGCAAACGGGGATAAGGCGTTTCAAAAGGCGCGTTTTCTGCTCAACAAAGCCGTGATTCTTCGTGAATCCTTCAGCCTTCCGGTAGAACCCGCTTTAGTCATAACCCCATCAAACAATCCGAGACAGCAACCTCAGGATGCGCAGGCCATTCCGTTTTACTACAGTCCCGGTGAAGCCCTTGTATATCACTGGGATTTCCTAAAAACTTCGATCTACCGGGAGAAATTCAACCTGGGCTATCATAAAAAGTATTTGGACAGTGATCTTACCATACGACAACCGCTGACTTACGACCTTAGCGGTTTTAACTTCCTGCGTATTGAAGGCATTCAGGGAAAAACTTACACCGCTGCCCTTACTGATTTGGAACGCCTTAAAAAAGACTATGGTCTTGCTTTTGACATCAAGGCCATAAACGTAAATGCTTCGCTTGAAGATATTGATCTGGACGACTACTCCTGCCATTTTGATTATCTGGCTACGAGTCTTAAATCCTGGACTGCCGAGCAGGACTGCCTTAACAGTGAAGTCAGCGCATTTTTCAGCGGTTTTAACATCAAAGATCTCGGCAGTCACAATTACAGCTTTGAGCAGTTTGACCGAAGCGATCTGCTGGAAAAAGAAGTGCTTACCAAACCCGGAATTCAGGATACCAAAACCCCTGATGAAGACCTCCGGCGCATTATAGCGTATTACCAGCTTGATATGGAAGCCTTGGGTAAACTGCCTTCGGCTCAATTCAAACAGTTAAATACGCTGCTGGAGCAAATACGCAAACAGCTACTCACGGCTAAAGATCCTGAAGCGGTGCTTAAGGCCAATCAAAAAGAGGTTTTAGCACTGGTAAAAAAAGTAAATGGTACCACGGCTGAAAATTTAAGTGAAGCCAAAGCGGAGGACACCTCGAAAATACTGGACTACTTTACCAGGGCGTCTGCTGCCACAAAAACTGAAACCTATCGCAGTTTTTATGCGATGAGCGAAGCTACCGAGTATAAAAAGGCTACCGCCAACAATACCTTGAACGCGGTTAAAGACACCACCGTGCGCATGAAGAGTCCGTATCTTACCATTGCGCCCTTAACCAAAGAAGTCAGCGTCAATAAAACGGTTACCGCAAGCCTGAATACCAAACCCCAGGATTTGGGATACGTGGTCGATTTTGTTTCCAAAGACCGTATGAATGCCAGCGCTGTTGAACTGATACGGGATATAATCCGCAAGCAAAAAGAACTTTTCCCTAAAGAAACTCCGGTTAACCCGAACGATCTTAAAGTAGGTCTTGAGATCCCCGCAGGTATCCTTTCGCGGTTACAGCTCGCGGCCTCGCACATTCCGCCAGACCTCGAATCGGTTACCAAAGAAGGCAAGCAGAACTTCATCAAGGCGATGCAGGATCTCTGTGATTTTGTGAAAGAAGCACGTGCTGTGGTAAATGAAATCTTCAACAATCCGCAGGCCGATTATACACATTACGGCTACGAGACCATCTATACGTTTATGCTAGACCGGCTTCAGGAAAACTGCTGTGCGGCGGAGCAACTGGAAGTGATTTTAGATGAAATCGAGACCAAAAAAGCACAAATTCTTGACGAACTCATTTTTGAGAATTTTGTGCGAAAACATCCCGGTCTTGAGCACAAAGCCGGGGTGCCTATGGGTGGCACCTTTGTGATGGTGTACAGCGGCATCAACCGCGAAACCGAAGATGCCCAAATCGCTCCCAATACCGTGGTTGCCGATTTTGCCCTGCCCTACATGTGTTGTTCAGACTGCGCTCCTATTGGCTTTATCGTGCCCGACCCGATTGACAGCGCTTCTCTGGTTGTAAATCCAGATCGTATTTGTGTCGACCCCGAAAGCAAAGATCCGGTTGAGGTAAGCCTCACTGTGAGCCCACAGGATGCTCAGGTGAGCCTTATCAACAAAACCATTAAAGGTGTTACGATACAGGGAACTTCCCTGATGATCAGTCCGCCGGAATACAACGCCTACGACAAACCGATACAGTTTGCTGTGAATGGTATACTCACTACCGCAACGCTGATCGTTTTCAAAAAACCCGTTTTTGAGATTGTAAGCCTTCCGCGCGAGCTGACCGCAGCTCCGGGAGAATCAGTTGAAATAAGGCTTGATATTGAAAACACCAATGATTTTAATGTACAGGAGTATAAGTTCAGCTGGAAAATTGGCGAGAAAAACGAGGAGGGATTTAATCCGTATTATCGTTTTACCGTTCCCAAGGAATTTGACAGCAGTTTCTTTGAGATTCCGGTAATTCTTACACTAAAAGGTTCGGTATGTGAGGAGGTTACGCAGGAACGCAATCTTTTAGTCGAAATCAAACAGGCCCAGGAAACCTTTATCAACATTGAACCCCGTGCGTTTTGCGAAAATGATGAATTGGCCTACCCCATTATGGTCATTCCCGAAGATGCCGCAGTTGAACTTGCCGGAGCCGGAGTTGAGCAAACCGAGAAAGGCTGGACGTTTATGCCGGCTAAAGCAGGCCCGGGAATTCATCAGATTAATTTAAAAGACGGAAAATCCATTAGCGTTACAGTGCAGAAGCTTCCTGAAGCATTTGGTCTGAATCAAAGCTTTGATCCCGATAAAAAACAGCTTAGCATTAAAGTAGAAAGTCCCGATGCCAAAGCTCCTTTTGAATGGTTTATAAACGGCAAATCCCAAAAAACCACCGAAGAAGGTCTGCTTATTATTGAGCAAAGCGAAAGCGCCCTCACCGCACGGGTTTTTGTAGATGCTGTGATAGAACCTTGCGGCAGCATACGATCTGAAATCATCAGTGTTGAAATTCCCCCGCTGGAAAGCGATACGGTAGAAACGCCGGTCATTGCGATGGAAGAAAAGCAATTCTGCAATACCGATCAAAGCACGTATTTAATCACGATTATATCGGGAGATCCTAAAACCAAAATAAGCGGTGAAGGCGTGGTCTTTCAAAACGAAAAATGGGGTTTTATCCCGCTGGGACTGGCGCCGCAGGACTATCAAATCACTCCCGAAGGCGGGCAAGCCATCACGGTAAACGTGGGTGCACCATCAGGCCGGGTTTTGCGCCTCAGCTCCAAAGATGAAGCCGGAAAGCGCATTTTTACCGGCAACATCACCGATGACAAGGCTACCTATACCTGGCTGATAAACGGAAAGGTTCAGGAAGCGTTTAAAGAGAATCAAATCGCCTTTGCATTGGACAAAGCCTTTTCAGGCGAATTGGTATTGCAGGTAAACATTCCGCCTTGCGATAATTTACAAACCAGACCAACTCTGGTCGAGATTAAAGTTGATGAGGTATTAGATCCTCCGGGGGATGATACATTATGTACCGATAAGACCACCCAATACCTGAAGAGTCAGCTTCCTGCCTTAAACCTGCTTTTGAAGGAAACACAGGATACGAGTCTGGCTCAGGCAGGCGGTCTGGTTAAGGTATTATACCGCGATGTTCTGGCCGATCCTGCAATTCTTACAAATGGATTAAGCAGCGAGCTCGGTCTGCAAATTCAGCAGGCGCTAGATCGTATTCACGAAGCCTGCCTGGCCGCAAAAAGCACCCAAAAACCCGCGTTTGTAAAGCTTTACATTTTCGCTCAGGATTTATTTTACGGCGTGATGCGTTGTAAGAAGTCGACCTTCTGGAGTACAACGGTGGTCGCTCCCATTCTCACAACTATTGAAAAGCATTTTGACCGCAAGGAAAATAACGCTTTTGGCAATCAGGATGGGGTAAACTTCCCCGATAATCTGGAAGCCAATTACCTGGATATGCGGAAGCATTTTGCTACCCCACGCTACGAAGCGCACTTTGACTTGTTAATCGAAAACATCAAATAAGTTATGGAAGCAGCGCGTAATCATAGTATTGATAAGGTTTTTGTAGAAGTAGACTGCAATTCTATGGAGCAAGCGCTGTTTTTAAAAGATCACCTAAGCAGGATGCTTAACGAACAGGTTTTTCCGGAGATTGAAAGCTGGATCGCCCAATTGCAACTGAACCCAAAACTGTTTTACCGTCTGCCAAAATTGGATCTCGAACTCCAAACTTCAAAAAATGGTCTGGTGTACGATGCCCCTGTTGTTTTGGTCGAAAAGATTAAAAACCAGCTTCAACAGGCGATCAGGACCGGAACAAGATCCCGGGTAGAATCAGATGTACTGAAAGTTACCGAAGAAAATGAAAGACAGCCTGAAGCTTTTCTGCACTTCCTAAAAACCGGAAGCCTGCCCTGGTTTTTTACTAAAAATGAAGAACTGCAGCTTAAAACCTTACTTGCCGCACCACAGTCCTTTAAAATTGCTTTAAAAAGCCTTTTGAAAGAAAATCCTTCGGCACGCAAACGTCTGGTTTATCAATATGCAGATGCTGTCGAGTTGTGGAAATTCATCAGCCAATTGCGCACTTCGGATGGTGAAAAGGTATTCCGGGCCTTCCAAACGCTGTATAAAAAAAGTAGTCTCCCTGAGTATCGGGAAAGCCTGCTTGTGCTGTTTACAGGTTCCTGTATTGAGGCAGCTGAAAGTCAAATGAACTTTGATCTCACTACATTTTTCAGGCAACTGGTTTTAACCCCTAAAACCACCGCTAAAGACCTGACCCTACTGGCAAAACTGTCTCAAAACGAACTGGTTTTACTAAAATTAAAAGATAAAGTTTCGGTCGAGATAATAAATAACAATACCTTAAAAACCAATAATTTAATTCTAAAAATAAAATACGAAAAAGTTCAAAATATATTTCGTGAAGAAAATCCTGTTTCCTTAAAATCCAATCTTAATGAACTGCTGAAGCCGGTCACGGATTTAAAGGTTTTTCGCCCAAAGAACAACCCGGAACATTTAGCGGAGTTAGTAGATCCTGAAGTAGATTCAGCACTTCTGCCTCAGGCCGGTTTGGTTTTACTGCATCCATTTTTACCTGCATTTTTTAGCGAATTACAGTTCATTGACGAAACCAAACAGCTAAAAAAATCAAAACGGGATGAAGCGGTTCACCTGCTCCATTTTTTGGCCACCGGTAACGTAAAACCTCACGAGGCAGAGTTGGGTTTTGAAAAGTACCTCTGCGGTCTTCCGTCGCAATATCCCGTGCGTAAAGACATAAGCCTTTCGCGAAAGCAGCAAGAAGAAGCTATTCATTTACTGGAAACCGCCATCAGCCACTGGTCTGTACTCCAAAACACCACTCCGGCCGGTTTGCGCGGACAATTTTTAACCCGAAGCGGGAAACTGACTTTTGAGACCGAAAAAGACCATCTGCACCTGCAACGCGAGACGGCAGATATTCTGCTCGATCAGCTTCCGTGGGGCCTCACGCTGATGCGTTTACCCTGGCTCAAAAAACTAGTGTACATCAACTGGTAAAATTTAAAAATTACAACCCATGCCTGTATTTGCTAAAAATAAACCCGCTCTTCAGAAGACTTCCGGCAAAGCCGCGAAAACACCTTTTTTTGGCGTACAGGCAAAGCTGAAAACCGGTACGCCGGGCGATCGCTATGAGACCGAAGCAGACAATGTGGCTGCACGTGTGGTGCAAAACACCGGGAATTCGGGCGTCAAAACCCCTGCCGTACAGGCTAAACCTTTGGCTAAAAGCATCAGTACCGGTGTGCAATTGAAACCTTTGGAAGAAGAATCGGTTCAGGCTAAAGCCGATGACGAACTTCAGATGCAGGAGGAAGAAGAAAGCATTCAGGCTAAGGCCGAACACGAAGAGACAGTTCAGTCTAAAGAAGATGAAGAACTTCAGTCTAAAGCTGAAGAGGAGGAATCTGTTCAAACCAGGGCAGAAGAGGAAGAAGTACAAATGCGTGCGGGGACAAGGCCCCGCAATACCAATATCAGTAGTGAATTGCAAAGTTCCCGTAGCGCCGGTTCTGCACTTCCGGAGGCTTCCCGAAATCAGATGGAAGCGGGTTTTGGAACTGATTTAAGCGATGTGCGCGTACATACCGATCAGCGGGCGCAACGTATGGCTCAGGACATAGGAGCTCAGGCCTTTACCAGCGGCAGCGATATTTATTTTAATCAGGGGCGCTTCAATCCCGGTACCGCGCAGGGTGATGCGCTGCTAGCCCACGAATTAACACATACCATTCAGCAGGGTGCTGTCGACCCGCAACAAACACCACAAAGCACCGCAAACGGTAGTACTTCGGCGCCTGCGACTTCAACTACAGAAGTAGATTTGGTCTCAGAAAATGCAATTACCAGGCCAAATTCCGAAACTCCTGCAAACGCAGAAGCTGCTGTTAATCATCAGGAGGAAAAACCGCAAAATGCAGAAGCACAGACCGGTGAGGCTCAAACTGCCGCCACGCCTTATCCGCGCATTCCGCAGGAAGATCCTGCTTTTCAACAGGCCGAAAATCAGGTGGAAGACCGGGCAGAAACCGCCCAGACCACCCAACCCGCCTCGCAGACAGCTGCGGCAGCATCTGCAGCTGCACCTGCTGCATCCAATGAACAACTGAGTGAAGCACAGGCCGGTCAGGTTGCCGTGATGGAAGAACAGGAACCCGGCACTTTCGACGCGGTTGCTTTTAAAGCCCGCCTGATGGAACGCATCGCGGCTATGCAGCTTCCGGCAAACGAAGAAGAAGCTGATGATTTTGAAAATAACAATAACATTGATGAAGTAACGGCAGACGGTACCGCGATGGCTTCGGCAGAACGGCAACAGGCTGCCGGGGCTATTGATCAGGCTACACAAACCGAACCCAACCCGGACGCTGTCCCGGCGCGTGATGTGCAACCCCTACCCGAACCCGAGTTTGGCTCCCCTCCTGCTCCTGTGCGGGCAGCTCAGGCGATGCCTGCTCCCCGTCCCGAAGATCAGGTAAGTGCTCCGCTTCAGGAAAATTTGCAACGTATCGATTTGGAAATGGCCAATAACCAGGTTACTGATGAGATGCTGGCAACCAGTAACGAACCCGGTTTTACCCAGGCTTTAGACAGTAAACAGGAAGCCCAAACACATACCGAGCAGGCTCCGCAGGAATTTAGACAAACCGAGCAAAACAGTCTTGCCGCTACCCGCGAGCAGGCGCAAACCAGCAGCAGTGCCGAGCTGCAAGCTATGCACAACAGCCGTACCGGAGCACTGGGTACGATGCAGACGCAGCAGGAAACCGGCGCGCAATCAGACAGTGCAGAGCGCGAGCGCATCGCGGGGGAAATCAACCGAATTTTTGAAGCCACCAAAACCGATGTGGAAACCTTGCTGGCCGATCTGGAGGCCGAAGTGGAAAGGCGCTTTGAAGCTGCTGCCACACGGGCTAAAAAAGTCTTTGAGGATTATGTAGAGCGAAAGATGGATGCCTACAAAGACGAGCGTTACAGTGGCGTGGGCGGAGCCCTTACGTGGGTTGGCGATGCTTTTACCGGTTTGCCTGATGAAGTCAATGCCTTTTTTGAGGAAGGCCGAAACAAATACATCGAAGCGATGGATAGTGAGCTTACTACAATCGCCGAATATATCGCTCAAAAACTCACCGAAGCCAAGCAGCGTATTACACAGGGCAAGCAAGATGTAGCCACTTTTGTAGAATCACAACCGGAAGCTTTACGCGGTATTGCTCAGGAAGCCGCCGAAAACATTCAGGAGCAGTTTGACAGCCTGGAAGAAGATGTAAACAGCAAGCAGGACGAACTCATAGACTCCCTCGCTCAACAGTATCAGGATAGTCTGGCCGAAGTAGACGCGCGTATTGAAGAAATGCAGGCCGCAAACCGCGGACTCATTGATATGGCGATGGGACTGGTAATGGGAATTATAAACACCATCATCGCCATTAAAAATATGCTGACCAACCTGCTGAGCGCTGCGCTGGAAGCTATTGGCGCGATCATTTCAGATCCTATAGGGTTTTTGAGTAATCTTATTCGGGGCGTTAAAGAGGGCTTTGTCAATTTTGGCAATAACATTATGAGGCATTTGATGAGTGGTCTCGTCACCTGGCTTACCGGCGCCCTGGGTCCTATGGGCATTACCATCCCCGAAGATATTTTCAGTCTTAAAGGCATTTTTAGTCTGGTGATGCAGGTTTTGGGACTCACCTGGGATTATATGCGTCAAAAAGCGGTAAAACTTCTCGGCGAGCCCATGGTACAGGCACTCGAGACAGGCTTCGAACTCTTTCAAATCATACGTACCGAAGGGATAGCGGGTATCTGGGAATACCTCAAAGAGCAATTTAACGACCTTAAAGAGACCGTCATTGATAGCATTCAGGAAATGATCATTTCTACCGTTGTCGACGCCGGTATCAAGTGGGTATTGGGTTTGATGAGCCCCGCCGGAGCCTTTGTCAAGGCTGCAATGATGATTATAGACATCGTAAAATTCTTTATCGAGCGCGGCAGCCAGATTATGGAACTCATCAACGCCTTTATTGACGGCGTTAAGGCTGTTGCGGCTGGTAATGTGGGTGTGATTGCTACCAAAATCGAAACGGCCCTGGGCAAGGCCGTACCGGTAATCATTGGCTTTCTGGCCTCCTTACTCGGTATTAGCGGTTTGGCTAAAAAGGTGCAGAAACTCATTGGTAAAATCAGAAAACGTATTGATAAAGCGATTGATAAATTGATTTTAAAGGCGAAGAAGACGTTTTCGAAATTGGTACGTAAAGGAAAAAAAGCGGCCGGAAAATTCATCGACTGGTTAGGCATTAAAAAACGCTTCAAAACGAAAGACGGTAAAAATCATAAACTCTTTTTAGAAGAAACCGGCGGTAAGCCCCAATTGATGGTGCAAAGTGAAAAGCAGCAGGTAGGTGATCGTCTTACTAAAGCCAAAGTGGAAACACAAGCGATGCCTGATGGTGAGATCAAAACCAATCGCATTGCTGCAGAAGGCAGAATTACCAATTACCTTTCGGAAACCCGTGCGATCCTGCAAAAAATTAAAACTGAAGAAGCCAAGTCAGCTCCTGAATCTGCTAAAATCGAGGGGTGGAAAAAAGAGATCGAACAAAAATTCAACAGTATAGCCGGGGATCTGGAAACTATAGGCGTTGAACCGGGAACTGTAGGTACCGGTGATAATCCAATGCTTCAGGAACTGGGGAAAGAATACGTTTCAAAAGATCATACGACATTAAACTCTTACGCAAACGGAAAACAGACTTTGCTTGAAACCAGCGGGTATCATTATTCCACATCGGCCTCAAACAAAAAATACATTCGCCGTAAAGAAGCCAATGATAGTGTTCCCCAGCTTTCTTTTGATGCAGAAGGTAAATTACAGTTAGGAAGTTCATCCTCAAGTAGTGAACCCGAACATAAAAATTATATCCCAGATAAAATTACTAAAACAGAAACTGCAAGAGGCTACGAAGTGGTTTATACAACGCTCACCGATACCGGTAAAAAAGGCCCGAATTTTCAAATTAATATTACTCATGCCGAAACCCTTGCAGCAAATGAAGATGAAAATATAACGCGTCACGTTTCCGGAAAAAATTTAAAACTCAAGGAAAGCGGAGGTGCCCGGGGAGTTACAGACAGCGCAACAGCCGGTTTTCACAATGCCCATTTAATTGCCGACCGTTTTGGGGGTTCCGGAAGCAATTCTGCTGAAAACATTCATCCCAGCACACCGCGATACAATACCAAGGATATGAAGTCAAAAGAGGATGCTATTGCCCGCATTTTGGAATCAGGTTCAAAAGATAAAAATAAATTCAATCTGGACGTTTCGGCCCGTATCGTCAAAGAGAAAGCAAACAGTGCTGCATTGTTAAATGCGTTAAACAAAGAAGCTAAAAAAGATAATGCTCAATCGGTACCAGATATTGAAACCGCTTTAAAACGGGATTTATTAACCTTAATACGCCCTGACCTACGCGAGCTTCCGGGTAAATTCATGAGCGTTAATTATGATTTGGATGGCATTACTACATATACTGATGGCACCAATAAGCCAGTTTCGGCCGATTTAGCTGTTAAAGAAGATGCCGAATACAACACTAAAATTTTAGAAATTATCAAAAGAAAATAACCCACATTTATGAAAACACTACGCTACCGCTCACAGGACCCCGAAGTTTATTTCCTGGAAGAAGTTTTACAACATCTGGGCTATTCGGTTTACGTCTCCACTTATTTTGGGAAAGATACCGATGCCGCTATACGCGATTTTCAGAAGAAGAACGATCTGGTTATAGACGGTGTTGTTGGGTTGAAGACCTGGTCCAAATTGCTTTCGGCTCGCGATAACCTCTTCAGTTTTAGCGATAAATTGTTAAGTGAAGCCGATTTAAAACAGTTTGCCGAAGACTTTGATGTGGAACTGGCTGCGGTAAAAGCGGTGAATGAGGTTGAAAGCAGCGGTAAAGGCTTTTTAATTGACGGCAGGCCACGCATTTTGTTTGAAGGCCACATTTTTTGGCGACAGCTTAAAAAGCGTGGACTCAATCCGGCTGATTTTGTGACGGACTACACGAAAGACGTGCTCTATGAAAGCTGGAGCCGGTCGCATTACAAGGGTGGTGCTGAAGAATATGAACGCTTGGAAAAAGCTGCGGGAATAAGCGATCTCGATGCCGTACACGATGCAGCCTATGCTTCGGCTTCGTATGGTTCGTATCAAATTATGGGTTTTCATTACGAAAGCCTGGGCTATCCCAGCGTTGATGCCTTTGTGGCGCATATGTACACGCACGAGCGCGCACATCTGGAGGCTTTTGGTAAATTTTTAAAAGCCAATAACCTGCTTAGGCATCTGAAGTCTAAAAATTGGGCTGCCTTTGCCAAAGGCTATAACGGGCCGGGTTACGCACAAAATAAATACGACATCAAACTGGAAAAAGCCTATCAAAAATATACTAATGCCTGAATTTAAAGCTTTTGATCTGGCCATACAGCACTTAAAAGAACTGCTGCTTTGGCGCCTACGAAATTCGGATACCCCATTTAAGGATGCTCCACGTTTTGATACAAACAGTCTGCCTGATTCGTATTTAAAAAAACTGATCCTTATTCTCGAGTTGCAGGCTGAAGAGCAGAGTATCCTTTTTCTGGCTTTGGCGCCTTATCTTGCTCCTGCCCTGCTTAAAACCTGCGTAAATGAAGTCTATCCCGAAGGAGCCGAATTGCCTGAACTGGGCGGAACCAAAGGCAACACCCATCGCGGGATTCTCCCTACCGGTGAAACCGTACTTTTTCTTCTGGCCGGCAATAACATAACGGAACGATTGCAAAATCTGAGTTTTTTGCTTCCGGAAGCGCCCCTGCGATCGAATAAAGTCATTCAGCTTGAGAAAGTTGGGGCTCACGAACCTTTTTTAAGCGGAAATCTGGTCTTGCAGGAAGATTATGTACAGCTTCTGCTCACCGGAAGTATTCCCGATCCGGAGCTCAGCATCGAATTTCCCGCTCAAAAACTAACTACCAATCTCGCCTGGGAAGATTTGGTCTTAAACAAGCAAACACTTAATGAGATCAAAGAATTGGAAATCTGGCTTAAGCATCACGAGGTTTTGAAAAAAAAGCACGATCTCACCGGAAAATTTAAATCCGGCTACAGGGCTCTTTTCTACGGTCCGCCGGGGACCGGAAAAACGCTTACCGCAAGCCTTTTGGGCAAATACACCGGCCGCGAGGTCTACCGCGTTGATCTCTCGGTTGTGATTTCGAAATACATCGGGGAGACCGAAAAAAACCTGTCTAAACTCTTTGACAAGGCCCGCTATAAAAACTGGATCCTCTTTTTTGATGAGGCCGACGCCATTTTTGGAAAGCGTACACAGGTGCGCGATGCCCACGATAAATACGCCAATCAGGAAGTTTCCTATTTGCTTCAGCGTCTCGAAGAACATCCCGGCCTCGTCATATTAGCCTCCAATTTTAAATCGAACATCGACGCTGCATTTACCCGTCGGTTTCAGGCAATAGTACAGTTTACCAACCCTAACGTAGAGGAACGCCTCAAACTCTGGAATCTGGCACTTCCGGAGGGTTTCCGCTTTGCGGAAGAGATTGACCTTAAATCGCTGGCTAAAACCTACGACATCACCGGCGCTAACATCAACAATGTGGTGCACTACAGTTGCCTAAACGCCCTGAATCGCAAAACCTTTGAAATCGACAGTCAAAACCTGATCAAAGGGCTGAAACGGGAGTATCAAAAAGAAGAAAAAATGTTTTGATCAGGCGCTGCTTCCTCTTTTTGCCTAAAACAAAGAAGTCTTAATCGTTCTGAGAATCGTATTTTTACAGGAATCATCCCTAAACTCAGAAAATCCTATGATTTTTTACGATTTTGAAGCCAAAACCTTAAAGGGCGAAAGCCTTTCTATGAATGCCTATGCCGGAAAGGTTGTCGTTGTCGTGAATACCGCGAGTAAATGCGGACTCACCCCGCAGTACGAAGGACTCGAAAAACTGTATGAAAAATACAAGGATGCAGGTTTGGTTATTTTGGGCTTTCCCTGCAATCAATTTGGCAAACAGGAACCCGGAAGCGCAGAAGAAATTGATTCGTTCTGCCAGGTTAACTACGGTGTAAGTTTCCCGATGTTTGATAAAGTCGACGTTAACGGTTCAGATGCCCATCCCCTATTTAAATGGCTTAAAGGCAGACTGGGCAGCTTGCTCGGAAGTAAAATTAAATGGAACTTCACCAAGTTTGTAATCGATAAAACCGGAAGACCGGTAAAACGCTTTGCTCCTACTACTAAACCTAAAAAGATGGAGAAATTAATTCAGAGTCTTTTAAATAAGATTTGATACAAATGTGATAAATATGACAATTGCTCGTTTTTCAATCTTTTTCTCTTTAATGGGCTTAATATCGATTTGCTTTCATGAATGCGCAAGCTACTGTTACTCGAATAGATTGTATATACCTGCGAGACCACTTGATGATTTACCTAATATACTATATTATTCGATTTACTTCTATTTGTTTTTTACCCTAATAGGAATTGCTTTTGGAATCATAGCTTGTTTTAAAAAGCAAATTTTAGGTCTGCTTGGAATTGTTTTGGCACTCTCAAGTTTGGGTATCTTGTTCCCTATCCCTTTTTATAATTGAGTATTTGCCTTTAATTTAGGTCTTAGTTTGTTAATTGGGATTATATATCCTTCTGCATCAGGGCAGGCTGCAATTTCTTTAAGGCTAAAGAAGCAAAAGAGCGTACATCCTTGCTTTTAGCTGTGATTTGTAATTCGGCAAGAAGCGGTGAGAAACTGGTATCTCCCAAAAATTGAATCAAATAAATCACCGGAAGTCTCAGGTTACCATCTCCCACTTTAATCAGGTTGATGAGCGCCCGGTTAAAACTGATGTCGGTGTCTTCCAAAATTTCCTGATAGACGTCAGCATCTTCAATAATCGCTAATTCCAGCAAAGGCAAAAGCACGTGTTTCAGTTTTGGAGCAAGAATGTTATCTAGAAATTCAATCGCGTTGGCCCGTGTATCGCGATCTTCACTTTTAAAACCTTTATAAGCCACATCCAGATCTTTATGGCTGTAGTACACCGCCAATAAATGAAAAATGGTGGCAATACGCTTACTCAACTGAATATCTAAAATTTCAAGCAGGCTTTCCCGTACCTGAAGAAGTTCGGTTTTATCATCTTCAGAAAGAGCCGTGTAATTTTCTGCCCTAAAATTGCTTTTAATCACTTTCCGGCAGCTTATGATATCCCGGTATTCAAACGAATAGGTCAAAATAAAACGGAAAATACTTTTAGGAAAAAAGTTGAGTTTCGGGTTTTTATTTTTGAGGCGTTTCAACGATTTGGCACTGGCCAGCCTGATCAGGTTATCCCTACTCTGCAATAAACGCAGCAACACCCGCACAGAGGTTTGGGTTTCAAACTTCTGAATAACCTGAGGTATGTATTTTTTCACGTCATTGCGTAAAGTTCTCGCGGCCTCGCGCGCCAGAAGGAGTTCGCTTATAGATTCCCCATAAGCGATAAGCGCCTGTATGGCATCTTCCCGGTATTCCTTAACCTTAAGAAAGTCGATCAGGGCATCTACAAATAGCTCTTCCCCCGAAATTCCGGCTGCAATAATCGCATGCCGCACGATCATAGGATTTCGGTTATTGAAGTTTGCCGAAATAAAAGACAGAAATCTTGGAAAACCTGCATAACCTATTGATTCCAGCAAAAACGACAATTCCTCGGGACGGTGCTCACTGTTGGGCAATTCAAACTCGGCCATCCAGAGTTCCAGACGCAATTCTAAATTATATCGGGCAGCAATTTTTTTATTGGTACGGCCTTCTTTAGCCAAACACAATAAGGCCGCGTGAGCAATATAATCACTGCTGTGATTGAGGTACGAATCAAAAATACGGTTGTCGTTGAGCGAGGTATGCAAAATAAGGTAATTCATCGCCGCATAAACCACCTCGTCATCCTTGAGGTAAACCAGTTGACGCACGGTTTCGAGGGCGGTACCTTCGGGATAATGATAGAGTTGGTTTATCGCTTCAATCTTAACCGCATCATCGGGATGTTCCAGCAGCGGAAGAATTTTCGCTTTTAAAAGCCGTGATTTCCTTCCGTTTAAGCCGCTCAGGTATTTAACAATTTGCTCCGGATTATTGGAAGACAGGATGCGTTTTCCTATTTCTATAGGTGATTTCTGCTTTCTGCGCGAGATGTCGTCTGAATGTTCTACCGCTTCCCGAAGACTTTGTCTAAAACTTTTGAAATAGGAATCCCGAACTTTAAAAATGCCCACCATCCAGATAAAGATCAAAAACAAAATAATCACCGTGACGTAACTTGAAGGCAGGTCTAATCCTTTGATTACAAAAATCAGCAAACAACCCGCAACCCCTGTGGCAATACTATCTACCACCACATCGATGAAGGATTTGGTTTTATTCTTTATTTCAAGCGAAATGGGAACCATCACCAGCTCTGTCGCCGCTTTATTCACAGATTGTTTGAGACTGCCGTCGAGGCCTTTAATAAGAATGAGCACCCACAATTCGGGAAAGGTTAAGAAAAGCAGGGAACCTATTGCGATGCCCAGCGGTAAAATGAGTAGCGAACTGTTTACCCCCAGTTTTTCTACCACGCGATTGGTCAAAAACAGTTGAATTCCCAGGGAGACGAGATTGAATGTCGAAAACCAAAATGCAAAAAAGGAGGCCAGACGGTCTGCATCGGGTATGGCCTTACTTGCAAAATCGCTGAACTGAAAATCGATGAGTTTAGCCACGATCACCCCTATACCAATGATTAAAGCCAGGTAGGTAAGGTGTTTTGACTTTAAAACCAGTTTGAAAGCGGTTTCCCCACCAATACTTTCTTGAGCACCGGAGCGGGAAGCGCGGCTTACGTATCCTTTCTTATAAATCATAGAAAGCAACGGAATACAGGATAAAATAAGCGCTGCTGCGATAAGCAGCATATTTCCGTTACCTATATAGGGTACCAAAATTGTGGTGAGATATCCCCCAAAAATACCGCCTGCAATGGCCCCACTACCTATAAAACCAAACAGACGCTTGGCCTCCCGGGCATTGAAAACCATATTGGCAAGCAGCCAAAACTGACTGGTGGTTAATACAGCAAAAATACCGCTGATCACATAATACACATACAGAGCCGCTGCATCGATAAGACCGAGTTTATAGAGTAAGCTCAGTACCGCAAAAGCTAAAGCGAAAAAAGACAGCGAAACCACTATAATGCGCCTCAGGGAGTATCTTCGCACTGCGCGGTTGTAAAAATAAGTGGTTGCAATTGCGGTTGCCGCAATTAAAAGATAGCCGTAAGCGAGATTGTCTGCTCCCAGACCTTCGAGAAAGAGGGCGTTTACAATGGGTTTAACTATGAGCAGTATCGTAATTATCAAAAAGACGTATAACTGCATGAAAAAAGAGATGGTTATTTCACCATCTCTTATATTAAACGTTTTTTTGAGGAACTTTCTAATCACCTACATACCCGGCGCCTTTTGTGGCACTCGCAAGTAAAGTTCGAGATTTTTGAAGAGCTTTCTCAACCGGAAATACTAAATTTCTGATAATTTGTTCGCCGTTAGGGTCTTCAACCAAAGCTACAAGAATGTACTTGCGGCCGTCTTCACCCCATACCAGGATGGAGTCTGAATGGTAGGTTTTCCAGGAACCTGATTTACGGAATAAACGTGCGTTAGGCGCTATACGCTCTAATGTGTTTACAAACTTATGATGCAATGAAGGGTTCTCCATTATATCAAGCATTTGCTTGGAGCGCTCGGGACTTACCAGTTTACCGGTTACCAGTTTGTAATAAAAACGGCATACCTGTTCTGCTGTAGCTGCGTGGCTTAAGCCTTTAATAGGATCGGGTCTGCGCTCTCCGGCGGCAGCATAGCGCTTACCTACCCAGAGGCCACCACCGTGAGCCTTATCGTATAATTTGTATTTATCGCTGGTTAGAACACCGGCAATTTTATCATAACCCAGACGATCTATCATGCGCGTACTGGCCTGATTGTTTGACTTGCTGATCATCAGCCACATATCTTCGCGTACAGTGGCAGTTTCTTTAAGTTCACCTTTTTCAATTGCGTCCATCGCGGCAAGCAAAATGGCAATTTTAGGTAAACTTGCGGCATACATCATTTCTTCACCGTTGATTCCGGCGTATTGTATGGCTTTAGGGTCATCGAGACTTACGATACCTACGGCCATTTTCTTGCGATCAATCAGACTTTTCATCTGAGGATCTTTGGCAATTTGATTGTAGAGTTGGGTTTTTAAAACAGAGCTTTCAAAATCTTCGAGCGGGGCGTCGATGCAATCTTTAAAAGGTAATTCCTGAGCTTGTATTTTTGAGAACAGTGCCAGAGTAAAAAGTACTGCGACAAAAGTGAGTTTTTTCATATATTTTTTTGGTCTTAAGGGGTTTGGGGCTCTAACGCTTTAAGTACCTACAAAGTATATAAAAGTTGCATTAAATTTCACCGAAACCCAAAGTTTAACAATTTTCCACCCTAAAAGGTCCAAACACTATGCCAAAGAAATGTTAATGAAAATGGATTTAGTACTCCCACCTGCGGGTTTTATTGAGTTCTTCCTCTTTGCGTAATTCTTCCTGAGGAATCACTTTGAGGAAAGAAGGATGTTGCTCTATTGCGTATTCGATCTGTTCTACAATATCCTCGATGCTGTCGTTTTCATAATCAATCTGCAATGGTTTTTTGATTTCCATAGACTGAAGAATACCGCGCTTTTTAATGCGTATGCCTTTTTTATCAAACGAGCGTCTAAAACCATCTATTACAATAGGCACAACAACCGGTTTATATTGCTTAATGATGTGGGCGGTACCTTTTCTGATGGGTTTCCAGGGTTTGGTAGTTCCCTGCGGAAAGGTAATTACCCAGCCGTCGTGTAGTGCAATCCCAATGTTTTCGGTATCGCTCAGGTTTACCGGGCGGTCTACCTCCTTTCCTTTTTCCCTCCAGGTACGGCTTACCGTTATAGCCCCGGCATAAGCCATAATCCGCGGTAAAAGACCGGCCCGCATGGTCTCACCGGCGGCCACATAATAAATATTGAGTTTGGGCTGCCAGAGATAGCCTATGTTTTTAATGCTGTCTACCCTACCACTCAAGCTTGCATTAAAGACGTGAAACATCGCTACCACATCGGCAAAATAGGTCTGGTGGTTGGAGACAAACAGCACACCGGTATCGGGCAGCTCTTTTATGATTTCAGAACCGTCAATTTGCAATTCGTTAAAACCGCGATAACGCCTGTGGGTCATCATACCCGCAATGCGTATCAGCCATTTCTTCAGAATATTATAATGCCCAAATGGATTGGTCTTGAAAAGTCCCATAATTAAAGCCAAGGTTTTGCCAGAGGCGAAATATAAATTAAATGTAAGGAATATGTGTCTTAAAATGTATCTATTTCCCGCAGCACCCACTTGATCTCGCTCAGCATCATTGCAGTGGCACCCCAGACTACGTGCCCGGCCAGTTGAAATGCGGGTACGTCTATCATGCTGCCATACGAGGTGTCAATCTGTCGCCTGATGAGGCTTTTATCTGAAAGAAAGGCCGTGAGCGGTACTTCAAGTATAGCCGCAACTTCCGCCTCTTCCGGAATAAACTCTGGGGTATAATCAACCACGCCAATAAAAGGTTGCACCCAAAAATTGCTGGGCGGAATATAAAGACGGGTGAGTTTTTTTAGTACACGAATGTCTTCTCCTTTAAGGCCTACCTCCTCTTCGGTCTCCCTGCGGGCGGTATCTTCCAGATCAACATCTACAGCCTCTGCCTTGCCTCCAGGAAAGCCCACCTGGTTGCTGTGCACCCCTTTATAGGTGCGGCGTAAAATAAGCACCAGCGTGGTTTCGCCCTTAGAATTGGGATAAAACACCGCCATAACACCGGCTTCCCGGGGTTTGCGCTGTTCAACATCAAGTGCAGAAAGTTGTTGTATGCGCTCTGCCGGTGCCATTAGATAATGCGCTTCTTGCCCGGGTAAGTCCAAATTGCTTAATTTTGAGACTCGTTTTACAAATTCTTCAAACTGCATCTATGCGTCAGTATATACGTTTAAGTCTTCTAGCTTTAGTGCTTCTTTTTGCCGGCTGTGAAGATAAAAAATCTAAAGAGAAAGCCACAGAGCCTGAAGTTGTCGAAAAAACCAAAGACAGCACGGCCGAAGATAAGGCCAAAGCTCAGAACGAAAAACTCAGGAAAAAGCCGGGTTCTATCGTAGAATCACAGGCCGATCTTATTCCCTTTCTCACCGAATACGGCAAGAAGAATCCCGAAAACCGCGTGCGCATCACCACCAAATACGGGGATATCGAACTAGAATTATTCCGCGATACGCCTTTACACAGGGCCAACTTTATTCTTTTGGTAAAGCAGGGCTATTTTGAGAATACCATGATACACCGCAACGCTATTGATTTTGTAGTACAGGGTGGTAACAGCGACGGGTATGAAACCCCGCGTAAGCGTATGCGTATTGGAAATTATTTGATCCCAAACGAAGCGTCTGCGGCGCATCCTCACGTACGTGGAGCCTTTTCTGCAGCAAAATACACCGAACAAAACATCAGCGATGCCTCCTCTCCTTTTGAATGGTTTATCGTAGTGCCCGAACGGGGTGCCCATCACCTGGATGGCGAGCATACGGTGTTTGGCCGTGTGACCAAAGGCATGGACGTTGTAGACCGTATCAATAAAGTAGATGTTGACGATAATGAATGGCCTATTGAAAATATTTATCTGGAAAAGGTTGAGTTGATCAAATAACACAGACTTGAATTGAAGTTTTTAAAATTTTGTCTGCACTTCATTCTGGTAGTGCTACTTAGCATTCTTACTCAGGTAGGTGGTCTTCTCTATTTAATTGTTGTTCTCGCTACGCGAAAAATTCACCGTTTTAAACTAATCAAGCAGATTGTAGTCTTTTTACTGGTCTATCTAATCTGTTCATTACTTCTGATTCCTAAGGTAGCTCCCTATTTTGGACGCGAAAAGCTCGAAACAACAGAGCATCTTCAAGCCCACTCTTTATTTTACGTGCTTGCTAATCGGGATTATGTAAAGCCGAAATTAAAAGAAGCTTTACAAGAAATTGCCCGTGATTTTTCGAAGTATGACCCGAATTTGACCGTCGTTTATCTGGATGCCAATTTCCCTTTTTTTGATGGTTTCCCGCTTTTGCCGCATTTGAGTCACAACGACGGCAAGAAAATAGATCTCGCTTTCATCTATAACGATGAAAAAGGTCGAGTTACTAATGAAAAACCCTCACGAAGCGGTTATGGTATTTATGAAGCTTCAAACTCAGGTGAACGTGATCAGACTCAAGCCTGCAAAGAAGCCGGATACTGGCAATATGATTTTACGAGGTATGTGAGTTTTGGTAATCGTAATCCCGAACTCACACTTTCAAATGAAGCTACAAAACAGCTTGTTAAACTGATTTTAAATCTAAAAGAGACGAGCAAGCTGTTTTTAGAACCGCATTTAGTACAGCGAATGAACCATTCTGATCCCAAAATTCGTTTTCACGGGTGCCGTGCTGTACGCCATGATGATCACATACATTTCCAGATCAACTGATTTCGATTTTATAATACTACTTACTTTTCTTTGCTTGTCCAAAGAAAAGTAACAAAAGAAAAGACACTTTTTCTTAGGCATTTTTGCCTTATCAGGCAAAACCGCAACAAGCCCCTAAATTTTCTCCAAGGCTTCGAAAATTTTTAACGGGGACTTTTTGCTATGCTGAAGAAAAAGAAAACCAAAGAATATTATTTTATACTCTTTATAAACGTCGATATTTCAATTTAAAATCCCCAACAAGCCACAAATTATAGGCCCCTATTTGTTCTTAGATAAAACCTACTTTTCACTCAAACAAGTGTATCTTAGAAGAATAGAATAAACGAATGAAATCAACTTTTCAATCACATAAACAAGTCCGGCAAAATTGGGAAAAAGCCTTTGAAAACATGAATCAGGAAAGTGACGATTCACTAATCATAGATGCTGTTTTTGAAAATGAGGAATTTGAAAAATGGGACTAAATCACTAATCAAAGAAATCTTCGTTGATTAAGTAATCACTCAAAAATCCCGGTTTTAAAACCGTCAATGCTTGTTTGGTTTTTCTCAATCCAGTAGTCTTTGATACCGGCGTCGCCTTTTTCTGCGGCCCAGGTTTTTAGGGTTTCACGTTCCCCTTTGTATTCCATAAACGGCACTGCAAAACCGCAGGAAGTTTGTACGAGATCGATGTTGAGTTTATAAATCTGGCGGGCACCTTCGGTATCACCAAAATGCTTTAAATAGGATTCAAACGCTGCATCCCGCGGATGGTACATTTCGGCTTTGCCGTATAAACGCAGAATAAGGGGTTTGCGTTCAAACGAACAAAACATAATCGTCATCCGCGAATCTTTCAGTAAATGCGCGGCCGTCTCATTCCCACTTCCGGTCATATTGAGCCAGATTACCTCGTTTGCATTAAGCACTGCAAACGTATCCATTCCTTTAGGGGAAACATTTACACGCCCTTCGGCAGCTGCCGTACCCACAAAAAAGAGATGCTGCTCCTCAATGAATTTAATAAGCTGATTGGTCAGCTCCGGTAGTTGCTTTCCCATAGTTTAATTGTTTTGCTCGCGCTCGGCCTGAGTATATATACTGGGCAATTGCAATTCATACACCACCGCCAGGGTGCGTACTACAACCACAGTAATCCCGGCCATTACCGCAGTAAGACCGGCCGTTACCCCTAGGTGAATAAGCCCTATATAAACCACACCTCCTAAAATACAGGCACTGGCATAAATCTCTTTTCTAAAGATCACCGGGATTTCATTACACAAAATATCGCGAATCACGCCTCCAAAACAGGCCGTTATCGTTCCTAAAGCCACGCAAATTACCGGGTTCAGATCGATGAGCAGTCCCATTTGCACACCGGTAATGGTATACAGGGCAATCCCGATAGTGTCAAACAAAAACAAAGACTTGCGCACGTAATGCAATTGTTTTCTAAAAATAACACCCACCACGGTTGAAACCAGTATGGTATACACAAACGTCGTGTTGAGCAGCCAGGTTACGGGCGACTTCCCAATGAGCAGATCGCGCAAGGTACCACCGCCCACAGAAGTCACGGTAGCGACAATGAGAATCCCAAAAAGATCCATACGTTTTTTGGTTGCCGTGATTACGCCCGAAATTGCAAAAGCGATGGTTCCCAGAATGTCGATAATATCTACAATAGGCTCCATTAATTCTGGGTGTAAAAATTATAATCCTTAAGTACGCGGTCTACAAAGGCGTAGGGCGTCTCATCTGGCGTCACCTGCATAGTCTTACTCAGCTTTTCGCTCAGTTTTAAAATGACGTTATGCTTCCCTTCGCGTTTGGCCTTGCTGTAAACCGTTTTGATTTTCTGCATATCTGCATCGGTAAAAACCGTTACCTGTGGGTATTTGGGCACATAATCTTCAGGAATGGTTTCCAGCAGGGTCTGGCCCAGGGTAACTCTCTTGCGCTCATTGATCACCGTGGTCCCGGCTGCGATATCCCCCAGACGCTGCCCTTTTCCGTTAAGCAAAATGGTAAAAACGGCAATCCCGCCACTGCTGAAACTGATGTCTATAATGCGCATCAGCCAGCGTACAAAATAGCTTCCAAAACCCGGTTTTGATCCGTCTAACTTCACCACGCGCAAACCAATGGCCGACTTACCCGGCGTGCGCCCGTCCCAAAAGGCTTCAAAAAGCAGGAAGTACAGAAAAGAAGGTATCCCGATGATCATAAAAAAGATCATAATCGAACTGCTTTCGTTAGTGTCTAATCCGAAGGCAGATACCAAAAACAAGGAAATGATCCAATACCCTATTAAAATCAGAGCGTCAATGATATAAGCGAGTATGCGATCGCCAATGCCCGCAACCTGTTGCTGAATGCTGATATTTTGTGCGGTTTCAATTTGAAAGTTATCCATGAATTCTTTTTCTTTACTCGAAAATCGGGATTTTTAAGTCCCAAAGCTTGCCTCAAAACAGTATGTTAGCTTAAATTACTGCCCTACGGTTATTTAAAATTTGAGAAAGCTGTTCTGAATGGTTTTGGCAGAGTCCGAAATGCTTCAGAATTCATTTTAAAACCCAAAACTATGCGCGAGGCTGCTTTCGTCAGGCAAAATAAGGATAAATGGTTAAGATTTGAAAACGTATTGCTGGGTAATAACAACGCACTTACGCCCGATGAACTTTCGGCCTTATATCTTGAAGTAACAGATCACCTGAGTTATGCCCGTACCTTTTATCCCGAAAGCAAAACCACCCAGTATTTAAACCATCTCGCGTCACGCTCGCATCAGAAGATTTATAAGACCAAACGCGAGTCGAGCCGCCGCTTTATCACCTTTTTTACGGAAGAATTTCCGCTGTTGATGTACCGCTATCAGCGTGAACTCCTGCTGTCTTTTCTGGTTTTTGCCCTGTTTTGCGTTGTGGGTGCTTACAGCGCTGCTACAGACGGCGCCTATGTGCGGAGCATTATGGGCGACGCCTATGTAAACATGACCCTTGAGAATATCGCGCAAAACGACCCGATGCGGGTTTATAAGGAAATGAATGAGGTCGAAATGTTTCTGGGGATCACCGTAAACAACATCAAAGTAGCCCTGATGGCTTTTATTTATGGCGTGCTCTTCAGTATTGGTTCGCTGTTTATTATGATGCGCAACGGCGTAATGCTGGGCTCGTTTCAATATTTCTTCTACGACAAGGGGCTCTTGTGGGAGTCTGTGCGCACTGTATGGATTCACGGTACTATCGAAATTTCGGTGATTGTGATTGCCGGTGCGGCCGGTCTGGTTTTGGGTAACGGTATTTTATTTCCCGGAACCTACAGCAGAGTCGAATCCTTTAAACGAAGTATGAAAGACGGACTCAAAATCGTGGTCAGTACCATTCCGTTTTTTATTATTGCAGGATTTCTGGAAGGTTTTGTGACCCGCCATACCGAAATGCCCGACTGGCTTGCGATTACAATCATCGGCCTTTCGCTGTTACTAATTCTGTTTTATTACGTCCTATACCCCCGAATAGCTTACAAAAAACACCAAATACAACTCCATGAACGATTACATTAACTTTAAAAGGCAACGCGAACTCGGCGAAATCCTCTCCGATACTTTTAAATTTTTACGCCAGGAATACAAAGGCCTGTTTAAGGCTTTGGTGCGCAATGCGGCAATCCCTTATATTCTTTTGATCGCCGCAGCGGGCTATTACGCCACGGTTTCTTCAGACATTTCCCTTTTTGACGGCGGAATATTCCGTATGGCTAATTTTCTGCTTCCGGCACTCATCCTGTTTCTAACCGTTCTTTTTTATTACGCGGTGATGTACGGGACAGTGCTTCAGTACATCAGATTGTATATCGAAAACGGAGGCGTGGTAGATCAGGAGCTTTTAAAAACCGATCTGCGAAAGCAATTGGGTTCGCTGGTAGGGACCACCTTTCTAATCGCGATCATCGTATTTTTTGGTCTGATGCTGTGTATTCTTCCGGGAATTTACCTGGCAATTCCGCTTTCTTTGGGTTGGGCGGTACTGGTTTTTGAAAACAAATCGGTAGGCGATGTTATTGCAGATTCGTTTAAGCTTATCAAAGGTGAATGGTGGATGACCTTTGCTACCTTGTTTGTGCTGGGCCTGCTGTTATACGTTGCCAATATCGTATTCTCCTTACCCGTAATCATCTATACCTTTGTAAAAGCCTTTACCTCTGCCGCAGAAATTTCAGAAGGAGACATAAGCAGCTTATTTGACTGGGTGTATTTAACACTAAGTGTACTCTCTTCGGCAGCGCAATACATTCTGGCCGTGATTTTTCCAATCGCGATTGCCTTTATCTATTATAACCTAAACGAAAAAGCCAATCAAACCGGTACTTTTGAAACGATAGACAGTATAGGTACAGACTCTTAATGCATCGATTTTTCTTCTACATATTTGTATTTCTGACCCTGAAATGCTTTGCAGGGCCACAAGATTCTACGGCTGTTGAAAAACCAAAAGTTGTTCAACAGATTCAGTACGACCGGGCACCGGCAACCCCGGTGGAATTTGACACCGAACAGATTAAAAAGTATGCCGCTCAGGACGAATTTAATTATGTGGAAGAAGAAGCGCCAGACAACATCTGGACGCGTTTTAAAACCTGGACCAACGATATCTGGAGGCGCTTTATAAACTGGATTCTTCAGGGAGAGGAAGCCACCGGCTTTCTGGGCTTTCTGGTACGCGCCCTACCCTACTTACTCGTTGCCGGAGTCGTAGCCCTATTGGTGTGGCTCTTTTTAAAAGTTGATTTGGGCGGCTCGCCGCTTAAAGGCCCCGATCTCAGCAAAGTCATACTCACCGATGAACAGGAAATCATCGAAAATCAAAATATCACCGAACTCATTGAAGCCGCGCTACGCGAAAAGAATTACCGCCTGGCCGTGCGCTTCTACTATTTATTATTGCTGCAAAAACTGGCGCAAAAAGAGCTCATTGACTGGGAAGTGCAAAAAACCAATGCCGATTATGTGTACGAACTCAAAGACGCCGGCCTGCGCACTACCTTTACCCGACTCACACGTGTGTATGATTTTATCTGGTACGGGAATTTTGAAGTAAATGAAACCGATTTTGCCAAAGCAGAAACCGAATTTAAAAAGAGCATTAACGCCTTATGAGTAAACGCTATAAAATACTCGCCGGGCTGCTCATCCTCTTTTTAGTGATTCTGGTGGTGGCCGAAGCTTCTCAAAAAGAGCCCTTAAACTGGTATGAGTCGTATGGGAAACAGGATAGAATTCCTTTTGGCACCTACGTCTTTTACGAGCAGCTCTCCTCGCTCATTGAAGAAGACCGGCTCGAGGAAGTCAAAATTCCGCCCTATGAGTTTTTGATGGACAGCCTCAATCAGCCCAAAGGCACGTATTTCTTTGTAAACTCCTTCATCTATAACGATGAGTTTGAAACCCGAAAGCTGCTCAACTGGGTAGCTCAGGGCAATACGCTGTTTATGGCTTCTGATGGATTTAGCGAAGTTTTGGAAGACACCTTAAATCTGAAAAGCGATTATACCTACGACAACGACAACCTGATCAAACGGCCGCTTGTAAACCTGAGCAATCCGGCGCTACGCGGCAAGCTTCCGTATATTTTAGACAAGGATTATTCTGTAGCCTATTTTAATAAAATCGACACTTTAAATACAACCGTTCTGGGGGTTGCAGACATCATCCGCGATGAAGATTCCACCCGCATTAAAAAACCCAAAGTCAATTTTATCAAACTGCCTTTTGAAAAAGGCGAGATCATTCTGAGCACCTTTCCGCAGGCATTTACCAACTATTTTATGCTGAATGGCAACAATGCGGCCTATACCTCAAATATACTGTCGTATTTGCCTAAAGACGGGACTGTCTATCTGGATATGTATTATAAAAACAGTAAGGCCGTAGCCGTATCGCCGCTGTTTATAATCCTGAACAACAAATACCTCAAATGGTCCTGGTACACGCTGTTGCTGGGCGCCCTGATCTGGGTGATCTTTGAAGGCAAGCGCAAGCAGCGCAGCATTCCCGTGATCAAACCTTTGCCTAACAACACACTTGACTATACCCGCACCATTGCCGGGATGTATTTAGATAAAAAAGAAAACCGCCAGATCGCCACGCACCAGATCAATCATTTTATGGAATACCTGCGCAGCACTTATGTTTTGGCGACAGACCGGCTTAACCGTGATTTTATTGAGCGCCTCACGGCGAAAAGCGGAAAGCCCCTCGACATGGTTCAAAATACTATAGATTATATCGTAACCATCAGGCAAAAGGCCGAATTGAGTGAAGACGAACTCATACGCCTCAACAGCCTGATCGAAAATTTTAAAACTACCCATTGATGGAAGATTCAACGCCTTTAGAAAACGGGCAAACGCCTGATCATAACCCGGAAGAAACCCCGCAAAACACGCCTGAGCAAAGTCCGGTAGCTTCACAAGAAACACCGGAGTCTAAAAATCTGGAGTTTCAAAACCGCATTCCGCTTGACGAATTACGCGACTCGGTTGCCGCACTTAAAGCCGAACTGGCCAAAGTGATCGTAGGTCAGCACGAGTTTGTAGAACTGCTTATCGTCGCCCTGCTTGCCGATGGCCATGTGCTTATTGAAGGCGTTCCCGGAATCGCCAAAACGGTAACCGCCAAGCTCTTTGCCAAAACCCTCAGCACCGGGTTTAGCCGTATTCAGTTTACGCCAGATTTGATGCCGAGCGACGTATTGGGAACTTCGGTGCTCAATATGCAAACCAGCAATTTTGAATTTAAACACGGCCCTATTTTCTCAAATATCGTGCTGATTGACGAGATTAACCGTGCGCCCGCCAAAACTCAGGCTGCGCTTTTTGAGGTGATGGAAGAACGCCAGATCACCATAGACGGGACCCAGTACGATCTGGAAAAGCCCTTTATGGTTCTCGCCACCCAAAACCCCATCGAGCAGGAAGGTACCTATGCCCTTCCCGAAGCCCAGCTCGACCGTTTCCTCTTTAAAATCAAGGTGACCTACCCTGATCTGGAAGATGAGATTGCGATTCTAAAAAGTCAGAATCAGCTGAGTGGCGCGGCCACTGCTGTAATCGATGCGGTTCTCACTCCGGCGAAGCTTCAGGAATTCCGGGAGCAGACGGGTCAGGTTTTGGTGGAAGAAAAAATACTCAACTACATCGCGCAGATCACGGTAAAATCGAGAACGCATCCGCATTTGTATCTAGGTGGTTCGCCACGTGCCTCCCTGGCGATTTTAAAGTCGGCCAAAGCTTTTGCAGCCATCAACGGCCGCGATTTTGTAACACCCGAAGACGTAAAACGCTCGGTAACGCCCGTATTGCGGCATAGAGTAATCCTTTCGCCAGAACGCGAAATGGAAGGGATGACACCCGAAACGGTGATTGATATGCTTGTTCAATCTGTAGAAGTACCCCGCTAGTGCGTCTTATAGCCTTCATAAAAAGTCTGTATTTTGACCTTAGGGTCTTTTACGTGCTGAGCGCGCTGGTGGTGCTGTTCCTGTTTTCGTACTGGTACCACAGCCTGTTTCCCATTGCTTCGGTAGGTATGCTGCTGCTGGGAATCGCCGTGCTTTTTGACGCGATCACCCTCTACAAGAAAAAGGAAGGCATTAGCGCTACGCGAAAACTTCCCGAGAAATTCTCCAATTCCGATGTTAACGAGGTGCCCTTGCAACTCACCAACCGCTATCCCTTTAAAGTCGCTTTTGAAGTGATTGACGAGATCCCGGTGCAGTTTCAAAAACGGGACTTTCTAAAAACCGGAAGCATTGCAGCCGGTGAAAAAACCCGTATTACCTACGGCCTGCGCCCGGTAGAACGCGGGGTCTACACCTTTGGGCGGTTGAATGTTTTTGTAACGAGCCCCGTGAAGCTGGTGAAGCGCCGCTATGTGTTTGACAACGGGCAGGCGGTAAAAGTCTATCCGTCGTTTATACAGATGAAAAAGTATGCCTTTCTGGCCATAGACAACAAGCTGACGCAGTTTGGTCTTAAGAAAATACGCCGTATAGGGCATACGATGGAGTTTGAACAGATTAAAGACTATGTGAGCGGCGATGATGTGCGCACCATCAACTGGAAGGCGACTGCCAAACGCGGCGATCTGATGGTCAACCAGTTTCAGGATGAGAAATCCCAGCCCATCTACTCGATCATCGATGCCAGCCGGGTGATGAAAATGCCCTTTGAAGGCCTTACCCTGCTGGATTACGCGATAAACTCGACGCTGGCCTTTAGCAATGTGGCGCTTAAAAAGAACGATAAAACGGGCCTGATTACCTTTAGCAACACGATCATAAACCATCTGGCCGCCAGCAGTAAAAAAACCCACCTCAATACCATTCTCGAGGTCTTGTACTCCATACAAACCCGTTTTCTGGACAGTGATTTTGGCCGTCTGTATGCCGAAGTCAAACGCAAAATCACCCACCGCAGCCTGTTATTGCTGTATACCAATTTTGAACACGAAAGCGCCCTGCAGCGCCAACTCCCCTACCTCAAAGGCCTGGCTCAAAAACACGTACTGGTCGTGATCTTTTTTGAAAACACCGAGCTTACCGAGCTGATCGCTAAAAAGGCCGCAAACACCCCTGAGATTTACCACAAGACCATCGCCCAGAAAATGGACTATGAGAAAAAGCGTATGGTTAAAGAACTGGAACGCCATGGTATACAAACCGTACTCACCAAACCCGAAGACCTTACCGTAAACACCATCAACAAATACCTGGAGATCAAAGCCCGGGGGATTTTATAGAGGTTTTAGGTTAGAATGAGGATTTCCGTAAGGGGAAGTTATCACGGTGCGATATCTTTATATGTTTTAGTCACTTAATAATTTTCATAATATTTTTTCTAAAAAGCCAAGTAAGAAAACATTAAAAACTAAAGTTAAACCGTATGAACCTCAAATACCTTTTTATATTATACAGCCTTTTCTTATCGATACCAGTCTTTGGACAGAAAAATCTTATTCTAAAAAGTGATGGTAAACTAAAGCAATCAGAATATATTTTCAGTGAAGTAATTGAAATAATACCAGCTGGTAATCAGGTAAAAATTATTTCAGGCCCCTCTAGTGGAATTTATAAAGTAAGATATAATGGTAAGACAGGTTATATTAATGAAATATATTTTGAAAGGGCTGGAATAGGCGGTGAGCCCTCCAAATTACCAAAAAAATCTAACCAAATATCTTCACCTAAAACTAATTGGAAAGAATCTGAAATTAAGAATCAGTGGTCCATTAATGGAATGGAAGAAATCGAAGGGATATATGAATCTGTTGGTTCATATTCTGATGTCAAAGTACCTTGTACTAATGCTTATGGACAAACTCTCTGCTATATGACTTGGAGAAATTACGAAGTAAAATATAAAGTCGCATTAGTTAAAGCAAATAATGATTACAAACTGATATATCTATCTGGAAGTCCACGAGGATCTGAAAAAGTTGATGGTTGCAATTGCGATGGCAAAAGGTACATAGCTCCTGCGAATAATAAATGGATAAGTGGAGAAGTTAAGGCACGCCTCTATAAAACAGCGACCCCGGATTTTTATAAGTGTGACTGGTATATGGGGGATAAATCCTTGAATTCTGACAGTTACATATCTTTTGATAATTACGCATATTTTAAATTGATTTTATCAGGAAGTGAAAGTACTTTTATTAAACTTTATCCTACAGTTGATGACAGAATAGAAAGCAATGATAACATGCAAAAATCCTCAGGATCAGGTTTTGCTTTATCATCTAATGGTCTTATTGCAACTAATCAACACGTCGTAGAAGGCGCGAATACAATTAAAGTTCGAGGTATTAAAGGAGATTTCACTAAATCATATTCTGCTAAAATATTGGTAGAGGACAAAAACAACGATATTGCAATAATCAAAATTACTGACTCCAATTTCACTTCTCTAGGACAAATACCATACTCATTTGATAATGAATTGGCTGATGTTGGAAAA
Organism: Leeuwenhoekiella parthenopeia; assembly: GCF_020782115.1. Classification (GTDB taxonomy): domain Bacteria; phylum Bacteroidota; class Bacteroidia; order Flavobacteriales; family Flavobacteriaceae; genus Leeuwenhoekiella; species Leeuwenhoekiella parthenopeia. The sequence continues at coordinate 1,458 of NZ_JAJGMW010000008.1, read as the reverse complement.
TCAGTTTACGCTCTGGGCTATCCATTACGAGCCAGTATGGGTGATGAGGTAAAACTTACAAACGGAATAATTAGTTCAAAAACGGGTTTTCAAGGCGACATCACTACTTATCAAATTAGTGTCCCAGTGCAACCCGGAAATAGCGGAGGACCACTTCTAAACCTAGAAGGTCAAATAGTGGGTATAATTAATGCTAAACATCTTGGGGCTGAAAATGCTTCATATGCCATAAAAACGAGCTATTTGATGAATTTAATGCAAATTTTGGATACCATTCCATTAATTCCCAAATCAAATATGATCTCCAATAAAGAATTAAGTGAACAAGTCAAATTTGTGAAGGAATTCGTATATATTCTGGAAATAAATTAATAAAGTAAACTTTTCTTAATCGCTTAAGAAATTAAACCCCACGGCATCCAAACCGTAATTACCAAAACCGAAAACCTTACTATAAACACCATAAACAAATACCTTGAAATCAGAGTACTGGGGGTTTGTAGGATTCTAGGTTAGAATAAGTATTTACTGAACAAGATAAATAGCAATTTTTAAATATAATTAATTCCCTAATAAATTTTACAACAGATAATATATCAATTGTAAATTCACAGGATTGTTAATTTCACCTTACCAATAATTTGAAATATGTCCAAAACTCAAAACTTAATAAACCTTTTAGAAGCACTGGAGAAAAAGGAATTCGATAAAATAGTTAAGATTTATTTAGCTAAAGAGTTTAATTTCAAAAAAATAGTTTTCACAGATGGAAAGGATGATACCGGGCTAGATATTCGCGTTTTTGACTTTGGACAAAAAAAAGTTCAATATCAATTAACGGTTCAAAAATCAGCAAACAGCCATCAAATGAATGGGTTGATAAAAAAAATATTAGAGGATCTAGAAAAGGCGAAAAATAATCATGAGAAGTACGGTTTTGATAATAAATTATTTTTCTTTTATTCCAAAGAATTGACCAATAAAAGAATTCGAGAACTGGAAAAAATAGCTTTTAAAGATTATGGTATAAACCTTGAAATCATCGAGGCAAATAGAATTGCCGAGGAGTCTGATAATATCATAGAAATTCAATCCGAGCTATATCAATTAAACGGATTAGATAAATTTAAAGTAGAAGATTCGTCCTTTGAAAATAATCTTTTATATGACCTTTTATCTTTCGGTAGACCTACAGAATTTAAAACGCAGGTTATTGACTCTTTTATGCTCCAATTTTTTTATAAATCAGATGAGAATATTAGTAAGGACGAATTAAAAGCTGAGCATCCCCCCATTTGTAGGGCAGTTTTCAGCTTAAATTAAGTTCCGGCTATATTGACTAAGCTGCTTTTTGTTGTTTGTTTAAATACTTTACCAGCGGTATTTCGTTTTCTATTCCCTGATGCCTTCTTTTTGTATTGTAATAACTAAAATACGTTTTTAATTGTTGGTATAGAT
>NZ_JAJGMW010000007.1 GCF_020782115.1 Leeuwenhoekiella parthenopeia | reverse complement strand
GTTTGTTGAGCCATCGACGTCGCTTTATATGCAGGAATACTTTTTTGCCACGCACAGGAAAATCCTGAACGGTTATTTCTTTATGGAACCCGTGCGCTGTGACCAGGCTTGAAGAAAACTCTTTAGGGACCTCTGCTTTTTCTTCAAAATGCAGGTGCAGTATATCTCCCTCTGTTTGATGACCGGTAAGGTTAAAATGGGTAATCAATAATTCTGGTAATAAAATCTTAAGTAAATCTATATATGCGTCAAATGCCTCCTGTTTAGAAAACAAAAATCAAACTATTCATTCAATTCACACACAACTTTTGAGAATGATCCGTAACTAATCTAAAGAACTCATTCCGAAATAGATATGGTAAAGAAGTACACTCAAAAAGAAATTAAGCTTGATCAGTTAGTATTAGATAAGGAAAATCCTCGGTTTGCAGAACTATATAACGGCAGCGAAAAGGAATCTGATATTATTGAATATCTATTGTATACGGAATCAGCTCAGGAAGTGGCAGAAGCTATTTCAGAAGCTCAAGAGTTCTACGAAGATAGACCTCTTTGGGTGTTTAAAGTGAATGACGGAGAATATTTGGTGAAAGACGGAAATCGAAGATGTGCCGCAGTAAAAGCGTTACAAACACCAAACAAATATGAATTGAGCTTATCTAGGTTTGAAATTGAAAAATTGCCAGTATTGGAGTATAAAAGTATTGCCGAATTAGATAAGCGAATACGTTTAGAGCATAATAGTAATCTCTTCAAAAAATGGGGCAGAATTGCGAAAGCAATGGAAATTTACAGACTATTTTCTAGCGGCAATTCAATAGAATCGTAATCAGATATAGACTCTAACCCAAAAGAATTCATTAAAACCGCTACTTTTTATTACGAAGCGGTTAAAATTAAAGGTGAAGATTTTAAAAAATTAGTTAGAGACGGTAAAGGAAAAACGGGAGGTAAGACGGTTATTTTTGAAAGACTTTTTAAAGAGCGCGCAAATTGTGGGTTTAATTTTAAGCATAAAACGAGCGAAATCCTAATTAAGGATAAGTCTTTATTTGAATCATACATCAGAGCAATTGTAGACTATTTAACAGATCATCCAAAAGCTTCCTCCAGACAGATTGATAATGAGGGAACAAAAGCATTTTTAGATTTATTAAGGCCATACGGGTTTCCTCCAAAAAATACTTCTTCGGATAGTGCAAGTTCTGGTAATAGTACAAATACATCTAATCAAAATACTTCTAGTCAAAATACTGGAGCTAATAGTTCAAACTCGACTAATAATTCTAGTACTACAAATACTCCAACGTCAGCATCTATTGCTACAGGTAATAGTACATCAAGTGGTGACACAGCTAACAATACAAATTCCACAAATGCTACTGGAACTAATACAGGAGGAAGTGGTTCGACAAGACACAGTATAAAATCGAAACCGAAATTAAAAAGAAAAAAAATACCTAGTCCGTTAAAAATGTTAATTGATGAATGCTATAATCTCGACGAAAATAATTTTGCCAATTCGAAAACTGCATTGACTAGAGTTTCTCTTGAATGTACTCTGAAATATGTAGTAGAAAATACAAATAAGCCAAACGGAAAGCCAATAAAAACCTCAAATCATTTTAATTTGGCTTTTAAGGACAGAAAAGGCAATCCCCTAACGTTTACGAATTTTGAAGTGTTAAAAACAAAATTTACAGAATTAATAACTGACGTAGGTATTAAGAAGGCTTTTGAAAATTTTGACATTCAAAACCCTCATCAAATTATACATAATTATCATGTTGCAGCAGTACCAGCTAACGCCAAAGCATTATGTGATAATCTGATTGATTTAATAGAATTTATGCTTCAAGACGAGACAGACTTATTGAATTCTCTTGATTTAACTCAATTATAATATGCTCTACTCACCATTGAGATATCCCGGTGGAAAAAATAAACTTTCTGCATTCATAGCAAAAATTTGTATTGATAATAATATTAATGGGCATTATGTTGAACCCTATTCTGGTGGAGCATCAGTCGCATTATTTCTCTTAATGGAAGGGTTTGTTGAGAAAATCACAATCAACGACAAAGACAGATCGATATATGCTTTTTGGCATTCAGTTTTGAATAAAACAAACCAGTTGTGTGAAAGAATTGATCAAGCAGACCTCACAATTGAAGAATGGAAAAAACAAAGAGCAGTGCAGGCAAACAAGAAAAAGGCGGATCTTCTTGACTTAGGTTTTTCCACTTTTTATTTAAATAGAACTAACCGTTCTGGTATTATCAATGCGGGTGTAATGGGGGGGTAAATCAGAATGGTAACTATTTAATTGATTGCAGGTTTAACAAACAAGAGCTCATTGATCGCATATCAAAAATTGCGAACTACAAGAAGCATATTCGTCTTTACAAAAAAGATGCTGTAAAGCTAATAGACAAGATTCAGCTAGAGGCAGAAAATGACAATATTGTGTTTTATTTCGACCCTCCCTATTATTTAAAGGCTAGTACTCTATATATGAATCATTATGAGTATAAAAATCACAAAACCGTTAGTGATAAGATAAAGTCAATTCAAAATATAAAATGGATAGTTTCTTACGATAATGTTCCTGAAATACAACAACTTTATTTTGATTGCCAAAAGAAAGAATTTTCTTTTAAGCATACCGCATATAAAATTAGAGAGGGAAAAGAAATAATGTTTTTCAGCAAAAATATTGAACAGCCCAAAATTGATGATTGGGATCCCTTGAGATTTAAACTCAACAAGGATAAATCTACCTCCAATATTATATATAAGTAGTAGGCCTATAGAAATAAGAGGCAAGTAAGATTAATGATTTTGATCCGGACCAAATTTGGGACAAAAGTTGTGTGAGAATTACAAATGATAAATTTTAAAATACTAATCATTAGATAACTGTAAACACAGCAATAGCCAAGGTTTAGAGCCTATGAGTCCAGTTCCTGCTACTGCCAAAAAGGCTTCACAAATTTGTGAAGCCTTTTTTAATTTAGATTATTTTGTAATTCTTCTATCCTTTTAGAAGATCCTTCCGGTTATAATTTCTGCCATTTAGGCGAAAAGTAAGTCGATCGACCTCCCACTTTGATTTTTTCGATTTCTGCACCGGTGTGATGGCAGGTTGCGCCTTCTTTGCGATTATGAATTAAAAAATCTTCCGGAAAGTCTGCATAGTGCGCGTCGTGCTCAATAGCGGTTTCTATAACGTGCTGCATAGCATCATAGATCGTTTTGATTTGGGTTTCGGTAAGACCTTCGACCTTTTGTTTGGGATGCATCTGCGCCTGATACAGGATTTCGTCGGCCATCCAGTTGCCAACCCCGGCGCTGACGCTTTGATCTAACAATACTTTTTTTATATCGGTCTTGCGGGTAGCAAGCGTCTCTTTAAACTCCTTAAGACTCAGTTCCCGGGCATCTTTGCTCAGGTTGTGTGATGTTCGGTAGTCTTCGATGTCGTCAACCAGCTCCCACCAGCCAAATTTCCGTTTGTTTTCAAAGGCGAAATGAAATCCGTTTTCAAACGTAAGTACGATATGTCCAAATTTTGGACGGTCATCTGGGTCTTTATAATAATTAGGTCTGCCGGTCATCCCAAAATGCATCAGCAGGATTTTAGGGCCGGTTGTTTTTAGAAATAAATACTTACCTATACGTACGGTTTCAGTCAGGCTTTCGCCCAAAAGCGCTTTTTCAAAATCGCTTACAGGCTTTTTTAATAGGCGTTTGTCGCGGCAATCCAGAGCGGTGATTTTTTTGTGCAGGCTGGTGCTGTCTATATATACTTTGTAGCCGTGTACCTCGGGTAATTCGGGCATATTTTAAAAATGTTTAAATAAAAAACCCCCGTGATGTAAAGCGGGGGCTGAGTGATTTATTAGTTAAAGCCGATTTCCTCGAGCGCTTTGTGACTTATTTTAATGGCCTCAAGAGGGGAGTGGTTAAACGTCATATCCTGTTCCACAAAATAGTATTGCATTCCGGACTCTTCTTTTTCGGCCAGGATTCGTGCAAAATCAATGCTGCCTTCTCCCACAGGGGCAAAGCGGCCTTCTGCATCCATATCCTTTACATGCCAAAGCTTAAATCTTCCGGGATACTTCTCAAAATAGGCAACCGGGTCTGCACCTGCTTTGGTTACCCAAAACAGATCCATCTGAAAGTTTACATATTTCGGGTCGGTATTTTCGAGCATATATTCAATGGGTACAATCCCATCAGCATTGGGCTTGTATTCAAAGTCGTGGTTGTGGTAAAGAAGCTGAAGTCCTGCCGCTTCACATTTTTCGCCAAGCGTATTCAGAATTGAAGTTAATTCCTTCACAGTACCACTCATCCCCATAGTTTGGGTTTCGGGATCAAAGGTAAACATCCCCATAGGCGGAACGGGAACGACAAAATAGGTAAAGCCCGCGGCTTTAACGTCTGCAATCATTTGGTCTGCATTCTCAAGCGTAACACTTCCCTGATGGGTACTAATGGGTTTTAAATTTACATCGGTGAGGTATGCTGCAAAATCGGCAGGGCTCATGCCGTAAAACAGGCCTTCATTATATCCGGCGGCCTCGATATTGAGGTATCCGTCTTCAGCAACCGTTTTTAGCGTTTTTTTAGGGTCTTCCCCCATGGCGTCACGCACCGTGTAAAGCGCCAGTCCGCCAAATTGTGCATCTGCTGTTTCAAGGCTGTCAGCAGCAATTGCCGTATCATCCTGTTGATCTTTTTTCTTTTCACCACAGGAGACAAAGAGGAAAGCTGTTAAAATAAAAGTCAGCATAAACTGACGGGTCATTCGATTTTTAGGGTTGTTCATATCAGGTAATTTTTAATAAGTCATTAAAAATAGTCAATTTCAGGTAACGCACTTTACAGGAATCAAAATTTAGCGTACTTCAAATTCGCAATATTTCGGCTTTAAAAAGTTTGTTATAACCTGTGACTTGATTAGCTTTGCCGGCTCGGGGACATTAACTCAGTTGGTTCAGAGTGTCACGTCGACAACGTGGAAGTCACTGGTTCGAATCCAGTATGTCCCACAAAAAAAAGCGGTACTGATTTTTCAGTATCGCTTTTTCATTTTAGGGCTGTTAACATCAAATTAACGCTTCTACCTTTCAAAATACCCGATATCGGGTATTTACACCACAGTTTTTTGCTTGTACATTTACACAAGTGAACAAAGTCATGGGTGAAATAATGACGATGTGGTCAAATGTATTTATTTGATCTTACAATGAGTCTATAGGGAATAGGGGCCTTATAGGCTCATTTTACGTTTAGGAGGTTTAATATGCGTTCCAGAGCCATTCCGCGCGAACCTTTGATTAGAACAGTGGCCTGTGCTAATTGGGCTTGTACTTCATCAGGTAAGCCTGTTTCCAAAAACTGCTCGGTAGAGGCATAGCATATTGCGCTATTTTGGGTCTTCATAAAGTTGCTTCCAACCAGAACGATTTGATTAATATGGAATTGTTCTGCTAAATCTGCTATGTACTGGTGTTCTGCAGCTGCTGCTTCTCCCAGTTCAAACATATCCCCCAGGATAGCCAGCTTGTAGGTGGCATGTGTGGTCGCGAGATTTCGCAGGGCCGCCTCCATACTGCTTGGGTTGGCATTATAAGCATCCATAATTAAGGTCTGCTTGTCATTTTTAATAAGTTGAGAACGGTTGTTTGAAGGGATATAGCTTTCTAAAGCCTCTTTAATGGCAGAATGCTCAATTTTAAACAAACTTCCAAAAGCTGCTGCAGCCGCGAGGTTAACCTCGTTGTACTGGCCAATGAGATTGCTTTCTACAATGGTTTCAGAAAATTTAATGTGGGCGAAAGGCTCCGCCAGTGCATAGGAAATTTTTAGTTCTGCTTCTTCGGTTTTACCGAATGTATACGTGTGTGTGCTGCCTAGCCGTTTTTGCTGAATAGGGTCGTCCAGGTTTAAAATCAGCGAACCTTTGTGTCCTATAAGATGTAGATAGAGCTCGCTTTTGCCCTTAATGACTCCTTCGACACCCCCGAAACCTTCCAGATGCGCTTTGCCAAAATTGGTGATGTAACCATAATCGGGTTGGGCGATTTCACACAGGCTTTGGATCTCGCCCTGGTGATTGGCGCCCATTTCTACGATTCCCAATTCGGTATCTGAAGACATGGATAGAAGGGTGAGCGGTACTCCTATGTGATTGTTAAGATTTCCCTGTGTGGCAACCGTTTTGAACTTTTTAGAAAGCACAGCGTTAATGAGCTCTTTAGTTGTGGTTTTGCCATTGCTTCCGGTGAGGGCGACAATGGGAATGTCCAGATGTTTTCTATGGGTGTAAGCCAGTTCCTGAAGGGTTTTAAGTATGTCTTCAACCAGAATGATTTGGTCTGTTGTTGCATATTCGCGTTCATCAACTATCGCCAGTTTTGCACCTTTAGTTAAGGCTTCTTTCGCGAAGCTATTGCCGTTGAAATTATCGCCTTTAAGCGCAAAAAACAACGAATCTTTTTTGATTTTACGGGTATCGGTGCTTACGCCGCTGCTTTCTAAAAAATGTTTATGAATTTCCTGAATGTTCATAGCTGTGCATAAAAAACGCCCTGAGCTTTAGGAGCAAAGGGCGTAGATTTTTTTATAAATAGAATTTAGTTACGTGGTGTTTTGTTTTTGGTAGATTTTGAACCTACGCGAGACATTGCGTTTCTAAAGCCTATGTCATCGGTAGCCATCGTTTGTGGCAGGTATCTGCGTTGAGCAGGATCTAGCCAGTATTCGCGATCTCTCCAGGATCCTCCTTTATAAACGCGTACTTCGTCATCTATAAGTGTGGTTCGGTCATTTGCTTTGTCGTATTCTTTAGTCAAACCATCTTCGCCTGCTGAAATCTTGTTGATTGGAGAGTCATACATACGATCGTTAGGGCTATCAGAATCTGAAAAGCTCTGATAGTAACGCGTAGATTGCTTATCACCATCTCTAAAGTTACGGTTGTCACTGTCGGAGAACTGGGTTCTTAAATAGGTTTCATTATCATCCACAGGTACCTGAAGAATCTCTCCCGGAAGATTGCGGGCTACAATTTTACCGTTTTCAAGCGTGTCGTATACAATATCTTCGGTTGTTAGAACCTTAACGGTGCCGTCTTCATTGATAGCATTTTTGGTGTATACGTTACCTCTATAGTAGTTAAAGTCGTTAAACTCATCGTCTATAATAGGTCTGTAAACGTCAGCAACCCATTCAGAAACGTTGCCGGCCATATCATAAAGGCCAAAATCATTAGGAGCGTAAGACTTAATCTCAGCCGTAATATCTGCATTGTCATCAGACCAGCCTGCAATACCGCCATAATCCCCGTCACCCTGCTTGAAGTTTGCTAATTGATCTCCGCGAGTCTTGCGTTCTCCCGAACGGGTATAAGCGCCATCCCATGGGTATTTTTTTCTACCGCGGTAAACGTTGTACTCTCTAAGACCTACAAGGCCTAAAGCTGCATATTCCCATTCTGCTTCGGTAGGTAAACGGTATTTGGTAGTAGAGATGATACCGTCTTTCATTTGCACATAAATATCTTTAGCTTCAGATCCTCCGGGATTATCAGCAGACGCTTTTGGGGTATTTGCTTTTTCGCGACGCTCAGAAGCTTTACCACCACGTATAACATCATCCTGACCGCCGTAAGTTAAACTGGGTGCCTGGAGATAGGTATAGGTGTCAAAAGTAGACTCGGCATCTACATTGTATTTGGCTCCTTTTTGGGTGTAACCTTCCTGTTCAAGAACAAATTCATTGTATCGGTTAGTTCTCCAGTTTCCAAATTCTACAGCCTGAATCCAGCTGACACCAACTACCGGATAGCGGGCATAAGCGGGGTGACGCAGGTAGTTTTCGGTCATCGTTTCATTAAAACCAAGGCGGTTTCTCCAAACTAAAGTGTCTGGCAATGCACCGTAGTAAATATTGCGGTAATTAGCTTCTTCGGGAGGGAATACTTTTTTAAGATAATCAAGATATTCCAGATACATAAGGTTTGTAACCTCAGTTTCGTCCATATAAAAAGACTGTACGTGTTGCTGCGTAGGCGTGTTATTCCAATCATGCATCACATCATCCTGCACGCGTCCCATGGTAAATGTACCACCTTCGATAAAAATCAAACCGGGAGCAGCCTCCTGTTCTTTGTAGTCGGTATTGGCCTGGAAGCCACCATTTTTGTCATTGATACTCCAGCCTGTGGCGCGGGAACTGTTCTTATAGTCCCGGCCATTATTGCTACAGCCAATCAGAAGTAGGGTTGAAAAGCTTAAAACTATCGTTCTAAACACAAGATTTTTGTTCATATTCTAAAACCTTTAAGAAAATTTGGGACTGCAATATACTATTAACGTGCCCAAATTGCAATAAAATAATCACTTATGCAACGCATAACAAGATGATATGTTACTTTTATTTAGGTTACTCTAACGCAGTATAATACGGTTTAGTATAAAAGGCTTTCAAATAGGTTGTATTAGCTTTACAAACTGAAAATAAATAGGCAATTTGAAAATTAAAACGACATTCGTCCTGCTAGTGCTTACCCAGTGGCTTTTGGCTCAGCAAACCCGCTTTACCATCAATTGGGATCAGCCGGTGCAGGCGGGTACGGCAGTAAAGCCCGCTGAAATACCCGGGTTTGACAAGGATTACTGGAGTTACAACCCGCTTACCGGTCTGCATTACAAGCGTAAACTGAGCCTGCGAAATACCGCGGGAAGCAGTGTGCAGTTAAAGAATGTGGATTATGAGATCGTGAGTCGGGCTCAATTAGGGGATTTGGATGTAAATACCCTGAATGCTGAGCCTCGTTTTTTTTACCGGACCTCATTGACCCGTGGTGTTCCGGCTTTAGAATTCAGTCTTGATCCTATTGTGAATCAAAACGGAGTTTTTAAGCGTGTGCGATCCTTTGAACTTGAGTTTTCCGGAGCTCCGGCAAACCGTAATGCGACCAGGACTTCGCGAATTGAAAATTCTGTTTTAGCCTCCGGAAGATTTTATAAATTTTATGTAGATACAACGGGTGTCTTTAAAATTACCCGCGAATTTTTGAGAGATCTGGGTATGGATGTAAACAACCTAGACCCGCGCAACCTCAAAATTTATGGTAATGGCGGTGCGATGCTGCCTCTTCGCAACCGCGATAATACGATTTTTGATCCGGTAGAAAATGCCATTCAGGTAATAGGTGAAGAAGACGGCAGCTTTGATAACGCTGATTATGTGCTTTTTTATGGCGAAAGCACACGACAATTCAATGCCGAAAGTCTAACGCACATCAACCTGTATGATGATAAGTCTTATTATTTCATAACGGCAGACGGTGTTGGCGGTAAGCGTATAGCTCCCATGCAACAGCCGGAAGCAGCTCCAAATCTAACGATAACCACCTTTCAGGATTATCAGTTTCACGAGCGGGATGAAGAAAACCTGCTCAATCTGGGCCGGCGCTGGTTTGGGGAGCGTTTTGATATTGAAGCTGAACAGGCTTTTACATTTTCGTTTCCCAACAGGGTGGTGACTCAGCCGGTTGAGCTTCGGGTTTATGTCGCTGCGATATCCGAATCTCAAACCTCATTTTCCCTTAATTTGAACGGCAACCCGGTGCGATCTCTAAATCTGCTGCCTATTAACGAGTCGCAGCTCGCACGCGGAGCTGATTATGATAGTTTTTTGAGTTCGTCAGATCCTGCTTTGACGGTTGCGGGAGATGAACTTACCGTGCAGCTAAGTTATTCTAATAACGGCAACCCTTCGAGTGAGGGCTATCTCGATTTTGTGGCAATTGAGGCAACCCGTCGCCTCGAAGGTACCGGAGGACAGTTTATATTCCGTAACAGGACAGCTCAAAATGCGCAGGGAGTTGGTCTATATACTATAAGTAATGCTTCAGAGTATGACCAGATTTGGGATGTCACAAATCGGGGTGCAATTACTTCGGTCTCCAATACCGAAAACACAAACCAGTTTTCTTTTAAAGGACAATTGGGACAAACGCTTACGTATCTGGCTGTTCATAACGATAATTTTTTTGTTCCGCTTCGCGAAAACGCCAATGCATTGATTGCAAATCAAAATATCAAGGGGAGCATTCTTTCGAATGGCGGGGTTGATTATTTGATGATTACGTCTGCTGCTTTACGCCCACAGGCTGAAAAACTTGCAGCTCACAACCGAAGCTTCAGAGGCTTAAATGTAGCTGTCGTAACTCTTGATGAAATCTATAACGAGTTCAGCTCGGGTAAACAGGACATAGGTGCCATACGCAATCTGGCTCGTTATGTTTATGAAAATGCGCCTTCACCTCAGTCGCGTTTGCAATACCTGTGTTTGTTTGGGGATACTTCTTTTGATTATAAAGACCGCATAGCAAACAATAACAATATCGTTCCTACTTTTAATACGTATCAAAGCTTTTCGCCTGCACAGTCGTATATGAGCGATGATTTTTACGGTTCCCTCGACCCCGATGAAGGTTTGATAGAAGATAACAGTCCCACAGGTAATGGGGGCTTTGATCGCCTGGATTTGGCAGTGGGGCGTATTTTGGCAGACAACCCACAGCTGGCAGAAGACGTGGTTGCCAAGATTATAGGTTATGATGAACGGGAATCTTTAGGGCGCTGGCGCAATAATTTTGTACTCATTTCAGACGATGTGGATGTAGCCTGGGAATTCACGGAACTTCAATCTACGATTGATGCGTTGGGAGACCAGATTCAGCAGGAGAAACCTTTTATTAATGTCGAAAAAATACACAGCGACAGCTTCAGGCAGCAGGCTTCTGCCGGAGGCGACCGGTATCCTGAAGTGAATAAAGCTATCGCCGATGCTCTTGAGGTAGGTGCTCTGGTGGTGGCCTATTTGGGGCATGGGGGTGAAAATACGCTGGCATCAGAATTTATTCTTACCAGGCAGAATGTAGAACAACTTACTAATGGCGATCGTTTGCCGGTTATCGTGACGGTAACCTGTGAATTTACACGTTTTGACAACCCCAACCGGGAGGCTGCTGGAGAAAGTTTGTTTTGGAATCCCGATGGCGGTGCTGTAGGTCTGGTGGCTACCACCCGTGAAATTTCGGTACGACTGGGAGTCTCATTTAATGAAAAGCTTGCGGGCAATTTATTTTCTTTTGGTACAAATACCATTAAAAGTGTGGCCGAAAATCTTCGCGAGACCAAAAATCAAATCAATGACGACAACCGAAGGGTTATTTTCTTTATCGGTGACCCGGCTATGAAACTGGGCTTTGCGAAACCCAGCGTAAGGCTTACTGCAATTAATGATGTGCCGCTCAGTCAGCCTGTAGACACACTAAAAGCGCTTAGTAGAGTGAGGCTTAGTGGGGAAGTGGTAGATGTTTCGGGGCAGCGTATTGCCGGCTATGAAGGGGATCTTTCGGCCACGGTCTATGATAAATATGTAGAGCGTCAAACTTTGGGCAATGACGGTACACGAGGTTCAAATGGCGAGTTGTTGATTCTCGATTTTAAAGAATTAGGACCCATTTTATATCGCGGGCAGGCAAAGGTGACAGATGGTAATTTTGATTTGGAGTTTGTGGTGCCCAAAGACGCTGCTATTCCGTTAGGTAATGGAAGGGTGAATTTTTACAGCCAGCGGAACGGTTTTTTTGAAGATCAGGCTGGAGCCGATCAGCGTATTTTGGTAGGAGGCTTGAATGAAAATGCGCCCGAAGACAATCAGGGTCCATTGATTGAACTTTATATGAATGACGAAAGTTTTGTAAATGGAGGGATAACCAATTCTTCACCTACGCTTTTAGTGAAACTGGAAGATGAAAACGGAATCAATACGGCAGGCGGTATAGGTCATGATCTGATAGCCATACTGGATGGTGATGAGGAAAACCCGATCATTCTTAATGATTTCTACGAAAGCGACACCGATAATTTCAATATTGGCAAGGCCTTGAGAACGCTGCGGGATTTGGAGCCGGGTTTGCATACCGTAACGGTGATCGCCTGGGATACCTACAATAATTCGTCAACCGCAGATTTGCAGTTTGTGGTTGCCGGTGATCAGGAACTTAAGCTTGAAAACGTCTTGAATTATCCCAATCCGTTTGTGAATTACACCGAGTTTTGGTTTAATCACAACCGCCCTTTTGAACCTCTTGAAGTGCAGGTGCAAATCTTTACAGTTACCGGAAAGGTTGTTAAAACCATAAATCAGGTAGTGACCACTACCGGCTTTTTGTCACGCGAAATTACCTGGGATGGTCTGGATGATTTTGGCCAAAAGATAGGAAAAGGGGTGTATGTGTATAAGATAACCGTTAAATCGACGTTAACGAATAAGAAAGTTGAAAAGTTTGAGAAGTTAGTCATTCTGTAAGCTTTAAAATATATATTTGTCAACACACGCCTTATTAAATGAATAAATTTTTACTCGCGCTAGGTTTTTTTTCCACGTTACAGGTATCGGTGTTTGCTCAGGAGGTAGAAGGTAGACCCATCACTACGGGTGTTCCTTTTTTGGCTATTGCGGCAGACGCCAGGGCCGCAGGTTTGGGAGATCAGGGTGTAGCCACCCGAGCTGATGCCTATTCCCAGCAATGGAATCCTGCTAAATATGCTTTTATTGAGCGCCAGCAGGGAGTGGGATTTAGCTATACTCCGTATCTCAATCAAATTGTAGATGATATTTTTTTAGGGCAAATCACGTATTACAATCGTATTAATGACCGCAGTGCCTTTGCGGGTAGTTTCAGGTATTTTGGGCTAGGAGATATAGAGTCTGTTCAAAGTTCAAACCCATCACCCGAAGAATTAAATAATCCGCTTATTTTAAGTCCGAATGAATTTACCCTTGACGTCTCCTACGCGCTTCGTCTTGGTGATCGCTTTGCCATGTCTGTTACCGGAAGGTATTTACGCAGTGATTTAAAACTTCAGGTAAGTGATGAAGATGCCAGTGCAGCGGGTTCTATTGGTGTCGATATAGCGGGATTTTACCAGTCTGAGCAAATCACCTACAACGACTTTGACGGGCGCTGGCGGGGTGGTTTCAATATTTCAAACATAGGCCCCAAAATAAAATACGATGAGGCAGGTCAGGAAAACTTTTTGCCTACTAATTTGAGACTTGGAGGCGGTTTTGATTTTATTCTGGATCCTTATAATGTGATTGGGGTAGGACTTGAGTTTAATAAACTATTAGTTCCTTCTCCGCAGGATTTTAATAACGACGGAGATATTGATGGTACAGATGCAGAGGAATATCAGGCTATAGGTTTTCTGGAAGGTATGTTTCAGTCTTTTGGCGATGCGCCAAATGGCTTTAGTGAAGAATTAAAAGAAGTTACCTGGTCTTTAGGAGCAGAGTATAAATATGACGATGTGTTTGCCTTTAGAATGGGGTATTTTAATGAAAGTGATTTAAAGGGTGCCCGTAAGTTTGGGACGCTGGGGCTTGGATTTAAATATACCTCCATAGATGTTGATGTCTCCTATTTATTCTCTACCTCTCAGGTGCGAAATCCCCTGGAAAACACGCTGCGTCTAGGGCTAACGTTTAGCTTCGGGGAAGAATATACCGAATACTAATTTTGGGAAAATCATTTAAAATAGAACTCAGTCTGGAGCGTTTCGAGCAACTCGAAGAGCTTCCCGATCAGGTACAAAACCTTTTTAAGGCTGCTGTAGAAGCGCGCGAATCGGCTTATGCACCCTATTCTAATTTTCATGTGGGTGCGGCGCTTTTGCTTGCTAATGGTGAAATCATCAAAGGGAATAATCAGGAAAACGCGGCCTATCCCTCAGGCTTATGTGCAGAGCGTACTGCGGTATATTACGCAGGTGCAAACTATCCCGATGTGGAAATCCTGATGATGGCTATTTCGGCGAAAGCCAAATCTAAAGATACCCCGGTTCCTATTCCGCCTTGCGGAGCTTGCAGACAGGCACTTGCCGAGTATGAAGTGAAGCAGGAAAAGCCTATTGCCGTCTATTTTAGAGGTGGTAGCGGGGCTATCTTAAAGAGTGATTCTGTAGAAAATTTACTTCCGTTGCTTTTTACGCAGAAATTCTTATAAATCTGCAATAAAACAATCTTTTTGCCCAATTTGTCTCAAAGCCTGCCCGGGCATTGCTTCTGGTTATTTTTTCAGTGAAAGGCTTTCTCACTTCCTTTTGAATATACTATTTTTGTGCTTCGTTGTTTTAAACAGCGGAGGTATCGATAAACCCATTATTAATGAAAGAAATCACAAAAGAAGTATACCTGAATTGGTATGAGGAGATGTCCTTCTGGCGCAAGTTTGAAGATAAGTTAGCACAAGTCTATATTCAGCAAAAGGTACGCGGATTCCTGCATCTGTACAACGGTCAGGAAGCGATACTGGCAGGAGCACTGCACGCGATGGATCTTACCAAAGATAAAATGATTACGGCATACCGTAACCACGTGCAGCCTATAGGTATGGGAGAAGATCCCAGACGCGTTATGGCAGAATTGTACGGTAAAAAAACCGGAACTTCTATGGGATTGGGTGGTTCTATGCACATTTTCTCAAAAGAGCATCGTTTTTATGGCGGTCACGGTATTGTAGGTGGGCAGATCCCACTGGGTGCCGGTCTTGCTTTTGGAGATAAATATTTTAAACGAGACGGCGTGACCCTTACCTTTTTTGGTGACGGTGCTGCGCGTCAGGGTTCGCTTCACGAGACGTTTAATATGGCGATGAACTGGAAGCTTCCGGTGGTTTTCTGCGTTGAGAACAACGGTTATGCGATGGGGACTTCGGTAAAGCGTACTGCAAACCACGAGGATATCTGGAAACTGGGCTTAGGTTATGAGATGCCTTGCGGTCCTGTTGATGCGATGAATCCGGTGGCGGTTGCTGAAGCTTTTGATGAAGCTATAGCCCGTGCACGTAGAGGAGACGGTCCTACATTCCTAGAATTAAAAACGTATCGATACAGAGGTCACTCGATGAGTGATGCTCAAAAATACCGAACTAAAGAAGAGGTGGCAGAATATCAAAAAATTGACCCGATTACTCAGGTTAAAGATATTTTGTTAGAGAAAAAATATGCTACCGAAGAAGAATTGAAAGCGATTGACAAGCGCGTTAAGAAACGTGTTGCCGAATGCGAAAAATTTGCTGAAGAGAGCGATTTCCCTGAAACTAACATCATGTACGATGTGGTTTACGAGCAGGAAGACTATCCATTTTTAGCACATAAACCTGAATAAATCATGGCAGAAGTAATTAAGATGCCCCGCCTTAGCGATACAATGGAAGAAGGAACCGTTGCATCCTGGCTAAAGAAAAAAGGAGATAAAGTAGAAGAAGGTGATATCCTTGCAGAGATTGAGACAGATAAAGCCACGATGGAATTTGAGTCTTTCTACGAAGGAACACTTTTACACATAGGAATACAGGAAGGAGAAACCGCAAAAGTTGATGCCCTGCTTGCCATTATTGGCGACGAGGGTGAAGATATTTCGGGTCTTCTTGACGGAAGTGCAGACTCGGGCTCTGATGATGAAAAATCAGAAGATACCGACGATGATGCTGACGCTGAAGTGAAAGAAGAAGATTCTGATGATTCTTCCGAAGATTCAGATGACGATGCTGCAGAGGACTCTGGCAGTAGCTCAGAAGTGCCGGAAGGTGTTGAGGTGGTTACTATGCCCCGTTTAAGCGACACCATGGAAGAAGGTACTGTAGCTTCATGGTTGAAAAAAGAAGGAGATAAAATAGAAGAAGGAGATATACTTGCCGAGATCGAGACTGATAAGGCTACGATGGAGTTTGAGTCGTTCTATAAGGGAACGCTACTTCATATTGGTATTCAGGAAGGCGAGACTGCAAAAGTAGATTCGCTTTTGGCCATCATTGGTCCTGAGGGAACTGATGTTTCCGGAGTAATCGATGGTGCTAAATCTGGCGGTTCTAAAAAGCAGGCTGCTAAAAAAGAAGAAGCTCCTAAGAAAGAAGAAAAATCTGCTAAAGCCGAACCTAAAAAGGAAGAGCCTAAACAAAAAGAAGAGCCTAAAAAGCAGGAAAGCAAGCCGGCTTCGACCAATACTTCTTCAAGCGACGGACGTATTTTTGCTTCGCCTTTGGCTAAAAAATTAGCAGAAGAAAAAGGCATTGACCTGGCCAAAGTTTCAGGTAGTGGTGAGAATGGCCGCGTGGTGCGCAAAGATATTGAGAATTATACTCCTGCAGCTTCAGGTGGTGGCGTACAGCAATTTGTTGCGACCGGTGAAGAAAGCTATGAGGATGTAAACAACTCTCAGATGCGTAAGGCGATCGCCAAGTCTTTAGGTAAATCTAAATTCACAGCTCCGCATTATTACCTGAACGTGGAGTTTGATATGGAAAATATGATTGCTTTCCGCAGTCAGTATAATCAACTTCCCGATACTAAAGTTTCATTTAACGATATGATTATCAAAGCAGTTGCAATTGCTTTGAAACAACATCCTCAAGTGAATTCACAGTGGTTTGACGACAAGATGCGTCTCAATCACCATGTACACATCGGGGTGGCTGTCGCCGTACCGGATGGATTAGTTGTGCCTGTGGTTGAATTTGCAAATGAGAAATCATTACAGCAAATCAACGCTGAGGTTAAGGAACTTGCCGGGAAAGCCCGTAACAAGAAACTCAAACCCGAAGAAATGCAGGGTAGTACCTTTACCATTTCTAACCTGGGAATGTTTGGAATCACAAACTTTACTTCAATCATCAACCAGCCTAACTCAGCGATCCTGTCTGTAGGTGCGATTATTGAAAAGCCTGTGGTTAAAAACGGTCAGATCGTAGTGGGTAACACGATGACTTTATCTATGGCCTGTGACCACCGTACTATTGACGGTGCGACCGGAGCACAGTTTTTACAAACCTTAAAAACTTACATCGAGAATCCGGTATTGATGCTGGCTTAATGCTGATGTAATTTTTATACTATACAAATCCCGTCTATATTGGCGGGATTTTTTATATTGAAACTTATGAGAAAATTAGTTTTAAGAGCTTGCAGCGCTCTTTTGATCGCCTGCGGAAGTACGAGTCCGGTAAAGCCCGTTGACGAGGGCGCAGCCCAGAATGCTTCAAATGGGTATACCGTACCTGCCAACAATGGGACTGAAAAAGTCCTGTTTAAGCCGACTGAGAAACTGCCAAAAGCAAGAGATTTTAAGCAATACATTTCGCCTGAAGCGCTTCAAAAAGATGTGGAGTTTTTAGCTTCAGATGCCTTAAAGGGTCGTGAAACCGGAACTCTGGAAATTGACGAGGCTGCCACCTACATCATCAAAACCTTTCAGGATGCCGGGGTGCAACCCTATTTTACTTCATACCGTGATAAATTCGATGCCAAAGGAAAATCAGGCTTCAATGTGGTTGGTGTTTTAGAAGGCACAGACCCTGAACTTAAAAAGGAGTACGTCATTATTGGCGCGCATTACGATCATATTGGTACTGCTCAGGCCGAAAACGGTGATGTTATCGCAAACGGGGCTAATGATAATGCTTCAGGTACTGCTACCGTAATGGCTTTAGCGCGTTATTTCGCGAAGGCGAAAACAAACAAGCGCAGTATTTTATTTGCACTTTTTTCTGCGGAGGAAATGGGATTGCTGGGATCTGCGCATCTTGCCGAACGTTTAAAAAGCACGTCGATCACTCCTTACGTGATGTTTAATGTTGAGATGGTAGGTTTGCCTATGGCTGCTAAAGACTACACCCTGTATCTTACGGGGTATGAAAACAGCAATATGGCAGAGCAATTCAATGCCTATGCGGGAGCAAAGGTCTTGGGATTCTTGCCACAGGCCAAACAATACAACCTGTTTAAGCGCAGCGATAATTATGCTTTCTACCAGGTGTTTAAAATTCCTGCTCAGACGGTTTCAACGTTTGACTTCACCAATTTTGATCATTATCACAAAGTTGGGGATGAAGCTTCCCTAATGAATTATGAGCATATGGCTAACGTAGCCAATCAATTAATTCCCGGTCTTGAGGGAATTTTAACCACCCCAAATCAGGAAATCATCTGGAATGAGTAAACGTATTATAGTTACAGGAACCAGCCGTGGCATAGGTATCGAGCTGGTAAAACAACTGGCAGAACAGGGGCATCAGGTTTTAGCGCTTTCGCGAAATGAAAAACCCTGTATTGATCTTAAACTTAACAATGTTACGGCTTTGTCATTCGATTTATCTTCTGAGGAAGATTTAAGTAAGGTGGCAACATTTATTGAAAAAGAATGGCAAACTGTTGATGCGCTGATCCACAATGCCGGTGCTTTGGTGAATAAACCTTTTGAAAAGCTCAGCGCAGCTGATTTCCAAAGGGTATACGAAGTGAATGTTTTTGGTGTAGCTCAATTGACACAGGCGGTATTGCCTTTTATGAATGCCGGTTCGCACGTGCTTACCATAAGCAGTATGGGTGGTGTTCAGGGTAGTGCCAAGTTTCCGGGGCTGGCTGCGTATAGTTCGAGTAAAGGGGCGGTAATTACCCTCAGCGAATTACTGGCCGAAGAGTATAAGGAACAGGGTATCGCTTTTAACGTATTGGCACTTGGAGCGGTTCAAACCGAAATGCTTGAAGAAGCGTTTCCGGGATATCAGGCGCCTCTTCAACCCGATGAAATGGCAGCATATATTGCAAATTTTGCCCTAACTGCACATAAATTCTACAACGGTAAGGTTTTACAGGTTTCGGCTTCTACACCCTGATGAAAACAATTTTGGCGCGATACATACCTGAGCAGGCGGTTGATCCGGTCTTTGAGCTGATCAAAAGCTTTGGGGTGCACCTCAAAATTGTAAATGAGCGGGTAACCCGCCATGGCGATTATCGCAAAATGCCGGGTGGGGGTCATCAGATTACAGTAAACTCCAATCTTAATAAATATCGGTTTCTCATTACGCTCATACACGAGATCGCGCATCTGGTGGCTTTTAAGAAATTTGGCAGTCGCATCAAGCCGCATGGTAACGAATGGAAATTTACTTTTCAAAAGCTTATGCTTCCATTTATAAGGCCTGAGATCTTTCCGAAGCAACTTTTGCCGCTTATCGCAAATCACTTTAAAAACCCCAAAGCGAGCAGTGATACTGATGCTCGTTTGTCTTTGGCGCTTAAAGAATTTGATCCGCCTAGTGATAAAAACTATATATTTGAAATTCCTCAGGGAAGTTTTTTTAAGATTTATAACGGTAAGATTTTTCAAAAAGGCAACCGTGTTGTAAAGCGGTATGAATGCAAAGAAACCGAAACGGGAAAAATTTATTTGTTTCAGCCTAATGCAGAGGTCGAACTTTTAAAATAAGCACATGACTAAAAACGACAATTATTACGCAATAATTATGGCCGGGGGAGTTGGTTCCCGTTTTTGGCCTTTGAGTAAAGCCAATTATCCGAAGCAATTCCACGACATTTTAGGTGCCGGGGAAACCCTCATTGAGCGTACGTTTGGGAGATTGTCTCAAACGGTACCTGCAGATAATGTTTTGGTACTCACCAATGAAAAATACAAAGCTCTGGTCAATGAGCAATTACCTAAGGTAAAAGATCAAAATATTGTTCTGGAGCCGGCTATGCGTAACACCGCACCCTGTATTCTTTTGGCCGCACTTAAGATTTACAAAAATAATCCCGATGCAGTGATGATCGTTGCGCCCAGTGACCACTGGATTGAGGATGAGAACTCCTTTCTTAATGATCTGGAGACCGGATTTAAAGCTTGCGAGCAGGATACTGCCGATGAATTGCTTCTTGTGACTTTAGGAATTCAGCCTACTTTTCCGCATACGGGATATGGTTATATTCAATATACTTCAGGCGATTCGGAAGTAAAAAAAGTACAGGCTTTTAAAGAAAAGCCCGATTATGAGACGGCAAAGCAGTTTTTGGCAGAAGGTAATTACTCATGGAATGCCGGAATTTTCATTTGGAGCGCTAAAGCGATTATTCAGGCTTTTGAAAAATACCTGCCTGAGATGTATGCGCTGTTTAATTCGGGTTATGACGCTTTAAATACGGATGCTGAAGCAGCTTTTATCGCAGAGAATTATGCCAAAGCCGAAAACATAAGTATCGACTACGGTATTCTTGAAAAGAGTAAAAATGTGGGCGTAATCCCGGCAACTTTTGACTGGAGCGATCTGGGAGCCTGGGGTGCACTTTACGACAATCTGGAAAAAGATGAGACTGAAAATGTAGTGGTCAATGCCCGTTGCATCAAAAAAGATGTCCGCGGTAACCTGATTCGCTCAGATAAAGGAAAGATCGTAGTTGTTGAAGGCCTTGAAGATTATATCATTGTAGACAGTAAGGATGTTTTGGTGATTATGCCAAAAGCCAAAGAGCAGGACGTAAAATTGATGCGAGCTGCAGTGGCTGAACAATTCGGGGAAGATTTAGTTTAAATCAATTCATGGAAGATCAATCAAAACGGGATAATTCAAATTCATCGGGTTCTGAAAAGGTTTCTAACGAAGCTGTAAAGCGTGATGCTAAAAGTCTGTGGCAAAATACACGCGTATTTTTATCAGAGCTTTTAGACATACGTCACGATACCGACCGTGATTCTACCATTGAAGCGGTTAAAAAGGACATCTCGTTTAAAGGGCACAATGCCTGGATTCTCATTTTTGCCATTTTTGTGGCCAGTATTGGTCTCAACGTAGGCAGTACAGCAGTTATCATCGGTGCGATGTTAATCTCGCCACTTATGGGTCCTATTGTGGGTATAGGTCTTTCTCTTGCGATTAATGATGTCGAAATGCTTCGGCGATCTATGATCAATCTGGCGGTGATGGTTTCCCTGAGTGTACTCACAGCTTTTATTTACTTTTTACTTATTCCGCTTAAAGCAGACAACTCAGAGCTCTTAGGAAGAACCTATCCTACTATTTTGGATGTTTTGGTAGCTATTTTTGGTGGTTTGGCACTTATCGTGGCCAAGACTAAAAAAGGTACGATTGCCAGCGTGATCTTTGGTGTTGCAATCGCTACTGCTTTGATGCCGCCCCTGTGTACTGTGGGCTATGGTCTGGCGATAGGTAACGGGGCTTATGCAACCGGAGCCTTATATTTATTCTCCATCAATGCCGTGTTTATAGCGCTGTCGACTTTTGTAGTTTCTAAATTGCTGGGTTTCCCGATGGTGAAATACGCCAATTCCAGAAGGCGACGCTTCATCAGTCAGATGGCTTCGGCGATAGGGATTGTTGTTATGGTGCCCAGTATGTTCTTGTTTTACAATCTGTATAAAGAGCAGGTATTTAAAAATGAGGCTACCAATTTTGTGGAAGAAACCATCACGCACGACGGCACTTCGATTCTCAGCCCCAATATTGACTATAAGGGAAAGAAGGTAGAATTGTTTCTTATCGGGAACCTGGTTCCTAAAAGCACCATTGCTAAATGGAAGGAAGAATTTGCTGCAAATCCCAAACTCACAATTGCCGAATTGCGCATCAATCAGGGAGCTGACCAAAGCACAGCCATGGCAGAACAGTTAAGTAATCAGGTTAAAACCGGAATCCTCGAGGATTTGTACGCAAACAACCAGCAGGCCATCGCAGATAAAAATCAGCAGATTTTGCTTTTGGAAAATGAATTAAACCGACTTAAGTCGGCGGCTTTACCGTTTCAGAGTCTGAGTGAAGAAGTACACGTGAATTACGAGGATATTGAGCGCTTTGGTTTTTCAAATACGATTAATACCAATTTTGAAAAGGCCGATACGATCCCAACTTTTATGATTGAATGGAAGCCTTCATTGACTGAAGCTCAGAAGCGCAAGGAAGAACAAAAACTCAAAACCTGGTTAAAGCTAAAATATCAGTTGGATACCTTAGCCATCGCCCGTTATTGATGCTCTTTAATAACCGCTTCCCGTACTTTTTTGAAAAGATCTGAAGAATACACGAAGTTGGTCACATCCTCATTGTCGGTTCTGAAAATGGTTTCTTTAGACCCTTCCCAGGCTAAGCGTCCTTTTTGAAGGAAGACAATTTTCTCTCCAATTTCCATTACCGAGTTCATATCGTGGGTGTTGATAATGGTAGTGATATCATATTCGTGTGTGATTTCCTGTACCAGATTATCAATAAGGGTTGCCGTACGCGGGTCAAGACCCGAGTTAGGTTCATCACAAAATAAATACTTTGGGTTATTTACAATAGCCCGTGCAATAGCCACCCGTTTTTGCATACCCCCCGAAATCTCAGAAGGTAATTTATTGTTTGCATTGATGAGGTTTACGCGCTTGATTACCTCGTTGGCACGCTCGCGACGTTCGGCTTTACGCTGTTTGGTAAACATTTTAAGCGGAAACATGATGTTCTCTTCAACCGTCATCGAGTCAAAAAGCGCACTCCCTTGAAAAACCATTCCCATTTGCTCACGCAGGGTACGTTGCTTTTCTGAAGACAGTTCAGAATAGGCCTCACCGTCGTACACAATTTTCCCTTCCGTAGGTCTGAAAAGCCCGAGCAGGCATTTTAAAAACACGGTTTTACCCGAGCCAGACTGGCCAATGATCAAATTGGTTTTGCCTTTCTCAAACGTGGTCGAAATACCTTTTAAAACGAGTTCGTCACCACCAAATCCTTTCTTTAATTCTTTAACTTCAATCATTAGCTTAAAAGTAATTGGGTGACTAAATAGTTTGAGAGAATGATAAACACACTCGTCCATACAAAAGAGGTGGTACTGGCTTTACCAACTTCTAAAGCTCCACCTTTCATATAATATCCAAAATAGGAAGGAATGGTCGCCAGTAAAAGGGCAAAAATAAAGGTCTTTATAAATGCGTAAACCAGTTGAAACGGCACAAAATCTTCCTGAAGCCCCTGTATAAACTGATCTCCAGTGGCAAACCCGCCGAAAACCGCTGCTGCATAACCTCCTAATATACCCAGGAACATCGCAATTGCGATTACAAAGGGATAGAATAGCATCGCGATGATTTTTGGGAAAACCAGATAATTCAGCGAGTTGATCCCCATTACCTCGAGCGCATCTATCTGTTCGGTAACCCGCATCGTTCCTATGCTCGAAGTGATAAATGACCCCACCTTTCCGGCCATAATGATCGAAATGAAGGTAGGCGCAAACTCAAGAATGATAGATTGTCTTGAAGCAAAACCAATGAGGGATTTAGGTAGAATAGGGTTGTCCATATTCAATGCGGTTTGAATCGCAACCACACCACCCACGAAAAACGAAATAAAGCAAACAATACCCAGCGAGCCGATAATCAGGTCGTCAATTTCTTTTAAAATAAGATTTCTAAGTACAGATGTTTTCGTAGGTTTTATAAAAACACCCTTAATCATCATAAAATAAGCACCGATCTCTTTCAGGTATCCCATAGTGTATTTTTCAGCTTTAAAAATAGCAAAAATAGACGGGAAGGCTATTTAAGATTAACTTAATCTTATTATTGGTCTAAAGCCTTAGTTTTGCAAGGTAAAACTGCAGATTATGAAATTTAAAAACATTAAAATGCTTCTTTTTGGTCTTGCTGCGCTGGGGTTTCAGCCCGCTAACGCGCAGACTGCCTCTCAGAAGCCCAAATTAGTGGTAGGTATTGTCGTTGATCAGATGCGATTTGACTACCTCACCCGTTTTGAAGCGCAATTTGGTGACAGGGGTTTTAAACGCCTGATGTCAGACGGTTTTGAGTGCCGCAACAATCATTTTAATTATGTACCCACCTACACAGGGCCGGGTCATGCTTCTATTTACACCGGGACTACACCGGCCAATCACGGTATCATTTCAAACAACTGGTACAACAAATTTGAAAAGCAGCAGGTCTATTGCGCAGGCGATACCACGGTAGCTTCAGTTGGGATTGACGGCCCTGCGGGGCAGATGTCGCCGCATCGTATGCTTACGACGACGGTTACAGACCAAAACCGTTTGCATACCCAAATGCGCGGTAAGACTATCGGTATTTCGCTGAAAGACCGCGGGGCAATCCTTCCGGCGGGTCATACGGCCAATGCGGCCTACTGGTTTGAAGGTGGTGACGAAGGCAAGTGGATTACCAGTACCTGGTATATGAACGAATTACCAAAATGGGTTCAGGATTTTAACGCTTCCGCGAAAGCGAAAAGTTACCTGAAAGAATGGAATACCCTAAAACCTATTGAAAATTATATCGAAAGCGGGGACGATCTCAATACGTATGAAGGCGGATTCAGAGGTAAGGAGGATGCTGTTTTTCCATATGACCTGGCGGAATTAGCTGAACAGAACGGAGGCTATTCGCTTTTAAAATCAACTCCTTATGGAAACAATCTGACTACCGACTTTGCACTAGAGGCTCTTGATGCCGAAGGCTTAGGTCAGGATTCAGATACCGATTTCCTGGCGGTGAGTTACAGCGCGACCGATTATGTAGGTCACAATTTCGGAGTCAATTCGAAGGAAGTTGAAGATATGTACGTGCGCCTCGATCTCGATCTGGAGCGTCTGCTTGATGCTTTAGATCAAAAAGTAGGTAAAGGCAATTATACCGTTTTCTTAACCGCAGACCATGGGGCGGTCAATGTTCCGGCGTATTTGAGTGCTAATAAAATCCCGTCAGGCTATTTTGATAATCGGGCTTTTGAAACTGCACTAAATGAGTTTGTCGTTTCTGAATATGGAGAAGAAGATTTGATTGAAGATATTTCAAATTATCAGGTGTTTTTCAATTATGAAAATCTTGCCGCGGCAGAAATCAATGCCGAAGCGCTTCAGCAAAAAATCGCGCATTTTGCCCTGCAATACGATCTTATGGATAAAGTATACACCCGCGCCGAACTCAATCAGGCCAATTATACCAGCGGTGTTGGGGCTTTGATTCAGAAAGGTTTTAACCAAAAGCGTAGCGGAGATGTGTTTCTGGTACTTGATCCCGGGGTAATCAGTTATTCACGTACCGGGTCTACGCACGGCTCAGCATTTTCCTATGATACGCACGCGCCGCTCTTGTTTTACGGAGCCGGAATCAAAAAAGGGAAAACCTACGAGCTTACCGAAATTCCGGATATCGCGCCTACCATCGCCGCACTTTTAGGTATTGAATTTCCTAATGGGACCACCGGCAAAGTGATCGCTGAGGTTTTAGAATAATTTCTCCTGGATCTTTTTCCAGCGGAGCTTACGAATAAAAGCACCTTCTTCTTTTGTGACCAAAAAGGGAAGGTGTTTTTTTTGTGCTTTAAAGTATCCGGCCAGATACTCTTTAAAGAGCTTGGGGCTCTTTTTACGCATCGCCAGTTTTGCCGAAGCAATCGCGGTAAGGATAAAACCATAGCGCATTCCATAAAATGCCTCGCCTTGTTTGTATTTGGCTTTAGCCGAATAGGTATGCCCGGTTGGTTTGAGATGCTTTACCTGCAAAGAAGTATTGGTGGCCACTTCCCAGCCGTGGTATTGTGCCAAAAGTTCGTCTAGCGTATCCCATCCCATCGCGGTTTTGAGTCCGCCAATGGCTTCAAAGCAGGCTTTGCGATAGCATTTAAGGGCACCGCGTATATGATCTTTGTTGGTGAGGTTTTCGAGTTCCCAGCTGCCGTTGCGTTCTACATAACAAAAACCGCCGTACATCCCGAGCTCTGAGTTTTGTTCAAATGCCTGATTTACGGTTTTTAGATAATCAGCGGGAAAAATCAAGTCTGCGTCAAACTTGCACAGCAGGTCATAATCGCTTTTCAAATGCTTCAGGCCGTAGTTAAAAGCCTGCACGACTTTACTTCCGGGGAGGTGGGCAGCTTCCGAATTTTTTTCAACCAACTGTATTTCCGGATGCTTTTCAGAATAGGAAGCGATGATTTTAGGAGTATCGTCTGTGCTTCCGTCATCAACCACGATGATGATTTCGGCTTTATAACTTTGAGCCAAAAGCGAGTCGAGCGTTTTTGCGATTAAATCGGCCTCGTTATACGCCGGTATAATGACAGCTATTCTCATTTCCGCTCTGCGTAAATTAAATAATAGCGCGGTGTAAACAGGCGCAAAAGCGGGCGTAAACCCAGTTTTTTTACAGGATGCGTAAACTGTTTGCGTTTTTTGATTTCCCAGCCCGACTTTTCTAAAAGCCAGTCAAACTGCCAGTCTTCAAACTCGTGATAATGCCTGTCCCATTGATCGGTTTTGCTGCGATAAGCAGGGGCAAACCACAGTTTAAGCGGAATGCTGGCCACGAGTTTATCGGCTTTAATATCCTTCAGCACATTAAAGGGAGCGAGTAAATGTTCGAAAATTTCAAAAGCGGTAACCGCATCTGCATCGGTGTTTTGCACCGCGTTTGTGTACAGGTCTAAATCTTCTCCGCTTGTGTTGGTTACCTGATAACCCTCTTTTTTCATGATCTCAGAAAACGGATTTTCAACTCCAAGATCCAGAATGCTGCTGCCGGGCGGAAGCACTTCTTTTAAAAAGGCTGCCGTGATGGCAAAACGTTTATTGGGAAAGGTTTTTTCGTACACAGGAAGCAGGTTACAAATTTGTAATCGCAAAAGTAAGAGTTGTGTTGCAATGGCAAGGCTTTATTTTTGGTTTTTGAAAATGCGGCTTATGGGGTTTAACTCGATCTTATTTGTTTAAATTTGCGTCGCGACAGCATGATCTATAATTCTATTATGGCAGACCACCAACTCGATCCCACAAAATGGGTGGATAAATATTCAGATTACCTGTACAATTACACAATTGTGAAGGTAAACGATAAGGAGGTGGCTGAAGATATCATTTCAGAAACCTTCCTGGCGGGCTTAAAGTCGATGAAGAACTTTAAGGGGGAAGCCAGTGAGCGCACATGGCTGATTTCGATCTTAAAGCGAAAAATTATAGATTACTACCGCAAAATCAATTCTAAAAAAGGAAAGGCAGAGGTTCGGGTTAATTATACCGATGACGAAGAAGGAGGTGACTGGCTTGAAGAGCGCGTAGCAGATCCTTTTGATCGTACTGCCGAAGATGATTTGGAAAATACCGAGCTAGGCGTGGCGATCTATGCCTGTATCGATAAATTGCCTGAAAAGCAGGCCGCGATTTTCAAGAAAAAGACCATTGAGGGTCAGGATACCGAAACTATTTGTAAAGAATTTAATATCACGCCGTCTAATCTGTGGGTAATCATTCACCGAGCCCGTACAGCACTGGCAAGTTGCTTAGAAGAAAACTGGTTATAAACGATGAAACTATTTGTAGATTGTAAAAAAGCCGGGCACCTTTGTGATAAAGGGCAGTATGATGATGCCTCCTTTTTTGATAAACTGAAAGTACGCTTTCACAACTTGATATGTAAACATTGCGCAGATTATTCAGAGCGTAATGCAAAACTTACCAGGCTGATGAAAGATCCCAAGTGCAAGCAAATGCCTGAGGAATGTAAAAAGCGTATCCGCGAAGAATTAGAGCGTGAGCTGGCAAAAGGCGAGCAACATTAACCACCATAAAACAGGGATTCCCTCAACGAAAAAAGATGCGTAATAGCTAGACTGATGTGTTGTTGCTTTTAAAATGGAAAAAGCGGTTATAAATCCCATAATGCAGGTGATTACAGTAATTCCGGTTTGGTTTTTCGGATAAAAAAATTCTAAAAACACAAACCCCACGAGCAAGACCAAACCCAGAAGTTTGGTTTTTTTTATGCCTAAAACCTGAGGCAGGGTATTCAGCGCTAAAGCATCATAGGTAAGATCGCGTATCTCAAAAGGAATCATTAATGCCAAAACCAGCAATACACGCTGCGCAAAAAGGATCATAACCGAAAAGTCTAAACGATCTGCGCTGATTGCCGGAAGATAAACCGTTACTCCTGCCCAGACCGCGGCGATAATGAAGACTTTTAAGGTAGGGATTCTGCGTAAATTCTTTTTGTGGGGCAAAAACGGGATAGCATATAGAAGCGTCAATATTCCCAGCGGAATGCAATACAACCAGAAAACCCAATCAAACTGAAAGGCAAAATAGCAAAATGCCAGAAAGCAAAGCAATGAAAACGTCTGGATGCTTTTAAGGCTTTGGGTAAGATGCCTGTGGTGTAAACCGGCCAGTGCCGCGTACTTTACAAAATTATAGCCCGTAATACTACCGAAAAACACAAATCCGTAGAGCAGGGGTTGCGGGTTTAATGCCAGTTGAATTTCGGTAATCCATACCAGAGAAAGCACGGCGAGAGATACGTGCAAACTGCTGTTGATGTAGAAATCAAAAAGAGCTTTAAGGTGCTTCACGGCCTAAAGTTAAAGCATGTGTTGATAACTGATTCCGGTGGTTAAAAACTAATATCTGCATATTCAAATAATCGGTTGTGAAATTGTAATTTTGCGGCATTAAAAAAAACACAAAATTGTATATGAGAACAGATGTTTTTGCTTTGCGGCATATAGGGCCAAGACCAGAGGAAAAGGAGCAAATGCTTGAAGCAATTGGTGCAGCTAGTATTGATCAGTTAATTTACGAGACTCTGCCCGATGGTATTAGGCTTCAGAAGCCCCTTAATCTGGAACCCGCTTTGAGTGAGTACGAATATGCTACGCATATCAACGCCCTTGCAAACAAAAACAAATTGTTTAAAACCTATATTGGTCTGGGGTATCACGAGTCAAAGACTCCTGCGGTTATTCAGCGAAATATTTTAGAAAATCCGGGCTGGTACACGGCTTATACTCCGTATCAGGCTGAGATTGCTCAGGGACGTTTAGAAGCCTTGCTCAATTTTCAGACTATGGTGGCCGATCTTACCGGGATGGAACTGGCAAATGCTTCACTTCTTGATGAAGCTACTGCAGCGGCTGAAGCGATGACCTTGCTTGCAGGCGTTCGTACCCGCGATCAAAAGAAAAACGGAACCTCCAAATTTTTTGTTGACAAAGATATTTTTCCACAGACGCTTTCGGTATTGCAAACGCGCGCGATTCCGGTAGGAGTAGAGCTTGTGGTGGGTCGCGCCCAGGAATTTGATTTTAGTGATGAATTCTTTGGCGCTTTGATTCAGTATCCATCAGCAACCGGAGAGATTCACGATTATACTGGCTTTATCAAAAAAGCACACGATCTGGACATCAAAGTTGCTGTTGCAGCAGATTTGATGAGTCTTGTATTACTTGAAGCTCCCGGTAAACTGGGAGCAGATGTAGTGGTGGGTACCACGCAGCGTTTTGGTATTCCACTGGGATATGGTGGTCCGCACGCAGCTTACTTCGCCACACGTGACGAATACAAGCGCAACATTCCCGGGCGTATCATCGGGGTGAGTAAAGACATGAACGGCGACCGCGCACTGCGCATGGCGCTACAGACCCGTGAGCAGCACATCAAGCGTGATAAGGCTACTTCAAACATTTGTACCGCACAGGTACTTCTTGCTGTTATGGCCGGAATGTACGGAGTGTATCACGGGCCAAAAGGTTTGCAGTATATCGCTACCAAAATTCACCGTACCGCAGCAACCCTTACAGATGCTTTGGAAAACTTAGGTTTGTACCAGTTGAACAGCGGGTATTTTGATGCCATTCGGGTTAAGGCAGATGCCAAAACCGTACGTACTTATGCTGAGGCTAACGAAATTAATTTCTATTATCCCGACGAGGATACCGTTTCTATTGCGGTAAACGAGGCTACCAGTCTTGCTGATCTCAATAAAATCATTTCAGTTTTTGCTGAAGCTTTAGGGAAAGAATTCACCCATCTTGAGGCTTTAAAAGAACTCAACGCAGTTCCTGATTTATTACAACGCGAGAGCGAGTTTATGACGAATGAGGTGTTTAACAGCTACCACTCAGAAACCGAGTTGATGCGGTACATCAAAAAGCTGGAGCGTAAGGACCTTTCTTTAAATCACAGTATGATTTCTCTAGGGTCGTGTACGATGAAACTGAATGCGGCTGCCGAAATGCTTCCGCTTAGTGATGCACGTTGGGGGGGTATACATCCATTTGTACCCGTAAATCAGGCTGAAGGCTATCAGTACGTTTTGAAAAAGCTCGAGGATCAACTTACCGAAATCACCGGTTTTGCCGCGACCAGTTTGCAGCCGAATTCAGGTGCTCAGGGTGAGTATGCCGGTTTAATGGTAATCAGAGCCTATCACGAAAGCCGCGGCGAATCTCATCGTAATATTTGTTTAATTCCATCATCAGCCCACGGAACCAATCCTGCAAGTGCAGTAATGGCCGGAATGCAGGTCGTGGTTACTAAAGCTAACGACGCCGGAAACATTGACGTAGATGATTTACGCGAAAAAGCGGAGCAGCATAAAGACAATCTGGCTGCGCTAATGGTGACCTATCCTTCCACGCACGGGGTGTACGAAAGCGCCATTCAGGAAATCACCGGAATCATTCACGAGCACGGTGGTCAGGTTTATATGGACGGTGCCAATATGAATGCACAGGTGGGCTTAACCAATCCCGGCAAAATTGGGGCAGACGTATGTCACCTTAATTTGCACAAGACCTTTGCGATCCCTCACGGAGGTGGTGGTCCTGGTGTTGGTCCTATTTGTGTGGCAGAGCAGTTGGTGCCTTTTCTACCCGGAAACCCGGTAATAAAAACCGGAGGTGAGGAAGCGATTACAGCTATTTCCGCCGCACCCTGGGGTTCATCCTTGGTTTGTTTGATCAGCTATGCCTATATCAAAATGTTAGGTGCAACGGGACTTAAAGAATCTACTGAAGCCGCTATTTTAAATGCCAATTACATCAAAGAGCGTTTAAAAGGAAAGTTTGACGTCTTGTATTCGGGAGAGATGGGACGTGCTGCACACGAGATGATCATTGATTGCCGACCTTTTAAAGAAAACGGAATTGAGGTTGTAGATATCGCTAAGCGTTTGATCGATTACGGTTTCCACGCGCCAACCGTTTCATTCCCGGTTGCCGGAACTATGATGATTGAGCCTACCGAAAGTGAAAGCAAAGCAGAACTGGATCGTTTCTGCGATGCGATGATCAACATCCGTAAGGAAATTGACGCAGCTTCTGCAGACGAACCAAATAATGTTTTGAAAAATGCTCCGCATACCCTGAGTATGCTTACTGCAGATACCTGGGATTTACCCTATACCCGCGTGCAGGCAGCGTATCCGCTGGAGTATGTGGCAGATAACAAGTTTTGGCCAAGCGTGCGTCGCGTAGATGATGCCTTTGGGGATCGTAACCTGATTTGTACCTGTGCACCAATTGAGGAGTATATGTAAGACCGACTGGTCAGTTAAAGTAAAAACCCCGCTATTTGCGGGGTTTTTTATGGGTAAGAAACAAACATAAAAACGACACTCATATAGGTCCAAAACAGTGTAAAGAAAATGTGTGCGATTGTTTCAAAAGTCTTACCTCTCCAAAGCTTAGCAGAATATATAAAGAGCTGAAAAAACAAGCGTACCAGCCAGAAGATACCTAAACCCAGGCAGATTGTTTTTCCTAAATCGGTGCTGGTTAGAGAATGACTTTGACTGATACACAGCAAGCCCATCAGAAATACCGTTAATGCAATAAAGAAGGTATGAGTAGTCATCATCTGACGATTGATCAAACTCAGGTTTATCAATTCAAGCCTCCAGTTGAAGTATTTCGGGAATATAATGTGAACCAGGGCTAGTAAGATTAAAATCGAACCTATTATTTGAATGTGTATTTCCATAACCTGAGATTTAAGGTTGAGCTGTAAAAATTGATAAGAAGGGAGTGAATTTATACTCTTTTATAGTTGAATAACCAGCTTTCTGGAGTACACTAAGCCAGGTTTTTTTGCTGTAGAAATGAGTGAAACCTATCGTAAACGCCAGAAAATTCGGTAGATCACGCAGATGTTCAACTATTATTAAGTTTCCATTTGATTTATTTATGCGATGACACTCTTTCAGAAATTCAATCTTTTCAGTGTTATCTCTTATTTCGTGTGCCGCTGAGAGTAGAAAAATACCATCAGCAGATTGGTTTTGTAGCGGAATTTTGGATGTATTTATAGAAAGCGTATTAGGGTAGGTCAGGCTTATTTTTCGGGCTCTTGTAATCGCAGCCTCGGTATGTTGTTTGGCATTGTAGAAGTCAAATACACGCAACTCTGCATTTGGAATTTTATCTTCAAGTAAAAAACTGGTTTCGTCAAAGCCTGCGTTCATATTTACAATATGCTTAAATTCTTCCTCGTTTATATTTAGATTTTTTAGCCATTTCAGATCATAATATCCGGAAAGATCATACACGTAAGCAGATACGATCAGAGGCATAAGAAGGCCGTAAGCAAATGCACCGATGGTAATCCAGAAAATGGCGGAGTGCAAACCCATAAAGCTGTACAGACTCAGAAGCAATGCTAGTGCGATACAACCGAATATGTAAAAATGCCGGTTGAAGCTTAGGATGTTTAACACTCCTTGAAAAGGTCTTCGTTTTAGTTCCATGATTCTAATTTTCCTTTTTTCCAGTAATAGGGGATGTCTTGTATTATGAACGCATTAGCCAAAACCGGATAGTCTAGGTTTTGATTTTCAAAAAATGAAAAGTTATAGTCTAGGACATCTACAGGTTGAGGTTTCCAGTTAGGGCGGACTCCCTCGATTATAAGTACTTCTTTTTCTTTTTCTTGAGTAAAAGTGAAAGGCAATGGGCCAGCAAATCGTCGTGCTTCTTTCCAGTTTAGAAAAGGTGAATTTTGCGGAAGTTGAGCCTCTGGATTAAAAGCTATTGAAAAATCAAAATCGGACTTTTTCGATGCTATTTTTATAATGTCATTTGATATGTTTTGCTCAATATCTGTAGTGGTGTAATTATAGTGCGTAAACGTATTTCCAGCTTTTTCCATTCTTTTTTTATTGGTTTCTGATTTTAGAATGTACAGACCTCGTAAATTTTTGCCGGCTTTATTGGTGTAACGTACAAAAACGCGATAGCCAATAAGAAAAAAGTCATTTCCTAAAAATTTGGGAAATCCTTTCGGTCTTAGATTTTTGGTATCTACCAGTGCAACAGCAACAAACCCATACTGATCATTATAGGTGTCTAGTTTGATGGTCGAAGGTATTCTGGAAATAAGCTTCTCTTTTGGTAAAGCGAAAGTCAATACTATAGAGTGCTTGAAAAATGCCTCAACTGCAAATGGATGATTTTTAAGTGTCCAGTTCATAGTTATTAATTTTAGTATTCATCCAATAATTGAAATAGATTAGAATGCAGAATGCAGCGGCAAAAAGAATATTCCATCGTCCCCAAAACAATAATTCGGGAGTAAGAATATATTCCAAAATATTCATGAGCACGATTACTGTAATTTGAAAAAAAGCGTTTAAAGGTCTTTTGAATCCGCTTAGAATCCATAATGCCATAAGTATTTCAGAAAAGCCAATAGCACTAGTCATAACCTCTCCATATTCGGCCCCGAGTATATTATCAACGATTTGGCGATGACGTGGCACTGCATTCAGGATTTTGCAGTAAATACCGTTTACCAACCAAACGAGAGCAATCAGAAAATTGATGGCGATATGTATCTGTTTTGAAATCATAAAACTTTTAAACTTTCAGAAAATATTGAAATTAATTAAAAAAAAATATTAGGTCATTAATTTCATAATCGTTTTGGTTACCCAGTTTTCTTTTTGATTGGTGATTTTTTCGAGCATCGTATCGGCTCTGCTTACAAAATCGTAGAGCTCTTGCGTTTTCTGCTTGAATTTTTGCGCCTCCTTGCTTGTATTCTCATCAAAGTTGCGCACATCTTCGAGGACTCGCAGTGTAGGCTGAATCTCGCGCTTACTGCGTTCAATAGCAATTTTTCGTGCCAGCGAATCGACATCCTGATCGGCCTTAAAATATTCACGGCGTTCTCCGGGTTTGTACTCCTTGTAAACAATACCCCAATCAATGAGTCCGCGCAGGTTCATACTGGCATTCCCCCGGGAAATCTGAAGCTCTTCCATAATTTCTTCCATGGAAAGGGAGTCTGGTGAAATCATAAGCAAGGCGTGAATTTGCGCCATCGTCTTATTGATACCCCATTGCGAGCCCAATGCTCCCCAGGTTTGTAGAAATTGTTCTTTTGCTTCTTTAAATTCCATAGTTCAAATATAGTAAACTATTTTAAAGTTTCAATAATATATGAAAGTTTTTTTAATCAGAAGAAAACTATATTTGCGTTATGAGAGCATTAATCCTAGGTAACGTGTGGCCTGAACCCGTATCATCTGCTGCGGGAACGCGTATAATGCAGCTGCTCAAAATGTTGCAAAATGTAGGTTTTGAGGTGCATTTTGCCTGTGCAGCCGGTAAAACGCCACTTTCTGAAGATCTGGAAAGCCAAAATGTTTCCACAAAAGAGATTAAACTTAACGATGCATCATTTGATGCGTATCTAAGCGAACTCAATCCTGATCTGGTTTTGTTTGACAAGTTTGTGATTGAAGAGCAATACGGCTGGCGCGTTCAGGAGCAATGTCCGCAGGCTTTACGTATTTTAGAAACCATTGACCTGCACGGTCTGCGGAAAGGACGTGAGGCCGCTCTAAAAGACGGTAAGGCTTTTTCACAAGCGTATTTGCATAACGACTTTGCCAAACGTGAAATAGCCAGCATCTACCGTTGTGATCTCACGTTGGTTATTTCAGAATATGAGATGCAATTGCTTCAGGATTTTTTCAGAGTGCCTGCCGGTCAGTTGCTCTATCTTCCGTTTATGGTTGATGCGATTCAGGACGAAGAGATCCGGAATTGGAAATCCTTTAAAGACCGAAAGCATTTTGTCACCATCGGGAATTTTAGGCACGAGCCCAACTGGTTTTCGGTGCGCTATCTCAAGACTGAAATCTGGCCCTTAATTCGCAGACAACTCCCGGAAGCCGAAATGCGAGTATATGGTTCGTATCCCGCAGAAAAGCATACCCAACTGCATAATCCTAAAGAGCATTTTTATGTCTTTGGCAGAGCCGAAAGTGCTCACAAAGTGATTGAAGATGCACGTGTTTTACTGGCACCTTTGCTTACCGGCGCAGGATTAAAAGGAAAATTGCTTGATGCGATGCAATGCGGTACTCCGGCAGTAACAAGTCAGGTTGGAGCGGAAGGGATGCACGGCAATCTCGCATTTAGTGGAAGCATTAGCGATACGCCTGAAACTTTTGCAAAAGCCGCGGTAAATTTTTATACCAATCCCGTAAGCTGGCAGGAAGCTCAAACTAAGGGAGTCAAAATCATCAATTCACGATTTCAAGCCGAGTTCTGGCAACCTGTTTTCGCCGAAAGGCTCAACCACCTCAAAGAAAATCTAGCTGATCACCGCCTTCACAATTTTACCGGTGCTATGCTTTGGCACCAATCACTACAAGCTTCGAAGTTTATGAGTAAGTGGATTGAGTTGAAAAATAGATAAGAGGTAAAAAGTTAATGGTTAAAAGTTTTGTAAAACCACTAACCATTAACCATTAACGTACTACTTCACCAGTCCTGCCCTTTTCAGCAAGGCCTCGGGATTCGGTTCTTTTCCGCGGAAACGTTTGTATAGTACCATTGGATCTTCGGTGCCGCCTTGCGACAAAATGTGATCCCTGAATTTACGGGCGACTTCCCCATTAAAAATACCATTTTCCTTAAAGTAGGCAAAAGCGTCTGCATCCAGTACTTCGGCCCATTTATAGGAGTAATATCCACTTGAATATCCGCCTTGAAAAATATGGGAGAAGGAGACGCTCATGCAGTTTTCGGCTACATCAGGATAGAGTTTGGTGTTTTCAAAAGCTGCAAGTTCGTGTGCTTTTACATCGGTTATGCCGCTGGGGTCTGCCCCGTGCCAGGACATATCTAAAATACCAAAACTCAACTGACGCAGGGTTTGCATCCCTTCCTGAAAGTTGGCAGCTTTCTTAATTTTGTCGATGAGCACCATCGGGATGGTTTCACCGGTCTCGTAATGTTTAGCAAAGAGCTCCAAAGCTTCCGGCTCATAGCACCAGTTTTCTAAAATCTGACTGGGCAATTCTACGAAATCCCAAAACACCGATGGTCCTGATAAACTGGGATAGGTGGTATTGGCGAGCATTCCGTGTAAACCGTGACCAAATTCGTGAAACAAAGTTGTGACCTCGTTAAACGTCAACAATGAAGGTTTTGATGGGGTAGGTTTGGTGAAGTTGCACACGTTAGAAACGTGAGGACGCTCATTTTGGCCATCTTTCTTAAACTGACCTTTGTACTGGGTCATCCATGCACCGCCGCGTTTCCCGGGACGTGGATGGAAGTCTGCATAGAAAATCGCCATAAAATTGTCCATCTCATCAAAAACCTGATAGGTCTTGACATCTTTATGGTATTTGGGTACATCAAAAACCTCTACAAAACGCAAACCATAGAGTTTTTTGGCAACAGTAAAGACGCCTTCAATTACGTTTTCGAGTTTGAAATAGGGTTTCAGGAGTTCGTCATCCAGTTCAAAAAGTTGTTGCTTTAGCTTTTCAGAATAGTATGCGCTGTCCCACTTTTCCAACTGCTCAATGCCGTCACGTTCTTTGGCGAAATGTTCCAGTTGTTTAAACTCACGCTCGGCGGCCGGTTTCGCTTTTGCAAGCAAATCCTCCAGAAAGCGGTTTACGTTTTCAGGACTTTTGGCCATACGCTCTTCCAGAACAAAATGCGCGTGCGTTTTATAGCCTAACAGATTAGCGCGTTCGTGACGCAGGTTTACGATTTTGAGTACGTTGTCCTGATTGTCAAGCTTATCGCTATGAAAACCCTTAGCTCCAAAGGCAATAGCCATCTGCCTGCGCAGTTCGCGATTTTCAGCATACTTCATAAACGGAATATAGCTGGGATATTCAAGCGTGAAAATCCAGCCTTCCTTATTTTTTTCTTCGGCCGTTTGTGCAGCAGATTCTATGGTGCTTTCCGGTAAACCGGCAAGGTCTTTTTCCTCAGTAATATGCAGTTCAAACTTGTTGGTTTCCGCAAGGATATTTTCACCAAAAGTGAGAGCAAGCTTTGAGAGTTGGGTATCTATTTCGCGTAAGCGTGCTTTTTTTTCTTCAGGTAAATTGGCGCCATTACGGGCAAATCCCTTGTATTTTTTCTCCAAAAGAACCTGTTGTTCGCGGTTGAGGTCTAAAGTCTCGCGCGAATCATAAACGGCTTTTACCCGTTTAAACAAGGCTTCGTTGAGGGTGATGTCGTTTGAGAACTCAGATAAAAGTGGAGAAACTTCCTGTGCAATGTTCTGAATGGTCTCATTAGTCTCGGCACTGTTGATGTTGAAAAAGGCGCTGGTAACACGATCCAAATGTTGACCGGCAAAGTCGAGCGCAGCGATGGTGTTTTCAAAGTCAGGTGCTTGGTTATTTTGAGTGATTTCATCGATCTCTTTTCGTGCTTTATCAATGCCGTCAAGAATCGCCTCTTTATAGTCGGTGTCTGAAAACGAGCCAAATGGTACGAGATCGAAATCTTTAAGTAATATATTTTCTGAATTTTTCAATTTTTCAGTAGTGTTTATGAATATTATGTATTTAAGCTATAAATATGATTGTTTTAACGAATGCAACCAAAATTTTACTTTAACTTTGCATTACCTAACAAAAATATTAGCATAGATCTGTTGTAGAAGGTTTGATTAATAATATTTAGAATGGTTAATAAATACATATAATTTCACCCAGACAGTCTATTAAGAGCCGTGTTTTACACGGCTCTTTTTATTTTTTAAGCGATGCCGCTCCTGCGATCACCTTTTCTTTAAGCCCTTCTTTATAGGTTAAAATACGATCGCGTATCCCTTTATCTGAAGCACCTAAAATCTGTGCGGCAAGAATCCCGGCGTTCTGAGCTCCATCAAGAGCTACAGTAGCAACCGGTACTCCACCGGGCATTTGCAGGATTGAAAGTACCGAATCCCAGCCATCAATTGAATTTCGGGATTTTACAGGAACACCAATTACCGGCAGGGGAGACAGCGAGGCGATCATTCCGGGTAAGTGAGCTGCGCCGCCAGCACCTGCAATGATGACCTGAATACCGCGCTCGTGGGCGTTTTTTCCATAGTCAAAAAGCTTATCTGGCGTGCGGTGGGCAGACACGATATCTACTTCGGTCTCAATGCCTAATTGCTTTAATACGTCTATTGCACTTTGCATCACCGGCATATCGCTGGTGCTTCCCATTATAATTCCTACCATGCTGTTTATTTTGTAATTACGCGTATTGTTTGTTTTACTTTTTCGGCGATTGCCCGGGCTTTATTGAGATCGCTGTTTGCAATCGTCACATGTCCCATTTTGCGAAAAGGACGGGTTTCCCGTTTCCCGTAAATGTGCGGGGTAACCCCTTCAAGGGCCAGAATATCCTGAATCTTTTCGTAATACACATCACCCTGATAACCTTCCTCGCCAACCAGATTTACCATTACTGCTCCTGTTTTACTGGCCGTTTCGCCAAGAGGCAGATTTAAAACCGCACGAAGGTGCTGTTCAAATTGATTGGTATAACTGCCTTCTATACTGTAATGACCACTGTTGTGCGGGCGCGGTGCGACCTCGTTAACCAGAATTTCATCGTCTTTGGTCTGAAAAAGCTCCACGGCCAGCAGTCCCACGTGCATAAAAGCTTCGGAGACTTTGGTGGCGACTTCACGGGCTTTTTGAGCCACAGCATCGTCAATGCGAGCGGGACAAACCACGTATTCAACCTGATTGGCTTCCGGATGAAATTCCATTTCCACAACCGGATAGGTTTTTACCTCGCCTTTTGGGTTGCGCACCACAATAACGGCCAATTCATTTTTAAACGGAATCATCGTTTCGGCGATGCAAGGCACATCAGCGAGTTTGTCAAGATCCTTTTGTTCTCTAACGACCTGTACACCTTTGCCGTCGTAACCTCCGGTGGTACTCTTCCACACAAACGGAAAACTGATTTGGTTTGCGGTGAGCGAAAGCTTTAAGGCTTCCAGGTTTTCAAAACGGGTATAGGGCGCCGTAGGAATGTTTTTTTCAGTATAAAAATCTTTTTGATCGCCTTTGTTTTGAATTTTCCGAAGGGTTTCGGGAGCGGGATATACACTTTTTCCTTCCGCCTGCAAACGCTCCAAAGCCTCTACATTTACGGCTTCGATCTCAAAAGTGATCACATCGGCTTCTTTCCCGAAGTTATAAACGGTATCAAAATCCATCAGATCACCCTGTTCAAAATAGTTTGCGGCTAATCGTGCGGGAGCTTCCGGACTTGGATCCAAAACCCGGGTTTGAATATCAAATTTACGGGTTTCATAAAGCAGCATTTTGCCCAGTTGACCACCGCCTACCACGGCGAGTTTAAAATCTGAAGAAAAATAAGAAGTCATGAAATACGTATGTTTAAGGCTGAAAATTAAAGGTTACAAAAGTAACTTTTTAGGCAGAGATTGGCTAAACAGACGGCTAAATACTTTGGTTTTTTGACGGTCTTTAGCTCTAGGTATTGTACAATTCTAAATGCAAAAGCCGGTAAAGTATATTCGCTTACAATATGTATCTTTGCGCTTTAGCCCAAAACACTGCATATCCCAATGATTAACTTAAGAGGTCTTCAATTTGAAGAATGTATTTCTGAGCAAAAACTGTTGCAGGCCATAGACCGTGTGGCAGCTCAAATCAATACTGATTTTGCGGGCAAAGAACCGCTTTTTATTGTGGTGCTCAATGGAGCCTTCAAATTTGCAACCGAGCTTTTGAGCCGGTTTGAGGGCACCTGTGAGATTGAATTTCTCAAGTTGAGTTCGTACGACGGTACTGCCAGTACAGGCGAGGTCATCACGCATATTCCACTTGATGTTGATTTGGAAGATCGCGAAGTGATCGTGGTAGAAGATATTGTAGATAGTGGCAATACGCTCGAAAAAATTACCGATATGCTGGTAAGCGGCGGCGTGAGCAAATTTAGAATTGCCAGTCTGTTTTTTAAGCCGGGGTCGTACACAAAAGAATATAAAATACATTACGTGGGGCTTGAGATTCCCAACGATTTTATAGTAGGCTACGGCCTGGATTATAACGGTTTGGGGCGTAACCTCAATGCGATTTATAAACTTAAAACCACCAAAATGACAAATCTGGTATTGTTTGGCCCTCCTGGTGCCGGGAAGGGAACACAAGCCTCTTTTTTAAAGGAAAAGTACAATCTGGTACACATTTCTACCGGAGATGTGTTTCGCTATAACATTAAAAATGCGACCGATCTGGGCACACTGGCCAAGTCGTATATAGATAAAGGACAGCTTGTTCCGGACAGCGTAACCATCGATATGTTAAGTGCTGAGGTTGATAAAACCCCTGATGCTAACGGATTTATTTTTGACGGATTTCCCAGAACTACAGCACAGGCCGAAGCTTTAGACGCGTTGCTTGACAACAAAGGAACTAAAGTTGCTGCAATGATCGCCCTCGAGGTGGATGATGAAATTTTGGTAAAGCGCTTATTAGAACGCGGCAAGACCAGTGGGCGAAAGGATGATGCTGATGAGTCTGTAATTCGTAATCGCATCAAGGTGTACTACGACGAGACCGCTATTTTAAAAAATTACTACCAAAAGCAGGACAAGTACTACGGCGTTGACGGCGTAGGAGCCATAGACGAAATCACGGAA
The DNA here is from genome assembly GCF_020782115.1 of Leeuwenhoekiella parthenopeia. GTDB lineage: Bacteria > Bacteroidota > Bacteroidia > Flavobacteriales > Flavobacteriaceae > Leeuwenhoekiella > Leeuwenhoekiella parthenopeia. The sequence goes on along the minus strand of NZ_JAJGMW010000007.1, from coordinate 128,249 downwards.
AGACTGAGTGCAGTCATAGATGGATTGTAAATTGGTTTTAAGTTTACCGTTTACCGCTTTCTGTTTGTCTCTGAGTTAAAAGAGGGCATGTCTAGATAAGAAACTTATTTTTAGCTATGGCGACGATTGAAAGGTTTGAAGATTTAGAGGTTTGGCAATTAGCAAGAAAGCTTTGTCAAAAGCTCGAACATTTATTTCTCACCACAGGTCTCGGGAAAAGGTATTCACTTTTTAATCAAATGGATCGTAGTTCGGGTTCTGTAATGGATAATATAGCAGAAGGCTTCGGAAGATCAGGAAATTTAGAATTCCGTAATTTTTTGGGTTTTGCGAAAGGTTCCTGTTTAGAATTGAAATCTCAACTACACCGATCTTACGATAAGGGTTTAATCCAGGAAACTGATTACAAAGAATTAGTAGAAAGCTGTGATGCAATAAGCGCCAAGCTTGGATCATTTATCAGTTACTTAAGTAGAACAGATTATAAAGGGGTTAAGTTTAAACAGTAAACTCAAAACCGAAAACAGTAAAATTTTAATATGACTGAAGGAAATTTTGTTGATTATGTAAAAATGCACGTATCCTCAGGTAAGGGTGGTGCCGGCTCTGCGCATCTCCGCCGTGAGAAGTATGTTGCTAAAGGCGGCCCTGATGGAGGTGATGGCGGTCGTGGCGGCCATGTTATTGTGCGCGCTAATCCAAACCTCTGGACGTTATTACATTTAAAATTTAAAAGACACATCAAAGCCGGTCACGGTGAAAACGGCAGTAAGCAAACCAGTACGGGAGCAGACGGCGAAGATGTGTATATTGAAGTACCGCTGGGTACCGTAATTCGCGATACCGAAACTCAGGATATTTTAAAAGAGATTACCGAGGAAGGGCAGGAATACATTGTTGCCGAAGGCGGAATGGGTGGTCTGGGAAACAACCACTTTAAAACCGCGACCAATCAGACTCCGAGATACGCGCAGCCGGGTATTGACGGTCAGGAAACCGATATAACCCTGGAGCTGAAAATTTTGGCAGATGTAGGTCTTGTGGGCTTCCCAAATGCCGGAAAATCAACTCTGCTTTCCGTTATTACAGCAGCAAAGCCGAAAATTGCCAATTACGAGTTTACCACCCTGAAGCCCAATCTGGGTATTGTGCAGTACCGGGACTTTCAAACCTTTGTAATTGCAGACATCCCCGGAATCATTGAAGGAGCAGCAGAAGGGAAAGGGCTTGGATACCGTTTTTTAAGACATATTGAGCGCAACTCAACCCTGCTCTTTATGATCCCGGCAGACGCTCCTAATGTAGCCGAGCAATACCGCATTTTGTTACACGAGCTGGAGAAGTACAATCCGGAGTTGCTAGACAAAGACAAGTTGATTGCCATTACCAAATGCGATATGTTGGATGCCGAATTAAAAGCCGAGCTTAAAAAAGAACTCGATAAAAGTCTCCCGGTAGAATATCTGTTTATTTCTTCGGTAGCGCAGCAGGGCCTTACCCAATTGAAAGATCGCCTGTGGGCAATGCTCAACCGCCCGGCAGTAAGCGAATAGTCTTAGATTTAGGATTTTATTGACTTAAGAGATGCTTCATAATGTCTACTTTTAAAAGAAAAGATATTATGAAGCATTTTTTTATTCTGCTGATGGCGATTAGTTTGATTTCATGCGGAAGCACGCGCGTAGATTACGACTACGATGAGGAAGTTAATTTCAACACCTATAAAACGTATAATTATATGCCCGATATGCAGTCGGGTTTAAGTCAGCTTGATTTAAACAGGCTTATGGATGCCGTTGACCTGATTATGCAGGAAAAGGGATTTCAAAAGGCAGAAAAGCCTGATCTGCTGGTCAACATCACCGCTTCACAATACCGCGAGGAGCCTCAAAATTCGGTAGGTATAGGTGTTGGAAATGGCACTTATGGCACCGGGGTAAGCGTAGGAGCCGGAATTCCTCTGGGCGGATCTAAAGAGCATCAGACCATTACTTTTGATCTCGTAGAAGCAGCCCGCGATGTATTGGTCTGGCAGGCAGTAAGCGATAGTAATATCGCACTTAACACTAATCCGCAGGATCGTGTGAGTTACTACACCAAACTGGCAAATAAGGTATTTGAAGGTTTTCCGCCGGAGCAATAAATAGCTATATTTTCCCGGGCTTATAAACTTAAAAAAACCGGTAAAGCGATAGAGCTTTACCGGTTTTTTTATTCTTGAATGTCTACCCGTTTCCCTGTTGTATGACCTGAAAATTCCGGAGCATACATACTTTCGATAGTGGTAATCCCATTACTGAAATTTCCAGCATTATTTGCACGAACGTTGTATTCCAATACATAAGTTCCCTTGCGCAAGTTGTCAAAAAAGAAATGCGTAGCAGCGTCACGGGTACTTTCATAATAGGAAGCATTATCCTGATATTTATACCGGGATAATACATTTACAGGTTCAAAACCACTGGCGCGCGTATCTTTTAAGTGTATAAACTCCATATCTGAAGTAGTACGTACCACCAGGCGTACGGTTACAAGATCCCCTACTTTAATGGGAGTATTCTTGTCGATTTTTTTAAGAGTTGATCCGGTAGGTCCATTTTCCTTAAGGTATAATTGCTGTTCTACATTTAACGGACTTTCAGAGTTAGATTTAATGTTATCCAAATCTTCAAAGTATTGCCAATAGGCCCCTCCAAATCCGGGTGATGTGTTTTTGTTTTTAATTTCAATCGTGGCGAAATCCGGACTAATTTCTTCAGCATTCCAATTTAGTTTCAAATATCCTGTACCGGCTTCTTTAGCCGTTTCGTGCAGCTTTTTAGTTTTAATACTGTTTCCGCCCAATTCAATTTTAGTGTTATCTGATACAGCTAGCCAGTCGTTTCCACTTAAAAGAAGTGCATAGGCAGCTTCAGTAGTAGACTTGGTTGTGGGCCAGCTGTTAGTACGTTTATTTTGTAATAACCAAACTTTGAGTTCTTCAATGCTTTTAGTGTCCTGAGTAATTTCGGTAAAAGCTTCAATAATGAGCGCGTGTGTTTCTATTGACGCCTGATACCAGTACCATCCCGGCTTATTGGATTTCCAGTACATACCATTAGTTTCAGAATATACTGCGCTTTCCTTAAGGCTGGTAAGAATTTTTTCGGCTAAATCTTTTTTGTTCATGCGATTGGCCACAAGTGCCAGCAAGCCTTTTTCGTAGACAGATAGCTCCAGCCAGTTTTTTTCGCGATATTCAAGAATTTTTGCAGCAATTAGGCTAACGTCATTTTTAAGAGGTGCATCTTCCAGAAAATAACTGCGCGTGTATAAATAGTGCAGATGACTGCGTTGTTTGTAAAAGTCTTCGGGTTTTAACGAATTGAAGCTAAAGTTATTTTTATCTCTTATGAGCTTAGTGTCCAGGTATTCCAGGCCACTGTTTACAATGCCTGAGTCATCTATACTAACGCCTAGTTTTTTCAAGTGACCGAAACCTGCAACCACGTGACGCGTTATAAACTCACTTGCAGAGCCGCCTGAGAACCAGGGGAAGGCGCCCGAACCCAGCTGGTTGTTTTTCAGCCTTGCCAAACCTGTAGCTTGTGCTGTTTTTAACTTTTCAACCTCAAAAAGCTTTGCAATTCTGTTTTTGCGCTCGGTTTCGGAAGCAGCATCACGCACCCAGGGTGTTTCAGACAAAATCAAATTTTTAAGTTCTTCATTTTTCTCGAGGTTACTTATGAGTACGCTGTCTTTCTTCCAGGAATTGAACACATCGGCGATTTTAGGCTCGCTTGTAACAATATGGGAGCCCAGGCTATTGGCATAGATTCTAGAGAAAATTTGTTCTGAGCATTCGTGTTCAAATTCCATCAGATAGGGGAGGGCATGTATGGCATACCAGGCCGGGTTTGAGGTGTATTCTATAGTGAATTTATGATTGGTTAATGTTGATGAGTTGGTCTGCTTTAAATTATCAAACTCAAAAGTCCTAGTCTCCCCAGACCTCACAAATAGCGGAATGCTCTCGGTTACTAAAGTGCGATTGCTTAACACCGGAAGTATGTTTTCCTCGCCATCTGAGAAGGATTCTGATTTTGCAACTACCCGGTAGGTCACAGCCTCAATGTCTTGAGGAATGGTCAAAGTCCAACCCACTGCAGCACTTTTTTTAGACATAAGGTTAAAGCTGCGCGTAGCATTAATATTTGCCAGTTTTACATCGACAGGCTCCCCGGTTAGTGCATCAAAGAGGAATAAGGTCGCCATACCATTCTGAATGCCTGAGCTGAGATTGGTAATCTTTGCTGTAAGGTTAATGGTGTCTCCCTGTCTTAGAAAACGTGGAGCATTAGGTACGATGCTTAGTTCTTTCTGAGTAACAGTGGTTCGTTCCATTTGACCGGTTGTCCAGCTTTTATCGTGTGCCAGTAATCGTAATTTCCAACGGGTGAGTGCTTCGGGTGTTGTGAATGAAAAGGAGAAATCTCCATTTTTATCGGTTTGAATATGTGGAAAGAAAAATGCGGTTTCATCCAGATTTTTTCGGGCTTCAACCTGTGTAAGGTCTTTTAGAGCTTGTTTGGTAGTGATTAAAATCACTCCGTTTGCTCCTCTAGAACCGTAAACTGCCGTGGCTGCAGCATCTTTAAGTACGTCTATACTCGTAATCTCACTGGCAGACATATCAAAGTCTTCTACCGGCACACCGTCTACAATGTATAAGGGTTTTTTCCCACCTGAAACAGTAGCCACACCACGTATGCGTATTTCCTGAGATGTACCGGAAGCATTAGTCACTTCGACTCCAGCGACTTTTCCTGCGAGCACAAAACTTATATCTTCTTCTGCATTCATCACAGAACCTACCGCACTAGCTTTTGTTTGAGTACCATAACCTACTACCACCACTTCCTCCAGGCTAGCCGAGTCCTCATCAAGCATAATAAAAAGGTTTTTGTCTTTGGCTACGACTGCCTGCTTACTTATGAAGCCAACGTAGCTAAACTCCAGGGTTGCGCCGGGTTTTGCATCCAATGCAAATTGCCCGTCAAAATTGGTCGTTGTGCCGTTTTGGGTTCCTTTTACAAGAACAGTTACGCCCGGAAGCGGTTGCCCGTCGCTATCGGTTACGATACCTTGAGTATTTCCCTGCAGCGTGGACTGTTCTGAGACCGTTGATGCAACTATTGACTCTACATAGCGCCTGTATTGATACGAATTAGGGCTTCCAAAGGTGAAACCAAATGTTTTTAACTCATCAAAAGTTGATAATACCGAATTCTGGTAATTGGTGTAGCCCCGGTATGGATTTCTAAAATAGCTCAGATCATTAATGTTAGGCTGATTGAAAGAAGGGAAGCGCGTATAACCACCATAATAGTAATCATCAAAATCAACATCGGTGGACCAGGATGAAGTCGTGAATTCATCAAGGGAAGCATCGTACATGGAAGCCAGAATCTCGGCATTAGGAGTTTTGCCGGTGCTTTCTTTTAACGTAAAACTCCAGGTTTCTTCAATACCCGGTTGTATTTTAGTTCTGAAGGTTTTGGTACTAAAAAGCAACTGTGATTTTTCCTGAACAGGGCTGGTGATTGTGGTTTGCCAGGAAACCGGTAAGCCGTTCTTAATACCAAAAATTTGAATATAGGTTCCCTTTTGCTGCGTATTTTTACAAGGGACTGTAAGCTGTACAGGCTCGGAAATTTCAACTTTTTTACTGTAAAAATTTTCCTGCCCGTCAAATGCTTTTACAAAAACCGGAAGACTATCAAAACCGGTTGCTAAACGAAGTTTAATACTTTTAGAATCGTTCAAATCCTTATCCAGAATGTTTACTTCAAAAGCCTTGTAGTCTGCGAGCTTTGTGGCAGCGGGGTCTGTAAGGTCAAAGGTTTCCCGGGTTTCTGCTGTGGCTCCGTTTTCACTTTTGAGGTTTAAAATAGTTACATATTTTCCGGCAGGCCATTTTTCATCGGTTAGCAATTTTTGTTCAAGGACGCCGTTGGTTTTAAACGAAGTCTCAAACAGGAGCTTGCCTTTTGGCCAGTTTTCTATTTTTTGCTCCTCAAAATAAGGTTCGGTAGGGAAGGCCTTCTTAAAATCTTCGGCAGCGATTGTCTGAATTTCAGGGGCTTCCCAAAGCCGATCTCCTAAAATACGGTCAGGTGCCTGTAGCTTAAAGATTTGTACTGTACCCGAAGCAGCAACTTCCTGATCATTTAGGTTTTTTGATTCGATATGAAGCGCAAGACTGTCATTTATTAATACCTGTCGGGGTAAGCGTAGGTTTGCGATTAAATTTTTATTACCAATTCTAACTGTGGTTGTAGCGGTTCGGGTTTCTCCACTGAGATCGGTTACTTCTGCGAAAAATTTGTAGTTGTAGATAGCTTCGTCATCATCAAAATTCTCTGAGAGAAAATTGATTTTAAAGTTACCGTCCTGATCTGTGAAAATGGTGTCATTAGCAATTTGTGTGGATTCCGCATTTCCTCCATAACGCCAGTAACTGAACTGTTTGGTTATTGTAATGGTATATTTAACCGGAATTTCAGAAAGTTTAGCCCCCATAAAAGACTCGGCTATTCCTGTTACCTGAATGCTATCCCCTGGTTTAAATGCTTCTTCCAGAGGATTAAATGTTACCTCAAATGTGGGGCGCTTGTATTCTTCAACTTTAAAAGTTGTGGTTTGCCAGTCAAACTCGTCAATACTATCGTAGAAGAAGGTGTCTTCATCAAAATTTTCCTCCGCATAGATCGAAAAATTTCCGGTAAGTCCACTTTTAGGAAGTATAAATTCTCCTGAGAACGACCCAAATTCGTTGGTTTTTAGAATAATATCTTCAATTTCTTCATCATTTGCATTATCCACATAAACGCTTACATATTCATTAGGTATTGTCTGGGTTTTACCATTAAGCCTTAAAAGTAAAACTCCTTTAAAATACACTTTTTGTCCAGGTCTGTAAATGGCACGGTCTGTATAAACAACGGTGCGGGCAATGGAGTCTGTGTTTTCTTCAACATCCTCTAGACTTTGATAATAGCCGGGATAATAAGAAACCGTTGTAGAGTCGGTTGGGGTCTTAATGCTTATGTTGTTTATTCTTCTTTCACCGGGGTGTTTTCTAAGATCTGTTACGCCCTGTACATCTGTGTAGTTAAGCTGGTCTATTACTCGAGTGGAGTAATTGCCGTTATTTAGAATTGTGTAGGTAGTTACCTCTGCATTTTTGACAGGCAAGCCAGTTGTTTTATTGAATACCTGGAGCCTTTCATACCTGTCAAATTCGGTTTGAGTTGCTGTAAGACTACTCACATTAAAGAAGCTATAGGTACCCAATTTATCTTTAATATTTGATGCGGAAGCGTATATTAAATAGGGTCCTTTTTTAAAAGCAGGCAAGATCGTTTCGGTACTGTGCTGGTTAGCGTCTTCAGACCCTGGTAATAAAATTCGATCTTCAACTAATGGGCTGGTTTCCAGAAATTTTTTTAGAATTGAATCTTCAAAAAAAGTTTTTCCACGGGCATCCAATAAGGCAGCTGTAGCCTTATAGATGCGAATCTTTAGCGTATCAATGTTTTTGTAATTAATGAGGAGCCGGCCTTTTTGTTCTGGAGTCCAGGTTTCCTGAGTTCTCAAATTGAGCTCGGGTCTTTGTAAATCTTCTAATAGCTGAGCCGCTTTTATAGAGTAAGCAGACTCGGGAAAATTCTCAATTATTTTTTGTGAAAGATCAATCGCCTTAGAATTGTAATCGGGATATTTTAGCAGCCAATTACCGTTGTTTAGTTTCTTAAGATGCTCAAATTCTTCCTGGCTATAGCCTGAATTTTCTGAGTATTCTTCCAGTTTGGTACTAGCGAGGTCTTTGTATTTTTCAGCAAGTTTTAGGCGAACCAGACCTTGAATTTCTCTTCCTTCATGCGCTTTTTCTAATTGGAGTAAGGTGTTTTCGTATAAGAGCCATTTTTCTTCAGACAAATGATACTGAAAGACATATTCCAGTCTTTCTAAAATTGTAAAGACTAAGGCCTCCTCATTTTTATTCTCTTCGTGCAGGCGTTCGAGTTTTTGATACTGTTTAAGTATATCTACTCTGGAGAATAGGCTATCCGGAGTTTTAAATTGTATTTCGGTAAACGCATTGCCTAAATCGAAAAGTTTGTCGCTTTTAAGCTCATAGGTTTGTTCGGGTCTGGTAAGGTTGTAAAAATCGGTTCTATAAAAATCAAGGCTTTCATGAGCCAGAATATCATAAAGGCTGGGGCGGTATTTGCGGTTAAGTTTTGCAGTAGTAAGTAAAATCTCATAGTTTCCGGAAGGTTGTTCAATGAGTTTTTGGCTATTATTAAGTGCAAATTTATAGGTTTTACGAATCTGTTTTAAAAGCGTCATGAGATCCCAGGTTTCTATATCGTTGAGGTCGGGATTGTTAATTTGTCCACGTCGGCTAATCGTCCACCTGTTTTCTTTGTAATAATCGTTAAGCCATTTAGCTTTATAGGTTTCCAAAATGGCACTGTACGGGAAAGGAATTTCGCTTATGGTCTTATTGACCTCTGCAAGAATAAGGTTGTTTGAGTTTTCTGTATTGATTTGTAAAAATTTCCAGCGGTAAATTTTCGCCTTGAGGTAGGTGTCATAATCTTTGTTGCGCTTTGACTTTTTGAGAACAGTTTGCGTTTCCTCAAGGGCTGACGCAATTTTACCATCAATTTCATTAAGATGTATGGTTTTCCAGGAGTTGTCATAACCCGAATCCTGCCCCCAGCAAAAATTTAACGAATAGAAAAGGACAAGGAGTGTAATTATTTTATACATCGAAACGTTTTTTGATTAGTATTGATAATATACAGAAAATAAAAAAACGTGGTCTGTTTTTTGTTTAGTTTTGGCTCAAATACTTAATTATGCGCTTTATACTCCTTTTTCTCTTAAGCTTTTCGGCATTCGCTCAAAACTCAGATTTTGATAAAGCCCTAAAACTTTTTGAAGCCAGGCAATATGCAAAATCAAAGCCTTTTTTTGAGTCTTATTTAAAAACCAATCCCAGCGATGCCCGTACCCGGGAGTATCTGGGAGATATTGCATCCCACAATAAAAAGTGGGATGAAGCTTTAAGTTATTATACTCCGCTCGTTGAAGAAAAGCCCAAAAACGCAAACTATCACTTTAAATACGGCGGTGCTTTGGGGATGAAAGCTTTAAGCATAAGTAAATTAAGAGCGGTAACCTATATTGACGATATCAAGGAGCATTTTACAAAAGCTGCAGAATTAGATCCGAAGCACATAGAAACCCGTTGGGCTCTGGTAGAATTGTACATTCAACTTCCCGGAATTTTGGGAGGCAGCTATAGCAAAGCGGAAAGTTATGCGATGGAATTGCAAAAAATTTCTCCTGTAGACGGTTATCTTTCGCGAGGCTACGTCGCCGAAAAGCAGAATGATATGAAAGCGGCTGAAAAATTATACCTCAAAGCTATTGAGGTGGGCGGTTCACCTACCACATACCAGAAGCTGATAGATCTTTACGAGAAAGACAATGCCCCCGGAAAGGCGCTAAGTGCAGCTCAAAAAAGCTTTAAAATCCATAACCGCAATCAAATCAATTATCAGATTGGTAAAATTTGTGCTGAGTTCAACATCAAGCCCGAGTTGGGATTAGCCAGCCTTAAACAATATATCGCAAATCATTCTATCAAAGATGGGGTGCCGGTAAGTTGGGCGCATTTCCGTATAGCGCAGATTTACCGCAATCTGGGAAATAAAAGCAGCGCGAATTACCACATCAATTTGTCTTTGGCAGATTTGCCCGATTTTGATCAGGCTCTGGAAGAAAAAGAGCGCATAGACGCGATGTAGCTTTCAGTTTTTGTTTTATTGAGCAAGGGGTTTAGATCTATTGGCGATAGGAGATACTTGTCCTGCGGGGTCTTTTTAGGTTTAATTATTTCTGTTTCTTCGGTTTTACTTAGGAGTCGCTTTTAGTAACTTGCGCTACACTTAATCATTTGGAAATTCCTCAAAGAATGCGCGTACATTTTATAGCGATTGGCGGTAGTGCCATGCACAACTTAGCTCTGGCTCTTCATCATAAAGGATATCAAATCAGCGGTAGCGATGATGCTATTTTTGAACCTTCACGTTCCCGTTTGCAGGAGTTTGGCTTATTACCTGAAGAATTGGGCTGGTTTCCTGAAAAACTAGATGAGAATCTGGATGCCGTTATTTTGGGAATGCACGCCAAACCCGACAATCCCGAGTTGCTCAAAGCTCAGGAACTCGGCCTGAAAATTTACAGTTACCCTGAGTTTTTATACGAGCAGTCTAAAGAAAAGACCCGCGTGGTCATTGGAGGTTCACATGGTAAAACCACTATAACCTCCATGATTTTGCACGTGCTGCAATATCACGATCGCGAGGTTGATTTTATGGTAGGTGCGCAATTGCCCGGTTTTAAAACGATGGTTCACCTTACCCAGGAGAACGATTTTATCTTGCTGGAAGGAGATGAATACCTGTCTTCGCCCATAGACCGCAGACCAAAATTTCACCTTTACCAGCCTAATATCGCTTTGATAAGTGGGATCGCATGGGATCACGTGAATGTCTTTCCTACCTACGAAAATTACGTGGAGCAGTTTTCCATTTTTGCAGATAGCATTGCCCACGGTGGCATTTTAGTCTATAATGAAGAAGATGCTGAGGTAAAACGTATTGCAGAGGCAGCTACTGCACCTACACGCAAGCACGCCTATACCACTCCCGAATATTCCATTGAGGATGGGGAGACATTACTTGAAACTCCGGAAGGACCTATGCCTATTGCTGTTTTTGGAAAACATAATTTAAGTAATTTGGCAGGAGCCAAATGGATTTGCCAGCATATGGGTGTAGATGAAGATGATTTTTACGAAGCCATCGCAAGTTTTAAGGGTGCGGCAAAACGGCTTGAGAAAATAGGAGAGACCGCATCAAATATCGGCTTTAAAGACTTTGCACATTCGCCTTCTAAAGTAAAAGCAACCACTGAAGCCGTTAAAAAGCAGTTTCCCGGGCGTAAACTCATTGCCTGTTTAGAACTGCATACCTACAGCAGTCTCAATGCCGAATTTATAAAAGGCTATAAGGGAGCTTTAGATGCTGCCGATGAGGCGGTGGTTTTCTTTTCACCTGATGCGGTGGCCATCAAAAAGCTCGAAGCGATAAGTAAGGAGCAAATTGCCGAAGCTTTTGAGCGCGATGATTTGACTATTTACACCAACGCTGAAGCCTTCAAATCGTATCTGGTGGATCAAAAATTTGAAAATAGCGTGTTGCTACTGATGAGTAGCGGTAATTATGGCGGACTTAATTTTGATGAGGTTCAAAATATGCTTTGAGCCTAAACCTTGAATTGGTTGAGATGGTGATTGAGGTGTTTGTATTGCATTTTACCCCATTGTTCCGGAGTTAATTTCCCAAAAACAGGATGTGGTTTCCAGTCTTTTTTGTCACGTAAATTATAGAATGCGTCAACCCGTTTGAGCAGGTTTTCACGTTCGAGATTAAAGTCTGCCGTTTCGGTTATTTTGAAAGCCTTTGGGGTAGGCATATTCTTCATAAAGGGCCGGTCATTATACATGCTTTTTTTGAAGAGCAGGCGTATGAGAACATTTGATTTTAAACCAAAATCTTTTTCGTAAACAGCAATATCCAGAGGCCTCTGGCAATGTTTCAGCATTTGTCCCGCATTCATTTTGCCCCACAGCGGTGTGGTTTCCGGTTTGAGATCAGCGATACGTTGCTGAATTTCGTCATAAGCTTTTTGATCAAGTAGCGATTGCATAAAATTCGGTTTTAAATCATTGAACTAAAGTTACATGAATTAAATTTAGCTTAGTTATTCCGCAAAGCGGAAGCGATTCAGTTTATAACTCTTAGGGCGTTGTGGTATGAGCGAGGCTAAATCAAATTTTACAATTAAGAACTGGTCTCTTGACGACCGTCCGCGTGAAAAATTATTACAAAAGGGTAAAGATGTGCTTACCGATGCAGAACTCATTGCGATCCTGATAGGCTCGGGAAGCCGCAATGAAACTGCCGTAAGCTTGAGTCAGCGTATTTTGGCAGCAGCCGACCATGATCTTAATAAACTGGGAAAGCTAAGCATCGCTCAGTTGATGGAATTTAAGGGAGTAGGCGAGGCCAAGGCGGTAACTATTGCCGCGGCAATGGAGCTGGGACGCAGAAGAAGAGCCGCAGGTGCTGAAGAACCTTCAAAAATCACCGGCAGCCATACGGTTTATGAAGTACTTCAACCTATTTTAGGAGAACTGGGTCACGAAGAGTTCTGGATCTTATACCTTAATAATTCTAATGTCATTTTAAATAAGCATCAACTCAGCAAAGGAGGAATGACCGGTACGCTGGTAGATGTGCGGCTGGTTTTAAAGAAAGCGCTGGAGACCGGCGCAGTATCCATCATTTTGGCACACAATCACCCCAGCGGAACCTTAAAGCCCAGTCAGGCAGACAAGGACATCACTTCAAAACTAAAATCTGCGGCGTCTGCCCTCGATATTAAAGTTCTCGATCATTTAATCATTACTGAAAAAGCCTACTTTAGCTTTGCCGATGAAGGTTTGCTGTAATTCTTTCGCCCTTAATAGAAAAATGCAGAACTTGCCATTAAGAATTTATAGATGCTCCTAGTTTATACCCATAAGATTACACCCAGATTACGCTATACGTTTAAGCATATCTGTACCTATATTCTGGGTATACCTGTAAAATTTACCAGTGCCGTTGATGAGTTTATTGTACACGACAGTCTCAAGCTGTCGTATACCAACAAGCCCTTAGGCAAAGAGCTTTTTATAAAGAGTCAGGAAGTTTTATTTGAACAGGGTATTGCCGATATAGAGATCAAAGTGCAGGCCTGGCGCGACACCAAATGCTTTTTTGTGACCGGCCCCAAGAGCCTGCTTCCTTTCGATATTTTTGCAGCTTCCTTTGTTTTGCTGAGCAGGTATGAGGAGTTTTTGCCACACGTTAAAGATGAGATGGGGCGTTTTCCGGCAACTGAAAGCCTGGGTTATCAGGAAGATTTCTTAAATCAGCCGGTAATTGATATTTGGGCAAGCTATTTTAAAGAGGCTCTTAAAGAAAGCTATCCCAATTATGATTTTCCCGAGCGTAAATTTTCATTTCAGGCGCTGGTAGATGTCGAGCAGGCATACGAAATGAACAGCGCGGGAGTGATGCGCTGGGTAAGCGGTCTGTTTAGTGATCTCTTTCGGTTAAAGTTTCAACGTATTTGGTTGCGGTTTCAGGTGAGTTTGGGATTGCGTAAGGATCCTTTTGATACCTTCAGCTGGCTTATAAACGTTCAGAAAAATGCAAAATTTAAGTTTTTGTTCTTTTTTCAACTGGGAGATTATTCCACTTATACCAAAAACATTCGGTTTAATAAACGCACGTTCCGCGAACTCATTAAAATGGTTGGCGATTACAGTGAGATTGGTTTGCTGTTTTCCAAGGAGGCCTTAGAGGCTAAAAAACAGATGAAGATTGAAAAAAAACGACTTGAGAATATTATAAATAAGCCCTTAAATGCGGTGCGCTGCTCTACAAATATGGGAAGTCTTCCGGTTCAATACCGCGAGATGATTCAGCTTGAAGCGAAAAACGATTATTCTATGGGTTACCCCAATGTACTGGGTTTCAGAGCCGGTACCTGCACGCCGTTTTTCTTTTACGATCTCGATTATGAGAGTATTACGCCCTTAAAATTGCATCCCATCTGTGCGCAGCCGGGAGCCTTTGAGGCGCAGGGTCTGGATGTTCAAGAACTCAATCACAAGCTCGATATTTTTTTTAGAATTAAAAGAGAAATAGAGCAGGTAAATGGTACGTTTGTGTTTAGTTTCAGCAATAAATCGGTAACCGGAAAGGGGCAGGATCAAGGGCAATGGAAACAATTTTTTAGAGAACTGGTCAATGCATAAACTAGAAGGTATAAAACACGTTTTTTTTGATCTGGATCACACCCTGTGGGATTTTGACCGAAATTCTGCACTTACTTTTGAAGAGATCTTTAGTAAAAACAAGATAAGCATTCCGGTAGGTGATTTTTTGGAGGTTTATAAACCCATAAATTTCGAATACTGGAAATACTTTAGAGAAGCACGCGTGACCAAAGAACAGTTGCGCTATGGCAGGCTTAAAAAAAGCTTTGATAAACTGGGAGTGGCCATTGATGATTTTTTAATAGACAGGCTGTCTACAGACTACATCAGTTACCTGCCCAAATACAATCATCTTTTTGACGGGACTTTACAAGTGCTTGAAGAGCTTAGACCTCATTATGAATTGCATATCATAACAAATGGTTTTGAAGAGGTTCAGCATCTAAAACTAAAGAACTCTAAGATAGATCACTACTTTAAAACGGTGACCAGCAGTGAAGCGGTTGGGGTAAAAAAGCCCGATCCCAAGATCTTTTTCCATGCTTTAAAAGTTGCCGGAGCTGCGGTTGAGGAAAGTGTTATGGTGGGGGATACCTATGATGCAGATATTGTAGGGGCACAAAACGTAGGGATGAAAACCATTTTTTTAAATTACCATAAGGAACAGGTAGATTCCGGAGAGCGAATTATTGAACAGATCGAAGCTGTTAAAGTATATTTATAAAACTGATAAAAACCTTTGGTTTTTTATCTTCTATGCTAATTTTGAAATGCATTTGCCTAAAATAGAAATCTTATGAAAAAAATGATAAGTCTGCTTATACTGATGACGGTTGCTTTTACCGGTTTAAAAGCCCAGGATGTTAAAGACTATAAATATGTAGTAGTACCCCAGAAATTTGATTTTCAGGATGAGGCTGGGCAATACGATCTCAATGCCCTTGCCCGCTTTCTTTTTATTAAATGGGGGTTTGATGCTTATCTGGAAAACGAAGAGCTTCCTGCAGATCTCAATGCCTCTGGATGCAATACCCTTTACACCCGTGCAGACGTGGGTGGCTTTTTGACTACCAAAGCAAATATTAAGCTTGTGAACTGTAAAGGTCAGACGGTTTTTGAAATCCCTGAGGGTAAGAGCAAGATAAAGGAGTTTAAGGCCGGCCATCAGGAAGCTTTTAGACGTGCTTTTGAAGGTTTGGAAGAATTGGGTTATACCTATTCTGACGAGATCGTTGAAAGCGCAGAGGTTTCCGAAGAAACCGAAACACTAATTCCCGAAGCCCGTAAAACCATGCCGCAACCTGCTGAAACGAAGACTGTAAAAGTTTCGGCTGTGCCAAAAAATGGGAATATCGAGGTTAAAGAGGTGCTGGAAGTAGCTGAGCAAAATACCGCTGAACAAAAGCCAAATAAAAATGAAGCTCTTGTTGAGAAAAAAGTCGAAAGCAATCTGGTGAGTGAAGACGGAAGCTATAGCCTTAGACCCGTAAGTAGCGGTTTTGATGTATATGAAGGGGAATCAAAAATAGGCACAGCCACTAAAACCTCAAACGGATCGTATCTGGTGAGTACTTCAGAATTTACCGGTATTGGTTATTATAATGGCTCAGAATTTACTGTTGAGCGTGAGATTAAAGGTGTTTCGGGTCTGGTAAAAATGGTGTTTACCCGATAATCGAGATTCATACTTTTAATATTCAGACCCCGGATTCATCTTTTTCAGAACAGAATCCGGGGTTTAATGTATCATACCTTCTGCCACAGTACGTTTTTAATAATCGTATTTATCTCCCCAGCGATTTTTAAGAAACTTGCGAATGCCGTCTTCACGGGCATTTTCGCCGGGATCGTATAATTTGTGACCGCTTAGTTCTTTGGGGAGAAATTCCTGAGATATAAAATTGCCGGCGCCATC
Organism: Leeuwenhoekiella parthenopeia; assembly: GCF_020782115.1. Classification (GTDB taxonomy): domain Bacteria; phylum Bacteroidota; class Bacteroidia; order Flavobacteriales; family Flavobacteriaceae; genus Leeuwenhoekiella; species Leeuwenhoekiella parthenopeia. The sequence goes on along the minus strand of NZ_JAJGMW010000007.1, from coordinate 112,383 downwards.
GTGCGAATATTTATATTCTTCACCATAACCCAGTTCTTTCATAAGTTTTGTGGGAGCATTACGCAGGGCTAAAGGTACAGGGAGATCGCCGGTTTGTTTAACCAGTTGTTGCGCTTTGTTTATTGCCATATAAGAGGCATTGCTCTTAGGTGAGGTTGCCAGATAGGTCACACACTGACTTAAAATAATACGGGCCTCAGGGTAACCAATTGTATTTACTGCCGTAAAGGAGTTGGTTGCAATTACCAGTGCCGTGGGGTTTGCATTGCCAATATCTTCTGAAGCCAGAATAATAAGCCTGCGCGCAATAAATTTAAGGTCTTCACCACCCTCAATCATTCGGGCCAGATAATACACGGCTGCATTGGGATCGCTACCGCGAATAGATTTGATAAATGCCGAAATGATATCGTAATGCTGCTCACCGGTTTTATCATAAAGCACCGTGTTTTGCTGAACCTTTTGCTGAACCATTTCGTTAGTGATAACCACTTCCTCTGAAGATTCGGTTGTGACCAAAAGCTCAAAGATGTTGAGCAGCTTGCGTGCGTCACCACCGCTTATACGCAGCAGGGCTTCGGTCTCCTTAAGTTTAATTTTCTTTTTGGCTAATACCGCATCCTGGGTCATTGCGCGTTTTAAAAGCGCCCTCAGATCATCAGCCGAAAATGGGTTGAGCACATAAACCTGACATCGGGACAGCAATGCAGGGATCACTTCAAAAGAAGGATTTTCGGTAGTGGCACCAATTAAAGTTACCCAGCCTTTTTCAACGGCTGCCAATAGCGAATCTTGCTGAGACTTGCTAAAGCGGTGAATTTCGTCAATAAAAAGAATAGGGTTCTTTTGAGTAAAAAGTCCGCCGGCTTGCTTGGCCTTTTCGATCACTTCACGCACATCTTTCACCCCGCTGTTAATCGCGCTTAAGGTGTAAAAAGGGCGTTTAGATTCTTCAGCAATTATAGAAGCCAGCGTGGTCTTGCCCACACCGGGAGGGCCCCACAGAATGAGTGACGGGATGATCCCCGACTTTATGGAAGAAGTGAGCGAGCCTTTGTCCCCAACCAAATGTTCCTGGCTTAGGTAGTCGTCTAAATTCTTTGGGCGTAAACGTTCTGCGAGTGGTGCATTCATAATTCAAAATTATTTAAATATGCGGGATAAACTGACAGTATTGCTTACTTTATGATTTTGGCTAAAGAATTGCTTATTCGGTTAATAAGAATATCAGCTTTGGGTCTATAATCTCTTAAGGATTTAGGAAGGAGCTAAACACCAGTTAGATTTTAATGAATCAGAAAAACTCAAAAGCCGCATTGGTATTTACACCTGAAGTCGTGTGGGTGCCGTTTGCTTTTGCATTAGTGATATGGCTTGTTTTTTGGTTTGAATTGCGGTTTGGGTATAATTTTACTCCTTTTGGAGTTCTGCCAAGATCCTTAAAAGGCTTGCGAGGTGTTCTATTCTCTCCCTTTATTCATTCTACCTTAAGTCATTTATGGCACAACACGGTCCCTGCGGTGGTGTTGACCGGAGGCCTGTTTTATTTCTATAGGGGTGTGGCCTGGAAGGTTTTGTGTATTCTTATTCTTGGAGCCGAAATAGGAACATGGATCATAGGGAGAGAGGCTTACCATATTGGTGCAAGTGGAGTCATTTACGGGTTGGCTTCTTTTCTTTTTTTTAAAGGAATCTGGTCCAGAAACTTTCGATTGACCGCTTTCTCCTTAATTGTGGTTTTCCTCTACGGAAGTCTCATCTGGGGAACTTTGCCCTTACAGGAAGGAATGAGTTGGGAAGGCCATCTAAGCGGATTTATAACCGGTACTGTTTTGGCTTTTGTAGTTCGGGCTAAAATTGCAAAACCCACTAAATATGCGTGGGAGGCAGAAGACTACAAGGCCGAGGATGATCCTTTTCTTCGTCAATTTGATGCAGAGGGTAATTTTATAGATCCCGTTCCTGAAACAGATGAAGAGGAAGATGAGCTGCCCCGTTAGCGGCGCTGCCTTACAATCTCATACAAAAATGCCCCGCAGGCTACCGAAACATTTAAGGAGCTAATGCTTCCCGTCATAGGTAGTTTGGCTTTATGGTCTACCAATTTTAAAACTCCAGCAGTGACTCCTTTTCCTTCGCTTCCCATTACCAAAGCAGTAGGTGTGGTATAGTCTAAATCATAAATAGAATCTTCCGTCTTTTCGGTTGCTGCCACCACCTGCACTCCTGAACCTTGCAGGTAAAATAATGCGTCTTTGATGTGATCAACCTTGCAAATAGGAATGTTGAATATGGCTCCGGCAGAAGTTTTAACTGTGTCGTCAGTCACCGGGGCACCGCCTGATTTGGGTATTATGATTGCATCAACGCCTGTGCAGGCTGCAGTACGAATTATCGCCCCGAAGTTACGCACATCGGTGAGTTGATCAAGCAACAGAAATAAACCCGGCTTTTCGCTCATTAAAATGGCTTCTGCAGTTGCTTCGAAATCTGCAAACTGAATAGGGGAGATGGTTGCGATGGCACCCTGATGGTTTTGATCAGAAAGCTTGTATAGTTTCTCCTGTGGAACATAAGAGGTCGAAATGCCGTGATCTCTAATAAGCAGTTCCAGTTCTTTAAAGAGCGGATTATTCAATCCCTTTTGAAGGTAAATTTTTCCGATTTCTTTGCCCGCATTAATCGCTTCAATAATGGCTCGGGTACCGTAGATGTGGGTGTTTTTTGACATAGCACAAAGGTAGTATTGTTTTGGTGGATGTAGAAATAAAAAAAACCACCCGTTTAGGGGTGGTTTTTGATTTTATGAGAATTCCGGAATTAGTTAACGTCCCAGAAAAGTTTACTCAAAATGGTATCACCATTGTCAAGATCTGCTGCAGCCGCTGATCGATTTTCTCGGTTTAGCGTCTGTAGAATCTGTGGATATCGTAAACGGAATGGTAAGTCAGTAACATTATTAACACCAGAAATGAATGTATACGACTCAATTCGGTTTGATGGAGACTGAGCTTCAATCTGATTTTGAGGAAGTGTTACCTGATCTCCCGGTAATAACAAGGTGTTAGGGAAACCGGTTCTTCGGTAATCAGCATAAGCGGTATGTGGCTGCATGTAAAGAGCGATGTATTTTTGAGTCAATACATTTTCTTCGTTTGCAGCAGGAAGAGTAGCAACATAAGCATCAATATCAGCATCGGCAACTCCCCATCTTTCCATAGAAGCACGTACACCATTAGCATAATTAGCTTGACTCCAGTTATTTTGTTCAGAAAGGATAAACTGAACTTCAGCATACTCCATCAATACCTCACCATAGTCTGGTTTAAGTATTTTACCACTCATAAAAGAGTAAGAACTGAACGGAAGGTTATTCATGTTTCTAAAAGCGTAAGGAGCACCTACATAATCGTCGGGGTCCTGACTTGGTTCATAAGAACTGTCTTTCACTTCTTCAATAGTAGCTGAAATTGGAGCTGCCATTTCAAAAAGTCTTGGGTCTAATCCAAAATTTCCGCTTTCACCTTTTAATAAGTCAATAAATGGAGCAGTTACCGCAAAATCGGTACGACCATCTACTTCAAAGGCAATCCAGTAAGGAGAGGCGTTGATATTGGTGGTTCCATACTTTTGTATTGCGTTATCATCGTTGGAAGTCATAACACCTGCCTGAACAGCAGCGGTGATTGCGCTATTAGCTGTTGCAGGATCAACCTCTCTAAGATTGTTTGCAACTCTCAGGATAAGAGAATTAGCAAACTTCTTCCATTTAACAGGATCTCCACCAAAAATATTATCACCACTGATAAATACAGGAGCATTGGTGTTGATCATGTTAGAAGATTCTCTCAATTCCTTAAGAATATCAGTATATATTTTTTCTTGTGGAGCAAATACCGGTGCGAAAGACTGGTCAACCGCTAAGGCTTGAAAATCAGGATCATCAGAGCCATAAGAATAATAAGGTACGTCACCGAAGAAATTGGTTAGTTCGTAAAACATATACGAAAGCATAATTCTTGAAGCGGCAATCTGATTGTCATTATCGCCTGAAGCAGCCGCGTCATCACGTGTAGCTTCATTGGTGTTGAAATCAATAATTGCTTTAAGATCAGATGCTGCTAAATAGGTATTTTGATAGATGCTTTCTGCTGTTGTCTCACGATATAGATAACGATCTTCGTCAGCATAAGCAGTCTGTCCCCAGTACTGTACCCAGGCCTGGGTTAATCGCCCGGCATTAAAAGCATCACGGCTAAAATCGGTAAAGCTTTTTGTCGCATCAGCGAAAATATTACCCGTAGGAACTACCTCCGGATCATTCGGATTGGTGTTCACGTCTTCAAGACCCTCATCACAAGAACTAAATCCTGCAGCGACAAGGAGCATCAATAAGATTATAAATTTATTTTTCATTTTCTTTTAGAATTTTAATTGAACATTCAGTCCATATGAGCGTGTAGATGGTAAAGAACCACCTTCAGAACCCTGGATATTTCCACTACCGGAAGTTGCAACTTCAGGATCAAAGTTCGCGTTGTCTAATCCCCAAACTAATAGATTTCTACCAAATGCGGTTACACGAACATCGCTCAGAGCACTGCCCAACCATTTTTTAGGTAAGCTGTAACCAAGAGTTACCTCTCTAAGTTTCCAATAGGTGGCGTCAAAAACGTTTTGATTGTCATTTCCGAAGAAATAATCGGTACCAAATTGCTGCGCAGAAATTACCTGAGTGTTTTCTGCAGTATTAGTTACAGTGTAAGAACCATCGTCATTATAGGTAACATCACCAGTAACTCCCGGAAGGATTAAACCTTCTTCACGGATATTATTAGCAGCAGTTTGCTCTAAGATACCGGAATAGTTACCCCAGATATTTGTTAAAGAACGGAATTTACCTCCTTTTTGGTGGTCAATTAAGAAACCTAAGCTGATTCCTTTAAAGGTAAAGCTGTTGCGAATTCCCAGGTTATAATCAGGTAGAATGGAACCTAAGTTTTGAACATCCTGCGTTTCTGCATAACTACCGTTATCATTTACCACTTTATTACCCTGATCGTCATAAACGAAGTTAGTACCTCTAATCTGACCATAACGCTCACCAACAACTGCGTTTAGAGAAACACCGTTAAATGGGAATCGCGCAATCTGCAAAGTTTCCAAGCCGGCAGCAAGACTTAACAAGGTGTTTTCGTTTTTAGCAAAGTTAAATGTTACGTCCCAGCTGAAATCATCTGTCATAAGCGGTGTAGCATTAACAAGAAGTTCAATACCCTTGTTTTCTAATTCACCGGCGTTAAGAACTGTAGTAGTAAAACCTGTTGAAGGATCAACCTGTACCGGAGTGATCAAATCTTTGGTCAACTCGTTGTAATAGGTAATGTCAAAACCTAAACGTCTGTTAAAGAAAGAAGCTTCTACACCAAATTCATAAGTGCGCTTATCCTCTGGTCTCAATTCTGAATTTTTGTTACTGTTATTCAGGGAGAAAGGAACACTTCCAAGAAATGGGTCTGAACCTATAAACACGTTACGCAATTGGTAAGGATCAGTATCACTACCAACCTCAGCATAACCTGCTCTTAGCTTTAGGAAAGATAACCATTCGGCATTAATAAATTGAGATGCGATAAAACTACCACTAAAAGATGGGTAAAAATACGAGTTATTATCAGCTGGCAACGTAGAAGACCAGTCGTTACGACCAGTTACAGTTAAGTAAGCAAAGTTATCATAGCCCAAAGAAACAGAACCAAATAAACTGTTGATTTGTCTTTGAGTGTCTGCTTCTGAAACACTTGGGTTTTCGGCTGAATTACTCAGGTTATAAAAGTTAGGAACAACGAGGCCACCATTTGTAGATGATGATAGGGCATGAAATTCATTTACCCTTCTGTTTCCACCCACAAAGGCATTTATACTAAGCTTGTTATCAAAAACATTTTTGTCATAATGAAAGCGAGTTTCATAGTTTATTTCCTGAAAATCACGATCGGATTCGGAATAAGAGGCAAGTGCTTGAGAACCTACTGCAGTTCTTTGATTAACTCTAAAATCGTAAGTATCACCATACACCTTAGCAACCGCATAAAACTCATCGGTAAAGTTGTAGGTAGCGCCTACAGTACCATACCAGCGTGTTCTTTTATCCTCTGCCGTATTCTTGTTGAGTACCCAGTATGGATTGTCTGTATATCTTGGAAGCGGGTTTGTAGCTGAAATACGGTTCCAGGTTCTTTGACGTCCGTCAGGTGTTTGGAAAGCCTGAAGACGGTTGTAGTCTAAAGAGGTTTGACCAAATTGATATAGCTGAAGAATAACACTTTCTCCTGTGTAACCTACTGCAGGTCTGTTAAAACCATCAGTTACTGTAAAGTTAACCGAAGCATCAACTTTTAATTTATCTCCTATTTTGGTTGATCCATTAAAATTAACCGACGTCTTGTTCAGTTTGGTATTTGGTAAAATACCTTCGGTTTGTGTATTATTTATAGACATACGCATGTTGCTGTCTTCACCACCTTGTGAAAATGCTACACCATTGTTATACGAATATCCGGTTTGAAAAAGAGTGCTTCCGTCGTTTTTTGGATATAACCAAGGACGTGTTTGAAGATAGTCATTCTCAAATTCGGGGTCAAAGGCATCCCAATGCAAAACTTGTTGTCCTTCATAACGAGGTCCCCAGGACTCATCGGTACCAAAGTCGACCACGTCATAAGTAGTTCCATTGATAGTAGCCTGGTTAAAGCCACCCTGATTGCCAATGGTAAAATTACCACCGCCTCCACCGTAAAGCTTCTGAACTTTAGGAAGGATGTTGACTTCTTCAAATGTGATGCCTGTATTAACTACAACTTCACCTTTACCTTTTTTACCAGATTTGGTAGTAATCTGGATAACACCGTTAGATGCACGAGAACCGTAAAGCGCCGCGGCAGCTCCACCTTTAAGTACGTTCATACTCGCAATGTCATCCGGGTTGATGTCAAAACCGGTATCACCAAAATCACGACCACCACCACCTGCTTGGGTAGTTGATGAGTTGTAGTTACTGTTATCTAAAGGAATACCATCAACTACAATAAGCGGTCTGTTTTCCTGAGTAATAGATCCAATACCACGAATCACGATTCGCGAAGACCCACCAAGATTACCAGATGCATTTGAAATTTGAACACCGGCAACTTTACCTGATAAGGCATTAAGTGCGTTGGTGTTACGTGTTTCTGTTAATTCTTCACTGCTTACTTCCTGCGTAGCATAACCCAGAGATTTTTTCTCTCTTGAGATTCCAAGTGCGGTAACTACGACTTCTTCTAAAGCCTCCCCGGCCTGTAGTGAGATGTCAATTGTACTTGAAGCTCCTACAACGCGCTCTTCCTCCTGAAATCCTACATAAGAGAAAACAAGTGTTTCTCCTGTAGCAACTTCAAGACTATAATTACCGTCAAAATCGGTTTGAGTTCCTGTAGTGCTGTTTTTTACCAAAATGTTTACACCCGGGAGCGGTACACCGCTTCCGTCTGTAACAGTTCCGGTAACTGTTTTTGTTTGTGCAAAAGAAATTTGCACAACTAACGCCAATAGTAGCGTTAGCAATCCACTAAATTTAGTTTTCATGTTAATTGTTTATTTGAATTAGCCAATCGCGAATTTGTAAAAATTATAATGAATTGCCAATTATATTATGGTAAAATTTCATTTCTGTTTTAAAAATAATTCAATGTTATTAACATTTTATTGAGTTTTGTTTAACAGAACTCCCGTCTAATCCTATTAAAATATAAACTTGGTAAGATTATATAGTTTACACAGTATGAGTTGTTTATTAGAAAATAACACGCAATTGTATATGTATAATTGATGAAGATAAAGAGGCTTTGTTTTTCTCGTTAAACGGTGTCACAATATTGAGACTTAACCATCCTGCATTGGTGAGAATGCTACCTCCTAAGCCTATTCCGAAAAGTAAATCTGATTTTTCACTCAAAGGATTCTCGTAATATGCGCTGTCAAAAACAGAATTTAGAAAAATACTGTTTAAAGGTCGGTATCTGTACTCGGTTTGTAATGCAGTAAAGAAGGGTGTGTAGAGCGCGTTTTCTTTATACCCTCTGAGGGTTTGCATACCGCCCAATTGATGCATTTCGTTTTTAAAAACATTTCGTGGGCTTATATAAGTTGTTGTATTCTTAATGAAAAATTTGTGTTTCTCGCTGAAATCAAATGTGTAGGCCGCATCGATATTAAGAAGTAACTGGTTGAGATTTCTTAGTTGATCTTCTGTCCGGCGCGTGGAAAAACCCACATCTAGATTGAGGTAATTTGTATCAAAAGGATCTGATGAATTTTTAGGGTTACGTGTTTCAAAACCTGTAGTGAAAATGGTTTTGGTAAAATTCTCAATACCAGCTGTCGATAAGGCTTCAAGTTTGGTTGAGCGTATTTGTCCTGCCTGAGCATTAATTGTGAATGTTGGTGACCAGGTATAATCGATCTTCAGGTTAGTCTGGCTGTTTGAAAAACTGCTGTCCTGCCTGAATAATCTCAGGCTCGGTGTTAGGCTAAAAGCCGATCTAAACAAATACGGGATTCTTAATGAAGCTTCTAGTTGCTGCTGGTTGTCACCATTTCCTCGAAATTTAATCTCCAGGCTTTCGCCATAGTTTAAAGTGTTGTTTAGATTCAAATCAAGATAACCATTGATGCGCAGGCCGTTTGTGTTTTCCTGGTTTGCAAATCCTAAAAATCCTTCAAATAAATTAGCGTTTGCTTTTTCCAAATAGAGGTATAGAGTCGTGGAGTCTTTACTGAAAAGAATTTCGGGTTCTCTGGATTGTTTCACAAAATCCAGTTCCTTTAGAAAATTGCTACTCTGACTTATTTTTTCTTCATCATAAAGAGTGTTGGTCTTGAGTTTGGTGAAATGTGTTAAAAAACTCTTTGGGAATTTGTCGTAGCCTTTTACGACAACCTCTGTTAATTTGCGTTCCTGATTGTTTTTTATAGATAATACGGCATGGGCCGTGTCATTTGACAATCTTATGTTTTGCACTGCGTAACTTGTAAGTGGTCTTCCTTTCTTTGTGTCGATGCGTGCAAATTCTTCTAAAACAGCATTTAGATCGTTATGTCTTATATATATATGAGAGGCTGTTCTATCAAGGCCAAATTTTTCAGCATAATCTGAAACAAACGCCTGATCGTATTTTAATTTAAAAACAGTCGTTTGTTCTCCGCTTAAAAATTTGATGCAGTAGTTTGTGTCGTTTGCAGTTTTAAGTCTGGTGATTTGGTGTTGAAAATATCCGTCTTTAAGTAGGCTGTCTTTGCTGTTTGTAAGAGATTCTTCAAGCGCTTTTCGATTCGGGAAGAATCGGGTTTGAAAATATACAGATGCGATACTATCTGATTCTTTAGTTTCACTCTGAACCAAAAGTTGAAGTTGCTGTGCTCGGCTTACTTTTGTTAAACCAAAAAGAAGAAGCGCTAATAATACTATAAGTCTGTAAGTCATTTAAATGGGCTGAAAACTGTCGTTTCTGGTTTTTTTAAAAATAGATAAATAACTTCAGCTTAAAATACCTTTGAAAATTAATGATTTATAGCTTGAATTACTCAAATTATTTTATACCTTTGCAAGCCCTTAGAAAAGGGGTTATTAGAAAAATTATAATTTAGGTAAAAGAAATTATGCCAACAATTTCACAATTAGTACGAAAAGGAAGAGCCAAGATGACCAAGAAGAGTAAATCGGCTGCTCTAGATTCGTGCCCACAACGCCGCGGGGTTTGTACCCGTGTGTACACCACTACGCCTAAGAAACCTAACTCGGCTATGCGTAAAGTTGCCCGTGTTAGATTGACTAACGGTAAAGAGGTGAACGCATACATTGGTGGTGAGGGTCATAATCTACAGGAGCACTCGATAGTATTGGTAAGAGGCGGAAGGGTAAAGGATTTGCCAGGTGTTAGATATCACATTGTACGTGGAGCTTTGGATACCGCAGGTGTTCAGGGAAGACTACAGCGTCGTTCTAAATATGGTGCAAAACGCCCTAAAAAGTAAACTGTTAACTGTTAACCGCTTAAGGTAATACTTTTGACGAATAACGATTAACGATTAACATTTAACAAACACAGAAATGAGAAAAAGACAGGCCAAAAAAAGACCACTTTTACCAGATCCACGTTTTAACGATCAATTGGTTACACGTTTTGTAAACATGATGATGTGGGATGGTAAAAAATCGATAGCCTTTAAAATTTTCTACGATGCAATGGATATCGTGGAAGAAAAGAAAAACAACGACGAGAAAACAGCTCTTGAAGTTTGGAAAGATGCCCTTTCTAACGTTATGCCTCACGTAGAAGTACGTAGCCGTAGAGTAGGTGGTGCAACTTTTCAGATTCCAATGCAAATCAGACCAGATCGTAAGATTTCTACTGCGATGAAATGGTTGATTAGCTACTCGCGTAAGCGTAATGAAAAATCAATGGCTTCTAAGCTTGCTGCCGAAGTATTGGCTGCTGCAAAAGAAGAAGGTGCGGCTGTTAAGAAGCGTACAGATACTCATAAGATGGCGGAAGCTAATAAAGCATTCTCTCACTTTAGATTCTAAAAAAAAATGGCACAAAGAGATTTAAAATATACTAGAAATATAGGTATTGCGGCTCATATTGACGCGGGTAAAACCACGACAACAGAGCGTATACTCTATTATACGGGTGTGAGCCATAAAATTGGTGAGGTGCATGATGGTGCAGCTACCATGGACTGGATGGAGCAAGAGCAGGAGCGTGGTATTACCATTACTTCGGCAGCCACTACCTGTACATGGAAGTTCCCGATGGAGAACGCACAGCCTTTACCTGAAACTAAAGATTATAACTTCAACATTATCGACACTCCGGGACACGTTGATTTTACCGTAGAGGTAAACCGTTCGTTGCGTGTTCTTGATGGTTTGGTGTTTTTGTTTAGCGCGGTTGATGGTGTGGAGCCACAATCTGAAACTAACTGGAGACTTGCTGATAACTACAAAGTACCACGTATGGGCTTTGTAAATAAAATGGACCGTCAGGGATCAAACTTTCTTGAGGTTTGTAAGCAGGTTAAAGAAATGCTAGGTTCTAACGCAGTGCCTATCGTACTTCCTATTGGTGATGAAGCTGACTTTAAGGGTATTATAGACCTTGTTAAAAATCGTGCTGTTGTATGGCACGACGAAACTCAGGGAGCAACTTTTGACGTTGTTGCAATTCCTGAAGACATGAAGGAGGAAGTGAAGAAATACCGTGGTATGCTAATCGAAGAGGTTGCTGCTTACGATGAAAATTTGCTTGAAAAATATATGGAGGATGAAGATTCTATTACTGAAGATGAAGTGCACGCTGCACTTCGTGCTGCGGTGATGGATATGTCTATCATTCCAATGATTTGTGGTTCTGCCTTTAAAAACAAAGGTGTGCAGTTCTTGCTAGATGCTGTATGTCGTTATTTACCTTCTCCTGTAGATAAGGAAGGTATTAAAGGTATCAACCCAGATACAGAAAAAGAAGAAATCCGTAAGCCTGACGTAACTGCTCCGTTTGCAGCACTTGCATTTAAAATTGCTACAGATCCTTTCGTGGGTCGTCTTGCATTCTTCCGCACCTATTCAGGTCGTTTGGAAGCAGGTTCTTATGTATTGAACAATCGTTCAGGAAATAAAGAGCGTATTTCTCGTATTTACCAAATGCACGCGAATAAGCAAAATGCTATCGATTTTATCGAAGCTGGAGATATTGGTGCTGCTGTAGGATTTAAGGATATCAAAACGGGTGATACCCTTTCTGATGAGAAGCATCCTATTGTATTGGAAAGTATGGATTTCCCTGATCCGGTAATTGGTATCGCTGTTGAGCCTAAAACAAAGGCAGATGTTGATAAATTGGGTATGGCTTTAGCAAAACTTGCTGAAGAAGATCCAACATTCCAGGTGCGTACAGATGAAGCTTCAGGCCAGACTATCATTTCTGGTATGGGTGAGCTTCACTTAGATATTATCGTTGACCGTCTTAGACGTGAGTTTAAGGTCGAAGTAAGTCAGGGTCAGCCTCAGGTAGAGTACAAAGAAGCAATTACTAAAACTGCAGATCACAGAGAGGTTTATAAGAAACAATCTGGTGGTCGTGGTAAATTTGCTGATATCGTATTTACTTTAGAGCCTGCAGAAGAAGGTAAAGTAGGTCTTGAGTTTGTTAACGCTGTTAAAGGTGGTAACATTCCGAAAGAATATATTCCATCTGTTGAGAAAGGTTTTAAAGGAGCTATGAAAAATGGTCCGTTAGCTGGTTTTGAAGTAGATGCAATGAAAGTGACTCTTAAGGATGGTTCGTTCCACCCTGTGGATTCTGACGCATTGTCTTTTGAGCTTGCTGCTAAACTTGGTTTTAAAGCAGCTGCAAAATCTGCCGGAGCTGTAGTTATGGAGCCTATTATGAAAGTAGAGGTAATTACTCCTGAAGAGAATATGGGTGATATCGTAGGTGACCTTAACCGTCGTCGTGGTCAGATGAGCAGCATGGGAGACCGTGCCGGTGCAAAAGTGGTAAAAGCTTTGGTGCCTCTGTCTGAGATGTTTGGTTATGTAACCACCTTACGAACGCTTTCTTCTGGTCGTGCAACTTCAACTATGGAGTTTGCGCACTACGCAGAAACGCCTTCTAACGTATCACAGGATGTAATCGCAGCAGCAAAAGGAACCGCTAACGCTTAATTTACTAAGAAATGAGTCAGAAAATCAGAATAAAACTTAAATCTTACGATCACAACTTAGTAGATAAGTCTGCTGAAAAAATCGTAAAAACGGTAAAAAGTACCGGTGCTGTAGTAACTGGGCCAATCCCACTTCCTACGCACAAAAAGATCTTTACAGTATTGCGCTCTCCTCACGTTAACAAGAAATCACGTGAGCAGTTTGAGCTTAGCTCTTACAAGCGTTTGCTTGACATCTACAGTTCATCTTCAAAAACCATCGATGCGTTAATGAAGCTTGAGCTACCGAGTGGTGTTGAAGTAGAGATCAAGGTATAATTTTCACGGAGGTGGGAATCTCATGTGAATAGTAAGAAATATGAGATTCCTGCCTTCGCAGGAATGAACATGTCCTGAGCTGCGAGCGAGGGAAAAACGGTAAAAATACATTCAGGGTCGAACGTATTTTGACCCTGTTTTATTTCGGCGAAAGCCAAACAACAAAAAGTAAATTAGTAATAATCAATAATAATTAATATGTCTGGGTTAATTGGAAAAAAAGTGGGTATGACCAGCATCTTTGATGAGAACGGAAAAAACATTCCGTGTACCGTTATCGAAGCAGGTCCCTGCGTTGTTACCCAAGTCAGAACCGAAGAGGTTGACGGGTATAGTGCCCTTCAGTTAGGTTTCGATGACGCAAAGACTGCAAATAAAGCTGCTCAAGGCCACGCCAAGAAAGCAGGTACAGTTGCAAAGCGTAAAGTTGTCGAATTTCAGGACTTTGAAGGAGAATTTAAATTAGGCGATGCAGTAACTGTAGATGTCTTTAGAGAAGGTCAGTTTGTTGACGTTGTGGGAACCTCAAAAGGTAAAGGTTTTCAGGGGGTTGTAAAACGTCACGGTTTTGGTGGTGTTGGTCAATCAACTCACGGTCAGCATAACCGTTTGAGAGCTCCCGGTTCTATCGGTGCGGCTTCGTATCCTGCACGAGTATTCAAAGGAATGCGTATGGCGGGTCAAATGGGAAATGAGCGAGTAAAAGTTCAAAATTTAAGAATTTTAAAAGTAGTTGCTGAAAAGAATCTACTTGTGGTTAAAGGTTGTGTGCCTGGTCATAAAAATTCTTATGTAATTATTGAAAGGTAATGAAAGTAGCAGTAGTTGATATTAAAGGAAAAGAAACAGGGAGAGAGGCAAACCTTTCTGATGCTGTTTTTGGTATAGAGCCTAATGATCACGCTATCTACCTAGATGTAAAGCAACACCTTGCCAACAAAAGACAAGGTACGCACAAGTCTAAGGAGCGTGCTGAGATTGCAGGTAGTACCCGTAAGATCAAAAAACAAAAAGGTACCGGTACTGCAAGGGCTGGTAGTATTAAGTCTGGTGTATTTAAAGGAGGGGGTAGAATGTTTGGTCCAAGACCACGTAATTATTCCTTCAAATTGAATAAAGGACTTAAGCGTCTTGCACGTCGTTCAGCTTTAACACTTAAGGCAAAAGAGAACGCGATTACCGTAATTGAAGACTTCAATTTTGATACCCCAAAAACCAAAGAATTCATCAATGTTTTGGCTGGTTTAGGGCTTGAAAATAAAAAGTCTCTATTTGTATTGGGTGCTTCAAATAATAATGTATATTTGTCGTCACGCAATTTAAAGACCTCTGAGGTTATAACGAGTTCAGAATTAAGCACTTACAAAATTATGAATGCTCATAATGTAGTGTTTTTGGAAGGTTCTCTAGAAGAAATTGAGCAAACTTTAAGTAAGTAACAACATGAGTATTTTAATAAAACCCGTGATTACCGAAAAAGCTACAACCGATAGCGAGCTTCACAGTCGTTATACGTTTGAAGTAAATCCCGGTTCGAATAAGATCGAAATTAAAAACGCTGTAGAGGCGGCTTATGGTGTTTCGGTAATTAAAGTAAGAACAATGAACGTTCGCCCTGATCGTAGTACCAAATACACAAAATCTGGTATGATCACTGGTAAAACAAGTGGCTTTAAGAAAGCTATTGTACAGGTGGCGGAAGGTGATGTGATTGATTTTTATAGTAACATTTAAGACAAAAAAATGTCAGTAAGAAAATTAAAACCAATCACTCCAGGACAGCGATTTAGAGTAGTAAATGGGTTTGACGCCATCACTACTGATAAGCCGGAGAAAAGCCTATTGGCTCCGATTAAAAAGTCTGGAGGGAGAAACAGTCAAGGAAAAATGACCATGCGCTATAAAGGTGGTGGTCACAAAAAGCGCTATCGCGTTATTGATTTCAAAAGAAATAAGGAAGGTGTTCCTGCAACAGTAGCTTCAATTGAGTATGATCCTAATCGTACTGCATTTATCGCTTTGTTGAATTATCAGGATGGTGAGAAGCGATATATTATTGCTCCTAACGGACTTCAGGTTGATCAGAACATCGTTTCTGGTTCTGGTGTTGCTCCTGAAATTGGAAATGCACTTCCACTTTCTGATATTCCATTGGGAACTATTATTTCTTGTATAGAATTACGTCCTGGTCAGGGAGCTATTATGGCTCGTAGTGCTGGTGCTTTCGCGCAGCTTATGGCTCGTGATGGTAAATTTGCGACAGTAAAATTACCATCTGGTGAAACGCGTTTGATTCTTGCAAATTGTATGGCAACCATTGGTGCTGTTTCTAACAGTGATCACCAGCTTATTGTATCTGGTAAAGCAGGTAGAAAACGTTGGTTAGGTCGTCGTCCACGTACAAGACCAGTAGTAATGAACCCTGTCGATCACCCAATGGGTGGTGGTGAAGGTCGTGCTTCCGGTGGTCACCCACGTTCTAGAAAAGGTATACCTGCTAAAGGTTACAGAACGCGTACGAAGACAAAAGCGAGTAATAAATATATTGTAGAACGTAGAAAGAAATAATAAGATATGGCACGTTCATTAAAAAAAGGACCTTACGTTCACTATAAGTTAGAGCAAAAAGTTGCAGCTAATATAGAGTCTAACAAAAAGACAGTAATCAAAACCTGGTCAAGAGCCTCTATGATTACTCCTGATTTTGTTGGTCAAACTATAGCTGTACATAATGGTCGCCAGTTTGTTCCTGTATATGTGACAGAAAACATGGTAGGTCATAAGTTAGGAGAGTTTTCACCTACGAGATCTTTTAGAGGTCACACGGGGTCAAAAAATAAAGGTAAAAAATAATTGAAGCTATGGGAGTTCGTAAAAAGGAAAAAGCAGAGCAGAGAAAAGAGGCTAAACGTAATATAGCCTTTGCTAAACTGAACAACTGCCCTACTTCACCACGTAAAATGCGTTTAGTTGCAGATTTAGTACGTGGTCAGCAAGTAGAGAAGGCGCTTCAAATATTGAAGTTTAGTAACAAGGAAGCATCTCGTCGTGTTGAGAAATTGGTTCTTTCTGCTATTTCAAACTGGCAGGAGAAAAACGAGGATGCAAGTATAGAAGATGCAGACTTGATTATTAAAGAGATCCGTGTAGATGGAGGAAGTATGTTAAAAAGACTTCGTCCTGCACCACAAGGTCGCGCACACAGAATAAGAAAACGCAGCAATCACGTTACAGTTGTGCTTGGTGCTAAAGATAACACACAAAGCAATTAATAAATGGGACAGAAGACAAATCCAATCGGGAATCGCCTAGGTATTATCAGAGGATGGGAGTCTAACTGGTATGGTGGTAACGACTACGGTGATAAACTTGCCGAAGACGATAAGATTAGAAAGTACATTCACGCTCGTTTATCAAAAGCCAGTGTGTCTAGAGTAATTATTGAGCGTACGCTTAAGCTTGTAACCGTTACTATCACTACTGCCCGTCCCGGTATCATTATCGGTAAAGGTGGTCAAGAGGTAGACAAGTTAAAAGAAGAACTTAAACAAATTACTAATAAGGAAGTTCAGATCAATATTTTTGAGATCAAACGTCCGGAACTTGATGCTTTCCTGGTGGCATCCTCTATAGCCCGCCAGATCGAAAGCCGTATTTCTTACCGTCGTGCAACCAAAATGGCAATTGCGGCTGCAATGCGTATGAATGCCGAAGGTATTAAAGTACAGATTTCAGGTCGTTTAAACGGGGCGGAAATGGCTCGTCAGGAATCTTATAAAGAAGGTCGTATTCCTTTATCAACATTCAGAGCTGATATTGATTATGCTTTGGTAGAAGCGCATACTACTTATGGTAGATTGGGTATCAAAGTGTGGATCATGAAAGGTGAGGTTTACGGAAAGAGAGAGTTATCTCCTTTAGTAGGTCTTGCTAAGAAGCAAGGAGGAAAGGCTGGTCGTGCAGCAGGAGCACCTAAAGCACGCCGCAGAAAGTAATTTTTTAAAGTAAAACAAGATGTTACAGCCTAAAAAGACAAAATTCCGTAAGCAACAGAAGGGCCGGATGAAAGGAAATGCCGGAAGAGGGCATCAACTTTCAAATGGGACTTTTGGGATTAAATCATTAGATTCTAATTTTCTTACGTCAAGACAAATAGAAGCAGCTCGTATTGCAGCTACACGTTATATGAAACGTGAAGGTTCATTATGGATACGTATTTTCCCTGACAAGCCTATTACGAAAAAACCTCTTGAGGTTCGTATGGGTAAAGGTAAAGGTGCTGTTGAGTATTGGGCAGCTGTCGTTAAACCCGGCAGAATGCTTTTTGAAATAGGAGGGGTATCAGAGCCTGTTGCACGCGAAGCCTTGCGACTTGCTGCTCAGAAGCTTCCTGTAAGAACAAAATATGTAATCGCTCGGGATTATCAAGCTGACTAAATTCTAGAAAAATGAAACAATCAGAAGTAAAAGAACTATCTGTAGCAGAATTACAAGAGGAATTGGTAAAAGCTAAACAAGCTTATACCGACCTTAAAATGGCTCACGCTATTTCTCCTCTCGAAAATCCCATTCAGCTTAGAGGTCTAAGAAGATCTGTAGCTCGTATAGCTACCGAACTTACAAAACGCGAATTACAATAATGCTGCTTAAGATGGAAAAAAGAAATTTAAGAAAAGAACGTATAGGTGTTGTTACCAGCAATAAAATGCAGAAATCAATTGTGGTTTCTGAGGTAAAAAAAGTAAAACACCCTATGTATGGTAAATTCGTTTTAAAGACGAAAAAATACGTAGCACACGACGAGCAAAATGACTGCAATATCGGAGATACTGTAAGGATAATGGAGACACGTCCTTTGAGTAAATCAAAGAGTTGGAGACTTGTAGAAATCATTGAAAGAGCTAAGTAATTATGTTACAACAAGAATCAAGATTAAGAGTAGCTGACAACACCGGAGCAAAAGAAGTTTTGACTATCCGTGTGTTAGGTGGTACCAAAAGAAGATATGCTTCTGTAGGTGATAAGATTGTTGTTTCTGTAAAAGATGCAACACCTAACGGCCAGGTTAAAAAAGGAGCCGTTTCTACAGCAGTTGTAGTGCGTACACGTAAAGAGGTGCGTCGTCCGGATGGTTCATACATCCGTTTTGATGACAACGCCTGTGTGTTGCTAAACGCTCAGGGTGAAATGCGCGGTACCCGTGTATTCGGTCCTGTTGCGAGAGAACTTCGTGATAAGCAATTCATGAAGATTGTATCATTAGCGCCAGAGGTGCTTTAATACGAATTAAGATGACAAAGCTTAAAATAAAAGTTGGAGATACCGTTCGTGTTACTGCCGGTGACCATAAAGGTCAGGAAGGTAAAGTACAACGTGTTATTAAAGATAAGAACAAAGCAATCGTTGAGGGTGTGAATCTGGTTTCTAAACATGAGAAGCCTAGCGCATCTAATCCTCAGGGTGGTATTGCTAAGAAAGAAGCTGCTTTGCACATTTCAAATCTGTCTTTAGTAGACGGTAATGGTGATGCTACACGTGTAGGTTACCGTATGGAAGGTGATAAGAAAGTACGCTATTCTAAAAAATCAAATGAAGTAATTTAGTTATGGCTTACACTTCAAGACTTAAATCAGAATATAAAGAGCGTGTAATAGCGGCTCTTAAAGAAGAATTTGGGTATGCAAATATTATGCAGGTTCCTAAATTGAAGAAAATTGTAATCTCAAGAGGCGTAGGTGCGGCAGTTGCAGATAAGAAATTAATCGATTATTCGGTTGAGGAGCTTACCAACATTGCTGGCCAGCGTGCTGTTGCAACTGTTTCTAAGAAAGACGTTGCGGCATTTAAATTGAGAAAAGGCATGCCTATCGGGGCTAAAGTGACTTTGCGCGGAGAGCGTATGTATGAATTTTTAGATCGTTTGATCACTTCTGCATTGCCACGTGTACGCGACTTTAACGGAATCAATGCTACCGGCTTTGATGGTCGTGGAAACTACAGCTTAGGTATTACCGAGCAGATTATTTTCCCTGAAATTGATATCGACAAAGTACGTAAGATTGAAGGTATGAATATTACCTTTGAAACTTCTGCCGAAACCGATAAGGAAGCTAAAGCATTATTAACTCAATTGGGGCTACCCTTTAAAAAGAAGTAAATTATGGCAAAAGAATCAATGAAAGCTCGCGAGAGAAAACGTGAGAGAATGGCGGCCAAATATGCTGAAAAAAGAAAAGCCTTAAAAGAGGCTGGTGATTATGAAGCATTACAAAAGTTGCCTAAAAACTCATCTCCTGTACGTCAGCACAACCGTTGTAAGTTGACTGGTCGTCCTAAAGGATATATGAGAACTTTTGGAATCTCTCGTGTTATGTTTCGCGAAATGGCCAATCAAGGTCTTATACCAGGTGTTAAAAAGGCAAGCTGGTAAACTAAGGATAAACTGGTTTCAGGTTCATTTGTGCTCAGGTACAGGTGAAAACCAAAACCGCAATTAAATATAAATGTATACAGATACTATTGCAGATTTTCTAACAAGGATTAGAAACGCAGCAGCAGCAAACCACAGAGTTGTGGAAATTCCTGCTTCAAACCTTAAGAAAGAGATAACCAAGATCTTGTTTGATCAGGGTTACATTTTGAGCTACAAATTTGAAGATAAGACCGCTCAGGGAACTATCAAAATAGCTCTTAAGTATGACAAAGAGACCAAAGAGTCTGTCATCAAAGATATTCAAAGAATCAGTAAGCCTGGTTTACGTAAATATGCATCTTCTAAAGATGTACCTCGTATTCTTAATGGTTTAGGAATTTCAATTGTTTCTACTTCTAAAGGTGTAATGACCGGGAAGCAGGCTCAACAAGAGAATGTAGGAGGGGAAGTACTTTGCTACGTATATTAATCAGTTAAAAAAACAGAGCAATGTCAAGAATAGGAAAAAACCCAATTACAATACCGTCTGGAGTTACTGTCGATGTAGCTGATAATATGATTACGGTAAAAGGGAAGTTAGGAGAGCTTAAGCAAGAGTACTCTAGCATAGATATTAAAGTTGAAGATGGCGTTATTACGTTAGAGCGCTCTTCTGATAAGAAAGAAGATAAGGCAAAACATGGTTTATATCGTGCATTGATTGCTAATATGATTGAGGGTGTTTCTAATGGATACACCAAATCTTTAGAATTAGTTGGTGTGGGTTACAGAGCAAGCAATCAGGGTCAAAAATTAGATCTTGCACTTGGTTTTTCCCACAATATAGTTTTAGAAGTTGCACCAGAGGTAACTGTTGAGACTGTTACTGAGAAAGGTAAGAACCCTGTGGTAAAACTTACTTCTTACGATAAGCAGTTAGTAGGACAGGTTGCGGCTAAAATCAGAAGCTTCCGTAAGCCAGAGCCATACAAAGGAAAAGGTATCAAGTTTGTAGGAGAACAAATCAGAAGAAAAGCAGGTAAATCTGCATAATATATAGCGTTATGGCATTTTCAAAATACACAAGAAGAAATAAAATACGTCGCAGAATCCGTAAATCACTTGCCGGTACTGCAGAGCGTCCGAGACTTTCTGTATATAGAAGTAATAAAGAAATATACGCGCAGATCATTGACGATACTACCGGTAAAACTTTAAGCGCTGCGTCTTCAAGAGACAAAGGTTTTAAAGCAAACGGTAATAAAGCAGAGGTTGCTAAAGAAGTAGGTAAAGCAATTGCCGAAAAAGCAAAGGAAGCAGGTATCGAAGCAGTAGCATTTGACAGAGGTGGTTACTTGTATCACGGAAGAGTAAAACAATTAGCAGAAGGAGCCCGAGAAGGCGGATTAAAATTCTAAGAAGTTATGTATCAAAAATATAAAAACGTAGAGTTAGTAAAACCAAGCGGACTGGATCTTAAGGATCGTTTAGTTGGTGTTCAACGTGTTACCAAGGTAACGAAGGGTGGTAGAGCTTTTGGTTTTTCTGCTATTGTAGTTGTAGGTGATGAGCACGGTGTTGTAGGTCAGGGTCTTGGTAAGTCTAAAGATGTTGCCAGTGCAATTGCTAAAGCTGTAGAAGACGCAAAGAAAAATTTAGTGCGTATTCCACTTAACAAAAGCACAATTCCACACGAACAAAAAGGAAAATACGGCGGTGCTCGCGTATTGTTGATGCCTGCTGCTCCTGGTACAGGGGTAATTGCCGGTGGTGCAATACGTTCAGTACTCGAATCTGTAGGTATTCACGATGTATTATCAAAAAATCAGGGATCTTCTAACCCACATAACGTGGTAAAAGCTACCTTTGATGCCCTTTTACAAATGAGAAGTGCAGAGACTGTAGCTAAGCAAAGAGGAATTTCTTTAGATAAAGTTTTTAAAGGATAATTGTAAGACAATGGCAAAGATTAAAGTAACTAAGGTAAAAAGTGCTATCAATCGCACTCAAAACCAAAAGAGAACACTTGAGGCCCTGGGTCTTAGAAAAATGAATCAGGTTGTGGAGCATGAAAATACTCCTAACATCCTGGGCATGATTAATAAAGTAAGTCATCTGGTTTCTGTAGAAGAAGCTTAAACAGTTATAAAATGGGTTTAAACAATCTAAAACCGGCAGCAGGCTCGGTAAAAAAGAACGACAGCAGGCGAGGTCGTGGTGAAGCCACAGGAAATGGTGGAACCGCTGGCCGTGGGCACAAAGGTGCGAAGTCACGATCAGGATATTCTAAAAAAGTAGGTTTTGAAGGTGGGCAAATGCCACTTCAAAGACGTGTTCCTAAATTCGGTTTTAATAACATCAACCGTAAGGAATACACAGGGATTAACCTTGATACTTTGCAGGAATATGTTGATGCTGGAAGAATCAAAGATGAAGTAACTCTTGATGTTTTAGTAGAAAACAGACTAGCTGGTAAAAATGATTTAGTTAAGATTTTAGGTCGTGGTGAGCTAAAAGCTAAACTAAAAGTTAGTGCTCATAAATTTACGGCCTCGGCACATAAAGCTATTGAAGCAGCAGGCGGAGAAGCAGTAACTTTATAACACAAGCAGCATGAAGGCTATAGAAACGATTAAAAATATCTGGAAGATTGAAGAGTTGAAGAATCGAATTCTTCTTACCCTCGGTTTACTTTTGGTTTACCGTTTTGGGGCTCAGATCGTACTTCCGGGTATTGACGCTTCTCAGCTGGCCAACCTTTCTGCGCAGACAGATGGTGGTTTGCTTGGGTTGCTTAATGCATTTACAGGAGGAGCGTTTTCTAATGCTTCCGTTTTTGCATTAGGTATTATGCCGTACATTTCTGCTTCGATTGTAGTGCAGCTTATGGGTATCGCGGTACCGTATTTGCAAAAACTACAAAAAGAAGGGGAAAGCGGGCGTCGCAAAATAAATCAGATTACCAGATGGTTAACCATAGCAATTACCTTAATTCAGGGACCGGGGTATATTACTAACTTGTTTAGTATACTTCCTCCGGAAGCTTTCGTAATGGAAAGCCAGGTAATGTTTATCATCTCGTCTGTAATTATCCTTACAACCGGATGTATTTTTGCAATGTGGTTGGGAGAGAAGATCACAGATAAAGGAATCGGTAATGGTATTTCACTTCTTATTATGGTGGGTATCATCGCACGTTTGCCGCAGTCATTCCTTCAGGAGTGGGTGTCTCGTGTAACTGAGTCTAATGGAGGTTTAATCATGATTTTGATTGAGCTTGTAATTTGGTTTGTGATTATCCTGCTGTCGATACTGCTCGTAATGGCTGTGCGTCAGATTCCGGTTCAATATGCTCGTAGAACTGCCAGTGGCAGCTATGAGCGCAATGTTTTTGGAAGCAGACAGTATATTCCGCTTAAGTTAAATGCATCAGGTGTAATGCCTATCATTTTTGCTCAGGCGATTATGTTTATTCCTGGCGCGGTTATTGGACTATCTGAGTCAGATACTGCTCAAACTATCGCCGGTGAATTCACAAACATCTTCGGTTTTTGGTACAATCTTGTATTTGGTCTACTTATTATCATCTTCACCTATTTTTATACGGCAATTACAGTGCCTACCAATAAAATGGCAGATGATTTAAAACGCAGCGGTGGTTTTATCGCAGGCATCAGACCGGGTTCAGAAACTGCTGAGTATTTAGACCGAATTATGTCTCAAATAACCCTTCCGGGATCTATTTTCCTTGCTTTAATCGCAGTATTCCCTGCAATAGCAGTGAGCGTACTGGGTATGCAGCAAGGTTGGGCGTTGTTTTACGGTGGTACTTCGTTACTTATTCTTGTAGGGGTTTCTATCGATACTATGCAACAGGTAAATTCATACTTGTTGAATAGACATTATGATGGATTGATGAAAACAGGTAAGAACAGAAAAGCAGTAGCATAATGGCAAAACAACAAGCAATAGAACAAGACGGTTCAATCATTGAAGCATTGTCTAACGCAATGTTTCGCGTTGAGCTGGAAAATGGTCATATCGTGACCGCACACATCTCGGGTAAAATGCGTATGCATTACATTAAATTGCTACCGGGAGACAAAGTAAAACTTGAAATGAGCCCATACGATTTATCTAAGGCTCGTATAACTTATAGATACTAGTAAGATGAAAGTAAGAGCATCAGTAAAGAAAAGAAGCGCAGACTGCAAAATTGTACGTCGCAAAGGAAGATTATACGTTATTAACAAAAAGAACCCTAAGTTCAAACAAAGACAAGGTTAAGGATTATGGCTAGAATTGCAGGGGTAGATATCCCAAAACAAAAAAGAGGTGTAATCGCTTTGACGTACATCTTTGGAATCGGAAAAAGCAGAGCTCAGAAAATATTAGCAGAAGCTGGTGTTGATGAAAACCTTAAAGTTACCGAATGGGACGATGATCAAATTGGTCGTATTCGTGACGCGGTAAGTGCCTACAAGATTGAAGGTGAACTTAGAAGTGAGGTTTCTATGAGCATTAAGCGTCTTATGGACATTGGTTGCTACCGTGGTATCAGACACCGTTCTGGTTTACCACTTCGCGGTCAACGTACCAAGAATAACTCTAGAACCCGAAAAGGTAAGCGTAAAACGGTTGCTAACAAGAAGAAAGCAACTAAATAATAAGTAAGAATGGCAAAGCAAAACACTAAAGGCGGAGGAAAAAACGCTAAAGCTGCAAAAAGCACTAAAAAGCGTAAGGTTGTTATTGAATCGGTAGGTGAAGCTCACGTTTCGGCATCATTCAACAACATTTTAATTTCTTTGACTAATAAGAAAGGTGACGTGATCTCTTGGTCTTCAGCAGGGAAAATGGGCTTTAGAGGATCTAAGAAAAACACTCCTTATGCTGCTCAGCTAGCTGCTGAGGATGCAAGTAAAGTTGCTCACGAGGCTGGTTTGCGTAAAGTGAAAGTGTATGTGAAAGGACCGGGTAACGGTCGTGAATCTGCAATTCGCTCTATTCACAACAGCGGTATCGAGGTAACCGAGATCATCGATGTGACTCCACTACCACACAATGGATGTCGTCCACCTAAACGAAGAAGAGTTTAATTAATTTTTCATATCAATCGGGGAGTACTGATTTTGCGAAGGACCAGACCTTAATTCCTTAATCACCCCAACTAATACACTATACAATGGCAAGATATACCGGTCCTAAGACTAAAATCGCACGTAAATTTGGTGAGGCGATTTTTGGAGATGACAAATCTTTTGAAAAAAGAAACTATCCTCCAGGTCAACACGGAAACAACAGACGTCGCGGTAAGAAGTCTGAATATGCAATACAGCTTCAGGAGAAGCAAAAAGCAAAATATACTTACGGGATTTTAGAAAATCAGTTCCGTAATATGTTTGAAAAGGCTACCCGCGCTACCGGAATTACCGGGGTTGTTTTACTTCAGCTTTGCGAATCACGTCTTGACAACGTAGTTTTCAGAATGGGAATTGCCCCTTCCAGAAGATCTGCACGTCAATTAGTATCTCACAGACACATTACTGTAAACGGGGAGTTGGTAAACATTCCATCTTACCAAATTAAAGCAGGAGATGTTGTTGCGGTACGTGAAAAGTCAAAATCCTTGACAGCAATTCAGGAATCGCTTTCTAACGCAAGCCACGTTTATGAGTGGATCTCCTGGAACAACGATAAAAAAGAAGGTACATTCGTTTCAGTTCCTGAACGTATTCAGATTCCTGAAAATATCAACGAGCAGTTTATCGTTGAATTGTACTCTAAATAATAATAACAACTCTTAGAAAACAGAATATGGCATTACTAAATTTCCAAAAGCCTGATAAGGTCATAATGATCGACTCTACCGACTTTGAGGGTAAGTTTGAATTCAGACCCTTAGAGCCAGGTTATGGTTTGACTGTTGGTAACGCGCTTCGAAGAGTATTGCTATCTTCATTAGAAGGTTTCGCAATCACCTCGGTACGTGTTGAAGGTGTAGATCATGAGTTTTCAACCATTGCAGGAGTTGTAGAAGATTTTACTGAAATCATACTCAACCTGAAACAGGTGCGTTTCAAAAGACAAATCGATGAGATTGACAATGAGACTGTAACCATTTCTGTTTCAGATAAGGAACAATTAACAGCCGGTGACTTCCAGAAGTTTATCTCCGGTTTCCAAATTCTTAATCCTGACCTGGTTATCGCCAATATGGAAAAGAATGTTAGCATAAACATGGAAATCACTGTTGAGAAAGGCCGTGGTTATGTTCCTGCAGAAGAAAACAAAAAGCAAAATGCTCCTGTTGGTACCATTTTTACCGATTCAATCTATACTCCCATTAAGAATGTGAAGTATAGTATTGAAAACTATCGTGTAGAGCAAAAAACCGACTACGAGAAACTGGTTTTTGAAATCATCACAGACGGTTCAATTCATCCGAAAGATGCTTTGACCGAAGCTGCTAAAACACTCATCCACCACTTTATGTTGTTCTCTGACGAGCGCATCACTCTTGAGGCAGATGAGATTGCTCAAACTGAAACTTATGATGAAGAGTCCCTTCACATGAGACAACTTCTTAAGACCAAACTGGTTGATATGGATCTTTCAGTGCGTGCACTTAACTGTTTAAAAGCTGCTGAAGTAGAAACTCTTGGTGATCTTGTTTCTTACAACAAGAATGATCTGATGAAATTCAGAAACTTCGGTAAAAAGTCACTTACAGAGCTGGAAGAGCTTGTAAATGTAAAAGGTCTTAACTTCGGGATGGATCTTTCAAAATATAAATTAGATAAAGACTAGTAATGCTCCATATTTTGCTCCTCAAAAAGGGTAGAGCAAGATGGTAGCTTAAATTTAAAAATGTCATGAGACACGGAAAAAAAATCAATCATCTAGGGCGTAAAACTGCGCACAGAAAATCAATGCTTGCTAATATGGCTTGCTCACTTATCGAGCATAAGCGTATCAACACTACTGTTGCAAAAGCAAAAGCACTTAAGCAGTTTGTAGAGCCTTTAGTGACAAAATCTAAAGAAGATACCACGCACAATCGTCGTATCGTAATGAGCAAATTGCGTCAAAAAGATGCAGTTGCAGAGCTTTTTAGAGATGTTGCTGTTAAAGTTGGCGATCGTCCGGGAGGTTATACCCGTATCATCAAGTTGGGTAACCGTCTTGGAGATAATGCCGATATGGCGATGATTGAATTGGTAGACTACAATGAGTTATACAACTCTGGTAAAACCAAGAAGAAATCTACTCGTAGAGCAGGTAAAAAGACTTCTCCGGCAGCTGCGGCTCCTAAGAAGGAAGATGCACCGGTTCAAGAGAAAAAAGCTTCTGATGAGGAAGAATAAGAAAATCTTTAGCATTGCATAAAGTAAAAGGGATAAGCCGTTTCGGTTTATCCTTTTTTTTATAATTATTTTTGAAAAAAATCTAACACTTTACAGGAACACGAGATGAAGTACCAGACAAACAGAAAAGCCTTAATTCTTTTAGCTGACGGAACCATTTTTTACGGAAAGGCAGTTGCAAATAAAGAGGGTACGGCCTTCGGAGAGGTATGCTTTAACACCGGTATGACCGGTTATCAGGAAATTTTCACAGACCCTTCTTATTTTGGTCAGCTTATGGTGACTACCAATGCGCATATAGGTAATTATGGAGGGAATAATGAAGAGACTGAATCTGAAACCGTAAAAATCGCGGGTCTTATTTGCCGCAATTTTAGTTACAATTATTCCAGAAAGCAGGTTGACGAGTCCTTGCTGTCTTTTTTAGATAAAAACAATCTTTTTGTAATCTCAGATGTAGATACCCGCGCTCTTGTGGCTTACATACGGGATAACGGGGCTATGAACGCGGTTATTTCTTCAGATGTTGACAACATTGAAGGTCTTAAGGAGCAACTGGCTCAGGTGCCCGATATGAATGGCCTGGAGCTGGCCTCTAAAGTTTCTACAAAAGAGCCTTATTTCTATGGAGATGAAAACGCAACTTTTAAGGTTGCCGCTATAGATTTAGGGATTAAGAAAAATATTCTGCGAAATATGGCCAAGCGCGATATGTATATCAAGGTTTTTCCATACAACAGCAGTTTTGAAGAAATGAAAGCTTTCAATCCGGATGGTTTCTTCCTGTCTAACGGCCCCGGTGACCCTGAACCTCTCAAGGGTGTGATTGAAGTAGCTAAGCAGATTATAGAAGAAGATTATCCGCTATTTGGTATTTGCCTGGGACATCAAATAATTGCATTGGCAAATGGAATCAGTACCTTTAAAATGCATCACGGTCATAGAGGTATTAACCATCCTGTACTTAACAATCAAACCGGACGAGGCGAAATTACCTCACAGAACCACGGGTTTTCAGTAAACTATGATGAAGCTGCTAATAACCCGAATATAGAGGTAACCCATAAGCATCTTAATGACAATACCGTAATGGGACTAAAAATGAAGAACAAGAACTGTTTTTCTGTGCAGTACCATCCGGAAGCAGGCCCGGGTCCTAACGATGCGACCTACCTTTTTGATGAATTTATTGAGCGGATGTCAAAACAAACCGTATAAGTGCATAAAGCCCCGTTTTAACGGGGCTTTTTTTTGATGAATATATCCCTGAATGCAGGCTTTATTGCAGTTCTTTTGCCTAAACAGGTTAAAGTTACGCGTGTTTTAAATAATTATTAAAAGGCGCTTTTAGCGCCGGCTATATCTGTTAAATAGTACAGTATTGCTTATATTGCGCATACTTAATTAACCTATCAATTTTAATAAAAAATGAGTATTATAATCAATATCCATGCACGTCAAATCCTTGATTCACGAGGTAATCCCACAGTTGAAGTAGATGTAGTAACCGAAAATGGTGTTTTGGGCAGAGCCGCTGTTCCTTCAGGAGCGTCAACCGGAGAGCACGAAGCAGTGGAGTTACGTGACGGTGGTAAAGATTATATGGGGAAAGGTGTACTTAAAGCAGTAGACAACGTAAACGCTGTTATTGCTCAGGAACTTTTGGGTGTTTCTGTATTTGAACAGAACCTGATCGACCAGACCATGATCGAACTTGACGGTACTCCAAATAAATCAAAACTCGGAGCAAATGCTATTCTGGGAGTATCACTTGCAGTAGCCAAAGCTGCCGCAAATGAACTAAATATGCCTTTATATCGCTATGTAGGCGGTGTAAGTGCAAACACGCTTCCGGTACCTATGATGAATATCATTAACGGTGGTTCTCACAGTGATGCCCCTATCGCATTTCAGGAATTTATGGTTATGCCGGTAAAGGCTAAAAACTTTACGCATGCCATGCAAATGGGAACTGAAATTTTCCACAATCTCAAAAAAGTGCTTCACGACCGCGGTTTGAGTACTGCTGTAGGAGATGAGGGTGGTTTTGCGCCAACTCTTGAAGGAACCGAAGATGCTATCGAAAGTATTCAAAAGGCCGTTGAAAATGCAGGTTATAAATTTGGAGAAGAGGTGATGATTGCATTAGACTGTGCCTCTGCAGAATTTTATGTTGACGGAAAATACGATTATACCAAATTTGAAGGCGATAAAGGTGTAGTACGTACCAGCGAAGAGCAGGCTGAATACCTTGCAGAATTAGCTTCTAAATATCCCATTATTTCTATTGAAGATGGTATGGACGAAAACGACTGGGAAGGATGGAAGTCTTTAACCGAAAAAATCGGGGATAAAGTGCAGCTTGTAGGAGATGATCTTTTTGTTACCAACGTAGAGCGCCTTTCACGTGGTATTGAAAATGGTATCGCAAACTCAATTCTAATTAAAGTAAACCAGATAGGTACCCTTACCGAAACTATTGCGGCGGTAAATATGGCTCATAATGCCGGTTATACTTCTGTAATGTCTCACAGATCTGGAGAAACGGAAGATAATACTATTGCAGACCTTGCTGTGGCTCTTAACACAGGACAAATTAAAACCGGTTCGGCTTCACGTAGTGACCGTATGGCAAAATACAATCAACTCTTGCGTATTGAAGAGGAGTTGGGATCTGTAGCTTACTTCCCTAAGGAGAAAGCCTTTAAGGTAAAATAAAATGAAGAACACCCCAATCGGGGTGTTTTTTTTGCCCTTTTACAAACTGTAAATGGGTTCAAATAGTTTTGAGATTTTATTCTAGTAAAAAATAACTATAACACTTAATTCGACGATTAAGTGTTATTTATTTACGATATAGTGTGTTTTTTTCTAAATAAAAACAGTACATTCGTACACACAAGACAACAAAAATAAATTTAGATTTCAAAACCCAACAGTATCTGTTTAAGAGCTGAAAAATTTGAAGTTGGGTGAAAGAGCGATTCTGAAATCAAGTACGTATCGCTCTTTTTTCACCAATTAAGGAATCTAAATTTTGAAGTTGGGTGAGGGGTTTACACTGCTTTGCAGCGTTGCCCCTTTTTTTATGGGCATATTTAGCTCAGGTTTATTTTTTCTTTTTATCAAATGCTTACCTAAATAGTCTGAAATGCGCATTAATTGCCTTGATTTAAACTTTTTTTAACCTTGTAAAGCCGCATTATACTTTAAATATCGTCGTCATTTTCGTACTTTAGCAACTCTTGAATTTTTTGATAATCAGCTAAAAATATATTCGATAATGGCAGATCATGCTAAACTTATAATAGGAGACAAGTCCTATGAATTTCCTATCGTTGAAGGCTCTGAAAAGGAGCTTGCAATCGATATCGCTACATTAAGAGGAGTAACGGGAGGTTATACCACCCTGGATCCCGGTTTTAAGAATACCGGTAGTTGCGAGAGTGCAATTACATTTTTGAATGGCGAAGAAGGCATTCTGAGATACCGTGGGTATGCCATTGAAGAACTTGCAGAAAAAGCATCTTTTCTTGAAGTTACTTATCTTTTAATTTTTGGAGAGCTGCCTACTCAGGAACAGTTGGAGAAATTTCACAAAGACATTAAGGAGGAAAATCACGTGGATGAGGATATTAAAAAGATCCTAAACGGTTTTCCTAAATCTGCCCATCCAATGGGGGTTTTGGCTTCCTTAACTTCTGCGCTTACCGCTTTTAATCCCGGGGCTGTTAATGTAGATTCTGAAGAAGATATGTATAAGGCTATTGTAAAACTTCTGGGTAAATTCCCGGTTTTAGTAGCCTGGACCATGCGTACCAAAATGAGCAAGCCTCTGGATTATGGGGACGACAATCTTACTTATGTAGAAAATCTGCATAAAATGATGTTCTCAAAACCCAATAGTGAATACAAGCTTGATCCTGTAATTATAGAAGCTTTAGATAAACTTCTTATCCTACACGCAGATCACGAGCAAAACTGCTCTACGTCAACCGTGCGTATTGTAGGCTCGTCTCACGCAGGTCTTTTTGCATCCATATCTGCAGGTATTTCTGCCCTATGGGGGCCGCTTCACGGTGGTGCAAACCAGGCTGTTATCGAAATGCTGGAGGGTATTAAAGCAGATGGTGGTGATACTAAAAAATATATGGCTAAAGCAAAAGACAAGGACGATCCATTCCGTTTAATGGGCTTTGGTCACCGGGTCTATAAGAATTTTGATCCCCGTGCTAAAATCATCAAGAAAGCCGCAGATGATGTTCTAAACCAGCTAGGTGTAGAAGATGAAGTATTGGCAATAGCCAAGGGTCTCGAAAAAGAAGCTTTAGAAGATGACTACTTCGTAAAACGCAAGTTGTATCCTAACGTTGATTTCTATTCCGGAATCATATACAGAGCTTTGGGAATCCCGGTAGAAATGTTTACCGTAATGTTTGCAATGGGACGCGTACCGGGCTGGATTGCTCAATGGCGCGAAATGCGTTTGCGCAAAGAACCTATAGGAAGACCAAGACAGGTTTATATAGGTGAAACGCTTCGATCTTTTAAACCAATGGAAGAGCGCTAAGACGCCAACTTGAATAACACAGGAAGCGGGTTTTTGATTTCAGATCAAATACCCGCTTTATGTTTTTATATTTACCCCTAATTAAAGACGCTATGATAAAACTCAACATCAACGACGAGACATCACGACTACGGTCGGTATTGCTGGGAACTGCACGTAGCAATGGCGGAGTGCCTTCTCTGGAAGATGCTTACGATCCCAAGTCTATGCTTCATATCAAGCAAAAAACCTATCCCAAAGAAGAGGATATGATGCGCGAGATTGAAGCAGTGGAAGCAGTTTTTAATAAGTATGGAGTACAGGTATTTCGCCCAAAAATCATAGAAAATTACAATCAGATTTTTGCACGTGATATTGGGTTTGTGATTGATGACGTTTTTATAAAAGCAAATATTTTACCCGATCGGGAGCAGGAACTCGATGCCATTCAACATGTGTTAAGCCAGATTGATCCTGAAAAAGTCATTCGGTTTCCCGAGGAAGCTCATATAGAAGGAGGCGATGTCATGCCGCACGGCGATTACATTTTTGTCGGGACGTATCGGGGTGATGACTATTCAGATTATATAATAGCCCGTACCAATATGAATGCGGTTGCCTGCTTGGAAAATACGTTTCCCAATAAAAAAGTTGTTTCCTTTAACCTGAGAAAGTCTAATACCAATCCTTATGAAAATGCCCTGCATTTAGATTGTTGTTTTCAGCCCGTGGGCGAAAAATATGCGATTATTCATAAAAATGGATTTCTTGTTGAAGAGGAATACCAGTGGTTGGTAAACTTTTTCGGGTCTGAAAATGTTTTCGAAATTACTTCCGAAGAAATGTTTCATATGAATTCAAACATATTTTCAATCGCTCCCGATGTTGTGATTTCCGAGCGCAATTTTACACGTTTAAATACATGGCTTCGGTCTAAAGGCATAACCGTAGAAGAAGTACCCTATGCTGAAATCTCCAAGCAGGAAGGACTATTGCGTTGCAGTACACTCCCTTTGGTACGCGAATAATATTCAATTATAATCCCTATGAATAAACAAATAACCGGCACCTTGTTGATGGTGCGTCCCGCAGCGTTTAGAATGAACGAACAAACAGCGGTAAATAATTATTTTCAGGAAAAACTTTCGATAAATAATGAGGAAATCAATGCCAAAGCCCAGCAGGAATTTGATGCCTTTGTAAATAAACTAAGAAGCCACGGCATTGAAGTTTTGGTTTTACAGGATCAAAAAGAGCTCGACACACCAGACTCCATCTTTCCCAATAACTGGGTGAGCACGCACGAAAACGGCAATGTGGCTATCTACCCGATGTATGCCGAAAATCGCAGAAAAGAACGTCGCGAAGAGTTTTTTGAACTGCTTGAAGAATCTGGTTTTAAGATTAAGAGCGTTGTAGATTATACCGAAGCTGAAGAAGAAGGGATTTTTCTGGAAGGCACCGGAAGTATTGTTCTGGACCGGCAAAACGAACTGGCTTATTGTGCACTTTCGGCACGCGCAGACGAGGAACTCTTCATAGAATTCTGTGAGGATTTTGAGTACTTCCCCGTAGTTTTTAATGCCTATCAAAGTGTAGACGGCAAACGCCTTCCTATTTACCACACCAATGTGATGATGTGTGTTGCAGAAGAATTCTGCGTTATTTGCCTGGACACGATTGACGATAAAAAAGAGCGTAAGCTTGTTATTGATCAGCTTAAAAAATCGGGTAAAGAGATCATCGCTATCTCAGAGGAGCAAATGCACCAGTTTGCAGGTAATATGCTTCAGGTTAGAAATGATCAGGGCGAAAAGTTTCTGGTAATGAGTGCAAGTGCTCACAACTCACTCAATGCACAACAAATCGCACAGATTACTAAATATTGTCAAATAGTAAGCAGTGATTTAAACACCATAGAAACCTGTGGCGGCGGAAGCGCCCGTTGCATGATGGCTGAAGTATTCCTGCCTAAAGCATAAGCATTCTAGAGGCCTGGCCTATTTATTTTTTTGCTGGTAGTTCGCAATATTGCGTATCATGCCGCTGAAAATAAAGTAGTGAAACGGTAACATACTAAACCAGTATAACCTTCCCCATAAACCCTTCGGTCTAAAGGTGGCGGTTTGGTGCAGTACATTATCCTCGTCAATTTCCCAATCTAGCCAGGCTTCACCGGGTACGCGCATTTCGGCAAAAAGCAAAAGTCGGCGCTCTTCTTTATCTGCTAGTAAAACCCTCCAGAAATCAAGAGAGTCGCCTTCATAAATCTCATTGCTGTGTGTACGGCCACGTCTTAAACCCACGCCACCAGCGACTTTGTCTATAAAGCCGCGTATTTTCCAAAGGAAATCAGCATAGTACCAGCCGCGGTTTCCGCCAATAGACCAAATATTCTCAAGAGCCTGCTCCGGATTTTCAAGCCTGATGCTTTGCCGGTCTTTTAAGCAACCAAATTCGGGCACCTTCACATAATGGCTGAGGTCTTTCCTAAAACGCCCACTTACCATCGAATCTTTCCAGCTGGAGACCACCTGATTTTGTTCTATTTTTTCAAAAGCTAACTTAATCGCATCAACGTAATTGATGGGTTTGATTTTGAGCAACTCCTGAAGACGGGTGTCTTTAGATATCACTTCAACCCGCATACTGTCTACCAAATTGAGCGCGAGTTTATAACTGGTTGAGGTCACAAAGTACAGCCAGTAGGATGAAATCTTTGGGCTCATGACCGGCACATCTATGATGGTAAGGGAAAGTTTTCGCACCCGCGCGTAAAGCAGCATCATTTGTTTGTAAGACAGGATATCTGGACCACCAATGTCAAAAGACTCGTTGTAGCATTTTTCATGACCCAGCATCCCGGTGAGGTATTGCAAGACATTGCGTATGGCGATGGGTTGGCAACGGGTCTTCACCCATTTGGGCGTGATCATTATAGGTAGTTTTTCACACAAATCCCTTATAATCTCAAAAGACGAACTGCCCGAACCTACAATAATTGCCGCCCTCAAAACGGTTAGATTAAAATTTCCCTGATAGAGTACATCCTCCACGCGTTTGCGGGACTGTAGGTGTTTACTCAGGTTTTCTTCATTGACAATTCCGCTTAAGTACACCACCTGTTTGCAATCTGTCGCTTCAAGATAGATATTGAAATTACGGGCAGAACGTTCCTCTTTCTCATCAAAATCAGAAGTAGAGGAGGTCATCGAATGTATGAGATAATAGGCCGCGTCTAAATCTTTCGGGAGTTTGCCCGGCTGCGGATCGTCTAAAAAATCGATCTCCACGATCTCTATTTGTTCGCGGGTTTTTGCATTTACAGACAGGCGGTTTTTATCACGAACCGCACATACAATCTGATGTCCTGCTTCCAGTAAAAGTGGTAACAGGCGCATCCCGATGTAACCGTTAGCTCCGGTAAGCAGTATTTTCATAATGGCTTTTTAATAAAGATACACATTTAAACAGGCTTTTTTAGAGTTGTAAACCGCCCAAAGTAGTATCTTATGATAACTTTAAATCTTATTGATTATGAATTTAACCATGCGCACAATTACAGTGGTGGTAGGTCTTGTTTTGATCGCTTTGGGCCTGTATGAGGCTTTAATTCCTCAAAAAGTGGTCGATTTTGGTCCGCTAGAAGTATCTGCCAAAGAAGGCCTTACCACAGAATCTCTGCTGTTAATCGGTCTTGGAGTGCTTGCCCTGGTTGCCAGTTTCCTGAAGAGAAAGTAACTACAAATCTTCCGGTCCCAGAGGCAAATGCGCAGCCTTGTAATCAAGAATCTTCTTCATAAAATTATGTGTGGCTTTGTCTTTTGCTTTCGCCCGGATTTTTATAAAATACTGGTCCTTGTAAATGCTGTATTCTTCGGCCTTTCCCTTGTATAAATTGAGTTTGTAATAGGGTATAATCAGCGCAAACGACTCCAGCAAAGAACGGAAGCCCACGATGATACCGTTGGGTCGCATCTCGATATTGCAGGTGTTTACATAACTGTCCAGAACCAGTAAGTTGTGAATCTCAATACTGGTGGTGGTAATAAACAGTTTTGAAGAGCCGATGCCCCGCATTTTAATGCGTTCGCGCAAGGTAAATGCCGGCCCTACGGCCTCATTTATTTTTCGCTTGACCTCGGGATTGTTGTACGAAACGTTTAAAAGCATTTTTTCTTTTAAAGATACGGCATTAAACTAAAACAGACAGCTATCAGACCGGTCTCAGAGGTCTTTGAGGTTTAGGTTTGAGAATGGCATTTTCAATTCTAAGTCAGGCCTTAAAGGATTTTAAGATTCCCACGGGATAAAATTAGCATCAATTTTTAGGCTCGAGGTCTTCTCCCAAGCTAGTTTACGTATCTTTGCGCCTTCAGAAATACGACTCATGAATTTATCAGAAAAGCTTACTCAAGCCGTTAAAGACGCGGTACAGCATCTCTTTAAAACCGAATTGGAAACCGTTGAAATTCAGCCTACCCGTAAGGATTTTGAAGGCGATCTTACCGTAGTGGTGTTTCCCATTTTGCGGGTGGCCAAAGGTAATCCTGCGGTAATTGGAGAGCAGATAGGGTCTTATGTAAAAGAACATCTTGCCGAAATTTCTGATTTTAATGTGGTTAAAGGCTTTCTCAATCTGCTGGTTGCAGATGGGTATTATCTGGATTTCTTCGGAAGCATTCGCTCTGAAAAAAACTTTGGTCACAAAGCCCCTGAAGGTAAGGCTGTGATGGTCGAGTATTCTTCGCCTAATACCAATAAACCGCTTCACCTGGGCCATATTCGTAATAACTTGTTAGGTTTTTCGGTTGCCGAAATTTTAAAGGCTTCCGGTAAAAAAGTTTATAAAACCCAAATCATTAACGACCGGGGTATTCATATCTGTAAAAGTATGCTGGCCTGGCAGAAATTTGGTGATGGCGAGACACCGGAGTCAACCGGACTTAAGGGCGATAAGCTCGTGGGTAATTACTACGTGAAGTTTGATAAAGCTTATAAAGAGGAACAATCCTATTTAGTTGCTCAGGGTAAAACCAAAGAGGAAGCCGAAAAAGAAGCGCCACTCATTCTCGAGGCTCAGGATATGCTGCGTAAGTGGGAGGCAGGCGACGCTGAAGTGGTCGCGCTTTGGAAAAAAATGAACGGCTGGGTCTATGAAGGTTTTGAAGAAACCTATAAAAATCTGGGTGTTGATTTTGACAGCTATTACTACGAAAGCAATACCTATTTACTCGGAAAAGACAATATTGAAGAGGGCCTTAAAAAAGGCGTGTTTTATAAAAAGGAAGACGGTTCGGTTTGGTGTGATTTAACCGAAGATGGTCTTGATGAAAAGCTGGTCTTACGCAGTGATGGTACTGCAGTGTATATGACTCAGGATATTGGTACCGCCATTCAGCGGGTAAAAGATCATCCTGATGTAGGCGGAATGCTTTATACCGTGGGGAATGAGCAGGATTATCACTTTAAAGTCCTGTTTTTAATACTGAAAAAACTGGGCTATGACTGGGCCGAGAATCTGTATCACCTAAGCTATGGGATGGTAGATTTACCTAGCGGAAAAATGAAAAGCCGCGAAGGTACTGTGGTTGATGCCGATGATCTGGTTTCAGAAATGGCAGAAACCGCCGGAAAAATCGCAGAGGAACTGGGTAAACTAGATGGCTACAGCGATGCAGAAAAGCAGGAGCTCTACAAAACCATCGGTCTGGGGGCGTTAAAATATTACATCTTAAAAGTAGATCCTAAAAAACGCATTTTGTTCAACCCGGAAGAGTCTGTAGACTTTCAAGGGAATACGGGGCCGTTTATTCAATATACCTACGCGCGAATTCAGTCTATCTTGAGAAAGGCTGAAGAACTTAAGGTGCCGGAGACGCTTAGTTATGAAAATCTTCAGCCCAAAGAAAAAGAACTCATCAAGCAAATGGTCTTGTATCCGGAAACGGTTCAGCTTGCAGCAGAAAATCACAGTCCGGCGCTGATTGCCAACTATACCTACGATCTGGTGAAGGAATTTAACTCATTCTACCAGCAGATTTCTATTTTGGGAGCAGATACCGATGCAGAGAAAAGTTTCCGCGTAGCCTTATCTAAAAAAGTAGCAGAGGTCATTGAATCTGCTTTTGGTTTACTGGGGATTGATGTGCCCGAGCGGATGTAATTAGAAATTGATTCGCAGCGAAGCATTTGGCGTAAAACCCAGTGAATTGTTCCGAATGGCGTGCGCTCTTGTAGTGTCTTCCGGATTCACGATATAGTATTGCTGAATGGGATTTTTGGCATTGAGCACGTTCAAGGCACCCAGGGTAACTTTACCCTGAATGGGGCCGGCCTCAAAACTGTAATTTACAGAGGCATCTACGCGTAAAAAATCATCCAGATTTTCAGCATTGGGCGAGCCGTAGTTTACAATACGCCCGTTACCCGATGAGATGGTTTCTTCACCTGCAATAGGAACCGTGTAGGGTCTGCCGGTATGGTAGGTTGTGCCCAGCGCAATATCCAGATTCTTTAAGATCGAATAGTTACCGGCGAGATTGAGCGAGTGTCTCAAATCGGTATTATTTGGGAATTGATCGGGAACCAGACTCTCGAACTGATAATCATTGGTTGAAAAGGTATAGGTGAGGTAAACGCTGTAATTTTTTTTGGTTTTATTCAAAATAAATTCAAGTCCTTTAACTTCATAGGAGCCTGAGGTTTTTATAAACTGAAACTGGTTTTGAAAACCCTGATTGGAAGCCGTTATACCCGCTACATTTTTGTAAAAACCACTTAAGTCAAGCAGCCAGCCATTCTTTTTAAATTCCATTCCACCCGAAAATTGCTTGCTGCGTATCAGCGGAATGTCGTTGTCGTTAGCCAAAATCCACCTGCGGTTTTCAACACCCAGAAAATCTTCTTCAAAATCGATTATTTGAGTTGCGGTCTGGTATTTAAACTCGCCCTGAGCCTTGAGGGCAACATAGGCTCCCAGTTTTTGCCTGGCGTTAAGCCGGGGCTCAAGTCTCAGTTTTTCAAACTTTTCAAAGTACGAAGCTCTCAGGCCCGCTCTTAAAAAGGTTTTTGAGGATTTATAGGTAAGATCGGTAAAGGCGCTGTGGCTGCGAACCACGTCTTTTTGGCGTTGGGAAAATAACGGATTGCTCACGCGAGTACCGTTGCGAATGCCGGTTTCGGTAAATTGATAGCCATGCAGCCATTCCAGATTTTTGCCAATCTGCTGAATACCTTTCAGTTTAATCCCGGTTTCCAGCACTTCATTTTCCTGCAGTAATTCCTGCTCTGAGTCGGTAAAAAATTCGCGGGAATCAATATTGTATTTGGTTAAATAGGCATTTACAAACGTGGAATAGTTTGCAGACCAGGTTGAGGTTAAGTTTCCGCCGATGGCGATATTTTGCTGATCGAGATTGCTGGTTTTGGTAACATTTGCTGCTGCCGCATTCTGTTCTGCGTAAAAAAGTTCGTTGCTGATTTGTATAAAACTAACGCGTGCTTTGTGATTTTCATTAAAGTCGACTAAAAGTTTTGCGGTATAGTCGTAGAATTTAAAATCAGATTGGGCACCATCATCTAAGGAGGTGTTGTTTTCGTCTTCAATCTCCGAATCCTGAAAACTGCGTTTAAAATACGCCTGATAGGTGGGCGTTTGCAATTGGTCTGCGATAGAATGTCTGCCGGAAAGTTGCAGGGCAACAGCTTTACCAAAGGGGATTTGTATGAAGGCATCTGCGCTTAATCCGTTAAGACCTACACCGCCGCTTATTTTGTTGCCGATCTCATTTTCGGTATTCATGCGTATGGTGCTGCTCACTCCGCCGCCGTACTCAGAAGGGGTTCCGTTTTTTATCACCGAAACTTTTTTGGTGAGATTGGGATTATAAGCCGAGATAAGTCCAAAAAAGTGACCGGAATGATACATTACGATATCATCCCACAACATCAGGTTTTCGTCCTGAGTACCACCACGTACGTTGATGTTGTTGATGCTTTCGTCAATACTTTCCACTCCAGGAAGCACCTGAATGGTTTGTAAAATATCGGGATCTACCAGCCCCGGAAGTATGCCAAATTGCTCACTGTTTATAATAAACCGGTCGTCTACGCTTTTTTGCAAACCACGGGTTAAAAAACGGGAGACAACAATTTCAGGAAGCTTAAAATCCTGCGGTTTGAGATAGAGTTCTTTACAGTTTCCGCCCTGCGAAATCAAATCAGCGGCTTTTACAATTAAGCGTTCATAGCCCAGATAGCTGATTTCGAGCTCTGCACCCGGAGCTATATCACGAAGTTGAAATTGGCCCTTAGAGCCCGAAATACCACCTTGATTGGTGCCTGTTACGCGTATTTCAGCCCCGGCTAAAACCGAAAAGTTTGTAGCATCTTTCAGGATAGCGCAAAAGCTAAGCGTACCGGTTTTTAGTGTAAGTGCAATATAGCGATCACTTAGTTTTTCAACCTCAAGCGGACTTTCTTCCTGTATATATTTTAAAGCAAGTGTCAGATTTTCAAAAGTAGCAGATCGTATTTTCAGGTGCTCCAAATCTTCTGTTTTGTAAGCAAATTTTACGTCAAACTGCGATTCCAGTGTATTTAGAAATGGAATGACTGCTATTTGTTCCTGAGCTTTCAGACTCAGAAAACCGAAAAGTACGATCGCAGTGATGTAGGTTTTAATGAGCATCGGGCGAAATTTTTACCACAGCATCTTCAATCTCGTAGCTGAGGTTAAGCGGGATGCAAACCGATTGAAGCGCCAGTTGCAGGTCTGTATTACTAAAGCCTCCTGAATACAGTTGTCTGGTGTCTACCGCAGAAGCTTCGATTTTAATATCAAATTGGCGTTGCATTTCGTCAAAAACCAGCTCAAGCGGTACAGCATCAAAAAGGCTTTCTTTATCTAACCAGGCCGGTTTAGCATCAGGAAGACCGGTGATTTTTTCACCTGTACCATCTAAAAAGCGATAGCGTTCTCCCGGTTCTAAAATAAGGCTGTCTGTCGCCCGGGTAACGCTAACCCTTCCTTCATAACAGTGTACTTCAAAGTAGGAATCGCGTTCTTTTACATTGAATTGCGTCCCCAACACCTGCACATCACCCGCTGAGGTGTGAACGGTGAATTTTTTGCCTTTGGTGACCTTAAAAAAAGCTTCGCCATTCAGGTTTACTTTTCGGTTTCCGCTGTCCCAGTTTTTTTCGTCTATAGTTAAGGAACTGCCTGCGTTTAGAATGACTTCAGAGTCATCGGGCAGTTGGGTTTGAGCAATCTCGCCAAAGCCGGTTTTCGTGTCAATTCCGTTAGAGCCCAAAAAGAACCAGGTAGAAATTAGCACGGCTACCACTGCCGCGGCGGCATAGCGCACCCAGCCAAAGTTTGGTTTAATAACTTTAGGCTCTTTTTTCACCGATTGCAGGCGCTTCTCAAGATCCTGATAGGTTTGCTCGGTATCCAGAAGTTCGGGTTTGAGCTCCTTTGAAAAGTCGGCAATTTTAGCATAAGCCTTGTAATCTTCGGTTTTCTTGAATGCTTCCAGCTCTTCGGGCGTTAAGTTACCGTTTAACCATTTTAATATGAGCTTTTCGTTTTTCATTATTCTTGCTTGTGGGCATCTGTAAGACAACTGAATACCGTTTTACCCTACCCTTAGATTGTTAAATATTTGGAATTTGTTCACGAAGGCTGGCCAGAGCCTGGCTCATACGCTTTTCTACAGCTTTGACAGAGAGATCTAGAGTTTCGGCGATCTCGCGGTATTTTTTGCCGTCTATACGGTTCATTAAAAAAACTTCGCGTTGAGCTTCGGTTAAATTTGCAATGGCGCGACTTAATTGTGCTTTAAATTCTTTTTCTTCCAGTATATATTCCGGATCCTGAAAAGACCGGTCTTTCTTAGTGTTGTTTTTTTCAAAGTTGAGCATCACTTTCTGATGCTT
The DNA here is from genome assembly GCF_020782115.1 of Leeuwenhoekiella parthenopeia. GTDB lineage: Bacteria > Bacteroidota > Bacteroidia > Flavobacteriales > Flavobacteriaceae > Leeuwenhoekiella > Leeuwenhoekiella parthenopeia. Next base: position 71,030 of record NZ_JAJGMW010000007.1, on the reverse strand, counting down.
CACTGCATTTAGGAAAAGGTTGTTTATGGTGGTAAACAGGTAGGTTTTCGCTTTGCTTAAATCGATATCTGCACAATTTTGCCATATTTTTACGAAAGCCTCCTGCGTGAGATCAAGCGCCTGTGCCTCATCTCCGCACTTATAAAGGGCAAAGTTTTTAGCGCCCTGTGCATAGGAGGTGTAAAAAGCTTTATAAGTGGGCTCCTTACATAAATTTTCTGAGTCGCTGTTTTTCAAGGGGTTTGTAGGGGTTTGGTATTGTTAAATTTAGTTAAAAATAAAATTTCTACTTATTTGGGGTAGGGTAAAATTACGTTGGGTTGTCTTATTCACGAAAACGAATTAAAACCAAATCGCAATTTTAAATTTAATAAAATGAAAAAACTAAAATCAATTTTGAGCATAGCTGTTTTGGCAGCTTTTACATTTACTTCCTGTCAGACTGAAGAAAGTGAATTAATCAATGAGGGCGAAAGTACTAATAGTGCCAGCAGCAAAACGGCAGACTTGCTGGTGCGTAGTTCGGCTTCAGATGGTTCTGATGACGATATTTTAGACGGAATAAGTTGCGCGTCTGTTGTTTATCCCGTGGTAGCAGAGATCAATGGGCAGGAATATACCTTAACCAATGAAGCTATGCTTTCGCTTGTTGTGGATATTTTTGGAAGCATTAAAGGAGATGATGATTTTGTAGAATTTAAATTTCCTATCCAAATGCAATTGAGCAACTACACGGTAGTAACCATCAATAATGAAGATGAGTTTGAAGCATTAAAAGATGCCTGCGAAGATGCCGATGATTCACGTGATGACATCATTAAATGTCTCGACATTAAATATCCGGTTACTTTATTGACTTTTGACGCCAGTGCACAGCAAACCGGAAGCGTGGTAATTACCGGAAAGCGTGAGATGTACAATTTTATTGATGATCTTGAGGACAATCAGTTCTTTAGTATAGACTATCCTATTACGGCTACATCAGCAAGTTCAGGTACCATAACCATAACTTCTGATGCGCAACTTGCTCAGGAATTAGAAAGCTGTGAGGCAGAAGATGACGCAGAGGATGAGGCAGAAGATCTTGCTGATGATCTGGAAGATGAACTGGAAGATTTAATGGCCGATGCAAACTTTAGAATTGAGTCTACATTGACTACAATGGCATTCCTTGCAGATTATACTTTTGAGTTTGCCAATGACGGGGAGATCATCGTGAGAAATGCAGCAACCGGAATTGTTCAGGATGTAGAAGGTGAATATGATTTTGAATCGGAGACCGAAGTCTTTGTGGAGATCGAATTTGAAGGCAGTACTATTTTTAGCGTACTTGAAGGTACTTACGAAGTGGTATCTCAAACAGCAACCCGAATCGAGTTACAAAGCACAACAAATGCCGCTTTAAAACTGACACTTTTAAAATCGTAGATACCAGGTTGTACTTATACTGAAACCCCGTTAATAGCGGGGTTTTTTTTATTGAGATTGGTGTAAAATGGATGAAGTAGAAGCAAAAAAAATGGTTTCCAAATTGGAAACCATTTCTCTTTAACGCTAATTAAAAAGTATTATGCAGCAACTTTCTTGCTACCCGTAGAGGTTACAGCCAAATTGTAAACAACAAGACCAAAACCTATTTTGTTTATGGCGTCACCAATGTTGTAAATAACATCCATACTTAAGCCATTAAATATACCGTCGTACCATCCCGGAGTACCTGCCATATAACCAAGCGGGTAAATTGCCCATCCTACGAGAACAAACCAGCATAGGGCTTTATGTGCTTTAAGCACGTTACCACCGGCACTGGTAGCCAGTTTTTTAGCTTTACCTAGCCAGATGTCGTAAACGATAATGAAATATGCAATACCAGAGATTAAGCCCCATAACCAGGCCTGATCACGATTGATGGTTTCACCAATGTAACCGGTAACCAGCATAATTACCGAGAGGATAATTAATCTCCACATCAAAGAGCGTTTTGCTCCTGCAACCCGTAAAATGAGGTAAAATTCAACGCACATCAGCGGCACGGTAAGTACCCAGTCAACATAACGGAAAAACGTTGGGGATTCACCGAAGCTTTCCCAGTACCCGCGCATATAGAAATAGTGCACTGCTGCAATAAAGGTAATAAGACCAGAAACTAAAATGGAAGTTTTCCATTTACGCTCAAAGTCATTCATTGATAAAAAGAAAAATGCAGACGCGGCCATCATAGCCATACTCCCTACGAAAAATGTGAAGCCTACGTAATCGTCTGCTGCCATTTTTGAAATTTCGGCGAGAGCCAAAGTAAATGTTTTCATAGCAATATGTTTTTTGTTTAACTAAATTTAGAAATAGTTAAACAAACTGATTGTGTATTTAACAAAAATTAAAGTTATTTTCTGAAAAAATAGTAAGAATTTACTCGTATGAAAGCAATAATGATAGTTTTGACCTTCTTTGCCCTGTGGCTCACGTCATTTCTTTCAACTTCGGGAGAGAATATTCTTGCCCTTATTTTAATTCTTACCATCGGCATTTTACACGGCTCAAATGATATCAGGTTATTGCTTAATTTAAAGGAAGGCCTGAGGCTTAAAATGAGTAAACAGCAGTATCTGTTGCTTTACATTGCGGTGGTACTTCTGGGTGCGATTTGTTTTTACCTGATACCCTTAGTTACTTTGATGTTTTTTGTGGGTATAAGTGCCTACCACTTTGGAGAGCAGCACTGGTCTGGAAAATTAAAAAAGCAGTCCATTTTTTTTACGGTTTATGCTACTGTGTATGGCCTTTTCATTTTTGCCTTAATCTTTTATTTCAATCAGCCTGAAGTTGTTGAGGTGGTATACGACTTAACCGGGTTTCAATTACCAACAGCATTTTTCGCCCCCTTTTTGTTCGTGAATCTGGGCCTGCTCGTCATTTTGAGCGTCGTGGGTTATCAAAAGTTTAGCGGTAATTTTGTTTTGGAAGCCTTTTACCTTTTGGTTTTCGGACTCATTTTCAGCATAGCTCCCCTTATTCTGGGATTTGCCTTTTACTTTGTGATTTGGCACAGTTTGCCTTCGCTTTATGATCAAATCACTTTTCTATATGGGGATGTTTCATCAGGATCATTGCGTAAGTATTTAATCAACTCCCTGTTTTACTGGCTTGCTGCGCTTTTTGGTTTGCTTGTGATCTATTATTTTATAGGTGGTGAAGACTCGCTGTTCCTTCCGGTTTTATTTTCATTTCTAGCTGCAATCACCTTTCCGCACGTTTTTGTAATTGAGCAAATAGAACGGGAGTAAATCTTTAAACTCAGACCTAAAATCATTAAATTTGCAACCCTTCCACAAAGTGGAAAACCACACAGTTGCCCGCAGTTGTGTTTTTGAAGTTCAACACGATGCCTTCTGCAAGTCAGGAGGATATTTAGGATACACTCTATGTTTGATAATTTAAGTGATAAGTTAGATAAGGCGATGCACGTGCTTAAGGGGCACGGTCAGATAACGGAAGTCAATGTTGCCGAAACCCTTAAAGAAATACGTCGCGCCCTTGTAGATGCAGATGTTAACTATAAAATCGCTAAAGATTTTACCAGCACGGTAAAAGAAAAAGCGCTGGGACAGGATGTACTTACCGCCCTTAAACCGGGTCAGTTAATGACCAAACTCGTAAAGGATGAGTTAACCGAACTCATGGGAGGGGATGCAGAGGGCATCAATCTTTCGGGCAATCCTTCAGTAATCCTTATGTCCGGTTTGCAGGGTAGTGGTAAAACCACGTTCTCCGGTAAACTGGCCAATTACTTAAAAAACAAAAAAACTAAAAAGCCGCTTTTGGTTGCCTGTGACGTGTATCGTCCTGCGGCGATAGATCAGCTTCATGTAGTAGGAGATCAGATAGGGGTTGAGGTTTTCTCCAATAAGGAAGAAAAGAATCCGGTAAAAATTTCGGAAGCGGCAATTGCTCACGCCAAAGCCAATGGTTTTAATGTAGTGATCATTGATACCGCGGGTCGTCTTGCGGTAGACCAGGTGATGATGAACGAGATTGCTGCTATCCATAAGGCAATTCAGCCTCAGGAAACCCTTTTTGTGGTTGACTCGATGACCGGTCAGGATGCTGTAAACACCGCAAAAGCTTTTAATGACGTTCTTAATTTTGACGGGGTAATTCTTACCAAATTAGATGGTGATACCCGAGGTGGTGCCGCTCTTTCTATTAAAACGGTAGTTGACAAGCCTATCAAATTCATCGGTACCGGTGAAAAGATGGAAGCGATCGATGTGTTCTATCCTTCCCGTATGGCAGACCGAATTCTCGGAATGGGAGATGTGGTGTCCCTTGTTGAGCGTGCTCAGGAACAGTTTGATGAAGAAGAAGCCCGAAAGCTGCAGAAGAAAATTGCCAAAAATCAATTTGGTTTTGATGATTTCCTGAAGCAAATACAGCAGATCAAAAAAATGGGTAATATGAAAGACCTGATCGGGATGATTCCCGGTGCCGGTAAGGTGCTTAAAGGTCTTGATATTGATGACGATGCTTTTAAAGGTATCGAAGCCATCATTCACAGTATGACGCCGGATGAGCGTACGAAACCTTCTATTATCAACAGCAGTCGTAAAAAACGCATCAGTAAAGGTAGTGGTACATCGGTTCAGGAAGTAAATCAATTGCTCAAGCAGTTTGATCAAATGAGCAAAATGATGAAAATGATGCAAGGCGGCGGTGGGGCCAAGATGATGCAGATGATGAATAATATGAGATAGTCTAGAGTTTATAGTTTGCAGTTTCAGTAAGCAGGAATTAATTTTTTGATTATGGGTGTTGAAGATTTAATTGCTTATCAAAAAGCTTTTGATCTGGCGATGGAAATCTTTGAGGTTTCTAAATCTTTTCCAAAAGAGGAATGCTATTCCTTAACTGATCAAATTAGAAGATGCTCTAGGTCGGTGTGCGCAAATATGTCTGAAGCATATAGAAAGCGAAAGTATGAAAGACATTTTATAAGCAAATTGACTGATTGTGATGCAGAAAACGGTGAAACACAGACTTGGTTACGCTTTGCTTTTGCTTGTGAATACATATCTGAAGAATATTATAATTCTAGACTTGAAAAGAGTAAGGAAATAGGGAAACTCATAAACTATATGATTAATAATCCAGGAAAGTTTGGCTGTAAATGAAAACTGCCAACTGATACTGCCAACTGAATAAAAAATGACAATACTAGACGGAAAAAAAACCAGCGACGATATTAAAAACGAGATTGCTGAAGAAGTAAAAGCGATGAAAGAGCGGGGCGAAAAGGTTCCGCATCTCGCAGCTGTTTTGGTAGGAAATGACGGGGCAAGTCTAACCTACGTGGGCAGCAAGGTGAAAGCCTGTGAGCGTATTGGTTTTGAATCTACCCTCATCCGTCTTCCGGAAGAAACTACTGAAGAAGAATTGCTTGATCAGATTAAAAAACTCAATGCAGATCCTGAAATTGACGGCTATATCGTTCAGCTTCCGTTACCAAAACATATTGATGAGCAGAAAGTGCTTCTTGCTGTTGATGCCGATAAAGATGTAGACGGTTTTCATCCTACAAACTTTGGTAAGATGGCTCAGGATATGCCGGTTTTCATTCCTGCAACACCTTTCGGTATTATGGAATTGCTGAAGCGTTATAAAGTTCCTACCGAAGGTAAACACACCGTTGTTATTGGCCGCAGCCATATTGTAGGTCGCCCTATGAGTATTTTAATGTCTCAAAAAGGAAATCCCGGAAACAGCACCGTAACCCTGGCGCACAGCCGCACAAAAAATCTGGAAGAGCTTACCAAACAGGCCGATATCATCATTACTGCTTTAGGGGTGCCCGAATTTTTAAAGGCTGATATGGTTAAGGATGATGTCACCATTATTGATGTGGGGATCACCCGTGTACCCGATACGACCAAAGAACGCGGTTACCGCATTACCGGTGACGTAGATTATGAGGCGGTGAGTAAAAAGGCAGATTTTATCACACCGGTACCCGGTGGAGTAGGACCTATGACAATCGCGATGCTGTTGAAGAATACCTTACTTGCAAGAGCACGTCACAATAAAAACTAAGTTGATGATTACTTGAACTAAAAAAGAGGCTTTAGAGCCTCTTTTTTGGTGTTTTATTGGTCTCAGGTAAGGGTTTAAAACCCTGCAATTTATTGCAGAACTTTAGTATTGCGAAAAAATCTATAATTTGGCACTATGAGCAATACTTTAAGAAGAGGCTCTCATACTGTGAGCAGGTTGACCTGTCATATTGTTTGGGTTACCAAGTACCGATATAAAGTTTTACGTGGAGATGTTCAGATTCGTTGTCGAGAGCTTTTGATACAAATTTGTGAAGCAGAGGGGATAGAGATAATGAAAGGAGTAGTTAGTTCCGATCACGTCCATATGCATATAGAATATGCCCCTAAGACCAATGTTAGCTATATTGTAAAGCAACTAAAGGGGAGGTCTTCTCGCAAGTTGCAACAAGAGTTTCCAAAGCTTAAGGAGCGTTACTGGGGTCAACATTTTTGGGCGAGTGGTTATGGAGTATGGAGCACAGGCAATGTGACCGACAAGATGGTCAATGACTATTTAGACCATCATCGTCGCGATGGTACTGATAATTCCAATTTTATATTGGAATAAGAAAGGGGACTTTCAGTCCCCAGTAAAATAAACCTCTGCACTTTTAGTGCAGAGTGGTTTAGTTTAAAAGATGCCGTGCTCCCAGCGCAGCTCCTATGATACCCGCATGATTGCGCGTATGCGCAGCCATAATGGGAATATCGGTTTTAAGGTATTTGATATACTCATCCAGGTTTTTACTGGCACCCCCGCCTATAATAATCAATTCGGGCTGAGACATGGTACTTAACATCTGTATAAACTGGTTGAAGCGTTTACCCCATTTTTTAAAACTCATATCATTGTCGAGACGCACACGTCTTGAGGCATATTCTTCAATACTTGTCTTTTTCTTGTAGCGCATTTGTCCCAATTCAAAGTTTGGGATGAGTTCGCCGTTAAAAAACACGCCACTGCCTATACCGGTTCCAATAGTGACGACAACAACAAGACCTTTTACGCCTTTTCCCACGCCAAATTCCATTTCGGCAAGGCCTGCCGCATCTGCATCATTCATCACATTTACCGGGAGACCTATGCGTTGCGAGATCATATCATCAACCTGAACACCCAGCCAGGATTTGTCTAGATTTCCGTGTTCTAATGCTTTTCCTTTGTGGATAACGGTGGGGAAACCCACACCTACAGGACCTTTCCAGTCCCAGTGTTTTACCACTTGTGCAATAGTCTCAACCATTGCTTTGGGTTCGCGTGGAACGGGCGTGTCAAGCCGGAAACGCTCCCCTAGATATTCTTCTTTAGTTAAATTAACAGGTACCCCTTTGATGCCTGAACCTCCTACATCAACGCCCAGTATTGCCATAAAGATCTCTTAAATTTTAGGCTGAAATTTTCAGCATGAATTAAAATGAATAGGCAATTTATTGAAAAACCACAAAAAAGAGCCCAATTATACCCAGAATATACATAAGCCAATAGGGTCTAAAGTTTAAAGGATCGCTGCCAAACATCATTTTGGTCAATTTAAACATTGCCGGTCTGTGCTTCGCTATAAAATTATAACCGTGATCGCTAAGCTTTCTGAAAGTTGCATTTTGTGTGTACCAGCGATGATAGGGATACTCTTTTTTTGGAAGAATAATCATAACTACGGTAAGCGGAGTCAGGGCCGGCATAAACAGAGCCTTCCGTTTCAATAAGACGACTTGCTTTTTTAAATTCTTTTAAAGGAATGTCAGGAAAATCTGCTGCAGCCTGCTGAAAGGTTCGGTATTCGATAGAATCTCCCGTCATGTTTTGCCAACGGGTTACCCAATACTTGCAGAACCCGCACTTACCGTCCCAGATAAGTACCGGTTTATCTTTTGGTGGAAATTCAGTCTGTGGTATTTTCTGAAACATGCTCTTCCTGGTGTTGTTCGAGTAAGGTATCGGGATCTCCGTATTCCTGCTTGTAAATTTTCACAATCAGCAAAAACAGGCTAATGAGTAACGGTCCAAAGATTAACCCGATAAATCCAAAAAGAGGAACCCCTACGATTACCCCTATTAATGTTACCAGTGGATGTACGTTAGCAAGTCGCTCTAAAACATAAAGGCGTATCAGATTGTCTGTAGAGCCTACAACGACCAGCCCATAGATGCCAATCCCCAAAGCTTGCAGATTATTGCCGCTGGCAACCAATAAAATTACAACCGGTACAATACCCAGCAAGGTTCCTACAAAGGGAATCATACTTCCTATCGCCGTAATAACAAACCAGAAAAAGGGATCAGGTACTCCGAATATAAAAAAGCCAATCAGCGCTACAATTCCCTGAGCCAAGGCTACAAGAGGAATGCCTATAGCATTACTTTTTACCATGGCCTGGCTTTCTTCGCCTATACGTTTTATGTTGTCTTTACCAAGTGGAATAAACGCGTAAAGATAGTTATGAAGTTTTTCGCGATTGACCAACATATAATACAGAATGAAATACATAATACCCACTGCGATGAACACATTAAAGGTACCTCCCGCCAGATTTTGTAAGTTGGTCGAAACCCAGCTGGTTATAGAGTTGGTGTCAATAGATTCACTCACTTTGAAGCCTAGGTCTGCTTCCCAAATCCCTATTTGATCTTTAATGACCTCAATAACGCGCTCTGAATTGTTTACCGCCTTGCCTATTTTATTAGTAAGCATCATCACGGTTAACCCGATGGGTACTAATATCACTAAAAATGAGCCCAGCATAGCCAAACCGGCAGCATAGCCCGCTTTCCAGCCTCTATTAATAAGTCGTTCTACACTTTTGGTCAAAAGAACATACAAGGTAATGGCTCCCAAAACTCCCGATAAATACGGGGTCATTTCTTCAATAATTAATACCGAAAGAAATAAAATGAGCAGTATTAAGAAGAGTTGCCTTACCAGTTCGGGTTTGAGTCTGTTCATTTGGCGAAAAGTTGAGAGATGTCTTTAAAGCTCTTAAATTCCAGAGCGTTTCCGCAGGGATCATAAAAGAACAGGGTAGCCTGTTCTCCGGGTAAACCTTCAAATCGAATGTACGGTTCAATTACAAACTCAATATTTTTTTGCTTCAGCTTTTCTGCAAACTGATGAAAATCATCCCAGGCGAGCACAACGCCAAAGTGCGGCACAGGGACTTCCTTGCCGTCAACCGAATTGTGATGTACGTCATCCTGAGCACTTTTGGGTTTGTAATGAATCACCAGCTGGTGACCAAAGAAATCAAAATCAACCCAGTGATCGCTGCTGCGACCTTCGGTTAGTTCTAAGGTGTCTCTATAGAAAATTCGGGCTTTCTGTACATCATCAACAGGAATAGCCAGGTGAAAAGGTGCGGGCATTGGTTGGTGTTTTGGTTGTTTTAGTTATTGCGCAGCGCTTCAATAAGTTCGCTTTTGCTCATCTTCGAGCGGCCTTCAATGCCTACTTCCTGAGCTTGTTTGTATAGTTCTTCTTTGGTTCGGTCCTCGTAGTCTTTGGCTTTGCCTCCTTTTTTACCCGCGTTTGGGGTGTTGGCAATACGAGCAGACTTTTCTTTGCTATAACCCTGCTCTCTTAGCGCCTCATACTGGTCTTCATTTTTAACGGAAGGTCTCTCATCTGCCATACTCAATAATTCTAAAGTGATTTCTTTAAAATTAGTGGGAATTTACGAGTTGCAGGATAGGATTAACACAGGTTTATAAACTGAAGGAAATCACTACTCCTTTCTGCGCCTTCTGGGTCCGGAAGGGATAAAGCCCTTCTGTGCCGAAGCTTCACCCTGCTGATCAAGATAGGTTTTAGAACTGCCTTCCAGAAGCCTGTTGAGTTCAGCAAGTTCGGCCGGGGTAAATTGCCGGTATTTGCCCACTGCAACATCCAGATGAATATTCATTATACGCACGCGTTTAAGGCGGGTTACCTCGTAGCCGAGATACTCGCACATACGGCGTATCTGACGGTTAAGTCCCTGAGTGAGGACAATCTTAAACCGGTTTTTGCCCAGTTGCTCTACCTCGCATTTACGGGTGATGGTATCGAGTATGGGCAGGCCGTCTGACATACGCGTTACAAACGATGCGGTAACCGGTTTATCAACTTCAACGATATACTCTTTATCGTGATTGTTACGGGCACGCAGAATTTTATTGACGATATCCCCGTCATTGGTTAAGAAAATAAGACCTTCACTGGCTTTATCGAGTCGGCCAACCGGAAAAATGCGGGTGGGGTAATTGATAAAATCAATGATGTTGTCCTTTTCAACCCGTGTGTCTGTGGTGCACACAATCCCTACCGGTTTGTTGAAAATAAGGTAAACCGGTTTGTCTTTCTCCTGCACAACCAGTTTTCCGTCTACGCGAATCTCGTCTGCTGTCGTAACTTTTGTGCCCATTTCGGGTACAGCGCCATTTATGGTAATGCGTCCGGCATCGATAAGCTTATCGGCTTCCCTGCGTGAGCAGAATCCGAGTTCGCTGAGGTATTTGTTGATACGTGTAGGTGTTTCGCCGGGCATAAGAATTGTTCTATTTAGATAGGAAAGTTATTATTTTCTCATTGACTTCACGATCATACAAGCTGTGATTGAGTCCTTCGGTTTCAATATATTCTGAATTTTTCAGTGCTATATGAATCGCCCGGGAGCCTGAAGCAGGAGTAATGGTATCTTCCTTGTCGTGAATAAGCAGGGTAGGAGTCTGTATTTTTTTCGCGAATACGGAAGAAGAAAAATCTTTAGTCTTAAAATTGAAGCGTCTCTTGAAAAACGCTTCCAGGGCATCAATGGCTTTCTGATTAAGACCTAAAATAGCCCGGTATTGATCAACCAGGCTTTCCAGTTTATCAGGAGCGCCTAAGATGACCAGTTTCTCCATTCGTGTTGCTGAATCCTGCGCCTGATTATACAAAACGGTCATACCACCCATTGAATGGCCTATCAGGAATGCCGGTTGATAGATGGCAATAACCTGATCAAGAACCTTACTGTAGATAGGAACATATAAATATTTGCCATCACTATACCCGTGAGCGGGTGCGTCAAAGGCAATGATGTTGTAATTTTCTTTTTGGAGTCTGAAAATCATTTCCTTCCAACGATGCGAATGACTTTCCCAGCCGTGTACTAACACGATGGTTTTTCCGGTTCCTTTCCACCTGTAGGGTTGAATGGAGAGCCCTGCAACTTCAAGTTTGGGCTCCAGGTTAGAGTCTAAAAAATCCTGATGATGCGGTCCTATTTTTCCCTGACGGGGTTTGCTAAAAACGCGAAAGGCTTTTCTGGCAGAAGCACGCGGACTTAAGTAAGCCAGCGTATTAATATAAAATCCTAAAGATCCTACTAAGAGTTTTTTGAAAAGTTTTTGCATAAAAAAGCCCTCCTGTTTGGGAGGGCAAATATACGATTAAGCAGGTTGTTACTTCTTGCTTTCAGATTCAATTACATCAGTATCTTTTCGGTATTTAAGCAGAGATATCCCCGAAAGGAAAAATATACCACCCAAAATAGCGAGAGCCCAGGGGCTTAATCCTGTGCTTAAACTTCCAAAAATGCCCATCACTCCGGCTACTAGCGCGATCGCTCCACCTATTACCATGATGATTGCTAATATCTTGATCATAATTTTAAAATATTGGTTATGGAGCTAAAGTACTGGAATAGGCGCAGAGCTTCATGTAGATTAACGAGCCTTTAAGCAACAATTAATACATATTTATAAATTACTGCGTGATAGTAAATTATAAAACTGGATTAATCATTATTCGGCTTCACGATTTACTTTTTCAAAATCGAAGGCAGACTTACATACCGAAATATAGGTGCAGGGCGCATCAAAAGGATTGCTGTAACGCACCCGGGTCCCGGCCTTAATTTGGATGGATTCTCCTGCCCGTAGTGTGAGTTGCTCGCCGTTTATCTCAAACTGCTTCTGGCCACTAATAATGAAGGTGTACTCGTCAAACTCGGGAGTTTGAAAAGGTTCACTCCAATGTGGCGGGGCAACCATATGGGCAATACTCAGATCACTCTGACCCGTGCTGGCTTTGCCAAAATGTTCGCCAATGTACTTGCCGTCATCAGTAGGTACTACAAAAGGTTTTTTCTGAATGAAATAGGTGCTCACTGCTTTAATTTTTAAAAAGGCTGAATATTACCAGCCTATCATAAAGTATTTGATTTTTGCCGCATCGGGTATTTCAGCTTCGGTAACTTTAGCTTCCATATCAAAGCGCAGTTCGCCCTGAAGCTCTTTACGATCAATGGTGAAATACGCGTTGATGTCATCTACAAATACCACCACACTGCTTATGAGTGTTTCTATCCGCGAAATCTCGTAAGCGTCAGTAAGGTCTTTAAAGGTAGAGTTGAGGTTAATACCGGCCTCAGTAGTATATCTGGGGTCAAAGATCTGAACGGTTCTTATGGTTTTTGGCTCCCCTTCCTTAACGGGCATAAGACTCAAAAGCTGTTTTCCACCTTTTTCATAGATTTCAATAGCATTAATGTTAAGTTCTTCGCTGAGTCCGCTGTTTTGATCTACCACACTGTCATTTGCAAAAACAGTTTTCAGATCGCTTACCGGAGTTTCTTTAGTCAAAGGTCCCACCTGAGTCGCAGTCACCTGAAACGGATTTTCTTTAGAGCAAGAAGTAACTAACATACCGGCAAATAGACCGGCTAAAAGGATTTTTTTCATAAAATAGGCTATGTGTTTTATTTAATCATTTTGTTTAAAATCCCCAGAACACCGCGTAATACAGTGGCACTGGTGAGTACTTTAATAATGGCTTTTTCGGTAGTATTACCACTTGAACGACTGCTGCTGCGTTTAACTGTTGCACGCTCGTCCCGGGCTTTTTCTTTAGCCTCCTCGGTTTCCGCCTTTTTTATTTTGGCATTAAGGATTTCGTAAGCGCTCTCGCGGTCAATACTGTCGTTGTATTTAGGTATTAAGGCTGATTTTCGGTTGATATCGTCAATTTCGCCCTGACTCAAAATATCCATTCGCGACATAGGCGCACGCATCATAGTAGCCGCAAGCGGTGTGGGGCGTCCTTTTTCATCAAGTGCAGAAACCAGAGCTTCTCCCGTACCCAGAGATGTGAGCACTTCGGTTGTGTCGTAATATTCAGAAATGGGGTAGTTTTCGGCAGTAAGCTTTATCGCTTTACGGTCTTTTGCGGTAAAGGCGCGCAGGGCGTGCTGAATCTTTAAACCTAACTGACTTAATACTCCATCGGGAACATCGGTAGGATTTTGAGTTACAAAATACAAACCTACGCCTTTAGACCGGATGAGTTTTACAATACTTTCTATCTGACTGTGTAAAGCTTTAGAAGCTTCCTGAAAAATGAGGTGGGCTTCGTCAATAAAGATGACCAGTTCGGGCTGCTCGCTATCGCCCTGCTCGGGGAAGGTACTGTAAATTTCAGCCAGTAAACTCAGCATAAATGTTGAAAACAGCTTCGGGCGATCCTGAATATCGGTAAGCCGAATGATGTTGATTTTTCCTCTTCCATTTTCATCGAGACGCAACAGATCGTTTACTTCAAAAGACTTTTCGCCAAAAAAGACATCTGCTCCCTGCTGTTCAAGCTGAACAATTTTTCGCAGAATAGAACCTGCTGAAGAGGTTGAAATACGACCATACAGCTCCTGAATCTCCTCGCCGCCTTCATCTGTGGCGTATTGCAACACTTTTTTAAAGTCATTAAGATCCAAAAGGGGTAAGCTCTTGTCGTCGCAATATTTAAAAAGGATGGCGATAATACCCGCCTGAGCATCTGAAGCATCCAGAATTCGCGAAAATAGCACAGGGCCAAATTCACTCACCGTCGCCCGGAGCCGCACCCCATTTTGTTCCGAAAGGGTCAAAAGCTCTACCGGGAAATCTTTGGCTTCATAAGGCAGGCCTATTTTTTCGTGCCGCTCGTCAATTTTTGGATGTCCGGGGCTTGCTTTGGCAATTCCGCTTAAGTCCCCTTTCATATCCATCAGCAGTACGGGTACTCCTTTTTCCGATAGGTTTTCGGCCAGCACTTGCAGGGTTTTCGTTTTTCCGGTACCGGTAGCACCGGCGATCAACCCATGACGGTTCATAGTTTTAAGTGGAATTTTAACCAGAGCACCGGTAATGGTTTGCCCGTTTAACATGGCCGCTCCAACCGGGATCGAATCTCCCTTGAAGGTGTTGCCCGCAATGATGTGTTCTTTAAATGCTTCCGTTTGATCCATCGCTTAGATTTTGGTTTAAAAATAAGGATAAGATTGGTATTACAAGCGGGCGGGGAAAATTACCTCGGTTTAGCGTTCTGCGATTAGGGGTTTTAGTCAAATAAAATACACTTCGCTTTGGCATGCATTTCAGGCGGTGTATCTTTGCGCCCTATGACAAAAGAGGCAACAGCAAGCAGAGTAGAGCTGGGAGAATTACTCCCGTTGATGGAGGAGTTTTACACCATTCAGGGCGAAGGTCATCATACCGGTACCGCCGCCTATTTTATACGTGTGGGAGGCTGCGACGTGGGCTGCCATTGGTGTGATGTGAAAGAAAGCTGGGACGCGGCCATACACCCGCCTACCGAAGCTGCTGCTATTGTTGCCAATGCCAAAAAATACAGCAAAACCATCGTAGTAACAGGGGGGGAACCTTTGATGTGGGATATGGAGCACCTTACAGGTTTGCTTAAAGCCGAAGGGATGCAGGTGCATATTGAAACTTCAGGAGCCTATGAGCTTACCGGAACCTGGGATTGGATTTGTCTTTCGCCTAAAAAACGAATGCTGCCAAAGCCCCGCATTTATAAGGAGGCAAACGAACTGAAAGTAATCATCTACAACAAGTCTGATTTTGATTTCGCCGAAGAACACGCAGCTAAGGTTAATGAGGCTTGCGAATTGTATTTACAGCCGGAATGGAGCGTTCGTGAAAAGATGACTCCGCTTATCGTAGATTATGTGATGGCAAATCCTAAATGGAAAATAAGTCTGCAAACGCACAAGTACCTCAATATTCCCTAATTGCTGCTTTCAATCTGAACGTATAAAGCATAGAAAAGCCCCTTCTTTTGGAAGGGGCTTTTTCATATAATTAGTTTTAATTCTTATTAAGAGACTATTCCTCAACTTCCTCAAACGGAACCTGGATATACGTATCGTCCCAGCCTAAAAACATATCAGAACCGGCTTCGGTGGGTTGAAAGGAAATGGAAAACGATTCAATAGGTGCGGCAGTCTTACGTGCAGGAGTAGTAAAGCGCAACAAATCGCGCTCTTTCTTGTAGCCGTAAGCTCCCCAGGTATCCAGATCTTTATTCAGGATTACAGTCCATTCCTTTTTGCCCGGAATGGTAAACAACGTGTAAGTGCCTGCAGGTACCACCGAGTCGCCAACCATCATATCGCGGTAGAATTTAATTTCGGTAGACTCATTAGCTCCGGTGCGCCATACTTCACCGTATTTCTCCAGTTTACCAAAAATTTCCCGGCCTTTTTTCTGAGGACGGCTATAAATTACACGTACTCGTGGAGCTTTATCCTGACCGCGGTACATCGCAATGTCTAACGGACTTTTATCGGGATCTGTGAATTTTTGTGCCTGAACATCTATGCTTAAAAGCAGAAATGCAATTGCTATGGTCTTTACTATATTGTTCATTAGATAATGTTTATGAAGTGGATGTCAACTTTCGTGCAAATGTACAATGTGGACTGACTTTTCTTTAGTTAATAGGGTCTTAAAATCCTATTTGTAATTTAAAAACAGGAAGAGTGCTTGTTTTTGTTCCAGATTTACCTAAATAAACTAAAAAAAGTTGTCAATTGTAATCATATATCGCTTTTTTGTTTGTGAGTTAATATGTAAATAGCATCTTTGAGCCATCAAATTAAAACAATTACAATTATGTGTGGGATCGTATGTGCCTATGAATTGAAACAGCCTGCTGAAGTTTTAAGACCGCAGCTTTTAGAAATGTCAAAAAAAATACGTCATCGTGGTCCGGATTGGAATGGAGTGTATAGCGACGAGAAAGCCATCTTAGCTCACGAGCGTTTATCAATCGTTGACCCGGCTTCTGGAAAACAACCCTTGTTAAGCCCTGACGGAAAACTTATTCTTGCCGCCAATGGTGAGATCTATAATCATAAAGAATTACGCAAACAACTTAAAAAGCAATACGATTTTCAGACGCAGTCTGACTGTGAAGTGATTTTAGCTTTGTATCAGGAGGAAGGTCCGGCGTTTTTAGATAAGTTAAACGGAATCTTTGCTTTTTCATTATACGATGCTGCTAAAGACGAGTACTTTGTAGCCCGTGATCATATGGGGATTATCCCGCTTTATATGGGCTGGGATCAGCACGGTACTTTTTATGTAGCTTCAGAACTGAAAGCTTTGGAAGGTACCTGTACAAAAATTCAATTATTTCCTCCGGGTCATTACCTGCACAGCAGTGACGGCGAGCTTAAACAATGGTACAAGCGCGACTGGATGGAGTACGATGCCGTTAAGGAAAACGAAACCAGCATCGAAAAATTAAGAGACGCCCTTGAGGCAGCAGTTCACCGCCAGTTGATGTCTGACGTGCCTTATGGCGTATTGCTTTCGGGCGGGCTAGACTCTTCAATCACTTCTGCGGTTGCTAAAAAATACGCAGAAAAGCATATTGAAAGCGACGATCAGGATGGAGCCTGGTGGCCACGTCTGCACTCGTTTTCTGTAGGTCTTGAGGGATCTCCAGATCTTGCTGCAGCTCAAAAAGTAGCCGATCATATAGGCACTGTACACCACGAGATTAAATTTACCATCCAGGAAGGTCTTGATGCCATCAGAGATGTGATTTATAACCTGGAGACTTACGATATCACAACGATTCGTGCTTCAACCCCAATGTACCTTATGGCCCGTGTCATCAAGTCTATGGGTGTGAAAATGGTACTTTCGGGTGAAGGTGCAGATGAGGTTTTTGGAGGATATCTTTATTTCCACAAAGCACCAAACGCTCAGGAATTTCATGAGGAAACCGTGCGTAAATTAAGCAAACTGCATATGTATGACTGCCTGCGTGCAAACAAATCGCTGGCAGCATGGGGTATAGAAGGTCGTGTTCCATTCCTGGATAAAGAATTTATGGATGTCGCGATGAACATCAACCCTCAGGATAAAATGATCAACGGGGAGCGTATGGAAAAATGGGTGTTGCGTAAAGCCTTTGAATCGTATCTACCTGAAAGTGTAGCCTGGAGACAGAAAGAACAATTTTCAGATGGCGTAGGTTACAGCTGGATTGATACCTTAAAAGAAATGGTGAACGAAAAAATAAGCGATGAGCAGCTTGCTAACGCGAAATACAAGTTCCCGATACAAACCCCAACAAACAAAGAGGAATACTATTACCGCAGCATTTTTGCAGAACACTTCCCAAGTGATGCGGCAGCATGGAGTGTGCCTCAGGAAGCTTCAGTGGCTTGTAGTACCAAGATTGCCTTAGAGTGGGACGAGGCGTTTAAAAACATGAACGACCCATCTGGTCGTGCAGTTGCAAACGTGCATAGTGATGCCTATGGTAAAAAGAAAGAGTTGGCCTAACAGATTTCATAAACTACCAGCCAATTAAGAAGCGTTTTCGGGTAACTGAAAACGCTTTTTTTATGCTTTTCGAAGTAATTAAATCCTTCGGGCACCGATACTCAAAAATGAGGGCTGTTTTTTCACAATTTGTTGATAACTTAAAGCCTTTGGCTCGGCTTTTGCTCCTTTACTGGGAAGCCTTTTTTTATATTTGTTTGCTGTCAAAAAACACATCTTTAGCGTGTGTTTTGTCGTGTTTTAAGCACCCTTTTGATCTAAGGCAATATGTTTTCCGCTTTAAGAAAAAACAGAACAATTTAACCTAATAAAAATATATGAGCGAAGAAGCCAATAAGAAGCAGTATTCTGCAGACAGTATTCAGGCGCTGGAAGGAATGGAGCATGTGCGTATGCGACCATCGATGTATATAGGAGATGTAGGTGTACGTGGTTTGCATCACCTGGTTTATGAAGTTGTTGACAACTCTATAGATGAGGCGATGGCCGGTCATTGTGACGCCATTGATGTGATTATAAATGAAAATAATTCAATCTCGGTTAAAGATAACGGCCGGGGTATTCCGGTAGATTTACACAAGAAAGAAGGCGTTTCGGCACTTCAGGTGGTAATGACCAAAATTGGTGCCGGAGGTAAATTTGACAAAGATTCCTATAAAGTTTCCGGTGGTTTGCACGGGGTAGGGGTGAGTTGTGTTAACGCACTCTCAGACCACCTTAAAGCAACCGTTTACCGCGATGGTAAAATCTGGGAGCAGGAGTATGAGAAAGGTAAGGCTATGTATCCGGTAAAGGCTGTTGGTGATACCACAGATCGTGGTACGGCAGTGACCTTTTTGCCAGATCCTACCATTTTTCAGCAAACTATAGAATTTAACTACGATACGCTTGCCAGCCGTATGCGTGAACTGGCTTATTTAAATAAGGGGATAACCATTACCCTGATGGATAAGCGTCAGAAAGATGATAAAGGCGAATTCCCGATAGAGACGTTTCATTCTGAAGAAGGATTGAAGGAATTTGTTCGCTTTTTGGATGGTAACCGTCAGCCTATTATTGGTCACGTTATTTCTATGGAAGGCGAGAAAAACGATATCCCCGTTGAGGTTGCGATGATTTACAACGACAGTTATGCAGAAAATCTGCACTCGTATGTCAACAACATCAATACTCACGAGGGAGGTACGCACCTTGCCGGTTTTAGAAGAGGTTTGACCACTTCATTGAAAAAATATGCCGATGCTTCAGGGATGCTTGATAAGCTGAAATTTGAAATCGCCGGTGATGACTTTAGAGAAGGTCTTACAGCGATAATTTCGGTGAAAGTAGCTGAGCCTCAGTTTGAAGGACAGACCAAGACCAAATTGGGTAACCGCGAGGTGACTTCTGCGGTATCTCAGGCTGTTTCTGAAATGCTCGAAATTTATCTGGAAGAGCATCCGGATGATGCTAAAACCATCGTACAGAAAGTAATTCTTGCCGCTCAGGCACGTCACGCCGCCAAGAAAGCGCGCGAGATGGTGCAGCGTAAGACGGTGATGAGTATAGGCGGTTTGCCCGGGAAACTGGCAGACTGTTCTGAAACCGATCCTCAGGCCTGTGAAGTATTCCTGGTAGAGGGTGACTCTGCGGGTGGTACTGCAAAAATGGGTCGTGATCGAAACTTTCAGGCGATTCTTCCGCTTCGCGGAAAAATTCTGAATGTGGAGAAAGCGATGCAGCATAAGGTTTTTGAAAACGAGGAGATCAAGAATATTTTTACGGCTTTGGGTGTAACCATTGGTACCGAAGAAGATAGCAAAGAGCTTAACCTTACTAAACTGCGTTATCATAAAATCGTGATTATGTGTGATGCCGATGTCGATGGTAGTCACATTGCAACCTTGATTTTGACGTTCTTTTTCCGTTATATGCGCGAACTCGTTGAAGGCGGTCACGTATATATTGCGACTCCACCGCTTTATTTACTTAAAAAAGGTAAAAAAATGCGTTATGCATGGAGTGATAAAGAGCGCGATCAGTATAACGAAGAAATGGGCGGTAGTGCCTCGGTACAGCGTTATAAGGGTCTTGGGGAGATGAATGCCGAGCAATTGTGGGATACCACGATGAACCCGGAATTTAGAACCCTGCGTCAGGTAACCATAGACAACGGTACTGAAGCTGATCGTATATTCTCTATGCTAATGGGTGATGAGGTGCCACCACGTCGTGAGTTTATCGAGAAAAACGCGATTTACGCAAATATTGATGTGTAACATCTTTTAAATAATTTGGAAAGCCCGTCTTGAAAAAGTCGGGCTTTTTTATTTTTAAGCCTTTGGTCTTTAAGCGGTTTTGTTATTTTTGACGGCGTATAACGAATTTTAAATTCAATCTTACTTAACCAAATCAATCAGAGAATGAAAAAAACACTACTATTTGGATTATTGGCTTTGGGCTCAACAGGCCTTTTTGCACAGGAAGATGATGGCTTTGAAGCCATTGTAAAAGCCGGAACAGCAGATGCTAATACGCTGATGGGCGCTTATATCGCACCGGCGATGGAAGGTCTGGTCTACAGCATGTCTGGCGGCTGGTATCATACGGCAAAAACGCATAAGCAATGGGGTTTTGATATTACTATTGGCTTTAACGGAGCAATTGTTCCTTCTGAGAAAGAGATGTTTGCAATAAGCAGTCTTAATTTTCAAAATGAGTTGATCAACAAGAGCGGAGACATTACGCCTACAGTTGCGGGTAGTGGTGTGCCTGTAGATCTTGAATTTCGCACACAGGATGGAGATGAGGTGAGTTTTACCATGCCCGAAGGTGTAAAGGATGACTTGCCCCTTAACGCTGTGCCCGCACCTGCAATTCAGGCGAGTCTGGGTGTTTTTAAAGGGACAGATTTAATGGTGCGTTTTGTGCCCGAAGTGGGTAGTGATGATGTGAAAGGGAAGCTTTTTGGAGCCGGTTTTAAACACGACATTATGCAATACTTTGGTCCTTTAGACAAATTGCCTTTAAATATTTCTGTTTTAGGTGCTTTTACCAATATGAATGTTGACTACGATATTCAGGCAAATTCTGATTTAGAAGGAAGCAATCAGGCTGCAGAGTTCAAACTGAATTCCTATACCGTGCAGGGTGTTGCTTCGCTTGATTTTCCATTTGTCACGGTTTACGGCGGTTTGGGATATACAGGGGGTAAATCTGAAATCAATGTTTTGGGAACTTATAAGTTTGAATACGATAATGGTCAGCCTGGAGAAGTGGTTGATCCCATTGCATTGTCTTATAACCCTTCAAGCGTGCGTGCTTCATTAGGAGCCCGTTTAAATCTGGCCTTCTTCAAAATCTTTGCAGATTACACCGTGCAGGAATACAGTAATTTAACAGCCGGTATTGCATTTAGTTTCAGATAGCGATACTTTTTTTAGGAATATAAGCCGCTTTCAGCAAAACCCAGGCTGAAAGCGGTTTTTTTATGTCAAAAGCTGAAGGTTTGTATTTCTCTTACCGCTAAGGATTACCTCATTTTTTAACTTTATAAGTCTCTAAAGATTAAACGAAGTCGTATTTTTGCGTCCGCAAACGATACCGCATAAGGTATTGTGTTTCATATACTAATTAATTTAAAAAATACATACCCATGAAAGTTACCGTAGTAGGAGCAGGAGCAGTAGGTGCAAGTTGTGCCGAATATATCGCAATGAAAAATTTTGCTTCAGATGTTGTTTTAGTTGATATTAAAGAAGGATTTGCAGAAGGAAAAGCAATGGACCTGATGCAAACCGCTTCACTGAACGGTTTTGATACCCGAATCACAGGGACTACCGGCGATTATTCAAAAACTGCAGGTAGCGACATCGCGGTGATTACCAGTGGTATTCCACGTAAACCGGGTATGACCAGAGAAGAATTGATAGGTATCAATGCCGGAATCGTGAAAGATGTAGCCGGTAACCTGATCAAGCATTCTCCTGATGTAACAATCATTGTGGTAAGTAATCCTATGGATACCATGACCTATCTGGTACACAAAACCACAGGTTTGCCAAAAAATAAAATCATAGGAATGGGCGGTGCTCTTGATAGCGCCCGCTTTAAATACCGTCTGGCAGAGGCTTTAGAATGCCCTATTTCTGATGTAGACGGGATGGTAATAGGTGGTCACAGTGATACCGGTATGATCCCGCTTACCCGTTTAGCAACCCGTAACAGCGTACCTGCTTCTGCATTTTTATCTGAAGAGCGTTTGGATCAGGTGATGGAGGACACTAAAGTAGGTGGAGCGACCCTTACTAAGCTTTTAGGAACTTCGGCCTGGTATGCTCCGGGAGCTGCGGTATCCGGTTTAGTGCAGGCTATTGCTTGTGACCAAAAGAAAATGTTTCCATGTTCAGCTTTGCTGGAAGGGGAGTATGATCTTGATGATATCTGCATAGGTGTACCTGTTATTTTAGGTAAAGACGGTATTGAGCGTATCGTGCCTGTTGATTTAACAGATGCTGAAAAAGAAAAACTTAAGGAGAGTGCTGATGCAGTGCGTAAAACTAACGGATTGCTTGAGTTGTAATCAATTTCTCCTAGCTTAAAATAAAAAGAGCCGCTCATCGAGCGGCTCTTTTGTTCTTATATACTTGTGATTAACCACATTTTGAAGAACCGCAATCTTTACAGGTAAGGCAACCTTCCTGATAGATTAATTGCGAGGAGTTGCAATTGTCGCATTTTTGCTTGCGGGCTTCGGTACCATCTGCAACATAGCGCTTTAATGCACGCGCCACACCATTTTTCCAGGTGTTGATAGACGCACTGTCCAGTTGCAGGCTATTGGTCAACTCGACTGCTTTTTCTATCGGCATGCCATAGCGTAGGGTTGTCGAGATCAATTTAGCGTAGTTCCAGTATTCCGGGTCAAACTTATGCGAAAGGCCTTCGATCGTGGTTTTATACCCTCTCTTGTTTTTGTACTGAAAATCGTAGCGAGAGCTTCCGTCTTCGTTTCGGTTTTTAATAATAAGCCCTTCTTCCACCCAACGCGGAATCAAAATTCCGTCTTCATCATCAGCAATACCGGTGAATATTTCGTAAGGTTTTCCGCCAATTAAACCAATAAAGGCAATCCATTTCTCTTTGTTGTTTTGAAAACGAACGATGTCTGCCTCCAAAACCTGTGGTCTTTTCGTAGGAAATGGTGTTAGCGTATCGCTTTCTTCTTCCTCTTTCTTTTCTTCGTTAGAGATTAGTACACCAGAACGTGAACCATCGCGATAAACCGTAACTCCTTTGCAGCCGGCCTGCCAGGCTTCAAGATAAAGGTTGCCTACCAGCTCCTCATCTACATCATTAGGCAGATTAATAGTCACGCTGATGCTGTGATCCACCCATTTTTGTACGGCGCCCTGCATGCGTACTTTATTAAGCCAGTCTACATCATTTGAAGTGGCTTCAAAGTAAGGCGATTTGGCTACAATAGTATTCAGCTCTTCCTGACTGTAATTTTTGTCGGTTGCGATACCATTAGCCTGCATCCATTCTTTAAAGCGATGGTGAAATACTACATATTCTTCCCAGCTGTCGCCAACTTCATCAACAAAATCAACCCGGGCTTCTTTATCATTTGGGTTTACTTTACGACGGCGTTTGTAAACCGGTAAAAACACCGGCTCAATACCCGAAGTGGTCTGAGTCATTAGACTGGTCGTACCTGTTGGAGCAATAGTTAACAGGGCGATATTACGACGGCCATACTCAAGCATATCGTAATACAATTTCTCATCGGCATTTTTGAGGCGCAGGATAAACGGATTCTCTTTTTCGCGTTCCGAATCAAAAATAGGGAAGGCGCCACGTTCTTTAGCTGCGTAAACCGAAGCGCGATAGGCTTCAATCGCGATGGTTTTGTGAATTTCCACAGAAAACTCAATGCCTTTTTCACTTCCGTACTTAATGCCTAATGCGGCCAGCATATCTCCTTCGGCAGTAATACCTATTCCGGTACGTCTTCCTTCTTCAGCCTTTTTCTTGATGTTTAACCAAAGATTGCGTTCTACCTGCTTCACTTCTTCGTTTTCCGGATCGGCATCAATTTTTTCCAGGATGGCGTCAACTTTTTCCAGCTCCAGATCTATGATATCGTCCATAATACGCTGCGCGTGGGCAATGTGTTTTTTGAAAAGATCAAAGTTGAAGGAGGCCTTGTCTGTAAAAGGATTTTCAACGTATGAGAACAGGTTGATCGCCAGCAGACGGCATGAATCGTAAGGGCAAAGCGGAATCTCACCGCAAGGGTTTGTTGATACGGTTTTGTAACCTAAATCTGCATAGCAATCGGGCACTGACTCCCGGGCAATGGTGTCCCAGAATAAGATTCCGGGTTCTGCAGATTTCCACGCGTTGTGAACTATTTTTTTCCAAAGCTTTTCGGCTTCAATTTCTTTTTGATTGATGGGATTGGGGCTGAAAATAGGATACTTCTGGGTGTAGTTGTTTTTGTCTTTTACCGCCTGCATAAAGCCGTCATCAATACGCACCGAAACGTTAGCTCCGGTTACTTTGCCCTGCTCCATTTTAGCATCTATAAAATCTTCGGCATCGGGATGGTTTATAGAGACCGAAAGCATCAACGCACCGCGGCGGCCGTCCTGGGCGACTTCGCGCGTGCTGTTTGAATACCGCTCCATGAATGGTACGAGTCCGGTTGAGGTAAGCGCCGAATTTTTAACGGGAGAGCCTTTTGGTCTGATGTGAGAAAGGTCGTGGCCTACACCGCCACGGCGTTTCATAAGTTGTACCTGCTCCTGGTCAATTTTCATAATCCCGCCATACGAGTCAGATTCACCACTGTTTCCTATTACAAAGCAATTGGATAAAGAACCCACCTGAAAGGGATTACCTATCCCGGCCATGGGGCTTCCCTGTGGTACAATGTATTTAAAGTCTTTTATGAGTTCAAAAACTTCTTCTTCCGTTAATGGGTTTGGATATCTGCTTTCTATACGGGCAATTTCGTTAGCGATACGACGGTGCATATCGTCCGGTGTTTTTTCGTAAATGTTGCCTTCAGAATCTTTAAGAGCGTATTTATTGACCCAGACGCGAGCGGCAAGATCATCACCTTTAAAATAGTTTAGAGAAGCTTTGAAGGCTTCATCCTGCGTAAACGTTTTAGAGACAGGTGCTTTAGTTTGTGTAGGCATAGGTAATATTTTAGAATTTTAATGCTGGAATTTCGAGATGTGAAGGTACACAATTTTATAAGGCAAGGTGAGCTTATGTTTTTAAAAGTTATCAAAAATAAATTGTAAATAACTTAAAATCAGTTTTTTAAAAATTTGTCAACATTAAAAAGTTGACAAAAAAGTAAAGTTTTAGGATTTGGAGTTTGCCGGGGTTTAACTTCTGAAAATCAATTACCACGCTTTTAAAAAACCCTTAATCCTGGTAGTGATACCGCCTATTTTAAGTGGTAAAACCGAATTCCTTTTAAGGGGATTTTTCATTCAATTTTCGTGCTGTCTGTGATACTTTTTATAATGTGAACGAAGCCCGGAAGGAATATTAAAACCACCTGAATGCTCTTTTTTAAAATGAATAAACACTTGTTTTTCAGTGAATTAAAAGGTTAAAGAAATCAAAAAGATATTTATTGGCATTTCTGCCTTGAAACCCTATATTTGCACGTTTTACAAAATCGCCCGAAAAATGTTCGGGAAGAATCAATAAATAGTATAAGTAATGCAAAATAAAGGACTCATTAGAGTATTTGCGATTTTATTTGGGCTGGTAAGTTTGTATCAGCTTTCGTTCACGTATTTTACCAACCAGGCTGAAGATAAGGCGGCTGCTTTTGCAGAACAACAAGTGCCTTCCACAGTGCCTGATTATGTTGATCGAAGAGGAGAAGTTGCCCGTCAGTATTTAGATTCTGTAGGAAATGATCCTATTGCTTTGGGTATTACCTACAACGATGCAAAAGAGAAAGAGCTTAATAAAGGTCTGGATCTTAAAGGGGGTATGAACGCGATTTTAGAGATTTCTGTTGCAGATATCCTAAGAGGTTTGAGCAATAATTCTACAGACCCGGCATTCAACCAGGCTTTAGACCAGGCAGCAGAAGCTCAGAAAGACAGTCAGAATTCTTTTCTAGATAATTTCTTTGATGCTTTTGAGGCTATCCCGGGAGACAATAAATTGGCATCTCCAGATATTTTTGCCAATACTACTTTGGGCGAAAAAGTAAACTTCAATATGACAAATGATGAGGTTAAGCCAATTATTCGTCGTGAAGTTGAAGAGTCTATTAAATCAGCCTTTGAAGTACTGCGTAATCGTATTGACAAATTTGGTGTTACACAGCCTAATATTCAGCGTTTAGATAACCGCTCGCGAATTCTTATTGAGCTTCCTGGTGCTACCGATATTGAGCGCGTTCGTTTTCAGCTGGAAAGTACGGCTCAGCTGGAATTTTATAAAACCGTTTTTGCAGGTGAAGCCGCTCCTTATCTTATAGAGGTAAACACAATTTTAAAAGACCTTGTAGCTCCTGCTGAAGAAGAAGAAGTTACAGAAGTTCAGGATTCTACCGAAACTACAGACGATTCTATTGAAGAATTACTTGCCAGTGAGGAAGATACTATTACTCCTGCTACACAAAATAATCCGTTGTTTGAGCGTTTCAGCTTTAATCCTGCATTGCAGCAGTATGGCCAGATTCCTGTAATAGGATATGCGCAGATTAAAGATACCGCTACCATAAACAGTTACCTTTCTAAGCCTGAAGTTGTGCGCGCAAGACCACAAAGTCTGCGTTATGCTAAATTCCGTTGGGGTACTGCAGAAGGTGAGAGCGATGTGTTGCCTTTATACGCATTACAATCAGATCGTGCGGGTAACCCTGCGATGGATGGAGACGTAGTTCAGGACTCGCGTCAGCAATATACGCAGATGGGGTTGCCTTCTGTAGGAATTGATTTTGAAGGTCAGGGGCCTACCCAGTGGGCAAAACTAACCGGTGATGTTGCGGCAGATGGTAGCGCTATCGCAATTGTTCTTGACGGAACGGTGTATTCTGCAGCGACTGCAAAACAAGAAATTAAAAATGGAAGTACTGAGATTTCAGGAAGCTTTACGGTAACCGAAGCTCAGGATCTCGCTAACGTATTGAAAGCGGGTAAACTTCCTGCTTCTGCAAAGATCATATCTTACGATGTTGTAGGACCTTCTTTAGGACAGGAGGCTATCAACAGCGGTTTAATATCGTTCGTTATAGCGCTTTTACTAGTTCTGCTTTGGATGGTTTTTTACTATGGTAAAGCCGGTCTTTTTGCAGATATCGCTTTGGCGGTAAACATTTTATTCATTTTTGGTATTCTGGCAGGACTTGGAGCGGTATTAACCCTTCCCGGTATTGCAGGTATCGTGCTTACCATAGGTATGTCGGTAGATGCTAACGTACTTATATTTGAGCGTATCAAGGAAGAACTGGCAAAAGGCAAGTCTCAGAAAGATGCAATTAAGGATGGTTTCAACAATGCCCTGTCATCTATTCTTGATGCCAACATCACAACTTTCCTTACAGCTTTAATTCTATTCTTATTTGGTACAGGACCTATTCAAGGTTTTGCTACAACCTTAATGATAGGTATTGGTACTTCCTTATTTACCGCGATTTTCGTTACTCGTCTGTTTATTGACGGTTATGGGAAAAACGGGAAGTCGCTTGAGTTTTCAACGGCTGCAACACGCAACTTGTTTGCCAACTTCAATAAAGATTTCCTTGCGAAGCGTAAGATTGCTTACATCGTAAGTGGGACATTAATTGTGGTGAGTGTAATTTCTTTGTTTACGTTTAGTCTTGACCAGGGTGTTGACTTCGTTGGGGGACGTAACTATACGGTGCGTTTTGAGCAACCTGTAAATGCTACAGAAGCAGAACAGAGCTTAGTTGCAGAGTTAGAAAGCGCTCAGGCTAAAACCTATGGTGAGGCAAACCAGCTGAAGATTACTACCAAATATCGTATTGAAGAGGAAACTTCTGATGTTGATGATGATATTCAGCAAAAACTCTATACTGCTTTAAAATCGTATTTACCTGCAGATTTGACTCTTGAACAGTTTGTAAAAGGCGGATCAAGCGATGCTAAAATTGGTATTTTGGAGTACAACAAAGTTGGTCCTACCATTGCAGATGATATTAAGAGAGATTCGTTTTGGGCCGTATTGGGGTCTCTTGTAGTGGTGTTCCTGTATATCTTATTGCGTTTTAGAAGATGGCAATTTTCTCTTGGTGCAGTTGCGGCTGTTTTCCACGATGTGCTTATCGTGTTAGGGATCTTCTCGCTGACCTATAAGTTTATGCCGTTCAATATGGAAATTGACCAGTCATTTATCGCAGCGATCCTTACCGTTATTGGTTACTCGCTTAACGATACCGTGGTTGTGTTTGACCGTATCCGGGAATTCATGAAAGAGTATGGTCCTACCCGCAAAATGGATGTGATCATCAATCAGGCGATTAACAGTACCATCAGCCGTACATTAAATACCTCGATGACCACCTTAATCGTATTGCTTGCAATCTTCATCTTTGGTGGAGCAAGTATTATGGGCTTTATGTTTGCATTGATCGTAGGTGTGGTAGTGGGTACCTATTCTTCGATTTTCATCGCAACTCCTGTGATGTTTGATACGATTCAAAAGAAGGCTCTTAAGCCTGAAAAACAAAAAGAAGAGGAGCCGGTAGCTTAAGCTTTCCGACTTAATTAGATAAAAAGAAACCCGATAGTAAAAGCTATCGGGTTTCTTTTGTTTTAAAATTAAAGGTTTTTAAAAAACAGATTGTTCGGTTTTGGTGGTGAGCAATTCTAAGGCCTTCATTCCGCGCTCCGAATTTCCTTTGCTGTTAAGCGGCGGACTCCAAACTGCAACGCTGTAATGTCGTGGATGCACGGCCACAATACCACCACCTACGCCACTTTTACCGGGTAAGCCTATGCTGAATGCAAATTCGCCGGACTCATCGTAAAAACCGCAGCTAATCATCAGGGCGTTGATACGCTTGGCAAGCATTGGGTTTAGAATTGCGGCTTCTTTGCTCAGATCGTATTTACCGTAGTTCAGAAATATGGTAAAGGCCTTCGCGAGTTGTTTGCAACTCATCGCAATGGAGCATTGGTGGAAGTAAAAATCAAGCACCGTATCTACATCGTGATTGATATTGCCAAAGTCTTTCATCAAATGAGTTAATGCCGCATTGCGAAACTTATGTTCCATCTGAAGCAGCGACTTTCTCATCGTAATTGATGCTTTGATCTCCGGCAGCGTCGCGTACAAATTGTAGGAAGTCTTCTTTGGGATTTTTCAGTTCGGTGAGCAGGATATCTGCAACAACCAATGCACCTGCATTGATAAACGGATTGCGGGGAATGCCTTTTTCGTACTCGAGCTGAACCAGTGAATTAAACGGGTCTCCTGAAGGTTCTACGCCAATGCGTTGCCAGATTCTGTTTCCTTTTAATTTCAAGGTCAGAGCGAGGCTGAGAACCTTTGATATACTTTGTATTGAAAAGCGTTCGTGCGAGTCGCCGGTAGCATACGATTTCCCGTCTGTGCATTGCAGGTAGATTCCGAATTTTCCGGGATCAACTTTTCCCAATTCCGGAATATAGGTAGCAACTTTTCCTGAGTTTTTTAGGACTGAAGTTTCTGCCGCAATTTCTTCAAGGATTTTTTGATAGTTCATGACGTGACTGGTTTTGCGACAAATTGAAAAGATCTAATTGCGCTTCCAGCTTATAGAATCTCCTTCCTGAATATTCCAGGTTTCGGCTGAACCGGCGTTAACCTCTAAAACGTATTGTACAGGAACTTCAGACGGTAAGCTGGTTTCATCAAGAGGTCGCGCGTTTTCTATGATGGTTGCGATCTTTTGGTCTTTGGTAATGAAAAACAGGTCAAGCGGAATGTAGGTGTTTTTCATATAGAAATTATGAGGCTGCTCGTCTTCAAAAACAAAAAGCATACCCTGATCGGGTTTCATAGATTCGCGGTACATAAGGCCGGTTTCGGTCTCGTATGCAGTTTCTGCAAGTTCTATGCTTAACGAAACAACACTACTGTCTTTCTTGAAAATTTCCAGACTTCCTTCGGGACTAAATGTGATCTTTTCCTGCGTTAATTCTTTAGGTGTATTTTCTGCTTTATTCTTACAGCTTACAAAGCTTATAAAAAGCAAACTTAAGAGCAATAAACGCATAATTTTAAGATTTAGGATACTTGGGTTGTTTCTTTTGGTTTAAAGCCCGTACAACAAAAAAGATTCCAACTAAAATAAACGGAATACTCAGAATCTGCCCGGTATTAAACCCGAAAATCCAGTCTTCTCTACCTTCCACCTGAGCGCGCTTGAAGAACTCAACCACAAAGCGTACACTCCAAAGCAGAATTAGGAAAAAACCGAACAAGAAGCCTTCTTTTTTACGCAGGTCGGTTTTCCAGTACACAAACATCAGGATTAGAAATACAAAAATATAGCCTGTGGCTTCCATGAGTTGACCCGGAAAACGATAGGGAATTTCGGCGATATAACTTGCAAATTGCGGGTCATCGGTAAGTGCCTGATAGGCTTTTTGTTCATTAGGAATGCCGGTTAAACGCTGAACTTCGTATTTGTTATACTGGTCCTGTACAAATTTAATTCCCAGATTAGAATCGGTGATTTTTCCTACCATTTCAGAATTGAAAAAATTACCTATACGCACGAAGATTGCGCCTAATGAAACCGGAAGAATGACGCGGTCCAAAAGCCATAATACGCTTTTCTTCAACACCTTTTTATTATACAGGTACATAGCGATAATCATACCTATTGCGGCACCGTGGCTTGCAAGCCCCTGAAAGCCGGTATATTCAATATCGGGTACAAACCTGAAGGGTAAAATAACCGAAAGTGGATCTTCCCAGAGCAATTCTGTCTGGTAAAAGAACACATGGCCCAAACGAGCACCTATCAAAATGGCTAATACCGAATAAATAAAGAGCGGGTCTAATTTTTCTTCTTCAACACCTTCTTTTTTGTAAACCCTTTTCATCACATACCAACCCAGAGAGAAGGCAATGACAAACATCAAACTATAGTAGTGAAGGGTAAAAAATCCCAGGTCTAAACCGGTTGAAGGATTCCAGGTCATTTTAAATGGAAGATGCATAAGTAATCAAAATTAAGGCTGTAAATATAGCAAAGCCAAAAGGCTTCTTGGGGGATTTTATCGTTTTTATAGACTTTGTTTTTTGGGGACAGGAGGCACGGGGTCATACCCAGATCCTCCCCATGGGTTGCAACTCGCGATGCGTTTTATTGCCAGCCACAAGCCTCTAATGGGGCCGTGTTTTTGAATTGCCTCAACACTATAATGCGAGCAGGTTGGGGTGTATCTGCAGGCAGGGGGCAATAGGGGTGAGAGAAACCGCTGGTAAAGCCTGATCGGTAAAATCAAAATGGATTGCAGGACTTTTTTCACGGTTGTACAATTCAATTACCCTGATATGGTATAGGTGGTGCCTTCTCTTCCGTCTTTGAGCTGGATGCCCAACTTTTGGAGTTCATCACGAATCTGGTCACTCAGGGCAAAGTCTTTATTGGCTCTGGCTTCTTTTCGCAACTGAATTAATAATTCAAGAGTGCCATTAAGCTTATCGGTATTGGCTTCTGCGGCAGCGGTAACATCTTCAAGGCCCAGGATTTCAAAAACAAAAGCACGCATGCTCTGTTTGAAGTCTTCCAGATCAGACGCTGTGATCTGAGCTTTACCATCTTTAAGCTGATGAATGTACTTAACAGCTTCAAAGAGCTGGGCGATAAGTATGGGCGAATTGAAATCATCATTCATCGCATCATAGCAAGCTTGTTTCCAGCCCGCAATGTCAATACCGCTATTTGCTGAAGCTTCGAGGGAATCGAGTAAACTTACGGCTTCCATCAGACGGTTGAAGCCTTTTTCGCTTGCAAGAAGTGCTTCATTGCTAAAATCTAAAACGCTTCGGTAATGCGCCTGCATCACAAAGAAACGGGCAACTGAAGGAGAGAAGCCTTTAGTCAAAAACGGACTGTCACCGGTAAATATCTGAGCGGGGAAAATGTTGTTTCCATCGCTTTTAGACATTTTTTTACCGTTAAGGGTAAGCATATTGGCGTGAAGCCAGTAATTAACAGGATTTTTTCCGTTTGAAGCTTCAGACTGGGCAATCTCACACTCATGATGCGGAAATTTTAAATCCATCCCACCCCCGTGAATATCAAACTGTTCTCCGAGGTATTTAGTGCTCATTGCGGTACACTCCAGATGCCATCCCGGGAAACCGTCGCCCCAGGGAGAAGGCCAGCGCATGATGTGTTGCGGTTCGGCTTTCTTCCATAAAGCAAAATCCTGAGCATTTCTCTTTTCGCTTTGCGCGGTAAGTTCGCGGGTATTGGTAATCATGTCCTCCAATTGACGGCCGCTTAGTTTGCCGTACTCGTGTTTCTCATTGAATTTGATGACATCAAAATAAACAGAGCCGTTTTTTTCGTAGGCATAACCGTTCTCTAAAATTTCTTTTATGATCTCGATTTGTTCAATGATGTGTCCGGTTGCGGTAGGCTCAATACTGGGGGGGAGGCAGTTGAACTTTTGAAGGATATTATGAAAGTCTATGGTGTATTGCTGCACCACTTCCATAGGTTCTATTTGCTCTAGTCTGGCTTTTTTTGCGATTTTATCCTCTCCTTCATCAGCATCATCGGTAAGGTGTCCTGCGTCGGTAATGTTGCGTACATAGCGCACTTTATATCCCAAATGCTTCAGATATCTGAAAATCATATCAAAGGACATAAAGGTGCGCACATTTCCAAGGTGCACATTGCTATACACGGTAGGTCCGCATACGTACATCCCAACATTACCCTCTAACAGGGGTTTGAAAGATTCTTTCTTTCCGCTTAGCGAATTGTAAAGGCTGATGTTTTGTTTGTGGTACAGAGCCGTCATAGCTGTGGTTTTAAATGCTTTTGTGCCTACGCAGGTAGATTTAAAAAGGGGTGTCGAGTTTAATGTAATCTAAAAACTCGCGTCGTACTGCCTCATCTTTAAATTTACCGCCAAATTCGCTGGTTACCGTGCTGCTTTCGATATCGCGAATACCGCGACTGTTTACACAAAGGTGTTTGGCATCAATCACGCACGCGACATCTTCAGTGCCTAAAGCCTGTTGCAATTCCTGAACAATCTGCATCGTAAGGCGTTCCTGAACCTGTGGCCTTTTGGCATAATAATCAACAATTCGGTTCATTTTTGACAGACCTACTACGGTACCGTTAGAAATGTAAGCTACGTGTGCCCGCCCAACAATAGGCAGGAGATGGTGTTCACAGGTAGAGTAAACAGTAATGTTTTTTTCTACCAGCATCTCGCCGTATTTGTAATTATTTTTAAATGTAGATGCCTTGGGTTTGCGCGCCGGACTCAAACCACCAAAAATTTCATTTACAAACATCTTGGCCACACGGTTAGGTGTGCCTCTAAGGCTGTCGTCTGTAAGATCCAGACCCAGAGTTTGCATAATATGATTAACGTCTTCTTTGATTAACTCGATCTTTTCAGCATCGGTAAGTTTAAAGGCATCATCACGCAAAGGAGTCTGTGCAGAAGTGCTGTGGTGGTTATCACCTATTTCGTCTAGTGCATTCAATTCTTCGTTGTCAATTTTCATATTCATAGTGCATTTAGTCGCTGGTTGCGCTAAGGGCTTGCAAAGATAGTATAATTAACAATTTAATTGCTTAACACTTGCGGCTACATTTAGCCAAGGCGATATTAAAAAAGCCTTAATACTGAAATGCATTAAGGCTTGATGTGAATTTTGAAAACAGGGTGTTCTACAGCTTGAATGAAAGCGTTGCCACCAGGCTGGTGTTGATATGATCAATAAAAGCGGTGTTGGTGAAGGCTCCGTCATATAAGGCTGGATTTTGCTCCTGTTTTGACCAGTCGTAGGCAACGTCAATACGGGCGTTACCAATAGCATACCCAAGACCAAGAGAATACCCGGTAAGATCTCCCAGAGTGGTTTGGTTTACATACGGACTTTCCTGAAAGCGATATCCTCCTCTGAAACTCCAGCTGCCTGCAAGAAATTCGCCGCCAAAGCGAAAAGTAGATACTCCTTTCAGACTATTGCTTAGATCTGCGTTGAGTTGCTGGAAGAATACATCGTTCTCCGGTCTGAATTTGATTGAGCTGTAATCCTGATAGGAATAATCAAAGCTTAGAAACCCACCCGCGCCAAAAACATAGGCAATACTTCCTGTAGCTTTTGCAGGAGTTTGAAACTCGTAATCTTCATAGACATTAATGACGTTCGGGTTAATTACAGTTTCACCAAGGTCGCTGGTTGTGCGCAGAAATTGTTCGGTTTCTTCGCTGATCGTATAGTAGGTAGGACTGTCTAGAGTAAGACCGAGTCTCAAACTTTGAGAAGCTTTATAAATAGCGCCTATTTGGGCTGAAAATCCAGAGCCGAACGCTCTGTAATCATTTTCAAAATCGAGGCTGCTAACGGCATTATTTTGTTGAATGTTGTCTTCAAAAAGCAGGGTATTCCTTGTAAAATTAAACGCGTGTATATTGATATTTCCTCCCAGATAAAAATCTTCTCCAAACTGGGCTGCAGCATTTAGCGTATATCTGCTGTTGTTCCCAAAGCTGGTATACCGGTATTCCTGGTCAAAGGCGTTTCCGTTTTGTGCATTGGTGTATGCCGTATTGTTAAGATCTGAAGATTCCGGATCGATTAAATATCCCTGATAACCTAAAAAGGCCTGCTGAGCGCCAAAGCTTTCATTTTCTCCTAAAAATTGATACAATTCATCTAAAGTTTCGCCGTTCTGAAGTTCTAAGAGTTCGAGTGGTGTTCCCTGAGCATAGCCAAGAAAATAATCGCTTATAGAATTAGAGCTTACGCCAGACGCTAAAAATTGATTGTCAAAATCATTGGAGCGATCGTAATTAAATCCGAAGCTGAGTTTGGTAACACTACCGGTGCCATTTGATACAAACACAGCTCCTAACTGATTAAAATCAAGATCAGAACTTGAATTTGTGGTTATACCGTCACCGTAATGGGTTTGATTATCGTATCCATCAGACAAAAGACTTAAGGAAACAAAGCTTTGATTGAAAACAGCTGAACCGGCAGGGTTATTATTTAGAGCAGATAAATCTCCGCCAAGGGCGCCAAATGCTCCGCTAACCCCGCGGTATCTTGCGGTACCGGTTAAATTTTCGGTGCTGTAGTTTACGGCATCAGATATGGTTTGTGCGTTCACTTGGGACAAACCAATACCTATCATAAAAATTATGAGAACTTTTTTCATACTTGCAAATTGATACATTAATTACCCGCGACCTCCGCCTCTTCTTCCTCCTGAAGAAGATGAAGAACTGCTTCTGCCTCCTGATGAACTTGATCTTGAAGGTGCAGCGCTACGGGATGGAGCAGCGCTTCTTGACATGGTGCTGCTTCGGCTTGGAGTCGAGCTGTTAGATCTGCTGTACGTACTGCTTCTTGTTGTTGGAGCACTGCTGCGCACCGCGTTAGAGTTTCCACTCGCACTTCTGCTGATGCTTCCGCTACTGCGTCTGGCTGGGCTACTGTAAATGGATCTGTTACTCGTTGTACTGGAGCGCGAAACTCTGGAGTTTGAGGTGTTTCCGGAAGCACTACGCGAGCGTGTGTCAACACCTACACCATTGCGGCTGTACGTACGACTGGTACGGGCATAGTTTACATCAGATGATCGGCGCGAATTGGTAGAATAGCTGCTTCTGCTGCGTGAGTAGGATGCCCTCGAATCTGCCGTTCTGCCCGATTCATAACGTCCTCCTCTGCGTGAGTTGGAATAGGCTAATCTATTGTTGTCGTAACGGCTGTGATACCAGTTGCGGTATGGATATCCATAAAAGTTGTTGTGTCCGTAAAAACCTGCATAGGGATAGCCCCATCCGCCAATTCCATAGCCCCAGTAAGGGTTACCCCAGGCTCCAAAACCATAACCCCATCCAACGTTTCCGTAAAAGGGACCGCCCCAACCCCAGGCGTTATAGGGAGAATTCCATCCCCATCCCCAGTTGTTCCAGCCCCATCCGGCATTTCCAAAAAACGGACTGCCCCAGGCACCCCATCCTGCACCCCAGAACGGACTGTTGTTATAAACATTTACAATTGTATTGTCATAGGTGTCTCCCCAACCTGGTTGAGCATTATAGCCTAAATCATTATCGAGGAGCAGGTCTTCTTCGGTGTAATCACCCGTAGAAGAATACGAATCAATATCTGTAAAGATGACGCCTTCCTGCTGAGCATTATCAATATCGGCAGCACCCTGATTAAAATAATCAGCATATATACTACCGTTGGCATTGGTTGTTACATCTTGCGAAGTCACGTTATTGTAGTCTCTGTTTGATGGTGATCCGTAAATTCCATCATTCATAGCATATTGTGAAGTTCCGCAAGAGATTAAACCCGCTGAAGCAAAAATGCCCAGGGCCAATTTCAGTATTCCTGTTTGTGTAATGTTCAAGCCTCGCATATCATCCGTATTTATTGT
This sequence comes from Leeuwenhoekiella parthenopeia, assembly GCF_020782115.1. Lineage (GTDB taxonomy): Bacteria > Bacteroidota > Bacteroidia > Flavobacteriales > Flavobacteriaceae > Leeuwenhoekiella > Leeuwenhoekiella parthenopeia. The sequence goes on along the minus strand of NZ_JAJGMW010000007.1, from coordinate 34,717 downwards.
TGTACAATTGTAAATTTAGTTAGTTTTGCGGTCAAATTTGTGCATTTAACAAAGATGTTACAAATCCGAAAAACTACTTAATCTAGCACAAGAGTTGTGCCAAATTTCTATATATGGGAAAGAATTTAACCTCACGGGCAGAAGATTATTCAAAATGGTATAACGAGCTGGTTGTAAAGGCAGATCTGGCCGAAAACAGCGGAGTGCGCGGTTGCATGGTTATTAAGCCTTACGGTTATGCGATATGGGAAAAAATGCAGGCCGAACTGGATCGCATGTTTAAACTTACCGGTCACGAGAATGCGTATTTTCCGTTATTTATTCCTAAATCCTACTTTAGTAAGGAGGCAAGTCACGTAGATGGTTTTGCAAAGGAATGTGCTGTGGTTACGCATTACCGTCTTAAGAATGATGAAGATGGCGGAATTATAGTAGATCCGGAAGCTAAACTGGAGGAGGAGCTTATTGTAAGGCCTACCTCAGAAACCATAATTTGGGATACGTACAGAAAGTGGATTCAGTCTTATCGCGATTTACCTATAAAAATCAATCAATGGGCAAACGTGGTGCGTTGGGAAATGCGCACGCGTCTGTTTCTACGCACTGCAGAATTTTTATGGCAGGAGGGGCATACTGCTCACGCGACCGAGCAGGAGGCGATAGAAGAAGCTAACCTGATGATGCGCGTTTATGCTGAATTTGCAGAGCGTTTTATGGCAATGCCTGTTATACGCGGTACAAAAACAGAAAGCGAACGCTTTGCGGGAGCTCTTGAAACCTATTGTATTGAAGCCTTAATGCAGGATGGTAAGGCGCTTCAGGCGGGAACCTCACACTTTTTGGGTCAGAATTTTGCCAAGGCCTTTGATGTTAAGTTTGCATCCAAAGAAGGGAATCAGGAACATGTCTGGGCTACCAGTTGGGGCGTTTCAACCCGATTGATGGGGGCTCTGGTGATGACACATAGCGATGATAATGGTCTGGTTTTGCCTCCGAAATTAGCGCCAATTCAGGTGGTTATTGTTCCTATATACAGAGGGGAGGAGCAGCTTGATGCAATATCGCAGGTCGCCAAAGAATTAAAGCGTGAGCTACAGCTTTTGGGTGTTTCGGTTAAATATGATGATCGTGATACTCATAAACCGGGCTGGAAATTTAATGAGTACGAACTCAAAGGGGTTCCGCTGCGTATTGCGATTGGTCCCCGGGATCTCGAGAAGCGTACGGTTGAACTGGCTCGAAGAGATACCTTGTCTAAAGAGGTTGTTTCTAAAGATGCTATTGTTGATCGCGTGCAGGCTTTACTGGCAGAAATGCAAACAGCCCTATTTGATAAAGCGCTTAAATTTAGAGATTCGCATATCACCGAGGTGGAAACCTATGACGAGTTTAAAGATATTCTGGAGAATAAGACCGGTTTTGTAAGTGCATTCTGGGATGGTACCTCAGAAACCGAAGAACAAATCAAGAACGAAACTAAAGCGACAATTCGCTGTATACCACTTGATTACAAGGAAGAATCAGGCACTTGCGTGTATAGTGGGAAACCGGCTTCGAGACGTGTTTTGTTTGCAAAAGCATATTAATTTGAATTTTTTTTGTTTTGCTATTGCGACTTATAAAAATATGTTTATTTTTGCATCCGCATTTGAAACAAAGGCTGGTCCGTTCGTCTAGGGGTTAGGACGCCAGGTTTTCATCCTGGTAACAGGGGTTCGATTCCCCTACGGACTACAAAGGTTTTCACATACCTCAAATGTGATAAAAACATAATGGCCCGTTCGTCTATCGGCTAGGACGCCAGGTTTTCATCCTGGTAAGAGGGGTTCGATTCCCCTACGGGCTACAATTTAAAACAGAGCAAGATAATGGCAAATCACAAGTCATCTTTAAAAAGAATTAGAAACAGCGAGACAAAGCGTCTTAGAAACCGTTACCAAAGCAGAACTACACGTAATGCAATGAAAAAATTACGTGAGGCTGATAAAAAAGAAGCAGAGACTATGTTTCCTTCTGTGGTTTCTATGATCGATAAGTTAGCTAAGAATAATATCATTCACGATAACAAAGCATCTAACTTAAAATCACAATTGGCTAAGCACGTAAACGCGCTTTAATAAATTCTGTTTAAAAGTTTAAAAACTCCCTTGCATTTTTATGCGAGGGAGTTTTTTTGTTGGGATAAATCTGAATATATATTTTTAGTATAGTAAAAAAGTTTTTTAACCGTTCATCGATATCAAAAACTCTTCGTTGTTTTTAGTTTGTTTAATGCGTTCACTGATGAATTCCATCGCTTCAATAGGATTCATATCTGCAAGGTATTTGCGCATTACCCACATACGCTGAATAGCGTTTTCGCTAAGCAGTAAATCGTCACGACGGGTACTTGAAGAGGTGAGGTCAATCGCAGGGAAAATTCTTCGGTTTGCGATCTTACGATCCAACTGAAGTTCCATGTTACCGGTTCCTTTAAATTCTTCAAAAATAACCTCGTCCATTTTTGAACCGGTCTCGGTTAATGCCGTGGCTATGATTGAAAGGGAACCTCCGTTTTCAATATTTCGCGCAGCGCCAAAGAAACGTTTGGGTTTGTGCAGGGCATTGGCATCAACACCACCGCTCAAAATTTTGCCGGAAGCAGGCTGTACGGTGTTGTAAGCGCGGGCCAGACGTGTGATTGAGTCTAAAAGGATTACCACATCGTGACCACATTCTACCAGGCGTTTTGCTTTCTCCAGAACAATGTTAGCTACGCGCACGTGTTCGTGAGCCTCTTTGTCAAAAGTTGAAGCTACAACCTCACCTTTTACGTTGCGTTGCATATCGGTCACCTCTTCAGGACGCTCATCAATTAAAAGGATCATTTGATAAACCTCAGGATGGTTTGCTGCGATTGCGTTTGCAACATCTTTAAGCAACATCGTCTTACCGGTTTTGGGCTGAGATACAATCATACCCCGCTGTCCTTTTCCGATAGGTGCAAAAAGATCCATAATACGGGTAGAGATAGTGCTTTGGCGATCTGCTAAGTTGAATTTTTCCTTAGGGAAAAGCGGTGTGAGGTGTTCAAACGAAACACGGTCACGCACCACGCTTGGGTCAAGTCCGTTGATCTTAGAAACCTTAATAAGCGGGAAATATTTTTCCCCTTCTTTAGGAGGTCTTATTACTCCCAGTACAGTATCTCCGGTTTTGAGACCGAATAAACGTATTTGAGATTGCGATACGTAAATATCATCGGGTGATGACAGGTAGTTGTAGTCTGAAGAACGCAGGAAGCCGTAGCCGTCTTGCATTATGTCCAGTACACCCTCGCTCTCAATAAGTCCGTCAAACTCATAATCAGGCTCGCGGTAGCGGTTGCGGGTGTCTTTATTCCCGTTGTCGCGCTGATTATTGTGGCTATTGCCGTTTGAATTACTGTTATTATTGTTATTATTATTATTGTTGTTGTTATTGTTGTTGTTCTGGTTGCCATTAGAATTATTCCCCGAATTGTTATTTCGGTTGTTATTCCTGGGGTTGTTGGCATTTGATCCCGAATTGGAATCTTTGGTATTCTTGGTATTTTGATTGCCGGAGTTGGGATTGTTTTCCTTGCGCGGTCTTCCTTTTGCCGAATTAGAATCCTGTTTGGTGGTAGTATCCTGATCGGGCTTGTTGGGTTTAGGTTTGCGTTTTTGCTTTTCCTTATCTTTAGAAGAAGAATCTGCGTCTTTAGGTGTATTGGAAGAATCTTTTGGTCCTGCAGATTTTGGAGGATTGTTAGGTCCTTTTGATCCTGAATTCTTTCGGGATTCGTCTTTTTCAGGTTTTCCAGAAGCTTTAGCCCCGGAGTTTGAGGAATCTGAGCTTTTATCTTCGATGACTTCAGCTACAGCTTTAGGGTCTGATGCCTGCTGGTCAAGGATTTTATAAACTAAATCAAGCTTTTTGAGTGTTCTGAACTTTGGGATATCAAGGCCTTTGGCAATTTCCTGAAGTTCAGGTAGCTTTTTAGCTTTTAATTCTGAAATATTAAACATGAACGATACGTATGAATTTCTGTAATGAATTGGTTTGAATGCGATCAAAAAATTTTGAGAGAAGATCTGATAAATTTTTTGGCAAGTAAGTAGTCAACTCAGAGTTGGCTACACAATGTACTGCAATAATACAACAATATTTTTTATTAATTTGGCTCTAGTCTGATAGAAGTTTTTATTTTTGTCAGCCCTAATGAAGGTATTTACATGATACAACGCATACAAAGCATTTATTTAATTTTGGCCGCAGCGGTTTCTGCCGGACTTTTATTTCTGATACCGGTTTTTAGTACGGCTGAGGGAGAACCGGTTTATGCTACCGGCCGTATAGAGTTGCTGGCTATGTTTTTAGGAAGTGCGTTGTTGTCGTTTATTACCATTTTTTTATTTAAAAATAGAAAGCTACAGTTTGTACTAGGCAGACTGAATATCATATTAAACTTTATTTTACTAGGTGTATTGGTTTACCAGTCGCAAATCTTATCTGGAGGGGCGGCGGCCCCGGAGAAAGGTATTGGGATGCTAATCCCCATCATTTCTATCGTTTTTATCGCTTTGGCAAACAAAGCAATTAAGCGGGATGAGGATCTTGTAAAATCTGTTGACCGGTTGCGATAGACCTACTATCTTAGTTAATTAGTGCGAAGCCCTGCAAGTATGCCAACTTGCAGGGTTTTTCGTTTTAAAATGTTTGTAGCAGGCCTTAATTAAGCACCAGGTATTAATCGCGTTTCATTTCTATAACCTCCAGATTGTCTATTTTACCCTGATCTACTGTAAACCGAAGCATGGTGCGTACTTTATGAAATCCGTGTGTGCCCACAGCACCGGGATTCATATGCAGCAGGTTGAGTTTTCGGTCTGGCATCACTTTTAAGATGTGTGAATGCCCGCAAATAAATAATTTGGGCGGGTGCGCATATAATTCTTCCCGAATGGCAGGCGAATATCGGCCCGGGTAACCCCCTATATGAGTGATAAGCACATCGACACCTTCACAATTAAAACGGTTATTTAAGGGGAATTCATTTCTGATCTCGTGATCGTCAATATTGCCATATACGGCTCGTAAAGGGGCTATTTTTTGAAGCGCATCGGTTACTCTTAGATCTCCTATATCACCTGCGTGCCATACTTCATCTGCTTTTTTGGCGTATGCCAAAATACGATCGTCGATATGGCTGTGGGTGTCACTGAGAAGCAGGATTTTTTTCATACGAGGGAAACTTAATTGGGTGAGAAGAGCCCCTGCAAAGATGTATCTTTGCAGCTTTAATCACAAATTCAAAGCGTGCGGTATTTTATAGATATAGCTTACGACGGGACTGCATACCATGGTTGGCAGCGACAGCCGCAGAGTATCACCGTGCAGGAAGAATTGGAAAAGGCATTAACCACCTTGCTAAGGTCTGAAATTGCGGTTACCGGTGCCGGGCGTACAGATGCCGGAGTGCATGCAAAACAACTTTGGGTTCATTTTGACTATGCAAATTTGCTAACTCCAGATGAGCAACAACATCTGGTTTTTAGACTGAATCGTTTTTTGCCCCAAGCCATTGCCGTTAAAACGATGACTCCTGCAGCGGCAGAAGCACATGCGCGTTTTGATGCCATAGAGCGCAGTTATTCTTATTTCATTCACCAGCAGAAAAATCCTTTTTTGGTGAATCAATCGTATTTTTTTGAAGCCGAAGTGGATTTGGAGTTGATGAATAAGGCTGCAAAATTGCTTTTAGGCAGGCAGGATTTTAAATGTTTCAGCCGGTCAAATACAGATGTGAAAACTTATCTTTGCGACATTAGGGAAGCGTTCTGGAGCCGTGAAGAAGACCGATTGGTTTTTAGGATTACTGCAGATCGATTTTTACGCAATATGGTGCGCGCCGTAGTAGGAACTTTGCTGGATGTAGGCCTTAAAAAAACGAGCGTTAATGAGTTGAAAGACATCATAGCCGGCGGCGAGCGATCTGAGGCAGGCGCTTCTGCTCCTGCGCATGGCTTATACCTCACCGCAGTGCGTTACCCCGAAGAAATCTTTATCCCGTATGGCAGACAGTAAAGGCAATGCTTTTGATTTTGGCTTGTTTAAAAAGCTTTTGAGTTATACACGCCCTTATCAGGGGCGCATGTATTTTGTAGGTATTTCTGCGATTCTGATTTCAGTATTTGCGGTTTTACGGCCCATTTATTTTGAGTATGCCATAGACCAGGGTATGCAGCCCAGAGATATGGACACGTTGCTGTACTATATTGGGTTGAGTTTTCTGGTGCTTCTGGGCGAATCTATTTTCCAGCTCGTATTTATCTATTTTGCAAACTGGCTGGGACAGCAGGTGGTACTCGATATACGCACCAGGCTTTTTAATCACATGATTTATTTTAAAAAGCAGTATTACGACAAATCTGCCGTGGGCAGGCTGGTGACGCGGGCTGTAAATGATATCGAAACCATCTCAAGTATTTTTAGTCAGGGGCTTTTTATGATCATCAGTGATCTTCTTAAAATGCTGGTGATTGCGGGAGTAATGCTTTACAAAAGCTGGCAGCTTTCTCTTATAGTTTTTGTAATCCTTCCGTTTATACTTTATGCCACCCGTATTTTTCAGCGGAAGATGAAAGTTGCTTTTGAAGAAGTGCGTACTCAGGTCGCTAATCTCAATTCATTTGTTCAGGAGCGGGTTACCGGGATGAAAATTGTGCAGATTTTTTCGCGTGAGCGCATAGAGCGTGAGAAGTTTAACGAGATTAACCAAAAGCATATGCGGGCCTGGAACAAGACCGTATGGTACAACTCTATTTTCTTTCCCATTGCCGAAATGGTTACTTCAATCACGATAGGTTTACTGGTTTGGTATGGGGGTTTGAGAGCTGTAGAGAATGATGTTATTACCATAGGTCTGGTAACTGCTTTTATACAATTTTCGCAAATGCTGTTTACACCGTTACGTCAAATTGCCGATAAGTTTAATACCCTGCAGATGGGAATGGTAGCTGCCAATCGGGTTTTTGGTATTCTGGATACCGATGCACGTATAAAAGATGAAGGGACGCGCGAACTGGCTAAAATTAAAGGAGATATCAGTTTTCAGGATGTGCGCTTCAGTTATGTGCCTGACGAAGAGGTTTTACGCGGAATTAATCTCGAGGTTGCGGCAGGAGAGACGGTTGCCATTGTAGGATCTACAGGTGCCGGAAAATCGACTATCATTAACTTACTGAGTCGCTTTTATGAAATTGACAGTGGAACGATTTCTATTGACGGAATAGATATAAAAGATGTAAAAATCACTTCGCTGCGCTCTGAAATTGCGGTTGTTTTACAGGATGTTTTCCTGTTTGCAGATTCTATTCTCAATAACATCACGCTCAATAATCCCGATATTTCGGAAGAGGATGTGGTGAACGCGGCTAAAACTATTGGCGTAGATAAATTTATATCGAGCCTTCCTAATGGCTATCATTACAATGTAAAAGAACGCGGTGCGATGCTGAGCAGTGGTCAACGACAGCTTATTTCATTTTTAAGGGCTTATGTAAGCAACCCCAGTATTCTGGTTCTGGATGAGGCTACTTCTTCTGTCGATTCTAATAGTGAGCACCTCATACAAAAGGCGATTAATAAAATCACCAAAGGGCGTACCTCAATTGTAATCGCACATCGTCTGGCCACAATTAAAAAGGCAGATAAGATCATCGTGATGGAAAAGGGTCAGATTGTTGAAATGGGCAACCATAAAAGTCTTCTGGAGAAGGAAGATGGTTACTACAGAAAACTCTACGAAGTACAGTTTGCCTCAAATTCTGAAATAGAGTAATCTAGCTTTTAGATTGCCCGGCAGTTTTTGTGCTTTCGATCAGAGCATCAAAAACACCCAGTTTATACATTATTATCATAGCTACAGTGCATAAAATGGTGAAAACAATACCCCCGATTAAGGCAAACAGCGAGGTTTTTAAGATCAGGCTGGTAGTGTTTAAACGGTACAAGCGTTTAAGTACAAAGCATATATAAACAATGTAGGCGATAATTCCTGTAAAGCTGATAAAGGTATACAGGGAGGTTGACCAAATCGTGCCAATGGCTAAAATGTAGAATACCAGGTTAATGTGACTAAACGCATAGAGGTAAATTACAATATGCTCCAGGTAATTGTACTTTTTGTAATTCCAGAATACGATTCGGGAGATTAAAGCCAGAATGGGAATACTCAAAACGCTGAAAAGTGTCTGGTATTCATTAATGCTCATCGTAAAATTTTTGATAAACGCCAGCTGCTGTTCCTGATTTGGAGTTTCAGATACCTGAAGGTTTTCAAAAAGGGAATCCATTAAATACTCACGAAGGATAAATACATAGATTCCCGCTACCGTAAGTGATATGGCAAAGTAACCAAAGGCAGAGAGGTATTTTTTACGAACTCCGTCTATATAACCGCCTATGACGTCTTCCGGTTTGGTAAAGAGTGCTCTGAAGGTTTTTAGAAAGGCGCTATCCAGGTTTAGGAAGCGGTCATTAAAATCTTCAGCCAGGTTTTTTACGGTTATTCGGTTTTTTACGATTTGTCCTCCGCAGGCACTGCAAAATGCTGCACCGGCATCTAAATTTTGATGACAATTTCTACAATAGCTTACTATGGCTAGTTGTTCATTGGTCTGCTCAACTTGTTCCATAATTTAGCTTAGGTCTTTACGTATGATATCTACGAGCTCGGTCGTGTTCTTGAATAATACAAATTCGCCGTCTTTAAGATAGCTGATGTTGCCGGTTTCTTCACTAACAACCAGGGCTACAGCATCTGTCTTTTCGGTAATACCAACAGCGGCTCTGTGCCGAAGCCCAAAGCGTAGGGGGATGTTGCGCTCATTAGAAACCGGAAGTATGGCACGGGTAGCGACAATTTTGTTGTCTTCGATAATGGCGGCTCCATCGTGCAGGGTTGAATTTTTAAAGAAAATGCTTTCCAGAATGGGGCGGTTCACCTCGAGGTTCATCTCGTCACCGGTTTGTTTTACAAAATCGAGATTGGTGGTACGCTGAATGACGATGAGTGCGCCGGTTTTGTCCTTGCCCATTTTTTCGCAGGCATCTACAATCTCTTCCACTTTAGTGAGGGAGTTGTCCTGATTTTCGTCCTGAAGAAACTTGATGTGTTTTAAAAATCCTGACTTCCGACCGATGTTTGTAGAACCTATCATCAGCAAAAACTTGCGAATTTCCTGTTGAAAAACCACAATGAGTGCAAACATCCCGGCCCCGATAAACTGGCCCAGAATGGTACTTAGCATTTCCATCTGAAGCAATTGTGTGATTTTCCAGATTACCCAGATGATACAAATTCCCAGGAAAATATTAATCGCCACAGTACCCTTAACCAGTTTGTAAAGATAATAGAGTAGGGTGGCTACCAATAGGATGTCGACCAGGTCAAGTATTCTAAAGTTTTCAAGAATGTCCAATGCTCAGGTAGTTTTTGTAAAAATAGGCTAAAATATATGGTTCTCTAAAGTGACAGAAGGTATTAAATTATACAAAAGCACCACATAAAATGAATACAAACATAAAACTACAAAAATAGTTGTTTAACTATAATTTTCGTTTTATGTTTGTAATGCGTTAGGGATTAAGGCATTGTCGGAGCGCATTTGCAGCCGTTTTTTTCGGCGGCAAATCGCGACTGCCGCAAGCCCGCCCGAACGCCCTAAAATTTATGATCCCTATGGAAAAACTGACCAATAAAGAAGAAGAAATTATGCACGTTTTATGGAGGCTCGAAAAGGCTTTTGTAAAGGAGGTGCAGGCAGAGCTGGAAGATGAGAACCTGCATTACAATACCGTGTCGACTATTGTGCGTAATCTGGAAGAGAAAGGGTATGTGGGGCACAAGGCTTTTGGGAAAACGCATCAATACCATCCTTTGATAAGCCGGGAGTCCTATGGCAAGAAATTCTGGAATGAGGCCACCCGCCGGTTTTTTGACAGTTCGTACAAAAATATGGTTTCTTTTTTTGCTCAGGAGGAGAAAATAACGGCAGACGAGTTGCGGGAAATACTTGAATTAATCGAGAAAAAGCAGTAGTATGGATTTTCTCATTTACCTATTGAAAAGCACTGCCGTGTTGAGTCTGTTTTACCTGACTTATCTGGTTTTGCTGCAGAAGGAGACTTTTTTTGAAACCAATCGCAAGTTTTTGCTGGGAGGGGTTTTTGTAAGTTTTGTACTTCCGGTGGCGGTATTTACCCAAATCGTTTATGAAGAAATGCCGGTTTTTGATTTTACGGTGAATACGGTTGGGGTTGCGTTGGCAGAAACACCTCAAAATTCATTTGAATTTGGAATTTGGGAAGCTGTTTTAACCGGTTATCTACTGGGAGCAGGGGTTATGTGTCTTCTTTTTGTGTGGAAGCTTTATGAGCTGCTGCGTTTTTTAAACAGGCAAAACGGAAAGCTTGAAAATGGGTTTAGAATCATTCAGGCAGAAGGACTGGAGTCTCCGTTTTCCTTTTTTAAGTATATCGCAGTTGATAAAACCCGCTATAGTTCTGAAGATTTTGAAATGATCCTGGCTCACGAACAGGCTCACGCACGTCAATACCACAGTCTGGATACCCTTTTAATGCAACTTGTGCTTATAGTTAATTGGTTTAATCCACTGGCCTGGTTGTATAAAAGTGCCGTAATTCAAAATCTGGAATATCTCGCCGATGCTACCACCGCAGGTACATTAAGCAGTCCTAAAAATTACCAAATGGCACTTGTGAAAGTTGCTGTGCCCGGGCAGGTACCTGCCTTAACCCATTCATTTTATCAATCATTCATCAAAAAACGAATAGTTATGTTAAACAAACAATCATCAAGCAAGTCCAATCAGCTAAAACTGGCAGTCATTTTACCGGTACTCGCGGTATTTATCTGGAGTTTTAATTTAAAAGAAGAAGTGCGCTATTTAGAATCAGGCGAAGAGCCCGAAATGGAAGTAGCAGCAAAGTCTTCATCAGTTGGAAATGGGTCTGAAGTTACTGATGAGAATCTGGAAGCTGTTAAGCCGTCTCCTAATGAAGATGAGCAAACCCGTGCCGCACATCAGCAAGCAGGTAGCGAGCAGACTTCATTTAAACGGGTAATTACTAATACGTTTACTAAAAGTGATCTTAACGCACTCGCTAAAGAGCTCGAATCTGAACATCAGGTGAGCTTTAACTTTTCAAATGTAAAATACAATGCATCAGGATTATTAACATCTATAAAGATTAGTGTAAAAGATAAGGTTAGCGGCAATCAGGCCAGTTCCAGTTATTCAGGGGATAAGCCCATAAGTGACATTGCAATCTATAGAACCGAGGACGGGACTTTTGGGGTAACATCAGCTTCCAACAGTATTTTACAGGGCACGAGAAGTAATGCGGCAGCTAATCAAGATCTGGCAAAAGACTTGGAGGAAGCTATCGCCATACGTAAAGCTGAACTGGAAATGCGCAAACAAGAAATGAAAGCCGAAATGGAATTGCGTAAAGCCGAGATGGAGGCAGAAGTTGAATTGCGCAAAGCTGAGATTGAAGCTGAAATGGAGTTACGAAAGGCGGAACTTGAAGCACAACGGGAACTACGGGAAAAAGAAATGAAAGCTAAACGCGCAGAAATGGAAGAGCTTAAAGTAATTGGTTATGGAAGGTCTGGTTCTACAACTCAAAACAGCCGTTTTAAAACGCCAGACAGTCTTTTTCAACATATTAAGGAACTTATATATGGTGCCCCAAAAGACGGTTTTAGTCTTCGTATGTATGGAACCGGAGAGAAATCTGATGAACAACCACTTATTTTGAAAAATGCTATAGAAATTACTCAGGAAGAACTCCGGATGCTCGATCCTAAAGACATCGAATCTATTTCGATATTAAAAGACGCCTCAGCAACTGCACTTTACAAAGAAAAAGGTAAAAACGGAGTGATTTTAATTACTACGAAATCGATGAAAAACTAAATATTTTTCAGATCTGTAAAAATCCGCTGTAATCTTTTTACAGCGGATTTTTTATGACCTAAAAGATGAAATGTTCTTTTAGGAGTCGTTTTTAATTTATTTGCCCCTTGAGATTTTAAAATTTGCCGAAAAAGCCCCTATAAAAGTTACAGTTGTAAAGCTTATGGGAGTTATAGGGTTTATAATTTATACAGAATTAAAGGGTTTTGTGTTTTGGTTTTTGGGTAAAGTCATTTTTTTACTTACAATACTGTATTCAATTTTATCAATAGTTGTGCAATCGCTTGTGGGAGTGATTTTTACTTCCGTATTTGTGATCAAATAAAAATTAATCAATCAAAAATCACAATCATGGTCACACTTATTTTAACAATTATTGAAACCATTTTCGGATAATCCTAAAATAGTCATAACACCTTCTGTAAGCGCGCGCAGAAAGGGGTTAAAAGCTTAAATTTGAGATACTAACCACTCAAAAGGGAATCCTGCTATGAAGAAAACGTTTTTTAAAACGCTTGCCAAACTGAATAAAAAGGTTTTACCCAGCCTTACGAAAAAGAATGTTGATCTGGCTAAAGCCAGTAAGCTGCAACTGGCCTTATTTGGCTATAAACTATGGGTCACAAAGAATGCTTTAGATTAATAATGCAGTAGGCTGTGCAGGCTATAGGAACTTAATTTTTTTCTTCCGTTAAGAAAATCGAGTTCCATTAAAAAGTTGCATTGCACTACTTTACCACCACAGTGTTCTACCAGGCGACAAGCCGCAGCGGCAGTGCCTCCGGTCGCCAGAACATCATCGTGAACGATTACCAGATCTCCTTCAGCAATACTTTCCGCCTTTATTTCAAGACTGTCTGTTCCGTACTCTAAATCATAACTTTCGCTCAAAATTTTTCCGGGGAGCTTACCGGGTTTTCTAACCGGCACAAATCCTAATCCTAGTTTTTGAGCCAGTAAACTGCCAAACAGGAATCCACGGCTTTCAATCCCGATTACTTTAGTTGCTTTGATGTCGTATAATCCTTTTGCTAAAAGCTCAACAGCGTAATTGGTAGCCCGGGCGTTTACCAACAGGGGACTTATGTCTTTAAAGACAATTCCTTCTTTCGGAAAGTCGGGTACGTCTGTGATGTAATTCTTAAGATCCATAATATTGGTTTTGATTTTAGCGGTCAGGATGTGTGTAAACTAATTCGCAAAATATATCTTTAAAGCTACAAATAGTAATCTATACCCCATGGAAATTTTGATGAGCCAGTTTTTTGGAGCACTTTATGGTTTTTTGGCCATTGTATTAGGAGCCTTTGGCGCGCACGCTTTAAAAAAGCGTTTTACACAGGAGCAACTCGCCAGTTTTGAAACGGGAGTGAAGTACCAGATGTATCACGCCCTGCTATTACTTGTTTTGAGCTTTAATCTTGGTTTTAATACAGCGCTAGAAGGTTATATAATCACCTGCCTTATTTTGGGTACTTTTTTATTTTCCTTCTCCATTTATGGTCTTTGCCTTTCGGGTGCATTGGGCAGAAAATGGAAGTTTCTAGGGCCGGTAACCCCTTTGGGCGGGCTGCTTCTTGCAACTGGATGGTTGCTTTTGGCCTACATTTTTATCAAAGATTTTATGTTCTAAAAAAAGAAAGCTCCAGATAAATCTGAAGCTTTCGCACTTATGTATAATTAACGCTAAAAATTCTATGTTATTAAAGGCGGCTAATCCAAATAAATAAACTCAAATTTCTTAGTCAATCTAATTACTTAAAAGACGACCTGAAATTACAGATGTGACAAAATTTTACTGAAAAAAAGTAAAATTAACATTTATGGGTAGCCGGCATAATTTAAATCGCAATTGCAGTCGCTTGAGCAGTAGATTTATCTGCCTTAAACAGATTTTGATAGTGCATCACATTTTTAACACCTTCGAGTTTGCAAAGCACCGTTATGGCTTCACAAAGACCTTCAAAAAGAATTTCTTTTGATTGGCGATCCTCAGGTCTAAAGGAATTGCGTTTAAGGGGCAATTGATACCCGCAGCCTCTTAAGAATGCAGCTTCAATTTGAATTAATTCGACGGGAGAGTAGCCTTCAAATTTTTTACCGAAAGCCTGATTGACCTGGCCTACATAGCTTAATCTTAGGGAGCCGTGCCCTTCGGTAAGATGCTTCCAGCTTTCTGTGTTGTTCAAAATATTGCCTACCGCACAGCTTTTACAGCACTCCGGATCAAGCCTGTTTTCGTGAAATGCCGTATACAGTTTTTGCAGAGCCTGATCTAAGCGAACATTTTTCATAATCTTTTCTTTTTTATAAAGTTACAAAATCTGAGATTAAACGTAATTTGTGCTTTGTAATCTTTTGTATTCTTTACTATCACATGTTTTCTATGTTTAAAAACCTGTTCATTTTTCTCGCAATTGGTTTTTTGACTCTTTCACCACGGGTTTGTACGCTTTGGGCTCAAAATACGAGTGAAGAACATATTAAGGCTGAACTTCTAAAAGCTCAGGAACTCTCGTATAGTAATTTTGACGAGGCAATCACTACACTTACCAATGCTTACCTGTATACCAAAGAGCACGAGATTCCTCTGCTTACCGCCGAAGTACTGTATACCGCAGGCTGGATTTATTATGTAAAAGGGATGTATGATGAGTCGCTTACTCATTTTGTTGAAGGGCGTAATCTCTTTAGAGAACAAGGTGACTATACCGGTGAGGGAAAAGCGCTTATGGGTAATGGTCTGGTGATACAGGCATTAGACCGGCATAAGGAAGCGATTGCGATCTTTAGCGAAGTAATGAAAATTTATAACGCGCATCAACTAGAAGAAAAAAAGGCAGCTGTTTTTATAAATCTTTCTATTTCTTATATCGAGCAGCGTGAGTTCGATAAAGCTTCGGAGGTTTTAGAAGAAGCCCGAAAGCTTGCTGAGCGCAATAATTTAACGGGTATCTTACATCATTATCACAATAAATCTGGAGAGGTAGCCTTTCAAATCAAGGATTTTGATAGTGCAATTAAACATCATCAGGCAGTTTTAGACGACTCTCAGGAAGCCAATGCATGGGAAAAATCTTATGCCTATGCGGGATTGGCTCAATCCCATCTTGCCCTTAACAATCTTGAGCTGGCAGAAGAGTATGCACTCGAGGCTATGAGTTTTGCCAAAGGATCACAATCGATCTGGGATCTGGAGCGTAATTCAGCCATTTTATCATCGGTTTATGCGGCGAGGGGTAACGCTGAAAGAGCTTATGAAGCCCTGAAAGAAAATCAGCGTTACCGGGATTCCCTTTATGATATTAAAACGACTCAGCAGATTAATGTAATGCGGCTTGAGGAAAAGGAGATCGAAAATCAGCAGCTTACTGCGGCGATGGAGCTCAAGGAAACGGAGTTAAATTCCAAGCGAACGCAACTTATCGCTTTGGGTATTTTTGCTTTATTACTCGTACTGATTCTGTTTTTAACCTGGAAAAACTACAAGCAGAAAGCCCGTTTTGCTGAAGAATTGCATCAAAAAAATCGGGTTATTGAAACCAACCAGGCCACGCTTTTAAAGCGCAATAATGCACTTTCAAAGCTTGATGAGCATAAAAACAAACTGTTTACCATAATTTCTCACGATTTACGATCACCCATAAGTTCTATACGACAAGTGCTGGTATTGGCAGAATCGGGACTGGTGAGTCCGGAAGAGTTTGCGAAGCTCACCGGGGATCTTAAAAAGCAGACCGATGCCACTTTGGTGATGATTGATAATTTATTAAAGTGGTCTCATTCGCAGCTTGAAGGTGTATTGATAAATCCATCTCAGGTAGACCTGGTCGAGATTGTTTCCATTGTTTTGGAGACCTACAGTGCCGGAGCTGAGCTCAAAGACATTCATCTTACTCATACGAGGCAAAAGGATCTGCCTTTTATTCTGGTCGATGCCGGTCATTTATCGGTGATTTTGCACAACCTGATTTCAAATGCGCTTAAGTTTACGCCGTCAGGTAAAAGGATTGAATTGAGTTACGAGCAGCAATCAGCCTGGGTAAAACTTATAATAGCTGATGAAGGCACCGGTATGAGTGCCGAAAAATTGAATGAGATCAAATCAAATCAGGAGCAAATCCTTTCAAAAGTGGGTACCGAAATGGAAATAGGCACCGGTCTGGGCCTGATGGTGGTTAAGCAGTTTCTGGAGCTCAACGATGCCACGCTTGAAATTGAAAGTGTTCCCGGTAAAGGCTCTACTTTTGTGGTTTGCTTTAAAAAAGCGCCGGTTGACCCGGGTTCATAAGGAAGCATTTAACTTAATCGATTCTGATTTTAATCCTTTACCACTTATTTCTAATTGGATAGTACCTCGTTTTTCTGAGGATTGAACCAATACGACCAACTTTCCACTGAACACTTGCATCGTGGGTTTGTGAAATAATTCCAGAGACGTGGCATCACCGTTACAGGCAGCGCGAAAGCTTCCGGCACCGGTTACCTTAAAGTTGAGTCGATTTGTCGCAGTAGGACAGGGGATACCGTTTTTATCGACTACCGATACTGTAACAAACGCAAGATCTTTTCCATCTGCATTAAGGGTGGTGCGATCTGCTTCCAGCTTTAAGGCATAGGGTTTTCCGGCGGTTTTGACTTCTTTCTCAGCAACAGGCTTATTGTTTTCGTCTAAAGCAATCACTTTTAAAGTTCCGGGCTCATAGATTACGTCATTCCACATCAGGCGATAGCGAGTTTGTGGAGTAGAATCGTTTTTGATTTGAATTCCCTGGCTTTTTCCATTCACAAATAATTCGGCACGATCATAACTGGTGTAAACAAAAACCGGAGTCTTCTGGCCCTCGCGACCTTCCCAGTTCCAATGGGGCAATATATGCAGGGTTTCATCCTGGGTATTCCAACGGCTCCGGTATAAATAATACCGGTCTTTAGGGATACCGGCAAGGTCTATCATTCCAAAATAGCTGCTGCGAGACGGCCAGCTGGTATCGTAAGGCGTGGGTTCGCCCAGATAATCAAAACCCGTCCATACAAATTCACCAATTACCCAGGGTTTATCATCTTGCAGGATGAAGTCGTCTTCGGGTAAATTAGACCAGCTGCAATATTCCAAATCGTAAGACGAACTTTGAAAATCGGGATATTCTTTCATACTCGCCTTTTCAACCGGAAACTTATAAATGCCACGCGAACTAACCGTCGAGGCGGTTTCAGAACCCAGAATAAAGCCCTGCGGAAATTTCTCATAGGCCTCTTCGTATAGATGCACGCGGTAATTGAGTCCGGGAACGTCGAGAATAGCACCAAAACCAGATTCCATCGTAGCTTTAACCTGATCCATCCCTACGGTAACGGGACGGGTAGGGTCTTCTTTATGAAACAATTCCTGAAGCCATCTGGCTCGTTTTACGCCTTCGCTTCCGTACTGGTCAGGAACTTCATTGCCCGCACTCCACATCACGATTGCCGGATGGTTTCGCGTAGCGCGCACTAAATTTTCGACATCGCGTTTGGCATAGTCATCAAAGAAGCGGTTGTAGCCATTTTCAACTTTTGGCTTTTTCCACTCGTCAAAACTTTCCGCCAAAAACATAAAACCCATCTCATCGGCTAACTCCAGTTGCTCAAAGGAGGGCATATTGTGAGCACTGCGAATGGCATCACAGCCCAAATCTTTTAAAATCTGCATCTGCCTGCGCAGCGCAGCTTTGTTAACCGCAGTTCCAATAGGCCCCAAATCGTGATGCAGGCAGACTCCTTTAAATTTTCGGGTTTTACCATTAAGCTGAAACCCATTTTCTGCGGAATAATGTATTGACCGAATACCAAAGGTGGTGGTGACTTCATCTTTAAGTTCATCACCGGCGTAAAGTTTGGAAACAGCAGTATAGAGGTAGGGATTTTCGGGACTCCACAATTGAGGTTTTTCGACTTTTATATGCTGCTCGAACTGATTCTGGATAGATTGGGTACTTTCATTTTGAGCAATTTCGTTCCCTTCGGTATCATAAAGAGTCGTCATCAACCGAAGATTTTCACCCGTAAATGTTGTTTTTATAGTAACCTGTGCGACTTCTGCTGTTGCTATCGGAGTGGTTATCGTAGTTCCCCATTGGTCAATACTTTCAGCATTTTTAATGATAAGGCTAACCGGCCTGTATAAGCCTGCCCCGGGATACCAGCGTGACGAAAATTCTTTGTTAGAAAGTTGAACGGCCAGGGTATTTTTACCCTCAAGCAGTTTATCACTGATGTCAAAATAGAAATAGGCATATCCATAAGCCCACTCGCCAATTTTCGACCCGTTGAGGTACACCTGCGGTTCGCTCATCGCCCCTTCAAAAAGCAGAATGGCCTTTTTGCCTGCTGTCCAATCAGCAATTTCAAAAGTGTTACGATACCAGCCGGTCCCGGTAAACGGGAGAGCGCCGGTGCGTCCTGTTTTTTCTGTTGGTATTTTCTCGCCGTTTTGAGTAATGGCAACGGTTTGTTTGTCTATTTCCTTATCAAAAGGGCCATAAATAGCCCAGTCGTGAGGCACAGTTACCGTCTGCCAACCCGAATCGTCAAAACCTATTGCTTCAGCAGTTGCTGCATCGCCTTTATGAAATTTCCATCCTTTTTCTAATTCGATTACAGAACGGGATTGGGCGCTGCAAATAATTGTCACAAAGGAAAAAAACCAAACGAACTTAGTATTCATAAATATAAATTAGGAAATAAAATTACAAAGTTAAATCGAGTTGTGTGGATATTAAAACCCGCATAAATACTATTGTCAGACATAATTAAATCTTGTCAAATAGTCAAAATAACTATAAGTAAATTGAGGTAATTGCGGTTTTTGTTCTTTTTTTTTAGAAAATTAATAGTATTTTTAATGTGAAAAATACACTTATTAAACAACAAACTATGCAAAACAACAACTTTAATTGGAGCAGAGCAGCCACAATTTTCACTCTGCTGATTTATTTAATGGGCCAGACTTTTAGTTTTGGACAGACCAAACAAGAAGTACAAGGTGTTGTGACTTCTGAGAACGGTATGCCTATTCCAGGCGTTAATGTTACTGTTAAAGGTAAATCTGTAGGTGCAGTGACAGATTTCGATGGAAATTTCCTTATTGAGGCGGATTCTGGAGATATACTTGTCTTCAGTTATGTAGGCTTCAAACCCAAAGAAATTACGGTAGGTAGTGAAAGTCAAATTGATGTAAGTCTAGAGGAAGACACTGCTAAACTTGATGAAGTGGTAGTAGTAGGTTATGGCAAACAGCAACGGAATACACTGTCTGGGGCAGTTTCTGAAATTAAATCAGAACAACTTGAACAAAACCCTACTGCAAACCTCAGTAATGCCTTAGTTGGGCAAACCTCTGGTATTATTGCTACACAAAGATCTGGTGAACCAGGAAGAGACGGGTCTCAAATATTTATAAGGGGTATTGGAACAACCGGAGATGCATCGCCAATTTATGTAATAGACGGTATTGTGCGTACTGCACGTGATTTTTCACAGCTTAATGCTAATGAGATTGAATCGTTTTCTGTTTTGAAAGATGCTGCAAGTGCTGCAGTATTTGGAGTACGTGGGGGTAACGGTGTTATTTTAATCACTACTAAGCGTGGTAAAAAAGGTGTAATGCAAATAAACCTGACTACAACTCTCGGAGTACAGGAGCGTACACGGGACCCTAAATTTTTGAGTGCATACGAATACGGAAATTTGTATAACGAAGCTCTAACAAATCAAGGTGATGAACCTCTTTATACTCAAGAAGAATTAGAGCTATTCAGAAACGGTAGTGATCCTGACAATTACCCGAACACGAATTGGTTTTCTGTACTTAACAAAACTGCTCTAATTCAAACCTATAATATTTCGGCAAACGGTGGATCTGAAAAAATTCAATATGCGACATCTTTTGGAGTTTTAGATCAGGATGGTATTGTGCCTAATGACAATTTCAAACGATATAACTTCCGGTCAAATATTGATGCAGATGTTACAAATACAACACGTCTATCGTTTGACGTTTCCGGACGTGATGAAAAAATCACATCTATAGGAAGTCCAGAGGTTTTTAGATGGCTTACGTCAACTAGACCAGATATGCAACCTATAAAATGGTCTAATGGCGGATATTCAAACGGCCCTGCCTACCTTACATTACCTGAGAATGGATATCGAAAAGAAGGTATTCAGGCATTTAAGGGAAGAATAGAACTGGAGCAAAAACTACCGGTTGAGGGGCTTACTGTAAGAGGAATTGCTGCTTATGATAAAACTCTAACTGACGTAAAAAACTGGTCATATGTTAAAATTCCATTTTACACCCAAGATGGTAATGGAGGCTTTCAGGAAAGTGTAAGTGGAGCAGACGCACCTTCTTCGCTGTATCAGAGCAATAATGACTTTCAATCATTAACCTTACAGGCTCATATCAATTACGAACGCTCATTTGGAGATAGTGATATTTCAGCTCTTGCTCTTTACACCCAAACTCAAGAGAAATGGCGATTCTTAAGTGCTTTTAGAGATGGTTATACCTTAGCGATAGACGAAATCGATTTCGGAGGTACGGCAAACCGCAATAACCGTGGTTACTCAGGAAGTAGTGGTCGTCAGGGTTTTGTAGGTAGAATCAACTGGACCTATAAAGATAAGTATATCCTTGAAGGAAGCTTTAGAACTGATGGCTCAGAACAGTTTGCTCCAGGTAAGCGTTGGGGCTTTTTCCCGTCGGCATCTGCGGCCTATGTATTAAGTAAAGAAGCTTTCTTGGAAAATTCGGAAACAATTGACTTTTTAAAATTAAGAGCTTCTTATGGTGTGTTAGGTAATGACAGAATTGGAAATCAACGTTTCCTATATCTACAATCGTACAATGTAAATGGAAATGCTGTTTTTGGTGATGGTGATGTACAGCCAGCTATTTTTGAAGGTAATTTGGCAAATCCCGATGTGACTTGGGAAACAGTGAAAAAATTGAATATAGGGGTTAATTCTATTTTATGGGATGGTGCTCTTTCTGTAAATGTGGATTATTTCTTTGATCAGCGCAGTGATATTTTAGGATATCGCAATTTAACTGTTCCTGATTTGTTAGGTGTTAGTCTTCCTGTTGAAAATCTAGTTGAGATTAATAATCGAGGTTTTGAACTTGAACTGGGTCATCGTAATTTTCTATCTGATGATTTGAGCTATTCGCTGAATGGTAATCTAACCTTTGCCCGAAATAAAGTGATTTTTATTGATGAACCTGTGACTGAAAATCCGAACATTCGACGTACTGGTTTACCCCTAGGAACGCAATTTGGGTTACGAGCTTTAGGACTCTTCCAATCACAGGAAGAAATAGACAATGCTCCTACCCATTTTGGGGATACTGCGCCTGGTGACATTCGTTATGCTGATGTAAATGATGATGGCTTGATTGATGATAATGACCGTGTGGCAATAGGTCCTTCAAACACACCGGAGATTATATACGGTATACGAGGAGGTATCGAGTATAAAGACTTTGATTTTTCATTTTTATTTCAAGGTGCTGCACGTGTAAGACAGTATTACAGTGGTGAAGCAGCATGGCCGTTCTTTTTGGGTACAGGTAATGCATATGAAAAAAACCTGGACCGTTGGACTCCAGAAAATACTGATGCCAGTGAACCAAGAGTACTTATTGATGCCACTAATAATCATCGAGGTTCTTCTTTTTGGTTGAGAGATGCCTCATATATCAGGCTTAAAAATATTGAGATTGGGTATAACTTACCTATAAGTAATGAGAATAGTTTAATTCGTGGCATGCGTATTTATGTGAATGCAAACAATATAGCAACCTGGACTAAGATTGAAGATTACGATCCTGAAAATGATAATGGCCGAGGTTGGGGATATCCGCAATTACGCATTTGGAATGTGGGATTAAATATGAATTTCTAAAATTAAAGTGATGAAAAAGTATAAAATAAATATTGTTAAAATTGGTGTTTTGGCAGTTCTGGGTGTTTTTACCAGCTGCAACGACGACTTACTTGATCAGGTTCCCAAAGACTCATTAACTGAGGAACTCGTTTGGACTGATGAGCAGGGGGCAATACAGTTTGTAAATGGTATATACGGCAGTATGCCATCTGGTTTTGATCGTAATTATGGAGGTTGGGCAAAGGGACTCTACCTTCTAGACGGAACTACAGATGATGGAGATGTTAGTATGCAATGGACACATTCAAACCAGCTTCAGTCAGGTGATTTCTTGCCTAGCAATGTTCCTTGGGGGACAACCTGGGGAGACTATTATCGTCTTGTACGTAAAGCCAATGCAGCACTGGAGAATTTGGACAGACTAGGCAATGAAGAGTTGAGAGATCGCTTAAAAGGAGAATCTCATTTTTTAAGAGCGTTTATTTATCATGAGTTATTGAGACTTTATGGCTTCAATGAAGACGGTAATGAGCCTACCGGAGTACCACTAATAGATCGTAGTCTCACGTTAGAAGATGATTTTGAAATTCCTAGATCAACTTATGACGAAGTAGTAGATTTTATTATAGCTGATTTAGATGCAGCCTTGACTTACTTACCTTCAAAATCTGAAACAGTTGCGGGTAGAGCAACTGTAGGAGCAGCAAATGCACTCAAAAGCCGTGTTCTTTTATATGCTGAAAGATGGCAGGCCGCTGCTGATGCCGCAGAGGCTGTTATAGGAACGGAATACAGTTTATATTCCGATTACAAGCAAATTTTTCTTGAAAAGAATAACTCAGAAATCATCTTCGCAAAGAAGTTTCAATATCCTGATAAACACCATCAAACAAACGCTGGAGGTACACAAGGTGCCGGTTGGGATGTTTACAATACACCGAATACTTTCCGTGGTAGCAGTGATGGTGGATGGGGAGGTAATTTGCCCACTCAAAATTTTGTTGGTTCCTATGATATGATTGACGGCGAGCCTCAGGAATCGTCTGATTTATACGATCCACAAAATCCTTTTGAAAATTTGGACCCCAGATTTGAAGCGACCGTGGTTCACGATGGTGCTCAATTTAGAGGGCGCGAGATCCAATTATATGAAGGCGGTTTAGAAGGGCAATCCAGCACATTTATGACTACGGGTTATTTTCTGAGAAAATTTCATAATGAGGATTTGGTAATTTATTCTCAATCAAGTGATCAGGATTGGATTTTTATGCGTTATGCAGAAGTCTTATTAAATTATGCCGAAGCACAAAATGAAGCTACCGGCCCTGATCAAACTGTTTACGATGCTATAAACCAAATAAGGAATAGAGCCGGAATGCCAGACTTAAAGATCGGTTTGTCTCAGGCTGAAATGCGTGAACGCATACGTAATGAACGCAGAATAGAACTGGCTTTTGAAGAACACCGCTTTTTCGATATAAGACGCTGGAGAATAGCCGAAGATTTGCTCAACGGACCGTTAATGCGTATGACCATAATTAAAGAAGGAGATAACTATACTTACATAAAGGAGCCTTTTGAGACGAGGAGCTTCCCTTATAAATTATACGTGTTGCCTATTCCGCAAAACGAGATAGATAAAAACCCTGCTGCAAAGCAAATATTAGGTTGGTAATAAACACCAATATTTAAAAAGAAAAGTTCCGAGATGTAATGCTTCTCGGAACTTTTTTGTTTGACATCAGTTTTGTTCAGGGTATAAATATTTTATAAATGTCCTAAAGAATTTACAACAGCAATAGCGGTGCGATAAAACCCAGACGGACTTCATTTTTGTTGTAGGCTGAAGCACCCAGCGCATCGATAGCATAATCTGAATAGTCGTAAGGCCGACCAATGTAAGCGAAATAGAATTTGAAATTGAGGTCTTTAAACGGACTGTAGTAAACCGTTGGGATCATCCCGTAACTTGTGCGTATAAAATCATTGCCCGCCTTTGCGTTATCATAAGCACTGCTGGTCATTAAGGTGAGTAAACCCTGAAATTTTGGGCTGAAACGGTATTCTGCACGCAGCCAGTTTTCGATGTAAGTCACATTCTCTGCGATAGCACCATCATTGCGGGTGCTGGTCACAATACCCTTAGTGTCAATTTGCTCATAGCTGTAGTGAAAATCATACATCAGTGTCAAATTTTTGTTTTGGTATTTGTTGCCCAGGGTAAAAAAGGTCGTTCCGCGGTCTTTGACTTCAGTCGAATTGCTGAAGCTGTAAATGGTTTCAAATTTACCGCCAAAAAAGCTCCCCCGCCAGTTAGCTACAAAAGTCACCGGCCAGTCCGGTTCCTGAATATTTTCATCTACAATATCACCATACAGGTCTTCATACAGAGCCGTTCGGGAATTTAAAACCTGCGCTCCGAATTTATGATTTTCAAATGCCTGCCAGGTTATTCCGGCGCCGGTAACAAAAGCCAGAGCATTACCATAAATGTCATTGTATTCTAAAACATCGCGAGCGATAAACTCATACTCATAACCTCCGTAAAAAGCAGTCATTTTACCGGCATACAGATCAAGTTTTGAACTTAATTCCAGGTCAATATAAGCCAGTTCAATATTACTCCCCAGACGGTCGAGGCTCTGTACATCGGCATCTTTATTGAAGCGGTTCCGAAACCGGAAATTGAGCTTTTCATTAATTTTTGCTGAAATTCCCAGCGCGGTGAAGCCGTTTTCAAACTGTAAGCCATTATAATAATTATCGCCGCCCCTAAATGTATAAGCCTGAAAATCCATACGCATATCAAAAGTGATGTTGATGTTTTTAAGAAGGCCTGCTTTTTCGATAGGGAAGATGGGTTCGTCTGGGCTACCGTCTTCCTGGGCTAAGCCAAAAAGGCCTAATAGTAAAAACAGGATACTTAAATACGATCTGATCATAGCTTGGTTGTAGGTTGAAATCTAAAGCAGACCATTAAGTTGGAATGACCAAAGATTTAATGGTTTTTGAAGTTACTAAATTTATTTGAACCTCGATTTGAAGGAAGTTTATGGGTTGGTTGATAAAATACTAGAAGGGATTGAAATTATTTTTGAAATGCAAAAAAAATCCCGGGATACCAGAAATCCCGGGATTTTTAATTCGCTTTACTTAGGCAACTCAGGCGTACGTATTCGGGTATCTCCTGAAGAAAGCGTTCGCATAAAAGCTTCAAGCGCGTCCATTTCTTCCCGACTCAGGTTTAGTTTTTGCAGAATTGGCGAAACCTTAGGGATTAAGGAGTCCCTTGGGGTTCCGCGATATTTTTTCTGAACAACCTGCGGATTCCCCAAATTGTAAAATTCTACGACATCGCGCAGGGAAGGGAAGTGGCCATGATGCATCCAGGGTCCCGTGCGCGCTACTTCACGTAAGGTTGGGGTTCTAAACTTCCCGATGTCTGCGGTATCGCCGGTTACGATAAACCTTCCAAAATCTTCATCTTTAGTACCGAATAGTACCTGACCATCATTGTGGTATTGGTTATCACTAAAATAACCGGTGTTATGGCAATTGATGCAGCGTGCCTTGGTTCTAAAGAGATGGAGGCCCAGCACTTCCTGATCTGTAAATAAATCGGGTCTGTTGTCTATAAACCGATCAAACTTACTGGTATGGCTTACAACAGTACGTTCAAAAGTGGCAATGGCCTTTTGTATGCGTTCCAGTGAAACTTCAGTAGTTCCAAAAGCGTTTTCAAAAAGCGGTTTGTAACCTTCAACCGCATCTATTTTATCTACGGCAATATTCAGTTTTTCATTCATCTCCACCTGGTCTGCGATGGGAAAACGTGCCTGATCTTCCAGACTTTTAGCCCTTCCATCCCAGAAAAGTTCGTGAGCAAAAGCCGCATTCATAATGGTCATAGCGTTCCGTTTTCCATTCTGGCGGTCGTGACCAAAAGAACGCGTGATATTGTCTGTCCACGCAAGCTCAGGATTGTGGCAGGAAGCACAGGCGATCTGTCCACTTAGGGATAAACGTGGGTCAAAGAATAGTTTTTTGCCCAGATCAGCCTTTTCTTTAGAATAGGGATTGTTCGCAGGGTGCTGCACATCCGGCAAATGACCTATGTCCTCGAAGCCCTCAACCACACTGCTATCCAGATTGGGGTTTGGCCAGATTGTAGGATCGCCAGAGGCATAAAGTTTGCGCAGTTCTGCCAGTGATTGATATTCCTGCGTATCACTGTGGTGTTTGCAGGAAAGGCTTAGAAGAACAAGGCCGGCAATGAGAATTTTCGAAAGAGTTGAAATCATTTAAAGGGTTTTTTCATTAACACAGGAGTTGCCGGGTAAATCTGCAGGGTCTTCATAACCGCGGTCGCTGTAGATGTAATATTCTGAGGTGACTGTGCCGCCGTATAATGCGTCATTTTTAACGCGGAGTTCGAGCTTGATTTCCCATAAATCATCAGTTACCTGTCTGTACGTACCGCTTCCTGAGATAGCAAACTCATAGAGTTTATCATCGCGGCTGGAAATGGCTAAAAACTGAGGGATGACCGCCACGGTCCCCTGAGTAGTACTTGTTCCATCCTCGGGAAAGAATTCGATAGCAGCTTCAATATTGAATCCCGGGGACACATCGGCATTAGTGGCCTCATTGTCAAACCAGCGTTGCAAGTTAAAAGGATTGGTAGTCCTTCCTGCAAGCGGTGCTACAAAACCTATTTTAAATGCATCATAGTAAATGTCATCAGCCGGGTCTGGTGTGTCGTTGTCACTTCCCAAAACAGCATTGGGATTATTTGCGCTAACGACAACGGGCACCGCAAAAGCGGTCCATGATCTCCAGGTGCATTCCCCGTCATTATCGTGATCAATCCAGTTTTCGCCTCTGGCCAGGTAAAACGGATTGCTGGTATCGTAAAAGTTTGAAGCCGGGTTAGTAGCCAAATCCCGCTCAGCTTTGATAGGCTTAATCAGGAGTAGATTACTGTTACCTGACAATTGATAATTTTCCAGCGCTGCTAAGGAGACAATAGACTGAAAGTTGACATCATCATTAGCAAGTGATTCATTCAGGGTTACTGTGTATTCTATAAAGTCGTTAGCAATTTCTGAGCGCTCTAAAGTATAATCGAAACCATCCAGAAAACTGAATAGACTGTTGTCGTCAATCTCGGAAGCAATAAATCCTGAAGGAAATTCTACTCTAAATTTTACCTCCTCACCAAGCTGACCGGTTAAGTCAATTCGGCTTGTGTTTAAACGATAAGTGGTAGTTACTTCTCCCAGTTTGATCTCCAGGCGCTTATTAGGATACGCATCATTTAAATTGCCCAACTGAATCGCGGGGTCTGAAACCTCGGTTAGCTCAAAAACCAGACTTTCCTGACTTCCCCAGCGCTCATTAAAGCTGAGATATATCGTGTCTGTGGGCTGCGAGGCGGTAAAGGTCAAACGCTCAGGAGTTACAGTATAAGCGGTTTGCGGTAAGCCGGTTTGCAAACTATATTGAGCGCTTACGGTCTCTGCATAATTTTGAGAACTCAGGGCTACCGGTATTTTTAAGGTTTTAAGGCTGGTGTTATCGTAAGTTGAAAGCGGTAGACGGTTTGCAACTACCTGAGGATAGACCAGCGGTTCGTTATTAGAATTGACCAAAAAATTAAACCTTAAGAAGGGGGTAAACTCTTTGGGTTCCTGATTACTCACGTCATCGTTAGTGCAGGATAACGAAAAGCACAACAATGTAAAATAGAGATAATTAATAGCCTTCATTTTGAATAAGATTTTCGTTAAGGTTTAAGTTTTTCTGCGGAATGGGCAGTACAAAAAAGTTAGAAGGATAGTCTAACGTGCAGGTTGTAGCCAGGCAGCCGTCGTTGCGCACGATGCCTCTGCCCGTGCGTTTGCTGTCAAAGAATAAATGACGTTCAAAGGCCAGTTCGCGACGACGCTCCAGAAAAATCTGGTCATCCAGATTTTCGGTTTGCGTAAGCGCATCAAGACCAGCACGTTGTCGTATGTTATTTAGGTACTCAAGTGCAAGAGGAATTTGATTCAGCTCAAACGCTGCTTCAGCAGCAATAAGATACAACTCGCTAATCCGAATGACCGGAGTGCCGGGTTGCCCCTGAAATTTTGAAGTAAAGTAAAAGGGCTTATTGACCAATTGATCATTTTCCAGAACAGCCAGTTCAATTTCTAAAAAGAGTTGACCTCGTAAATCATCCTCTTCATAGAGGTCGATTAAATCTTCTGAAGCTACAAATTCTCCGTATGAGGTTGCTGAAGTATACCCCCAGGTTTGAGCGATGGAATTTCCAAGATCACCATCTGCATCGCGTGGAAGTGAAAGCTCGAGCAGGGTTTCAGAAATAGGAGCGAGAGATTCTTCCCAGGATTCGATATAATTTTCCTGAGGTGTTAAAACGATTCCAGACGATTCAATGACGCCCTGTGCTGCTGTTAGGGCTTGTTGCCAGTTTTGGTTAGCCAGATAAACCCGTGATAATAGTGCTTTGGTACTGTTACTATCAAAATAGCTGAATGCGGGACCTTCAAGCAATTGATTGCCGGTAAAAAGCTCCAGGGATGCATTATAATCTGCGATGATATTGGTATAGGTCTCATCAAGACTCAAGCGAGGTAAAAACTCCAGGTCCTCCTGAAGACTACGGGTTTTATAAACGACCCCCAAGGTGTTTTCCTGTCCTAAAACCGTGTTTTGTGCATAGACCTGAGTGAGTATAAAGTGTGAAAATGCACGAATGGCAAGCATATGTGCTTCAATCTCATCACGATCTGAAGCCGAAAGATCTTCAGGGGTGTTCAGGTTTTCAAGAAGTAAATTGCAAGCATTGATAATTTCGTAACAATCATCATAAAATGATTCCAGGTCACTTTCTAAAGCTAAATCATTGAAATTATAAATGTTTTGAATATTTTCAGGAATAATCGTTTGTCCTTGATTACTTCCGGAAGGCTCTGGAGAAAACTTGAGATTTCCTCCCTGAAGGTCTGCATAGACGGTATAATTTTCGAATCTAAGAACAGCTTCCAGATTGCTGTAAATTCCCGAAACTGCTTCGAGCATGCCATTGCGGGTTGAAAGTTGTTCATTAATGGAAATTTGAGAGCCGGGTTCCTGATCCAGAAAATCACTGCAGCTCCATATCAGGAGGCAACTAAGGATCAGGGTTACTTTAGTAGGTATAGTTTTCATAATTGTCTTTTTAGAATCGGGTTCTTAAACCTAGTGAGAGGGTACGTGCCTGAGGGTACACAAATTTGAATTCGCGTATCCCATTACGCCCCGCAGGTGGATTATCGCGATACCAGTAGGCAACATTAGAGGCATCTACAAAAACGCTAAGATCATCAAGAGGCACTTTAAGACCTGCAACAGGTACGCTATAGCTTAAATTGATGTTGTTGATTTTAATAAAGGTCGCATCGTATAGAAAGCGGGACATATTTGCCGCAATTAGATTGGTGTTTGATACTACCGGTAAGCGGGCATTGGTATCACCGGGGCCACGCCAGTAGTCTAGGGCGTTAACCGAAAGGTTTCGGGTGTTTATAAAATTATACTGGGAAATTAACTGGTAATCTACCAATTCTTCGCCGCCTGCCTGATACGAGCCACGCACGCTCAGGCTAAGCCCAAAACCAAAATCAAACGTATTGCTAAACCCGCCATAGATGTCCGGCTGATTGTTACCAATAACTTCCCAGGCATCTACATTGAACAATTCGCGATACGTATTAAGATCATAAATTTGCCCGTCTTTGCTCACCAGATCACGCCCGGTAGCCGGGTCAATACCCACCCAATTGATTCCCCAGATTGCTGAAGTGCTATAGCCTACTTTTTGAGCTAAAGCTCTGGCGGCCGGTGAAAAGTCGCTTCCCAGACCTACCAGACTGGTTACTTTGTTTTGAAGGGTAGCCAGATTAAACGAGGTTCGCCATTTAAAAGCATCGGTATCAACCCAGTTCATTGTAGCGCTGACTTCAAAACCTTTGTTATACATCTCGGCGGCATTAAGCTGAAGGTTTGCAAATCCATTTTCTGTAGGAATATCACGTGAGGTAATGAGGTCTTTTAGATCATCATAGTAATATTCTACAGACAGCTGTAATTTTCTAAACACATTTAAATCAATACCAAAATTGAATTTGTTGTTCTTTTCCCAACTAAGATCTGGGTTCGGTGCTGCAGTAGGGAAAGCTTCATTTTGACCATTATACCCGCCATTAATTTCACGAGAGTATAATCCTAATGCTCTGTACGAACCAATTCTCGAGTTTCCGGTTGTTCCGTAACTGGCTTTTAGCTTTAATAAATCTAACCAGTCTGCATCGCTCAGGAAGTTTTCTTTAGAAAGAATCCAGCTTACGCCTGCCCCACCATTATAGGCGACATTACGGTCTGAACCAAAGACTGAACTTTCATCCCTTCTAAAGTTGACTAATAAGAAATACTTGCCCGCATAGTTGTAATTAAACTGGGAGTATACCGAAACCCGGGAGTTATTATTGATATCGAAAGCGTAGGTTTGATTATCAAATCGATCGTTTTCCTGTGTTTCAGGATCATCATCCTGCAAGGCAGCACTTACCGGATTTAGCACTTCAGGATTTACGAATCCTTGTCCGCTGGCATAGGTTAGGTCAGTTCGTTCTTCGGTTAACTCAACACCGGCCAGGAGATCAACACTATGCAGGCCCAGGCGTTTTTCAAAAAAGCCCTGAGTTTGCCAGTTCCAACGGGTAGAGTTTCGCTTATTGATCAATCTTCGGCCCCATCTGGGATACTCGATCCCGTTGAGTTCAAAAGTACCGTTAGTCTGACCGCTTTCATTTGCAGCAGAGAAGTAGCGATCTTGCTTTTTGTCTTTATAGTCCACACCAAAGAGCGAGGAAAGTTTCAGTTCGGGGAGCAGTTGGTATTCTACATTAAAACTTCCCAAAACTCCATAGGTGTCACTTAGATTTCGGTTTTGTGCTGCTGCGGCTAAAGGATTAGGTCTGCCATTGAGGCCTAAAAAGGCAAAACTTCCATCTTCATTATAGGGGTCAAGATTAGGGGCAAAGGCATAGTTGTAATAAATATTGGGCTGCTTGTTTTGAATATAACTGGGAGACAGGCTCAGGGAAAGGTTTAGTTTTTCGCCTCTGTAACCCAAATTAATGTTTGAATTCACCTGTTTTGCACCATTTCCTACCTGCGGCTCATCAATATCCAGATAGGTCACACTGGCCCTGTAATTAAGTTTTTGAGTAGCTCCTGAAGCACTAAAATTGTATTTATTATAAACCCCTGTTTGATTGAGGAGCTCAAACCAATTGGTATTAATCCCATTTTGGGGCACTGTAGCCCCTGTAGTATTTCTTAAAAATTCATTACGAACCTGTGTATATTCGCTTCCGCTGAGGTATTGAATTTGATTTATAGCTTCGGAAATACCCAATTGCGATGAAAAGCTGTATTGCATTGCACCTTTCCGGCCTTTTTTGGTAGTAATAAGTATAACACCGTTCGCACCATCAGCGCCATAAACTCCAACCGCTGCAGCATCTTTTAAGACATTGATGCTCTCAATATCATCAGGTGAAATTTGACCTAAAGGGTTATTCAGGGTTTCTGAAAAGTTACCTCCGTCAAAAAAGGTATTGTCGACAGCAGTTTGCTCGTTCATAATAACCCCATCAATAATGATTAATGGCTGGGTTGAGGTGCCTAATAAAGAATTATTTAGTGGCGAAAGACTTCCCTGACCTCTAATGTTGATCTTTACCGGACCTCCAATTCCTGAGGTGTTTTCAACCAAAACCCCGGCAAGCTGGCCTTCCAGCATCTTGTCAACACTCTCACTGGCTTGTTGTGTTGGGATTTCTTTATCGGTAATGGTTACGATACTCCCTACAACTTCTTCTTTCAGCTTTTTGGTACCGTAGGAGGAAGTGATTATAACCTGATCGAGTTCGTTTTGTGCTTCCTGCATCTGTATATTGAAAACGCTTTGATTACCCACGGTAATCGTTTGGGTTTCCATTCCCAGAAATTTTACCTCCAGTTGGGTGTTTGGTATATCTGGAGTTGAAAGGATATAGGAAAAATTACCGTCAGCGTCTGTCATGACACCTTGTTTGGTGTTTTTGATAGTCAGCGTTGCCCCGGGAAGGCCCAGACCTGAGGGGTCTAAGATCTTACCCTGAATACGACGTGTTTTCTGCTGACTGCCCGTTTGATCACCGGGAGCCAAAATGATAATTTGATCTGCTTTTACGGTAAAGCTATAGGGGAGTGTAGCCGAAACGATAGCTAATGCATCGCGTAGGTTAGTGGCATTGACATTTTGGTCAATAACCCGATTGCTATCTATCTTACCGGCATTATAAACAAAACGGTACGTAGTTTGCGATTCGATGGCCTTTATAAAATTTGCAAGAGTTGGTTTATTCAGATTGAGCTGTATCTCGCTCTGCTGGGCGAAAGTTTTTTTGGGAGTCAGCACTAAACCAAGAAAAAACAAGGCTAAAAATACCGGGCGAAGTTTTAATAAATATAAAGATTGAAACATAGGCTAGGGATTAGTTTTCGGTTGTGACAGAGTTAAATGGTTATTGGAAAGTTTGTACTCAAAAGCGGTATCCAGTTGAAGGACCTGAAGTATTTCTTCGATTCCTAAATCAAGTTTTACGATTCCGCTGAAGGATTCTTTTTCTAGTTGAGCATAGTGGTTTGTAGCTTTTAGATTGAAGTGACGTTCCAGTTTTTTGAGAATAACAGAAAATGGAGTGTTGTCTAGCAACATTTCGCCGCGTACCCAGGCTGTCTGTTGTGCAATATGAGCCTGTTCTTTGGTCAGATTCTGAAGTTTACGGCTGTAGGTCGCCAGTTCTCCCGGACTCAGTAGCGTGTGCGCATCCGGGGTTTCTGTGATAAAGAGCTTTACGCTTCCCTCTTCAAGTGCGGTTCTTATGGAATCATCTTCAGGATAGGCCTGAATATTAAAACGCGTACCTAAAACTTCAACGTGTAAATTTTGAGACCTTACCACAAAGGGCTGCATTTTATTTTTGTACACATCAAAAAATGCTTCTCCGGTAAGTCTTACCTCTCGTGTCTTGCCTTCAAATCTGCTGGGAAATTCAAGCGTGCTCCCGGCGTTTAGCGTAACCTCAGTTTGATCGGGTAATCTTACTTTAAGCGTTTTGCCGTAGGGAACTTTGATGAGCTGCTTTGTAACTGGGGTAGATGCGGACTGCGCTAAATACGTAAGCTGATTTTCTGAAAATTGAGCCAGGGGAGTACCTTCTTTTGATTTAATTAGGGATACTTCCTCGAGTCTGATGCTTGCCTGAGACTCCTGAATCTCTAAAACAAGAGGTTGTTGTGTAATCTCCTCGTTTCTGTCAGAATGGTACCAAAATGTTCCGGCAGCAATCATTAAAGTCAGAATTGCAGCATAGCGCCAGGGTTTAAATGACTTTTTAGGAAGTTTGATTTCAGATCTTCTGCGGTCGATTTCTATCTGGTCAATTTCAGCCGATGTCGCCATTGCATAGGCAGCCTTAAGCCTAATAAACTTGCGCTTATGCTCAGGGTTTTCTTCGATCCATTCAAAAACCAAAGCGATCTCTTCTTCAGATGCCTGTTGATTGAAGTATTTATATAGAATGTTTGAATTCATTGCTTTTATGAGGTGCTTTTATATACGTACAACTCAAAAACAGCAAACCCTATGTTAAATTGGGATTTTTTTAAGAAAGGTGTGAAATAAGACCCACAATCACTGCCGGAAAGTACTCTGAAAGGCCATCCCGAAGAAAGCTCAGGGCCTTTGTCATATGGGCTTCTACAGTTTTTACTGAAATATTCAGTTCCGCCGCTATTTCAGAATTTTTTTTATGCTCAAAACGTTTCATTTTAAAGATTTGCCGGGTCTGTTCGGGTAATTCTTCAATAAATCGGTTAATAGTTTGATCGAGCTCCTGAAAACTTAGGCTGTCATTTTCTAATGCCTGCAAGACTTCCAAGTTAATGGAACTCTCTTTTTGCGCCAAAGTTTCGTTCTCATACCTGCGCACGACCTTGAGGTGCTTTAGTTCGTTAAGACACTTGGAGCGTGCTGAGGTGTAAAGAAATGAAGGAATACCCCCAGGTTTTTCAATTTTCTTTCGGTTGAGCCACAGATTTACAAAAGCCTCCTGAGCTATCCCGCGTGCGCTTTCGGTATCGGGAATAAATTGCTCACAAAAACCGGTAATTGCTCTGAAATACGTATTGAAATAATGTGTAAAGGCTTTTTCACTCCCTTTCTTAAACTGAATAAAGAGCAAAGAATCAGCTATGTGATCTGGAGTAGGGGATGGCATTATTAACTAACTAGGCTGCTAAGGTAAGGCTTATTTAGAATGAAAATGAATAATATGGATAGAAATACGATTTAAAGATCTGAAATAATTAGAATCAAAAGATTAGCGAAGTCTGTATGCTAGGCTTCATTAAAGAATATATTCCCAGGTTTGATGAAAAATATAAATTCTTCATCTATCCTAAACTAAATAATAAGCAGTTATCGAATTTTAAGGTGTCCTTAAAAGGGGAAACCTACAGTCACGCTTAATCATAGCCGTTGATGGTAACTGGCGAGGGTGTAAATTAAACTCTGTCTGAAATAGATTTAAACATTAATTTTATTCAGACAGAACCATGAGAAAAGAGGAACAGACAGAATTTGAAAAGAAGGTGCTTGACCAGTTCATGTCGGGCAAGAA
>NZ_JAJGMW010000006.1 GCF_020782115.1 Leeuwenhoekiella parthenopeia | reverse complement strand
CAATGACTATTTAGAACATCATCGTCGCGATGGTACTGATAATTCCAATTTTATATTGGAATAAGAAAGGGGACTTTCAGTCCCCAGTAAAATAAACCTCTGCACTTTTAGTGCAGAGTGGTTTAGTTGTGTTCGTAAATCTTGTTGTACTTATCAATGTACATTTCCTTTACGATACGTCTTTTGAGTTTCATAGTAGGAGTGAGGTGCCCGGCATCTATACTCCACTCGTCCGGAGTGAGTTCAATTTTTTTAACGCGCTCCCATTTTCCAAACTTCTCATTGTAGAGTTCCACATCTTCCATAATGCGGTTTTTCACGTTTTCGTTCTCAGCGATTTCTTTATTGGTAGCACCTACAGAAATGCCTTTCTTTTTAGCCCAGTCTGCTATAAATTCAAAATTGGGCTGAATGATTGCAGCCGGCATTTTTTCGCCCTCACCAATGACCATAATATGCTCAATAAAGCGGGATTGCTTCATGGCGTTTTCAATAAGCTGAGGAGCAACGTATTTACCGCCGCTGGTTTTAAACATTTCTTTTTTACGGTCGGTGATTTTTAAGAAGCCTTCACTGTCAATCTCCCCAATGTCTCCGGTATGGAAATAGCCGTTTTCTAGAACTTCGTCTGTTTTTTCCTTGTCTTTATAATAGCCCATCATTACCTGTGGACCTTTGATCAGGATTTCTCCATCCTCTGCGATTTTAACTTCAGTTTCAGGGATGGGTTTACCCACAGTCCCGATTTTAAAACCGCGATTGCGTATGTCATTAACCGATATTACCGGGGAGGTTTCAGTAAGACCGTAGCCTTCCATAACGCCCATTCCTGCAGCGTTAAATACACGTGCCAGTCTGGGTTGTAAGGCAGCACTTCCAGAAGCGATTACTTTAAGATTTCCGCCTAAAGCTTCCTGCCATTTGCTGAAAATCAATTTACGCGCTAATGCCAGCTTTTGCTCATACCACCAGCCGTTTTGGCCGTAGGGTTCGTATTGAAGACCAACTTCTACCGCCCAGAAAAAGAGTTTTTTCTTAACTCCGGTTAAATCGGCACCTTTTGCAATGATTTTATCATAAACCTTTTCTAAGAGGCGTGGCACCGCTGTTATTACCTGAGGTTTTACTTCTTTTAGATTTTCGCTTATGGTTTCCAGACTTTCAGCAAAATAAATGCTTACGCCTGCGTACTGGTACAAATACATCAACATACGCTCGTAAATGTGACATACCGGTAAAAAGCTCAATGCGATACTTTGACCCGGATTTATGGGGAATCGTGTCGCACTGTTAATAGTGTTTGATGCCACGTTTTTGTGCGAAAGCATAACCCCCTTCGGTTTTCCTGTGGTTCCTGAGGTATAAATTAAAGTCGCGAGATCATCTTCCTTGACGGAAGCTTTTATTTTTTCAACTTCTGCCTGGGTTGAGGTATCGGCCTCATGAACTTCTTTCCAGTTTTTGCAACCCGCGATGGTGTCAAAACTAAATACTTCTTTTAATGAAGGAACATTTGCCTTTATGGCATTTACTTTATCGAGCACTTCCTGATCCGATACAAAGCAGTACACAGACTCGCTGTGATTGAGTACATACTCATATTCTTCTTCCGAAATAGTTGGATAAATAGGAACATTCTGAGCACCCAGCTGCAAGATCCCGATGTCCATCACATTCCATTCGGTACGGTTGTTTGTCGAAATAACAGCAATTTTATCATTAGGTTTTACTCCCAGTTTCAACAGACCTCGACTTACAGCATTTGCCTGGTCAACGTATTCCTGAGAGGAAATGGCTTTCCACTCTCCATTGTACTTGGTGACCAAAGCTTCTTTCAGGTTGTATTGCTCCAGTTGATGATAAGGGAAGTCAAAAAGGCGTTTAATTTCCATAGGTATATAAAATAGGGTTGGCTCGATTGACGAGTTTAAAGTTATTAGGACTAGTCAGATTTGAATTGGGTAGAATTAGTTCGAAATTAATTATCCTTAAGAGGAGGGCTTCAAACCAAATACCAATGCAAAATAACGAATTTAGTTGCTTTACTATATCGTTTTAGAAAAATTTACGATGAAAACTTGCGAATATCAAAATAGCACAGATTTTTAAGGTCTGTGCTTGTTAAAAACATAACGATTTGTATCAATGTTACTTGCAATTTTGATTTTATTGATCCATAAGCTAAAAATAGAAGTATTTTCACAAGATTAATAAAATTCTCTAGTTTTTAAAAGAAGCCATTTGCCATCAATTTTTTCAAACAAATGAATACCTGTATGACCATCCCCTACAAATAATGTGTTATACCAAATAAGCGCAAGCTTCCCAGACTTGGAAATTACTGGCTTTGAGATTCTTATTTGTTTACTTGATTTATTCTCAAAATCGTTATTGAGGTTATTCGAATTTTGTTTTAAAAGCAAACTTGTTTTTTGTTCGGGAAAAAAATCTATTATGGAACCATCTGAATGGTTAAGTTGATCCAATAGGTAATATCCATTTGATCCTTTAAACAAAGATTCCGCTTGACTGCTAGTATAAAATGGATTCGGATGGGATAATTTTGGCACCTTTTCAAATAGAAGATCCCTCAAATAGCTTTTAAATGCTTTAGCATTAGAGAAAGTATCAATAAACTTAATATTGTCTCCCTCGTAAAAATCAACCTCTAGAGCCATTAATGATCTAATATTGAAGTTGTTATTTTTTAAGTCTTTTACAGAGCTACAAGAGGTCTGGGTTAGAACAAGAAATAAACTAATTACAAGGAAATACCGATGAAACAGGTTTGCCTTTTGGTGTTGCCGTGAATGAGGTGCCATCAGGATATGTATAAGTTTGTGTTGAGTTATCTTGTTCACTTAAAACAGAATAAAGAATTTCTATGAAATCAGGATTTCTGTTCCAAATATTATTTGTTCGATCAGCTGGGTTTACATATTCAGGATATGAATTCTTAAAACTTGCCGAAGCCAACATATCTCCAGAATAGCATAATTTTTTGTAATAGGATAGAGGTAAATTATAACCTGCTGCATTACCATAAGCAGATAATGATGTAGCCATTTCGTTTATGAAATCATTCATCAGTTCGTGTTGAGTTTTATTGAGATTGGCAGTAGAAGAAGTTCTATTGTATTCTATAAAAGCGTCAAAAAGTTCTGGAAAATCAGGATCAGCTTGTCCCGTTATTGTCGAAAGTTTTCCTTCTTCAAACATATAAACAAAAATAGCATGCATCGATTCGTGGATTGTACTTCTTGCTATAGACAAATCAGTCGCTGTGCTAAGATAACTACCTCTAAAGGAAACATTAACATTCATTTTTCTAGTACTCGGGTTGAAGTAGAACTGAGGATCCGTTTTTCCATTTCCAACCATATTCTCATCTACTTTAAAAGTTAAGTCAATATTATTATTTGCTTCAAAAATCGTAAGCAATAGCTCGGTTAATGGAGTACAACCTTCGTATGATTTTTCAACGATCTGTCTAGCACAAGGATACCGGGAAAATGATGAATCAATAAGTATGTCCTCTGTTTCTTCTGTTCTCTCTGCGATCTTTTCAAGGGTTCGCTCTTGGAAACTGACCGATCCATCATAATTGGCTCCAACTGAGGAATCATAAGTTCCACCACCAGCCTGAAATGTAGGATAGGAAAAATAATCGTTATAACCGCTTGTATTTGAAAATATGACCTCTCTGGTTAACCCTTCATAACTAGTATGTGTATATTCCAGACCGCTCCCTGTAACTTTATACCAATCTTTGAAACGCTCCGTTTCAATATAGATATAACCTCTGTCCAAGGCAAATCTTTTTGAATTTTCCTCGCCGAGTCCTTTTTTAGATAGCAGATCAGTAAATGTACCTGCTGTATAATGAAAGGAATTAGCTTGCCCTGCTTCATTTACCATACGTACAATAGCAGTATTTTGTCTTTTACTGAGACGATATGAATCATTATCAAGTTTAACGTCAATTATTTTTGCAATTGTTAGTCGTTCATGATTGTCAATCAATACAGTAAAGTGAATTTTAGAATTTTTTTGGATATGCAAGATCGTGCTGTATCAAATATTCAGTAAAAGTTTCATCTTGAATATCTACTATTTCACTACTATTGAGAATTACTTGAGAATTCGGGGGAAGAAATTTTTCAAATCCTGAAAGGTCATAATTTTTTTGATCTGTTTCTCGATTTTGTAATTCGTCCTTTTGACATCCTAAAAATAATACCACAATTAGAAACGAAATGCTAAAGTAATTTTTTACCATAATAGATTTTAAGTTCTTGTAGGTAACATTACTAAAAATCATTACTAAAAATCATTACTAAAAATCATTTTTTGTTGTTAAAGCTCGATATTTTAACATCTATTGCTTCTCAATCCACTCCCGCGCATTGATAAAAGCTTCAACCCACGGCGTAACTTCATCATTGCGATCTTTAGGATAGTTGGCCCAGTTCCAGGAGAAAATTGAGCGTTCAATGTGTGGCATGGTTACCAGGTGACGGCCGGTTTTATCGGTCATCATAGCGGTGTTATA
Organism: Leeuwenhoekiella parthenopeia; assembly: GCF_020782115.1. GTDB lineage: Bacteria > Bacteroidota > Bacteroidia > Flavobacteriales > Flavobacteriaceae > Leeuwenhoekiella > Leeuwenhoekiella parthenopeia. Next base: position 172,637 of record NZ_JAJGMW010000006.1, on the reverse strand, counting down.
GCTGCTGCCATTAGGGTTTGCCGGGTAAGCATCATAACCGTATTTACCCACAATTTTATAGTTTTCTTCACCTAACGGAAGGTCAAACTTGCCTTCTCCGTGCGAAATCCAAACGCCTAAGGTCGCTCCCGAAAGTGTTGAAAGCATCACCGAATCATTCTCTGCAATGGTTACACTGGTAAAGCCGCTTTCGTGCTTGTGCGAATCGTTATGCAGCATACGCGGTTTTTGATCATGATCAGGATTGATTAGATCAAGTTCTACAAACAACTGGCAACCGTTGCAAATACCTACCGATAGCGTATCAGGTCGTGCAAAGAAATTCTTCAGAGCTGTGTTTGCCTTCTCATTATAGAGAAAAGCACCGGCCCAACCTTTGGCTGACCCCAATACGTCGGAGTTTGAGAATCCACCCACAGCACCTATAAACTGAATATCTTCCAGCGTTTCGCGACCGCTTATCAAATCGGTCATGTGCACGTCTTTGACATCAAATCCGGCAAGGTACATCGCGTTTGCCATCTCGCGTTCCGAGTTACTTCCTTTTTCGCGAAGGATCGCCGCTTTAGGTCGGCTTCCCGCAGCGCGGTTTCCGGGTCTTAAACCGGTAAAGCCTTTTGGGAAGGTGTATTTTAAATCTTGTTTATCAAAGTTTTCAAAACGCGAATCAGCCAGACCGTTTGCAGTTTGTTTTTGATCTAATAAATAACTGGTTTTAAACCATTTTCTACGCAGTGAAGGAATGTTTAAACCGATTTCTACCAGATCCTTTTTAATCGTTAATTCTTCCGAAGTATTGGCGGTACCGATTTTGAAGAACCCGATGTTGTATTCATTCAACACCGCTTCGATATCCCGGTCTTTAGCGGCCTGAATGACGATTCCGGCATTCTCAGCAAACAGGATTTTAATAATGTCTTTTTCGCCGAAGGCTGAAAAATCATAAGCAGCTCCCAGTTTGTTTTCGGCAAAACACAATTCAAGCAGGGTCGTGATCAGGCCTCCTGAAGCCACGTCGTGACCGGCTACGATCATATCGTTTTTGATCAAATATTGAATAACGTCAAATGTTTTCGCGAATGCGATATTATCTTGTATAGACGGAGCCTCGGCACCAATCTTATTCTGCACCTGTGCAAAAGACGAACCGCCCAGTTTAAAGGCATCTTTAGAAAGGTTTAGATAATAAATCGCTCCGGCATCGGCCTGAAGAACCGGTTCAATCACGCGGTCAATATCGTTGCAATTTCCGGCTGCCGAAATGATTACAGTTCCCGGAGCAAGCACATCGCCATCAGGATATTTCTGCTTCATAGAAAGCGAATCTTTACCCGTTGGCACGTTAATGCCCAGATCAATCGCAAATTCAGAAACCGCCTGAACCGCTTCGTAAAGACGCGCATCTTCACCCTCGTTATTACAAGGCCACATCCAGTTTGCAGAAAGTGAAACAGACTTCAAACCTTTTTCTAGTGGAGCCCAGATGATATTGGTCAGCGCTTCGGCGATACTGTTTTTACTTCCGGCAACGGGGTCAATGAGTCCGCTAACGGGTGAGTGGCCAATGGAGGTTGCGATTCCGTTTTTAGACTTAAAATCGAGCGCCATAACGCCTACATTGTTAAGCGGTAACTGAAGCGTACCCACACATTGCTGCTTGGCAACCCTTCCGCCCACACAGCGGTCAACTTTATTGGTTAACCAGTCTTTACAGGCAACGGCCTCCAGCTGCAGTACATTTTCCAGGTAATCGTGAAAATGCTCCAGACTATACGCCACATCGCTGTATTTACGATCAATTTTAGAATCGATCATCACGGTTTTTGGCGAACTGCCAAACATATCTTCCATCGCCAGATCCATAGGTGCCGCACCTGTGGTGGCCGATTTGAAGGTAAAACGGTGATCGCCGGTAACGTCACCCACTTCGTAAATAGGAGAACGCTCACGCTCGGCAATCGTGCGTAAAGTCTTAAGCTGCTCTTTCCCGATAACCAGCCCCATACGTTCCTGAGACTCGTTACCTATAATTTCTTTAGCCGAAAGGGTAGGGTCACCCACCGGCAATTTATCTAAATCAATTTTTCCGCCGGTTTCTTCAACGAGTTCCGAAAGGCAGTTGAGGTGACCACCCGCACCGTGATCGTGAATAGAGACGATACTGTTCTCGTCGCTTTCTACCATTCCACGGATGGCGTTGGCAGTACGTTTTTGCATCTCGGGGTTTGAACGCTGAATGGCATTCAACTCAATCCCCGAGCTGAATGCGCCGGTATCTGCCGAAGAAACAGCGGCACCACCCATCCCGATGCGGTAGTTGTCACCGCCCAGAATGACGATTTTATCGCCGGTTTGAGGTTTTTCTTTAAGGGCCTGCGCTTTTTTGCCGTAGCCAATACCACCGGCCTGCATAATGACCTTATCGTAACCCAGTTTACGGCCCGCTTCTTCGTGCTCAAAGGTAAGTACCGAACCTGCGATAAGCGGTTGACCAAATTTATTTCCAAAATCTGAAGCTCCGTTTGAAGCTTTGATTAAAATATCAATCGGGGTCTGGTATAACCACTTACGCGCCGGGAAGGTTTCTTCCCACGGGCGATCGTCGAGCAATCTCGAGTAGGCGGTCATATAAACAGCTGTACCGGCAAGGGGTAACGAACCTTTTCCACCGGCTAGGCGGTCGCGTATTTCACCCCCGGAACCTGTCGCAGCCCCGTTAAAAGGCTCTACGGTTGTGGGGAAATTGTGGGTTTCGGCTTTAAGCGAAAGCACGCTTTCAAATTCTTTTTCGGTATAGAAATCGGGTTTATCTGCGGTTTCGGGGGCAAATTGTGTGGCTTTTGGTCCTTTGATAAAGGCGACATTGTCTTTATAGGCCGAAACAATTTCGTTTGGGTTTTCTTCGGAAGTTTTCTTGATGAGTTTAAAAAGCGAAACCGGTTTGGTTTCTCCGTCGATCACAAAAGTTCCATTAAAAATCTTGTGGCGGCAGTGTTCAGAATTTACCTGACTGAAGCCAAACACTTCCGAATCGGTTAACGGACGCCCGATGCGCTCTGCAACACCTTCCAGATACATCACTTCTTCAGCACTAAGCGCCAGCCCTTCCTGCTTGTTGTATTCCTCAATGTTTTCAATGGGCTTGATGGCTTCGGGCTCGATATTTATGGTGAAAATATCCTGATCGAGTTTTTTGTATTCCTGCGAAAGCATCGGGTCAAATTCGGCCTTGCCGGCAACAAATTCTTCAATCCTGATGATGCCTTCAATCCCCATGTTTTGGGTGATTTCAACAGCATTGGTGCTCCAGGGCGTGATCATAGTGGCACGCGGACCAATAAAAAAAGCGTCGATTGCAGACGCTTGTATTTTGGGCTGGTTGCCAAAGAGCCAGATGAGCTTTTTAGTCGTTTCTTCTGAAAGTTCGTTTTTGCTTTGAACTGCGAAAATTTTGGTGTCCTGAGAACCGAAAAAGTGAATCATAATGCGTTTGCTAAGAAGCGACAAATTTAGGCTTTTTTGTTTTTTTATTTGGCCCTAAAACCGAAACAAAATCAACAGAAAATCATCGTTTTTTGTTGATAACCGGGCTTCGATATAAATTTAAAAACCAAGGGTTTTTAAATTTACTCAGCCGCCGGTTACCCGCTATAGAAAAGAAAAACCTCACAGGTACTGGAGACCTGTGAGGTTTAAAATCTGTTTAATAAATAGCTTATTTCTTTTCGTCCTTCTTAACCATCAGGCACATATAGAAGCCGTCATAGCCGCTTTCGCTTGAAAGTACGGTCTGTTGTTTCTCGATACTGAAGTTCTTGCCTTCCTCGCTTTTCAGGAATTTTTTGACCTGTTCCTGATTTTCGGAAGGAAGTATAGAGCAGGTGGCATATACCATTTTTCCGCCCGGCTTAACCATTCTGGAGTAATCTCTTAAAATAGTCTGCTGCGTTTCCTGAATTTTTGCAACAAAATCCGGCTGTAATTTCCACTTGGCATCAGGGTTACGGCTCAAAACGCCCAGTCCGGTACAGGGTGCATCGAGCAATACGCGATCTGCCGAGTTGTGCAGTTTTTTGATAACCTTGGTGCTGTCTATCGCGCGGGTTTCAATGTTGAAAGCTCCGGCGCGACGGGCCCTGCGCTTCAATTCTTTTAATTTATTGGCATAAATGTCAAGCGCAATCAATTGCCCTTTATTATCCATCTCGGCAGCCAGGTGCAAGGCTTTACCGCCGGCACCGGCGCAGGCATCAATCACCCGCATTCCCGGTTCTACACCCAGATAGGGAGCAACCAGTTGTGAGGAAGCATCCTGCACTTCAAACAGACCGTCTTTAAAAGCCTGAGTGGTAAAAACATTAGCGCGTTCCTGCAATTGTAAGGCATCTTTGTAGGCCTTGAGGTTTTCGGTCTCGTGACCTTCTTCAACCAGTTTTTGCTGAAGTTCACCAATATTGGTTTTCAGGCGATTTACGCGTAAAATCACCGGTGCCTGCTTGTTTAGCGCAGCGATCTCTGCATCCCATTTTTCACCTAATTCTTTTTCGCCCAATTCATCAAGCCAATCGGGAATAGACTCCCGTAATTTTCTGATGTTTGAAAATTCGTCAAACTTACCTTTGATGCGACGGGTAGGCGTTTCTTCAAACTGTGGCCAGTCCGGTAATTTTATTCCGCGCAGCGTACACCAAACGGCAAACAGGCGCCAGAGGTCTTTGCGTTCAAAGGGTTCGCCCACATCTGCAATAGCAGCGTACAGGCGTTTCCAGCGTACAATGTCGTAGGTAGTTTCGGCTACAAAACTGCGGTCGCGGGAGCCCCAGCGTTTGTCGCGTTTCAGTTGTTTTGCGATTACCTTATCGGCATAGCCTCCTTCATTAAATATTTCGATCAGTCCATCAATTACGGCAAAGACCAGATTGCGGTGTAAACGCATACGTTTTGTTTTAAAATGCCCGCAAAGGTACAGGTTTCAAAAGGAATAGTTTTAAATTGGGCGAAATTTTAGATTATGCGACTAATAGCAGTACTTTTTCTTATTCTGGCCTTTTCAAGCTGTAAGCAAACGGAAGAAAAGCGGGAGGCCGGACCCATACAATCTGTAGCGATTGAACCTATTTTTAGTGATTCGGTAAGTATACGGGCGATTGAGATCCTTGCTGACGGAAGCCTTGCTTTTGCGGGGACTATGGGCAAATACGGTTTATTCAACCCTCAGACAGAAACCTGGAATACCGGTGTCATTACCTACGATTCGACCACACCAAACTTTAGGGCAGTAGCTCACACGACTCAGGATTTCTTTATGTTGAGTATTGAAAGCCCTGCGCTGCTTTATAAAACAGGTGATACGGGTAGGATGGAAGTGGTCTATAAAGAAGACGATCCCAAAGCTTTTTATGACTCGATGACGTTTTGGAATGACCAGGAGGGAATTGCGATGGGTGATCCAACCGATTCGTGTATTTCGGTTATCATAACCCGTGATGGCGGCAAGTCATGGAACAAATTAAGCTGCGATCTGTTGCCGGAAGCAGTAGAGGGGGAGGCCGCTTTTGCAGCCAGCAACAGCAACATAAAAGTGTACGGGGATCACGCCTGGATTATTACCGGCGGAATGAAATCGCGCGTCTTACACACCGCAGATAAAGGAAAAACCTGGGAGGTTTTTGAAACGCCTCTCATACAGGGTACCCCTACAACCGGAGGTTATTCCATTGATTTTTATGATGAAAAGATGGGTTTTATCGTAGGTGGCGATTACAGCAATGCCGAAGCTAATAAAGCGGTAAAAGCGTTGACGCTTGATGGCGGTAAAACCTGGGAGCTGGTAGGCGATAATCAAAACCCCGGTTACCGAAGTTGTGTTCGGTTTGTACCCGGAAGCGCCGGAAAGGGGCTGGTTGCAATAGGTTTTGAAGGGATTGATTATTCTGCAGATCAGGGAGCAACCTGGAAGCACCTGAGCGATGAAGGCTTTTTTACCGTTCGGTTTTTAAACGACTCAACGGCTTATGCCGCCGGGACTAACAGGGTTGCAAAATTGAAATTCAAGCGATAAAAAAAAGCGGCTGTTCCTCAAAACAGCCGCTTTTTATACTTATTCATTTTTTCTTTTCTTGTATTCTTCCCAGAGCTTCCGCCCGAAATTGCGTTCTACTTCCGGGAGAAAAACCATTTTAGAGGCAGGTAATTTTTGGGTTAAGTCTCTAAGCATTTCGCTTTCAACCTGGTATTTTTCTTTTTGAAGCGCGTTGTATTTTTCAATAAGGGTTTGTGCCTGAGCATCACTCAGTTTGTTTTTAGACCCTGAACGGGAAAACTTTTCTTTAAATAAATCCCGCTCACGCTCCCGCAAGTCGTGCATGCGTTTGTCGTAACTGTTGTAAATAGGCCAGAATTTTTCGGCCTCTGAAGGAGTTAACTCCAGTTCTTCAGTTATAAAAGGAACTTTAAGGGCTTTTATGCGTTCGTGTCTGTCGCCATCCTGACTATAAGAAGCCAGGCAAACCAGCAGCACGAGTATAGTTATAAACTTTTTCATAGTAATTTTTAGAGTTGAAATTAATCGTCTGTATTCAAAGCATATTCAATAACATCCTGATCCACATATTCAAGAATCACTTCATCACTAAGATGGTCGTCATTAAAAAAAGAGGTATTTGCTTCAATGCTGTTTAATTCTTCATCAGAAAAGAAGTCCTGAATGCGATCTTGTTCTACCAGATAATTTTCGAGACTGCTTAAACTTAGACCTTCAAAACCGGCGTCATTTGCATTAGGTTTTACCGCATAAAAGAGCAAAGCGAAAAGTGCGGCGATAGTTGCAACAGCCGCAGCAAATTTTCTATAGTTTAATGAAATAACCTTTGGCTCTCTAGTGGTTTTGGCTAAAATTGAAGTCTCAACCTGATCAAAATAGCCATCAGGAACCGTAAAGCCATCCTGATTGTCAGGATACAGCTCCCGAAATTTGAGCTCGGTATACAGACGGTCTTGAAACTGCTCAAAATAATTTTCGGGCAACTTGAAATCTCCGGGTATATGTTTATCGTTGGTATTCATTGTCTTTTTGACTTTTAAAAATCCTGAAGGTTTAATGACTTGTTACAAAGTCGGTTATTTTTTTTACCGCGTGATGGTAACTGGCTTTCAGGGCACCTTCAGATGTGCCTAGTATTTCAGAAATTTCATTGTATTGTAATTCATCAAAATACTTCATCACAAAAACCTGTTTCTGTTTTGCCGGAAGCGTATCCAGAGCCTGATGCAATTTGGCCTGAGCTTCGTCTCCGTTGAAATAGGGATCACTGGCCAGGTTGTTTACAATAGCGCTTTGCAATTCTTCACTGCCCACACTGGCCCGGCGGTTTCTTTTATTTATGAAGGTTATACTTTCATTAGTCGCAATGCGGTAGAGCCATGTGTAAATTTGACTTTCGCCATTAAAACCATCCAGATTTTTATAAACCTTGATGAAGGTGTTTTGTAAAACGTCGTCAGCATCATCGTGCGAAACCACCATACGCCGTATATGCCAGTACAAACGCTCTTTGTACTCGGTTACCAAATCCTCAAATTTGAGGTCTGTAGGATATGTAGCGGTTTTACTCAATTCTGAAATTCTACTTCTTTGGACTTTGAATTTTAAAAAAGGTTTAATCTATTGATTAAAGTTAGCAAGAATACTCTTAATCTGCTTCTTTTTAGGTTGGATGTAAATCCTTTCTTCACACTCAAACAAACGATTAAATGCAATAATATTAGTTAAAGTGCAATTAGTCTTTGATTTTTAGGATTTTCAGATTATCTTTGACTTCGTTGAAAGTTTAGACACTGTTGTTGACACGATTATAATTGTTTAATTCCTTTTTTGTCCCAAATTAAAAAGTAGTTTTTCACCCCGCATTTTACCCAACAGCCAAAGCTTACGGTCAACAACAATAAAAAAATCCACATCGTAAAGCGTGTGGATTTTTTTATTGGGATTCTTTAAAGGCTAGAACAGTTCGTCAATTGTGTAGTGGTCCTGATCGCGAATCAGTAGTTTTTATAGTCTATTCAAAAGACTGCATTTCAACCAGTTTTTTATAGGTCCCGTTAGCTGCAAGAAGTTCCTGATGTTTGCCTTGTTCTACAATCTTACCGCGCTGCATCACAATGATCAGATCTGCATTTTGAATGGTTGAAAGCCGGTGTGCGATTACGATCGAAGTACGGTTCATCATCATATTCTCCAAGGCTTTTTGTACCAAACGTTCACTTTCGGTATCTAAAGCCGAAGTGGCCTCGTCCAGAATCATAATTGGCGGATTCTTAAGGACGGCACGAGCGATCGAAAGGCGTTGTTTTTGACCACCGCTTAGCTTGTTTCCGCTGTCTCCAATATTAGTATCCAGCTTTAGCGGAAGCTCACTAACAAATTCCCAGGCATTGGCAATTTTCAGAGCGTCAATAACTTCTTCATCGGTCGCGTTGGGTTTGCCAAGCAAAATGTTGTTGCGCACGGTATCATTAAACAAAATCGAGTCCTGAGTAACCAGTCCCATTTGCGCACGTACCGATTTTTTAGTCAAATCCCTCAGGTCTATACCGTCTAATTTAATCGCGCCGGAATCTACATCATAAAAACGGGTGACGAGATTGGCGATTGTACTCTTACCACTTCCGCTTTGTCCTACCAGGGCAACGGTTTGTCCTTTTTCGACTTTTACTGAAAAGTTTTTCAGGACTTTTTCATCCTCATAACTAAATGAAATATTTTCAATCGTCAATGCTTCTTTAAACTCGGCGGCTTCAATTGCGTCGGGTTTGTCTTTAATAGTGGTTTCGGTATTCAAAATCGAAAGAATACGCTCAGCTGCTGCATTACCGCGTTTGACACTATACGAAGCTTTACTGATTTGCTTTGCGGGAGTTAATATTTGATAGGAAAGACCCAGAAATGCAATAAACTGAGCTGCAGGAAGCGATCCTTCGACTAAAACCATTTGGCCCCCAAACCACAAAATCACTACAATCACAAATACACCCAGAAATTCACTGGCGGGTGAGGCCAGGTTTTGCCGGTTGATGAGTGTATTTAAAATGGTATTTAAGCGAGTGGTGCTATCCCTGAATTTCTTTCGGAATTGATCTTCGCCATTAAAACCTTTAATGATTTTAAGGCTGGAAAGGGTTTCTTCTACAATTGATAAAAAAGCCCCGTTTTCTTCCTGTGCCTTATGGGATTGTTTTTTTAATGACTTCCCAATTCGGGATATGATCATCCCCGATATAGGTAAAAACACAAAAACGAAGATGGTAAGTTTAACACTAATTACTAACATCGCCCCGATAGTGAAAATAATGGTAAGCGGTTCTCTTACTACCATTTCAAGTATAGAAAGGAACGAACGTTCGACTTCATTTACGTCTGCAGTTATCCTAGAAATTGTATCTCCTTTCCGCTTTTCTGAAAAATAGGCAACCGGAAGTTCAATCAACTTATCGTAGATCTTATCCCGTAAGTCCCGCATCACCCCATTTCTTAAAAAGGTAATGAAGAAGGTAGCGAGGTATCCAAAAATATTTTTTAGAAAAAACAGGATTACAACAATCCCGCAAATAAATACCAGTGCCGAGAGTTCGTTTTCTGAAACCCTGGAGCTTACCTGATAGTAAAAATAATCTGTTGCGTAATTTGTAAATCCTCTCCAGCCTTTCCAAACCGGTAATTCGGTAATCCGTTTACTTTTATCAAATAGGATTTCGATTACAGGTATAAGCGCCAAAAAAGACAGCGTGCTAAAGAGTGCATACAAAATGTTACAAACTATATTGTACACTGCATACTGCTTATAAGGCTTAGCAAATTGTATGATTTGTTTAAAATAATTCATAAGAACCGTAATCGGTTTATATACGTATCCCCGAAACAAATCGGGGATAGGTGTTGCGTTTTAGCTTAGATCACGTTTAAAGACCCAGGTCTTTGCGTATTCCCGCTATTTTTTGATCGAGTTTTTGTTCCACCTGCGGCAAACTTTCTAAATCTTTAGCAGGCTCGTGTACACTGATGTAAAATTTAATCTTGGGCTCGGTACCACTTGGTCTGGCAGCTATGCGCGAACCCTGATCTGTATGGTAAATCAGCACGTTAGATTTCGGGATATCAATAGATGAGGACTCTCCGGTTGATATTTTAAGCGATTTGGAAGACGCATAATCGTCAATTTGCACCACACGCTCGCCATTTACCGTACTTAGCGGGTTTTCACGAAGGTCAATCATAATTTGCTTGATTTCTTCGGCACCCGAAATTCCTTTTTTAACCAAAGAGGTCAGATCTTCTTTGTAAAAGCCGTGTTTTACATACAAATCCTGTAGTTTTTTGTAGAAGGAAGAACCTTCACTTTTTGCCTGTGTTACAATCTCACAAGCAAGCAGGGTAGCGGTTACCGCATCTTTATCCCGTACAAAGTCACCTACCATATAACCGAAGCTTTCTTCACCACCACCTATAAAATGCTGTTTCGGATGATCTTTAATCATCTTGGCAATCCATTTAAAACCGGTAAGGCCCAGTTTGCATTCCAGATCATACGATTTGGCAAGAACCTCCATCATTGGGGTAGAAACAATGGTCGAACCAATAAATTCATTACCCTTAGGTGTATTCTGGTCAAAGTAGCGTTTCAATAAGAAGTCGGTCATCACAACCATAGTCTGGTTTCCGTTAAGCAAAACCAGTTTTCCGGAATTATCCCGCACTGCAATACCCAGACGATCGCAATCAGGATCGGTACCAATTACGATATCGGCATTTTTTTCTTCGGCAAGATCAAGGGCCATTTTAAGGGCTTCCGGTTCCTCCGGGTTGGGTGATTTTACGGTAGGGAAATTTCCGTCGGGTTTACGCTGCTCTTCAACAACGTGTACGTTTTTATATCCGGCCTGTGCAAGAACATCGGGAATAATAGTTACCGAAGTACCGTGAAGCGGAGTAAATACGATGGTTACATCATCGCGGTGTTTTGCCAGTTCCGAAAAGCTTCCGTTAGCCAGGGAAGCTTCGATAAACGCCTGATCTACATCTTTATCAATATAGGTGATGTGTTCTTTTTTCGCAGAAAAATTAACAGCATCATAATCCAGAGACTCAATTACTTTAACAATCTCAGAATCCTGGGGCGGTACAAGCTGACCACCGTCCTGCCAGTAAACCTTATACCCGTTATATTCCGGCGGGTTGTGACTGGCTGTTAGTACGATACCGCAATGGCAGTCTAAATGTTTAACCGCAAAACTGAGTTCTGGAGTAGGGCGCAGATCGCTGAACAAGAATACTTTAATGTCATTTGCCGAAAATACATCTGCAACCACTTGAGCCAGCTCTTTACTGTTGTTTCTGCAGTCGTAAGCGATAGCAACTTTTACGGTCTCTCCAGGGAAGGATTTCTTTAGATAATCGGAAAGGCCCTGTGTGTTTTTGCCCAGCGTATATTTGTTGATACGATTGGTACCAACACCCATTATGCCTCGCATTCCACCGGTTCCAAACTCGAGGTTTTTGTAAAAACTTTCATTGAGTTCTTCCGGGTTGTCATTCATCATTTTTTTGACGGCTTCCTGTGTGGTGTTGTCAAAAGTAGGGGATAACCAGGCTTCGGCTTTTTCTCGTATTTCGGCGTTCATAATTTTAAATTCGATTTTGAAAGTCAAAAATAGACATTTCGGTTTAAGTAAACTATTTCGCAGCAAACCCGGGAACGAATAAATGGGTTTGTATTTTTAAAGGGATAATATTTGAATTGTTTTAATTTCAATGATTGAGTAAAAGTTGATTAAAACCCTTTTTTATCTCTGATTATGTAGCGCGGACTGTTGTTTTGTGAACGTTGAATGAGTTCACCAATAAAACCCGCGATGAACAATTGTACTCCGATAATCATGCTGGTGATCGAGAGGTAGAATTGCGGGCGCTGTGTTAACAGGCGTGCAGTTGGGTTGATAAATAATTTGTCTATGCCCAGATACGCGGCAAATGAGCCGCCAAGGATAAACATAATGACTCCTAATGTTCCAAAAAGGTGCATGGGTCTTTTGGCAAAATGCGTGATAAACCAGATGCTTATGAGGTCGAGGAAGCCTTTTATAAAACGATCTGCGCCAAATTTGGTTTCCCCATATTTACGGGCCTGATGCTGTACCGGCTTTTCGGTTATGTTGTAAAAGCCTGCATTTTTAGCCAATAGCGGAATGTAACGGTGCATATCGCCATATACGTCGATGGTTTTAATTACCTCACTTTTATAAGCCTTGAGACCGCAGTTGAAATCGTGTAACTGGAGTCCGCTTGTTTTGCGGGCAGCAGCATTAAAAAGCTTAGACGGCAGATTTTTAGAAATTACCGAATCGTATCGTTTCTTTTTCCAGCCAGAGACGAGGTCAAAATCTTCTTCGGTAATGAGGCGGTATAATTCGGGAATTTCATCAGGGCTGTCCTGTAAATCTGCATCCATAGTAATTACAACATCGCCCTCAGCGGCCAGGAAGCCTGCGTTTAAAGCCTGGCTTTTACCAAAGTTTCGGTTGAAACGTATTCCTTTAACCCGTTTATCGAGGTTTGACAATTGTGCTATGGTATTCCAGGAACCGTCTGTACTGCCATCATCTATAAAGACCAGCTCGTAAGAAAGTTGTTCTTTAACGAGTACAGCGGTAAGCCAGTCGTAAAGCTCCTGTAGAGACTCCTGTTCATTAAGAAGGGGTATAACTACCGATAGCTGCATAGAATCTTAATATTGGTGCGGATTAGATTTTTTCAAAATAAGACCACTAATCAAAGAAATTATAAACCCAAAGAATATACCACCTATGACTTGAATAGATGACTGTACCCACGGACGGGCAAATTTAGCAGCGATAGCCAAAGCCTGCTCCTGTTGGGCTTCGGTCGCGTTGGGCTGAGACTCAATCATCGCTTCACGTTGCTTTTCAATGATTAAATTAATAAAGTCGGGTTCTATTACGGTAAGAAAAATATAATTGTAAAGAGCACCCAGAATGCCTCCTATAAGGGCAATACCTAATCCTACTTTTAAGGCATCTTTAAATTCTAAGAAACCGCCATTTGCCTTTTTAAATACCTGTTGCCCGTAAACAATAACTCCAAGCATGATTAGAAAGCCCACCAGGCCTGTAATCCAGTTTTGATCCAGTAATGAGTTGGTTACATAAAGTACTACAGCTAGTGCAATAGTGAGAAACCCCAGAAGGGCTCCGTAAGTTAAGGCGATTTGCCCTGTTGATGGTTTTTGTGCTTCCATGATTTTATGAATTGCGGTGTAAAAGTACATATTAGCACGAGATACACCTAGTTTTTAATGAGGCATAAGTAGTGCTGTTGTGAATTTTGTTACATTTGAAGACTAAAGATAAACGCCAAGGAAAATATTATTTTAATATCGCCTTGTCAGATTGTTTTTTATTTCTAAATTTGCACCTCAAAATTCAGCAGATTTTAAAGCATTTAAGATGAAAAAAGATATACATCCACAGAATTACAGAGTAGTAGCATTTAAAGACATGTCTAACGACGAAGTGTTTTTAACTAAATCTACAGCAAATACAAAAGAAACGATTGAAGTTGACGGTGCAGAGTATCCGCTTGTAAAACTGGAGATTTCTAGAGCATCACATCCTTTTTATACCGGTAAATCTAAACTGGTTGATACTGCTGGTCGTATTGATAAGTTCAAAAACAAATACAAGAAATTCGCTAAGTAAGCGGAATTCAACAGATATAATAAAAAGCCTTTGCAAATGCAAAGGCTTTTTTATTGGCAGCACCTCAGGTACCTTATAATTTTTAGTAATTCCAAAAGTAATTAGCTTCAGGGTACTGATTTAATCGTTGAATAAAGCTTTCATAATGCGATTGATTCCCTTGAACCCAAAGTAAATCGCCAGTGTTGCAGCAACAATGCCCAATATCAAAACGGGTATATAAAGCGGATGCTCCTGATTTTTAAAAGCCTGGTATAGGATACCGGGACCCAAAAACATAAAAAGTAATGACATGGCTAATGTGCGCACGCCACGTGCCAGGGCTTCTTTATTTGTTGCCATGATATGCGTTTATAGCGGCCCTTACAGAGCCGTGATTCTTTAATAATTGAGCGGCCTCTTGTGCATCAACAGGTATTTCAGACTGAATCATGCGTATCCCGCGATCTACCAGCTTATCATTACTAAGCTGCATATCTACCATTTTATTTCCCTTAACCTTGCCTAGTTGAATCATCGTTGCTGTTGAAATCATATTCAATACCAGTTTTTGTGCGGTACCGGCTTTCATACGGCTGCTTCCGGTTACAAACTCGGGACCAACGACTACTTCAACCGAAAATTTTGAAGTCTTCGCAATAGGGCTTCCGGCATTGCAGGTGATGCTTCCGGTGGGGATGTTATTTTTATTGCAGGCTTCCAGTGCGTGGAGGACATAAGGAGTCGTGCCCGACGCTGCAATACCAATAACAATGTCTTTTTCAGAAATCGCGTGCTCCTCCAAGTCTGCCCAACCCTGAGTAGGGCTGTCTTCAGCAAACTCAACGGCTTTGCGTATGGCAGTTTCGCCTCCGGCAATTAGACCTATTACCATTCCGTGGGGTACGCCAAATGTGGGCGGGCACTCCGACGCGTCAACCACACCAAGTCTTCCGCTGGTACCGGCACCCATATAAAAAAGTCTTCCGCCCTGCTTTAACTGTCTGATTACTTCCTGTGTTAATTTTTCTATTTGTGGTAATACCTTTTCAACGGCGAGCGGGACCGTTTTGTCTTCTGCGTTGATATTTTGCAGGAGCTCTGAGACAGCCATATTCTCAAGCCCGTTATAGTTTGAATCCTGTTCGGTTGTTTTAGTGAAGCTCATATGCTGAATTTTTTCGCCTTTGGCAAATATCGCTATTCGATCACAATCTGACCGCTGTAAACCTGTCCTATTGCGAAATATCCCAGGGGATAATTAGCTTCATCGGTGGCATTAATGACGTTGCCCCGTATTTCGGAAGGTGGCGCTGTAAACGGGTTTCCTGAAGCCTGTCCCGATTGATTGATCACAATGCTCATGTAATCGAAAAAGGGTTTTGTAATGCCTATCAAATCGACTTCTAAGGTGTCATTAGGTTTCACATCTTCGTAAAAATAGGAGAATGAGAATGCCTGATCTTTATAAAAGGTGTCTTCACTGGTCAAAAATTGTCCCTTATCTAAATCAAACAGGTAATAGTTTGTAATACCCGGCTCGTCTGTATAATTAAAGATCACCTCGGTTTCGTCACCGGCAAAGAGGCTCCCATCTCCCTGAATAATGGAATCAAAAGGGATAGCTGTTTGAAATTGGGCTGTAGCTCTGTAGGTATTTTCATTATAAAAAATGGTAAGTCTCATTAGATCCTGAGTAAGTTCATCACGAGGTACTGCAATAGAATAATACCCGTCACCGCGGTACTGCATTCTGTAGGTGTTTGATGCGCTGTTGAGATTGACTATCGCATCTGCCACAACCGGTATATCGTCTGCAAAATAATCTGCGGTCAGGGTAAGTCTCAGGTAAGCGTTCACCAGACTGGTATTTCCATCAGGAATACGCATTAGGGCATCTACAACCAGTCGTTCCTGCTGTTCGGGCAGGTCAACGTCAATCGTTTCCTGACAGCTGTTTAAAAGCTTCAGTAAAACCAAAAGAATAAAAATCGTTTTAATGGCTTTCATTAGAGCTTAAAATTATAGGTTACAGAAGGCAGGATGCCAAAAATCGAAGTCTTAATCGCTTCATTTTGTCCTGTGTCTTCATTGGTTCTGAAATTAACAGATGCGGCATTCATGCGGTTGTAGGCATTATAAATACTAAAAACCCATTCCCCTTTTATTTTTCGGTTGGCTGTGTTTTTTGGTGTTAAGGTAGCCGAGAGGTCTAACCTGTGGTAAGCGGGCAGGCGTTGTTCATTACGACCGCTGTAATTTGATATGGCCAAACCCTGAAAAAGGGATTGACTCACGGGATAATTGGTTGGCTGGCCGGTCTGAAACACAAAATTGGCACCGAAACTCCATTTATTACTGAGCTTGTAGTAGGCATTTGCACTAATGTCGTGGGTTTTATCATAAGCCGAAGCATACCAGTTGCCGTTATTGATACCTATTTCTTCAGGTGTGCGACCCGGGGTTTGCTGTTCACTGCGCGATAGGGTATATGCCAGCCAGCCGTTGAGTCTGCCGTCATTTTTTTTCAGTAAAAATTCAAGTCCGTAGGCTCTGCCTATACCTGAAAGCACTTCGCCTTCAATGGCATCATTGGCGATAAGTTGTGCGCCGTTACGGTAATCCAGTCGGTTTTGGATGTCTTTATAAAACGCTTCAGTTTCAAACGAAAACGCACCGTCCTTGATTTTCTTGAAAAAACCAATGGCATACTGATCAAGAAGCTGCGGTTTTACGTAAGGTCCGCTCGGCGTATATACGTCAAGAGGCGTGGGTGAGTTGGTGTTAGAAATTAAATGCAGATACTGAGCCATGCGATTATAGCTGGCTTTAAAGGACGTTTTGCTGTTAAGAGCCCAACTGAGCGAGAAACGCGGTTCGAGATTTGTAAACTGAGCGAGGGTTCCTGTGTTTAGTTGTGTTTCTGATGGAGTTGCAGGCTGGTAAATTTTTAGATTATCGTCAAAAATTAAGGGTTGGTCATCAGCATATCTAAAAAAGCGATCCTGACCCAGACGCGTAAAATGACTAAGTCTGAAACCATAGCGTAAGGTTAGGGCATCACTTAAGTCGTGTTCGGCTTCAATATAGGCCGAAAATTCGTTGGCGTACTTGTGGGTGAGTTGCGAAGGTAATATACCGCTGTCCGGGCGATTGGGTATTATAGTCGCAGGATTGAAGCGGTAATAAATGTTATTTATGCCATATCCCATTTTTAGATTTTGGCTGATGTAATGCTGAAAATCGTATTTAAGATTGAAATTACGAATGCCCGAATCGTATTTAAAGCCCACAAAATCTAACAGTAAACCATAATAGTAATCTGAATAAATAAGGGATAGGTTGGAGAACAACTTGTCGCTAAATAGATGATTCCATCTCAGATTTATGGTTGCATTACCGTAGGTGTTTACAAAGCTTTCGTTTACACTAAATAAATCGCGACCGAAATACCCTGACAGAAAGAGGCTGTTTTTATCTCCAAGACGGTAATTTAATTTAGCATTCAGGTCGTAGAAATAGGCTTTGTTGTCAATATCAAATAAAGGCAGGAAGAGGTGCACATAAGAAGCCCGGCCACCTACCAGAAACGCAGATTCGTTTTTTACTATAGGACCTTCAACAAGAAGTCTGCTGGCAATCGCTCCAATACCACCATTTGCGTGAAATTCTTTACTGTTTCCTTCCTTTTGATAAATATCGAGTACCGAGGCCACGCGACCACCGTACCGTGCAGGAATTCCACCTTTGTATAGTTTAAGGTCTTTGATCGCATCGGGATTAAAAACTGAAAAGAAACCGAAAAGGTGTGACGAATTAAAAATGATAGCTTCATCCAGTAAAATAAGATTTTGATCTACAGCGCCACCTCTTACGTTAAAGCCTGAAGCACCTTCACCTGCACTCGTGACGCCCGGAAGCAGCAGTATAGATTTTATAACGTCTGCCTCGCCAAAGACAACGGGTATTTGCTTGATGGTCTCTGCAGTTAGCGTATTTACGCTCATTTGAGGCTTGCGAATGTTTAGCTCTTCAACATCCTCCTCAATCAATACTTCATCAAGCATCTCAGTAGCTTCTTCGAGACTGAAATCGAGGCGCTGATCACTATTTAATGCGATTTTTTTCTGAATGGAATTGTATCCCAGAATGCTTATTTGAAGATTGTAAGATCCTTCAGGTAGTGTTATGGAATAAAAGCCATACTCGTTGGTAACTGTTCCTTTATTGATCTCGGGAAATAAAACGTTAACACCGATGAGGGTTTCATTTGAATTTTCTGCGGTAACCGTGCCGCTCAAGGTGTAATTTTTTTGAGCCCAAAGGTTACCAACCAGTAAGATGAAAATAAATGAATAGTAATATTTTAGCAAATTGTTTTTGTTCAAAAATAGCAGACTTCGGCTTTACTTGTACCATTTTAAGAAAACGTTAATGAAATAAAAAAAGGCTTCCCGATATAGGAAGCCTTTTGTCGTTGTTGTAAACACGTGTTACGAATTGATAATTGCATTTAAAGTTGCGCTAGGTCGCATCGCAGCTGTTACTTTATCTTCATCCGGGAAATAATATCCTCCTAAATCAACTTCAGAACCCTGTGCATCCAGCAATTCCTGATTGATTTTTTCTTCATTGGTTTCGAGTTCGCTTGCAATTTCGGCAAAGTGAACCTGTAATTCCTTGTCTTTATCCTGAGCGGCCAATGCCTGTGCCCAGTAAAGCGCAAGGTAGAAATGGCTGCCGCGGTTGTCGAGTTCATTAACCACGCGTGACGGTGATTTCTTGTTATCCAGAAATTTGATAGTCGCTTCGTCTAATGCTTCAGCTAATACTTTAGCACGGTCGTTTCCGTTGGCTATTGCTTCGTGCTCCAGAGAAACTGCAAGCGCCAGAAATTCTCCTAACGAATCCCATCTTAAATGTCCTTCTTCAACAAATTGCTGAACGTGTTTTGGAGCAGAACCACCGGCTCCGGTTTCAAAAAGTCCGCCGCCATTCATAAGAGGTACTATTGAAAGCATTTTGGCACTGGTTCCTACTTCAAGAATAGGGAAGAGGTCTGTGTTGTAATCACGCAATACGTTTCCGGTAACCGAAATAGTGTCTTTACCTTCTTTCATGCGCTTAAGTGTATATCGTGTAGCCTCAACGGGAGACATGATCTGAATGTCTAAGCCTTCGGTATCGTGATCCTTAAGGTACAGATTTACTTTTTTAATGAGCTCTGCATCGTGACCACGGTCTTTGTCTAACCAGAAAATCGCAGGATCATTTGTGGCGCGTGCACGACTTACAGCAAGTTTTACCCAGTCCTGTACCGGCTCATCTTTAGTCTGGCACATTCTCCAGATATCTCCTTCTTCAACAGTATGCTCTATAAGAACCTTACCTTCTGCGTCAATTACAGAAACTTTTCCATTAAGAGGAATTTCAAAAGTTTTATCGTGAGATCCGTATTCTTCAGCTTTTTGAGCCATAAGACCTACGTTAGGAACAGTTCCCATTGTAGTAGGATCAAAAGCACCATTTTCCTTACAAAAATCAATGGTTTCCTGGTAAACACCCGCATACGAACTGTCTGGAATCACAGCTTTGGTATCCTGAGATTTACCTTTGGCATTCCACATCTGACCGCTGTTGCGAATCATTGCAGGCATACTGGCATCAATAATAACGTCACTGGGTACGTGCAGATTGGTAATACCCTTATCTGAATTCACCATAGCCAGATCAGCCCTGTTTTCGAGGGTATTTAAAATAGCCTTTTCTACTTCCGAGCGTTTAGCTTCGGGTAACTTGTTTATGTCGCTAAGCAAATCTGCCAATCCATTCTTAGCATCTACGCCAATAGATTTAAGATCGTCACCATACTTCTCAAAAACATCTTCAAAATAAATGCGCATCGCATGCCCGAAAATAATAGGGTCAGATACTTTCATCATGGTTGCCTTAAGGTGAATGGAGAAAAGAACACCTTTGTCTTTAGCATCTTTAATCTGCTCCTTGAGGAACTTAATTAAAGCCGATTTACTCATTAGGGTGGCGTCTATTACTTCGCCTTTAAGTAAATTCAGATCTTTCTTAAGTGTGGTTTGAGCACCATTGGCATCTGTATGGATTATGCTTACCGATGTGGGTTTATCACAGGTAACAGATTTTTCATTGGCTCTAAAATCACCGGAGCTCATGGTCGCCACGTGTGATTTGCTGTTTTTATCCCATGCACCCATACTGTGCGGGTTTTTACGGGCATACTCTTTTACGGGTTTAGGAGCACGTCTGTCTGAGTTACCTTCACGTAATACCGGGTTTACCGCACTTCCCAAAACTTTAGCAAAACGGTTTTTAAGTTCTTTTTCTTCTTCGGTATTAGCTTCTTCAGGATAGCTGGGGATATTAAAGCCTTTTGCCTGTAGTTCTTTAATAACAGCCGTAAGCTGCGGTATAGAAGCACTAATGTTTGGCAATTTTATAATATTTGCTTCCGGGCTTTTAGCCAGTTCGCCCAATTCGGCAAGGGCATCATTTACTTTTTGATTTTCTTCCAGATAATCAGGAAAGTTTGCAAGCAATCTACCTGCAAGTGAAATGTCTTTAACTTCAAATTCTATATTAGCTTCTTTGGCAAACTTTTGCAGAATTGGTAACAGGGAATGAGTAGCCAGAGCCGGAGCTTCATCTGTTTTGGTGTAGGCTATTGTAGACGTTTTAGTAGACATAAATGTGTTCGTTTATAAATCCTGATTTCTAATTGTTTGGTTGAAAAAGCAAATCTGCATCTAGGGTTTACAGTTTGTCGCGTGAAGCGTTTTTTTCGGATTGCAAATATAGGATTTTATGGCAGATTTTAACACTTAAATTCTTCTTAAAGCCTCTTAAAAATGTATGATTTTAAACTGTTGGATTGAGATGGAAGGATTCAGAAGTAAAAAAAAGCTCTGATAGAATTTCGTAATTCTATCAGAGCTTCTAATGTTTAGGTTTTTTACCGGTGAACCCTTGGAGCCCTAAAGCAAGAATATTAGTACTTGCACCGTGAACCTTAACATTGGGATTTAATTTCTAAATCCCGATCCAATACATTTGCATTTTAACTTTAAACGCTCACTGATGTCTTTTATAATTCAGATCTTTTTTAAAGTTGTATAAACCCTACAAGGCTATCGCAACTGCACTGGGAACATAATTGTGAA
The DNA here is from genome assembly GCF_020782115.1 of Leeuwenhoekiella parthenopeia. Taxonomy (GTDB): domain Bacteria; phylum Bacteroidota; class Bacteroidia; order Flavobacteriales; family Flavobacteriaceae; genus Leeuwenhoekiella; species Leeuwenhoekiella parthenopeia. The sequence goes on along the minus strand of NZ_JAJGMW010000006.1, from coordinate 151,695 downwards.
CAGTTTTAAGTTCACCCTTATAATTTCTTTACATAAAGTAACAGAAAAGAATTTAAAAAATCAAGCTATTAGGTCGTTAAATATCAACCGGTTATGAACGTTGGTTTTTCACAAAAGTTAATAAGCTTATACCTTAAACTAAAAAATGCCCCGTAAGACGGAGCATTTTTATAACCAGATGAGTGGTTTTTATTTTCTGATTTCTTTGATTCTTGCCTTTTTACCGGTAAGACCTCTAAAGTAGTAAATACGTGACTTACGTACTTTACCTCTTTTATTTACTTCAATTTTCTGAAGAGCAGGCATGTTGATTGGGAAAATACGCTCAACACCTACAGTACCAGACATTTTTCTGATAGTAAATGTGCGGGTTGCACCTGTTCCGCGAACCTGAATTACAACACCTCTAAAAAACTGGGTACGTACTTTTTCACCCTCACGAATTTCGTAATAAACAGTGATGGTATCACCAGCACTAAATTCAGGGAATTCTTTTTTCTCTACAAATTCGTTTTGTACAAAACTGATTAAATCTTCCATTTTTAAGATTTTTAAAGTGGTATAATACCAACATTCACGGTTTTCGCCAGAGGTTGATCTTACAAGGCTGCAAATTTACTATAAAAATTGAATTTGACAAGCCCTGAAATTTAATTATTTAAAAAGATTAAGACTGGTTTTTTATTAAATCGGGGCGTCGCTCTAAAGTGCGTTTATAAGCTTCATCTTCGCGCCAGGCCTCGATTTTGGGAGTATTACCGGATGTTAAAATCTCAGGAACCTTCCACCCTTTGTATTCAGCAGGGCGTGTATATACCGGTGGAGCGAGTAAGTTATCCTGAAAAGAATCGGTTAGGGCAGAGGTTTCATTTCCTAAAACTCCAGGAATTAATCGGATAACGGCATCGCAAAGTATAAGTGCTCCAAGTTCGCCCCCACTTAAAACATAGTCTCCTATTGAAATTTCCCGAGTAATAAATTGATCGCGTACCCGCTGATCTACTCCTTTATAATGACCACACAGAATGATAATGTTGCCCTGAAGTGAAATTTGATTAGCTATTTTTTGATTCAGGGTTTCACCATCAGGGGTCATATAGATCACCTCATCATAGTCCCGTTGTGATTTGAGCTCACTGATGCACTTATCTATAGGCTCTATCATCATAACCATACCGGCACCACCGCCAAACTGATAGTCGTCTACCTGTTTGTAAGCATTGGTGGAGTAATCTCTGAGGTTGTGAAAGTTTACTTCAACCAGTCCTTTTGCTATAGAACGCTGCATTATTGAAGCTTCAAACGGACTTTTGAGCAAATCGGGTACTACCGTAATAATGTCAATGCGCATGGAATTTAAGTGTGCTGGTATTCGATTAAAAGAAGCCTTATTCTCGGCTTGTTTGGATTTTTATTTTTTGGTACTCTTGACCGCTTTATTGCGCTCGTCCTGAAGTAATCGTCCCATCTTTTGCTCTTTTTCTAAAGCTTTTTTACGGTAATCGTCATATTCCACTTCAAGATCTGCCAGTTTTTTGCGGGCTTCCTGCGTATGTGCGTTGCTTCCTTTAAATCTAAAAATGAAAAAAACCAGCGCCAGTGCCAGAACGGCAACAATACCCCACATCATTCCCATATAACCACCTTTGCTCATAGGAATTCCTAAAAAGTATATGGAATCTTTCTCAGATCTGGTTTGGTCTAAGGTTGTCTTAGTCTCTTCGAGTGTATTATTTAGAGTATTTATTTCTTGTTGTTGTGCAGTTATTTCTTGCTGTAGTTCGGTTATCTGAGTTTTGAAAACCGAAATACTATCTGCAGTATTGGCTATCAACTTATTCAGGCTGTTTAGTTTTACGACTTTATAATCCTGAAAATTGTTTGAGTTTTCTAACAAATCTTCAAACTGTTGAGAAATGGTATTTGTTTTCGGTTTTGGGGTCTCTGTCTCCTGAGCGCTAAGGCCTAAAATTGAGAATAGGCTTATTAGTAAGCTAATGCGTATCGTAGTCATTTTGAGTTAGTCTTTTTGCTGTTTGTGGGAAAACGGTATGCTTTCGCACTTAGTATAATAAAGCCGCAAAAATAATTAAATCCAACGGTTTTAAACTGCGTAATTCGTGAAAATAGCTGCCTGCTGGCAGCTATTTCTAAATACATCTGTACTATTAAGAACTTTAGTAGTACGTATAACGTCTTACCTTGGCAATATATTTAGCCAGGCGTACTACCTGGTGACTGTAACCGTATTCATTGTCATACCATATATAGAGTACGAGGCTTTTAAAATCGGGGCCTAACAATGTAGCCTGACTGTCGTAGATAGCAGGTGCTGAAGAGCCTACAATATCACTGGAAACCAGTTCATTGTTGATTGAATATTTGATTTGCTCAACCAGATCACCTTCAAGCCCATATTTTTTAAGACTTGCATTGACACTTTCGATTGTTGTTTTTTGCTGAAGCTTTAAATTTAAAATGGCAAGAGAGCCGTTAGGTACCGGAACCCTGATCGCGTTGGAGGTAAGTTTGCCTTCAAGAGCAGGCAATGCTTTAGATACTGCTTTACCTGCGCCTGTTTCGGTGATTACCATATTTAGAGCAGCGGCGCGACCCCGGCGGTATTTGGAGTGCATATTATCTACCAGATTTTGATCATTGGTATACGCGTGTATGGTTTCTATATGACCACTTTCAACGCCAAAGCTTTCATCAATTGCTTTGAGCACCGGTGTTATTGCATTTGTAGTGCACGAGGCAGCTGAGTAAATATCCCATTCATCCGGATTGTAGTTTTTGTGATTGACTCCGTGCACGATATTTGGGATGCCCTGACCCGGAGCAGTAAGTAATACCTTTGAAACTCCTTTTGCGATAAGGTGTCTGCTTAATTGTTCTTTGTTTCGGAAAGCGCCCGTATTATCTATGATTACGGCGTCGTCTATACCATAAGCCGTGTAGTCTATAGATTCGGGTTCATTTGAAGAAATAATCTGAACGGTAGTACCATTGATAATTAAGGCATTTTTGGCACTATTTACCGAGATTGTTCCCGGAAAATCCCCGTGGATACTATCGCTTTTGAGTAAGGATGCTCTCTTTTTTAGAATATCTTCATCCAGATTACCTCTTACGACTATGGCTCTTAATCTTAATTGAGCACCGCTTCCTGTGCGTGTCATAAGTTCCCGGGCAACGAGCCTTCCTATACGCCCAAAACCATAGAGCACCACATTTCGAGGTGTAATTTCTTTTGAACTTTGTGCATCTTTCAGTTTATGATGAATAAATATCAGGGCGTCTGTATACTCATTATCTTCCAAATGATACTCGTAAGTGAGTTTGCCAATATCTAATTTTGAAGGCGGCAGGTTTGCCTGCAGGATAGCTTTGGCTAACTCGACGCTATCAAAAATAGAAATAGGTTTTTGAACAAAAGCTCCGGCGTAAGCGTGTAAATTGAGAATTTCACTCACATTGCGATCTAAAAGCTGATTTCTAAAAAGTACCAGTTCGATATTCTTGTCATACCAAAGATCGCTTATGATCTTAATAAATTCAACAGTCGCACGGCGACGGTCTGCCTGAAAAGCCAGTTCTTTCTCGTAAGTATTTGACGAACTCATGAATGGATTTTAATGTGGGTTTTTAAATTTTCGGCAAAGATACTTAACTATATCGTTTTCGTGAGGGAAATAAATAAAAAAAGCCCTTCAGTCACGAAGAGCTTTTTTACTACTAAAAATCGAATTCTAATTAAAAATGATTTGTTTGTTTTCACCATTTTTACTGGCAAAATTGAGGCTTACAGGTTCGCGCGGATCTTTTTCAGAAATAATGCGCTTAACATCCTCTATTGAGTTTACTTTCTGATCGTCAATTGCGGTTATAATTATTCCGCTTAGATTATAGCGTTGCAATTGTTTGTTTGTAGCCTTACTTATAATTACTCCGTTTTTCACACCATTTTCCTGAAGTGTTTCCTTTGAGGCCTCACGTACTTCAAGTCCCGGCTTTTCTATTATAAATGTGTTGAGTTTGGTTAAAGTAACCGATAGCGTGCGGGTTTCTCCGTCTCTAATGAAGCTTACTTCTACAACATCATTAGGTCTTTTGGCTCCAAGGTAACCTGATAGATCAGAGAATTTTGAAATTTTGACATCATCAACTTTTATGATAACATCGCCTTCTTTTAAACCTGCTAAGGCAGCTCCGGTATCGGGATCAACACCTGCAACATAAACGCCTTCAGAAACTTCAAGGTCGTATTGATTTGCTGTGTTTGCATTAATACTGCCTCCCTGAATACCAAGAATACCACGCTGTACATCACCATACTCCAAAATGTCTTCTACAATTTTACGGGCGTTGTTTGAAGGTACTGCAAAGGCGTAACCTACATAGCTACCGGTTTGTGAAGTGATAGCTGTATTGATACCTATCAGTTCTCCATTGATATTTACTAACGCACCGCCACTGTTACCCGGGTTAATCGCTGCATCGGTTTGGATAAATGATTGCGGATTTCGGTCATACTGGTCAATATCACGCGCCTTGGCTGAAATAATTCCGGCAGTTACTGTACTGGTAAGGTTAAAGGGATTACCTACTGCCAGTACCCATTCTCCCAAACGTACATTATCTGAATCCCCAAACGGGAGGTAGGGTAAATCTTCATCTGCATCAATCTTTAAAAGCGCAATGTCTGCATTAGGGTCGCTACCTATTACTTCAGCTTTGAAGGTTCGGTTGTCATTTAGAGAAACTTCAAGTTCTGTAGCTCCGTCAATAACGTGATTGTTGGTTACGATATAGCCATCAGCTGATATGATTACACCGCTTCCGGCACCTACAAGACCTTTGCGTAATTCACCTCCACCAAGTAGATATTCTTGCATGCTGCGAGGTTGTCTGGAAATCTGTACGTTTTTAACGTGAACAACCGCGTGAACCGTGCGATCTGCAGCTTCTGTGAAATCTGCATTGGTACTGGTAATCGGGGTGCCGTTGTAATTTACGGGACTAAAATTTGGGGTTGAAGTTGTAGCTGTCGTGGGTACGTGTTCATCTTCTATAAACTTGTACGCACCTAGGGTAATCGCGCCACCCAAAATGGCTACGATTAATAAGCTGGCAAATTTTTTCATAATACTTTTTCTTTTCTTTTTTAGAATAACAATTTAAATACGAGTTGTGGTATGCCGTGTTGCACGATTTAACTAAGCCTTAACAAGCCGTAGAATTTTGGCTTTATGTATTTTTGCAGGGCTTTAAAAATAAGTTATGGCAATACCCTTTTACAAATATCAAGGCACGGGCAACGATTTTATAATGATCGACAACCGACAGCAATTATTTTCCAAAAATGATACCAAACTCGTAAAATGGATGTGTGACCGAAAATTTGGCATAGGTGCAGATGGTCTCATCTTGCTTGAGAACCATCCCACTTTAGATTTTACAATGGTCTATTATAATGCTGATGGTAACCCGAGCTCGATGTGTGGTAATGGTGGCAGGTGCATAGTTGCCTTTGCTAAACAATTAGGCGTAATTACAGATCAAACTGTTTTTGAGGCTGTAGATGGTCTTCACGAGGCCTTCATCAAAAATGATCTTGTACATTTAAAAATGCAGGATGTGAGCAGCATTACCAGGTATGAAAATCATATGTTTTTAAACACAGGCTCACCCCATCATGTTCAATGGGTGAATGATTTGGCAGCTTTTGATGTTAAAACTGAAGGAGCCTTGTTGAGATATGGTGATCTTTACGGTAAAGCCGGGAGTAATATCAATTTTGTGGAACAAACCGGGGATTCTTTCGCTATGCGTACCTACGAACGCGGAGTAGAAGATGAGACCTTAAGTTGCGGTACCGGTGCCACAGCAGTAGCATTGGCCATTCACCATCAGGGTAAGACTAACAGTCACGAAGTTGATCTTCGCGTGGAAGGAGGCCGGCTTAAAGTTACTTTTGAGCCTGCAGGTACAGGATACAATAACATATTTTTAATCGGGCCCGCAAAGCCTGTTTATACCGGAGTATGGCCGGACTAACATTACATGGTGAACTCGTATATCTCAGGGCTTTAGAGCCCGAAGATCTGGATCTCGTTTTTAGGATTGAAAATGATGAAGATCTTTGGGAACTTACTACCACACTTACTCCTTTTTCCAAATTTTTACTAAAGCAGTACCTGCGCAACTCCCACAAAGACATTTATGAGGCCAAACAACTGCGGCTGGTTATTTGTCGTAGCGATACCAATGAAGCCTTAGGTCTTATAGATTTGTTTGATTTTGATCCTAAAAATCAACGAGCCGGTCTTGGTATTTTGATTTTTAGTGAGGTAGAGCGCGGCAGGGGTTATGGCGCCGAGGCTTTGCGGTTAATGATCAATTACAGCTTTAAACGTCTCGAACTGCATCAGCTCTATGCCAATATTTTAGAGGAAAATACCCCGAGCATACGCCTGTTTGAAAAACAGGGTTTTAGACCTGTGGGTCTTAAAAAAGACTGGCTTCGTCTCGAAGGCAGCTTTAAAAATGAATATTTATACCAATTGATTTATACCGATGTACATTAGAAAAATTTTGGCCGCTACCGCTTTAATAGGTTTGGTTTTCGCAGGCATATTTGCTTATATGATTTATGGGAAGTTTTTTTCTCCCAACACCGCTTTTAATAATGACGAGGCTCATCTCTACATTCCTTCAGATGCTACTTATGCAGATGTACGTAAAGATTTAGAACCCCTATTGCAGGATCCCGTTTCCTTTGATGAGGTAGCAGAGCGAAAAGGTTATGTTAACGCTGTAAAACCCGGACATTTCATTATAAAGAAAGGAAGCAATAATAATGAGATTGTAAATGCCATTCGCAGCGGAAACATACCGGTGAAAATTAGCTTTAATAATCAGGAGCGATTACAGAATCTGGCCGGGCGCGTAGGCATTCAGATCGAGGCTGATAGTCTTGAACTCCTAAAGGCTTTTACCGATGAAGCGTTTTTAAAAGAACATGGTTTTGAGGAAGAGACGGCTTTAACGATGTACCTGCCTAATACATATGAATTTTATTGGAATACCAGTGCAGAAGAATTTAGAGCCCGAATGCTTCAGGAGTATAAGCGATTCTGGACTCCTGAACGCATCGCCAAAGCAGAAGCCCAGGGCCTAAATCCTAAGCAGGTTTATACGCTTGCAGCTATTGTACAAAAAGAAACCGCAAGGGCAGATGAGCGTCCCAGAGTAGCCGGTGTATATTTAAATCGCCTGCAAAATGGCTGGAAGCTTGATGCAGACCCTACCGTAATCTATGCTGTCAAGAAAAGTCAGGACGATTTTGATCAGGTTATTAAGCGGGTTTTGTACCGCGACCTGGAGACCGATTCTCCGTACAACACCTATAAATATGGGGGTTTACCACCCGGTCCTATTTTTATGCCGGATCTCTCTGCTATTAATGCAGTGTTAAATCCTGAAAAGCACGAATACTATTTCTTTGTTGCAGACGTTTCTAAACCCGGTTATCATTTGTTTGCTAAAACCGTTGCGCAACATAATGCTAATCGCAAACAATATATTGATTGGATAAATGCTCAGGGCATAAATCGATAAAATGCAATTAAATCTGTTTAAACTTAGTTTTTGACGGCGTTATTTTGTTAAATTTTATCATCCTTGAGTTTAAGGGACTAAAATGTTAAAGTTTTAGATGTTTCCTATAAATAGATAGCGGCTTTTTGAAATACTTGCTTTAATCGCAAGTATTTCTGTGATAAACCGCCTATTTTACCGTGTTTTGCGGCTTTTGGGAAAAGCTTAACCCTTTAGTAATCAGTATATTAATTAGGTTGAGTATATTTGCGCATTAATATAGACTTGATCTGTAGTGGCGCACAGCAACGGTCTGAAACTTAATTTATGACGAAAAACATTGTGAAATTAGCTGCGCTTCCGTCTGTTTTTGGACTTGTAGCCTTAAGCATGTCTGTAAAAGACGCCGAGAAGCCGAGTCAAAATTCTACTGAAGGTTTAGAGTTATTTTATACCGTGCCTCAGGTCGACGAGACCGAAACCGTAGAGCTGGATCATTCGCTTAATATCAATCTGGCAACCACCGGAAAATCTTTTACCGGTTTTAAAGAAGCTCTGGGCTTTAAAGAATCACAAAACGATTACAAACGAATAAATCAATTAGGGTATTTAGGCAAATACCAGTTTGGTCGCAGCACTTTACTTTTACTGGGCATTACAGATACTGATGCGTTTTTGAACGATCCCGTTTTACAGGAAAAAGCATTTATAGCCAACGCATCCCGTAATAAATGGGTTTTACGTAAAGACATCAAACGCTTTTCAGGAAAAGTAATCAATGGTGTTAAGGTTACCGAATCAGGTATACTGGCCGCGGCGCATTTAGCAGGCCCCGGTAGTGTAAAGAGTTATCTTCGTTCCGGTGGAGTAGAAGGTTTTAAAGACGCTTTTGGTACTTCAATATACAGTTATATCAAAAAATTCGGAGGTTATGATGTTTCGTTTATCGTACCTGATCGCAATGCAAAAGTAAATCTGGAGAAGTAAAATTCTAAATTTCTTTAAACAGCATAAAAAAAGTGACCCGAATAGGTCACTTTTTTTATGCGTGAATAATAAATATTGCAGGTCTTTTATGTAAATCTTCCTTGCTGTGTTTCCAGTCGTTTATTGACTGGGTTTTGATAAATTCGCTAGGTAATGTAATGTCGCAGGCTATACATAAACGTGTTGAGGCCTGAAGGCTATTGCAAATCTCATCAAGCATTTTCCCGTTGCGATAGGGGGTTTCAATAAATAATTGAGACTGGTTATTTTCTTTCGAAATGCGTTCCAGGCGCTTCAGTTCATTGAGTCTTTCTTTTTGATCGATGGGTAAATAGCCATTAAAAGCAAAGTTTTGACCATTCATGCCGCTTGCCATCACAGCCATAAGAATAGAGGAGGGGCCTACCAGTGGCACAACCTGAATGCCTTTTTCGTGGGCAAAACGAACGACCTCTGAACCGGGATCTGCAACTCCGGGAACTCCGGCTTCAGACATCAGGCCTACATCACGACCATCAAGGCACGCATTTAAAAACGAGGGCACATCAAGAGGATCTGTGTATTTGTTAAGTGGGTGTAGTTTGAGAGCAGGTTGTGATTTTTGAGGGTAAATGTCTTTGATAAACCTGCGGGCCGTTTTTTCGTTTTCAACAATATACTCATCAATCCCGGCAATCAGAGTCTGAACATTTTGAGGCATAACCTCCAGAGGATCTGTTTCCCCCAGCGTAACAGGAATTAAATACAATTTACCAAAGTGGGAGTTAACCGCCATAAGTTAAGAATCTATTCAGGAAAGGCGTTCTGCAATTTTTGTGGTTGCTTCATCAAGCATTTCATAAACCCGGTCAAAACCTTTTAAACTATCATTGTAAGGGTCGGGGACGTCTACGCGCTCACCCGGAAACAACTCATCTAAAATCATCTGTACTTTTGCCCGCTCTTCATCATTAGAAGCCTGGGCTGTAACATCCTCGTAATTGTATTGATCCATTACAAAAATGTGATCGTATCGCTCAAAAAAAGCAGGTTTAAACTGCATCCCTCTTTGTTGCGAGATATCGAGTCCGTTTTTTTGAGCTACGGCAATACTTCGCGAGTCTGGGGCACTGCCTACATGCCAGTGACCAGTACCTGCAGAGTCTACTTCAAATTTGGCGGGATCCAGTTTAGATTTTAACAAACCTTCGGCCAAAGGAGATCTGCAAATATTGCCCAGACATACCATGAGAATGCGTGTTTTCATGAAATCTTTGGTTTTTATAGGATGCTTTAGACCTGACCTTTAATATCGGGTCAGTTTCAATTTACATCGTAAGTTTTTTGTTGAGATCCTCTACATATTTGCGAAACTGCTTATCTGTAGCAGAGAGGTTGTCAACTGTTTTACAGGCGTGCAATACTGTTGCGTGATCTCTTTTCCCTATTTGTGAACCTATACTTGCCAGTGACGCCTTGGTGAGTTTCTTTGCAAAAAACATCGCCAGTTGACGCGCCTGTACTATATGACGCTTACGGGTTTTTGATTGTAGTGTGTCTACATCCATCTGAAAATAATCACTTACCACCTTTTGTATGTAATCAATAGAAACTTCCCGTTTGGTATGTTTCACATAATTATCTACAATCTTTTTGGCAAGGTCTAGATTTATTTCCTTTCGGTTGAACGAGGAGTGTGCAATAAGCGAAATGATAGCACCTTCTAATTCACGAATGTTGGTTTTTATATTATTGGCTAAAAACTCCACGATTTCTTCAGGCATTTCCACACCATCCTGATACAGCTTATTTTTAATGATCGAAACGCGGGTTTCAAAACCGGGTTGTTGCAATTCTGCGGAAAGTCCCCATTTAAATCGTGAAAGCAGTCGCTGTTCAATATCCTGCATATCAACAGGAGCCTTATCACTGGTAAGGACAACCTGTTTGCCGTTTTGGTGTAAATGATTAAAAATGTGGAAGAATACATCCTGAGTACCTGCCTTGCCGGAAAGCAACTGTATATCATCAACAATTAATACATCTATCACCTGATAGAAATGAATAAAGTCGTTGCGGTTATTCTTCTTTACCGATTCAATATACTGTTGCGTGAATTTTTCAGCAGAAATATAAAGAACAGTTTTATCGGGATATCGGTCTTTAATCTGAACTCCAATGGCGTGTGCAAGGTGGGTTTTTCCAAGACCAACTCCTCCAAAAATCAACAGCGGATTAAAAGAGGTGCCTCCCGGCTTATTAGCCACTGCTAAACCTGCAGAGCGGGCCAGACGGTTAGAGTCTCCTTCTAAAAAGCTGTCAAAATTGTAATTGGGGTTCAACTGGGATTCGATTTCCAGATTGCGAATTCCCGGGATTACAAACGGATTTTTTAATTCGGGGTTTTTATTTTTAAGGGGAGCATCTACTTCCTGAGACTTCATTACTGAAGGCCTGTTTGTACTCGGAATTTTTTCGGTAAAAGGTTGTCTGTTGCCGTAGGTGTTCTCCATACGTATAACATAAACCAGCTTAGCGTTTTCTCCCAGTTCTTTGGTAAGTGATACTTTTAAGAGCTTTACGTAATGTTCTTCAAGCCACTCGTAGAAAAATTTACTGGGTACCTGAATACTTAATGCATTATCTGTAAGTTTTACCGCACGTATGGGTTCAAACCATGTTTTGTAGGCCTGCGGGGTGATATTGTCCTGTATAAACGAGAGACAGTTATCCCATACTGTTTGCGCAGTCATACTCATTATTGTGACTAAGTTTTAGTTATTTTTGGTTTAGATCAACTGAAAAGTGAGAAAATAAAGAGATCTTCGTTTCATTCAGTGCGAGGCAAATATGTGAACAAAATATGTAATAAAAAAGGATTTTAGGATTGCATTTTTAGATTTTTTTACGCATACTCTTTTTTATTTTTTTCACGCAAATAAACCTTGTTAATAACTCTATGAATTCACACCAAACCTTTGTTAAAGTACGCTATGCAGAAACCGATCAAATGGGGGTGGTGCATCACGCTAATTATGCTGTATATCTGGAACTTGCGCGTATAAATTGGCTTGAAAATTTAGGGATTTCCTACAAAAAAATGGAAGAAAGCGGCGTTATGTTACCTGTTTATGACATGAGGTTTTCTTTTTTAAAACCGGCCTATTTTGATGATACTTTATGTGTTAAAATTGAACTTAGAAAGCAACCCGGCGCAAGTATAATTTTTGATTATAAAATCACCAATGAAGAGGGTGTTTTGTTAACAAAAGCAGAAACGACTTTAGTATTTGTAGATATGCAAACAAACAGACCTACCCGATGTCCAAAATATGTACTCGATAAACTTAATGCTTAAATTTTTACAGTCAATCCATAAACGGTTTCAAAGCGCTTTTTGATACGTTTAAAATCTTTTTTGCGTATGAGAAGGGTGAAATTACAATCTAAACCCATTTCCTGGGTTTCAGGTTTTAACTGTTCTTCTTTAATAATGCGCATAACGGTATGCATCAGCGGATAATCAAAATTTAAATAGAGCTTTTGTTTGATGGTTTTGGTAACAATCTGTGAAGCTTCTATTGCCTGTTGCGCACTGGTTTTATAGGCCTGAATTAGACCACCCACTCCCAGATTGGTCCCGCCGTAATAGCGCACCACGGTAACGAGTACATTGGTTAAATCAAAAGCCTGAAGCTGGCCATATATAGGCAGCCCGGCAGAGTTTCCGGGTTCGCCATCATCATTGGCGCGATAACTGTCATAGTTTACGCCCAGCTGCCAGGCATAGCAAATGTGAGAGGCTTTGGCGTGATCAGAGCCTAAGTTCTGAATTACAGCCTCAACTTCTGCCTCATTTAAAACCGGATGTGCCTGACCTATAAATTTACTGCCTTTGTCCTTAAAAAGGGTAGGCTCTCCCGGGTGTTTAATGGTTTTGTAGCTGTCTTTTATTTCGGGCATTAACGTGATTTTACTAAAGCTATAAGTACAATGCTAAACAATGCAAGGCTAATTCCCAACCAATTCTTGCGGGAAAGTTTTTCATTAAAAAATACCAGTCCTATAAGTGTTGCCAGCATCACAATACCCATATTGTTAAATGTAAAAACGGTGCTGCTGTCAAGCCCCGGTGCCCGTAATGCCCGTACCAAAAAGTAGATGGAAAAGTAATTAGGGATACCCAGCGCGATCCCGCCCAGCAGGTTTTTGATTTCAAATCGTTCTTTTTTAATCAAAATTTGATAAAGCAATGCAAGAATGCCCAGACAGAAAGCGGAGCTGAAAATCATTGCAGAAAAGAGCGGAATGTCTGCTTCGGCAACGTATCTGCCCTCCAGAAATTTGATGGAAGTATCGATTATTCCGCTTCCCAGGAATACCAAAATTGGTAAAAGCAGGTTTTTAGGGACTTTTTGAGTCTTGTTTTCCTCTTTAACTGAAGCAAGGTAGACAGCGATAAGAGCGAGTAGAATCCCCGTTATTTTTAAAATGCCACTTGCTTCCTTATAGTAGATAAGACCAAATAAAACGGGGATAACCACGCTCATTTTGGTTGCGACAGAAACTACAGAAAGACCGCTGCGCTGAGTTGTAATGGCCATAAGATTAAATATGACAATAAACAGTACTCCCAGAAAAAGCGTGCCCGGTAACCAGGAGTTCGAAAGTATTGATTTTAACTCTAAAGAACCTTCGTAAGCCAAAAATCCGGAAGCTGCAGCTATGAGGTAGTTCACAACTATAGCCTGTAGCGTATTAATTTTGAAGGTGTCAAAAAGTTTGAATACCAAAAAAATGATGCTAGATGCCAGAATACTTAGGAACAAGTAGATCAAAACAATTCTTTTTTAAGGCTAAATAATTGCGTAACATCATCCCTTCCGGGTTCCAGATGCCAGGTTTTAATGCCCATTGAAGCAGCTCCGGCAACGTTTAAAAGCGTATCGTCAATAAATAAGGTTTCACTAGCTTTCAGATTGTCATTTTGCAGAACGAAATCATAGATTTCTAAATCGGGTTTTCGCATCAGGATTTGATGAGAAAGGTAGAAGCGCTCAAAGCAATTTTGAAATCTGGAGTACCTGATAGCTCCCATGTTTTTAATAACCTGCTCTATGTGCATTTCGTTTGTATTGCTCAATAAAAACAGGCGATAGTCTTTTTGTTTTGCAAGTTTTAATATCCAATTCAAACGATGTTCGGGGAAATCGAGAATGATGCTGTTCCAGGCATTTTTAAAAGAAAACGCGGTGAGCTGCGGAAAGCTTTCCAGATAGTTTTCGGTAATCTGCTGTGTGGTGAGCAGCCCTTTTTCATAACTGTTATGCCAGTTGTTCATTTCTTCGGTAATAACGCGTATGCCCAACTTACTTAGGGCAAGCTCCGGCGCTTTTTTGTCCAGATTGATAAAGACGTCACCAAAGTCGAAAAGTAAATTTTTTATCATACGTTATAATGAATAGCGAGTTGGTCTCCGGTAAAGCTAAATACCTTCCTGGGGGTTGAATTAACCAGACGCGGAGCGGCCACACCCCGTATAAAATTGACATTTCCTTTAAAAATACGGGCTTCGTCCCATAGCCCGGCTTCAATAAAAGAAGCCAGGGTTTTTGCTCCTCCTTCAATAATGACAGATTGTAGACCTTCCGCATAGAGTATATCGAGAATTTGCCGGGGTAAATCCTTTTTAAAATCGGCCTTAGCGTATTTAAGGTTGTGTGCATCTTCGGCTTCAGATTCCGTAATAACTAATGTAGGCCGTTTTCCATCGAAAACCGCAGAGGACTTAGCCAGTCGCAGCTTGCGATCGAGAATTATACGGGTGGGTGATGGTCCCGCCCAGTCCCGTGTAGTAAGGGCGGGGTTGTCTGCCTTTACGGTATTTGTTCCGGTAAGAATGGCCATTTCCTCAGCCCGCCATTTGTGTACGATCTGGCGACTTGCCGGAGTGGTAATCCATACCGGTCCACGGTTTTTTCGGTCTTCAGGATTGGGAGCTATAAAACCATCGTTGCTTTCGGCCCACTTTAAAAGCACATAGGGCCTTTTTTGGTTATGAAAAGTAAAAAAGCGTTTATTCAATATTTTGCAGGCTTCTTCAAGTACACCCACCACAACTTCGCAACCGGCATCAAGTAATTTCTTGATGCCTCTTCCGGCCACAGCCGCAAAAGGATCAACACTGCCTATAATAACTTTTTTTATTCCGCTGGCGATGATAAGGTCGCTACAGGGAGGCGTTTTTCCAAAATGGCTGCAAGGCTCGAGGCTCACGTAAATGGTTGATTCCTTTAAAACCTCTTTAGCGTGTACCCTGTTAATCGCATGAACCTCGGCGTGAGGCTCACCGGCTTTTTGATGCCATCCCTCACCAATAATTTTTTCGTTGTGTACAATTACAGCGCCTACCATGGGGTTTGGATAGGTGGTTCCAAGCCCATTTTTTGCCAGTTGCAGACAGCGCGCCATGTATTTTTCGTGTATCTTCACGCCTTCAAAATTAGCATTTTAAAAATCATAAACACGATGTTGAAAATCAGGGCTGTTCAACCTGCTGATAATAAAGAGCTGGCCGCCGTCTTGCGAAGTATTTTAGTTGAAATGGGCGTGCCCAAGGTCGGCACTGCTTATGCAGATGCGGCTCTTGACTGTATGTATGAGACTTACGATACTGCTTCATCTCAATATTTTGTAGTGACCGATGATGACCGTATTTTAGGTGGAGCGGGGATAGCACCTCTGGCAAATTATGAAGGTCCTGTATGTGAACTTCAAAAAATGTATATCGATTCATCGTTAAGAGGAAAAGGTGTAGGTAAGCAACTCATGCAAACTTGTCTTGATTTTGCCAGAACCGCCGGTTTTGAACAGGTTTATCTGGAAACCATGCCCTATATGCAGGCGGCTCAGCAGTTGTATTTAAAGTCTGGTTTTTACCACATAGACGGGCCGATGGGGAATACCGGTCATTGTGCCTGCCCGGTGCATATGCTCAAAGATCTTACAAATGACGCTTAAAGAATTTAAGGAGCATTTTTTTAAAAGATTAAGCCCACTGTATCCCAATCAGGAAATTGAGAGTTTCTTTAGAATTTTAATAGAAACCTATTTGGGATTGCGCAA
This sequence comes from Leeuwenhoekiella parthenopeia, assembly GCF_020782115.1. Lineage (GTDB taxonomy): Bacteria > Bacteroidota > Bacteroidia > Flavobacteriales > Flavobacteriaceae > Leeuwenhoekiella > Leeuwenhoekiella parthenopeia. The sequence goes on along the minus strand of NZ_JAJGMW010000006.1, from coordinate 136,002 downwards.
TATTGACGTGTTCTTAAATCCCGATAAAAAAATTAAACTGAAAAAACTCGATCACCTTCTTGCTGCCCGTGAACGCCTGGTGCTTTTCGAGCCTTTGCAGTATATACTGGGGCAAACTGAGTTTTACGGATTGAATTTTGCTCTAAACCCCAACGTTTTAATCCCCAGACCGGAGACCGAAGAACTGGTAGAATGGGCGCTCAAAGACGCAGATGCCGAAACTGCTGCGCGTATTCTTGACATTGGTACAGGTTCCGGCTGCATTGCTGTGAGCCTTGCAAAAAATTTGCCTCTGGCTCGGGTAGATGCGCTTGACGTTTCTAAGGAAGCCTTACATCTGGCTCAACACAATGCCCAGATCAATGCCGTTGAGATACATACGCTACATCAAAATATTCTGGAAACTGGCCGTTTCGATAAACAGTACGATGTGATAATTTCTAATCCACCCTATGTACGTAATCTCGAGAAAACCGAAATTCAGGCTAATGTTTTGAATTTTGAACCGCATTTGGCTTTATTTGTTGAGAATCATGATGCACTTATTTTTTACCGAAAAATTGCTGAACTTGCAAAAAGTTCATTGAATACTTCCGGCAGGTTGTATGTTGAAATCAATCAATATCTGGCTGAAGAAACCCGTTCCCTTTTTGAGGAGAATGGCTTTAAAAATGTAGAACTCCGGCTTGATTATGCCGGGAAACCCAGAATGATAAAAGCTTGTTTATGAGTATTAAAGTATCCCGTATTTGTGTGTTTTGTGGTAGTAGCGAAGGCAATGATCCCAAAATCATTGAAGAAGCAAAGCGTATGGGTGAGATTTTCGCAGAGCGAAATATTGCAGTCGTATATGGCGGCTCGCAACTGGGGATTATGGGAGCTGTTGCAAAAAGTTGCCTTGGCGCGGGAGGTAAGGCAATAGGTATTATTCCTGAATTTTTAAAGACTAAAGAAATTGTACATACCGGTCTTGATGAACTTATCACAACCGAAACCATGCACGAGCGTAAACTTAAAATGCAGGAAGTGAGTGACGGTTTTATCACGCTTCCGGGCGGTTTCGGAACCTTTGAGGAGCTTTTTGAAATCATAACCTGGAGTCAGCTGGGTCTGCATCACAAGCCCATAGGACTACTCAATACCAATGGTTTTTACGATGCCCTCATCAGCATGCTAGACGAGATGGTATCCCGTGGATTTTTAAAGCAGGAAAACCGGGATCTTCTTTTGGTAGATACAGATATCAACCGCCTTTTAGATGCGATGGAGCATTTTGAACCTGATTTTTCTTCAAAATTTTTGAAGCCGGAAAATAGTTAGTTACGCTTAGCTTACCCTATACTTATGAGCATAGAAAAAAAAATACAGGAGTTACGAGAAGAATTGCGCAGGCATAATCACAATTATTATGTGCTCGATAAGCCTGAGATTGAAGATTATGTTTTTGATCAAAAGTTAAAGGAACTTCAGCAACTTGAAGCGGAGCACCCGGAGTTTTATGATGCGAGTTCGCCCACATTGCGGGTAGGAGGTGAGGTTACCAAAAACTTTGAGACCGTGCGACACGAGTATCGTATGTACTCTTTGGATAACAGCTATTCCCGGGAAGACCTTGAAGATTGGGAAAAGCGCATAAAAAAAATGGTCGAAGGCAAGGTCGAATATGTTTGTGAACTCAAATATGACGGTGCCTCAATAAGTCTTACTTACGAAGACGGTAAACTGGTTAGAGCCGTAACCCGGGGAGATGGTTTTCAGGGGGATGATGTAACGAATAATGTAAAAACCATACGCAGTATTCCACTTCGTTTAAAAGGTGATTATCCCGCTAAATTTGATATACGAGGTGAAATCATTTTACCGCTGGTCGGTTTTGCTGAAATGAATGCAGCACGGGTGGAAGCCGGAGAAGAGCCGTACAGCAATCCGCGTAACACGGCCTCGGGAAGCCTAAAATTGCAGGATAGTGCTGAGGTCGCAAAAAGACCTTTAGACTGTCTTTTGTATAGTATAAAAGGAGAAAATCTCAATTTTAAGACCCAGTTTGAGGGTCTTGAAAAAGCACGTTCCTGGGGTTTTAAAGTGCCTGAAGTTGCTCAGGTAACCGCCTCAACCGAAGAAACCCTCAAGTTTTTAGAACATTGGGACGAGCATCGTCATGATTTACCTTACGAAACCGATGGGGTAGTGATAAAGGTTAACGATTTGCAGCAGCAGGAAGAGTTGGGCTATACGGCCAAAGCTCCGCGCTGGGCAATGGCTTATAAATTTAAAACCGAGCAGGCTGAAACAGTTCTGGAGAAAATCACCTATCAGGTAGGGCGCACCGGCGCAATCACTCCGGTGGCAAATCTAACTCCGGTACAACTTGCGGGTACTATAGTAAAACGAGCTTCCCTGCATAATGCAGATCAGATCGAAAAGCTAGACATACGGGAAGGAGATTCCGTTTTTGTAGAAAAGGGCGGAGAAATTATACCGAAAATTGTGGGGGTTGATTTTGAAAAGCGCAATCCTAAGTCTGAGCCTACTCAATATATTACAAACTGCCCTGAGTGCGATACGCCCCTGGTTAGGGAAGAAGGCGAGGCTCAGCATTACTGTCCCAATGATATGGGATGTCCTCCGCAGATTATTGGCCGTATTCAGCATTTTATTTCCAGAAAAGCAATGGATATTGAAGGGCTTGGGGGGGAGACTGTAGCTCTTTTGGTTAACGCCGGTTTAATCCAAAATTATGCGGACCTCTATGAACTGAAAAAAGAACAACTACTGCCTCTTGAGCGTATGGCAGAAAAGTCGGCAGATAATCTAATTAAAGGTATTGAGGCTTCAAAAGCGGTGCCTTTTGAGCGGGTTTTATTTGCACTGGGCATACGCTATGTGGGCGAAACCGTAGCCCGAAAATTGGCTAAAGAATTCAGGGCTATTGATGCATTGGCTGAAGCAGACGCGCAGCGACTTACTGCTGTAGATGAAATAGGTGATCGCATAGCGGAAAGTGTGGTTGGTTTTTTTGCCGAAGAACGAAACCGTGAATTGATAAGCCGTTTGAAGGACTACGGATTGCAGTTAGAACTTGATGCTTCGGTTCTGGAGAATCAAACCGATAAATTAAAAGGTCAGACTTTCGTTATTTCGGGTGTTTTTGAAAAAATTTCGCGCAGCGATCTCAAAAAGCGTATTGAAGATAATGGAGGTAAAGCAGCCGGTAGTATTTCTGCAAAAACAAATTATCTGGTTGCGGGGGAAAACATGGGGCCCAGCAAGCGGGAGAAGGCCGAAAAGCTTGGGATAAGCATTATTTCGGAAGATGACTTCTTAGGCATGTTATAATTCATATCTATTATTTCAGAAAGCTTAGAATCGAATTCAACCACTGGGATGCGCGGTAAATTACTTTTGTATGTTTATTTAATTTTGGGTATTCTCGAGATAGTTTTGCTTGCCTATAATTCGCAGAGTTACTTTTACCTGCACCCTCTGGGTGTTATCCTGATTTATCTATTCTATTTCCTTAATGTTCACAAGCATAATTATTTTTTACTTCTTTTCTTTGGGTGTGAGCTTATTAATGAAGTATTCTTTTTGATTGATTTTAAGTATTATTTCGAACTGGTTTTGAGTTGTTATACGCTGGCGACTTTAACTATGATTTATCACCTTTGGCCGCTGATGCGAAATGCCTCTCTAAAGTTTGAATTAGATATTTTGCTTGGCCCGCTTTTAGGGGTGCTGGGGATGCTTTTAATTTTTTGGGAGCTTCTTGTAATGATTTTTGCTAAAATACCCAATTACACGGTTTTTTTCATTGGTTTTGCCGCCCTCCTGAGCTGGATTTTCTTTTGTACGATTATTCCAATTAAAAACAGACATCCACAGAATTCATTACTTTTTATAATGGGTGGCTCTATGGCCATTATGGCTCCAACGATGTTTATCCACACATTTTTATGGGATCACATATTGATACTTACTCTTTCGATGATGAGTATGCTTATTTTAAAATGGGTTATTGCCGTTTTTTTAATTAGAAAAGATCAAATTCTCAGTACATCAGATGATTTTTTATGAATAATCTTGAAGTGAGATACTTCTTACAAGTAAAAATCATTAGCTTATTAATTAGTTTGATATATCGATAATAGGTGTTATTTTTCGCTTTGAAACAGCGTTAGTTTATGGGTTCCACAAAATATTGGTATCTCGCATTAGCAAGCAGCCTTTTGTTTATAATTGTTTCTAATGTTGATCTTTTTCTGGGCTTTTACGTAAAACCTGTATATGTTTTATTTTTTTACTTATACTACTACGCATCTACCAAAAAGCACAATCTGGTGTTTTTGATTTTTCAGGTTTCTGCGTTAATTGCTGAAATTTATTTTCTAAAAGATCTTAACGCCCATTTCAACGAGGTTATTTTTTACTTCATTATAGCTACGGCTATGATGTTGATCACATTTGTTCCGGTTTTAAAGATAAAACCTCAGGAAATGAAAAATAATATCCTCATCGAGCCAATTCTGGGGGTGATTTTCTGCACTTACCTAATTGGGCATCTGATTTTGGTATTTTACCACTATGTACCCAACAAAGTGCTTTTTATAATTGGAGCTTCGCTTCTTTGGATATTTACAATTATATGTACCGTGATTCCTTTACGTAACCGACATCCTTATAACATACACCTGTACATCATAGCGGCGTCCTTACTTGTAGAATGCATCCTGGGCTTTCTATATTATTATAGTATACATATAAGTTTAATGCTGGCTACGCTAAACGTTGCAATTTGCGTACATAAAACGGCTGTAAGCTCTTATTTTGTGAAGATTATTAAAGTGCGTTCAGATGAACGCGATTATTACTAGGTTAGACGCGTATCACGGCAGATGAAGCGGTTTTAGCTGATTTTGAGCTTGTAAATTCGAAATCAATTCTTCCCAGATTAATGCCGGCCCATCCTACCTGATTTACCAGTACATCACGACCCGCTTTGTTTTGTAAAACCACAGGTTTGGGGAGAAACGTATGCGTATGACCTCCTATAATTAAATCGATATCCTGTGTATTTTGGGCAAGTTTTACGTCAGAAATTTTATCAAAACGGTATTCATACCCCAGATGTGAAAGGCAAATGACCAGATCGCATTTTTCCTCGTGTTTAAGTTTGCGCGTCATATCCTGAGCGATTTCTAATGGATCGAGATATTGAGTTTCTTTAGATAAAGCTTCGGTAACAAGCCCTTTAAGCTGAATGCCTAAACCAAAGACGCCGATTTTTATTCCGTCTTTAATAAAAATCTCATAGGGTTTTGTGAGACCTTCCATAATTGTATTTGAAAAGTCATAATTGGAACTGATCATTTTAAAGGAAGCATTCGGCATTTGTTTCGCCAGGCCATCAACTCCGTTGTCAAAGTCGTGATTACCAATAGTTGCTGCGTCATAACCCATCATACTCATGAGTTTAAATTCCAATTCGCCTCCATAAAAATTGAAATAAGGTGTTCCCTGAAAAATATCACCGGCGTCGAGCAGGAGTACATTAGGATTTTCCTGTCGTATACGGTTTATCAGGCTCAGTCTTCGTGCTGCACCACCCTGATTGGCAAAAGAGGCATCAGTTGCCGGAAAAGGTTCGATGTGGCTGTGCACGTCGTTGGTATGCAGGATAGTGATTTTTTTAGTTTCAGCCTTAGCACCAAAAGTTTCAAAAGCCGGTAATACCGAAAATGCAGCTGTAGCTATTGAGGTTTGTTTTAAAAACGATCTTCTTTCCATAATTATTCCTTTATAAAACGGTTGTCGCGTACCGGTGCAATGGTATCTTTTTCTTTAAAATAATCGATCAGGACCGAGCGAACCTTGTAATCAAGAACGGTTTCGCTTACCGGATCTGCAAAAAACACCATTCCGTCTCCGCCCTGTCTCAGGTAGTCATTAGTGGCAATAAAATAGGTTTGTCCGTCCTCAACAGGTTTGCCATTTACAGTTGCCTTCACAATAGAATCGTCTTCAGTCAAAACAAGTTGCATATTGGCGATGGGATGAGCCTTTCCGCTTTTAAGGTAGGTAAACATGTCGCGCACTTTGTCTGCTGTGAGCTCGACAACAATAATGCTGTTTTCAAAAGGCATGATGTCGTAAGCGGTGCGCATGGTAACCTCGCCTGCATTTAGCGTAGATCTGATCCCGCCGTGGTTAAGAAGAACACCGTCTATGGCATTGCCGGTACGCTTTTTAAAAATGGGGTTGCTTAATTCGTAAACCGCATCTGCCATCATATTTCCGATGGCGGTGTTGTAGGGGCCTTCGGTTTTTGAATGGCTTTGTGGGGCATAAGCCAGCACTGCACTCATTTCTTCGCTAATGTGTTTTTGATAAGGAGCTATGTAATCAAGAACTTCCTGATCTTGAGCAAGGCTGTCTGTAATTGCAAGTTGAGTCCCTTCTATAGCCTTAAGCGTAACCTGTGATTGTTTACAGGCAATAAGAGCAAAAAGTGCACTCAGCAGGAAAAACTTTTTATGCATACGTAAGAATTTTTTAGGGGATTTGTAGTGTGGTAGAATTAAGTACATTTGTCGCCTAACAAAAGTAGATGTTTTGTATTTAAGCAGACAGAATTTCATTAAAAGAAAGCTCGAAATTCTTCGTAATACTGATTCTCAGAAGAGGGTAGCTGCATTCGAAGAGCGAATAGGGATTCTGGTTAATGCAGATGAGTTTTCTGATTTTGAATTTCTAAAAAAATTGGCAAGCGCTCTGTCTGCAGAGGCTGCGGTAGAGATTTTGGCATATTCTAAAAATAAGCAGAATAGTCATACCGCTGAAGTACTGTGTTTCTCGAATTCTGATTTTAGCCTTTGGGGCGCTGTCAAAACTGTAAATCTTAGTGATTTTAGTGCAAAACCTTTTAGATTCTTAATCAGTTATTACCAAAGAGAAAATGTATTTTTGGACTTTTTAAAAGCCAGCTCCCAGGCAGCTTTTAAGGTCGGATTTCAGCAAGAGGCTTCAGACTGTTTTCAGGATTTGAGCATACAGACACGTCCTGATCAACCCGAAGTTTTTAAAGCTGAGGTTATTAAATATTTGAAAATTGTAAACCGCATAGATTAGCATGCACGAGTTAAAAGGAACAGGTGTTGCATTGATAACACCATTTAATGACGATTATTCAGTTGATTTTGATGCTCTGGCTAAAATCATCGAGTATAATATTGAAGGTGGCACCGAATATTTGGTGATTTTGGGCACTACAGCCGAAAATGCCACATTAAATGCCGAAGAGCAACAGTTGGTAATCAAAAAAGCCGTTGAAGTTAATGCCGGTCGCTTACCCCTGGTTTTAGGGGCAGGAGGGAATAACACCGCCGCGCTTACAGAGTCTTTGAAGAAGAAGGATGTTTCAGCCTTTAGTGCTGTTCTTTCGGTTTCTCCATACTATAACCGCCCATCTCAGGCAGGTATTTTTGCGCATTATACACAGGTTGCAAAAGCTTCAAAGTTGCCTGTCATCCTTTACAATGTTCCGGGTAGAACGGGTAGCAACGTGTTGCCTGAAACGGTTATTAAACTGGCTAATACCGAATCAAATATTATAGGCGTAAAAGAAGCCATGGGTGATATTACCCAGATGATGCGCCTTATAAAAGACCGTCCCGAAGGATTTTTGGTCCTTTCGGGAGACGATATGATTGCGTTACCTACCGTTAGTGTTGGGGGAGAAGGCGTCATATCGGTCCTTGGGCAGGGCTTACCTGAGATTTTCTCAAGTATGATGCGTGAAGGTTTAAGCGGGAACTTTGAAACGGCTTATGCCAAACATTATAAATTAATGCGTGCTACAGATTTAATTTTTGCTGAAGGCAACCCTTCAGGAATCAAGGCTTTACTGGCACACAAAGGGCTTTGTAAAGATGTGGTGCGACTCCCTTTGATGGCTGCGACTGAAGCTTTAAAACAGGATATTGCAACATACCTTCAAGACAACGGTCTTTAAGTTTTGTAATCCTTAGAAAAAACCTATTTTTGCACGATGTTTTTAAGCTTAATGAAGAAGACAATCCCGGTAGTTTTAGCAGTGTTAACACTGGCCTCCTGTAGTGAATATCAAAAGATTTTAAAATCTGAAGATATGGGAGCGAAGTATGCTTTTGCTGATTCGCTATATGATATTGGGAAATACCGCAAATCCCTTAAACTTTGGGATCAAATTGTTCCATCCTATCGCGGTAAGCCACAGGCCGAACGTATTATGTTCCTCAATGCAGATGCGTTGTATCAGGTAGGAGATTATTACCTGTCCGGATACCAGTTTGATCGTTTTGTATCTTCCTATCCCGATTCTCAGAAGGCTGAAGAGGCGCAGTACAAGGCAGCGATGAGTTATGCTGCTCTGTCACCAAATTACCAGCTCGACCAGAGCGAGACCGAGAAAGGTCTTGACCAGTTACAGCTGTTTATCACCGCATATCCTGAGTCTGAATATGCCGATGATGCCAGTGATCGCATTCAGGAGTTGAGTGTAAAATTGCAGAAGAAGTCCTACGAAATTGCCAAAGGATGGCATAAGATTATGGATTATCCTACTGCAATTGCTGCCTTCGACGACTTTTTATCAGATTATCCCGGTTCACCCTTTCGGGAAGCCGCATTGTTTTATAAATTTGATTCTCAGTATCAATACGGTTCAAAAAGTATAAATGTACTCGTAAAACCGCGATTAAATGAAGCTATTGAAATGTATGAAACTTTAATACGTTACTTTCCGGAAGGAGAATACCGTGAACAAGCCGATGCATTACGAGAAGATATTGATGCTATTTTAGAAAATTATTCCTAATAAATTTAAAGCGAATACCATGGACGTTAAAAACCTTGATGCACCCGTAAATACCGTTACCTTCAACAGAAGTGAGATTGATGCTCCTACCGGAAACATTTATGAGGCCATCTCAATCATTGCTAAACGTGCGACCCAAATCAACACCGAAATCAAGCGTGAACTTTTAGAGAAGCTTGATGAGTTTGCTACCTATAGCGATAGCCTTGAAGAAATTTTTGAGAACAAGGAGCAGATTGAAGTATCTAAATACTACGAGCGTTTGCCAAAGCCTCACGCAATGGCAGTACAGGAGTGGTTAGAAGATAAAATCTACTACCGCGACACGACTACAAAACAGTAGTCATGTCTGTTTTAAGCGGTAAAAAAGTTTTACTTGGAGTAACCGCCGGGATAGCTGCTTATAAAGCGGCTTTTTTGGTTAGAGGCTTTATTAAAGCCGGAGCAGAAGTGCGTGTGGTGATGACACCAGATGCCAAAGAGTTTGTTACCCCGCTTACCCTTTCAACCTTATCTAAAAACCCGGTACTTTCTTTTTTCACAAACGAAGAAGATGAAAATGCCGTTTGGAATAATCACGTAGAACTCGGCCTTTGGGCCGATTTCTTTGTTATTGCACCTGCTACGGCTAACACCCTGTCTAAGATGGCGTCAGGGGCTTCAGACAACCTTTTGCTGGCCACGTATTTATCTGCGAAATGTCCTGTATATTTTGCTCCTGCGATGGATTTGGATATGTACAGGCATCCCAGCACTTCTCAGTCTTTTGAAAAACTTATTTCGTACGGAAACGTTATGATTCCCGCTACAAGCGGAGAGCTCGCTAGCGGTCTTGAGGGCAAAGGAAGAATGGCAGAGCCCGAGGACATTGTCGCATTTATTGAGGAAGATATTGCAGGAAAGCTTCCGTTGCGCGGGAAAAAGGTCCTGATTACCGCGGGGCCTACATACGAAGCCATAGATCCGGTGCGTTTTATTGGTAATCACAGCAGTGGGAAAATGGGTTTTGCAATAGCTGAAACAGCGGCATCTCTGGGTGCTTCGGTGGTATTGGTTTGCGGTCCCACGCATTTAAAATTGACACATAAAAGCGTTGAACGTATTGATGTTACTTCTGCGGAGGAGATGTTTCAGGTCGTTAAGTCTCAATATCCGGATACAGATATTGCCATTGCAGCAGCTGCCGTAGCAGATTATCGCCCTTCAGCCGTTGCTGATCAAAAAATCAAGAAACAGGCTGCGTCGCTTCAAATCAATCTCGAGCCTACTCCCGATATTTTAAAATATATGGGAGAGCACAAGCAAAATCAGTTTCTGGTGGGTTTTGCCCTTGAGACTGAAAATGAGATTGAAAATGCAAAAGGAAAGCTGTCACGCAAGAATCTGGACCTCATAGTACTCAATTCGCTAAACGACACCGGAGCAGGTTTTAAAACCGAAACAAATAAAGTAACTTTCATCACCCGTGAAGGTGAGATCCTTCCGCAGGAACTGAAGCCTAAAGAAGCGGTTGCTCAGGACCTGTTTCAATTAATACAACAAAAACGGTATGCGTAAACTGCTCTTTATTCTTTCGATCCTTACCTGGAGCCTGCAAGCTCAGGAACTCAATTGCACGGTAAGTATCAACGCAGAGCAAACGGGTCAAAGCAATCTGCAGGTATTTAGAACCCTGCAATCAGAGATTACAGAGTTTATGAATAAAACCAGCTGGACAGATCTCAATATGAAACAGCAGGAAAAAATAGATTGCAGCCTGGCTATCATTGTATCTAACATCAATTCAGATTTTTTTACAGCAACAATTCAGGTACAATCGTCCCGCCCGGTTTATAACAGTACCTACAACACACCGATTTTAAACTTTAACGACCGGCAGTTCAATTTTCAGTATACCGAGTTTCAACCACTCAATTACAATGCAAATACGTTTGATTCCAATCTTATTTCGGTTTTGGCTTTTTATGCCTACACCATTATAGGTCTTGATGCGGCATCATACGAATTGGGAGCCGGAGAACCTTATTTTGAAGAGGCCAAGCAGATTATAAATACGGCACAACAACAGGTAAGTGATGGCTGGTCTGCTCAAAGCGGAACCCAGTCGCGCTATCGTCTTAATCAGGATTTACTCTCTCCCAATTTCAGAGAGTTTTTTGATGCCATGTATGCCTATCACCGTAACGGCCTTGACTATATGGCCCAAAGCGAACGGGAGGCCAAACAATCTATTGCGGTAAGCCTTGCGCTTTTTAACCAGCTCTATAACAGCCGTCCCAATAATTTTCTGACACGGGTATTTTTTGACTCAAAGGCAGAAGAAATTGCTGCTATTTTTTCGGGAGGGCCGCAGGTAAATATAAGTAATCTGGTTTCAGTACTTAATAAAGTGGCGCCTACAAAATCTACCTACTGGCAACAGATTAAATAATAAAAGAATAAAACTATCCGCTTATTTTTGGAATGTTCAAGAGTATCTTTAGCTTGCGTAGATCTTGTTTAATTTAGTATTGATTATGATGAATAAAGTCCGTCTTCTGGGAATAGTATCGTTGGTTTCAGGCATATTAATTTTAAATTTTTCTTCAGGTGACCTCATGGGTTTTTTGGGAGGAATACTAGCGGGATCGGGTCTGGCATTTGCCATAACTGGAGTTTTTTCATACAAAAAAGCCAAATAAATACATTGTTAAGTCAACTACACATAAAAAATTACGCCTTAATTGAAGAAGTACAGCTTCAGTTTACAGAGGGCTTTACGGTAATTACCGGTGAAACGGGAGCCGGTAAGTCTATATTGCTGGGCGCTTTGGGTTTAATTTTAGGAAAGCGTGCCGATTTAAGCAGTATTGGTAATCCGGAAGATAAGTGCGTAATCGAGGCGCATTTCAATATTCAATCGTATGATCTCAAAAAGCTTTTTGAACAGGAAGATCTGGATTACGAGTCTACTACTATTGTTCGCCGTGAGATTTTACCCAGCGGGAAGAGCAGGGCATTTGTAAATGATACTCCGGTAACCCTGCAGCAATTAAGTGCTTTGGGCGAAAGACTGGTAGATATTCACAGCCAGCACCAGACGCTTGAGGTGACGGGTCTGGACTTTCAGTTTCAGGTGATTGATGCCTTTGCTGAAAATGCAGAAATCCTTTCGGCTTACAAACTTTTATTTAAGTCTTATCGAAAAAAAGAGCAGGACCTCAAAAAACTGCGTAAACTCAAAGAGGAAGCCCAAAAAGAAGAAGAATATAAGTCCTATTTGCTCGAAGAATTGCTTGCAGCAAATTTAAAGACGGGCGAGCAGGAAAGTCTTGAATCTTCTTTTGAAACTTTAAATAATGTCGAAGTCATAACCGAATCTCTGGCAGAAGCTTACCAAACCCTCGGCCAGGAAGAGCTGGGAGTTAATGATCTGTTGCTGGCGGTTAAGGTAAAACTATCAAAACTTGCCGGTTTCGGGAATCAGTTTAGTGAGCTCAGCAGCAGGCTGGAGGCTGCACATATAGAGCTGGAAGATATTGCAGAGACTATAAATGATCTGGCTTCAGATACCGAAAGCGATCCTGAAGAACTTGCTAAAGTGGAAAACCGCTTAAAGCTGATTTTTGACTTACAAAAGAAACATCAGGTCGATACGGTTGAGGAGTTAATCAACATTCGGGAGCAACTTGATGAAGAGGTACAATCTCTAAATAATCTTGATGCCGATATTTTAAGGCTTGAACGCGAAATTGCTCAGGCCAGGTTAGATCTTGAAGAACTGGCTAAAAAACTTACGTCACAGCGTAAGGCAATTTTGCCGGCCCTTACCGAGCGCCTTCGTTTAATTCTGATTGATTTAGGTATGCCTAATGCGCGTTTTGAGGTAAGTCTCACCGATAGCACGGCATTCCTGGAGAATGGTAAAGATGAGTTGCATTTTCTGTTTACTGCAAATAAGGGTATGCGGGCGCAGGAATTGAAGAAAGCGGCCTCAGGCGGAGAACTTTCGCGAATTATGCTGGCGATCAAATCTGTTTTAAGCGATTATGCCAATTTACCAACCTTAATTTTTGATGAAATTGATACCGGGGTCAGTGGCGAGGTGGCTTTAAAAATGGGTCGTATTATGAAGGCTATGGGTTCGCGTATGCAATTGCTAAGTATCACGCATCTGCCTCAGATAGCAGGGCAGGGTGCTTCGCATTTTAAGGTTTATAAAGAAGATAAAGATCAAAAAACAACAACGGCCATACGGGCTTTGACCAAAGAAGAGCGTATTGCAGAGTTGGCAGAAATGCTGGGGGGCAAGGCTACTTCTGAGTCGGCTTTTGAGCACGCAAGACAACTTCTTGATTAATAAAATGTATATTTGACCACTTAAATTAAACAACTATTATGTCTTATAATTTACTTAAGGGAAAACGAGGTATTATTTTTGGGGCATTAGATGAAAATTCTATTGCCTGGAAAACCGCAGAACGTGTTCACGAAGAAGGGGGTACCTTTGTTCTTACCAATGCTCCCATCGCTATGCGAATGGGATCAATAAATAAACTGGCCGAAAAAACAGGTTCCAAAATTATTCCTGCAGACGCAACATCTGTAGAGGATTTGGAGAAACTGGTAGCCGGAGCAGTAGAAGAATTGGGCGGAAAGCTTGATTTTGTACTTCACAGTATCGGGATGTCTATCAACGTGCGCAAAGGCAAGCACTATACCGATCAGAATTACGACTGGACTCAAAAAGGAACAGATGTAAGCGCGATGTCTTTTCACAAGACTATGCAGGTTTTATACAAGCAAGATGCGATGAATGAGTGGGGTAGTATTGTTGCCCTTACCTATATGGCAGCGCAGCGCGTATTCCCGGATTATAACGATATGGCAGATAACAAAGCTTATTTGGAGAGCATTGCACGAAGCTTCGGGTATTTCTTTGGCCGTGATAAAAAAGTGCGTGTAAACACCATTTCACAATCACCAACTCCTACCACTGCCGGCCAGGGGGTTAAAGGTTTTGACGGTTTTATAGCCTATGCCGAAAAAATGAGTCCGTTAGGCAACGCAACCGCACAGGATTGTGCAGACTATACCATTTCGCTGTTTTCAGATCTTACTAAAAAAGTTACGCTTCAAAACCTTTTCCACGATGGTGGATTTAGCAATATGGGCGTAAGCGATGCGGTGATGGAAGCTTTCGTAGAGAAGCAGGATAAATAAAACACATTGAATACTAGTATAATGCCCGAAACCTTTGTGTTTTCGGGCATTTTTCATGAATTAATTTAGGCTAAGCGCTGTGTCGCAGGGCGCTTTAGCATATTTAAAGAGAACATATTACCGTACTTTAGCAGACTAGAAATACCTATGAGCTTATTTTTTTCGATAATCATACCGGTCTATAATCGTCCCGACGAGGTGCGCGAATTGTTGCAAAGTCTCGTTTTGCAGGACTACAGGCAGCCTTTTGAAGTGGTTTTGGTTGAGGACGGTTCGACTGATACCTCTGAACAAGTAGTTGAAGGCTTTCCTGATTTGGACATTTCCTATTTCTACAAAGCAAATTCCGGTCCCGGTGACTCGCGTAATTTTGGCATGCGCAACGCAAAAGGCAACTACTTTATCATTTTTGACAGTGATTGCGTTATCCCACATCAATTCCTTAGTGAGGTAAATAAAAGACTTTCTGAAGACTATTGCGATTTTTACGGAGGGCCCGATGCTGCACGGGATGATTTTACACCCTTACAACAGGCTATCAACTACAGCATGACTTCACTTCTCACCACAGGAGGAATAAGGGGAAAAAAATCTGCAGCCGGTAAATTTGAACCCCGAAGTTTTAATATGGGAATTTCCAAAGCTGCTTTTGAAGCTTCGGGAGGTTTTGGAGACATTCATCCCGGGGAAGATCCTGATTTATCTATACGACTCTGGAAATTGGGTTACCGGTCAAAGCTTCTGGTTAATGCTTTCGTATACCATAAAAGGCGTATCTCGTGGTCCAAATTTTATAATCAGGTACGTAAGTTTGGTCTGTTGAGACCCATACTTACAAGCTGGCATCCGGAAACAGCGCGCATCACGTTTTGGTTTCCTTCCGTGTTTTTATTTGGAGTTATCGCAAGTCTTGTAGTTGCCGTTATGGGATTTTTGGCACCCATATATCTTATGCTGAGCTATCTTATGCTCATCCTTATTCACGCTACGCTGGTGACACGAAGTGTATATCTGGGATTACTTGCTGTAGTGGCTGTTTTTGTGCAGTTTACAGGTTATGGGTTGGGTTTTTTAGAGTCTTTTATCAAAATCAGACTCCTTAAAAAGGATGCGAGGCAAAGCTTCCCCCACTTATTTTTTGACTAAGTTTACAACGCTATACTACTCTTATGTCAAACCGAAATGCCAAAAACAGAAAAGCGAACCTTCGGGTTTTTATTACCATTTTGCTGGTAACTGCGACTATTTCGGTAATGATTAAACTCAACAGAAACTTTACGTTTTCGGTTACCATTCCGCTTCGGTTCGAAAATCTTTCAGAAGATCTTATTTTAAAGTCTACTTCTGCAAAGAATGTAAAAGTGACCGGCAAGGCCAGCGGTTATGATTATTTTAAATACCGTTTTTTTTCGCAGGATTTCCCCATTGATCTTTCAGCATTATCCCGTAAAAAGGACCGTTACTTTTATGTTTTCAATAATGAAAACGATGCGTTAAAAGGCAGTTTGAGCGGTAGTACGATCACTGCGTTTAAGCCGGATACGGTTTTCTTTGATTTAGACCGAAATTTTGAAAAACGCGTACCCATAGAAATTAGGGAAGAGATCACTTTTGCAGCAGGTTACGGGAGTATGGAAGGATTAGTTTTAGACCCTGATAGTGTTTTGGTGCGCGGTCCTAAGACCGAACTGGATACCATCGCCCGGGTGGTTACACAGATTAAACTGGATGAGATCAGGGCAAATCAGGAAGGGAATTTACCGGTGAATCTTTCTAAAAAAATTCCATTGGTCGAGTTGATTCCCAATCAGGTAGCCTACAGGTTAGAAGTCGATAAATTTACGGAAGGTTCGGTAACTGTACCGCTTCAACTTATAAATGTGCCTGCCGGGATCTCGGCAAAAGTATTTCCTAAGCGCATCAACGTTATTTTTAATGTAAACCTTTCCAATTACGAACAGGTAAAATCTTCAGATTTTAGAATTGTGGTCGATTTTAAGGAAACAGACAGCGTGTCTACCTCATTAACTCCTCAAATTGCTCAGGCGCCGGATTTTGTGCGTGATATCCGTCTGAGTGAAAGTACAGTTCAATACCTGCTTATCAAATGAAAATAGTAGGTATAACGGGAGGCATAGGCAGTGGTAAAACGACGATCGCGCGTTATTTTCAAGAGCGGTTTGGGATCCCGGTATATTATGCTGATGCAGAAGCAAAAGCATTGATGCATACTCCACAACTAAAGAAAAAAATAATCCAACTCCTGGGAGAGCAGGCCTATAAAGGCGATACACTCGACAGGGGATTTGTCGCCTCACGTGTTTTTAAAGACACCGATTTGCTTAATGCTTTAAACGCGATAGTACACCCGGCTGTAGGCAGGCATTTTAAATCCTGGGTTCAGGAGCAAGAGGCTCCTTATGTTTTAAAAGAAGCTGCCATTCTTTTTGAAAATGGAAATGCTGCAGATTGTGATGCTGTTATTTTGGTCACAGCTCCCGAAGATTTACGTATTGCCCGGGTGGTAGAACGGGATGGTACTTCTGCCGAAGCGGTAAAAGAAAGAATGAGTAAGCAGTGGAGTGATGATCGAAAGATTCCGCTTGCAGATTTTGTGATTGAGAACATAGCGCTTCAGGATAGCAGGAAGCAGGCCGAAATTATTCATTACAAACTACTGGGAGGCCGCATAAATACATAGGTTGTTCTTGTTAACATTTGGTTAAACCACCAAAGCCTTAAATGTTAAAATTATACATTTGGGCCTATGAATAAAAATCTATTTGTCTTGTTGGTTGTGCTTATGAGCCTGTCGCTCATAGGTATCATTTTCGTTCAGGGCTACTGGATTTCAAACAGCATCGAAGCCAAGCGCGGTCAGTTTGCTTTTAACGCCAAACAGGTTTTGAAAGAAGTTTCCCGCGAGATTCAAATTAAAGAAGTAAATACCTGGTATAATCCTATTTTGCGCATACGTGATAGTCTGGGTGTTCCCGATGATATTAGTTTGTATGATTTGGTTTATAAAACAGAAGACAGTCTTACAAACGAATCTCAGATTTTTAGAAACAGCATTGTTGAGCAAAATTACAAGCTCAGTGCCCCGGTGCTGGATTATGAAGTAGACAGCATACGCTTTAAGCGCTATTTGCAGCGCCAATACACGCAGATTATTGATAAAAACGATATCGATAAAACCGATGTTAATCGTACGACTATTCTAAACAGAATGTCAGATTTAAGTGATATTGAGCGTTTTAATATCGAGCAGGCAGTGATGTACATCACACGGAAGATACCCATACACAAAAGGGTTTCTGAAGAAGAGATTACGCGTTTGTTGACGATGGAACTCGCAGAACGGGATATGGATACGCGTTTTGCATTTGCCATCTACAGCAATAATCTGGTTACCAATGTACGCTCAGATGATTTTGATATCGAATCTCCGGAGCAGAACTTTAGCGTGCCCCTCTTTTCAGACAGTGAAGGCAACAGTGATTACCAGTTAGTAGCTAATTTTCCCGGGGAGAAAAAGTATGTGGTGTCATCGGTAGTAGGAATGGGAGGATTGAGTATACTTTTTACCTTAATTATTGTTATTGCCTACAGCAGTGCCTTACAGCAGCTGGTAAAGCAGCGCCAGATCTCACAGATCAAGACTGATTTTATCAACAATATGACGCACGAGTTTAAGACGCCTATCGCCACGATAAATCTTGCGCTCGATGCGATACGCAATCCTAAAATATCGGGCAACCCAGAAATGCTTAACCGGTATATGGGTATGATTCGTGAGGAGAATAAGCGTATGCACGCACAGGTTGAGAATGTATTGCGTATTTCGAAACTGGAGAAAAATGAACTTGATATCAAAAAAGAGCGTGTTAAACTACACGACCTTATTGAAGATGCTGTAACACACATCGAATTATTGGTTGAAGACCGCGAGGGCTATGTAAAACAGCATTTAGGAGCTGTAAAATCATCGGTACTTGCAAATGAGTCACACTTCACCAATGTATTGGTTAACATTCTCGATAATGCAGTAAAATACTCGTCAGAGCCTCCTAAGATCGATATCTATACCGAAAACCTGAAGAATTTTATTCTGGTTAAGATAAAAGATCAGGGAGACGGGATGAGCAAGCAGGTTCAGAAGAAAATATTTGACAAATTTTATCGCGAACACACCGGCGATATTCACAACGTAAAAGGTCATGGTCTTGGTCTTTCGTATGCAAAACGTATTGTAGAGGACCACGCAGGTCAAATCTGGGTACAGAGCGAGAAAGGAAAGGGCAGCACCTTTATAATTAAATTACCACTAATATCTTAAACACATGGAAACAGAAAACAAAAAAATCTTACTCGTAGAAGATGATCCAAATTTTGGAACAGTCCTTAAAGACTATCTTTCTATGAACGATTACGACGTCACGCACGCAAAAAACGGAATGGAAGGCTTTGAGAAATTTAAGAAAGACGATTTTGATCTTTGCATTCTTGACGTAATGATGCCTTATAAAGATGGCTTTACTTTAGCTAAAGAAATACGGGAGAAGAACGAAGATGTGCCTATTATTTTCTTAACCGCAAAAGCGATGAAAGAAGATGTGCTTAAAGGCTATAAAGTAGGTGCAGATGATTATTTGAACAAGCCTTTTGATAGTGAGGTTTTGTTGATGAAAATCAAAGCAATCATGATGCGCAAAGCGACAGATTCTGTTGCAGACAGCAAACAGTTTGAGTTTCAGATAGGTAATTTCTTCCTGAATTCAAAATTGCGTTTCCTTACCTATAAAGATGAGGAACCTAATAAACTTTCTCCAAAGGAAAACGAACTGCTGCGCCTTTTGGCCCTGCACGAAAATGATTTGATGCCCAGAGAGCTTGCTCTTACTAAGATCTGGCGTGATGACAACTACTTTACTTCCAGAAGTATGGATGTGTATATCGCCAAATTACGTAAGTATCTGAAGCGTGATGATTCTGTAGAAATACTTAATATTCACGGTGAAGGTTTCCGCCTTGTGGTTAAAAATGAAGAAGAAAAGAAATAGTGGTAAAAGAAAAAGTGTCTCTGCTACAGAGACACTTTTTTTTCTATTGCCCTGGTAATTTCTTCAACAGGAGTTGTGTACTCAAACCAAAGTATAGAGTCATCCCTGCGATACCAGGTTAGTTGCCGTTTGGCAAACCGGCGTGTATTTTTTTTGATTTCCGCAATTGCGGTTTCTAAATCACAATCACCGTTAAAGTAGGTAAATAACTCCCGGTAACCTACAGTCTGTAAGGCATTGAGATGCTTTTTAGAATATAGGGCTCTGGCTTCTTCAACCAGGCCATTTGTAATCATAAGATCTACACGTTTATTAATGCGGTCGTAGATGATTTTTCGTTCTGCCGTGAGTCCGATTTTAAGCGTTTGAAAAGGTCGTTTAACCCGCTTCTTTGCGGTAAATGACGAATAGGGTTTTCCTGTACCTATACTTATTTCAAGAGCTCTTATAAGTCTTTGCGGATTGTTGACATCCATAATGTCAAACTGATATGGGTCCAGCATTTTTAACTCATTCTGCAAGCTTTCTATTCCTTCTGTTCGAAGCCTTGATTTTAAAAGTGTTCTGACATTTTCGTCAACATCAGGAAATGAATCCAGGCCATTTACAACAGCATCAACATACAATCCGGAGCCACCAACCATAACCGCATAAGTGTTGTTTCTAAAAAGTTCATCCAGTTTAGCAAGTGCATCTTTTTCAAATAATCCTACATTGTATTCGTCAGAAATTGATATATGCTGAATAAAATGATGCGTGGCGGCATTCAATTCTTCAGGTGATGGTACTGCCGTACCTATATTCATTTCTTTAAAAAATTGTCTGGAATCTGCCGAAAGTATTTCGGTATTAAATTTTCTGGCAAGCTTTATGCCTAAAGCGGTTTTGCCTATTCCCGTGGGGCCTACTACGGCGAGTAAGATTTTAGTCATAATGCAGAATGTTTCCGCAGTTGTGGCAATATTTGGCCTGATCCTGATGCTTACGGGCGCCGCAGTTGTGGCAAACCTGTGTGTTTAAGTGCAGTTTTTTTGAATCGGGTTCAGAATTTTCGCCTTTAGCCATTTCTGCACTCACAATACCTGTAGGTACCGCAATGATTCCATACCCCATAATCATGATTACGGTTGCTATAAATTGGCCCAAAGCGGTTACTGGGGCGATATCCCCAAATCCTACCGTCGTTAACGTTACAATACACCAATATACACTTACCGGGATACTTTTAAAACCATGTTCCGGACCTTCTACGATGTACATCAGTGTACCTGCGATTACTGAAAGAATCATTACGGCAAAGAGGAATACCAAAATTTTTGGTCTGCTGTCTTTAAGGGCTTTGGCAAGTTTGTTTCCTTCACCAATATAACGGGTGACTTTTAAAATTCTAAATACCCTTAGCAATCGCAATGCCCGAATGGTCAGCAAGGCATTAGTACCCACAATAAAGAAAGATAAATAAAGCGGAATGGTAGAAATAAAATCGATAAGACCGTAAAAGCTAAAAATGTATGCCGAAGGTTTTCTTATCGAAATAACCCGCAAAATATATTCGATAGTGAAGAAAATGGTAATGATCCATTCTCCAATGTAAAAGTATTTTCCATATTCAATCTGGAGATTGGAAACGCTTTCAAGCATTACCAAAACAACACTCAGGAAAATGAGAATGAGCAATACGACATCAAAAGCTTTTCCTGCAGGTGTGTCGGCTTCATAAATAATTTCATGAAGTTTGGAGCGCCAGGTATGTTTTGCAGATTCAATCAACTTAAAATGGGATTAGTCCGGGTTATTCAATTCCTGAAGCTCAATAATCTTAATGACCTTACGGTTGCGCAGATAGCTTTGAATGATATGTCTGGCGTCCTGAGAATCTTTCATAGCGGTTATGATGCGTTCCAGAATATCAAGATTGGTAATCTGATGATTGAGGTTGTAATAGCCAAGGCCTCTAAAGCTACCGTTTTCGATTAAAATAGCACTCCGCTCATCCCGTGAGGGCCCGCGGTCAATTATGATCTGGTTTTTACCTACTAACGTGTGTGCATTTATAAAGTCCTGAACTTTTGCATTATAAACTTCCGGTGAATCTGTACAGCTAGAATTCTCATCTACATCTTTTAAACCTATTTTGTCTGGAGACAGCTCATATTGCTCAGCCATACGCCCCAGATACGCCAGACCCGAAGGTATAGTCGAGAAGGTAGTGATACAGGCTTTGGTGCGGTCAGCTTTTTCAACCTGTAAATTGAGATAACCCTGTTCATCGTAAAAGCTGGCCAGCTGGGCTTTAAACTTAGCACGCCTTGCACCTCTGTTGTGGTGAGGCTTTATCTTTTTAACCTCTTCATGTTCTTTGAGTAAAGCAACGAGTTCGCTTCCCGTCTCATCGTAACTCAGGGCTTCCACCTCGTTCTGAATGCGTTTTGATTTCTGATTATCGCTCGTAAAATGTTGATTGACCTGCTTTTTCATATTTCGGCTTTTACCGATATAAATTACGCGGCCATTGGCATTATGCATATAATAGACTCCGGTCTGGCTGGGGATTTCTTCAATTAAGTCCCGCAATTTGGTGTCAAGCTGTTTTTTGGGATTGAGTTTTACAGACTCCTGAATTATTTTTTTCTGGGTGTCTTTGGCCAGCAGGATTTTAAAAAGTTTTACAGTTGCCAGAGCGTCTCCATTTGCACGATGCCGGTCTGTAACCGGAATCCCAAGGTTACGGGCCAGTTTTCCCAGGCTGTAGCTTTGTTGGTCGGGCAAGAGCTCCTGAGCGAGTTCTACCGTGCAAAGACTTTTACGCTGATAGTCATAACCCAAACGATCAAACTCGAGCTGAAGGATGCGATAATCAAACTGTGCGTTATGCGCCACGATGATACAGTCTGTAGTGATCTCAATAACCCTTTTGGCAACTTCATAAAACTTGGGGGCATTGCGCAGCATCTGGTTATTGATCCCGGTAAGGCCCACTACAAAAGCCTGAATGGGGCGTTCGGGATTTACCAGGCTAATAAACTGATCTACGATCTCGTGCCCGTCAAATTTATAGATAGCAATCTCGGTAATGCCTTCTTCATTGTATTTGCCTCCTGTGGTTTCG
This sequence comes from Leeuwenhoekiella parthenopeia, assembly GCF_020782115.1. GTDB lineage: Bacteria > Bacteroidota > Bacteroidia > Flavobacteriales > Flavobacteriaceae > Leeuwenhoekiella > Leeuwenhoekiella parthenopeia. The sequence continues at coordinate 113,777 of NZ_JAJGMW010000006.1, read as the reverse complement.
AGATCGAGTATTGCGTACATAAACAGCTTTAAATCCTACTTTTTACAGCTTAATCGTAATTGCGGGCTCCAAAAATGGAGCTACCTATTCGTATCATAGTGCTTCCGTGCTCTAATGCCAGGCGATAATCACCGCTCATTCCCATAGAAAGCACACTAAAGCCCCGGGATTCTTTAAAGGTATTGTAAATTTTTTCAAGTTGTGAAAACTCACGCTTTATTTGAGCCTCATCATCTACAAAAGAAGCCATACCCATTAGACCTACAACGCGTACATTAGGGTATTTATTCAGTTGATCTCCGGATAAAAGTTTTTTTGCCTCTTCAGGATCCATCCCAAATTTACTGTCTTCTTCTGCAATTTTTACCTGAAGCAGGACGTCGATAACACGGTCGTTTTTTTCGGCCTCCTTATTTACCTCCTTAAAAAGTTTAAGCCGGTCTGCACTATGAATAAGACTTACATAAGGTGCCATATACTTGACTTTATTCGTTTGTACGTGACCTATCATGTGCCAGCGAATGTCCTTGGGGAGCACTTCCCATTTATCGGTCATTTCCTGGATCTTATTTTCGCCAAAAATACGCTGCCCGGCATCATAAGCTTCCTGCAAATCTGCTACAGGTTTAGTTTTTGAAACGGCAACCAGATCAACATAATCGGGAATTGCTTTTTTAAATGCACTGAGATTTTCAGTAATTGAGGCCATAGGTATGAATAACTATTTTAGAGAAAGCTGTACAAAGTTAAGCAATATGCCAAGTCTAAACAGGACGTTATCGGCTAAATTGAGATGAAACCTGTTCCGCTTTGCGGCTTTCGCTGTAATCGTAGAAACCTTCTACCGATTTTACGCCTAATTTTCCGGCACGTACCATATTAACCAAAAGCGGGCAGGGGGCATATTTTGGGTTTTTAAAGCCTTCATACATGACCTCTAGTATGGCATGACATACATCAAGCCCAATAAAATCGGCCAGTTGCAGCGGTCCCATAGGATGAGCCATACCCAGTTTCATAACAGTATCAATCTCCTTAACTCCGGCAACACCATTATAAAGCGTTTCAATAGCCTCATTGAGCATAGGCATTAAAATACGGTTAGCCACAAAGCCCGGGTAATCATTAACCGGAACGGGTGTTTTGCCCAATTGCTCCGATAATTTGATTATATGATTGAGGGTGGTTTTTGAGGTAGAATAGCCGCTTATGATCTCGACCAGTTTCATTACAGGAACCGGATTCATAAAATGCATCCCAATAACCTGATCGGCGCGTTTGGTAACGGCAGCAATCTGAGTTATGGAGATCGATGAAGTATTGGTTGCCAAGATGGTTGATGGTTTACAGAACGCGTCGAGCTTTTTGAAAATATCCAGTTTAATAGTAAGATTTTCACTGGCCGCTTCAACAACCAAATCAGCTTCCGAAACACCCTCCTTTAAATCAGTTACCGGTTTGATATTGAGAAGGGTTTCATTTTTTTGTGCATCGGTAAGGATTTCTTTAGCAACCTGTCTATCCAGATTTTTGGTGATGGTTTCAATTCCTTTTTTTAGCGCGGCATCCGCAATGTCTATAAGATTTACTTTAAATCCATTTTGGGCGAAAGTATGAGCAATTCCATTACCCATGGTTCCGGCACCTATTACAGCAATATTTTTCATAAAAATGGTTATAGAGAATATCTCAGATTATTGAAATATTCTGGTTTTAGGTATATGTAGTTTAGTAAAAATCGACTTAAATCGAATTCAATTTGGGTAAATTTACGAATTTTTCAAGGCTCCAGGCTTCCGGTTTTTCTGCAAACAAGACTTTTGTATGAGACCAGGTCTTTTTAAAAAAATCAGAATTGCGATAATTCTCCAGAGCCTCTGCATTTTGCCAATGGCTGTGTGTAAAAAACATATTGGGATTAGAAGTGTCTCTTAACAATGCAAGATGTTCACAGCCTTCAGTAGATTGAATGATTTGTTGAGCAGCTGCGAAAAGTTTAATAAAGGCTTCAACATTTTCAGATTTGAAAGTCAACTTTACAATGCGAATAATCATACTATTCAAAATTTACACTTATCGTGTCTCGGTAGTCCAGACCAAATAGGGTAGAGGCACTGCCCACTGTGCTGGGATTGCTTTTGTAAATCGCAAGTTCAAGGTATCCGGAAGAATTGAACAAGGCGATTTTTTTTCCATCCTCTTCGCGCTTGGTTTTCTCAAGATCAAAGTTAATCGCATCGCTGTAATGCTGATGGATTTGTTTAAAATGAGCGCGTTTAGCCTGAATGATAAAGGAGCGTCCTTTACCCACATCTTCAAACAGGCGGCGCGTGATGTTTGTAATTACATTTCCGTAGTTATCAACATAGATCACGTTACCGATGATTTGTTTTTGTTCGCTGCTAATAACAGGCATAATACCGGTTATAGCCTTAATTTCCTGAATGGGTTTCCCAATAACCCCAAGTTTCCCGCCCCGTGCTATATGACAGGCAACCTGTACAAAAACATCAAGCTCTGTAAAATTGGTTTTTATACGGTCGTGGATATTGATTTCAACCAGCTCTTCGGGCATTATGGTGCGCGTAATCATAGACATAATCCCGTTGTTTGCACACACAAAATAATGCCCGTCTAGTTTGACCGCAATGTGCTTGTTTTCAGGATTTCGTTCCGAGTCAATACCTATTATATGAATGGTTCCTTTTGGGAAATTGCGATAGGCATTTTGAATGATGTAAGCTGCTTCGGTAATATGAAAAGGAGACACATTATGCGAGATATCAACAAGTGTCACCTCAGGCATTTCGCTATAAATTGCGCCCTTAACTGCACCCGCAAAATGATCTTTCAGGCCAAAATCAGTAGTCAGGGTTATGATGGGCATAGGTGGTTTTGTTGATATTTTTAAGGGGGATAGTAACTAAATTTGGTTACATTTGTTATGCACAAAACTAAAGATAATTAACTAGTTTTTTATAAAAATCCTTCCGCTTTTGAACGAACTTATCATCGAACTTTCAGAGATCACGCCCCGTGAATTTTTTGGTCAAAACAATGCCAATATTGAACTTCTTAAGAAGTATTTTCCCAAGTTAAAACTGGTTGCCCGCGGTAATACCATAAAGGCCTATGGTGATGAAGACCTCCTTGAGGAATTTGATAAACGCATCACAATGCTTTTAGAGCAGTTTGCCAAATACAATAAGTTAGATGAAAACAGTATCGAGCGTGTACTTACCAGTGAAAGTCGTGAAGATTACGAGACTTCGGCGGCCAGCGGTGAGATTTTAGTGCACGGGGTAGGTGGAAAAATCATAAAGGCGCAAACTGCTAATCAGCGTAAACTTGTTGATATCGCACGCAAGAATGATATGGTCTTTGCCGTGGGTCCTGCCGGAACGGGTAAAACATATACCGGTGTTGCTTTGGCAGTAAAAGCTTTAAAAGAAAAGCAGGTTAAACGTATAATTTTGACCAGACCGGCTGTTGAAGCAGGGGAGAATCTGGGTTTTTTACCTGGAGATCTCAAAGAAAAATTGGATCCATATATGCAGCCTTTGTATGATGCATTGCGCGATATGATACCTCATGAAAAGCTGGAAAGCTTTATAGAAAAGGGGGTAATCCAGATCGCTCCGATGGCGTTTATGCGCGGCCGCACCCTTGATAATGCCTTTGTAATTCTTGATGAAGCGCAAAATACCACCCATGCTCAAATGAAAATGTTTTTAACCCGTATGGGTAAAAACGCCAAATTTATGATCACCGGAGATCCCGGACAGATAGACCTTCCGAGACGCGTGATTAGTGGACTCAAAGAGGCCCTTTTAGTATTGAAAGATGTTAAGGGAGTGGGTATGATTTATCTGGATGATAAAGATGTGATCCGTCACAGGCTCGTAAAAGAAGTTATCGCGGCCTACAAAGCGATCGAAAACAGAGATTAAAACGCAATTTTTTAGCAATGTCAAATAAAACCATAACCCGGACACAGTTCAATTTTCCGGGTCAGACTAATTTTTATAAAGGCAAGGTTCGTGAGGTCTACAGCCTCAAGAATGATTTGTTGATAATGATCGCTACAGACCGCTTAAGCGCGTTTGATGTGGTGATGCCCAAAGGAATTCCTTATAAGGGACAAATATTGAATCAAATTGCGACTAAAATGATGCGGGATACCGAAGATTTGGTACCTAACTGGCTTTTGGCTACTCCTGATCCTAATGTCGCAGTAGGTAAAAAATGCGAACCCTTTAAAGTCGAAATGGTTATAAGAGGTTATATGAGTGGTCATGCTGCCCGCGAATACAAAGCCGGAAAGCGTATGCTTTGCGGAGTGCCTTTACCTGAAGGTTTAAAAGAAAACGATAAGTTTCCCCAGCCTATAATTACTCCTGCAACCAAAGCAGAAATGGGCGATCACGATGAGGATATTTCAAAAGAAGATATCATCAAGAGAGGTATCGTTTCAGGTGAAGATTATGCTGTGCTTGAGGATTATACCCATAAACTTTTTAAAAGAGGGTCTGAAATAGCAGCCAGTCGCGGCCTTATACTTGTTGATACCAAATATGAGTTTGGTAAAACAGCAGATGGGACTATAGTTTTAATAGACGAAATTCATACTCCCGATTCTTCTCGCTATTTTTATGCGGAAGGCTATGAGGAGCGTCAAAGTAGAAATGAACCCCAAAAGCAATTGTCAAAAGAATTTGTAAGGCAATGGCTCATAAGTAATGGTTTTCAGGGGCTTGAAGGGCAGAAACTACCTGAAATGACTGATGAATACATTGAGACGGTATCAGAGCGGTATATTGAGCTCTATGAAAATATCACCGGTGAAAAATTTGTCAAGGCAGATTTGACCAATATCGAAAAACGGATAGAAGATCATGTCTTAGATTATCTGAATTCTTAATAGTAAAATCATAAACCGAAAATAGTCTTTTCGGTTTTTTTGTGCGATGGAAAAACTCAATACCTTTTTTGAAAAGGCTTCCGGCTTTGTATGGGGCTTGCCTTTACTGATTTTACTCATTGGTGGGGGAATCTTTTTATTGATCTATTCGAGATTTGTTCCTTTTAAATATTTTGGACACGCGATTCAGGTTTTGCGGGGCAAATATGACAATGCCGATGACGAGGGTGAAATCACCCATTTTCAGGCTTTGATGACTGCTTTATCTTCAACAGTAGGTATGGGTAACATCGCCGGAGTCGCCGTGGCAATTGCTGCAGGAGGTCCGGGCGCTGTATTCTGGATGTGGGTCAGCGGGATCGTGGGTATGAGTACCAAGTTTTTTACGTGCAGTCTCGCCATTTTATACCGGGGAAAGGATGACAGCGGTAAAGTACAGGGCGGCCCAATGTATTTTATTGTCGAGGGCCTGGGTAAAAACTGGAAGTTTTTAGCCGTTTTTTTCAGTCTTGCGGGTTTAATTGGGGCTCTGCCTGTATTCAATGTAAACCAACTTACTCAGGCCGTTAATGATATTTTATTAATTCCAAATGGCATTCAAAAAGGTTTTTTTAATGATCTGGTCATTGGTGTAATCTTAGCAATGGTAACGGGTATAGTGATTCTTGGAGGGCTTGATCGTATCAGTAAAACCGCTTCGAGACTGGTTCCGGCGATGGTGGGCTTGTATTTTATTGCGGTTCTTTTTATCCTCTTTGTACATCTCGATGTAGTGCCGTATTACTTTAAATTGATCTTCACCGATGCTTTTGCGGCAGATAATTACAGGGGCGATCCTTTATTTGGAGGTGTTTTAGGAGCTCTTATAGTTTTAGGAATACGCAGAGGGGCTTTTTCTAATGAAGCGGGAATTGGTACAGCGCCTATGGCTCACGGGGCAACCCGAACAAATGAGCCTATACGGGAGGGGCTTGTGGCAATGATGGGACCTTTTATAGATACTATAATTGTTTGTACACTTACGGCAATGTGTATTCTGGTTACTGGAGTATGGCAAACTTCAGAGGCAAATGGCGTAAGCCTTACTGCAAAAGCCTTTAGCGACACCATGCCCGATTTTGGAACTTATATTCTTCTTGTTTGTATCGCGATCTTCAGTATTAGTTCTTTATTTAGTTACTCCTATTATGGTACAAAATGCCTTTCTTTTTTAATAGGAACCAAGTACAGTCATCTCTACAATTATTTCTATATCGCAAGTATTTTGCTGGGAGCTACTACTTCTTTAAGTCTTATGATCAATGTAATAGATACCTTTTTTGCCTTAATGGCTATACCTACAATGTTTACTACCTTGATTTTAGCGCCTAAGGTTATGAGGAAGGCGAGGATTTATTTTCAGAATTTGAAAATAAATAAAGCTTAAGTCAGGCATTATAGTTTAAAATAAAAAGGATCTGTTACTAGTGTACAGATCCTTTTTATTTTTTACGATGACAACAAGTTTAGCTTTGTTGAGAAGCTTGCATTTCTTCAGCCTGTCGCATGGCGTCTTCCCAGATTGTTTCCCAACCTATAGTCGAAATTTTATAAATAGTATAGATTAAGTATAAAATATTGATGATCAAAATAATAAGTGCAATTGTTTTTGCTGTATTCATTGCTTTTACATTTTGGAGGTCATAATTTTCCGGATAAATCTTGGCCTCTTTGAGTTTGGTATGTGCAATATAAAAGGCGATACCGGCAAGAATGAACCCTGAACCACCAAAACAGCAGCATAATAGTGCGAGAATCGCTAATACATAAACTAATGTGGTATTGAGTCTTTGTTGTTCCATTTTTAGTGGGTTAGTTTGATTATATAGCTCGTAATAATTGTAATTACAGACAAGATAGCTAAAAACGAGATAATTTTACCGGAATGTTTAATATCGAAAAAAAAATTAGCCCCAATTGCAAGAGCTAATGTGATAAGAGGAAATACTGCAGGATATAGAAAAAAAGCCTCAGCAAAATGGCCCTGTATAAGGGCCATTAAAGATCGTTGCATTCCACATCCCATACACTCAAACCCGAAGAATTTCTTGTTTAGGCAGGGGAGCATGTACTCTTCCAAAATTGAATTATTTTTTATTAAAAACAGATACTTTTTTGCTGTACTCAACATTGTCTCGTGTTACTACACGTACAACATAAATTCCATCACTCCAGGTATTTGATGGAATAGTTACTTTATTACTGGTACCTTCATTTATTTTTGATACTAGTAATTTACCGGTAATATCATAAACACTTATATCCTTTAATTCAGTTTCAAGAGGGTTAAGAATAGTAAGTTCTGCACGACCGTTATTTTGATAAACAGCGAATGATTCTTTTACCTCTTCAGCTAAATCCAGGTTTTCTTTATTGCCGTCTTTAAATCGAATTTCAAAGCGATCTGCATAGCTACCTTTTGGGAGTTCAAATTCATATGCTTTATTTAATATATCGTGATACTCGCCGGTTTGATTGTCATATAAGTATATACTTTCATCAGGTTCAAAATTTAATTCTAAAACCTGCATTTTAAATGTATTAGTTTCTTGCGCCCCGGTTACTTTCAGTGGCAGTGCTGCGTCAATACTATATGGGAAAATATTTATAACAATTGGTCTGGGCGCATCTTCAACAATAAAACTTACGTCAGAAGGTAAAACCGAAACATTATCTCCATCCCCAGCTTTATCAAAACCAAAAGTAGCTTCATCAAACATTACTCCGCTCATTTTTCTAAAGTAAGTGTTGTTTATATGAGTGGTTATTCTAAACTTTGGCATTACCAAGAAACCTTCATCATCATAGGTTAACCCACCAGCTTTCAAGTTTGTATTACTTTTGAAATTATTGTTTTTAGATTTTCTTTTAGGCTCTAACTTATTCTTAAATTGAGAAGCAGAGCTTTCGCTTTCTTTTATAAAAACTCGAAATTCATTCTTTGCAGTTACAACTCCGTCTGCAATAGCTTCTACGAAGAAACCCTGACCAACGGGAGCTATATGTCTGGGTATATCTTCTCCTTCTACACCGGTTACTACGGGCTGCAATTCCCAAATTATATTTCCATCTGTATCATATTGTAAATTTCCGCTAGCGTCATAATCCGGTACATAAGGATATGGGTCACCATTACTATCAGCATAAGTGGGATCGCCATTTGGTTCAACATAAATTGGATTTCCACTAGAGTCAATGTTTGGAACAGGCTCTAAAACACGTTCACCTTCATTGTCATACGCTATAAAGACAGCTTTCGAATATTCACCTGCACTTGAGCAGTCTAAAAGAGGAGAAAAAGTACCGTAACCACCCTGATAATCTTTTATATAATGAGATTTAACACTTGGGTCAGATTCCCAGAAATAAGCTGTACCGGTAATCGTATTATTTACTGCACTACGAGGTGTAGAACTCGATAGGCCAACACAATTAGCCAAATCAGTGTCGCTAGCGCCAGAATTGGATAATAAGTAAAAACTTAAATTCATAGCTGAAGGATATGGGTTTCCTACAAGAGTTAAATTATTATTAGCTACAGGAACATTAATAGTTCCATTATTTGGACGACCTCTAAAGTCAATAGGGACTATTCCCTTAGGGCTAGTACCATCGCTTAATCCCTTCATAGTAAAACCTTCTCCAGCCTTAAGCGGATTTGCCGAGGTTACTTTTTGCCAACTACCATACCCAGTATTTGCTACAAATTTATATAACCAATATGATGAAAGACTAAATTCATTCGCATTAACTACTGAACTATTAAATGCATTGGTAAATGTGACAGGTGTCGCGTCAATAGTACTAATGGCATCAGTTTGATATAAACCTCCAGAGCCTGAACTTCCCGGATAGAAATTTACATTTCCAGAATTGCCATTAGAAGAAGCACTTTTTCCGGGGTCTCCAACGGGTGATGTCCAGTAATGATAATCCCATTGATTTCGAGTGTTAACCTGATAAACAGAAACTATACCAGTACCGGAATTGGTAGACCCGTTGTTAGGTCCGGAATTATTGCCCTGAATTAACTGACCTTCATCACGCAAGTACAAATTCCCACCATCCTGATTTGGGTTACCATCCATACCTATTTCCTGAGTCACAAAAAGTATTTCACCTTTATTATAAACATAGGTTTGATCGGCAGCGGTACCCGCAGTAGAAGATTTGATGTGTAATTGCCCCATTGCAAAAGCTGGTAACATCAAAAGAATGATTTTGGAGTAAAATTTTCCCATAATGAAATATTTTTGTAAAGATAATCAAAATGAAATATAAAATAATCTTTTAAAAGATGATTACGTGTTTTTCATCGAATATTTAAAAAAATATGGCTCCAAATTTAAAGATAGGACAACGGGTTAACTTAATTGATGAAGCAATTTCCGGAACAATACTCCAAATAGATGGCGAACAGTTTTATATTCAGACTGATGACGATTTTGAAATTTGTGTAAAAAGGAGTGAAGTTGTTCCTGATAAGGCTCTGGAAGTAGATATTGATGCTGATTTTGCTGATCAATTGCAACAGAAAAGTGTAGACTTAAAAAGACAGAAAAAGCCTACAAATAAAATAAAAGGAATACTTCCACCTATGGAAGTAGATTTACACATACATCAGCTCACCGCAAATGAACGCGGTATGTCGGCTCACGATAAGTTAAACTTACAACTCAATACAGCGCAATCAAGACTGGAGTTTGCAATAGCTAAGCGTATACAGCGGGTGGTGTTTATACACGGAGTAGGTGAGGGCGTGCTAAAGGCTGAACTCGAATATCTTTTTTCAAGATATGAGCAGGTCAAATATTACGATGCAGATTACCAAAAGTATGGGTTAGGAGCTACCGAGATTTACATTCACCAAAATTCAGTCGGCTAGCGTTCGGGGGTTTCAGTGATTGTTTGGTCTGGAGCCTCTAAGTCTCCAAAGAATAAGGACTCCTGTCTGATAGTCTCTGATCCCGAGTTATTCACAAAAACCAGATTTTCCAGACTTATGGTGAGGGTAATATTTTCCAATACATAGGTATGCTGGCGGTATTCTTCTATATTATAATCTATTGCCACGTTTGGATTGAGATAGTCGGGGCCAATAGATTCATCTGTTTCAGTATTTAAAGGATTCAGTGGTCCATTTTCCGGGTTTGCTTCATTAATAGTTAAAACCCCATCGTTGTCATCATCAGGATCCATAAAATCAGGCAATTCATCACCATCTGTATTCAGTGATCCTTGCATATCTATTGAACCATCTTCGTTCAAAACGACTCCTTCCCGGCTCGTAGGCACATTGTCCCCATCATCATCAAAATCGTAAGTATTGGGTATACCGTCCCCGTCAAGATCGGTACTGTCGTTTAAAGTCTCTTCAAATTCAGCCGCGATGCCGTCATTGTCGTTAAAATCTCCCTGAGTTACAATGCTTAAATCACCTTCAGCGCTTGTGTATTCTTCTGAAACTGTGGGTCTGGCCGGCGGAATGTCCGCACAAAAATAGTCTGAATCTACAACATCGTTGAACAATCTATAGGAAACAAATGAGGAGCTGCTTTGCCCCAAATCAATATTAACCTCGCTTTGTTCTTCCAGTATCGGAATTTCTGTAGTAAATCTGAATGCCAAAGCCTCAAAGGTTTCCGGATTTATTTTGTAGAAAATATAATTGGTTGAAGCGGTCTCATTGTTGTCAACAGTTGAGCAATAGTTTACCGGTAAATCGGTAAAGTCAAATGAAGTAACAATTAAGTCACCATCATCACAGGAAACCATTCCAATTAGCAACAAGAATACCAGTCCAATTTTTTTCATATCTCAATAGATCTTTAGCGCAAAAATACTCGAATTGGTTTTTACAGGGCGTTCCGTTATCTAATAATTTTATTCTGGCTATTTTTGCACCCTCTAAATTAGTCTTATGAATCAGGTGTATTTTGATAATGCAGCAACTACTGCATTACGCCCCGAAGTTATAGATCGCATGGTTGAAGTAATGCGGGAGGTGCCCGGCAATCCCTCGTCAACCCACGCTGTAGGCCGAAAAGCCAAAAGCATCATCGAACAGGCGCGTAAAACAATTGCCAATTATCTACACGTCTCTCCGGCTGAAATCATTTTCACATCGGGAGGCACCGAAGCAGACAATCTCATCATTAACAGCGCGATACGTGATCTGGACGTCAAGCACATCATCACCAGTCCCATCGAGCATCATGCTGTACTGCACACGGTAGAACATCTGGAAGAACGCTTTCAGGTTATGGTTTCTATGGTACGTATTAAGGAATGTGGCAGCGTCGATTTGGATCACCTCGAAGAATTGCTTCAGTCTTCAGGTACCAAAACATTGATAAGCCTGATGCACATCAATAACGAAATAGGAAACTTGCTTGATCTGGAGCAGGTAAGCAATCTGGCCAGGACTTACAACGCCTTATTTCACAGTGACATGGTTCAGTCTGTGGGGCATTTCGATTTAAATCTGAGCGAAATTAAGGTTGATTTTATAGCTGCGGCTGCTCATAAGTTTCACGGGCCAAAAGGAGTTGGTTTTGCCTTTCTGCGAAAAAACTCCAAAATAAAATCGCTGATTTTTGGCGGTGGACAGGAGCGTGGAAGCCGCGCAGGCACCGAGGCGGTGCATAACATTGCCGGAATGGAAACCGCTTTGATAAAAGCTCAGGAAAATCTGACGGAAGAGCGCAAAAAAATTGAGGAAATCAAATGGTATTTTAAAGAACAACTCGAAAAAAATATTCCCGGAGTAAGTTTTAATGGGAATTGTCACGACGGGAGTCTGAGTACCTACACGTTACTAAACGTTTGCCTGCCGGTACCGCCCGAAAAATCATTGATGCTGCTGTTTCAATTGGATCTTAAAGGAATTGCCTGTTCTAAGGGAAGTGCGTGTCAGAGCGGTAGCGATCAGGGAAGCCATGTACTTAATGCTTTTCTTCCTCAGGATAAGCTAGATAAGCCTTCTATTCGCTTTTCTTTTTCTCACGAGAATACAAAAGAGGAAGTTGATTATGTCGTGCAAAGCCTTCAGGATTTCTTGAATTAAGAGCTTCAGTTTTTTAAAATTTTGCGCTAACGCGAAAGTTAAACACCCGGGGTGTTAGGTAATTGGGTACTGCATATTGCTGTTGTGTCGCTGCGTCCCTCACAAAGGTGTTGGTTATGCTGTTTTGCCGGTCAAACACATTAAATATCTCAAGGCCTGCACTCAGTTCCTTAAATAAACCGCTTTTTTGGTTTTTAACGGAAGAATTAATAATCACATACGAAAATCCGATATCAGATCTGAAATAGAATGGTAATCGGGTTTGATACAAATAGGGGTCGGTATAACTGGGTGATCCTCCGGGAAGGCCGGTTTGAAAAACGGTATTCAAATACAACTTCATATCAGGAATTGTAGGTACATAATCCTGAAACAAAATTCCCAGTTTTAAGCGTTGGTCTGTAGGACGTGGGATGTACCCCCGGTCATTAATAGATTCTTCGGTTTTAAGAATACCTAAACTCACCCAGCTTTCGGTTCCGGGAACAAATTCTCCTGAGAGTCTTAAATCAAGACCATAAGCATAAGCTTTTGCACCGTTATCGGCCCTATAACGTATCCTTACATTTTCAAGCGTATACGCATTCACATCGGTAAGATTTTTATAATACAGTTCAGAATTTAGGGTAAATGGTCTTCCCCAAAGATCACAACTCCAATCATTTCCCGCGACCAGGTGCAGACTTTTTTGCGCCTTAACGTCAGGAACGACACGTCCCTGAAAATCCCGTAATTCCCTATAAAATGGAGGCTGTTGGTAGAGACCTGCCGAAAATCGAAAAAGCATATCGGTATCCCAATTGGGCTTGAGACTTACTTGCCCACGCGGACTCACAATAACCTGTGTGTTTTGCGGCTGATTGAGACTGTTTACAGTCCATAATTGCCCGCGTAAGCCCAGATTATACCAAAGTTCAGCGTCTTTTAAACTCAGTCTTTTACTGTACTGTGCATAAGCTGAAATGCGATTGATGTCAACCTCATTTTGCGCGCGAACGGCTGTAAAAGGTTCTAATGGAGCATCAAAAGGTTCGTAAGGCTGCTGATTGCTGAAACCTTCTAGTGGTGGTCTTACCGAAAATCCTGCCGAGTCAATAATCTCATATTCCTGCAATCGATCCCGAATAGATTCGTGGCTCCATTTTAATCCCCATTCAAGAAGGTTATTATCTTTTTGGTATTGTCCGCGATGTTGCAGGTTTACGATGAGTGCATCCAGTTTATTGCGGGCGTGTGTAAGTTGTGAGCCTATGTCTTCTGTAAAATCGACACTGCCGGCTGAATCACTTCCTATATCTGTATTCGGGACACCCAAAGCATACCGTGCCAGAATATCATAATATTCCTGTTCCTGAGTATGGTATGCTGATGCTATAAGTTTAAGATTAAGATTTTCATTGGGCTTATAACTTCCGGAGAGTGCACCCAGAGCGGTGGTATAACGATCCTCTTCCTGACCTTCATAATTTACGACAAGAGCGATTGGATTGGTTAATGTTCCAAAATTCGTCTGACGCGTTAGCGGCTCGTAGTTGTAGCGGTTACTACTCAGATTTCCCAAAAAATCCAACTGAAATTTAGTGTTGAAGGTATAGGTCAAGTAAGTTTGGAAATCGGTAAAGCGTGGTTTGTAATTGGTTTCGGTTTGTTTGGCATTTACCAAAAGTGAATTATCCCGATACCGGGCACCTGCAAGGGCAGTGAACTTTTTATTTTTTGAAAGTCCTTCCGCAGAGACCGATAAGCCTAAAAGACTTAAATCTGCTGTCGCCGCAAAATCAACAGGCCTGCGATAGGTAATGTCTAAAACGGAAGAAAGTTTATCCCCGTATTTGGCCTGAAACCCACCTGCACTAAAATCGATATCACGTACTAAATCTGCATTCACAATGCTAAAACCTTCCTGTTGTCCCGAGCGTATGAGAAAAGGGCGGTAGACTTCAATGTCGTTTATGTAGATTAAGTTTTCATCATAATTGCCGCCGCGCACAGCATATTGCGTGCTGAGCTCATTGTTAGAACTAACACCGGGGAGCGTTTGCAGCAGGTTTTCAACTCCGGGGTTGGCTCCGGGGATTTTCCGTACTGTTTCGGGGTCGAGACTTGTGATGCCTTCAATCTGATCTCTGTTGTCTCCCGAAATAATCACTGTTGATATTTGTTCAACAGCTACTTTGAGCACCGGATTGAATTCAAAAATTTCACCTTCCTTAAGCCGGAATTGCTGCCTTACCGGCATAAAGCCGATGTGCGTAAACAGTACTTCAACAACTGTATTTGCGGGAATCTTTAGGGTGTAAAAGCCGGTTTCTGTACTTGTAGTTCCTCTTCCAACAGTGCTGATGTTGGTTTGTTCTAAGGGCTTTTCATTTTCCCCAAATACAATTCCGGTTAGCGTGGCTTCCTGTGCACGTATAGTCTGTGTTGCCAGAATCAGAATACCGGTAAGAAGATATACGAGACGCTTCAATACGATTATTTTCGGTAAAAAGTTGCGCTAAAAGTAGTGCTATTTCCTACATTATCGGTCACAATCAGTTTAAAATCATTTGCTCCGCTTACACTGATTCCATCTTCAAAAAAATAGCGAAGCCTGTTGTTTTTGTATTCATATTCGAGCAAAGCAAATTTTCCATTGATGGTTGCTCTATAGCTTTTTATGCCGGTATCCCTGTCGCTAATTTTGAAATCGATATGCTTCAGCTCAGAAATCCACTTTCCATCCTTAAAGTCGAGCGATTCTATGCTGGGCCCAGTCGTGTCAAGACCCATTTTAAAATCTCCCAGGCTGTTTACGGTTGCAGAAAGTTCATCTCCATTTAGGGTCGCGCCTTCGTAACTTAACAAACCGCGGCTGTTTACCCTGCCAATATACAAGCGTTCGCGATCCTGTGGTTTAAATGCCGAAACATCATAACCCAGGCGTATGTATTCGTGAACGGGAATCGTATCCTGATCGAGGTGCAGGGCATCTGTATTTGCTTTGATGTCCAGATAGTAATCATCGTAAAAGGCACCTTTTGGGATAAAAAGCGACCAGGAGCCAACTTCAAAATTTTGAGCCGTTTCAGGCTGCACCAGATAAGATGTTTCTTTAGGCATGAAAGGATTTACAGTATTTACTTTTTGAATAGTTATGGGAACGGTGAGTGTCTTGGTATTTCCGGGCAGATCTGAAATTTTGATGGTATACAAAGCAGAACCTCCTTCTTTTGACAGATTGAGGATTCCTTTGTTCTGCTCCATTTTAAAAATGCTTAGCGGATTGTTGCGCTCTATAAACAGCTTTTGAACGCGATCCCTTTCAGATTCAAATAGGGCATAGTCGATCATTCTGTTCAGATAGCGGGTTTCGGCAAAGGAAAACTTGTCCATTTCGACCTCCAGCGTTTTAGACCCGTTTAAGCGAGTTTCAATTTTATAAATCCCGTTGCTGTTGGGTGAGCCATCCTGCCGGTCGATGGTCCCGATAGCAAAACCTATTGGCCCGTACGCGGTTACTTTTTCGCTTAAAAAGTTTCCATCGGGTTGTTTGGTGTACTTTAATCGCACTTTGTTTCTCGAGTTATTTACGGTACTGGTATCTGAAAGTGCATAAACCAAAAGATCGTTGATAATCGGTGCGCTGTGATCGGGAACTTCAACGCCAAAGAGTTGGGCGTTCATAGGGCGCTCATTCTTATCGCGAATTTCAAAATGCACGTGCGGGCCACCGCTGCTTCCGGTATTTCCGCTGTAGGCGACCAGCTGACCCTGATCTACCGGCAATTCGTCCGGATTCGGAAATAACTCAATCTCATAGCTTTCCGCCTCGTACTGTTTTGTTTTTACATAGTCTTTCACAACCCCCGCAAAAGCATCCAGATGACCGTAAACTGTGACGTACCCGTTGGGATGGGTTATGTACAGCGCTTTTCCGTAACCGTAATGCGAAATTTTGATTCGGCTTACGTAACCTGATGCGCTGGCCACCACATCAAGACCGGTGCGCCCCTGAGTTTTAATATCCAGACCGCTGTGAAAATGATTACTCCTTAATTCGCCAAATGATCCTGCAAGAAGGGTGGGGATTTTTAGGGGTTTGATGAAGTAATTTTGAGGTATTTCTTCCTGAGCGAAAGAAATTAACGTACTAAGAAGAATAAAGAGGCTAAATAATTTTTGCACAGATTTTAAAATATTGAATTCCGCAAAGCGGAAGGTTAATCGCTCTAAATTATACATCTTTCGTGTTAAAAAGAATGCCGTTTGCCTTAGAAATTCTAAGATTATAATTTAAAAACGGCAGCTTTAAAGGTATCCGGGATAAGCGGGTATAAAACTAAACAGCAGCGCCCTAAAAATCGTATAGAAAACCTCTGATTTTTTTACTAATCTTAAATCAGACACTAAGGGAGCCGCTGTATTTTAAGATTTGAACTGACTTGCCGGGTGTCATATTCAATCGTTTACGTAATAGATGTTGTGGCTTTAAAAATAAAATAGATTGTATTGTGTTATTAGATGTCGAATGTTAACTTTGTGAGACCAAGCATTGTTAAAAAAAGGTTATGAGTGAACTGTTAGAGCGTGTAGGATCATTGCAAAAGGCAACAACTACTCTTATTAACAGACATCAGCAACTTCAACAGCAATTACAGGCTCTTGCGGCCGAAAATGCACAGCTCAAAGAAGAGAATGCAACGCTCAAGAAACTTGTAGAAAACTGGGAAGCGAAGTACAGCACACTCAAGACAGCAAATGCTATGCTGGGCAGTAACGATTATAAACGGGAAACCAAGCTCAAAATAAATGCAATGATGCGGGAGATAGATGCCTGCATTGCGCAGTTAGCCGATTAAACAAAGGATATGTCTGAACATCTCAAAATAAAACTTTCTATTGCAGACCGGGTATATCCACTCACTATTTTGCCCCAGCAGGAAGAAGGCCTGCGCAAGGCAGCAAAAGATATTGAGGCGATGATTAAAAAGTTTGAGCAGAGTTATGCCGTTAGAGATAAGCAGGATGTATTGGCGATGTGCGCACTACAATTTGCTTCTATAACAATACAAAGGGATCTGGCAGGAGAGGGAGAGCAGGCTGAAGCAGCTCTTAAACTCAAGAATCTTGAAGATTTGATTCAGAGCCAGTTATCCTAACGTTCTTTAAATTAGAATTTACTTACTGCCTACATTGGTTACATTTTTTGGTGAACTCAACACTAATTCTTTATAGAAGGATGAGTCTGGGTTGTAAAAGCGCGCCGTTCCCGATTTTTCGGGATGAACGGATTCTTGATCAGCCCGTTAGTCCTATGATTTATATAAGGAGTTTACTCAAAACACTTCCAATGTAGGCTTTTTATATATATACACTTAATCTATGGACACAGTTTTAACAATCGTAGGGGTCATCTTGATAGCCGGCACTCTGGGATTTTTACTGGCAAAATTGCTGGAAAAAAATAATGCCTCTCAAATCGTTAGTAACGCCCGAAAAGAGGCCGAAAACATTATTAAAGAGGCCAAAAATGAAGGAGATTCTATCAAAAAAGATAAAATCCTTCAGGCTAAAGAAAAGTTTATTGAGCTTAAATCGGAGCACGAAAAAGTAATTTTGGCCCGTGATAAAAAAATCAATGAGATCGAGAAACGCACGCGTGACAAAGAGTCTCAGGTAAGCAGTGAACTTGCAAAGAATAAGAAACTTAACAAGGATATTGAGACCAAAGTACAGGACTACAATGAGCGCCTTGAATACCTCGAAAAGCGGCAGAGTGATATCGACAAGATGCACGCCAGTAAAATTCAGCAGCTTGAAGTAATAAGTGGTCTGTCTGCCGAAGATGCCAAGGATCAGCTTATCGAGTCTCTGAAAGATCAGGCTAAGAGTGATGCCATGGCCTATATCCAGAATGCGATGGAGGAAGCTAAGCTTACTGCAGAGCAGGATGCCAAAAAGATTATCATCAATACCATTCAGCGTATCGGTACCGAAGAAGCGGTTGAAAACTGCGTCTCGGTATTCAATCTGGAAAGCGATGATGTAAAAGGACGCATTATTGGTCGTGAAGGTCGAAACATCAGAGCGATTGAAGCCGCAACAGGGGTCGAGATCATTGTAGACGATACACCTGAAGCGATCATTTTATCCTGTTTTGATAGCGTACGCCGTGAGGTAGCCCGCTTGTCGTTGCATAAATTGGTTACAGACGGTCGTATACATCCGGCTCGTATAGAAGAAGTGGTCAAAAAGACAACCAAGCAAATAGAACAGGAGATTGTTGAGGTGGGTAAACGTACCGTTATCGATCTTGGTATTCACGGGCTTCATCCGGAACTCATTAAAGCTGTGGGTAGAATGAAGTACCGTTCTTCTTACGGTCAAAACCTGTTACAGCACAGTAGGGAAGTGGCTAAACTTTGCGCGACTATGGCTGCCGAGTTGGGTGTAAATCCTAAACTGGCCAAACGTGCAGGTCTCTTACACGATATAGGTAAAGTGCCCGAGACGGAAAGCGAAACTCCACACGCCTTACTGGGTATGGAATGGGCAGAGAAATACGGTGAGAAACCCGATGTTTGTAACGCTATTGGGGCTCACCACGACGAGATTGAGATGAAAACACTACTTGCGCCTATCGTACAGGTGTGTGATGCGATAAGTGGGGCCCGTCCCGGAGCGCGTCGTCAGGTGTTGGATTCCTACATTCAGCGTTTGAAAGATCTTGAAGATATTGCCTTTGGTTTTGCCGGGGTTAAAAAGGCCTATGCCATTCAGGCGGGGCGTGAGCTTCGGGTGATTGTAGAAAGTGAGAAAGTAAACGATGAGCGCGCTTCAGCCCTTTCGTTTGAGATTTCGCAGAAAATACAAACCGATATGACCTATCCCGGTCAGGTGAAAATCACCGTAATACGGGAGACCAGGGCGGTAAACATCGCCAAATAAATTAAAAAAGCCGCTCTTTTCAGAGCGGCTTTTTAGTTTTACCCAACATGAATATTAATCTAAGTGGTTTTAAGTATAGAAAAGGGATTTTATAATCTTGTCCCTTTAGTTTGATTTACCATACAACTCATTCCAAAGTCTCAGATAATGATCTGCCAATTGCTGCTCGAGCTCTTTGGGAAATGGATAACCATCAGGACCTACGAATACAAATTTCTCCTCGCTCTGGCTCGTCACCCGCATACGCTGATATTTTTCAACCCATGCATCATAATGATTGAGCAGTTTTTTAATGTTTTCCAACAGCTCAGGAGCAATGAGATATCCCTGAGTAAGTATCAGATTATTTACCGCTGAATTTGATTTTAAAAGAACCTCCTGCTCAATGTAATGACGTTCTTCAGGTGTTTTAGCTTTTACATAACGTTCAAATGCCAGGCTCGATCGTTGCATTTGAAAATAAATACTTCCCATGGCTTCGCAGGCCTTCTCTTTCCAGGAAAGCTGAGATTTTACGGTATTGGTAATCTTTTCGCTTTGCTTTAATAACAGAAAACCCATCAATCCGGTAAGTAAACTGCTTCCTAAAATTATAGAGATAAGTTTAGCAAGATCCATTTTTAAACATTTTTGAGTTCATTTAATGATTTTTTAAGATAGTCGGCAGGGAAGGAGCTGTTTACTTCAGAAAGATTTTTTTCGCGCCCCAGAGTATACCAGACGCAATCATCATCGGGTTTGTTATAGCATACCACGAGATCACTTAATACATTGTAGGCACCCCGGGTTTTGCCACTGGCAAGATCGTCGTAGGAAATGCCGGCATAATCTTTACAGCTAATTACACGACCTGACGGATCAATATAACTGCGCCCGGCAATAACCTGGCAACCTGCCGAGAAGTTTGTGCGCCCATCTCCGGACCAATGTATGTTTATAGTGGTATTGGGCTCATCAAGACCTGCTGCAATATCGGCATCGGTTAGCGCGTTGTCTGCAACTTTATCCCTGTAAACCAAAACTCCTTTTGAATACGGTCTTAGGGCTTTGTATATCTTTTGAGCACTCGCAATCTTATGCCAGCTCAGCCGGTATTTATGCTGTCCTTCCACCAAAAAAGCCTCATCACTGCGATCTGCCATCGAGGCGCTGGGATCTGTACTACCCCAAAATGTAAAAGCGAGACCCTTTATAAGTAAAATAAACAGGTCATCATTTTCTCTTTTTTGAGCACTCAGGTCAGGATTGCGGCGTATGCCGATAAGATGTGTTTTTGCAGGATCAAAATCCCAGTTTTGGGGTGCATACGTGTCTGAGATTTTGGGATAGCCTGCCACGTCTGCCATTATCTTATTGTCAGAAGAGCTGTAATGGGATTTGGCTTTATTCAGGATTTCAAACCATAGTCTGAATTCTTCGGTAGGATTGTTTAAATCGTGCCGTGCCCAGTCATTTATTATCCCGTTTGATTCCCAGCGGTCTATGTGGCTCCAGGTTTTAGGCCCAACCACACCATCGGGCAGACCTATAGATTTGTTACCTTCTATTGAATAGACGTATTCCTGAAATAGGCGTGTGGCAGACTGAGTGCCGTAGCCAAAAATCCCACTGAGCTCTGCATTGGGGAAGAAGCCTTTGTTTTTTAGAAAGCGCTGCAGTCTAAAAACCAGATTTCCGCTTTGCTCCTTAAAATCCTGCCATTGAAAATTGGCCTCGTCCCTAAACTGCTCACGGTCTCTTAATCGTGTAGCCATCCACCGGTGATACGGTCGTAAAAAATCGCCTTTGTCTGCCGGAAGCTTTCCGGCGTCAACAGATCCCAATCTCAACGTACTCATAACATCTTTAATTATAATGACTTATAAATTTATGAATTAATGCGTGGCTTAAACAAAAGGCAAAAAAATAGGGGCAAATGCCCCTATTTAACTACCTGTTTTTCCTGATGTTGATTTAGTCTTCCGAAGAATTTTCATCCATAGAATGGTAAACATTCTGTACGTCTTCATCTTCTTCTATCTTTTCAAGAAGTTTTTCTACCTCTTCAGCCTGTTCCGGAGTTAGTTTTTTGGTAACCTGCGGAATCCGTTCAAAACCACTTGACAAAATCTCGTGATTGTGTTCTTCTAAATAAGACTGAATAGTTCCAAAGCTTTCAAAGGGGCCGTAAATAAGTATTCCGTCTTCATCTTCAAAAACCTCTTCGGCGCCATAATCTATAAGTTCAAGCTCCAATTCTTCCGGGTCGATACCGTTTGCCGCAATCCTGAAGTTACAGGTATGGTCAAACATAAATTCAACAGAGCCCGAGGTACCTAGGTTTCCGTTACACTTATTAAAATAGGAGCGTATGTTAGCTACGGTACGGTTGTTATTATCGGTTGCGGTCTCAATAAGAATCGCGATACCGTGAGGGGCATAGCCTTCAAAAAGCACTTCTTTATATTCGCCCAGACTTTTATCACTGGCCCTTTTAATGGCCCGCTCAATGTTGTCCTTAGGCATGTTAACGCTCTTGGCGTTTTGTATAACGGCTCTAAGCCGTGAGTTTGTGTCAGGGTCGGGGCCGCCTTCTTTAACAGCCATCACGATGTCTTTGCCTATACGTGTAAAAGCCTTAGCCATCGCACTCCAACGCTTCATTTTACGTGCTTTTCTAAACTCAAATGCTCTTCCCATAATTTCATTTTTAAAGGCAGTAAATTTAGTAAAATTCGCCAGTTTGAAAAGTTCTTTTTTGCCCTATAAATCGGGTTTAAGCGTCGATGAGTTTTTCAATAGCAAGTGCCAGTTTGAAGTCTTTTTCGGTCACGCCACCGGCATCGTGAGTTGATAGCGAGATATTGAGCGTGTTGTACACGTTTGTCCATTCCGGGTGATGTTGTTGATTTTCGGCTTCAAAAGCGATGCGGGTCATCATCGAGAAGGCTTCCTTAAAATTCTCAAACTCCAGTGAGGTGTGAATGGAGTTGTCTTTATATTCCCAGCCTTCCAGTTTCTCCAGGCGTTCTTCAATACTACGGGTGTCTAATTTACTCATGGTGTGTTTTTTAATTGTGTTTTATCAAATTTCGCCATTTAAGTTAAGACTTCGCACTATTGGTGCAGATCATTAGGGCACTTTAAGCATATTTTAAGTTTCTTCGGCAGAGCCAAAAGAGAACCTTACCTTTGCAAAAATTGACTTTATGACACATGCTGAAATACGCCGGCTCGAGCCTCAGCCGGTTTGGAAAAACTTTGCTGATCTCAATGCCGTACCCCGGGCTTCAAAGCACGAAGAGCAGGTAATTGCTTTTATGAAAGCCTTCGGCGAAAATTTAAAACTGGAAACTTTTGTAGATGAAGTAGGTAATGTGATTATACGCAAACCGGCAACACCGGGACTTGAAGACCGAAAAATGGTGGTGTTGCAGTCTCACCTCGATATGGTGCATCAGAAAAATAACAACACCCAGTTTGATTTTGCCAAAGAAGGTATAAAAATGAAAATTGAAGGAGATTGGGTGAAAGCCGAAGGCACAACTCTTGGGGCTGATAACGGTATGGGTGTAGCGACGATTATGGCTTTGCTTGAAAGTACAACTATTCCACATCCTGCGATTGAAGCACTTTTTACCATAGACGAGGAAACCGGAATGACTGGCGCGATGGGTTTAAAACCGAGAGTGTTGAAAGGAGCTATCCTGCTTAATCTGGATACTGAGGAAGATGACGAGATAGGAGTAGGCTGCGCCGGTGGAATAGATATCACGGCCACACGCAATTACAGGCAGGAAGAGACAGAACCCGGTAAAACTGGATACCGGCTTACCGTAAACGGCCTTCAGGGTGGTCACTCGGGAATGGATATTATTAAAGGTTTGGGTAATGCTAATAAATTGCTGAATCGCTTCCTCACCGATTCTTTTGAAAACTACGGTTTACGCATCAGCGAGATTGATGGCGGCGGTTTGCGCAATGCCATCCCGAGAGAGGCAACTGCGATTTTTTGTATCGATTCGGTTCATGCCGAAGCTTTTCAGGCCGATGTAGCCGAACTCGCCGAAGCTATAAAGGCAGAATATCAAAATCTGGAGCCTAACCTGAATATTGCTTTGGAAGCCACAAATTTACCGGAGGTTGTGATGGAGTTGGGAGTTCAGGAAGGTTTTATCAAGGCGATGCAGGCCGTTTGGAACGGAGTATACCGTATGAGCCCCGATATTGAAAATCTGGTCGAAACATCTAATAATGTTGCGCGCGTGCGTGTGGCTGGGGGAGCAATTGAAGTCTTATGCCTCACGCGTTCATCGGTAGAATCTTCACGAACCGATCTCGCCAATACCGTACGCAGTGCTTTTGAATTAACAGGCTGTGAAGTCCATTTTTCGGGAGCCTATCCCGGTTGGAAACCCAATATGAACAGTCCCATATTAAAGGTTTTGGTAGATAAATACAAAAAAATAAATAACCACGAACCTCACGTGGCCGCCTGTCATGCCGGGCTCGAATGTGGAATTTTAGGACAAAACTATCCTGAGATGGATATGGTTTCCTTTGGGCCTACCATTCGGGGAGCCCACTCTCCTGATGAGCGGGTGAGTATTTCTTCGGTTCAGAAATTCTGGACGTTTGTGCTGGAAATTTTAAAAGATATCCCTAAAGCCTAAATAAAAAAAGGAGCTGTTTACCAGCTCCTTTTTTAGTTTCTATCCTTCAGAATTTGTTTGCTTTTGATTCATAACGTCCTGAAAGCGCTTTTGTAAGTCCTTGCTTTGTTGCAATGCCATTGCAACTTCGCGATACCGGTTAAAGGAAAGGTTGTGGTTTTCAATAACTTCCTTCATTTGTTCTACCAGAAGCGGCTGCATTTCCTGCAATTGCGCGACAATCTGCGCATGCTTTTTCAATTCATCTTCCGTTGCCTGCACAGGTACTTCCGGGTTCATTTTTTGCTTTCTGAATGGCGTTAAAACGCTCTACCTCGAGACCGTTTTCGGTAATTAATGCCATCATTTTCTGCTTGACGTTTTGATTTACACTTTGCACCTCTACAAAGGCATCTGCAAAATTATTGAGTTCGTCAGGGGTGATTTCGGTCTGTGCCTGATCTGCTATAGGAGTTTCTGCCTGTTGT
Source organism: Leeuwenhoekiella parthenopeia (assembly GCF_020782115.1). GTDB lineage: Bacteria > Bacteroidota > Bacteroidia > Flavobacteriales > Flavobacteriaceae > Leeuwenhoekiella > Leeuwenhoekiella parthenopeia. The sequence continues at coordinate 89,702 of NZ_JAJGMW010000006.1, read as the reverse complement.
GCTTTCGCCGTAAGGCTAAATCCCCCAAGTAAAGCGCCGGTAAGCGCCAGGCTTATGATGTTTCTCTTAAATGTAATCATGTGTTGCTTTTTTAATTAAGTCTACAGGATAACAAATAAGATGGGGAATGCCAGAGGTATAAGGCTTAATCGGTTTTTATTTAGAAAAAATTAACAGATAACAGCGTTTTCCATTAACATTTTGCTGGGACTAAAGGTGTTTTTAAGGCTTTATTCAGTCTCCTCTTCAAGTAGTTCTACCTCAAAAACCAGATTGGTACGCGGCGGAATGATACGGTATCCACGCTCTCCATAGCCTAAGTAGTATGGGATAAAGAGTGTGGCCCTGTCACCGTAATTAAGTTCTTGAATGCCCTCTTTAAAACCGGCGATCATCTCTGCTTCAGGTCCGTATGGGATTTCCAAAGGTTTGTACATATCGGGTTTTGGGCGGGTTTGCATATTCCAGCTTTCTGCAAGTTCTTTGATATTGGTGTCAAAGAGTTCGCCATCACTAAAGTAACCGGCATAGAGAACCTTAACGCTTTGCGATCTTTTGGGCTTAATCTTGCTGCCTTCCCGGGTAAGAATGTAAGCCAGACCGCTTGGCAGGCTGTCAGTCTGCTTGCGTAAGTCTTCAAACTCCTCTTTTTTGGAGTCCTTGCGCTGCTGTAATTCTTCGGCCGCCTGTTTGCGTTCTTTTTCTTTACGCTCTATTTCTTTAGTAAATACCTGAGGCGCATCAAAAAATCGTGCTTTTTTACCTTTTCGTATAATAGTTACTTCCTCGATTTTAACAGGTTTGCGGGGCTTGCCGGTTTTGGGATTAAGCATTTCAACCTCAGAAATGGCGTTAAGCACGTCAAAACCTTCACGTAGCTGACCAAAAACCGTATGGCAGCCAATTTGAGGATTAGAACAGTTTTTTAATTCACCTTCCGCGGTGTATGCATCCAGATGCGGACTGGGAACCTGAGTGACAAAAAACTGGCTTCCGTTTGTATCGTAACCCGAGTTGGCCATAGAAAGTACTCCTATCGTATCATGCTTTAACTCCGGGTGAAACTCATCGTGAAATTTATATCCCGGGCCTCCGCTTCCGCTTCCCTGAGGGTCACCTCCCTGAATCATAAAGCCTTTGATGATGCGGTGAAAGGTGAGGTCATTGTAGTAAGGTTTTCCGCTGTAAATGGTATCTGCCAATGGATTTTCACCTTCAGCCAAAGAAACAAAATTAGATACTGCTGCAGGCGTCTTATCGTAAAACAGTTCAAAAAGCATACTGCCTTTTTCCGTTTTAATACGCGCATACAGGCCATCTTTAAGGTCCGGATAGGGATCATCAGAACAACCTGTAAAGGTTAACAAAATTAGAAATGCAAAGTAGGTCACGTTTCTCATCTATTTTAAACTTACGGTTTTTTTAAAACTTCAGGTATTTAGATAATATGCTTTAGGGGGTGTTTGCCTCGCCAGACTTGATGTGGTTAAGTGTAACCCGCGTTTGAATAGGCCAGTTTGAACCAATTTTATCAAGGTAGCCGTAGTACCCAAAAGCTTTATGCGAAGGCAATAAAAAGGTAACAGTCTCGCCTTCTTTCATCAATTTGAGTCCGTCCTTAAGCCCAGAAATCAAATCCTGATTGCTTTGCTCAATTTGATAGGTTTGAGTGCCCAGTTCTTCTTCACTTACAATAACGTCTCCCTTAAGCGTCTGAATTTCATAATTAAAAGTAACGAGGTCACCGGTTTCTGCTGTGGCAAGCGCGGTCGTATCTTTTACATTATAATAATACCAGAAACCTTTGTCTGAAGTAAAATACTCATACTGCGGATTGGCTTCCATCAATTTTTTTATGGCAGATTCTTCGGCTTTATTGAGCTCCTTATTTCGCGCTATGGAAGCATCAATATAAGAACCGCCGGTGTGACTTACGGGGCGGCGCGCCTCGGGAGTCTTGCAACCGGCAAGAGCCAGTAGGGCAACTAAGAGGAAATTAAATTTGTTCATTCAGGGCTTCTTTGTATTGGGGTAATATACTAATAAAATAGTCAACTGTTTCCTGTAACGAGCGATCGCTTTTACCGCCGGCTGCATTGGTATGGCCTCCTCCTTCAAAGTGTTCACGTGCCATCAAATTAACCGAAAAATCCCCTTTAGAGCGCAACGAGATTTTGACGATGCCTTCCTGTTCATTTTCAATAAAAATAAGGGCTAAAACCACTCCGTCTAGTGACAGGCCGTAGTTTACAAAACCTTCGGTGTCGCCTTTTTGATAATTGTGTTTGTCTAGTTCTGCCTGGGATAAGGTGATGTAGGCAGTTTTATAATCTTCAAGTTTTACAAGATTGGTAAGTGCCGTGCCCAGCAATTGCATACGCTCATAGCTGTTGGCGTCAAAAATTTGCTGGTGGATGTAAGCATTATCGGCACCTTTTTCAATAAGGTTTGCAATCACACGATGCGTTGTTGCTGTGGTAGATCTAAAGCGGAAGGATCCCGTGTCGGTCATAATTCCCGTATACAGGCAGGTCGCCATATCTGCGTCTACCAGGTGGGTGGCATCAAGCATCTCAAAGGTGTGATACACCATCTGGCAGGTTGCACAGACCGTGACATCACTGTAGGTTACCACGGCATAATCATCGGGTTGCTGGTGATGGTCTATCATGATGAATTGCGCGGTAGCTTTATCCAGATCATGCTGCATATCGCCCACACGCGAAAGCGAGTTAAAATCCAGAGTAAAGATAAGCTCGGCTTCTTTGATAAGGCGTTTGGCTTTTTTGTTTTGAAATTCAAAATTAACCACCTGATTATCGCCGGGCAGCCATTTTAAAAATTTCGGGTAATCATTTGGGGTAATTACCGTAGCGCTATGGCCGGTCTTGGTAAGATATTGCCCCAGGGCCAGGGTAGAACCCATCGCGTCACCATCGGGATTCTTATGCGGGATGATTACAATCTTTTTAGGTGATGCTAATAAGGATTTGAGAAGGACTATTTCTGCTTTTTTCATAGTTGACGAAGATACGATTTCTTGATATAGACTTAATACGAGAAGTTCTAATTTTGAACCTAAGCAAAATGTGAGCGATGAAAAATACAGGTATCAGGCGGTTTTCTATTTTACTTTTTTGTGTACTCGTGTTTCAGACACTGTGTGCCCAAAAGAAAGATTCGGGGACTTTTAAGATTCTTTTTGGCTCGTGCAACCGTACCGAATTGCCAAATCCTTTTTGGGATCAGATGGCTGCTGCTCAGGCTGATGTTTTTATTTGGGGAGGAGATGCGATCTATGCCGATACGCGAAATATGCGTAAGATGAAAAAAATGTATCGTGCGCAGAAAAGCATTCCGGAGTATAAGGCTTTCGCCGAAAGTATTCCGGTGATGGGAACCTGGGATGATCACGATTATGGTCTCAACGATGCAGGGGCTGAGTATGCCGAAAAGCAAAAGAGCCAGCAATTATTTTTAGATTTTATAGGAATGCCTTCGGATGCCGAAACACGCCAGACTGAAGGGGTATATGCATCTAAAGACTTTAGCGTTTCCGGAAAAACCATAAAAATCATTGTGTTAGATACACGCTACTTTCGGAGTAAACTGAAACGCGCAACAGATCCCGAAAAGCGCTACGTACCCTCAACAGATACCACAGCCACGATGTTAGGTAAAGAACAATGGGCCTGGCTTGCGAAAGAACTTTCTGAAGATGCGGATTTCACAGTGATTATGAGCAGTGTTCAATTTTTAAGCAAAGAACACGGTTTTGAAACCTGGGGTAATTTTCCACACGAGGTTGCCCGTTTTGAGCAACTCATCAAAGAATCCAATTCAAAGGCAGTGATCCTTTTAAGCGGTGACCGTCATATTGCCGAATTTTCAAAAAAAGAACTTCCGGGACTGCAGTATCCACTCATTGATTTTACCAGTAGTGGTCTTACACATACCTACACAGCTTTTGATGGCGAACCCAATAGCAATAGAGTTGGAGAAGTCGTCACCCTTAAAAACTACGGTTTAGTTGCTATTGATCTCAGTACTAATGAGGTTCATTTCAAAATGATGGGTGAGAATAATGAGGTTTTACAGGCATTAACACAGGATTATTAATATTCGTTAAGCCTTTTAGCTATTGTCATTAAAAGAATTACTTTTGCAGCGATTTTTAAAAACCAGAGTAGCGCCTTATAAACCATACCGGCGCGCTTAAAACAAGAAGAAATGGCAACAAACAGAACGTTTACCATGATTAAGCCCGATGCTGTAGAAAACGGACACATCGGTGCAATACTAGAAAAAATTACTGCTTCAGGTTTTCGCATTGTAGCGCTTAAACTTACCCAAATGACTGTTGCTGATGCGCAGGAATTTTATGCGGTGCACAGTGAGCGTCCATTCTTTGGCGAACTTGTAGAATTTATGAGCAGAGGTCCAATCGTTGCAGCTATTCTTGAGAAAGAAAATGCTGTTGAAGACTTTAGAACGCTTATTGGTGCTACCAATCCTGCTGACGCGGCTGAAGGAACCATCCGTAAATTATATGCAACTTCTGTAGGTGAAAACGCAGTTCACGGTAGTGACAGCGATGAGAATGCAGCTATAGAAGGTGCTTTCCATTTCTCAGGTAGAGAGATGTTCTAAACCCCTCAACTCTAAAGACGATAGGGGAAAATGAGGCTTATCTCAATATTCCCCGGAGTCCCGAAAAATTAAAAGCAGCCCCTGGGCTGCTTTTTTTATGCGCTGTTTAAAGGCCTACACTTAACGCAAAATCACTTTTTTTATAATTTCCCGTCCCAATTGCTCGTTGAGATTGGTGCGTATTTTTTCTTTGCCATAACTCAGTTCTTCCCGCAATACCGAAGAGCTAAGCTGCACCATAAGGCGATCACCGTCCAGTTTGATCTGGGTCGTGTATTTGGCAATAGCCGGTCCCATTACATCGCGCCAGGCTTCGGCCACGTCAACCTTGTCTATGCCTTTTTGCAATTTGTTTTTTTCAACAAATGCGCCCAAAACATCTTTTAAAGATCTGGGGTCTGCGTCGCGTTGTGCCATTAATCGGTAATATTTATAGGTTCAAATTTTTTGTACGTGTAGATTATACCCCGTGCATTGCGCACCTGCAATTCTTCTGCGTCAGCTTTTAAGACCACTTCCTGCCAGGTATCGTAATTGGTGCTGTATTCCAGATATAGCGAGTCGTTTTTAATGCGTGCGGTCACTGCCTCACGCGAATCTGTAGCTACAAAGCTTCCGTCGATACGTGGGAGTACTTTGGTTCTGAAACCGGTAGAATCTTTAATTTCAATATAATCTACCCGTTCGCTAAAACTGTATTCACGCTCCTTACCGCCAACCGTTTCAACCTGTTTGATTTCCCAATAACCGTTAAGGTGCTGCAATTGCTTCTGCGGATTGTTTTGGGCACAGCCCAAAACCAGAAAACTTAGAGTTAATATCAGATAATAAGCGTTTTTCACAATTTAAAGAGTTTATACGATTGGTGAATTTCTTTTACAATAGCTTCGGTACGGTCAGGATGCGTGTCACTTATAAACAACTGCCCAAAATTTTTATCATTGACCAGATCGATGATTTGGGTAACCCGGTTTTCGTCCAATTTATCAAAAATATCATCGAGCAGGAGCAGGGGCGTGGTACTGCTTTGCGCTTTTATAAAATCAAACTGCGCCAGTTTTAAAGCGATAAGATAGGATTTTTGCTGACCCTGACTGCCAAATTTCTTTATCGGATGTCCTTCAATCTTAAAACCCAGATCATCGCGGTGTACTCCCACACTGGTGTACTGCAAGGCCCGGTCTTTTTTCAGGTTTTCAATAAAAAGCTGACTTAGAGGCGCGTCGTGCAACTGGCTTTTGTATTTCAGTTTGACGTTTTCTTTCCCGCCGCTTATAGCTTCATAGCGTTTTTTAAAAATTGGGGTAAAAGCTTCCAGAAAAGCTGCCCGTTTTTTAAACAGCAGGCTTCCCAGGTCGTGCATCTGGGCATTGTAAATCTCAAGTGTATCTGGATTGAAGGTGTGATTTGCGTTAAAATACTTAAGCAGGGCGTTGCGCTGCGACAGGGTTTTGTTGTATTTAAGCAGGGTGTCGAGATAGGCCTTGTCGCTCTGCGAAATCACCCCGTCTATAAACTTTCGGCGGGTTTCGCTGCCTTCAATAATAAGATCCCGGTCTGCGGGCGATATAATGACCAATGGTAAAAAACCAATGTGGTCTGAAAAGCGCTCGTAAACTTTACCGTTGCGTTTTATCACCTTTTTTTGACCGCGTTTGGCACTTACAATTACTTTTTCCTCACGCTCGTTTTTCTCATAAACCCCGTCAATCACAAAAAATTCTGCATCGTGATTGATGTTTTGAGTGGTAATGGGGTTGAAGTAACTTTTACCGAATGAAAGGTGGTATATAGCATCAAGCACATTGGTTTTTCCTACCCCGTTATTGCCCACAAAACAGTTGATCTTTGCATCCAGTTCAAAGGATGCCGATTCAAAATTTTTGTAATTGATAAGCGAAAGGGCTTTGAGAATCATAGGTTTTTTTTCGGCTTAAAAAATGCTAATTGCTTGAAAAATAAGGAGCTGAATTGTGCGGGTGTCGTCTGCAAATTATTGAAAAATAACAAAACAATCCGCTATCAATATTGAATAAAAATTTTATTTTTGCGCCCAACAAAAGTTAAAATATGGCTACATATCAAAAAAGAGGATATAAACCGAAGAAAGAGGAAGAACTAGAAGAGCAATTGCACGATGAAAGTACAACGGCAGAAGTTTTTGATTCTCTTGACGAAGGCGCAAACCGCACCGAAGCCTGGGTAGAGCAAAACCAGAAACCTATATTAATAGGTATCGCAGTTGTGGTAGTTGCTGTTTTAGGATATTTAGGTTACGAGAAATTTGTTCAGCAGCCTAAAGAATTAGAAGCCTCTAACGAAATGTATCAGGCGCAAAACTATTTCAACGAGGCGATTGAAGGCAGCGTTGCTAAAGATTCACTATTTAATCTGGCACTTAACGGTGGTGAAGGGAAATTTGGTTTCCTTGAAATCATTGATAATTACGGAAGCACCAAAGCCGCTAACCTTGCTCATTATTATGCAGGTATGGCGTATTTAAATCTCAATAAATATCAGGAAGCTATTGATGAGCTTGAAGATTTTGAAAGCGATGATATGATGCTTGCTCCGTTGGCTAAAGGTGCTATTGGCGATGCATTTATGCAGTTAGATCAACCTGAAGAGGCGTTGTCATATTATGAGGATGCTGCAAAAATGCGCACCAATGACTTTACAACTCCGCGTTTTCTGATGAAAGCTGCTCAAACAGCTATTAGTCTGGGACAAAACGATAAAGCGGTAGGTTATCTTGAGCAAATTGAAGAATCGTATTCAGATTCTCCAATTGCGAGTGAAGTACCTCTTTATTTAGGTATGGCCAGAGCAGAGTAAAAAGCCTTGCTTAACTAAAAAAATAAAATATGGCAACAACAGACTTGTCTGTTTACGATAAAGCTACAATCCCAAACGCGAAAGACTTTCGGTTTGGGATTGTTGTTTCAGAATGGAATGACAACATAACCGAAGGCCTTTTTCAAGGTGCTTTTGATACGTTTATAGACTGCGGCGTGCGCAAAGATAATATCGTACGCTGGAATGTTCCCGGGAGCTTTGAGCTCATCTACGGCTGTAAAAAAATGCAGCAGAGCTACGATATGCTAGACGCAGTAATTGCCGTAGGAAGCGTTATTCAGGGAGAGACCAAGCACTTTGACTTTGTATGTGAAGGTGTGGCTCAGGGTATTAAAGATCTTAACGTACAAAACGATATCCCGGTAATCTTCTGTGTGCTCACCGATAATACGATGCAACAGGCTATAGATCGTAGCGGAGGCAAACACGGCAATAAGGGCGTAGAAGCTGCAATCGCCGCGATTAAAATGGCCCAACTGCGCAAGGAAGCCCGGTTTTAGGAGTTATTAGTTACTAGTTATTGGGTTATTCTAGTTATTTAAAAACCGAAGACCTGAAACTGGGACGGTCTATTAATTCAGAATTAAGAATGTAGAATTATGAGTTAATTTTATTGAGCTATCCGAATTTTGTATTTCTGATTTCTAATTTATTATTTCACAACCTGTAACTGCCCACTGCAACTGCTTACTGTTTTTTTTTGGAATGCTTTTTGGAACATCCCTTTTAAAGCTTTACAGCTTTTTTACGTAACTTTAGATTTTTAGCGATTATGGGAGTTTTAAAAACACGCAAGAACAAGAAATACAGCTACAGTCCCCGGTATTATGAAGGAGACACTAGTCCGTATAAATTAGAATCCAAATTTGATAAGTACCGAAAGGCTACGCTTGAAACCAAAGGTTTAAAGGCAAAATTTACTACAGCCTGGGAAGATTACAAATACAATAAGGATGAGCGTGCGCGTAAAACGACTTTGCTTATTGTAGCCATTTTAGTCTTTCTCTTCCTATACATTATTGATTTTGATCTGAGCATTTTCTTTACCTCTTAATCAAACGTATTTTTTGCGTTTAGGCTAAAAAAAGTACCCTTAGATTTTTAACTTGCACTACTTTTTAATTTTTAGCTAAACCGAATTCATGTCTGATATTATCAAGCTTTTACCCGATCATGTGGCTAATCAAATCGCTGCAGGAGAAGTGGTACAACGCCCGGCTTCTGTGGTTAAAGAACTTCTGGAAAACGCCATTGATGCCGAAGCGACTCAAATCAAGCTGTTGATAAAAGACGCAGGTCGTACCCTGATTCAGGTGATTGATGACGGTAAGGGAATGACCACTACAGATGCCCGGCTTTCTTTTGAGCGGCATGCAACTTCCAAGATTTCAAGTGCCGAAGATTTATTTGCCTTACATACCAAAGGTTTTAGAGGCGAGGCTTTGGCTTCAATCGCTGCAGTTGCTCACGTAGATTTAAAAACAAGGCCCGAAGGAGAAGATGTAGGAACCCAAATTGAGATTGAGGGCAGCACAATCAAATCGCAGGAAGTTTGCGCCTGTCTCAAAGGCACTTCCATCGCCGTAAAAAATTTGTTTTTTAATATTCCCGCAAGGCGGAATTTTCTCAAATCCGATTCAGTCGAACTCCGGCATATTATTGATGAATTTCAGCGCGTTGCATTGGCACACGAAGGAATTTCTTTTGTGATGTATCACAATGATGGCGAACTCTTCAATCTTCCAAAAACCAATAAAAGACAGCGTATCGTTGGTGTTTTTGGTCCTAAGACCAATGAAAAACTGGTCCCGGTGACTGAAGATACCGAAATCGTTACTATCGAAGGCTTTATCGTAAAGCCCGAATTTGCAAAGAAAACCAAAGGGGAGCAGTTCTTTTTTGTAAACGACCGCTTTATCAAGCATCCCTATCTCAATCACTCGGTAAGTGCAGCTTTTGACGGTTTGTTACCCGACAGGGCGAGAGCCAGTTATTTTCTGTTTCTCCGGGTAGATCCCAAGACTATAGATATCAATATTCATCCTACCAAAACCGAGGTGAAGTTTGAAGACGAGCACGCCATCTATACCTTGTTGCGTGCGGCAGTAAAACACAGTCTGGGGCAATTTAACATCGCTCCGGTTCTTGATTTTAACCGGGAGTCTAGTATGGATACGCCGTATTCTTATAAAAACAAGGCCGTTGAGGCCCCGCGTATTGATGTGGATCGCAACTTCAATCCCTTTGAGACGGTAAGTCCTAAAAGTGGTTTTGGCGGCACGCCCAATTATGAAAAAAAGAGCGCTGCAGGTTGGGAAAATCTCTACGAGGGTCTTGAGAAGCAATCCCGTTCAAATTCCTTCAGCAGTCTTGAGATGGAGGAAGAATCTGAAACCGAGTCGCTTTTTGTGGAGCAGGAAAGCAGGGGTTTTGGTGATAAACCCATGACAGAAACTGAGACGGCAAATACCTATCAACTACATAATAAATATATTGTAAGCGCCATTAAAAGCGGTATGCTGGTCATCGATCAACAGCGTGCGCATCAGCGGGTGCTTTATGAAGAATTTTTACGCAATATTACCGTTAAAGAATCGGTGAGTCAGCAATTGCTTTTTCCGCTGAGGCTGGATTTTTCGCCTACTGAATGGATGATTATTGGCGAACTGAAAGAATCTCTCGAGAATACCGGTTTTATGCTCAATATGTCTGAAGAAGGCGTGCTTGAAATAAGTGGGATTCCTGCCGGAATTCCCGAAAGTGAAGTTTCAATTGTATTAGAACAACTTTTAAGTGATGTAGAGCACGAGGTTCCCGATTCGGGCTTTAGCCAAACCGATGTTCTGGCTAAAAGCATGGCCAAGAGTATGGCGGTAAAAACCGGAGAAAAGCTTGATGAGTTATCCCGGGAGCATTTGGTCAATAAATTATTTGCCTGTACAGAGCCGTCCTTGTCTCCATTTCATAAAAAAACCTTTATAACGCTTAGTGTAGACGAGCTGGATCGTAAATTTAACGCCTAAATGGTTTGTTGCTTAAGCGACTTTAATTTGTAAACTTAAACAATGGGTAGAATTACCGAGACTGTAAAGGTCCTCCTGATTATCAATGTTATTTTCTTTTTGGGAACAAAGTTTTTATTCCCTCAGGCTCAGGAGCTCTTTGCGTTGTGGTTTCCGTTGAATCCGTATTTTGAATACTGGCAGCCGCTTACGCATATGTTTATGCACGATCAGAGCAGTATTTTTCACATACTGTTTAATATGTATGCGCTTTGGGCTTTTGGGAGTGCGGTGGAAGCCCGAATAGGCCAAAATAAATTTATCTTTTTCTATTTTTCTGCCGGTTTGGGAGCAGCACTCATTCATCTGGCTGTGGGTTACTTTTTTTATTATCAGGGTTTTCAGGCTTTGTCCGATTCCGGTTTTTCTCCTGATCAGATAACTTCTTATGTCAATGATGCCTACAAGAGTATCGTTGCCAACCGCGGTCAGTACAGCATTCCAAACTCGGTGACCGATGTGCAGGCTGTACAGGGTATGGTCGAGGCTTTTTCAACCCGAGCTGTTGGAGCTTCAGGAGCTGTTTATGGAGTTTTGGTAGCATTTGGGATGTTATTCCCCAATGCAGAACTTATGCTTATCTTTTTACCTGTTCCGATCAAGGCTAAATTTTTCATTCCCGCGTTACTACTGCTTGATTTGTTCTCCGGCGTGACCGGTTTTAGCTTATTTGGTCAAAATATTGCGAATTTTGCCCACATCGGCGGTGCCCTGTTTGGTTTTATTATGATGTGGTACTGGAAAAAGAATAGTTTTAACGATAAACGCTGGTATTAGTATGGCGACAAATGATCTAAGCTATAAATTTAAAACGGCTAACATAGTCATTAGGCTCATTGTGATTAATGTAGTGGTATGGCTGACGCTGATGCTGCTTGAATGGGCCTTAAATATGGGTCCTGTACTTACACGCTGGCTGAGTCTGCCTACAGATTTAGGCCGTTTGGTGATTCAGCCCTGGTCTTTGCTTACCTATGCCTTTTTACACGGTGGTTTCTTCCACATCTTCTGGAATATGATCATTCTATATTGGTTTGGTCAGATTGTACTTAATTTGTTTACGGAAAAGCGTTTTCTTACGGTGTATTTGTTGGGTGCATTGGCAGGAGGCGCGTTGTATGTTTTGGCGTATAATCTGTTTCCCGTATTAATTACTTCCACAGCTTATTTAGTAGGTGCCAGTGCAGCGGTGCGTGCCATTATGATTTTTATAGCCACCTATACACCCAATACCGAAGTACGCCTTATTTTCTTTAATGTTAAGCTTTGGTACATAGGCGTTTTTGTAGTGTTGATGGATTTGATTCAGCTGCCTACATCGGGTAATGCCGGTGGTTTGCTGGCGCATTTGGGCGGCGCTTTGTTTGGTTACTTATATGCCACGCAACTGGCAAAAGGTAATGATATTGGTGCCTGGTGGGAGCGTTTGTCTGATACGGTTGTCGGATGGTTTAAAGCAAAACCAAAACAGCCGAAAAAGGCTAAAATGAAAACCGTTTACAAAAATGAATCCCGCACCAATGCAGGCTACGCATCATCCAGAATGTCAAAAAGCGAACAGCAAAAACGCATAGATACAATTCTTGATAAGATTAGCAAAAGTGGCTATGAGAGCCTTTCTAAAGAAGATAAAGACTTTTTGTTTAAAGCCGGAAAAGAGAACTGATGCGCAATCTGGGTTTGCTTAATAAACTTGTTTTTTTTCTCAACAGTCTCTTTGCCTTCTTTTTACTGGTAGGCTATGTCCTGCCTTATTTTCCTCCCCGTATTTTTCCTCCGGCTTCGGTGCTTACGCTTATTATACCGGTTTTATTAGCTATAAATCTGGGCTTTGTGATCTACTGGCTTATTCAGTTTAAACGGCAGTTCTTACTTTCGGCGATACTTATAGGTATCAGCTTTTTTAATGGTAAAACCCTGTATCGTTTTGGGGATGGAATTCTTCCGCAGGATGTATCAAAATCTGAAAATCAGATTCGAGTGCTCAGTTACAATGTTCATGTTTTTCGCAATGAGGATTACCAAAATGACGAGGTTACATCAGGAATTGCGAAGCTTATTGAAAGTGCTCAGCCCGATATCATTTGTTTTCAGGAGTATTCTAAATACGGAGCGCCCCGCTTGGCAGATTATCCCCACGTATATCTGGGCAGCACAGCAAAGGCGGTAAATTATGGCCCGGCTGTTTTTTCAAAATACAAGATCATCAACAGCGGTTCATTAGACTTTGAAAGCACATTCAACAACGGGATTTTTGTTGATATCGTAAAAAATAAAGATACCCTCCGAATTTATAACCTGCATATGCAATCGCTCGCACTGACTCCAAGGTTTGATGCTTTGGAAGAGGAGAATACCAAATACCTCCTGGGAAGGCTGGGCACTGCGTTTAAAAAACAGCAGGAGCAAACCGGTTTATTTTTAAAGCATCAGGCAGCTTGCGGGTATAAAAAAATTGTTACCGGAGATTTTAATAATACCGTTTATTCTTACACCTATAACAAGATCAGAGGAACTAAAAAAGATGCTTTTGAGGAGCAGGGAAGTGGTTTTGGGCGCACCTTTATTTTTGACATCATCCCAATGCGTATTGACTTTATCTTACCGGATCGGGAATTTGAAGTTGAAGTATTTAAAAATTTTGATGTTGATTATTCCGACCATTATCCCATCGAGGCGGTATTAAGCCTTTGAGCGCATTAGAGGTTGAAGGTCCAGGTCGGTTAAGTAACTTAAGCTTTCGGGACCCAGATTGAAAATGAGATCAAGTACCGAAAGATGCGGAATAAAACCTGTTTTCTCTTCAAAAACCTGACGATAGCGGGGGAGCGTCATTTCCGGTTTGCGTTTAGCATCTGCCAGCATCCGCAAGTCCTGTATTTCTGAATCGTCGTAATTCATTTTATAGGTTGTTGTATAATGGGTATTTGGGGTGCTATCAAGCAGTTCAAAAATACAATCCAGAGTTGCTTTGTTAAATTCAAGCAGGCTCTCGTAATCTGTATGAAATAATGGGTGGAGTTCATCTTCATAGAACTCAAAAAAAGGTGAGGTTCTGTATGCTATAACAAGTGAGCGCCAGTGTTGACGTTGCCACAAAAAACTCGATTCAATTTGAGCATCGGCAGTTTTTTTATGACCTCCCGTGCCGGTATGTTTTACAGGTATGTTAAGCAATAGCCGGCCATTTGCGGTGCCTATATACATACGGTTGCGGTAGCTTTGTTTTTGATAATTATCACAAACCTCAAACAGGATTTGCTCGCTTTGTACCATAGCGGCTGTTGTGAGAATGTCAGGAAAATAAGTGGGGTGTAAAACAGATTTCATGGCTATTGTTTCAGGCGGCAAAGATAAATCTTTTAAAACAGAGAGCAGATGCAGATAATACCATAAAAACACGTGCTCAACCTGTGCGCTTTTGAATTGTAGATTGAACTGTTTTGGGCTAAATGATTCAGTTGTTATTTGAGCTGTATTTAGTGTTAAAATAAAACTAATCAATTTATTACGTGCATATCGTCGGTAAAATGTATCTTTATGGCAGCTTTTAACGCCCCAACTTGAGAAAGAACTTTCGCCCCTTACTTCTGCTGCTCTTTTCGGCTTTCCTATTAAGCCACATGGCAGCTTATTCATTTAGTAAAAATGTTCAGCAACAGCCAAAACCCACTTTAAAAGCTCAGCTTGACAGTATTTTTAAGGTAACCGACGCGAACAATTACGTAGCGGCTATAGATCTCATTGGTCAGTTGATCAAAGATTCTGAGCAGCAGCAAAACTTCACCTATCTTTTTCACGGATACAATTTGCTGAGTGTGAGTCACGCAAATTTGCGCGATACAGTTCAGTCCCTTAACTATTCGAAGAAAGCCTTGCACTATGCGCAGATGTCTAAAAACGACACACTAATTTCCTGGGCCTATAACAATCTCGCGGCAGATTTATCGGCTCATAAAGAAAGCCAGGCTCAGGCTCTGGAATACTATAAGAAATCGTTGCACATTCAGCAGAGGTTAAATGACGGCGAGTTTAACGATGCTGCGCTCAATCTTGCCGAGTTGTATCACAAAATGGGTGATTATAAGCTTATGCGTGAGTACCTTGAAGAGGCGCAGAAAAGTTATGATCCGGCTTATATCTACTTTGATAATCCCCTGATTCATCTGGAGATTTTATGGGGTGATTATTATGTTTCCCAAAACGTGAAATATCGTGCCTTAGAAAGCTATAATAAGGCTTATGAGCTTATAGAAGAAAAGAAAATAGATTATCTGGCGCTTGACTTTTATGAGCGTTATGCCCAGTTTTTAAGAGAGCAAAATTATCCTGACCGTGCTTATGAAGTGCAAAAACGGTTTATGGAATATTATAAGAATCAGGAGAATTTAAAAGCTCAGGAGACTTATCAACTGGCTCAGGCTAAATTTGAGGCAGCCGAAGCCAAACGCGAACGCAATCAGGCAAAACTGCAACAGGAAATACTGGATAACGATCTGCAACGCAAGAAGACTCAGTCTATTTTACTGGCTTCCATTATTGTATTGATGGTTTTGTTTCTTGTTTATTTGTTTTATAGTGAACGTTTACGTCTGGGGCTAATCAAAAATTTAAAGTTTCAAAATGCCAATCTGGAAAAGGCTAAAATACGTGCCGAAAAAAGTGAACGGGCCAAAACCCGCTTTTTTTCTACTTTAAGTCACGAAATGCGTACCCCGCTTTACGGGGTTACCGGGATGATTACAATTTTTGAAAACAACCCGGAATTGAAGAAATACAAAGACGAGATCAGTTCCTTGCGTTTCAGTGCAGACCATCTTCTAGAAATCATTAACGATCTGCTTGATATTTCAAAACTGGAGGACGATTCGTTTAAACTGGTTAAAAAATCGTTCAATATTAAATTATTGGTGGAAGATGTGATTAACAGTTTTGACCGTAATCGATTACGAAACGCACAGTGTACGCTAACCTGCGACATCGATCGCAATGTGCCTAATTATGTGGTGGGCGATGCGCGAAGGATTAAACAGGTTTTACTCAATATTATAGGTAACGCCATTAAGTTTACCCCAAAGGGCGAAGTATGCCTGCGGCTTACCGTTAAGCATCTGGAATCGGGAAAACATCAGGTACGTTTTGAAGTACAGGACAACGGTATTGGGATTCCTAAAGAAAAGCAGGAAGCTATTTTTGATGAATTTAGCCAGCTCGAAGAGTTACAACTCAGGGAAGCTAAAGGTACAGGTCTTGGCTTGCCTATTGTGCGGAAACTGCTTGAGAAAATGGGCGCCGATATTGAGGTGGAGAGTGAACCCGGGAAGGGCAGTACCTTCAGTTTTGAGTTGCTTTTGGAAGAGGCAACCTTGCTTCAGGTTACTAACACTAATTCTAAGAAAGCACCTATTCCTCCTAAAGAATTACCGGCTGATTTTAAAGGGCTGCGATTTTTGGTCGTAGATGATAATAAAATAAACCGGATGGTGACCAATCGTATTTTGAGTAATTTCAAAGCCGAAGTACAGGAAGCATCTAACGGAAAAGAGGCCATAGAGCTGGTGAAAAACCAGGACTATGACCTCATTTTAATGGATATCAATATGCCGGGTCTAAATGGATATCAAACCACACAAATCATTCGGGATTTTGAGCTGGATGTACCCATAATTGCGCTTACTGCTTCCGTAGAAAACTACGTAACCCGGAGAGCTCTCGAGAGTGGGATGAATGATGTTATAAGCAAACCCTTTAACACAGAGAAATTTTTTAAAACCATTCACGAGCAAATGGCCCGTCGCAGCCGCGCGATGCATTAAAGCCTGGCTGGCGCAGATTCTCCCAGATTAAGCGGGTAGGCTTGCAATACCTGTTCTAACTCGCGCTCGTTTAGCTGATCTAATGCCTTAGAAAATCGCTCAAAGCTGTAGTCACTGCGCATCTGTTGATAAGCCTGTTTTACACCATCTAAAACCTGAATATAGGTCCCGTAGTCCAGCTCCCGCGAAAGCTCCAGATTTACCACGGCATTTTCAGGCTTCGACGGTTTTACAGCTGATTTTTCGGTATTCATTACAAAATTGACAACCTGCGTGGAAAGCTCTTCAAGTTGAATCACGCGCTCATTGATAAGATATTCCCCGTTCCCGTTTATTGAAATTCGCAACAGGTTGCGCTCAGCAATTTCGGCTGTGCAATCTTTGGTTAAACAGGGATCGGGCAGGGTTTGACTCAAACCTTTATCGGTCTCAATTGTTGTGGTGGTCAAAAAGAAGATGAGCATTAAAAATGCAATGTCTGCCATAGACCCGGCATTTACAGAAGTAGTTGTTCTCATAATACGTGTTTTTAATTAGACTTATAAAAACACGTATCAACTAATATGCCTTAAATGTCTGTATTTGAGAATGCTCCTTTATATCCTTTTGATTTTATTCGGAGCGTTCTATTTGTCTTTGAATTTTTTCAATGGCTTCTTCGATAGATTTTTCGGGCTCTATTAAGTTGTACGAACCCCAGAATTGAGGGTCTGCAAAACCCGAAACTTCATCGGCTAGAATCGTATTGCTTTTAAAATTTGATTTTTTCGAAAGGTCTGCGACATTGATGGCTTTCTCCCAGTCTGTCACCAGCATCTCGCTGCTTATTCGGTATTTGTTGTTAAAAAGTTTACGTTTCCAGTTGACTACAAATTCGAGCTTTACATTGCTGTACCCGTAATACCATTTACCGTCGCGGTTGCGGTAGTCTACGCGATAGGTGATTTCGGTAGGCCATACTTTTACCTGATTTGGTTTTTTTCGCACAAATAATTCTGACGCCAGTTTTCGGTTTTCGACATTCATATTGTACACCGCATTGGTAAGGGCGTAGGATTTTGCGTCAATAAAAAGTTTGCCATAATAAAGCGGATCCAGAATAGATTGCTTTTGCCTGAAATTAACGGTGTAAACCAGACGCCCATCGTCTGTAACCGGCTCCCCAAAACTGAAATCATAATCGGAAATAGTTTGTGGCGTCATAAAAAACTCGGGGTATTTCATCAGGTCTGCATAGAGCGCATTAAGCGGCCCACCCTGAAGCTTGAGGGCTACCGTGTCAAGGCGGTCGTAATTGGTGCTTTTACGGGCTTTGTAAATGGCGACCAGATCTTTTCCGTTTGAGGTATATGGTTTTTTTTCTATGGCCACCACTGCTTCGGCCAGGGAGGCGCTTCGGTTTCTGCGATTTATAGATTCTCTGTAAAACGCGGTCATGTAGGTCTCGTCCTCCAAATAGTTTTGAGTTCTGTTTTCAAAAACAAGGCGTACCAAAGCTTCTGCGTTTTTGGGTACACTCACATTTACCGCATCGAGTTGTGTGGTCTGAGGATTTAAACTTATGGTATTGGCATTTCGGCTTAAATCGCTTAAAATGATGAGCAATTTTTCATAGCCGGGATAACCAAAGGATACCTTTGCCTGAGGCATAGCTTCGGGTATTTTAAGCACAAAATCTCCTTCTGAATTGGTTACCGTTGCAATATTAGAACCTTCTATGAGAATGTTGACAAAAGGAAGAGGATCCTGAGTTTCGCTGTCGATAACAGTTCCCTGATATTCGATAAAGGCTTCAGACTCCTGAGCTGTGGCTTTAAACGAAAGCAGGACAAAAAGTATTAGGGAAAAGTATCTCATAGGTGATTTGAAGAGATAATTTTGGGACGTGCAATAATTAATCGTTTTCATTAAAGTTTTTTATTTTGAAGATACGATTTTTTCATAATACCTTAATGAATAGATTTTTAGAGTTAATTTATTTGGCACGATTTATGAAAATTATAATTGCGTAAATTTGTGCAACATTGCGGCCCTAAATGGGTATTTAAAGAAAAATACAGTGATTATAAAGCCACTTAAATTGAATCGGTATGCATTTCCCAAAAGGGGCTTGCTGCTCGTTACCATGATTTTGGTAGGTTTTAGCGCTTTTAGCCAGATCGATAACCGGTCTGGTTCTTTTAAAATTCCCGCGGCAAAAGACACCACAAATACTCCTGCAATTCAACCCGAAAAATCGACACCAGATCTCGAAGTTCCGAGATCTCAGGGGGCTTTAAAACTCGATGCAAGTGGTAAGCTGGTCGAAAGGCCGGTACTACGGGCACCCGAGTCTTCCGATTTTTATATGTTAGACCGTGAGGACTTTGCAGATTCGGGTAAACGCTATACCGACGCTATGAATGAATACCAGGCACGTCTGGACCGGGAGCGCAGGGGCAATGTACCCCGCGAGAATATTGATTTTGGGGTTTTTAAAGGAAATTCCAAGCAACTCATTATAAAATGCCGCGATTTTGGAGCCATTGATAACGACCGTGTGGCTATTTTGAACAATAATCGCACAGTGGTACCCGGTATATTTTTAGCAGGCACCTTTACTCAGATCACTATGCAACTCGAGGAAGGATTCAATAAAATAGCCATTAAAGCACTCAATCAGGGTTCGCTGGGGGCAAATACCGCAGAATTTTATATCTATGACGAACTGGGTAATCTGGTTTATTCCAATCAATGGTTACTAGCCACCGGTTTTGAAGCACAATTTGTCTACGTTAAAGAGAGCAGCAATTAAGCTGAAAAAACAGTATACTAAAAAAGGGTCTGCAACTGCAGACCCTTTTTTAGTATTTAAAGCGGCCGTAGTTTATAACTCACCTTTTTGTTCTTCCAGATTGTTATTACGGCTACCTCCCTGGCTGTACAATTTATTTTCTTCATCCTTGAGACGGGTGGTTTGAGCTGTGGTTTTTTCTCCGGTAGGGATATCCAGTTCATTCCCGGTGAAATCAACATCTTTGGTGCGGTTGCGCAATTGCTCATCTGCACCGCCATCGTTGTGAATGTTCTTTTGGTTGAGAATGTCCTTATCGTGTTTTGTAAGGTCTGAATTATACGTGTTTTCTTCTTTATTCTTGGTTTTCATAATGTGATTTTTATTAAAGGTAACGGTCTGGTATCGTTATAGAAACCATTTTAACTGCCTTTAAAGAAAACTATAACAAGGTTTTAATAGTAAGGCTTATTAGTGCAACAGGCAGAAAGACTACTTTTAACACTCCAAAAATGCAGCAGATTTAACTGCGGCCAGACCGGGATTGTATGACCTCAAAAGCCAAAAAGATTTTAAAGAAAACCCTGAAGATTATAGCTAAACTACTTGGGGTTTTAGTGCTTTTAATCCTTTTGCTCATTCTGTTTGTACGCAGTCCGTGGGGGCAGGGGATTTTGGTAGACAAGGCTGTAAACTACATCAAATCAAAAACCAATACCGAAGTTCAGATTGACAAGCTGTTTATAACGTTTAACGGAAATCTTTCCCTGGACGGTTTGTACCTTGAAGATAAGCAGGGCGATACCCTGGTTTACAGCAAACACCTGGAAGCCGATATTCCGCTGTGGTCTCTTATAAAAGGCGGTCCTCTGAGTATCGATGATGTAAGCTGGGAGGGACTCAAGGCAAATATCATTCGTAAGGATTCTGTTGCCGGATTTAACTATGAGTTTCTGGTTGATGCCTTTGCTTCAGACACCACAACGGTTCAACAAACACCACAGGATACCACAGCTTTTAAGCTGAATCTGGGTTCTTTCGATTTTGAAAATTTCGATTTAAAATTTCAGGATGATGTTGCCGGTATTGATGCACGATTACGACTAGACCAATTGGAACTCGATGTCGATCAAACCGATTTGGATCAGTTTGTTTTTGATGTGGGAGATGTTCGCCTAAATAATACCAGCCTGTATTATAGGCAGACCAAACCTTTCCCGGAGTTTGAGGACACTACCGCGGCACCTATGCCTCAGATTAGCATAAGCAGTCTGACCCTAACTGATGTAAAAGTAGACTATGCTTCACTGCCAGATGGTATTAGCCTCAAGGCAGATGTGGGTAATCTCATTACTTCGGTCCCTCAATTAAACCTAAAAGATCAAAATTACCGTATAGACGGTTTTTTACTGGAAAACAGTATCGTAAATCTCGACTTAAAAACGCAACAGCCTTCTTCTGAAACGCCAGCAGAACCTGTTCCGTTTACCTGGCCCGAACTGGTAGTGAATGCTGAAAATTTAGAATTGCACAATACCGATTTTACCTACACGCTCGATGGAGCGCAGGTTTCCTCGGGTCAATTTAATCCTAATGCGGTTGCACTATCAAAGCTTAATTTTAAGGTTCCCAATCTGGATTTTAAAGACCAAAACCTGACCGCCACTGTTGCAGAGGCCAATTTTGAAGAAGCTTCGGGTCTCGATTTGAAGACCCTTAATTTTGAAGTCGAAGCAACTGATGAAAATTTAAATCTCAAGGGCTTAAATCTTCAGCTGAATGGAAACAAACTTTCGGGATCTTCACAACTTAGTTATCCTTCACTGGCAGATTTTATTGAAAATCCCGGAAATGCGCGCCTCAATCTCAATTTGGACCGAATCGTCGCAGATTTAAACACGATTTTTAAGTTTCAACCCGGGCTTCGGTCTAATGAATATCTTGCTAAACTGAGCAGACGCCCGGTTACCGGTAATCTTTCCGCAAGCGGAAACCTAAGCGCTCTTGATATTACCAGTGCTCAGGTTAACTGGGGTAATGCTACTAAAATACGCTTGCGGGGTACAGTTTATAACCTCACAAATCCTGAAGAATTAGCGTATAACTTTCCGGATTATCGTGTAAAAAGTTCGCGAAGCGATTTGACCAAATTCTTAAATGAGGCCGACCTGGGTGTGAACCTGCCTAAGGAAGTAAAACTTACAGGTTCGCTTAAAGGAACAGACAGCAGACTTCTTACCAAAAGTGCCCTCCAAACCAGTGAGGGTGCTGTGACTTTAGATGGTAAGCTTAATTTTGAGAACGCGATTGAATTTGAGGGGCAGGTGAGGGGTTCTCAAATAAGATTGGGTAATCTGCTTCAAAACGAGAGCCTGGGGCAGGTGAGCTTTAATCTGGATGCCCGTGGTTCGGGAGCTACACTTAATGATCTTGATGCGAGTCTTACCGCGCAAATAGACAGTCTGGATTACAATACGTATACGTTTAAAGACTTGAAGCTTGAGGGTGAGTTTAAAAACGGAAGTGGTGCGCTTACTTCATCCTATAAAGACCCAAATCTGAATATGAAGCTTAATGCCGATGTAGATCTGGATTCGGTTGCAAGCGGTGCACGCGTTAACCTTGATTTAATTGGAGCCGACTTAAAAGATCTGGGATTGGTAAAGCAAAACATAAAAGCTGCTTTTAATCTTCAGGCTAATTTTAAAGGAACAGCAACCGATTATGAGGTTCAGTCAAAAATAACCCGCGGTGTAGCGGTGTATGATGATGAGGCTTATCAACTGGGCGATCTTTCGGTAAACGCCTTTGTAAAGCCCGATACGACTTCGGTAGATATACAAAACCGAATTCTTCAATTGGATCTGGAGTCTAATACCAGCCCCGGACATTTTCTTTCGGCGGTTCAGAATCATTTTAGACGATACCTGGACACCAACCCCACTATGGATACCATTGCAGATCCTGTTCTGATACGTGTAAGGGGAACGGTTCACGAAGCGCCTATACTGAATGAAGTCTTTGTCCCCAATCTGCGCGAGCTCGATACCGTGCAAATTGCAATCAATTTTGACGAACTCAAGCGCGATCTCAATGCAGACATCAATTTACCCTACATCAATTATAACGGGTACACCATAGACAGTCTGGCATTTACGATGGATTCTGATGCTGAACATCTAAACTTTGACTTTGGGTTACGGGAATTGATAGCAGGCCCCGTTGATCTTCAAAATACCCGACTGGAAGGAGCTTTGCAAAACAGCAAGCTCGCGCTTGATTTCAGTTCAATGCATAAGAACGAACGCCTGATGCATATCGCTTCAGAAATCGAATTGCAAGATGATGTAGTCACGCTGCACATTGTGCCTGACGGATTGATATTGAATAAAAATTCCTGGGATGTCAACCCAAACAACCGGATTGCATTTAAGGAAAACAATACTGTGTTTACCGATTTTGTGCTGAGTTACAACAACCAGCGGGTAGAAGCGGGCAACGCGTTATCGGGTGTATCTAAAGAGCATCTGGGCGTGCAGTTTGATAATTTTAAACTTTCGACCATTACAAGCTTCCTCAATCCTGATGAAAGTCTGGCAAAAGGTAAGTTAAGCGGAATCTTTGCCGTAGAAGAACCCACAACTTCTCCGGGAATGGTAACCGATCTTAAGATTGTAGATTTTGAAGTCCTGGGAACCGATATGGGCGTGCTTACCGCAAACGGAAAATCGATTAGCGCAACGGCTTACGATTTTGATCTGAGTGTAAAGGAAGGAGTTGCCGATCTGGATCTCACGGGAACCTATCGAACGAATGCTACCGCTGCTGAAATTGATTTAGACCTTGACATCAACGCCTTGCAGATGCAAGCTTCGGAGAACTTTTCACTGGGAGAGATCAGCAATGCTTCGGGTACGGTGAATGGTAAACTAAGTCTTACCGGTACCACTGCAGAGCCTAATTATGAAGGAACCTTAAATTTTGATCAGGCCAAGTTTGAGGTTACCAAACTCAATGCACCGTTTCTATTGGCTGACGAAAGCATTAAGCTTGATAATACTGCTTTGTATTTTTCAGATTTCAAAATACAGGATGCCAGCTCCAATACCCTGGTTGTAAATGGGGAAGTGGGCACGGAAAGTTTTATCAATCCTACTTTTGATTTAAATATCAAAGCGACCAATTTTGAAGCGTTAAACTCAACCAAAGAAGATTTTGATCTGGTTTACGGGAGAGCGGTTTTTGATGCAGATGCCCGCGTAACCGGAGATCTCAATTTACCTGAAATTAAACTGGACCTTACCGTAAATCCCGAGACGAATCTCACCTATGTCTTACCACCTTCTGAAGTGCAGATCGAATCTAAGGATGGGGTAGTAATCTTTGTAAATAAAGAAAATCCCGATGCTATTCTTACCAATTCTGAAGAGGAATCCTATACCGTTTCGGGCTTTGGGGTAGATGCCAATTTGAGTATAGCAAAAGGAGCAACTTTTAATCTTGTAATTGACGAGCAAACCGGCGATAATTTTCAGGTTTCCGGTACGGGTGATTTTCAGTTTGATATGTATCCTAACGGAAGGATGACCCTGAGCGGGCGGTACGATGTCACAGACGGGCATTATGAGATGAGTTTGTATGGTTTGGTCAAGCGTCGGTTTGATTTGGCTCCGGATAGCCGCATAACCTGGTCCGGTGATCCTTTTGATGCCGATCTGGATATCAAGGCTTATTACAGCGTGGAAACTTCAGCGAGCGGACTTATGGCCTCACAAACGAGTGGGGCAGATATCAGCACTCAGGGACAATACCGTCAGGAAGTACCATTTAGGGTGTACATCAATATCAACGGCGAACTTATGCAACCGGTTATTTCGTTTAATCTCGATATTCCGGAAGCCAGTCGTGGTGCGATAGGAGGACAGGTGTACAGCAGGGTACAACAGCTTAATCAACAGGAGAACGAACTCAATAAACAGGTTTTCTCATTGCTTGTACTGAACCGATTTTTCCCCTCTGCATCCAGCGATGGCAGTGCGGGAGGTACTGCTACTATCGCCCGGGATAACCTGAATGATGCGATTTCAGACCAGCTCAATCTGTTTTCAGATAAACTTTTGGGAGACACCGGTTTCGATTTAAATTTTGGTCTGGACAGCTACACCGACTATCAGGGAAGTTCTCCCAGCGAGCGAACGACATTGGATATCGCCGCACAGAAAAAACTATTTGACGACAGGGTGGTGGTAAGTGTAGGCAGCAATGTTGACCTGCAGGGCAGTAATACCAATGCAGATGGCGGCACGGCTCCGGTGGTGGGCAACGTAAGCATTGAGTATTTATTGACCGAAGACGGCCGTTACCGCCTAAGAGGCTATCGCCGCAGTCAGTTTGAGAATGTGGTTGACGGCCAAATCATCGTTAATGGTATTTCGCTTTTGTTTACGCAGGAGTTTAACAAGTTTACAGAGCTCTGGAAGTCGATGTTTCCGGCAAAAAAAGAAGAGGATGACGAGAAGAACTAATCATACACTACACTTATTGAAACGGGTATCCGCTCTTCTGTTGCTGGGTTTGCTGCTTTACAGCTGCTCGGTTGAGCGCTTTATTCCGGAAGATAAATTTTTATATGTGGATCACCGGGTTGAGCTAACGCCAGATTCGGTAGTAAACGATATTGATAATATACAGCTTGACCTTGAGGCAGCGCTGCGACCAGATCCTGTGAGTGGTCTTTTGGGCGGTTATCCCGGTTTGTATTTTCATTACAAGGCCAGCCGTGAAAAGCCGGGTTTTATCAATCGCTTTCTCAATAAAAAATTCGGTCAGGAGCCGGTTTACGATACCGATGTACAGACCTATGAGATGGAACAAATTCTGTTGAACCGACTTGAAAATAAAGGTTTTTTCTACAGCGTGGCGACTTCAGAGATTGTGCGCGACACAACCCATAAGGAAGCCGAAGCCATTTACCGCTTGCGCATGTCAAAACCCTATCGGCTTAAAACCTATCAGCTGGATACCGATACGCTTCCGGTTTACAATTCCATTAAAAATTCTTTAACTGAAAGCCTCATCAAAAAGGATATGCGTTTTGATCTCAGTGCTATGAAAGCCGAACGTCAGCGTATAGACGGCTATCTCAAAGAACAGGGCTATTACAACTTCAACCCGGCATTTTTGATTTTTGAGACCGATACCAATCAGTATAAAAACCGGCGCTTTGATCTTTATTTAAGGCTGAAAAAGGACGTTCCTCCAAAATCGGTGATACCCTACAAGATTGCTAAAGTCAATGTGTATCCCAATAATACGGTAGAATTAGACAGTAGTGCTTTAGATACAACCCGCTTTGCTCAGAAGAGTTTTATTCAGGGCGAAACCTTTTTTAAACCGAAGCGTCTCGATCCTTTTATCCTGCTCGAAGAAGGCGATTTGTACAGTCCGTCAACCTCAAAATCCACCAGCCGCAGACTGGGTTCTATTGGTGCCTATAAGTTTGTGAACATTCGCTACAATGAGCTGGAAACCGATGCGGCAGATGACAGTCTGGGATTGCTGGAAGCCAATATTTTTCTTTCGCCCTTAAACAAACGTGCCGTGCGCGCTGAGGTAAAAGGGGTCACCAAATCCAACGGCTTTACCGGTCCGGGACTGGGATTCACGTTTGTAAACCGCAATCTGTTTAAAGGCGGGGAGACGCTCAATATTTCCCTGGACGGAAGTTATGAAGTACAGGCCGGTGGTGCAGGCAATAATGCCGGGAGTTCGAGCATTCAATTGGGTTTAAACGGAACGCTGATTTTCCCCAGAATGCTATTTCCCGTTACCATTTCCAAAGACTATTTCAAATACGACATTCCCAAAACGAAGATGGAATTGGGCGTGGCTTATCTCAATCGTACCCAATTGTTTACGCTGGGTTCGGTGGAAGGGAAGTTTGGTTACGTATGGCAGGCTAATAAATACGTGACTCACGAGATCAATCCGGTAGCGATAAACTACGTTTCTTTGGCCAATACCACTCCTGAATTTGATGCCATTCTGGAGGCTAATCCTTTTTTACAAACCAGTTTTGAGCAGCAGTTTATTTCGGGTCTTACCTACTCGTTTATTTATAACGGTATGGTAGACGCGGGGAAAGCGCATCAGATTTATTTTAACGCCAATTTTGACACCGCCGGTAATAGCCTGAGCCTTATTGCAAGCGGAAATAAACCACAGAGTATTTTTGGCCTTGATTATGCGCAATACGCGCGTCTGGATGCCGATGTGCGGTATCATTTCAACTTCAGCAATCAAACCCTTGCAACACGGCTTTTCGCCGGTTTGGGTGTTCCTTATGGCAATTCTGAAGTGGTGCCGTACACCAAGCAGTACTTTTCGGGCGGACCCTATAGTGTACGAGCCTTTAGAACGCGCTCGCTGGGTCCCGGAACTTACGAGCCCGATAATGACAACAGTTACTATGATCAGACCGGTAATTTACGTTTAGAGGCCAATCTCGAATACCGCTTTCCGCTGATCAATGTGCTGAAGGGAGCCTTGTTTGTCGATGCCGGAAACGTTTGGAACACCACAGATAACGAGGCTTTAGATGGTGATACCTTTGGCAGTGATTTTATGAGTGAGCTGGGTATTGGAGGCGGTTTTGGGTTGCGTGTAGACATTCAGAGTTTTGTAATACGTCTGGATCTTGCAGCTCCTTTTCACGATCCCAGTTTGCAACAAGGCGAGCGCTGGTCGTGGGACGTGAGTAATCCGATTTTGAATTTTGCTATTGGTTATCCGTTTTAAGCTTTCGCGAAAGCTAAACATCAGGCATTAAAGCCTTTCAACTTATCAGCTATACTAAGTAGCTATTTTAAAAGCTTATGTTTTAGGATCCCTGCGGAATAATTCGATTACATTAAAAAGCAGAATACAGAAAATTACCCAGATAAAACCGGCGATAAAGCCACCGGCGATGTCTGAAGGAAAATGCACACCCAGATAAATTCGGCTGATACCGATGCTGAGAATAAAAAGCACCAGGGCAGTAATGCAGAGTGCTTTTAAAAACGTGTTCATCCTAAAACGGGTAACCAGATAGATAAGAAAGCCGTAAAACGCCATTGCGCTCATCGCGTGCCCGCTGGGATAGCTTAGCGTTTCTACCGTAACCAAATGTTCTATACCGGGGCGTGCGCGGTCTATAAAGCGTTTTAAAATCACGTTTGAGATCGAAGCCAGGGCAAGTACCAGAACAATTTGCAAAACATACTTCCATTGCTTAAAAACAAAATACGATAAGATTGTGGCGATTACCAGAATAGAGAGGTAACCGTACAGGTCGCCAATATCTGTGACGATAATGAAATAATTGGTAAGTGCAGGGTTACGGTAAGAGAGAACAAATTCGGTAACGCGCGAATCCCAGGCGTTTAGGGTATCAGACTCCAGCGTATCGGTAAGCTCGATAAACAGGTTGATGCACAAAACAACAATGACCAAAGCCACAAGAATCGTAATGAGGTAGGGAAGACCGGGGTTGTACTGATGAAATTTATCGCGCAGCAGCCTGCCTAATTTGTAAATAAACTGAAGTAACGAATTTCTCATAGACACAATCTAAACAGCCGGAAGCATTAAGCGGATGAAAATACCAATTTTAGAATGCTATAGGTTTAATTTTATCTTAAGTTTTACGATTTTGAAATTTGATCAGGCTACGAAGTGGTATTGAGTTCTGCAGTTTCAGACCTGCTAAGGCCACTCAGATCTACTGAAATCCTTCCGTTTTTGTGAGCCATTAAATACACGAATTTCTCTCCCCATTTGATTTCATCAAACTTATACGAAGAGCGGGAATAGACTGATTGCGAGAAGCTTTCGTCAAAAGCTTTAATGACTACAATGATCTCGATGTCACCCATAGCGAGTTCCTGCTTTTTAAATTTTAAGAAGGGGCTGTCTCCTGAAATGGGATGAACAATAGTCCAGACGGCAGGTAAAAATACCACCTTAGAGCGTTCCAGTTCGAGCTCATAGAAATCGCGCAGGCTTGAATTCTCACGCAAAATAGAGAGGGAAACTTGGGCTTCAATCTCAAGCAATTGATTCCCGTGCGGATTTGCCACCCGAAACATAAAGCCGTTGATGTCTTTGTAAGGCGCAACTACGGCGTGCTCGCTGTATTTAAGTTTTGCAGCCGGTTTTGAGAAGCGACCGTAAACCAGACCGGTAGCCAGAGCAAAACCCAATAGCCCCAACATAGACTCTGTAGCGGCAACTACATTGGCCAGAATACCCAATGGAGCCACCTGCCCATAGCCTAAAGTTGTTATGGTTTGTGCACTGAAAAAGAAAGCTTCGGTAAAACGCTCAAATGGGGTGATGCCATTTATTCCGGTTAAATTTTCGGTACCGATGCCAACATAAATCGAGGCAAAGAGGAGGTTGGTACAGAAATAGGTGAGGCCTACAAGCAGCAAAAAGCGCGGCCAGGACATGGTAACCAGAGCATGGAAAAAATTAAGTCTTTCTAAAAAAGGGATATTGTCTTTGTGAATATTGAAAGAACCATCCTTTTTAAGCACGCGGTAATGGCCGGAAGTGGCTTTTTCGCCCAGACCAAAGTCGTTGTATTCCTGTTTTTTATACGTTTCCGGGGGTTGCATTGCAGACATACCTTGGCTTTTAATCGCACTAAAATAGGGCTAAAATTTTTATTTGAAAATTAGGGCGTTCCAGCCAAAATGGGTAAAGAATGCGGGTCATGTTTTGGAAACTCAAAACAATATTAGAAAAAGGCATAAGAGCAGTTAGTGAAGAGTTGATTTACAGTTCATAAACGAAAAGGCTGCTCAATTCTGCGCTTTCGGAGGTTTAAATAAGCCTGATTTCTAAGAAGTAAGGGTTTGTAAAAAGCTCAGTACTGCCGGCTGAGGTTTTGTTTATTAACTTCCCGGCAACTTTTCTCCTTTTGCCGAAAGTTCAACAAGTTTCAAGATTCGATTAGTTCTTGTTTTTTCAGTTTTAGCAAGTTTAATCCACCTTAATGCAAATCTTTTACTCGAAGGGTTGATCGAATTGAAAAATCCTAAAGCTCCATCGTTTTTTGAGAGTTCCTCGTGCAGGTCTTCCGGAATAACTAAATTATCAACATCGTCCATAAAATGCCAAAGTCCATTTGATTTTGAAATTTCGATAGCTTTTAATCCTGATTCGTGCATTTTTCCCTCACGTATTAATTTAGCTGCCCTTTCTTTATACGTTTTTGCCCAATGCTCCACTTTTCTTTGGGAAATTAACTGCATCGTTTTATGAGCATCCAGCTTACGCCTGATTCCATCAATCCATCCAAAACAGATTAATTCATCAAGCACATCCCACCTTGTAACGTATTTAGCGGGTTCATTTTTTTTATAAGTGATCAGCCAAACACTATCAGGTTGAGCGTGATTTTTCATTAGCCATGACCTCAGTTCTTCCTGAGAAGTAATTTCAACTTTATCGAAATTTTCTGTTTTTATCATTTTACAGGATTAAGGCAGGGAGCAATTTAAGCTTCGAAAATCGTATTTTTTAGAGTAACACGCAGTCTTGGTAATTTCAGGTTACTTTGAAAGCAGTATCCCCACGCTTTGGGATGTAGTTATTGGGGTTATGAATGATAATAAACTGGCTTTTGCTTTCTGTTTTTTTTTTAAAGAAGGATTTAAATCAATGCTAGCGCACGTTAACTTCCAATGTTTATCAACGGTCTAAAACTAGAAAACCGCTTAATCCCGAGGATTCGGGAGGTTTAAATAGATCGATTTTTTAGAAACTATGGACTTGTGCAGCGGTTATCTTTGTTATGGGCTTTTATTTCCGTTTCGTACATTTTATTAAATGAAAAGGATAGTTTTCAATCACCTCCGTAGTTTCAAATAATCCAAATTCGCCAAATTCCTTCTCTATGGTTTCTTTGTCGTAGAAGAAAATTTTAACACCGCCAAACATTTCAAAACGGTTTTTACTTATCGGTGTTCCTTGTCCGTAAGTTTTAGCATCTTTTGTGATAGCTGTAAAAACCATATATCCGTTTTCTGTCAACTGGTTAAAACAGTCTTGAATTAGTTTTTTCCTTTCGTCTTTATCCAATAAGTAAATTAGTCCGTAACAATATATTCCGTCATATAATTTGTCGTCAAACGGCATTTCTGTTACCGACCCGTGATGAATTGTTAAGTTATTGTCAAAATGTTCGTGAGCTAAATCAATTGCGGTTTGTGAAATTTCAATTCCTGTTACTGATATTCCATTATCTATGAAAGTTTTAGCATTCCGACCATATCCGATCCCTGGAATTAGAATGTTTTGTAAATTCTTTTCAACAAAAAAGTCACTTGTCAAGATGGTGGATTTTGCAGGTTTTGAACCCCACATTTCTTTTTTGTCTTTAAATGCCTCTTCCCAAAACTCAGCCATTATAAGCAGATTTTATCTTCTAAGACTTGGCATTTAATTCGTAATCTATTTACGGTGCTATTTATTTCGTCAGAGTTGAAATTTTCTCCTTCAATTCTCAAAATAGTGTGTCTGCAATGAAAGGGTAATTCTGTTTCATTCAAGTCGGTGTTGATTTTTATATCTGAATAGTTGCTAAGAATAGAGTTCGCAACTTTGTCCGCTTGATTTTGATTTTCAAAGTTCGTAATAAATACTTCAGTCATTGTTGTTACTTTTAAATTTTAGTGTCGTTTTTTAATTGCACATAACGTCTCGGCTATGAGTAGTTGCGTGGGTTAGTACTAACTTTTGCAAGTACACACCAAACTGAAAATCCGCGAGGATTTTCATAGGTAGGTGAGAACAAGCAATTACTGATAGCCATTGTGCCTGTTGCACAAGTTAGCAAAAAGCTAACATACGGTTTACCTGTAATTTACAATTGAGTTGTAATTTCATGGTATGCAAGGAAAGAAAGTATATCAAGAGCAGCTTTTCAACAGTTTTCAGTTGAGTGAGCGGGTACCGGTTACCAACTTCTACCGGCGTCTAAAGGAAGCATTGAGCCTTGATTTTCTCTATCAACTCACCCGGGACTTTTACGGTAGCAGTGGTCAGAAGAGTATTGATCCGGTGGTGTTTTTTAAACTCTGTCTGGTGGGTTATTTAGAAAACATCATCAGCGACCGCAAGCTTATCGAGCACTGCAGTATGCGACTTGATATCCTGTATTTTATAGGCTATGATATTGATGAAGAATTACCCTGGCATTCTACCATCAGCCGAACGCGGCAGTTGTTCCCGGAAGAGGTGTTTGAATCGGTTTTTACCAAAGTATTCATTCTTTGTGTAGAAGCAGGTATGGTGAGCGGTCATACCCAGGCTATTGACAGCGCCCCGGTAAAGGCCAACGCTTCGATGGACACTCTGGAACTTAAAGTGCCTGAGGAAGAACTGGAGTCTCACCTGCGCAGGGTTCGTCACATCAGTCGATGGATAAAGAGCAGCCTTTTCGCAAAAGCAAAGAGGATAAATCAAATAACGACCAGCGCAGCATAACCGCTAATGAGCAGGAGTTAAAAGCTATAACTACCCGCAACAAGCGTTGGAGCAAAGATCAGGCCTGTGCTGAGCGCTAGCCGAAGTGACCAGCGACCCGGCGCTGGTAACAAAGGCAGTAAATACACCAGCAATAAAACCCACTATAGTCCTACTGACCCTGACGCTCGTATTAGTGTGAAACCGGGCAAGGCTAGAAAACTCAATTACCTGAGCCAGCTAAGTGTAGATACGGGTCATCATGTGATCACCGACATTAAAGCTTATCACGCAGACGGTAAGGATAACCAGCAACTTCCCGATATTGTTAAGCGTGTAAAGCGGCGTCTGTGGCAGCAGGGTCTGGTCTGGGAGAACTGTGTTGCAGACACGGGCTACAGCTCCGGTGAAAACTATGCATTTTTAGAGCGTCAGAGAATCCAGAGTTTTATACCTGCTCACGGTACCTTTAAAGGCGGTCCCGAAGGCTTTGAGTATGTTGAAAATAAAGATCATTACCTATGCCCACAGGGCAAAATAATCCCGTTTACCAAGGAGTTCAACGATTACAGAACGGATACCCGCAAGAAGGAATACCGAGCCCGCAAACATGTGTGTATGGATTGCCCCATACGCAGCAGCTGTCTGGGTAAAAGTGCTCAGGAGAAAAAGTTTAGCGTCACCTATTACCGGGCAGAATACCAGCGTAACATAGCCCGGGTAGAAAGCACACAGGGCCGGTATATGAAAGCTAAGCGCCAAAGCACGGTAGAACCTGTTTTTGGCACCTTGACTCAGTTTATGGGGTTAAGAAAGGTAAATACCATAGGATTAAAGCAGGCCAACAAGTGTATGCAGCTTGCTGCCATTGCCTACAACATTAAAAAGTACCTGAAGTTTATTGAAAAGCGCACCAAAAGCGGGGCAGGGATGCTCGGCTTGTATTTTAGAGTAAAAACGACCGTAGAACAAGCATTTACATCAACTCTAACGCACATTAACTTCCAATGTTTATCAACGGTCTAAAACTAGAAAACCGCTTAAAAACAGTTTAAATAGATTGATTTTTTTAGAAATTATGGACTTGTGCAACGGTTACCAATGTTGCCATTAGTTTTTTATTATTCATCATCTGGTAAAAGGACAACAAAAAAGTCAATTACCAATGATGTTATTTCTCCATTTTTGTCAATTCCCCAATATGCTGGATACATTCCATCACCGTAACCTGATTGAAACATTGTGATATTTAAGTCAGAATTCGGAAGTTTAAAATTCACCCAATTCCCATAGTCGTTTGGGTCATTTTGGTCTTTTGCACTTTTCTTAAATTCCATTGCAAAAAAGTCGTCATAAATATTCCCATTAGGATTTGACTTCATAAAGTCGTCTTGAAATTTCAAATATTCCACTCCAGCTTGAATGTCAAAAAAACCACCCAATCCAGCGTCAACAGGAAATCCGAAAAAGTCTCCTTCTTCAGTCAATTCATTGATATCCTCTCCATCTCGAACGGCTAATACCCATTTTTCAGCTCGTAGATTATTAAATTCCAATTGGGCTATTGCATATCTGTCTCCAGAATTTTCTGTTTTAACTTCATAAATTTTGATTGGATATTCTCCACTTTTTACTTCTCGATTTAGAGGTTGCATATCTGGTGTTACAAGTGGGTCACAAACAACAATTTTTCCAGTAGGTACTTTCAGTTTTCCGATATCAATTACTGTAATCGGCATTCCTTCGATTGAGTCATTGTCAAAAAGTTTGTTGTAATCTGCGTGAGATAGTATTTCTTCCTTATTCTGTTTTTTCTTTTTGAATATATTGAACATTTCTTGGTCTTTCTCTTTGTTATTTTTCTGTTGAGAATTACAAGCTGTAACACTTGAAATCAAAAGACAAATTATTATTAGATTTTTCATTCTCAAAATTAATGGCAACGGTTAGTATATGAAAAGTAGGCGATTACGAAGCACTAAACTTTCGGTTAAGCATAAATTTTGATACGAGCTAAAATCCTTAAATTCAGTACTGTTCCGCCTAATTTTTTATATACATTGTTGTATGCCGTATTTTTATTCTTTTTCCATTTGTGAGCCAATAAAAGGTATTCTTGGTGCTAAAAAATAACCTGTTAAACTTGCGAATAAGATTGGGATAAAATGTCCAAACCCTGTCAATGTTGCAAGTAAAATTGTTGTACTCATTGGTGTTCGAGTTACACAGGCGTTAATTGCCGCCATACAGCTAACTATCGCTAATGTCAAATTTATTACAGGAAAAAGTTGATGAATAATAAGTCCTAATGTTGCTCCTACAAAAAACAAAGGAATGATAAATCCACCTCTCCAACCTGATGTAACTGTTATTGAAATGGCTATAATTTTGAAAATTAAAATAGCAAACAATAAAGTCAATGGGAAATTCCCTGAAAGCAGTTCGTTAATTTCGTGATGTCCAAAGTATCTTGTTATTGGAAAGTAGAATGCAATTACTCCAAGTAAAATTCCTCCAATCAGCGTTTTGAAATAAATGGGAATTGGTTTTTTCTCAAATAATGATTTAAAAAATTTGGTGCAAAAAATAAAAGCCCACCCAAAAGTAGCTCCAACTACTGCAAATAGAACTGCATAACCAAAATCAAAAATACCTGAGTATTCATAAGCTGATAAGTCCCATATTGGGCCAAGTCCCAAATGAATGATTAATGCAAACACCAAGTAACTAAAACAACTTGCAACAAATGCAGGAATAATAGCTTTGTAATACTCTACTGCGTGTTTGTGGTGCAAAATTTCCAATGAAAACAAACTACCACCCAAAGGAGCACCAAATAATGCTGTGAATCCTGAAGCCATTCCTGCGATACTTAATGACCGTAATTCTTCTCCTTTAAGTCTTAATAATTTACCTAACCAAGTTCCTGTTGAGCCTGTCACTTGAACTAATGGTGCTTCGGGTCCAAGGCTTCCTCCTGACGCAACACACAGTAATGAGGAGAGAACCATAGATGGATTGTTTTTAGGGTCAAGTTTTCCTTTGTTGAACCGAATGTTGTTTACGATTAAATGTATTTCTCCTGGGTCTCCAATGAAGTGAATTACCAAGCCTGCTAATAGTCCGCAAATTGCCATTACAGGAATTACTTGCCAACCATTAAAAAAAGCTAATTGATGAGTCAGAAACTCAAGTCCAATCCAATAAATTCCTGCAATTATTCCTCCAATTAATCCAAGTATAGCCCATAATAAAAAAGTCCGACTGAAAACGAATGGGTTAAATCGGACAGGTTGGTCTAAAATATTTAAGTATGTTACTAATTTTCTCCTTCGTTTTAATTTCACTGTTTCGTTTCTGTTTTATATGGCATACAACGGTTTGTATAACCGTCAGTTACGGGTTAATATGCGTTAATTTTCGGTTTAGCACTGACGTTAGCAATTCCGAGTGGATTCGGACGCAGTCGAATCCGCCGTAATTGCGGTTATACATTGTTGTGTGCAGTTTTTTATTGATGTATTGGTTCATTTTCCATTATGTGAAAAGTCAGACTTGGTTTTCGTCCGTTATACAGAAATAAGTTTGTCGAGTCCTTTATTCCGCCAAAACTTTTGTCCAATTCAGCTTTTCTTATTGAATCAGCAGGTTTTTTAAATTCATACGATAGAAAAATCCATTTATCTTTTTCAAATTCCACGTTTTCTGTTCGTTTCAAATCAGAATTTGCAACCTCAAAAATAATTTCGTGTTTTCCTTTAGTCAGCTTTTTGTTTTCAATGTATTGTAAGTCAGGTGCAATATTTGTGTATTTAGCATTTTGGTCAAATATTGTGTCATTATCCACTATCAATCGCAAAGGAATTTCAGTTTGTTCTTGACTTCCGTTTGAGATATAAAAAATTCCGTTAACTTTTGATTCGCAACTGAATAGTAAAATCAGAAATGTAAATGTTAATAGTTTTTTCATTTTCTCAAATTGCACACAACGTACGTATAACACAACTGGTTGTGTTATATCTGTTTTATCAAGCACTAATCTAATGGATTTTTAATTGTTTTAAAAGTATTTGTTGCTACGTGCGTGTAGATTTCAGTAGTTTTAGTTGATTGATGCCCCAATAAAACCTGTATTTGTCTTAAATCTACACCGGCTTCCAGCAGGTGCGTAGCAAAGCTATGCCTTAATGTATGAGGGGTAACTTTGGTAGTGATTTTTGCTTTTTTGGCGGCATTTTTAATAATCTTTACTACTGCCTGACCGCTGTATTGCCCGCCGTTTTGACCTTCAAAAAGATATTCTTTCGGCTTAAATTGTTTGTAATACGTGCGTAAATCCAGTAACGCATTTTGAGATAAAATACTCAATCGGTCTTTATTGCCTTTGGCTTGCCTAATTTTAACGAGCATCCGCTTACTGTCTATATCTTCAATTTTTAGATTTAACAACTCACTGCGTCTTAACCCGGAACCATATAAAAGCGCTATTATACACTTATGTTTAATATTGTTAGTGTGTGCGATTAGGGAAAGAATTTCCTGTTTCGATACGACCTCAGGAAGTTTGTATTCCTTTCTGGGGCGTTCCAGTTCATAAAAGCGATTGGGCATTCCCAAAACCACCTCATAATAAAACTTGATCGCATTAATGCTTTGGTTTACGTAAGAGTTTGATTTTTTACGCGAAATAAGACGCTGTAAATAGGCCAAGTTCCTATAGTTTATTCTGTTCATTTTCTTTGCTTGTCCAAAGAAAACGAACCAAAAGAAAGGACACTTTTTCTTAGGTATTTTTGCCTTATCAGGCAAAACCGCAATAAGGCCCCTAAATTTTCTCCAAGGCTTCAAAAATTTTTAACGGTGCCTTCTTGCTATACTGAAGAAAAAGAAAACTAAAGAAGAAAAACCTTTAAAAGGGCGCACCGATAAAAAATTCTGTTCGATTAAATGCAAGTCTATTCAGCAATACGAAAAGCGCCGGGAAAAAGACGTTTTCTTTTTGGAAGTTGACCGCCAGCTCAAACTAAACCGAAAGATTCTTAAGGCGCATAACCGCAGCGGCTATACTACGCTTGCCAAAATAGAATTACAAAGCGAAGGCTTCAATCCCAGGTTTTTTACCCACTACTGGAAAAACACGCAGGGCGATGTCTATCTCTTTGTTTACGACTACGGCTTTCTAGACCTTAAGAAAAACGGAAAGGAAAAATACCTTATCGTAGCGTGGCAGGAGTATATGCGTTAATAGCTGTGATCATCCAGTTGCACCTTGCCTCTAAAGGTTCGGTAGACAAAAAAAGTATAGCCCAGCACAAGCGGACCGCCAATAGCTACAAACAGCAACATAATGCCCAGCGATTTATCGGACGAAGCCGCCTCGTAAATATCCAGACTGTATTTAGGGTCCAGAGTTGAAAACAGCAGGTTGGGATATAATTCTATGGCCACCAGAACCATAAGCAGGCTTACCGTAAGTGAGGAGAAGAAAAACGCCATTTTATAATTGCGCTTGCTGGCGAGGCGCGGTACATTGGCGATACTCATAAAGGTGAGCAGGGGCATGATAAACAGCGCGGGATTGCTCTTAAAATCATCAGACAGATGCGGAATGTACAATAGTGTATACAGGCTGGTAATGGCAAAACTTACCATAAAGAAGATCATGCCTTTCTTGAGCAGATAGGTAAGCTTGGCAAAAAGTCGGCCTTCGGTCTTTAGCAGTAAATAAATGGCACCATGCGCCATAAATAGTGTCAAAGTCGTAACACCGGTCATCAGCGCATACGGATTTAAAAATTCAAAAAAGCCCGATCCCGCGTACTCAAAATTGGGACCTATGGCGATTCCCTGAAGCACATTGCCTAAAACGACTCCCAATAAAAACGCCAGCATAATGCTCGAAATGCTGTAACACACATCCCAAAGTCTGCGCCACCACAACATCGGTTCTTTACCACGAAATTCAATAGCAATCGCCCGGAATATGATAAATACCAAAAACAGCATAAAGGGTACATAAAGCGACGAAAACAGGGTGGCATACATCACCGGAAAACCCGCAAAGAGCGCCCCGCCGCCAATCACCAGCCAAACTTCATTACCATCCCAAACCGGCCCCACGGCATTGAGCGCGATACGCCGGCTTTGTTCCTTTTTAAAAAACAGATGCCAGGCACCCGCGCCAAAATCGAAACCGTCTAAAATGGCATAGCCCGAAAAAAGTCCGCCTACAACCAGAAACCAACAGGTGGGGTAGTCTAATCCTAAAAATGTTTCCATAATCTGTGTTTTAACCGGTTACTGCTTGTGAAATTTCTTTAGTGAGCGGGCGGTTATCGTCATCTTCCTCAGACTCCTCATAAGGGCCATGCTTTATTTTTTTGTTCAGCAGGTACACAAACAGCACAAACAACAGGCTGTACACCAACATAAACAGGATCAGCGAAAACAAAATCTGGTTGGCTGACACCGCCTGCGAAAAAGCCTGATCTGTGCGCAGCAGGCCGTAAACCACCCAGGGCTGTCTGCCCATTTCGGCGGCAAACCAGCCTACCTGATTGGCAATCTGCGGAAGCAGGGCGGTAAACACAAACACCCACAACAACCAGCGCTTTTGAAACAGCTTTTTGCGCCACAATAAATAACAGCCATAAAGACTCAAGGCTATCAAAAACATGCCAATGGCAATCATAAGATGGTAAAACTGAAACACCGCGTTAATTTGCGAAGGGCGATCTTCTTCAGGGAAGGCATTAAGCCCGGTTACCGGCGTTTCAAAGTTCTGATCTATTAAAAAGGAAAGTCCGCCGGGTATCGCCAGGCCGGTAACTTCCTGTTTTTCCTTATCTACCCAGCCGAAAAGATATAGATCTGCCGGAGCTTCCGTTTCAAAATGTCCCTCAAGCGCAGCAAGCTTTGCGGGCTGATTTTTGGCAACCCCGTCTGCACTCGCGTGACCGGCAACCAGCTGCCCAAGGGAAGTTATCGTGGCCACAATCAGGGTGATTTTAAAGGCTTTTTTGGAGATCGCCACATAACGCCCCTTTAAAATATAATAGGCGTGAACACTCAGTATCAAAAACGCGCCTGCTAAAAAGGCACCGAGCCAAACGTGTATGATGCGCTCTACACTAGACGGATTGAAAACCATCGCCCAAAAATCGGTGATCTCAGCACGGGCATTCAGGCCTTCACCCACAATGTGATAGCCCGCCGGGGTTTGCTGCCAGCTGTTTGCCACCACGATCCAGATCGCGCTAAACATAGATCCCAGAAATACCCCAATGGTTGATAGCAGATGTACCCAGGGCTTAACGCGGTTCCAGCCAAAAAGCAACACGCCCAGAAAACCGCTTTCGAGGGCAAAAGCAAAAATTCCTTCAGCTGCCAGTGCGCTGCCAAAAACATCACCCACATAGCGCGAGTAGGTCGCCCAGTTGGTACCAAATTCAAACTCCATCACAATTCCGGTAACCACCCCAATACCAAAAGTAAGCGCAAAGATTTTAGTCCAGAATTTGGCCAGAATGTGATACTGCTCTTTTTTGGTTTTGATAAACATACTTTCAAAAAAGACCATCAACAGGCCAATCCCGATGCTAAGAGGCGGATAGATGTAATGAAAGGCAATGGTAAAGGCAAACTGGATTCGGGCAAGTAATTCGGTATCCATCTTTTACAGTTTTCGCAGCTGCGAAAGGATTAAAAATGCAGCCAGTTTAATATGCAAAACTACCTTTGGGCAGGCCCGAAGGCATTTTTAGTTTTTCGAATCAAAGCCAGATTTATTCCGCCTTAATTCACGAGTAAATTTACGACCCAAAAGCTTTATAAGCCCAGCAAAAACAAGGCTTTTACTGTTAAATGTCTTTCATTTTAAAATGAAAATAAAACCGGAATAAAAACGTTTGTTTTCGGCTGTTTGATAACCTGCAAATCGTAAAAAATGAATCGCTGGCGTTTCCTTTTCCGGTAGTTTACCATAAACCTGCTGAAGTACTGGTGCGCGGTAAATAAATAAGAACACCTTGTCATGAAAAGGAGATTTATAAATTGAAAAATGTGTTTAGGTTGAATTACCATAACAGATGTAGAAGTTGGGATTGGAAGAACAACCAAACAAAACATGAACATGTTGTAGACTAAACGCTATTTTCTGTCTTTTATTCAATTAAAAGTCAGCTTTTAAGGAATGTGCTAATTATTTAAAATTAGTTGGATTTACCTTCCTAAAGCACCGCTTTTATTCGAAATTAGTACTGATTTATATCGATTTAAAAACCGAACCAATGCTTACTAATCCGGCTTTAATTTTTACCTATGCGTCTAAGAACAGGTTGCAATTTAAAATTTGAGATTGCCACGCCCACACCGTTTATTTTAATGTTGAGACCGCGTAGCGGAAGCCAGCAGTGGGTAGAACAACAGGAATATGAGATCGACCCGGGCACGCCGGTTTATGAATTTACAGATGATTACGGCAATCTTTGTCAACGTTTAACTGCTCCCTGCGGTATGTTCTCGATCAAAACATCCTCTGTAGTAGTAACATCAGATTATACAGATGAGGCTTATGGAGCTGAGTTTGTAGAAATTCAGAATTTACCCGATTCGGTATTGAGTTACTTATTGCCGAGCAGGTATTGCGAGTCTGATTGTTTTAACGAACTGGCGGTGTCTATCACGCAGGGTGAGATCTTGGGATACAATCAGGTAGCTGCGATTACAAACTGGTTGCGGTCTAATATCAAATACATACCCGGCAGCAACAATGAGCCTTTATCAGCAATTCAGGTCAACACTAATGGATACGGGGTGTGCAGGGACCTCGCTCATTTGGGCATAGCCCTATGCCGAAGTCTCAGTATTCCTGCCCGGATTGTGGTAGGTTACCTTTACAATTTACAGCCTATGGATATGCACGCCTGGTTTGAAGCCTACGTCGGAAACCGTTGGTACACTTTTGATGCCACGCAAATGGGCTCGACCGGTGGTTATGTCATTCTCGGGTTGGGTAAAGATGCTGCAGATGTTGCCGTTTTTAACCAATTTGGGCCTTCTGTTTTCCCGATTGATCAGCAGGTTTGGGTTGAAAAACTGGGATAGTAATCCTACTGAAAGTCTTTTACCGCGTCGCCCAGATCATAGACCCTAGCCTGAGCTAAAGCAGTCTCGAGCACGCTGCTCCCGGTCGCACTGCGGTATCCGCCCGCACAATGCACCACGATGGGTTTATCAGTAGGGACTTCGCCGCTACGTTCCCGCAATTCGTGAAGGGGGATGGTAAGCGCGTGATCAAAGAATGTTCCGGCTTCGGTCTCGCTGCGGTTTCTGATGTCAACTACGGTATAGGCTTCCGGGTCGGCTTTAAAGGCGTCCAAATCCAGTTTGGAAGAGCGTACTCCGGTAGGTTCCTGCAGAGTGATAACCCGCTTTACCTGAGTTTCGTAACCTATTTTAGCAATTCGGTCTAAAACCTCGTGAGCTGCAGCAGCATTAGCAACCACCACGCTGAATTCTTCTTCAGGCTTCACTATTGCGCCAAGCCAGGTTTCAAACTTATGAGCCTCCTTACCGGCCATAATGTTGATGCTGTTGCGCTTGTGTCCTTTTTTGTAAACGGCTTCATCGCGGGTATCAACAACCAAAGCATCGCCGTTAACTTCGGTTTCAAACAGATTAAAGGGGATATCGGCTACAGCGCTTCTCAGGGAAGGGGCCCCTGTTTTGTTGAGATCTACGTTATAGCCGAAGTAATGCGGGATGAAAGGTTGTGAATCAAGCAACTGATTGATAAATGCTTCTTCTTCGTTCATTTTGAAGGCCCAGTTGGTTTCCCGCTGTTCCCTTAAAGTACTGCTGGTTTGATCTGCACTCATGCCTTTACCGCAGAGCGAGCCGGCACCGTGGGCAGGATAAACCATCGCCCCATCGGGCAGATTCTTAAATTTTGTGCTTATGGTCTGAAACATCGCTTTGGCCAGATCCCGGCGTTTCGCGGTCTGGTTTCCGGCTTTTTCACGCAGGTCAGGACGGCCTACATCCCCAATGAATAGGGTGTCACCGGTAAATAATGCGGTTTCGTCTTCCGTTTTTGCTACAATCGTAATGCTGTCCGGGCTGTGTCCCGGTGTATTTAAAGCGGTAAAAGCGATGCTTCCCATTTTAACGTGATCACCTTCATCAAAATGTTAATGCGTATAATCTGCACCGGTCTTTTCGCTGTTATAAATCGTTGCACCGGTTTCTTTATGTATCTGCAGATGACTGCTGATGAAATCGGCATGAGGATGGGTTTCAAATACGGCTACGATCTGCGCATGGTGCTCTTCCGCAAAGGCATAGTATTGCGCGGGATCACGCTCCGGATCAACCACAGCTACTTTTCCCTCGCTTAAAATGGCATAGGAGAAATGGGACAGTGGTTTATATTCAAATTGTTTAATAAGCATAGCTGAAATTTTATACGAAATTAAAAGCTTTAGGTTAGGATGGCTGTAACTTTTGATACAAAGGGAATTTACACGTATTGGACGATGTAAAATGCTATATATGCTTAATTTTAGCTCAAACAGCAAACCTTTATGCAACTTACTTTAAAAAAATACCAACTCCCTTTAAAGCATACGTTTACCATTTCCCGTGAATCTCATGATTTTCAGGACAGTCTGGTGGTTTGTCTTTCGCAGGATGGAAAGACCGGTTATGGGGAATCTACTTCAAATCCCTATTACCAGATCACTTTTGAAAGTATGCAGGCCGAAATAGAGGCGATTCGCACGGAACTTGAAGACTTTGTTTTGGAAACGCCGGAAGCCTTCCACAGTTTTTTGGTGGAACGTAAACTGAGCAATTTTGCCATTTGCGCCCTGGACCTTGCGGCTCACGACCTGTACGGAAAACTTCAGCACAAACCGCTTTTTGAATTGTGGGGAACTTCTAACCAAAACTATCCCATAACCAACTACACCATTGGCCTGGCTTCCATAGAAAAGATGCTTGAGAAAATGCAGGAAATGCCCTGGCCCATTTATAAAATTAAACTGGGAACGCCCGATGATGTGCAAATCGTAAGCGAACTCCGTAAGCATACCGATGCGGTTTTTCGGGTAGATGCCAACTGCGCCTGGGATGCGGCTACGGCAATCAAAAACGCCAAAGCTCTTAAAGAACTTGGGGTTGAATTTTTGGAGCAGCCCTTAAAAGCAGACGATTGGGACGGACTCCAAGCGCTTAAGGCTGAAAGCGTTTTGCCTATAATCGCTGACGAAAGCTGTATCGTTGAGGAAGATGTAAAGCGCTGCGCCGGTTATTTTGATGGGATCAATATCAAACTCACCAAATGCGGCGGGCTTACCCCGGCACTTCGAATGATTAAAGAAGCCAAAAGTCTGGGCCTTAAAGTAATGGTGGGTTGCATGACCGAATCTACCGTGGGTATTTCGGCAATTGCTCAATTACTACCCCAACTGGATTATGTGGATATGGATGGCGCGATGCTGTTGAAAGAAGATATCGCCACGGGGGTTCAAATCCTGGAAGGCGGAAAAGTGATTTTTCCGACAACCGGCGGCAGCGGAGTTGAATTGTTATGAGTTTTCTGCTGAATCACAACCCCGGTCGCGTGTTTACTCACGATGGTGTGGAGTACCGCTATTTTGGCGGAACTTCCTATCTGGGTTTGCAAACACATCCCGATTTTCTGAAGACATTTGCTGAAAACATTCTGCATTACGGAAGCAGTCACGGCGCTTCCCGCAACAGTAATGTACAGCTCGGTCTTTACGAAGAAACCGAAAAGGTCCTTGCCCAATTTACGGGTGCCGAAGCCTGTTTGACCACATCGTCGGGGTTTATGGCAGGCCAGATTTTAAGGGATTATCTGGGGAGTGCGGGTTATGATTTATTTCACTTTCCCGGGAGTCATGCGGCGCTGCGAGTGGCTTCCGATTTTCAGTTTGAAACCTCTGAAGATTTACGGTTTTCCATTCTCAATTACCTCAAAAAGAAAACATCTAAACCGCCGGTTTTGTTATTTGACAGCATCTCTTTTTCATCAGATCATTTTCCCGATTATGCCTTTTTAAAAAGTCTGCCTTTAGATCAACTCATTTTGGTTGCAGATGATTCCCACGGCATAGGTGTCGTGGGCGAGGAGGGAAGCGGCTGCTATGCAAGTCTGAAAGCTCTCGGAGCAAAAGACCTTCTGGTTTGCGGTTCGCTGGCTAAGGCACTAGCCACTCCCTCAGGGTTTATTCTGGGCAGTTCAGCTGGTATGGAAGCAATACGGCAACGCCCGGTTTTTGCAGGGGCGAGTCCGGCCAGCCCTGCTGCGATTGCAACTTTAGGAAGTGCTGTAAAACACATTAGCCTTCAGCATCAAAAGCTAAAGGCTAACGTATCTTATTTTCTAGAAAATCTGAAAAACCCGGAATTTTTTCAATTCAATCCGGGCCATGCCGGTTTCAATTTCAGTGACAGGCGTCTGGTTAATTACTTAAAAGACCACCAGATCATTGTGACTGATTTTGAATATGCGGGAGGAGGTGCTAACCGGCTCACCCGCATT
Organism: Leeuwenhoekiella parthenopeia; assembly: GCF_020782115.1. Classification (GTDB taxonomy): domain Bacteria; phylum Bacteroidota; class Bacteroidia; order Flavobacteriales; family Flavobacteriaceae; genus Leeuwenhoekiella; species Leeuwenhoekiella parthenopeia. The sequence goes on along the minus strand of NZ_JAJGMW010000006.1, from coordinate 45,464 downwards.
GTCATTACTGCGCTTCACACCCGTGAAGACCTGGATCATCTGCTGGGAGTGTTGAGGGGGTATTTTAGGAGTTAATTTTGGAGGTCCTAAAATTAGTTTTTAGAAGAAAACGGATATTTAACCTGCCCGGCAAAATCTTCCGGAAACTGCTCATCTCCGTGAAAACCGATTTCGATGTCTTTTCCGCTATGCGGAACATAAGCGGTTTTAAACAGGTAATCCCAGATGCTGAGCGTAAGACCAAAATTCATCCCGTAACGATGCTGCGGGGGCAATTCTTTGGCGTGATGCCAGATATGCATCCGTGGATTGTTGAAAATATAGCCCAGCTTCCCGTAACTCCAGTCCAGATTGGCGTGATTGAGATGCCCCACAAATACGGCAAACATATGCACCACAAAAAACTGTTCGATCCCAAAGCCTATCATCGCCAGCGGAATGTACTGAATGCTTTTATAGACTAAAGTTTCCACAAAGTGGAAGCGAAACTGCGCAGCAAAACCCATTTCCTTCACGCTGTGATGTATCTGGTGAAACTTCCACAGCCAGGGCACCCGGTGTAAGAGTCGGTGCACATTCCATTGTATAAAATCGGCGATCACAAACATCAGCAGCAATTGCGCCCATACCGGAAGCGTGTTTACCTCAACAGCTACGATATTGGTGATGCCAAAAAGACCCAAAAAATCATTGAATAAGGCCACGCCCACGTTTGAAAGGGCATTGTAACCTATAAGCGAGAACAGGAAGAAATTGAACACTACGTAAAAAGCGTCAAGCCAAAATCCTTTCCTGAAAACCGACTGCTTCTTCCGCCAGGGAATGACCACTTCTAAAGTAAAAACCAATAGCGAAAGCCCCAGCAACCAGTAGAAATAATTGGTCCAGCCCGGATTGGTGATTTCATCAACCAGATACTTGAAGTAACCGGTAAACGAATCGCTGATGATTTTTAAGTAGTCATTCATAAAACAAAGGTCGTAAGCATTTCAAAAGAATTACGTAACTAGCGTTACAAATTGAATGTTGCTTTTGAAGCATTTGAGAAATGTGGTATTATGTCCCTATTTTAGATTCCCCTAATGAACCTTAGCCAAAGGATATGCTTCATTGCGGTCCTGCTTTTTAATTTTGTGGTAAAAGCTCAGGAAACCCCGGGTTATCGGTACGAAATCCTGCTGGGTCACGATAATGATTTTACCGTTTTTGGGGCGCGTACAGACTGGCATTATACCTACGGCATTCACGCTGCGTTCAATTGGAAGCCCTTAAATGAAAATTTCCTTTCCAAAATTTTCCCGCAGAAAACAGCCTTCAGTCACGGGATAGGGGCTCACGTACAGGCTTATACGCCCGACTATGCCAGGACGTTTCAAATTGTACGAACCCGGCAGCCCTATGCAGGCTGGGGTTATTTTGATTTTGCGACCAATTATGCGTTTGAAAAGTCTTACGTGCAGTTTAAGCTCGATCTGGGTATTTTGGGACCGGCGGTACAGGCCGGGGAAATTCAGAATTTTATACACGAGTATTTTTCGAAAGACATTTTTGTAGACAATTGGGAGAATCAGATTCCCAACACCTTTGGGATTAATATTCGTGCGGAATATGCTCAGGACTTAATTACTCAGGATTGGTTTAGTCTCTATGCACTCGGGCGCGCTTCGGCAGGTACGATCTTTAATTTTGCCGAAGCCGGACTTAATTTTCGTATCGGTAAATTTTTGCCCATTTCCCAATCTGTAGCCCGGCAGCAAAGTTTGTTCGGCAGGGGAGAAACCGAATTTTTCCTCGAAGCCGGGGTGAATATGCATTTTTCGGCCTATAATGCCACCATAGAAAAGGCCGATGCAAACGGGGTGAAAGTAGTACCTCAAGACCTCGTGAATCACAGTATTTTTAACGGGAATATCGGACTCTTTTTTGCCAGTAAACGCTATACGCTGGGTATGAAATGGAATTACACCGAAGGCGAAATCGAAGGCAACAAACCGCATCGCTTTATCATCGTCGCCGGTACGTACAGGTTTAATTAAGGGTTCGGAGTTCCGTGTTCGGGTTTTGTATTTATATATGAAATCAGAGATAGTTTATTTAAGAACAGAGAACAGAGAACAGAGAACAGAGAACAGAGAACAAAGAGTATAAGGTTAGTGGTAAATGGTGAGAAGTGTTTAAATAATGCGATTCAACGGTTAAACCTTTTCACGATTCAACTATTTTTAACAGCTTAAAAAAACGGAAAACCGGCAAGTAAAAAGTAAGAGGTGAGAAGTGTTTGAACAATACGATTCAACGATTCAACCTTTACACGATTCAACTTTTGTTTAAGATATTAGAAAAAGAAAACAGAAAACAGAAAACAGAAAACAGAAAACCCAAACTCAAAACGACTGCCGCGATACCCGGTCTTCAATTTCGGTGCGGGGGTGTATGCCATCAATAAACTCTACCGCTTCAACTACACGAACAAACAGATTTTCAGGACCCAGCATTTCGGTCACTCCGGTTTTAAAGAGAATATCCCGTGTAGGGCCTGTTGCGGCTGCAATCATCAGTTGGATATCTTTTTCGCGAAGCTCTAAAATCAAATGCTTAAGAATATAAATCGCACTGCTGTCGATATAATTGATGGCTTCAGCATTGATGATTACGGTTTTTAGCTGAGGTCCCTTGCTCATAATGTGCTTATTGAGCTCGCTGTAAAAATAATCTTTATTGCCGAAAAATAACTGGGCGTCAAAGCGTACCACCAGAATATCCTTACGTTCAATAATATCTGTTGCAAAACGGTTGACGTTTTTAAAATAGGTGGTGCCTTTAATCTGCCCCAAAACCGCCATATGCGGCTTTGAAGTTCGGTACACCATAAGCAGCAGGGAGAACAGCACGCCCAGAATAATTCCTTCCTGGATGCCCACAAACAAAGTAATCAAGAAGGTTACGATAAGCAGGGCAAACTCATCTTTTTGATTTTTATACAGTTCTTTCGGATATTTTAAATCGATCAGACTGGTGATCGCCAGCATAATAATTGAAGCCAAGATGGCATTAGGCAAATAGTAAAAAACCGGAGTTAGAAAGAGTAGGGTAAGCCCCACTAAGGCCGCACTGATTAATGCCGCCACGCCAGTTTTGGCCCCTGCCTGAAAATTAACCGCAGTACGGCTAAATCCCGCCGTGGTAGGATAACACTGAAAAAACGAGCCTACGATATTGCCGGTACCCAGTGCAATAAGCTCCTGATTTGGAACAAGCCTGCTGGTTTTCACTTTTTCTTCAAGAGCTTTGCCTATAGAAACCACTTCCATAAAAGCGATGAGCGCCATAGCCAGCGCCAAAGTGAAGAGTTGGCCCAGCTCAGACCAGGGAATTTCAGGCACCTGAAACCCGGGAAGCCCTTCAGGGATTTTACCTACCAATTGCAGACCATAATCGGTGATAGGCGTAAAATACGCCAAAGCAATCCCCAGTATAACCACCACAATCGCTGTGGGAATCTGACTGTGTATGCGTTTGAGCAGGAGCATAATTCCAATTCCGCTGAGACCTACTACCACTGCCAGCGGATTGATCTGGTCTAGCTGCGAAAAAGTTTGTTTAAGAATGGGCAGGGTTTTGTTACTGCTTATGGAAATGCCCAGCAAATGCTTCAGCTGGCTGATCCCGATTATAAGTGCTGCGGCCGAGGTAAAGCCACTGATTACGGGACGAGACAGAAAATTGACCAGAAACCCCATTTTCAGGAAACCCAGTAAAACCTGAATCGTTCCAATAAATAAGGATAGGAAAATTGCCATCGCGATGTAATTCTCAATCCCCGAAATCGAAAGCGCTCCCAGACCGGAAGCGATCAAAAGCGAGTCCATCGCTACAGGACCAATTGCGATTTGCCGCGAAGTTCCCATAATCGCATAGATGATTTGGGGAATCAGGGCAGCGTAAAGTCCGTAAACAGGAGGGAGGCCGGCGATCATCGCATAGGCCATACCCTGCGGAATAAGCATTATGCCTACCGTAAGCCCGGCAGATATATCGCCGGAAAGATAGGTGCGTTTGTAGCGCGGCAGCCAGGTGAGTATGGGGAAGTAAGCTTTCAAATTTCGTTTTTTAAGACTGTAAAATTAACTGACGCCGGGCTGTTGACCGGTAACCTGAGTTACAAAGCTAAAAATAGCACTTTAGACTTAGAGCGCATAAATCCCAATTGCTAAATAAAAGTGCACCCGGCTAAAATTGTATATTTGGGGTCCATGAAAAAAGCTTTTGCCACGCTTATTGATTCCACGTTTTCGTTTTTGAAAGACAAACCCGTTTTGGTGGCGGTTAGTGGTGGTCTCGACAGCACGGTGCTTGCGCATCTGTGTCAGGAAACCGGGCTTGATTTTACCATTGCGCACTGCAATTTTAAGCTGCGCGGAAGCGAAAGCGATGCCGATGCCGTTTTTGTATCGGAGTTGGCTTCCGGCTTCTCCAAACCTGTTTTTATTCAGGCGTTTGATACCGAAGTTTTCGCGGCTGCGGAAAAGATTTCCATTCAAATGGCCGCGCGTGAACTGCGCTATTCCTGGTTTGAAGAGCTCTGCACCCGGAACGGTTTTGAGTATATCCTGACGGCGCACCATGCGCAGGACGATCTGGAAACCTTCCTCATCAATCTGGGCAGGGGAACGGGCATCGACGGCCTTACCGGAATTCCGGAAACCAACAGGCGGGTAGTGCGGCCGCTTTTAAACTTTTCGCGTGAGCAAATTAAAACCTATGCGGAAGAGCAGGGCATAAGCTGGCGCGAAGACAGCAGCAATGCTTCAGACAAGTACCTGCGCAATCACCTGCGGCATCATGCCATTCCGGCATTGACGGAAGCGAATGCCAATTTTTTAAACGGATTTCAAAACACCCTGGTGCACCTTCGGGAAACTCAGGATTTACTTGAGGATTACACGGCCTTTTTATATTCAAAAATTGTAAATCAGTCTTTTAAAGGTTATGACCTAAGCATAAGCGAATTGAAGAAAGTACCGCATACCAAAGCAGTTTTGTATCAATTGCTGAAGGGTTTTGGCTTTACCGCCTGGGACGATATTTATGCCCTGCTAGACGCACAGTCCGGTAAATATGTGAGTTCGGGCGATTACCGGCTGATCAAAGACCGTGATGTTTTAATTCTTACCGAATTGAAAGCCGATACGCAGCAGGATTATAAATTAGATTCTGAAGACAGCCGTTTGGCCCTGCCCGGTTTGACGCTCGTGCAGCAAAAGCCTGAAAATTTTGAGGATTGTAGTCCAAACGAGGCTATTTTTGATGCTAGCTTGCTTCACTATCCGCTTCGCGTGCGCAGATGGCAGGAAGGCGATGCGTTTTATCCCTTTGGGATGCAGGGCAAAAAGAAGAAGCTTAGTAAACTATTTAAAGATTTAAAATACTCTGCGGTTCAGAAAGAAGCCGTTTGGGTGGTGTGTTCCGGCGATGAAATCATCTGGGTTGTTAATGTACGCAGCGACGATCGTTTTAAAGTCACACAAGCTACCACCCGTTTTGTAAAAATAACTGCTCATTATGATTAAGCACATTACGTATCTTATTGCCTTTTTTTCTGTTTTAGCCATACAGGCTCAGGGTTTTGTACCCGGATCAGGAACACAAAATCCCGCCACCTGGGAGGCCAAAGTAAAACAACAGGATGCCACGCATTACCAATTGATTCTGGAGGCGCAGATAGAACCCGAATGGCACATCTACTCCCAGTTTACCGATCCTGCCGGGCCAATCCCATTAGCCCTGGAGTTTCTTAAGGCCGGTGAAGATTTCACATTAGACGGTCCGGCTAAAGAAAGCGAAACCGAAGTGGTGTATAGCGATATTTTTGAGGTGGATGAAACCTTTTGGTCCGATACAGCCACAATAACCCAGGATATCACGCTAACGAATGAAAATACCAAACTGGTCAAACTCATTCTGACCTATCAGGTGTGTAAGGAAGTATGCATCAACGAGGAGAAATACATCGTTTTTGATCTCGAAAACAAGAAAGGCACGGTGGTAGCCGATTTTAATGCTTTTGAATCTTTTGGCACCGCCAGCGAAGTCGAAAAGGAAGTAGACAAGATTGAGCCGGTTGAAAAAGTGGTTAAACAGGAAGAGCAAAAAGACCTGTGGACGCTTTTTTTTGTAGCCTTTGCCTCGGGTTTCCTGGCGTTACTAACGCCCTGCGTCTTCCCAATGATCCCAATGACGGTAAGCTTTTTTACCAAGCAAAGTAAAAATCTGGCCGTGGGTCGCCGCAATGCGATTTTATACGGAATCTTTATCGTGGTAATCTATGTTTTGCTGGGCACCATCGTTACTGCGATTTTTGGCGCAGATGCCCTGAATGCACTTTCTACAAACGTCTGGTTTAATCTGATCTTTTTTGCATTGCTGGTGGTTTTTGCCATTTCTTTTTTCGGTGCTTTTGAGATTATGTTGCCCAACTCCTGGGCCAATGCCGTTGACCGTAAGGCAGATCGCGGCGGAATCATCGGTATATTTTTTATGGCACTGGCCCTGGCGATTGTTTCCTTCAGTTGTACGGGCCCTATCGTGGGTACATTGCTGGTTCAGGCTGCTGCAGAAGGAGGTTTGGCGCCAATAATTGGTATGCTGGGCTTTTCGCTGGCGATTGCGATTCCGTTTGCGTTATTTGCCCTTTTTCCCGGTTTGCTGAATTCGCTACCCAAGTCCGGCGGATGGCTCAACTCGGTTAAAGTGGTTTTAGGCTTTTTAGAACTGGCGCTGGCTTTTAAATTTCTGTCGAATGCCGATTTGGTTTTACAGGCGCATATTTTGGAACGTGAAGTATTTCTGGCGATTTGGATTGCCCTGGGAATAGGATTGAGCCTGTATTTGTTTGGAAAACTTACCACAGCTCACGATTCACCATTACCTCATATTTCAACCGGAAGACTGCTTTTGGGACTTTTTACATTGACGTTTACGATTTACCTGGTTCCGGGGCTTTGGGGAGCTCCTTTAAAACTGATTAGCGGCTTTCCGCCTCCTATGAATTACAGTGAGTCGCCTTACGGCGTGGGATATTCTAAGGGAGGGACAGCCCTTCCGGACGGCGAGTTGCCCGAAGAAGCCGAGTTAGGACCTTATCAGCTTGTAACCTTTACCGATTATGAAGCCGGTTTGGCTTTCGCGAAAGCGGAAAACAAACCCGTACTACTCGATTTTACAGGAAAGGCCTGCGTAAACTGCCGCAAGATGGAAGAACGCGTTTGGGGTGAGCCCCAGATTTTAGGGAAATTGCAACAGGATGTGGTGCTGATTTCGCTTTTTGTAGATCTGAAGGAAAAATTACCGGAAGACGAACAGTATGTTAGTGAAACCACCGGAAAACGCATTCAGACGGTGGGCAATAAATGGAGTGATTTTCAAATTAGAAAATACCAGATCAACGCGCAGCCGTATTATGTGTTGCTTGATCCCAAAACGGAAACAGAACTGAATAAACCGGTGGGTTACACTCCCGATGTTGACGAATTTGAAGCCTGGCTTGAAGAGGGCATAGGTGCTTACACGAATTAATTTAAAAAGAAAATTTATGAATCATTTGCGATTTTTACTGGCTTTAGGCCTGCTTTTAGTAACAGGATCCCTGTTTGCCCAAACTCCCGAATATGTAAAAGAACATTATGACAAGCAGGAAGTCAGGATAAAAATGCGCGATGGTATAGCACTGCATACCACCATATATTCACCAAAAGATAAATCTCAGGAATATCCCATCCTGATGATGCGTACGCCATACAGCTGCGCACCTTACGGAGCAGATGTTTTTAAAGGCCGAATAGGTCCCAATAAATATCTGGTTGAAGAAGGAAATATTTTTGTGCATCAGGATGTGCGCGGCCGCTGGAACAGTGAGGGCGTTTACGACAATATGCGCGCTTTTATCCCCAATAAAACCGGCGATCAGATAGATGAGGCCAGCGACACCTACGATACGATCGAATGGCTGGTGAATAATGTAGCAAACAACAACGGTAATGTGGGAACCTGGGGAATTTCGTACCCCGGTTTTTATGCGACCTACTCGCTATTGAGTGGCCATCCGGCGCTAAAAGCGGCTTCGCCACAGGCCTGTATTGGCGATTTCTTCTTTGATGATTTTCACCACAATGGAGCCTTTCTGGAAAGCTACTGGCGTGCGATTTCGGTGTTTGGTTATATGAAAACCGAACCTACAACCAAGGCCTGGTATCAATTTCCCGAATTGCCTTCCGAAGATCAGTATCAGTTTTTTCTGGATGCAGGTCCGCTTACCAACCTCGATGAATACTACAAGGAAGACAATGTATTCTGGCAGCAGATTAAAGACCATCCCAATTATGATGAGTTTTGGCGCAGTCGCGGAATCATTCAGCATCTAAAGGACGTCAAACCTGCGGTAATGGTAGTGGGTGGTTTGTTTGATGCCGAAGATTTATACGGCCCCTTCAACACCTACCGAATGATTGAAGAAACCGGCGACAATTACAACATAATGGTTTTTGGTCCGTGGAGTCACGGCGATTGGAGTCGCACTAATGAGCGTCAGGCTATTGGTAACGTCTATTTTGGAGATGGAATTTCAGACGATTTTCAGAAGAATTACGAGACCCGCTTTTTCAATCATTTTCTAAAGAATGACGGTAAAGGCAATTTAGATCTGCCCGAAGCTTCGATGTACGATACCGGTGCCCGCGAATGGGATAGTTATACCGAATGGCCTGCAGCAACTACTGAAAAAGTGCATTACTTTTTGGGCGAAAATCAAATGCTGACGCAAACCGCCAATCCCGCTTTTGCCAATTCGTTTGTAAGCGATCCGTCAAAACCGGTTCCCTATTCCGAAGATATCAAAATGGTATTCACCCCTAGAAAATATATGACCGATGATCAGCGCTTTGCCGCCCGCAGACCTGATGTTTTGGTTTTTGAAACTCCGGTTTTAACCGAAGATATGACCTTAAGCGGCGAGATTCTGGCAAAACTGCAGGTAGCCACTACCGGTTCTTCGGCAGACTGGATTGTTAAGGTAATCGACGTGTACCCGTCAGACGCCCCTGATTATCCCGAAACTCAGAAATACCTCAAGATGGCCAACTATCATATGATGCTGCGCAGTGAGGTGATGCGCGGGCGTTTTCGCGAAAGCTTCAGCGATCCCAAAGCTTTTGAGCCGAATCAAAAAACTCCGGTTAACCTAACACTACAAGGTATTAACCACACGTTCTTAAAAGGGCATAAGCTGCAAATACAGATACAAAGTACCTGGTTTCCGCTTATAGACCGCAATCCGCAACAATATGTGCCTAATATTTATAAGGCTGAAGCTAAAGATTTCAGCAAAGAGACCCATACCGTTTTCGGCGATTCAGAAATTGAGTTTAGCGTATTAAAATCTTAAAATGAAACACTGTTTTTTTTATTTACTATTCAGTTTTATCCTGATTTTTTCGTCCTGCAAAAACGAGCAGACTAATAATCTCACACCGGAAACTATCGCGCAAAACAGCCGGGAGCTTAATGCCTGGTTTGATGCCCAGTTTGATGCCGATGTTGCCCAATCCCCACAATGGCAGACAGATCTGGGGATGAAAACCAATTACGGCCAGTGGGATGATATTTCGTCAAAACAAACCAGTGAAGAGCTCGATCGCGCCAAAGAGCGCCTGAAATACCTGGAAAATGAGGTAGATCCCGAAGCTTTAGACTCGGCAACCGCTTTGAGTTATAAACTCTACAAGCGCAATATGCAACAGATTGTTGATGAGTATGAGTATCGTTTTTACAATTACCCGGTAAACCAGATGTACGGTCTGCATGCTGAGATTCCTGCTTTTCTGATCAACAAACACCGCATCGACAGCATCTCAGACGCCGAAGCCTACATCAGCCGCGTTAAAAATGTAAAACCGTTGTTCACCGAATTGCGCAATCAATTGGGCATACGGGAGAGCAATCTCATTGTACCGCCCAAATTTGTGCTGGATCACGTGCTTGAAGCCAGCAACAACCTGTTGAAGGGAAGACCTTTTGAAAAATCTTCAGATCAGATGCCGCTTTTGGCAGATTTTGAATCAAAAATCAACAAACTGGATATAGCAGATGCTGAAAAAGCACGTTTGATGCAGGAGGTGACTGCAGCATTGGTAGACAGCCTGCAGCCCGCATATACCGAACTTATTGCTTTTGTAGAAAATCAAAAGCAACGAGCGACCACAGATGACGGCGCGTGGAAATTTCCGCGAGGCGACAAGTTTTACCAGATTGCTTTAAACCGGGCTACCACGACCAGTATGACTGCTGAAGAAATTCACGAACTGGGACTTAATGAGGTTGCGCGTATTCACGGCGAGATGAAGGCGATTATGGAGCAAACCGGTTTTGAGGGTACTTTGCAGGAGTTTTTTGAGTTTATGCGTAACGACGACCGCTTTTACTACGAAGATTCAGATGCCGGTCGCGAAGCCTATATGCAAAAGGCAACAGCCATCATAGACCAGATGCGGGGAAGACTTGATGAGCTTTTCATCACAAAACCTGAGGCAGATATTGTCGTAAAACGGGTTGAGCCTTTTAGAGAAAAGAGCGCCGGTAAGGCTTTTTACAATTCGCCTGCACCAGACGGTTCACGTCCCGGAATTTACTATGCCAATCTTTATGATATCAAGGCAATGCCGAAATATCAAATGCAGGCATTGGCCTATCACGAGGGAATCCCCGGGCATCATATGCAGCTCGCCATCGCGCAGGAGTTGGACAGTCTGCCCAAGTTTCGGAAATTCGGCGGTTATACCGCTTATATAGAAGGATGGGGCTTGTATTGTGAGTATGTACCCAAAGAAATGAGGATGTATGACGACCCGTATTCCGATTTTGGACGTCTTGCGATGGAATTGTGGCGGGCCTGTCGTCTGGTAGTCGATACCGGCATTCATGCTAAAAAATGGACCCGTGAAGAAGGCATTGCCTATTACAAAGAAAACACGCCAAATGCAGAGAGCGATTGCATTAAAATGGTAGAGCGTCACATTGTAATGCCCGGTCAGGCCACGGCGTACAAAGTAGGGATGAATAAAATACTCGAACTGCGTACCAAAGCTGAAAATGAACTGGGAGAGGAGTTTGATATTCGGGAATTCCACGAAGTGGTGTTGGCCAATGGGGCAGTACCGCTTTCGGTTTTAGAAGAGCTGGTGATCGAATATATCGGAACGAAAAAAAAGGAATAAAAAACCATACGTTTTAAAACGTTTAGGAGCAGGTCATTTTGACCTGCTTTTTTTATGCTTTAAAAAGAGTTCAAACCCCCTTGCGTAACTCGTTAAAAGGCAGTTACTTGTAAAGAATTGATTTGCAGTCCTAAACCTTAAAACCACTTGACTTATGAAATGCTTTTATACTTTAATTTTTCTGGCATTTTGGAGTCAGATTTATGGACAAACCTTTTTTACTACAGACTATATCGCTTTGGCCGTACCGCAGCATTACGATGGGGATATTTATTTTATGAATTTAGAGACCCTGACTCAGGAAGTAAGGCCTATGTCTACCATACCCAATAACAGTGAGTTGTTATCTTCGTTTCCCAATCTGGTTTCAAACGTGACCGTGTATCAGGTTGAAAAGGACGGTGGCCTTACCATTGGCGGAATTGGGATTTCTGCGAAAAACGAAATTTATCAGGTGATTTATGATTTTTCGCAAACCCAGACTTTGGTATCCGAAGAGGATGGGAAACCCAAATCGGTATTGATAGGAGTAGGGGTGCGTATGGTTGCCAAGGTCAAAACCCGAAAGGCATGCATCAATCTTACCAACCCGTTTAGTCTGGTGGCCAATTCAAAAAACATAACCGGCTCGCTTGAAGTGCGCGTGATTGGTCTTGCTTCTTCCAAGATCAATGATTTGATCCCTACCACGACCGATTTATCGCCGGCCTCAATTTCGGTGGCGCTGCAATCTATTGCGACCATCAAAACGCAGATGTATGCAGAAGAAACGATAGTCACCCCGCAATACATAGCCTTTAACCTGGGTGATGAAGCTTTGAAAAGAAACAATTTGGAAATCAATAAGCTCAACACCCTGCAACCTGTTGAAGCATCTTCTTCCAAAAAAGGGGATTGATTTACAAAACCTCCGGGGTCTTAGTCCCGCCTAAAATCTGTAGTTTTGAGGATTCACATCCCAAACGTCTGAATCTGGTTTGATTTATATTAGAATCTTATTTGTAGTACTGCTACTCTTTGAATTACGGTACAAAAAATTTAAATCCATACGCGATTTGATTTTTTGGATTGCCCTTGTGGCTATTTTTAGCTGGTTTGGGTATCTCATTTTTCTGATATTCAGAAAACGCATTCTCGTAAGACGCGATCGGTTCAATTTAGAATTTCCAAAACCGGGAAAGGATCAGATCGAATAGAGGTTAAGAATTTGCCGGGTAATTTTTTTTCCGGGAAGAAGTGTCTTAAGGCTTTAAAACCGATTTGCCCTAAAAAAGAAAAACACCTTGCTTTCGCAAAGTGCCTTTCACCCCTAAATTGTCAATGACGCTGTAAATATATTAAATAAACTTCACATCATTTTGGTCTATTTCCTACTAAATCGATTAATTTTATGGTATTTATATGTAAATCCCGCAATACTAGAAAACTATAAAAATTTTAAGATTGTGGGTGTTTGAATTTACGATTTGTGTAAAAAAGAAAAACACCTTGCTTTCGCAAAGTGCCTTTCACCCCTAAATCATTAATCATTTAAAATCTAACTCCCCTATTAGTCAGATTAGAAATGGCATTAATTATTTCATTAATACAAAGTAAAAGTAGCTAATAGGTCAGCATGAGGAAAGGGGGAAATCCCCCCTTTTTTTGATCTAAATAGGCTACTAAATCGTTTAATTTTTAATTTACGATTAATTTCGATGTCATTTTTGCCCCATCGCGCTCCATCTCAACAAGATAGAGGCCGCTTTGTAGATTAGAAACATCTACTCGCTGCTCTGCTGAGTTTTCGAAAGACACTTCTTTAAGAAGAACTCCCTGAATACTGAATACGCGTACGCGATCTACTCCCTGAGAAAGTGAAAAACTACCGTGGGTAGGGTTGGGGTAAATCATGAGCTTGTTAGTCTCTTTAGGTTCGGCAATACTTAGGTTTGCCGTTTTATTGCCATAAATACGATATTCCCCGGGTTGCAGGGTAATCGGGCTTGTGGTGTTTGTGACCTCATATTCTGCATTGGTCATTAAATTGTACCAGATTCCTGTTTCCTGAAAGTTAGGGACGACAGACTGTGCTGTAACATTCAGATTTGCCAGTATGGTAATAAAATTAGGCTCTCCTTCTCCTGCTGCAGTAGTACTTAAATACACTTTTTTGGTAAGGTTTGAAGCCTGTTCTTCAATACTAAAGGTTGAGGTTTCAAAAATGGCAAGGCGCTTTTTAAGCAAAATCATACGCTGCCAGTTATCGTGCAGTGTCACGCGTTGTGCGTTATCCAGATAATCCCATCCGTCTGGTTTAGGGCTCAGTTTGCAACTGTCGTTGCCGGGGACACTGCCGTCTTCACAGGTGAAAATACTGATGTCATAACCCAGCTCTCCAAATTGCCAGATCATCTTGGGTCCCGGAACAGTAAAGAATACCGCTCCTGCGGCTTCCATTCGTTTAAGCGCAGTATTTACGTCTCTAACGGTATAGCTTCCGGAGCTGTTGCCGAATGCTAAATTCTTATACATCAGTCGCTCTTCATCATGGCTTTCCATATAGGTAACCGCAGCAGGATTGCTAAAGCCCTTATTTTTATAGGAAGAACCGCTTACACCTGAATTTTCAGAATAACCCATTGTAGATTGATTGTAGGGGTCAGTTTGTTTATTCCAAAGCATAATGCCTTTACCCTCAGACAAACGGTAATCGGCCCATTGTTTTTCTTCGGTTGTGCCGCCCAGATGCTCAAAAATGATGATAAAATCTTCATCTTTTTCCCATTGCATATCGGCATAGGCCTTCAGCACATCTACACGGTCCTGCTGGTAGGCATTGGTACAGCTTTCGTCTGAAGCGGAACAATTTTGGGTAAATCCTTTGGTTAAATCCCAGCGATAGCCGTCAATTTTAAATTCCTCAATCCAGTACTGAGCGGTACGCTTTACATAACTGCGGGTCGCTTCTTTATTGTGGTTGAAGTCATTAAAAACACTGAAGGAATGCGTTGCTGTTTGGTTAAAAAACGGACTGTCTGCACTGGCTTGGCCACCCGTACCTCCATTACTGGTGTTATACATTCTGAAATAGGGGTTTTGACCGGTGGCGTGATTGTAAACCACGTCAATTATCACAGCAATACCTTTGGCGTGAGCAGCATCTACGAGGCTTTTAAGAGCATTGCGTGTGCCGTAATACTTGTCAAGGGCCATATGAAACGCGGGATTGTAACCCCAGCTGTTATTACCGTCAAATTCCTGAACCGGCATCAGCTCAATAGCGTTGATTCCCAGATCTTCGAGATAATCAAGACGATCTATAAGGCTTTGAAAGCTATGCGCATCATCAAAATCTCGTAATAGAACCTCGTAGATTACCAGGTCTTCGCGTTTTGTGGGTTTAAAATCGGTGATCTGCCAATCGTATACCGGTTCATCGCGTTCTATGTACGAAACAGGATTAGAAGTTTTACCCACCGGGTAAGCCGGAATATCAGGGAACACCGAAGCCTCAATAAATTGATCGTTAAATTCATCGAGAATTAGTGTAGCGTAGGGGTCAGCTACGCTAATCGCATATTCAACTACATATTGGTACAACAAATCCTGCGGCGTAGTCGAATCAAAATTGAGTTTGATCCAATGGCGGTTTGCAGCGGCATCATAGTTCATGAGGTAGGTGTTGTCCAGTGACCAGTCATTGCCGTTGAAATTTCCTTTTACGTGTATAAACTCCTTGCCCGGGGCGTAAAAGACCAGCGTGGCCTCATTGGGTTTTGAAGGATCAAAGTTAAAACCATCTTTCAATCCGGCAGGTACTGCTGCGGCGGTAGGTGTAGGCTTTACCAGGGTTCGAAAACTGCGTATGACAAGGTTTGATGTTCCGGTCTGGGTAACTTCAAGCCGGTAATCGGTATTGATATTGGGCGTTATTGTAAAGGAGTAGGAGGTTGTGGCATTTTGGGTATTAATCGCTGTGCCGTTTGCCAGAAGCCTGAAATCTGCAGTCACCCCTGCGGTAGCCGTAATGCTGAATGAAGTGCCTCCTTCAATACTGGTTGTGGTGTTTGCAGGAGCGGTTAGATTGACATTAAATGCCCCTACATTTTTAAAAATATCTGTTCCCTGTTGGGAGCCATTCTGATTTTTTACCAAATAGGCAATTCGGGTTATTCCCGTGGTATCGTAAAATTCGGTAGGTGTTAGGGTATAGGAATACGTTCCATCCCCATTATCAGTAAAACGGGCTGTTTCAGGTGAATTGTTGAAGTTAGTACCCGTTGCATCGGGATTGTTGATTTGCTTTCCGGTAGAATCAAAATGCCAGGCCCAGAGATACACACCTCCCGTCCACGGAATATTTGAAGCGGTTAGCGTAATCTGCTCATTTTCTGCAAAAGGATCAGGGCTTATACTTACCGTCTGAGCCAGTAACCCCAGCGGTAAACAACCTAAAAGGAAGAGGAGTAGTTTTGTTTTCATAGTGTGGTTTTAAGCTAAAAAAAGGCCGTACGAGACGGCCTTTTATATGAAGTGGTTGTTAGTTTCTGGGTATAAAAATATAGCCGCCTGTAAGGTCACTAAACCAAATATCATAAGTGCCGGCAGAAACCGGAATATTAGGACCGTTGTTTGAAGTCGCGAAGCCGCTTACCGCGGTGTTAGCTCCCCAACTTACATCCCAGGCATTGTTAGCACGTATTTTAACCTGACCGTCAAACAGGGTGATATTATTTAAATACCACAGGTGCGGATCAAAAGTGGACTGTGTAAAATCGATGTCATCACCTCCCCAGCCGGTATCATCACCTGTACGTCCAGAACCTATAAGACCCATAGCGCCATAGGTGGTTGCTCCACCGGCATCATATGGAGTGATGCTGTATGTTCCGGTCTTGGTGTTTACATCCAAGGTGTAATAGCCTGTAGTAGAAACACTAAGTACATCAGGGTCAAACCCAAGTGCCTCGCTACTGGCAAAGTTGCCGTTATTCAACCCCCATTGCGGTTGCCATTGACCACGTACTTCAAGTAATTTAAAGGCATCGCCATTAAATTTACCGGTAAAGCGATAGGCGTCTTTATTATCGGGAAGTCTTACAATTGCAGGATTATTGTTGTTGTTATCCCAGCCCGGAGCGGTGGCAGCACCTACTAAAAATAAGTCTGTAAAGGATTCATAAGTTGTCACCGTAAAAGGCACAACTTCTGATGTACGCACATTTTCGCCCGTATCTGTAGTGATTGTACCCACAATACGCATTTCCAAATCAAAATCTGCAGCTTCTTCAGCACCTAAGCTTAAAGCCAGATTATTCAATTGCACATTAGACAGATTATACTCACCGCCATTAGTGACACGGCCTACAGAAACAGGAGTTTCAAAATTGCTTCCGGCCGCAGCCATTTGCAATTCATAAACTACAGAAACTTCGGTTCCTTCCCGTGAAAAATCGGTCCAGGTAACACTTAAAGCCTGCGCATCCGGATTTTCACCATCTAACACAACAACGGCATCAGCCTCAGGGTTTGTGACTACAGGAGCCTCTACCGCATAAGGAGTGATGTTGTAGGTAAGGGACGAAGTCGTTTCGCCACCATTATTGATGCGTACATAAACCGGACTTGGCTTGTAGGGCTCTAAACCTGCATCAAGAAGCATTTGGTTTAGCTGCGAAACGCTAATCGTAAAGTTTGATTGGTCTGTGGTACCTAGACTTACCGAATTTGAAAATTCGGCATCTGTAGCCATAACCACCTCATAGGTAGCACCAGCATTTTCGGCAGTATTCCAGCTGATGGTTACAGCAGGGTTTTCCGGGAAAGAAGGATTCAATACCAGATTTGCAAAGTTTGTGGCATTGATCTCAAAGGTACTTTCAGGTTTTGTAAGCACCAGATCTTCCGTATTATCACAGGCCATAAATGTGGTTGCTGCGAAAGCTATAAGGAAGCTGTATTTTAAAACTGTTTTCATACTTTTTATTTAGAAAAGTTAAGAGGAATCATCACATATTCTCCGGTGATATCATTAAACCAGATTTCATAATCATCTTTTACCGGCACCGGAATGCTTCCGCCATCAACTTCAGCAACGCCCGAAAATTCAGTCGCCCCACCATAACTCATTCCATTTGCTGAAAAGGTAATCGAACCGGTTTCTAATGGAGTAGAGCGCACGTACCAGATATGCGGGTCAAAGGCCAATGCCGTTAAGGCAACATCACCGCCTGCGTTTCCGGTAACGGTAACAGAGCTGAAGGCATCAGGAACGTTTTCTACCTCTTTAAAGGAAAAGGTGTTGTTTGCGAGGTTAACCGTTAGCGTACGATATCCGGCTCTGGTAGATTCTATTGACGGAGGATCGGGCTGATCTTCGGTAGGTCTTAATTTAAGGTTACCGCCTTCAACACCATACTGTGGCACCCAGGATCCACGCTGATCGAGAATTTTAAAGAAATCCTGATTGAATCTACCCGTGTACCGGTATAGGTTTTCATTAAAAGCATCTCTGAAAAGCACCGGATTGTTGTTGTCATTACTCCATCCCGGCGCAGTGGCAGCACCTACCAGATAGTAATCATCATAAGGATACGAGAAGTAGGGGTACACCATAATTCCTATAGGCTCTGAATATTGAATTTCAGAATCAAGGGTTCCTATTGACGACTGTACGCGTATATAGGCCTGTTGCCATTCAAAAGGTACAAAGCCCAGATCATTTACGGCATTATTTACCGCGCTCATAGAGAGTGTAGCCTCCTCTAAAGATGTGGTTGTAGCGTTTACAGAAGTTTCAAAATTCTGATTTGCGGCAAACTGAATCACATATTTTATGGGAGTAGGCATAGAATAAACCGCTTCAGACCAGCTGACGGTAACGGCAGGGTTACCGGGATTTGTCTGGTCTAATGCCACCCGGTTGATATCCAGATTAGCAACCAGCGGAGCTTCTTCTGAAGCTACACTTAATTTTTCATCTTCCTCACTGCACGAGGCTATAAGCAGCCCGGTGAGTAAAAACAAACTTCGTTTTAATGTTGTTATCATAGTTTACAATTTTCTAATTCTAATAGCCGGTGTTTTGCGAAAGGTTTGCATTGGAAGACAAACTCTGGTTGGGTACCGGAAAGCGATTTCTGAATTCAGGAATAGAAGTACCTGATTGGGGTCCGCCTTTGTAGGACCATAAATAGCTGCTGCCGGTATAGACTCCAAAACGGATTAAATCCTGTCTGCGGTGACTTTCCCAGTATAATTCACGCGAGCGTTCATCCAGTAAAAAGTCTAGCGTAAGTTGTGCCTGGGTGATGTTGCCCGAAGTATCCCCGAAAGCACGCTCGCGCAGGTCGTTAACGTATTGCAGCGCCAGGCTTTCTGAACCGCCACCTCCGCGCAGTACAGCTTCGGCATACATTAAAAGTACGTCTGCGTAACGAAACAACGGATAATCAGTATCGGTAAAGGTACGGTCGCTACCAGAACCACCGGTTGAGGTACGGTTTGAAAACTTGGTGATCAAATATCCCTGTGCTGTATTGCCAATATTATCAATTTCTATAGGACGATCCTGAGTAATAAGGGTATTACGGGCATCATTTTGATACAAGGGGTTTGCAGTAAACAGACGTGCAAACTCGGGTCTTACGCGGAATAAACCACCAAAACCGGTTGGGTTTACGCCCAGGCTTTCCCCGTTGTTTTCAGGAATTCCCACCTCACCCTGAATGATGATCGTGGTACCACCAAAATTCTGCGTTCGAGCACCATCATTAACTACAGGGAAAATGATTTCATTTTGAGCGCCGTTAGAATTGTTATCTGCCATAAAGTTGAACAGATAATTAGGGGTAAGGCTGTAGCCACTTCCAATAAGGGTCTCACATACTTCAACACAATCTGCATAACGCGCAGTACCTGTGTACACCTCAGCGTTTAGGTAAAGCTTGGCCAAAAGCATATTGGCAACACCCTGATCAACGCGTGCATATTCGTTTTGACGTGCAGCTACCAGATTAGGCAGCGCTTCGGTCAATTCGGTCTCGATATAAGTGAAAAGTTCGCTGCCGGTGATTTCAGGAACCTGATCAAACCCTACGGCGTCATTTTCGGTCACAA
This sequence comes from Leeuwenhoekiella parthenopeia, assembly GCF_020782115.1. GTDB lineage: Bacteria > Bacteroidota > Bacteroidia > Flavobacteriales > Flavobacteriaceae > Leeuwenhoekiella > Leeuwenhoekiella parthenopeia. Next base: position 26,097 of record NZ_JAJGMW010000006.1, on the reverse strand, counting down.
AGGGAGCTTTTCCAAACATATCAAGCAGGTGATAGTTAGCCAAAGCTCTCAAAACACGGGCTTCTGCACGGTAAACCTGAATGTCTTCGGCCAGGGTTCCACTAACACCTCTGCTGCTTAGCTTTTCAGAAGTAGTTTGTCTAAGAAATTCGTTTGCCAAAGCGATCTCATAGGAGGCCCGGGCAAATACCCCAAGAATCAACGGATTGTCTGAACTCCAGGTGTTGCGCTGCATACCGCGTAATCCCGGGTCGTTTTCATAGGTCCAGATCACTTCATCGGTAGACAGGTTTTGCAGGTTAAACAAACCGCGTATGTACTGCCCGGTACCGGCGTCAAGACCGGCGATGTTAGAACCTCCCGGATCGGTGGTACTTGTTAAACTCAGGTTAGCGTAAACCCCGGCAAGAGCTTGTTTATAGGCTCCTTCGGTCTCAAAGAAACCATCAGCAAGCAGCTCATCGTCGTCCTGAGGAGTAACGTCTAAGTCCGATTCGCACGAAAGAAATGCACCTCCCAGGAGAAGCAAACAGGCGAATGTTTTTAATTTGAGCATATTTTTTAGTTTAAAATCCATAATTCAATCCAAATAAGAAGGTGCGACCACGTGGGAAGATGGTATTGTCTACACCGTTGTTAGTTATTTCAGGGTCAAGACCTGAATAGTCTGTTATTACAAATACATTTTGAACCCCGGTCCATAAGCGTAAAGTTCCTTTACCCATTTTATCCTCGTCAAAAGTGTAACCCAGAGTGATGTTATCCATTCTAAGGAAATCTGCATCTTCTAAATAATAATCAGAAAGAATCACATCCGGAGTATTCACAAAATCAGATTCCAAAACCTGAGTAGGAACATTGTTTAATACCGTTCTAAACACGTTGCCATACTGGGCATTACCTGAATTTACGTTGTTGTAAATATCATTTCCAAAACTGGCGCGCATGTTGAAGCTGAAATCCCAATTCTTATAATTCATAGAAGATTGAAAGCCCATGGTAACATCTGCGCGACCATTGCCGGCGATGTATTTATCCTCATCATTTAGGATGCCATCGCCGTTTACGTCAACATAAGCCCCTTCTATAGGTTGACCTGCTGTATCGTAAAGCTGACGGTAAACAAAGAACGAGTTAGGAGCAAAACCCTGACGCTGAACCTGTATGGTGTTACCGGTACCTCCGGCAATACCCTGTACCAGAATGTCCTGACCAAAAGCAAGACGATCTATCTCACGGTCTATATAGGTTATGTTGTAATTGACATTCCAGTTAAAGTCTTCATTGGAAGCCAGATTATAATCCACAACAAATTCAATACCCTGAGTGGTAAATTTACCGATGTTCTGGAAGCCCTGGTTAGAGAAGTTTACTCCATCAGGTACAGGTGCCTGAGAAAGCAAATCATCAGATTCTTTACGGAAGAAGTCAAGCGAACCGCTTAGTTTTCCGTTTAAGAAGCCATAATCCAGACCCAGGTTGTATTCGGTTATTTCTTCCCATTTAATACCTGCATTACGGTAGAAGGGCTGACCAATGGTGTAATACTGATCACCAAACTGGTATTGCGAAATGGCGTTACCAAGACCGTATCGGGCAAGATAGTCATATGCAGAGCCAATGTCCTGCTGCCCGGTGATACCATAGCCCGCTCTTAATTTCAATAGACTGACTGTATTTGATTCTTTTAAGAAATCTTCATCAGATAGTTGCCACGCACCGGAGATCGCAGGGAAATACCCAAAGCGCTCATCCTCACCAAATCTAGAAGTACCATCTCGTCGTATCGAAGCGCTTAAGAAATACTTCTGTTTGTAGTTAAAGTTACCACGGGCGAAATAAGCCAGTAAAACCACATCCGGATCTAAAGTAAGCTCCGGTGGAGCGGCATTTGGGTCTCTTACGTTTCCTGTTGTAAAGTTTTCATTTTCAAAAATCTGATAGGAATAACCGGCAGTTATTTCGGTATTGAAATCTCCAAAAGCTTTGGTATGCACCAGATAGGCATCTAACAAGCGGTTAGACGATTTAAAATCGGTATCTGAGCGATTTCCCAATTCTTCACCTTCCTGAGCGTTTGTTCCTAAAGCACTGTTTCGGTCTATTTCAAAAAAGCGGTCAGACTCGCTGTTGTCGATCCCCAGGTTTACCACGGCGCGTAAGGGCTCATAAAACGGAAGCTTATAGTCCACTTTAAAGTTTCCGTAGTAGCGGCGTACGCTGGCAATATCCTGTGTTTGCATCAATTGGGCAACCGGGTTGCGCGGTACGTTTCCTAAAGCAACCCCATTCTCATCACGGTATTCATAGAAGCCTCCATAACGCGAAGTTGGATCATAAATAGGCTGAGTAGGGTTAAACTGAAAAGCATTTCCTTCCACACCCGGAGCAAAGCGGTTGCGCTCCCAGCTTAAGTTGGCATTGAAATCAATTTTTAAAGACCCGTCAAAAAAACGTGGGTTAAGCGAAAGCGATGTAGTGGTACGCTCAAAAGAAGAGGTTTTACGTAAACCTTCCTGATCGGCACGGCCTATTGAAAGTCGTGCAGGCAGATTACCTGCAAGATTACCACTTACCGAAAGGTTATGCTGAGACGAAAACGCATCCTGATAGATGGCATCCTGCCAGTCTGTGTTGGCATTACCCAGGAATCCGGTTTGATTGGGGAAACGCTCATTGATAAGGCTTCGGTACTCGTTCGCATTAAAGATGTCAATTTTATCGGTAAGACGGGCAACACTAGCCTGGCTGTCAAAATTCACTTTTAAGCCCTGTTTCCCTTTTTTGGTGGTAATAATAATTACCCCGTTAGCACCCCGGTTCCCATAAATCGCAGCTGCGGAAGCATCCTTTAAAACCGAAAAGGATTCGATATCGGCAGGGTTTATTGAAGACAGCACCGAACGTCCGCCACTGGCCACATTATTAATAGGAAGACCGTCGATAACGATCAACGGGTTGTTTGACGCATTAAGAGAAGCTCCACCGCGGATTCGTATTTCAGAACCTGCACCCGGTGAACCTCCGGTATTGATGGTAAGACCTGCAACGCGACCATTTAAAAGATTTTCTGCGGTTACGTTATTCCCTTTGTTGAAGTCTTTTTCACCAACAAGAGAAACAGACCCGGTCAAATCTTTCTTGGTTGTAGTACCATAACCAACCACCACGACGGCATCGAGTTCTGCGGCATCTTCGGTCAGGGTTACATCAATGTTTGACTGGCCCGTAAACGGAATCGTTTGAGTTCTAAAACCCAAATACGAAAAACTAATCGTTGCTCCATCACCTACACCGGTAAGCGTGTAGTTACCATCAAAGTCTGTTGTTGTACCATTTGTCGTTCCTTCAACAAGAACATTCACTCCGGGAATTGGCATTTGCCCGGTAGCATCAACTACTGTTCCCTTCACTGTTGATTGCGCAATCGATGTAATTGGCAAAAACAGCAAGAGAAACAATACTCCTTTTAATAAAATTTTCATAAAATTGTTTGAATTGAACTGCGTTTTTGTGTTAGTTTACTCTATTTTTTTCACTTCACATTGCGAATTTAGCAAATGAGGTTGTTAATATTTTATAGATTGCAGTTCTACAACTAACTCTAACGTTAGAGTGTTGAAAAGTTTTAAAATTCAGATAACCTGAAAAATTCTGGCTTTTTTCTAAAAATTGGGAAAGGTTTATGTTAACCCGAATGCAGCTATGAAACGAAAAATTACCTTAAAGGATATTGCTAAAGAACTGGATGTCTCGATCTCTACGGTCTCTAAATCACTCAAAAACAACCCGGAAATAGGCGAGGACACCCGGCAGAAAGTTCAGGCTTTTGCCAAGCTTTACAATTATAAACCCAACAATATTGCGGTTAGCCTGCTCAATCAGCGCACCAAACACATCGCTCTCATCATCCCCGAAATTACCCACGACTTCTTTACCACAGTGCTTAAAGGAGTTGAGGAAGTGGCGCATCAACGCGGCTACAATGTTTTGGTGTGTGTTTCCAACGAATCTTTTGAGAAAGAGGTACTCAGTATGGAAATGTTTGCGCAGGGCGGAATTGTAGACGGTTTTATCATTTCACTTTCTAAAGAAACGCAGCTAAAAGACGATTATAAGCATCTGGTTGAGGTCGAAAATCAGGGAATGCCTCTGGTAATGATAGATCGCGTTACCGATAAGGTTATAAGCGATAAAGTGATTGTAGACGATATGCGCGGAGCCTATACTGCCGTGAGTCACCTGGTCGAAAAGGGATGCCGCCGCATCGCGCTCATCACAACACAAGACCACATCAGCGTAGGGTATTTGCGAAAAGAGGGCTATAAAAAAGCACTGGCCGATCACGATCTTGCTGTGGCAGACGCGCTTATTGTAACGGTAGATCACGTTGATGAAGCAGAAGATAAGATACGCCAACTCGTTACTAACGAAACCTTTGATGCGGTTTTGGGAGTAAATGAAATCTTTGCGGTTATTGCGATGAAACTGCTTCAGGAAGCCGGTAAGCGTATACCTGATGAGGTTGCCATTATTGGGTTCTCAGACGGAAAATTGCTAAAGTATGCAACCCCCAGTATTACGGCGGTAGACCAGCACGGAGTTGAGATTGGTAAAGCCGCTGCCGGTATGCTTATAGAACGTTTAGAATCTGACGTTACCGAGGAAAATTTCAGAACCACAGTAATCACCACTTCACTGGTAGAGCGGGATTCAACCAACCTCAATTGAAATCCTGAACAATACGTATAATTGTTTATATTTACGCTCACTTTTCTTTTCACACACGATTTTTAGTCTAAACCCCGCTGGGGTAAAACGGTGTATATGAAAAACTTTTCTTTAGGTATTCTCTTAGTATTTTCGGTAATGGCTCAGGCTCAGATAGCACGTGTTGAACCGCCCTTCTGGTGGGAAGGTATGCAACGCGACAGTTTGCAGCTTCTGGTGTACGGTAAGGATATCGCTTCGTACGAGGTGGAAGCTTCGGCAGAAATGCCCATTCTTGAAGTAACCAAAACCGAAAATCCCAACTACCTTTTTGTGACCATCAACAGTGCTTCGGTAGCAGCAGGCGATTACGAGTTGCGCTTTCAAAAGGAGGGAAGCCCACAAATTAAACAGCCTTATTCCTTTAAAAAGCGACGTGAACATTCCGCTTTGCGAAAAGGTTTTGACAATGCAGACCTGATCTATTTACTGATGCCCGATCGCTTTGCAAACGGAAACCCTGCGGGCGACTCGCATCCTAAAATGGTCGAAAAGGCAGATCGCACCAAACCCGACGGCCGTCACGGTGGCGATATCAAAGGAATCATAGACCATCTCGATTATTTAAAAGATCTGGGCGCGACTGCGATCTGGAGTACGCCGCTTTGTGAAGATGATGACGAGGCTTATTCCTATCACGGCTATGCCCAGAGCGATGTTTACGCTATAGACCCGCGTTACGGCAGCAACGAAGACTATGTGCAGCTGTCTACCGAATTGCACAAACGGGGTATGAAACTCATTCACGATTATGTGACCAATCATTGGGGCCTGCAGCACTGGATTATTCAGGATTTGCCAACGCGAGACTGGATTCACCAGTTTGATGCGTTTACCAATACCAACCATCGTATGACCACGCAATTTGACCCCTACGCGGCGCAGATTGATCAAAAAATCTATGAGGAAGGTTGGTTTGTACCCACGATGCCCGATTTAAACCAAAACAATCCGCTGGTGCTTAACTACCTCATTCAGAATGCGATTTGGTGGGTTGAATATGCAGATTTAGACGGCTTGCGGGTAGATACCTACAGTTACAATCACAAGCAGGGCATCGCCAAATGGACCAAAGCTTTGATGGATGAGTACCCCAATTTCAATATCGTAGGAGAGGTCTGGCTACACGATTCCGCTCAAATCGCCTATTGGCAAAAAGATAGTAAAATAGGGGCCTTGCAGGATTACAACACCCATTTACCTACCGTGATGGACTTTACCCTGCACGACGCACTAGATAAGATTTTTGTGGAAGAGGAACAATGGAATCAGGGCATCATCCGCGTGTATGAGAATTTTGTAAACGATTTATTCTATCCAAATCCCAACAACATTCTGGTCTTTGCCGAAAATCACGACACCCAGCGTTTCAACACCCGCGTAAAGGGCGCTTTTGAAGATTATAAACTGGCGATGAGCCTTATCTGCACCACCCGTGGGATCCCGCAGGTGTACTACGGCAGTGAGATTGGCATGCAGGGCGATAAAAATAAAGGCGATGGTGATATACGCCACGATTTTCCGGGAGGCTGGCCGGCAGACAAGCAAAACGCCTTTCTTCCGCAAAGCGAAAAAAACGGCCGTAATGCCTATCAGGAGCAGTACTTCAACTTTTCGAAGAAGTTGTTTAACTGGCGAAAAGCCAATCCTGTGGTACATACCGGTAAACTGCTGCAGTATGTTCCCGATAAAAATCTATATGTTTATTTCCGCTACAATGCGGAAGGAGACCGGGTTATGGTGATCTTAAACCTGAGCAGGAAAAAGCAAACGCTCGATTTAGAGCGTTTTAACGAAGGACTGGCGGGGCATAAGCAGGGTCTCGAACTGCTTACAGGAAAAGCGCTTCAGCTGACTGATACGCTTTCGGTGATGCCGCGAACGCCAATGATCATCAATTTAACGCGCTAGTTCTATGAAAAAACAACTGCTACTGCTTGCTTTTGCTGTATTTTTCAGCTGTAAAAATCAAAATCAAACCGACACTACAGAACCTAAACCTACTATGAAAACTGAAAATGCACCCAAAAAGGAAGTCGTTTATCATGTTTTTACCCGTCTTTTCGGAAATACCAACACGACCAATAAACCCTGGGGAACCCTTGAAGAAAACGGGGTAGGGAAGTTTAATGATTTTACACCCGAAGCTTTACAGGCGATTAAAGACCTGGGGACCACTTACATCTGGTACACCGGCGTTCCGCATCACGCGGTAATCACCGATTATACCCAATATGGAATTTCAAACGACGATCCCGATGTGGTTAAAGGCCGCGCCGGTTCGCCCTATGCCGTGAAAGATTACTATCAGGTTGATCCCGATATGGCGGTTGATCCCGCAAAGCGTATGGAGGAATTTGAGGCGCTTATCAATCGCACCCACGAGGCCGGAATGAAAGTCATCATTGACATCGTACCGAATCATGTGGCGCGCAAATACGAAAGCTTAAATACGCCCAAAGGTTCTGTTCCTTTTGGTAAAAACGACGATACATCGGTTGCGTATGCTAAGAACAATAATTTTTACTACATCCCGGGTGCAGCTTTTGAAGTTCCCAACTGGCAAAATGGTTATGTGCCCTTAGGTGGCGATCAACACCCACTCGCTGACGGGAAATTTGATGAATCTCCTGCAAAATGGACGGGAAATGGTTCTCGGGCTGCACAACCCAATCAAAACGACTGGTACGAAACGGTAAAAATAAATTACGGGATTAGTCCTGACGGGCATAAGGATTTTAACCTACTGCCTGGAGATTCAGGAGATTGGGATGCTCAGAAGCACGCAGATTTCTGGAAAGACAAGGAAATCCCTGCTTCCTGGAAACAGTTTGAAGACATAGCTCATTTTTGGTTAGCCAAAGGAGTTGACGGCTTTAGATACGATATGGCCGAAATGGTTCCTGTAGAATTTTGGAGTTATTTGAATTCGTCTGTAAAGATGAAAAATCCGGATGCGTTTCTTCTGGCAGAAGTCTATAATCCGTCGCTTTACAGAGATTATATTTTTAAAGGAAAGATGGACTACCTCTACGACAAGGTAGAACTTTATGACACCATCAAGCGGGTTATGCAGGGCCATTGCAGTACAGATCAGATTGCACCCATCATCTATTACCACAAGGATATAGACCGCAATTTGCTGCATTTCCTGGAAAATCACGACGAGCAGCGTATTGCCAGTCCGGACTTTGCAGGTGATGCCCTGAAGGGTAAGCCGGCGATGGTGGTTTCTACACTGATTAGCACGTCGCCCACGATGATTTATTTTGGTCAGGAACTGGGAGAGCCTGCAAAAGAAGACTTGGGTTTTGGCGATCCTACGCGCACATCCATTTTTGATTACGGCAGTGTGCCATCGGTAGTGCGCTGGGTGAATGATAAAAAATTTGACGGGGGTAAATCTACCGGCGCCGAAAAAGATCTCCGGGACTTTTACAAGCGTTTATTGACTTTCAGTACTCAAAACTCTGCAATAATGGGGGAGTATGCAGATATTCACTGGCACAACCGCCAGAATACCGAGTGGTACAACGACCGGGTACATTCTTTTGTACGCTGGTCTGACACCGATAAGCTGGTTGTGGTAACTAATTTTAGTCCGTTTGATACCTATGGTTTTGAGCTTCAGATTCCGCAGGAAATTATTGAAACCTGGAATTTGAAGAATGGCGATTATAAGATGGTCGACCAACTTTATAAGGAGACCAAAACGACTTTGAAAGTAGAAAATGGCCAGGGCCAAATGCGTGTAGATCTAAAACCGTTGGAGTCTTTTGTTTTTAAATTAGACTGAAAACCTTCAGTCTAAATTGTATCTGACCCGTCTTTACGTAAGGCGGGTGCCACGATACGGTCAAAAAAGAGGGCAGCTGTTACCGCGCCCAGAAAGGGTCCGCAGATATACACCCAGAAAAATCCGCCCGAATTATCAGGGAAAGCAGCATCACCCCAACCCATCATCCAGGCAACCATACGCGGACCAAAATCCCGTGCGGGATTGATTCCGCATTGCGTTAAGGGAGCGATCAGGCAAATGATTATGGTTACCGAAATGCCTATAAAAACCGGCGCCATGGTATCGTGAGGCCGGCCTACGTTTGCATCTTCGGTAAAGCCCAGCACAAACAATAACAGTAAAAAAGTACCGAATGCTTCCGCGATTATCGCCAGCGGAAGATTTACCACTGCCGTGTTTCCCGGCATCATATAGAATTCCCCAAACATCTTTGCGGTGGTGATGCTTTCGTAGGTACCCCGAACGATACCCTTACTTTCCTCAAAAGCCTGTATAGACGGGCTGAATAGGAAATAGAGCATCAGGCCGCCTAAGAATGCCCCCAAAACCTGTGCAAACCAATAGGGAATCAGTTTTTTAGCAGGCATTCGCCCGCTGATCACCATAGCCAATGTCACGGCCGGGTTGATGTGTGCGTTAGAGAGATGACGGGTAAGGTAAACGGCCAACATAACCGAAATCCCCCAGGCAATTCCTATTTGCATAATGCTTTGGTATCCGCCGAATAAAACGGCGACAGCGCCGGCACTCAGACCAAAAATAATCAGGACAAAAGTTCCCAGTATTTCACCAATTAATTCGCGGCTGGTAATCATAAGAAAGCATACTTTAGAAACGATCTCGGCGATCGCTGTTTTACGCATTTAAAGATACAGTTTCTGGCAAAAGATTTAGATTTAAGACAAGCTTAAGACTAGAAATGTAGGGCTTGCAGCCTGAGTCGTAACTTTGCAATGTGCCGTAAGGCGCTATTGCCGCTGACCTGAACCACTAGTTATGACCAAAAAAAATCAAAGTATTGCAATTGTTGGGATTGGACCTCGCGGACTTGCCGCACTTGAAGCCCTATTTCTGGCATTGCAGGATGCTGCTGTACCAAAAATCCCAAAGCTCCTGCTTTTTGAGGCTTCCGCGCATTTTGGGGCGGGTCAGATCTGGTCACCGGAGCAAGTGGCCACAAATCTTTCGAATATTCACGAGCGGCATCTGGCAAACGGACTTGCAGGCAGACCTGAAATCCGCTTGGATGGCTTGTACATTCCTGCTTTTCAATCCTACCGCGAATGGATCAACTATCCCGAAAATCACGATCCGCAGGAAAAAGATCACTTTCCGTCCCGGTCTAAAATAGGAGCTTATTTAAACGCGCGTTTTGAAAGCATTGCCCGTGTTTTGGCAGATGCCGGTCTTGCGGAATGCCTGCAAAAGGCAATCGTGTCGGTGCAAACCACGGCAACAGGTTGTTTGCTCACGGACGCGGAGGGTACGCAATATGAGGTAGCCGAAACCGTCCTGACTATAGGGCATCAGCCGGTTTACGATTCAGACCAATTGCAAAGTTGGGAAACGCACGCCCGTGAGCACGAGCTTCTCTTGTATAAGGATCCCTATCCTGTAGGTGCTTTGGAAACCGAAGCCATCACACCCGAAACCCTTGTTGCGATGCGGGGTTTTGGTCTGTCTATGGTAGACCAGATGCGGGCCCTGACGCTGGGTTTTGGCGGAAGCTTTACCGAAATACCCGATGCGGACCGTTTTCAGTATGCTGCTTCAGAGCAGGCGCCGAAAACTTTGATTGCGTTTTCGCTGGACGGCTTGCCGCCGGCACCAAAGCCTAAAAACGCCAAGATTGATGCCTGGTTTGAACCCTCAGCAGAAAGTATGCTGCGGTTTAAAACCCAAATTGAGGAGGCAAACCAGCATCCGGATCAAATCAATGACGCCTCCTTTTTAATCGAAGCTTTGGGCGAAATGACCGCTTCGGTTTATCTGAATTTAAAAACCAAAGCCAGACCTACAACTTTAGACAGGCACGAGCTTGCTAAACTCACCGAGAGTCTTATTCGGCAACCGAAAAAGCTTCAGCACGAATTACTTTTAAGTCACGACATACCGGCGATTGAAGCTTTAAATGCCCTGCTCGATATGGCTTGCGGCCGCGAGAAAATCAGTCTTGATTATTGCCTGGGTCAGGTATGGCGCTATGCACTCGGTATTTTATACCACGAGTTTACGCATTTTGATTTTGAGGATGCGGCTATGGTAGATATGGTAAAGTACATTGAAGCCAGTAAACGCTATTCGTACGGGCCGCCCATCGCCAGTGTGCAGCAATTGATCGCTTTGGTGGAAGCTGGAGTGCTACAACTCGATTTTGTGGATAATCCGCAGATTGAAGAGGTCCCATCAGGCTGGAAACTGCATAAAAATGGAAAATCGGTTACTGCTGATGTCATGGTTAATTCGGTTGTTGACCCGCCACAGCTGCTGAAAGTAAGCAGCCCATTGATTCAAAACCTGATTGCCGATAAGAAAGTGAGTCCGGTAAATTACAAACTGGGTTTGCACACACTAGAAGATGGCCGCATCGTCAGTAAAGCTGGCAATACGCATCAGCTCATAGCTTTATTGGGCCGTTTGGCAAAAGGCAGCGTAATTGGCGTAGACGATCTGATTGAGTGTTTCGGTAAACCCGCAAACAAATGGGCTGCAGGCGTACTTTCGCGAATGCGGAATTAAGACAGCTCCTGCAGCAAATTATTGAGGTCGAGTCTGCGGGTGTACATCTCGATTTCTCCGGCTTCATCACGAGGCCAGTCTTCCCGGGGGCGATCCCAATACAATTCCACGCCATTTTCATCGGGATCATTCAGGTAGAGCGCTTCAGAAACACCGTGATCTGCCGCGCCCGTTAATTGTATTCCATTTTCCAAAAGGCGTTTGAGTATTTGTGCCAAATCCTTACGGGTGGGATAGACGATTGCGGTATGGAAAAGCCCGGTGCTATTTTGAGGCGGAGCACTTCCGCCTTTACTTTGCCAGGTATTGAGGCCTATGTGATGATGATAACCTCCGGCCGAAATGAAGGCAGCGGCATCGCCCAAACGCTGTATGATTTCAAAACCCAAAATCCCGTGATAAAACTGAAGCGCGCGTTCCAGATCAGAAACTTTTAGATGCACGTGACCAATGCGGGTCGATGTCGGAATGGAGTAGGAGTCAGCCATAACTAAATTTTTGTCAAAAATACACTATGCAGGTTTAATCTAAATAAAATGTTAAATAATACCGGCGATTCCCTTTTATATATGCTGTTTTTCAGTTAATTTCCTACCCAAATAAAAAGCCGAAGGCCCTACCCGGATGGCGAACTAACGGATCACTATGCTTACAAAAGTGTATGGCTCGGCTGTTTTTGGGGTAGAGGCAACCACGATTACCGTTGAGGTCAATATCGACAAGGGAATAGGCTATCACCTGGTGGGTTTGCCCGATAATGCTATTAAGGAAAGCAATTACCGCATCGCGGCGGCCCTTCAAAACAACGGTTATAAAATTCCGGGTAAAAAAATCACGCTCAATATGGCTCCGGCCGATATGCGTAAGGAAGGCAGTGCCTACGATCTTACCCTCGCCGTCGGGATTCTGGTTGCCAGTGATCAAATCAAAGCCGAACATTTAGACGAATACATCATTATGGGCGAGCTTTCGCTCGACGGAAGCCTGCAACCCATACGCGGCGCTTTGCCCATTGCGATTAAGGCTCAGGAAGAAGGTTTTAAAAAGTTCCTATTACCCAGCCAAAACGCCAAAGAAGCAGCGATCGTAAAAGACCTTGAAGTGTATGGAATCGACTCCATCGCGCAGGTCATTGATCATTTTGATACCGGTGCACCGCTGGAGCGCACCATCGTAGATACCCGAAGCGAATTCTTCAACGCCCTGGAGCATCCCGATTTTGATTTCGCCGATGTAAAAGGGCAGGAGTCCATCAAACGCTGTATGGAAATCGCTGCTGCGGGCGGGCATAACATCATTTTAATAGGTCCACCGGGAGCCGGTAAGACGATGCTGGCCAAACGCCTGCCTTCCATTTTGCCGCCAATGACCTTGCGCGAGGCGCTTGAGACGACCAAGATTCACAGTGTTTCGGGGCGTATGCGCGAAAACGTGGGTTTGATGGCACACCGCCCGTTTAGGAGTCCGCATCATACGATTAGCGACGTCGCCCTAGTGGGCGGTGGGGCGTATCCGCAGCCGGGCGAAATTTCGCTGGCGCATAATGGCGTGTTGTTTTTAGACGAGTTGCCGGAGTTTAAACGCACCGTTTTGGAGGTGATGCGGCAGCCGCTGGAAGACCGCGAAGTGACCATATCCCGGGCCAAATTTACCGTGACCTATCCCAGTAGTTTTATGTTGGTAGCCAGTATGAACCCCAGTCCGGGCGGCTATTTTAACGATCCCGGCGCGCCGGTGACCAGCACTCCGGCAGAGATGCAGCGCTATCTGAGCAAGGTGAGCGGACCGCTTTTAGACCGGATTGATATTCATATTGAAGTAACGCCGGTTCCTTTTGATAAACTTTCAGACGAGCGTAAGGCCGAAAGCAGCATCGACATACGCAAGCGGGTGACTGAAGCCCGTAAGCTGCAAACGGAACGTTTTCGCGAAAGCGAAAGCATACACTACAACGCACAGATGAGCGTGAAGCAGATTCGCAAATACTGCGCGCTTGATGAGCACTCCAAAACCCTGCTTAAAAACGCGATGGAAAAACTCAACCTATCTGCCCGCGCTTACGACCGTATTTTAAAAGTGGCCCGCACCATTGCCGATCTGGAAGCCGCCGAAAATATCGACGGGCATCATATCAGCGAAGCCATACAATACCGAAGTCTGGATCGGGATGGATGGCTGGGATAACAAACAAATGAAGAATTATTAATTATTTATACTATATCAATGACACGTGATGCACAATTGGCGTTTTGCAAGAAATGCACCAACCGAAAAATGGATTTACAAACCGGAATTTTATGCAGTCTTACCGACCGAAAAGCAGATTTTGAAGGAACCTGTGGGGATTTTCAGGAAGATCCAGAGGTTCAGGCTCTGGCCATTCAATCTGAAGCCTTAACCATAGATCAAATACACCAGAAACTTTCAGAAGAGGATTTAAAAGAACTCAAAGAAGAAGAAAATCTGATTCCGGCGATTGTCATGGGTGCCACGGTTGGTCTGGTTGGCGCTATTCTCTGGGGAACCATCAGTGTGATGACCGGTTTTCAGATAGGTTATATGGCTGTGGCCATCGGAGCCGGAGTAGGTTATACCATACGTCTGGTAGGTAAAGGGATCAGTCAGATTTCTGGGTATTGGGGTGGAGCGCTCGCGTTCTTATCTGTTTTGCTGGGAAATATTCTGAGTATTTTGGGATTTGTTGCCAATGAAATGGATGTAAGCCTTGTGAATGCCATTTTGTATTTCGACTACAGTTATTTGCCGCAGCTTATGGGCGAAACCTTTAGTGTTATGGATTTGCTGTTTTACGGTCTCGCGATTTTTGAAGGCTACAAGTTTTCCTTTAGAGTTGTTTCGCAGGAAGATTTAGACCGCATTCATACTAAGGCCTGATTCCTTTTTCGAATTTCAGTCGATAGAAAACTGAAACGCAATCTTACAATTTACAATTACCCCGGTTAGCAAGCAGCTTGTTGATCGGGGTAAATTTTGTTTATAGGTCAAGCACGGAGGGATCAAGATTTAGATGCAAGATTTCTAACAAAAACAAAACATGCTTTAATTTCTTTTCGGAATAACAATGTTAATCTTTCGTTTCGAGACTAAAAACCGATCGCATTTCACAAAATTTAAAACTTGCTTATAATCAGTATTTTAAATTTCAGTTCGTAAAGTTTACCCAACCCGCTTCAAACAAACCCTTTTTTTAATAGCCTTTGAAGCTTTTTAGCCTATTGAAAAGATAAATTTTAACAATTCCGTTTTCAGGTGCTTTTTGCGATTTATTCAACGATTTTACAAAAACACTTAAAAGAACTAACTGAAATCTGTAACATGGGGGTGTTTTTTGCGTCATTTAGGCTGAAAACATTTCTGTATATTTAAACTTTACTAATTAAAATTAACAATTCTATGATCAGAACTAAATGGACACCGATGGCGGTTATGCTATCGTTTTTTGTGGCCACCTTTGTTTCCTGCGATAAAAAGGCAGATTCAGACGGTGATGTTGCAGAAGCCAAACTATCAATCGATTACGAAAAGTATGAGCTGGAAAACGGCTTAAACGTTGTTCTTCATCAGGACAAAAGTGACCCCATTGTGTCTGTTGCGATACAATATGGCGTAGGATCTAACCGCGAGAAAAAGGGACGTACCGGTTTTGCCCACCTTTTCGAGCATATGTTGTTTCAGGAATCTGAAAACGTGCCGCAGGATCAATTCTTCAAAACCATTCAGGATGCCGGTGGTACGCTTAACGGGGGTACCTGGCAGGATGGAACCATCTATTATGAGGTAGTGCCCAATAACGCTTTAGAAACCGTGTTGTGGCTGGAGTCTGATCGTATGGGCTTTCTCATCAACACGGTAACCGAATCTGCATTTGCCAATCAGCAGGAAGTGGTTCAAAACGAAAAGCGCCAGCGTGTAGATAACAATCCGTATGGCCACACCAGTTGGGTGATTGACAAAAACCTGTTTCCTGACGGACATCCGTACAGCTGGCAGGTAATTGGCGAACTGGAAGATCTTCAGAATGCGACGGTAGCAGATGTGAAGGAGTTTTACGACAAGTTCTACGGCCCTAACAACGCCACGCTGGTAATTGCCGGGGATTTTGATGCGGCCAAAACCAAAGAACTGGTTGAAAAGTATTTCGGCGAAATCAAAAAGCGTCAGGAAGTGGAGCCTTTAGAAGTACAGAATGTGACTCTCGATGAGACCAAGAGATTGTATCACGAAGATAATTTCGCCACTGCGCCTCAATTGAATATGGTATGGCCAACGGTTGAAATGTACACCGATGATGCCTATGCCCTTGACTTTTTAGGCCAAATCCTTTCCGACGGAAAAAAAGCGCCTTTATACCGCGTTTTGGTGGAAGATATGGAAGTGACTTCGCAGCCGTATGCCTACAACAGCAGCGATCAGATTGCAGGTAAATTCAGTATTTCGGTAACTGCAAATGCCGGGGTAGACCTCGATAGCGTAGAAACCGGTATCAATAAAGCTTTTGCGCTTTTTGAAAAAGAAGGCATCAAGGCCGAAGATATTGAGCGTATCAAAGCCGGTCTGGAAACCGATTTTTACAACGGAATCAGCAGTGTTTTGGGCAAATCGTTCCAATTGGCACAATACGATGTATTTGCCGGAGATCCCGGTTTTATTGAAAAAGATATCGAAAACATCAAAGCCGTTACTACCGATGATGTGATGCGGGTGTACGAAAAGTACATCAAAGGCAAGCCTTTAGTCTTAACCAGTTTTGTGCCTAAAGGAGAAATGCAGCTTATCGCAGAGAATTCCGAAAAAGCCGAAGTGGTCGAAGAAGAAATCACCGAAAATGTAAAAACAGAAGTTTTAGATGCGGAGAAGGAGATTGAGAAAACCCCTTCCAGTTTTGACCGTTCGGTACCTCCTGCAATAGGAGAGAGCCCTAAACTCAATATCCCGGAATCGTGGACGGCTGAATTGCCTAACGAAATGGAAGTTTATGGTATTGTTCAGGATGAGTTGCCTCTGGTAAACTTCAGCCTGGTACTAGACGGCGGCCACCTGCTTGATGATTTAAGCAAAAACGGTGTGGCAAACCTGATGACCGATATTATGATGGAAGGTACTGCTAACAAGACTCCGCTGGAGCTGGAAGAAGCTATAGACCGTCTGGGTGCCAGCATCAATATGTACACGACAGATGAGTCTATTGTGATACGAGGGAATACGCTGGCTCGTAATTTTGATGCGACTATGGCTTTGGTAGAAGAAATCTTATTGCAACCGCGTTGGGATGAGAAGGAATTTGCCCGTATCAAAACGAGCACCATCAACTCCATCAAACGTTCTGACGCAAACCCAAATGTGATTGCAAACCGGGTGTACAACAAAGTATTGTATGGTGAAAACCATCCTTTGGCACATCCTACCAGCGGTACGGTTGAGTCTGTAGAGGCGATCACCATTCAGGATTTAAAAGACTACTACAACAACTATTTTTCACCTTCTGTAAGCCGTTTCCACGTGGTGGGTGATGTGTCTAAAGACAAGGCGCTTGCTGCACTTGAAGGTTTAAAAACCAAATGGGAAGCTAAAGAGGTAACGATTCCTGAATTTCCGGTTGCAAACAACCGTGATAAAGCTTCGTTGTATTTTGTAGATATCCCAAATGCGAAACAGTCGATTATCAATATCGGGTATATCGCGATGCCACGTACCGATAAAGATTTCTATCCTGCGGAGGTGATGAACTACAAATTAGGAGGTTCATTTAGCGGAAATGTCAACCTGGTTTTACGGGAAGAAAAGGGTTATACCTACGGTGCGCGTTCAGGCTTTAGCGGAACCAAAATTCCCGGAACCTTTACCGCATCTTCAAGCGTGCGTACCAATACTACCGGTGAGTCGGTTGAAATCTTTAGAGATGAAATCGCCAAGTACAAAGAGGGTATCACACCTGAAGATCTGGAGTTCACGAAGAATGCGTTGATCAAATCAAACGCACGTCGTTTTGAAACTCAGGGTTCCTTGTTAGGTATGCTTCAGGAGCGGAGTTCGTATGATTTAGATCCTAATTACATCGAGAAAGAGGAAGCCACGATTAACAGTATGACCTTAGAGCAGCACAAAGAGCTGGCTAATAAATACCTGGACGAATCAAAAATGGCCTATCTGGTTGTAGGTGATGCGGCAACGCAGTACCAGCAGTTTAAAAAGATGGGCTTTGACGAAGTGAAATTATTAGATAAAGACGGAAACGAGGTAACACTCGAGGAAGTTAAAAAGTAGGTTTTTTTTTGAAAGGTTAAACCGAAAAAACCCCAAAGTTCTGCGGAGCTTTGGGGTTTCTTTTTTGTCACTTCGAGTGGTTTTTGAGAGCCTGAGCTCGAAAAAATTGTATCGAGAAGATGTTGCGGTTTACAGTTTGCGGTTTTTGTCACTTCGAATGAATGCAAACGGGCGCGAGAATGGTTTCAGTTGTATCGGGAAGATGTTTCGGTTTACCGTTTTCTGTTTACGGTTTTTGTCACTTCGAGTGGTTTTTGAGAGCCTGAGCCCGAAAAAAATGTATCGAGAAGATGTTGTGGTTTACCGTTTGCGGTTTTTGTCACTTCGAATGAATGCAAACGGGCGCGAGAATGGTTTCAGTTGTATCGAGAAGATGTTTCGGTTTACCGTTTTCTGTTTACGGTTTTTGTCACTTCGAGTGGTTTTTGAGAGCCCGAGCTCGAAAAAATTGTATCGAGAAGATAGTGCGGTTTTCTGTTTTCTGTTGAATTGAATTCTTTAAAACAAGAAACAAGAAACCAGAAACAAGAAACCAGAAACCAGAAACAAGAACTTTTTACCTGCAACCTTCAACCTGTAACTTGCAAATTGCAACTCCATTTAACTAGCAGTCTAAGTTTTCAGGAGCCAGAAACCAGAAACCAGAAACCAGAAACAAAAACCTCCGAACATCATTCCACCCGTACATATTTATAACTGCAGCCTTCGACGCAGATAGGTCTGCTGGTAGGTGTGAGTATAAAATAAGTTGCAAACTGTTCAATGGAGTAGGTGATCAAACCCTCCTCGTTTTCGGTATTGGGATTAAAATCGGGACAATCGTAGTTCAGGCTGAGGACATTTTCTTTTACGGTGAAATTACCCGTTGCGCATTCGGCATAGCGGTCTGAAGAAAAGCTTCCGTTGTTTTGAAAGGTAATGGTTTCGCCCTTTTCCGCATCAACCCAATATTGCGGTCCTCCGGAACTGATGTAGGCTTCTGTTTTTTTCCCTTTTCCGGAAATTAAAAGAGCCGTAGCATCCCGTGGTTCCTCAACTGAGGTATCCTCACAACCAATTAACACGATAAGGCAGAATAGCAAGCTTAGTTTGGTTTTCATAATTAGATTGTTTGCTAAATAGATACCTCTCCATCAAACAGGTTGCGCCAAACTTGATAATTTTTTTCTGCAACCTACAACCTGCAACCTGCAACTAAATTTAGCTAGCAGTCTACGTTTTCAGGAATCAGCAACCAGCAACAAGAAACAAGGAATAATAAATTACAAACCCTCTAACTTCTATCCCCCATCAGCGCTTCCCCCTTAACCAGCCAGCTAAAACCAAAAGCCTCCACGGCAACCGCTTCCATCCAAAAGGTGAGTCTGAGTTCGTCGTAGGTAGCTTCAGGAATCACAACCGTAAGGCCCAAAACCACAACCAGCAGAGCAGCCAGCATCAGCACGCCACAAACCCGATACATGCGATTGCGCATAATCTTTTTCGGACTGCGCTGTGCTTTCGGTTTGTCTGATTTCACAAACAAAAACAGCGACATATAGGCAAGAGCCAGTAGAAATACGGCCGCAGCGATATAGTGAAACAGCGAGCGCCAGCCTTCTTTCGACTCATCAAAATAGGTCACCGCATACGGCATATCGAGATCGCAGCACATGGTAGCCAGGTTGCTGGTAGGGAAAAACGCCACACAAAGCGCCGCAACCCCCGCGATGTTCGAAACCCAAAAATCTACCCGCTCTTCGCCGCTGTAAACAATCAGAAAGGTGCCAATAAGCCCCATACTGCCCGTAAACAGGGTAGAAGCCCTCGTGAAATAATAATGACTGATGGACTCCAGCGGTGCGTTGAGGTCAAAAAACGTGAGTGAAATAGCCAGCAGCAGCACCGGCAAAAGCATTCCCAGCTTACCTACAATTTTGCGGAGGGTTTTGGCCTTTTGCAGCCAGATTCCATGGTCTTCGGGATTGTTGAGGTTGGTTTTCTCAATTTTTGACATAGCGAGCAGGTTTCATTTGTTTTAAAATTAACCTGTAAACCTTCGCGGAGCAAGTGCAGGAGGTATTCGTTGTAAAGAAAATTTAATGCTGAGGCGTGTTTTGGAATACTCTAACTTTCGGCATTGCCTTTAAAAGTAAGAGCTGCATCACTTTTCAAAGCCGGTTTTCAGTGGCTTTCTTTATCTTTAACTCGATAAGCGTTCCACAGAACTGTCTAAAACCCGCCTGAATGAAAAAATTCTATCAACTGATTTTCGCAGCATTTGCTGCCTGCAATACCCAACCCGATCAAAATCAAAAAACTCCGGAACCCGAAACGAAAACCGTGCAGCAAACCTATACCACCCCGCAACTCAATCTCGATCAGGCCAATAATCTGGCGCAGTTGCCGCTGGCATGCGTCAATCAGGAGTATCCCAATAAACTGAGTCAGACGCTGGGTGAAGCCGGGGATTTAAAGGAGCCTTCGGTTTTGCATCCCGCGTTTTACGGCTGTTTTGACTGGCACAGTGCCGTTCACGGGCATTGGAGTATGGTGTATCTTTTAAAGACCTTTCCCGATTTGGCAGAAGCCGAAACCTTAAAAGCCTATTTTAAAGAACATCTTACTGAAGAAAATATAGAGGCCGAAGTGGCCTATTTTAATGGCGAACACAACAAATCCTACGAGCGCACCTACGGCTGGGCGTGGCTTCTGAAACTGGCGGAAGAACTCCATACCTGGGATGATCCGATGGCGCGCGAACTGGAGCAAAACCTGCAACCGCTTACCGATTTGCTGGTGGAGCGTTATGAGGAATTTTTGCCAAAACTGAATTATCCCATTCGTGTGGGCGAACATCCCAACACGGCATTCGGACTTTCATTTGCCTATGAATATGCCGAAACCGTGCAGGACACTACGTTTCAGAATCTGATCGCAGCACGTGCGAAAGATTTTTACAATACAGACGAAAACTGCCCGATGAGCTGGGAACCGGGTGGGACTGATTTTCTTTCGCCCTGCCTGGAAGAACTGAATATTATGCGCCTGGTATTACCCGAAGCAGAATTTCTGGCCTGGGCCGATGCGTTTCTACCCGATTTGAAAAATACCGATTATGAGTTGGCCGTGGGTGAAGTTTCAGACCGAACCGACGGTAAGCTGGTGCATCTCGACGGCGTCAACTTCAGCCGGGCGTGGAATCTGTATGCGCTGGCCAAACAATATCCGCAATACGCGCACCTGAAGCAAACTGCGGACAAACACCTGAATTATTCGCTGCCCAATGTAGTGGGTGACGATTATGAGGGCGGACACTGGCTGGGCAGTTTTGCGCTTTATGCCCTAAAAACCGCGCACCGCTAATGCGCAATCCGTTTAAAAATATAGGTCCGGGTGCCCTGATCGCCGCGGCATTTATCGGTCCCGGGACGGTAACCGTGTGTACGCTGGCAGGCGTGCAATTTGGCTATGGCCTGCTCTGGGCAATGACCCTGTCTATCGTGGCAACGGTGATTTTGCAGGAAACCGCAGCGCGCATTGGTCTGGTTTCGGGAAAAGGCCTCTCACAGGTCTTACGCGAACAATTGCCCGACGGAATACTTAGAAAATTGATTCTCGGGCTTGTGCTCGCCGCCATTGTGGTGGGAAATGCGGCGTATGAGGGCGGAAACATCAGCGGGGGTGTTTTGGGTTTGCAGGCACTGGGAAACGACGGGATAATCCATTTAAAGGGCTTTCAGCTCAACGGTTACAGCCTGCTCATCGGCGCAGTTGCCTTTGTGTTGCTGTACATCGGCAATTATAAAGTGCTTGAAAAAGTGTTTCTGGTGCTGGTGATTTTGATGAGCCTTTCGTTTGTAATCACAGCAATCCTGACGGGGCCCGATCTCTTCGATCTGCTAAAAAATGCTTTTATCCCGGGGGTTCCGGAAGGCAGCCTCCTGATGATCATCGCTTTGGTAGGCACGACTGTAGTGCCGTATAACCTGTTTTTACACGCCTCCCTCGTCAATCAGAAATGGGAGGATAAGCGTGAGTTACCCGCAGCCCGAAAGGACACGATTATCGCTGTGGTTTTAGGCGGAATCGTCTCCATGTGCATCATCATTGCCGCTGCTGCGATCAATGGAAGCATTGTTGATGGCGCAGCAGGGCTGGCACAAAGCCTCGAGCCGCTTTACGGTGAGGCGGCCCGCTATTGCATCGGTTTGGGGTTGTTTGCTGCAGGGGTCACCTCGGCGATTACCGCACCGCTGGCCGGGGCATACGTGGCGCAGGGCTGTTTAAATCTGGATGGGAACCAGCAGTCCAAACCTTTTCGGTCCACCTGGATGCTCATTCTGTTTACCGGGGTGCTTCTGGCAACGTTTGGCATCAAACCCATTGCGATCATTCAGTTTGCACAAATCGCAAACGGTATTTTACTTCCCGTCATCGCAGGCATCCTGATCTGGCTGGCCAACCGGGCGAACTTGCTGGGGGAACATAAAAATTCCACCTTAAAAAATGCGATCAGTCTGGTTATTTTAATCATAACCCTTATTTTGGGCGGAAAGGTAATCTTAACGGTGATCGGTAGCTTATGAATGCATTTTCCATAGACATCAATTGCGATCTGGGCGAGGGCGTGGGCAATGAAGCAGCCCTGATGCCGCTTATCAGTTCGTGTAACCTGGCCTGTGGCGGTCACGCCGGGGACGCGCAGACCATCAGGCAGGTGGTGGAGCTGGCGAAAAAACACGGGGTTGGAGTAGGGGCGCATCCTTCTTTTCCCGATAAAGAACATTTTGGCCGCAAGAAACTTGAAATGCCCTTTGCAAGTCTCAGCGCATCGCTTCAGGAACAACTAGAAGCGGTTGCCGAAGCCTGCCGCAATGCAGACCTGCCTTTGCACCACATCAAGATGCATGGTGCGTTGTACAATCTGTGTGCGGGTGATGCGGTTTATGCCGAAGCCATCACTGCGTTTCTGGAAACCCACTATCCCAAAATGCCGGTTTATGTACCATACAATTCAGAGATGGCGCGTGCAGCTTCGGGGCGTTTAAAGTTGTTTTATGAGGCCTTTGCAGACCGCAATTATGAGGCAGACGGCAGCCTGGTTTCACGGGCTCAAAACAATGCCCTGATCACCGATAAAAATCAACTCGCAGCACACGTAATCCGGCTGGTAAAATTGGGCGAAATTCAAGCAGTTTCCGGTGCTGTTTTTAAACAGAAAGCAGACACGATTTGTGTACACGGCGATACCGATAATGCGGTGGAATTACTGAACTTTTTGCGCCAAAAATTAACCGAAGCATCCATTCAAATCAAGCCTTTATGATTCCCCAAAAACCGAAGATATCCAGACTGGGAGAGCGGGCTGTTTTGCTGCAATGGGACTTCACCATCACCCCCGAAAACCTGAACTGGCTGCTTTCGGTAAAGGATTTTTTACTTCAAAATGCAATTCAATCAAAAGTTGAAGTAATCAATACATACAATTCATTTTTAATTACTTATCTATCCAGTATAGATTCTGTTTATGATGCTTTAAAGCGTCTTCAATCCGTGGATTTCGCGAATATACCTACTACCGATCTGCAGCGCAAAACCTATCATCTGCCGGTGTGCTATGATGCCGAATTTGGTCTTGATCTGGAAGAACTTTCGTTTGCAAATAAACTTAAAATTCCCGAGATCATCGAGCTACATACTCGCCCGATTTATACCGTGTATTTTATGGGTTTTTTGCCCGGCTTTTTATACCTGGGCGGAATGGATGAACGACTCCGCATTTCCCGTAAAAAAACACCGCGTCAATCGGTTGTAAAAGGCGCTGTTGGCATAGCCGAAAATCAAACCGGAATCTACCCGAATTCGAGTCCCGCAGGATGGCAAATTATCGGGAATTGTCCGGTGGAATTGTTCAATCCGCAACGGGAAATTCCGTGTCCGTTTCAGGCCGGAGATCGCATTCAGTTTTTTGCGGTTTCCAAAGCCGAACATCAGGAACTGCAAGAGCAGATTAAAGCAGGAACCTTTCAATTGAAAATGCAAAAGCGATGAGTGAAGTCGAAGTTTTGAAACCCGGTTTGTACACCAGCATTCAGGATTTGGGAAGAATGCAAAGCGCCGTTTATGGAGTGCCACGCAGCGGGGTGATGGACAGCCTTGCCGCCCGAAAGGCCAATTTACTGCTCAACAATTCACCCGATGCGGCGGTACTCGAAATCACCATGACCGGTCCACAACTGCGTTTTCAAGCCGAAGCACAGATCGCGGTATGCGGGGCAACATTTGAGCTCAAACTCAATGACAGGCCTCTGGAAGGCTCAAAAGTGTATAGTTGTGTTACGGGCGATGTTTTAACATTTGGCGGCTTAAAACAGGGTTTTAGAGCTTATCTGGCTATAAACGGAGGCTTTCGGTCACCAGAAATCCTGCACAGCCGCAGTCAGTATGCGGGAATTACCCCAAAATCCCGAGTCGAAAAAGGGGATCATTTACCTTTTGTTGCTGCAACCACAGAGAAAAATTCCGGCGCTCGGGTACAGTTCCCCGAAACCGGAATTTATAAAAACAACATCGAGGCCTTTCCGGGACCGGAATGGGAGTTGCTGGAAGCTTCGGTGCGGGAGCAGTTGACAAACGGGAGTTTTACGCTCCTGCCCACGTCAAACCGTATGGCTATTGGTTTTAAAGAAGCGGTAGGCAATGAGTTAAAGGGCATCACCACCGGCCCAGTAATTCCCGGAACCGTACAGCTTACACCCGGCGGAAACCTGATCGCCCTGATGCGGGATTGCCAGGTAACAGGAGGTTACCCACGGGTATTGCAATTGAGCGAACTCGGGATTTGTACCCTGGCGCAAAAACGGCCGGGGGAAGGAATTCAATTCAGTCTGGCCTTAGAGTAACTGATGGACTCAAGTTTTAGAAGAATAATTATATCTTTAGGTTAAGAAAAGAATATTATGAGTGTACAGGCAGATTTAAAATGGATTCATGAAGAGCTTGATAAGGTAAACGATCCTTTGTTTATCGAAGCCATCAAGAATATGCTGAAATACAATAAAAAAGTATCATCCCAGCGTATTAGTATCGAAGAATACAATAAAGAACTAGATACCTCAATTGCGCAGATAGAAAGCGGACAAACCTTTACGGATGAACAAATGCGAGAACGCATCAAGAAATGGGGAGAGCAATAATTTGGACGCATCAGGCAGCTGCTGAACTGAACGAAGCCTTTTTGATGCTTTTAGAACAATCCAAATCTCTTGAAATCACTGAGAAAATCATTTCAGAAATATACGACTCCACTTCAATATTGGTTACAGACCCTGAGATGTACAAGCTGGATTCCTTAAAAGCAAATAATCCGGGTACTGTCAGGGCCTATGAAAAACACACCTACCGAATATCTTATTTGGTTGAAAAGGAAGCTGTTTATATTCTTCGTGTGAGGTATGCCAGAAAAGAACCATTAGAATATTAGATGACCCATCGATAAAATATTCAGTTTTAGAATTCCACAACATTATTTTTCCTATTCCCCCTCCGAAACATAATCCTCCGGAAACGCCTTAACTACCTCCCGTGTAAGATCCCAAACGTCAAATCCCTGACGGCCATAATCAAGGCCGCGTCTTACGATCACCAGGTCCCGGGAAGGTACCACAACCACATACTGCCCGCGGTTGCCCCGTGCGGCGTAAGCATCTTTAGGCACATCATCGCGGGAGTCGTCTAACAGCCACCACTGGCCACCGTATAGCGAATTGACCTGCCCCGCAGCCGTGGTGGGCGTGCGTACAAAATCAATCCACTCTTGAGAGAGCAGGCGTTTGCCGTTCCACATTCCGTTTTGCTCGTAAAGCAGACCAAAACGCGCCAGATCCCGCGCAGAAGCATACACCTGACTACTCAATATAAAATCGCCAAACCGGTCTGTTCCTACCAGGGTATTCCGCATTCCGATTTGGTCAAAGAGGGCTTTCCGGGGAAATTCAAGATAGGTAGTGGCATCACCCAGCGCATTTTTCATCGCCAAAACAGCCAATAGGGTATCGTAGTTTTCGTAATCCCAATAGGTCCCGGGATTGCGGATGAGTCCGCGGTCGCGTGCGCCGTTTGCCGAACTTGCGCCCGCCCAATAGGAAAGCCCCGAGCCGGTGGCATATTCCATCCCGCGGCTATCCACCGTGTAGAGTCCGCTAGACATATTAAGCACGTTCCGTAAGGTGATCGCATCCCGTGGATCGTTAGCTGAACTGCGTTCTTTCGGCAGCCATTCAATACCCAGGGGCGCGTCGAGCTCCATTTTGCCGGCATCAACCAGCATACCGACCAGGGTCACGGCAATACTTTTGGCAACAGACCAGGTGCGTGTTTTGGTATGCAGATCAACTGAGCATCCCCCAAAAATTAGGACAGTAATTTAAGTTCCAAAATAACTTTAAATTTACTGTTTTATGACACGAAGAAAATTCACACCCAAGTTCAAGACCAAAGTGGTTTTAGAAGCTCTCAAAGAG
>NZ_JAJGMW010000058.1 GCF_020782115.1 Leeuwenhoekiella parthenopeia | reverse complement strand
TATAAACCCTTACCTAAGGATGATACCCCTATAGAGAAAGCTCTCAGGAAAAAGGCGCAACAGCATTCAGAGGAAGGGTTTTGGAAAGCCTATTGGCGAATCCGTAATGAGGGAAAGCCTTGGAACCACAAGCGGGTACATCGCGTATATGTATCTTTAGGTCTTCCTTTAAGGAGAAAATCTAAAAAACGTCTGCCGCCGCGTATAGAGGAGCCTTTGGAGGTTCCTGAAGAATTAAACGATACCTGGAGTATTGATTTTGTAAGTGATGTCCTTGAAAATAAGAGGCGTTTTAGATCTTTTAATGTGATTGATGATTTTAACCGGGAGGCACTGCATATTGAAGTAGACTTTTCTTTAACCAGTAATCGGGTAGTCTGGGTACTCAATCACCTGATCAACCGCCGGGGAAAACCTAGCAGAATCAGAATGGATAACGGTCCAGAGTTCATAGCACACCTTACGGCTGAATGGAGTAAAATGCATGGTATTGATTTTAAATACATACAACCGGGCAAACCTACACAAAATGCTTTTGTAGAACGTTTTAATGGTTCCTACCGCAGAGGAGTCCTTAATAAATATATTTTTGAAAATATTGATCAGGTAAGGGCCCAAACTCAAATATGGATGGACGATTACAATAACTATCGCCCTCATGATTCACTGGGTAAAATATCACCGGTGCAATACGCAAAGCTTCATTCTATTGGGGCTAGCCCCAATAGAATGAAAAACAATAATTTTAAACAAGTTTTGGAAAATTAAGCAGTTCTAATCTAGGGAAGCTTACA
>NZ_JAJGMW010000057.1 GCF_020782115.1 Leeuwenhoekiella parthenopeia | reverse complement strand
TATATTGACTAAGCTGCTTTTTGTTGTTTGTTTAAATACTTTACCAGCGGTATTTCGTTTTCTATTCCCTGATGCCTTCTTTTTGTATTGTAATAACTAAAATACGTTTTTAATTGTTGGTATAGATCTATTCCCGATTCCGGTGGGTTAAGGTAGATACTTTCGTACTTTACACTTCTCCAGAACCTCTCAATAAAGACGTTATCTATAGCCCTTCCTTTACCGTCCATACTAAGCTTTATCTTATTTAATAACACACATTTTGTAAATACTTCTGAGGTAAATTGGCTACCTTGATCGGTATTTATAATTTCAGGGGTACCGTGCAAGGCTATGGCCTCCTCTAAGGTCTCTTTGCACCACTGGGCATCCATTGTATTGGATACAGACCAATTTAATACATACCTGCTATGTAAATCTATAATGGCTATCAGGTACATAAACCCTTTTTGCATAGGGATGTATGTGATATCGGTAGCCCACACTTGATTAGGCCTGTCTATTTTAAGGTTCCTGAGCAGGTATGGGTAAATCTTATGGGCTTTATGACGCTTTGAGGTATGCTTTCCCGGCATAATGGCCTGAAGACCCATAACCCTATAATACAGACGGTCTATACGCTTTTGGTTCACTTTATAACCCTTATCCATTGTTAACCAGGTATGCATCCCCTTAGCCCCTTTAAAGGGATGGTAGATGTAATGCTCATCCATCAAACGCATCAGTTTTAAGTTCAGCTCGCTCTCGCCCTTAGGCTTGTAATAAAAGCCGGAACGGTGCAATTGCAGCAGTTTACTCTGTCTGACTATACTTAAGTTGGAATGACCCTTGCTTATCATTTTACGGCGTTCCCCTAAAGGTTTTAGCGCAAGGCGTTCTTTAAAAAATCAAGTTCCACCTTTTGCTGGCCGATTACCTTAAGTAAGCGATCTTCCTTTTCTTCGGCTTCACTTTTTCCTGATTTTTCTCCTTTCTCAAAGACAGATTCAGCTTGAGATAGGAACTCACGCTTCCAGAGGTTTATCTGCTGGGGTGATATTTCATAGCGTTGTGCCAGCTCTTTTACGGTTTGCCGCTCTTTGAGAGCTTCTAAAACCACTTTGGTCTTGAACTTGGGTGTGAATTTTCTTCGTGTCATAAAACAGTAAATTTAAAGTTATTTTGGAACTTAAATTACTGTCCTAATTTTTGGGGGATGCTCA
>NZ_JAJGMW010000056.1 GCF_020782115.1 Leeuwenhoekiella parthenopeia | reverse complement strand
ATCTATACCAACAATTAAAAACGTATTTTAGTTATTACAATACAAAAAGAAGGCATCAGGGAATAGAAAACGAAATACCGCTGGTAAAGTATTTAAACAAACAACAAAAAGCAGCTTAGTCAATATAACCGGAACTTAATTTAAGCTGAAAACTGCCCTACAAATGGGGGGATGCTCACTATACTGTACTAGTGAAAAGACTATTGAGCTTTTACGCGTTCCAAATCACCTGAATATATTTTGTAAAATTCCAAAAAAGAGCGAACTGTTTAAAGCAGATTTATCTTCACTCAAGGACTTATATGACGAGTTATGGGAAAGTCTAATAACCCAGAATTCCCAATCAAATTTATCAACGCTTCTATTCCAAATTGCAGACAAAATGTATTTGGAACAAAAAATTTCAACATTCAATGTTTTTAAAAGTAGGTATATTGATGAATTGAATTATTTATATAGCAATCATCTTGTTATTGAAGATGGAGAAGATATTCAGTTTTTTCATCAAACCTTTTATGAATATTGTTTATCAAAACATTTCGTAGAATCGGGCAGAGATATTTATAATTATATCCACGAGAATTCTCAGAATTTAGAGATCAGAAATGTATTAAAATTGGTGTTTGAGTATTTAAGACAATATGACCATAAGCAATATATTGCTAATACTCGTAAAATTTTAAAAAGTAACAATTTCAGATTCCACATAAAGTCTTTAACAATAATAAATCTTTCTCATCAGAATAAACCAAGCGAAGATGAAAAGCTAATATTTACAGAGATTATCAGAAAAAACACCAAGTTTATGAAAGTTTTCATAAACTCCATCTTTTCGAAAGATTGGGTTAACTATTTATTAGATGAAAACATAGTTTATAATTACTTCTTTCCAGAAAATCCTTTTCGAACTAGAGCATATGAATCCATTAAGAAGTTAGATTCTTTTTCGATTTTCTTTTCAAGAGATAATGATTTTGATAAGAAAATTGAAAATGATTATCGCGAAGCATTAATTCTACTACTAAACAATATTAATCTTAATCCTTTTCGAATCTTAAGATACATAGACGACCTCGATCCATTTCCAAAGAAAAGAGAATTAATGGAAAGATTAATAATAAGAATCAATGAGTGGGATGACCCTGAACTTTTAAAATTTTATGACAAGTATTTTACTGAGCATCCCCCCATTTGTAGGGCAGTTTTCAGCTTAAATTAAGTTCCGGTTATATTGACTAAGCTGCTTTTTGTTGTTTGTTTAAATACTTTACCAGCGGTATTTCGTTTTCTATTCCCTGATGCC
>NZ_JAJGMW010000055.1 GCF_020782115.1 Leeuwenhoekiella parthenopeia | reverse complement strand
TGTACTTCCCTAAATAGCGTTGACCGTTTTTAGGTTATTATTTCATTGTTAAAAATAGTCATTATTGTTCTTTGTGGGATAGCCAACAAAGAACACTGTTTTTCAAAGGCTACTGGGGTCATTTTCTGTATTGCATTGTGCGTTCTTACTTGGTTATAGTTTATTACTGCTCTTTTGATCATTGTCTTTAGTTCACTGAAGCTTTTGGGTTTCCAGCGTTCGATGTAATCATTTTTGATAGTCCTGTTTATCCGTTCAGCATAGGCATTGTCCTGAGCTGATAGTGCCATACTGATCTTTACTCCATTCTGCTCAAGCAGGTCTGTGTAACCTTTATAGGTGTACTGACTGCCCCTGTCAGAATGATGAATCTTAGGCACCTGGTTTTCTTTTAAAGCCATCTTTAAGGCCCTTACATTGGCACTGGCACGCATATGGTCGCTTACGCTATACCCTACTATTTTCTTAGTATAAACATCTATTATAAAAACTGCGTAGTAGTGCTTGCCTTCAATAGGAATGTAAGTAATATCTGATTGCCAGATGGTATTGGGTTTATTTACCTGCATCCCTTTGATCAGGTTGGGATAATATAGCTTAGAAGCTATAGTGGTCCTCCTGTAGTTCTTCTTAAGCTTGAGCCTGTAACCTAAAGACATCATCGTTTCTACAAACCGATCCCTTCCTATAAAATCGGGTTGAAGTATATCATACATTTTCTCCACCCCACAACCGGGGAAATCTTCCCGAAGCTCATCGGCCTCAACAACCACCTGCGCTACCTTAGCATCAAAATCCTTCTGACGCCTGGCATATTGATGCACAGCCTGCTTGGTAATACCTATGCTGCTGTAGAGTTGATTTAAGGAAAAGCTCATTTCTTTGGGCTTTTCCCTGATCCTTGCGATGGTGGGGTGGAGTAGTTTTTTTTGATGTCAATATCCAATTCATCTTTGGCTACTTCAATCATCGTCTCTAAAAAGTCAATCATTATCTGCTTACGCCCAACAGTGGCCTCAAGTTCTTTGACTTTCTTCTCTAGCTCTTTTACTTTCTGGGAACTGCTTTGTTTCATCTCTACTACTCGCAATCCTTTCTCATTAAAGTTAGAAAATTTATAAATCCATCGGTAAATACTAACACAAGGTATGTTGTGCAACATCGATAGTTGGCTAGCACTATACTTACCGGATTCAAAATCTTCGACGATCTGACGCTTAAAACTCTCAGAATAAACACGCCTCTTTTGGATGATTTGTACGTTGGATTTCATTGTTAATCACGTTTAAGTGGTCAACCTATATCAGGGACGTACA
>NZ_JAJGMW010000054.1 GCF_020782115.1 Leeuwenhoekiella parthenopeia | reverse complement strand
GGGTATGTAAATTAAACTCTGTCCGTTGTTTCAATTCCTTTGGGGCTAGCCCCAAAGGAATTGGTGTTTAATATCAGGGGTATCCTTTCCCCAAATTTAATGTAAAGTTGTTGAACGGTCAGGCTCCAATTGTGCAAAGGGCTGGTCCATTTCTTTTCTATGTTCTTTGTGGCCAAGTACACAAGCTTTATCAAGGCCATATCATTTGTAAAGGCCCCCTTGGTCTTGGTAACTTTACGTACTTGGCGGTGGAATCCCTCTACGGCATTGGTGGTATAGATTATTTTTCTGATCGGTTCGGTGTACTGGAAATACTGTGATAACTGCTCCCAGTTGCGCTGCCAGCTTTCGATGACCACGGGATATTTGCCTCCCCATTTTTCCTCCAGATCCAATAATCTATCTTCCGCCACCTCTTTGCTGGTCGCCCGATAAACGAGCTTAAGGTCGCGCATGAACTCCTTTTGATCTTTAGAGGCAATGTATTTGAGCGAATTGCGTATCTGGTGCACGATGCAGAGCTGTACCTGTGCTTTTGGGAATACGCTCAATATCGCATCGGTAAATCCCCGAAGATTGTCCGTGCAGGCAATCAGGATATCCTTCAAGCCCCTATTGTTCAGGTCCGTAAGTACTTGCAACCAAAAATTGGCACCCTCACTCTCGGAGATGTACATGCCCAAAACTTCCTTATAGCCCTCCTTGTTGATGCCAAGGATATTGTAGAGGGCCTTGTGCTCGATCTTGCCATCAACTTTTACCTTGTAGTGCATCGCATCGAGCCATACGATGCAATAGAGTGGCTCCAGCGGGCGGTTCTGCCACGCCTTTACATCGGGGACGATCTTATCGGTTATCTGGCTCAAAACGGTATGGGAGATGTCGGTGTCGTACATTTCCTTGATATGCGAAGAGATGTCACGGTAGCTCATCCCAAGGCCATAAAGTCCTATGATCTTGTCCGATAGGTTGTCGGCTAAAATGGTCTGACGTTTCTTTACCAGTTCCGGCTCAAAGCTGCTTTGCCTGTCCTGGGGCGTATCGATATCGAAAGTGCCGTAGCCGCTCTTGATGGTCTTTTTCCCTTTGCCGTTGCGTTTGTTGCCGTTGATCCTTTGGGATTCGTCCAAATGGCCCTCCATCTCCGCCTCAAGGGCCTTTTCGATGACGTTCTTCAGCATCGGGGCAAAGGCGCCGCCCTTGCCGAAAAGGTTCTTGCCCGACATGAACTGGTCAAGCACCTTCTTTTCAAATTCTGTCTGTTCCTCTTTTCTCATGGTTCTGTCTGAATAAAATTAATGTTTAAATCTATTTCAGACAGAGTTTAATTTACACCCTC
>NZ_JAJGMW010000053.1 GCF_020782115.1 Leeuwenhoekiella parthenopeia | reverse complement strand
AAATGGGTAATCAATAATTCTGGTAATAAAATCTTAAGTAAATCTATATATGCGTCCAATGCCTCCTGTTTAGAAAACAAAAATCAAACTATTCATTCAATTCACACACAACTTTTGAGAATGATCCCGAATAATTCCGATTTCAAACTATTAACAAAGTCTTACCCTTTTTACAAATGGCTGTTTTATACTTTTAATCATATTTGACAGCTATGGAAAATCCTAAACTTACCGAATCTATAAGTCCCCAGGATCTGATACTTATCAAAAAATGTCAGGCAGATCTTGATGAAACTCCGTTTTTAATGCGAGTGCTTAATACCATAGGTACACCTATCGATCAGGGCTTAGAGCTTTTACCTCAAAAATACCAGAGCAAAGTAAGCACCACGATTCAAAAAGCATTGCAGCTTGCGGTCAAGGCAAACCTGAAAACCTTAAAAACCGATAAAAAAAGCTTGCCTTCTTCCAATCTCACCTATCAACTGGTAACCGGATTTTCAGGGGCAACCGGCGGATTTTTTGGAGTTGCCGGTTTTACAACAGATTTGCTGATTTCGACCAAATTTATGATGCGCTCTATTATGGATATCGCCCGAAGCCAGGGGGAAGACGTGCACGATATTGAAACCCAGCTGGCTTGTCTGCAGGTTTTCGCTTTAGGCGGAACTTCTACCGAAGATGATGCGCTCGAAACTTCGTATTACGCCACCCGTACGGCCCTGCACACCGCGATGAATCAGGCCAGCGCCTATGTAGCCGATAATGGAACCAAAAAAATTATTGAAACCCTGGCTTCACAAACAGCAGGTCCTATTTCAAAACTCATCACTCAGGTTGCAGCACGTTTCAGCGTTCAGGTGAGTGAAAAATTTGCCGCACAGGCCATTCCGGTTATTGGGGCTGCTGCCGGTGCTTCGATTAATGTGCTCTTCATCAAACACTTTCAGAAAATTGCCACCGCGCATTTCACCCTAAGGCGCCTGGAACGCAAATATTCAAGAGAATTAATTCAGAAAAAATATAACGAGATTGAGATTGAAGGTATAATTGTTTCGGACTAATTAAACAACTCATTAATCCTGTTCAATTTGAAGACAGGCGACTTCATTAAACTCTACATTTTCAACAAACTCCTTTAACGAGGATTGATTGCTAATTAATAATGATGCTATATTTCTGGTTGTAGTATCACCTGTTCTTAACCAAATTATTTTTGGGTAATTACCTCTAATACTTGCGATATTTTAGAAATCTGCATCAAACGTAACAATAACAAAATTGTTTATTTTGGCATACTCCCAAATTTCTATATCAGAAGTGTGAGCATCCCCCAAAAATTAGGACAGTAATTTAAGTTCCAAAATAACTTTAAATTTACTGTTTTATGACACGAAGAAAATTCACACCCAAGTTCAAGACCAAAGTGGTTTTAGAAGCTCTCAAAGAG
>NZ_JAJGMW010000052.1 GCF_020782115.1 Leeuwenhoekiella parthenopeia | reverse complement strand
CTCTTTGAGAGCTTCTAAAACCACTTTGGTCTTGAACTTGGGTGTGAATTTTCTTCGTGTCATAAAACAGTAAATTTAAAGTTATTTTGGAACTTAAATTACTGTCCTAATTTTTGGGGGATGCTCAATTAGCAAATCGTCTATACTACCATCAAAGCGCTTTTTTGCAACTACAATTTCGTATGGGATTTTTTCATCTTTAAGGAATTTCCCAAAGCGTATTATAAACTCCTTTTGATCATCCAGGTCTAAAGGCGAAAAGTTATAATAGCCAAATGGATAATTCATTATACCGGCCTCCCTTATATAATAGGCTTCTACATACCTGGTAAGATAGTAATGTCTTAAATAATAGTACGCTGCTGTTACTTTCTCAGTATCATTTGTAATGTTTTTATCTTCTAAAAATCTATCGACACTTTTGATTTTATAACTGGGTTTAAAGCGCTCATCATAAAGTTTTAAAACTTCATCCTGACTTACGTTCTCTTTAATAATATTTTCTTTTTCCGGTAAAAAAGCCATTGCAGCCTCTTCATATCTACCAGATCTGGCAAAGAAAACCTGAAATTTATACGTTGGTAATTCTACGAGTGGATAAAACCAGTTTTTAGAATCGTATTTTTCAATATCTGAAGCTTCCAGAGAATAGCGTCTGGTATTGTTTTTTCGGTTTTTATCTCTTTAAGTTTTGGTGCTCCATTAAATGAGTTGAAATTGATAAAAAAGTCATTTTCAGTTTCAAAAAACAGTTTATAATCTACTATTGGGTATTCATCAGAGAGTATACTCTCAACCGGGTCAAAGCCGTAAGCTATTTTAGACCTGAAGGGTTCTTCTTTATAAATATAATAATCGATGATATCTCCTACTTCAAGATTTGAGATGGCAATTTTTGTTTCCTCGTCCTGCTGAACTGATTCGTTTTCGAAATCAATTACAATCTCGGTTCCATCCTGTTTTATAACTTTAATTCCTACGTAATAACCTTTTTTACGCTTCGCTTTGATAGTAACCGGAACAAAGTAGATGTAGGCCTTTGTAGGGCTTGTAAACAGATCGTCAAATGTAAATTCAGAGAACCTGAGTACTGCGTTCTTATCAAGTAGTTTTATACGTTTTCTGGTTGAAGTAGTATAGGTGATATTCATGCCAGATTTATTGAAATCGTAATTCTCGTTCTTGAATAAAACCACGGCAGACTCATTTTTCCATTTTTCGGGAATTTCAAGTGTATTGCTATGTATATCATTTGCTCCCCAAAAAAAGTCTCTCACTCTAAGTTCATCTTTAGATTGAGCAAAACCGGAATAAAAAAGCAGTAGTAAAGCGAGGCAAAAAAAGTTAATTTTCATTAAATGTTACTTGTGAGTGAGTGTACTTCCCTAAATAGCGTTGACCGTTTTTAGGTTATTATTTCATTGTTAAAAATAGTCATTATTGTTCTTTGTGGGATAGCCAACAAAGAACACTGTTTTTCAAAGGCTACTGGGGTCATTTTCT
>NZ_JAJGMW010000051.1 GCF_020782115.1 Leeuwenhoekiella parthenopeia | reverse complement strand
TCAGCTGAGTCCTTCAATGCAAAAATCAAAACATTTAGAAGCCAATTTAGAGGAGTAAAAAACATAGAATTCTTTCTATACAGATTAACTACAATTTTTGCTTAAACACAACAATTAGGATTGATCCATAGCGTCAGGTAAGATTTTGACCCAATTATGACCCGGTATAATCATAAAAAAAGCCTTAAATAGCTGTTATTTAACTATTTAAGGCTTTATAGTAGCGGGAACTGGACTCGAACCAGTGACCTTCGGGTTATGAGTTTTTGATACTACCATATCAATTTAATCTAAAAACACTATAAATCAATGTTTTATATATGCTTTAATATATTTTAATAGCAAATAACATCAAACAAAACTAACAAATGTTGTACCTATGTTGTACCTAAAATGATTACCTTTATAATCCAAAAGTAATTATTATGGCAACAGTAAGAGTGGTTTTAAGAAAAAAGAAAAATAAAGCCGGAAGGTTTCCCATTGCTATTCGCATAACTAAAGACCGTAAAAGTTCTTACCTAAATACAGGTCAATATATAGATGAAAAATTTTGGGACGAGAAAAACCGCAATGTTAGGAAGTCCCACCCTAATTCAAAGATGCTGAATAATTTTATTTCAACCAAGGTTGCAGAAGCCAACGATAAGGTTTTAAAATCTGAAATGAATCCAGAGTATCAAACCGTATCGGATATCAAAACTAAAATTATTGCTACAAAGGGACTTGATTTTTTTGCAGTAGCAGAAATGCACCTTCAAAACTTAAAAAACAGAAATAAACATCACCAGTATGACACTGAACTTGGGCGAATAAAGAAGTTCAAAGAATTTCTGGATAAAGATATTCTTCCTTTCAATAAGCTTAATGCAACGGTTCTTAAAAAGTTTGAAACTTTCCTACTTCACAAGAAAAAACTTGCGCCCAGAACAGTCGTGAATTATTTAATTCTTATTAGAACCATATTCAATCTTGCAATTTCTGAATCAATTGTAGACAGAGGACTATACCCATTTGGAAAGGGTAAAATGACAATCAAAATTCCAGAGGCTCAAAAAATAGGATTTAGCGCTGATGAAATACAAAAGTTAGAGAATGCAAAAGATTTAACTGAAGCCCAACAGAAAGCCGTCCATATATGGCTTGTCAGTTTTTACTTTGCTGGAATACGCGTTGGCGATGTTTTAAAATTAAAGTGGTCAGATTTTAATGATGGGCGCCTACTCTACCGGATGAACAAAAACAGTAAACTGGTTTCTCTCAAAATTCCAGATAAAGCCATCGAAATTTTCAACCTTTACAGAGAAAAATCAAATTATAATGGGCTCGTGTTTCATCAATTGAAAGGCGTAGATCTTAATGACACCGAAGAAGTGTCTAAAAGAACCCAATCCATAACTCGAAATTTGAATAGAAGATTAAAAATTGCAGCAAAAAATCTTGGAATACAGAAAAATATAAGTATGCATATTGCTCGGCATAGCTTTGGAAATATTTCTGGGGATAAAATCCCGATACAGATGTTGCAAAAATTATATCGCCACTCTTCTGTAACTACAACGATAAGGTACCAAGCAAACTTTACTCATAAAGATGCTGATGATGCTTTGGATAGCGTAGTAAATTTTTAATGTCATAATTGAACTTAACCCTAAAACTAACTGAAGAAAATAGGAATATGCAGAATATGCGCCAAATTTGGCAAACTAACGTTCGAGCACGTTCCGCCTCAGAGTGCGTTCAACACTGACCCCGTATTTTTTCAGAAATCAGTACATCTTCACGATAAGAAAAGTCCCTTGTATGGAAAGCGCATTCGCAGTAATCAAGGTGCTGGCGGCTATTATCTTTGTAAATCCTGCAACAACTTAACAGGCAGTTACTACGGCGAAAGCTATAAGAAGTTTGCATATATGGGAATGATGGCGGATCATTCTCAAAAGTTGTGTGTGAATTGAATGAATAGTTTGATTTTTGTTTTCTAAACAGGAGGCATTGGACGCATATATAGATTTACTTAAGATTTTATTACCAGAATTATTGATTACCCATTTTAACCTTACCGGTCATCAAACAGAGGGAGATATACTGCACCTGCATTTTGAAGAAAAAGCAGAGGTCCCTA
>NZ_JAJGMW010000050.1 GCF_020782115.1 Leeuwenhoekiella parthenopeia | reverse complement strand
GGAGCCTGACCGTTCAACAACTTTACATTAAATTTGGGGAAAGGATACCCCTGATATTAAACACCAATTCCTTTGGGGCTAGCCCCAAAGGAATTGAAACAACGGACAGAGTTTAATTTACATACCCTTCCCTGTTTAGAAATTCTAAAGTATTCTTCGTGTTCGTTCATTATTTTTCTGTTTATGGTATTCTTGCGCGCGAATTCTCAAAGACTGGCGGTAGTGGGGCTTATTCGATGGTTACAGGTTTTGTAGTGCGTTTTTTTCCGCAATCATTATTTTAAATTCATCCAAACCATCTGTGCTATTTTTGCTGTTATCAATTGAAGCATGTATTTCGTCGATCCAAAAAAGAAGATTTGAATAGACTGTTATGAAGTCTTGATAGCTCTGGTTTTCTTTAATGTAATAAAGAGTTATAAATCTTTTATTATCTCTGGCATACTGTATATAATTTTTGACTTCCTGATTTTTGTTATCAATCATTTTTAAGTTGCCCTTTTCGATTGAAACGTACAATATTTTAGTACTGCTGAAATGAGGTTTTAATTCTTTATATAGGGTATGTGGAGGTCCCAATCCCTTAATTCTATTGTCAAAATATTCGTTGTCATTTTGGTAGTAAGGAGGCAGATGGATTTTAAAATATCCATTATTTTCTGTTCTTAGGATATATTTTTGATAGAAGACTTTACGGAATTCATTTGTGAGCTTTTTAAAATCTTTATAGGGCAGGTTTTTGTCTAACGCTAATAGGACTGAAGCATATTCGTGGTGTCTTCTATTTTCATCCGCAAGATTAAGTATTTTACTATGAAGCGTTGAGTCACTTTTTGTAACTAATGTATCTCGATAAATAATTTGAAATTCTCCACTTTTTAAATTGCTTACCTTGATAAGGTAATCCTCATCATTATTGTTGATATCAAAATTTTCAACTTTTGATTCTGGATACTCAATATTATTGACTGAGTTTTCACACGATTCTAATAGTAAAAATATAAGGATTAATATGTTGAATTTAAGTTTCATTTTATAGCAAGCTGCAAGGGCTTCTCGGTCAGCTAAAAGAATAGTCTCCTTTTCTTCTTATCTGGTTGCAGGAAGTCAAAATTGAAATCAGTATTAATATGAGAATTAAGTGTTTAATCACGTGCAGTACAACGGTCTCACGTAACTGCCAGTTACGGGTTTGTATGGGTTAATTTTCGGTTTAGAGCGCAGCTTAGTGATTTTATGAATTCGCACGTAGTTAGTTGGTAAGCGGTAATTTTTTTGACTAGTTGACTGTAGCGTTTTACTCAATTTCGATAGTTATTTTAGTTTTCCAACCAATTCCACCTTCCCTATGCTTTGTCAAAAATTCCACCATTTTTCGTTTAGACTTCAATACTTTTCTAAAATCAGCGTTTTCAATATCAATTTCTCTAAATGAATTTACATGTTTTCTAATTTCGGAGTCAGACCAAGTTCCGATGCCAAAATTTAATTGCGCTGTATCTTTTTCTTTTATATTAAAAACTATTGAGTCAGCATTTTTATTTTCAATATAATTCAGGTCGTAATTTGTAATTGTAGTATCTATCTTCAATTTCACTTTTAGTTCCGAATCTGAACTATTAATAAATGTAATTGAATGAGGTGGGTCACAGCTCAAACAAAGAAAGATAATTCCTAAAAGCCCGAAGTTTTTAAATTGAAGTTTTGTCATTTCATATTGCAGCCTATGGCCTTGTATATATCTCGTAACGTGTGAATTGGCGATTAATTGTCATTTAAAGACGAGCCGAATTTTCTTTTTCTTATAAATAAGCCAAATAAAAAAAATTGGCGGACTTGCAAATCTGCTTAACTTCGATTAAGCAACTAATTAGCTATAAGCTATATACGTTGTTGCCAAGGTTATTTTTCCGTTATGGTTTTTTTCAAGTTCTGAAACGATTTCCACTCTTTTGATGGATAATCCTCTATAATTAGACTTGAGTCTCTTGAAATGACTGTATTAACAATTCCGCTGTGAGCTGGACACGATTTAGAATTAATTTTTAGTTCAGTCAGTTCCAATATTGCATTTTTAATCAATGCAATTTGCTCGCTGGTCAATTCGACGCTATCTATTCTGCTTTCCAATTCTTTGTATTCATACCATTTTTTTGGTATTTCATTTTCTTTCGGTGGTTTTGGCGGTTCATATGAGCATCCCCCAAAAATTAGGACAGTAATTTAAGTTCCAAAATAACTTTAAATTTACTGTTTTATGACACGAAGAAAATTCACACCCAAGTTCAAGACCAAAGTGGTTTTAGAAGCTCTCAAAGAG
>NZ_JAJGMW010000005.1 GCF_020782115.1 Leeuwenhoekiella parthenopeia | reverse complement strand
ATCTATACCAACAATTAAAAACGTATTTTAGTTATTACAATACAAAAAGAAGGCATCAGGGAATAGAAAACGAAATACCGCTGGTAAAGTATTTAAACAAACAACAAAAAGCAGCTTAGTCAATATAGCCGGAACTTAATTTAAGCTGAAAACTGCCCTACAAATGGGGGGATGCTCATTTATTCCGGCTTCAACAAATTGACTATGACTTATAGTTATTTCATTGTCCTTACTAAATACCGGGATCACACAATCCTCTTTTAAATGAGAAAGGCTAACACCTTTAGTATTAGCCTTTATAAAAGAATTGCTCTTTTCACTTTCCGGATTCTTCAATACATCAGAGGAAGAGATTTCTTTGTAGTTCTTCTTCTGATGTATTGTACCTGTCCTTTCAATTTGCTGTAGTTCCATTTTTACTAAAATTAGTTGAGTTAATATTCAGATTATTCTTAATCAGGTTTTGCTGATTAATAAAGTGCTTGTTTAAAGCCTCTTTGTAGGTCTGAGATTCTTTATAAAGCTGATTAAGTTCATCTTGTGATTTACATTCTTTAATTTTTTTCTTAATCAAGTCAAGGTCAACAGCAGATTCACACCACTCCTTTATTTTCTTTCCTACTCCTGATGTTATTACAAATTCTGGTTTTCCATTGAACAGGTTTGTTCTGTCTTTACTGGCCAAAGCAAAGTGCTTTGAGTCTATGTCAAAGACAATTGTAAACTCATATTCTACACCATCTCTTTGAACAGCTTTCAACCCAACCTTTTCTGGTACATACTTACCATCTTTAAGGTTGAGGACATAATCCTGCTTAGTTCTTATAGTGCTAATAAAATGAGCCGGTGATTGCAGAATTTTGTCCACAAAAGCTTTCTGTCTTGGCGTTACTTTATTCCAGTTTGTAAAGCTGTTTCCAGGTAGTTTGGAATGAAAGTCAATAAGTTCTTCCCAGCAATGTGAAATGCTGTCTAAAATGATTACATCCATTCCTGCACCTATACAAATGTCAATTGCCTCAATATACTTTTCCGGTGTATAGGGTGGCTCCATTGTAAGAACATTATAATTACCCAAATGAGAGTACAAATCACTACTTCCATTTTCTGTATCAATAACAGCAACCTTGGAAAGGTCATCACCTGACAATCCTTTTGCAATAAGCAGAGCAGAGTAAGATTTTCCTGCACCACTACTGCCTTGTAAAGCCATTTTGATCTTGGCTTTTTTTCTTTCTGATTTTCTTAGTTCCATATTTGTCTGAATAAAAAAAGCTCTCGTTTCTGAGAGCTTTTTATTTAAATTTATTATTTCCTATTCTCTTGCAAGTATTGCAAAATTTGCAACTCTTGCAGTTTCTCGTGATTCTTTCCTATAACAACCATTAGAAACCTTTGTTATAATATTATTCTTAACCCACCTACTGAGATGGTAATCCGTAGTTCTTTCACTTATTTTAAATTTATTTGCTATTTCAATAGCCTCAAATCTTTTAAATTCAAAATTGAGTTCATTAAATATCAACTGCTCATTCTCAGTAAGTATGTTGTTTTCGTTGTCAAAAATATCATATACGCTTAACGCGTGTGAGATTAATAATTTTATTAACTCAATTGCATTATCAACGTCAATATCCACAACTTCAATTTCTTTCCCTTTCATAATCTCATCAATATTTCTTAACACTGATAAAATCAATATAATTCGTGATAGAATTATTCCGTGTCTTTTTACTGATGAAGTGAAATACTCTAATCCTGAATCAACGATTTTGTCGTGAATATTTCCAATTTCAGAGTCAATTTTTGACATCTGTGCCGTGGTTAGCTTTAGATCTTCCAAGTTCTGGCTTACCAAGTGTCCGTATAGAGCAAATAATTTATCACCCAAAAGTTCAAAATTACCTTTCAAGCTTTCATTTTCAGATTGGGTTGATGCAGGTTTCCAGTAAGTCTTATCATTAAAATGATAATATAAAAATCTACTAAATAGCCCATTCTCATTACTTTTTATTAGAGGTTTGAGCTGATTTGTAGTTCCCGACAGGACTAATGATAAACAAGGTGAATTAACCTCAAAAAGTAAATCATCTGTCGATCTACTAATTGATATTTTTTCGTGATGAAATACTTTTCTCAATACATCTGAAAAATTTCCCCAATCCTGACTAAGCATTCCAGACAAAGAGTCAGCCTCTGATTCAAATATTATTAATCCGTGATTTGAATCATTTAAATGTTTATAAACTTTAGCACAAGAAATATTTCCCGGAAGAATTTTTAATGAAACAGGGGGGCAATCTTTTTTTTTTGATTGACTGAGACAGATGTCACGAAGTTCACCACTATCTTGTAGAATTTTTTCGTGTATTTTTTTAAGTAATCTTAAAGCAAGATTCATTTTACCTTTTCCAGATGCAGGAGGAGCAATTATCATCAAAAAAATATTTGCATAATAATTATCTCCTCTATACTCTATTCTAAGGTTAGGCAGGATTGAACTTATTGCTCCAATTGAGGAAAGCAAAACAATGTCCTTTTCTCTTCCTTCCAAACTAGCTGTAAGCCTTACTAATTCATCTGGTAAATTTTGATATATCTCTTTTTTTATTGTAGTATTCATTCATAATTCATAAAGTTAAAAAATTAAAAACGCATTATTTTAAGAAGCATACCTAGCTAAAGGTTCTTCCAAAAGTTTTCTAACCGCTGAGTCAATGACCTCATCTTCAAAACTCTTTAAGTAAGCTTGAGTAACCTGTATATCACTATGCCCCAAAGCCTCAGAAATAATATCTGTAGATGTTCCGGCTTGTTTAAGGTTTGTGGCAAAGCTATGTCTGA
The DNA here is from genome assembly GCF_020782115.1 of Leeuwenhoekiella parthenopeia. GTDB lineage: Bacteria > Bacteroidota > Bacteroidia > Flavobacteriales > Flavobacteriaceae > Leeuwenhoekiella > Leeuwenhoekiella parthenopeia. The sequence continues at coordinate 189,675 of NZ_JAJGMW010000005.1, read as the reverse complement.
TCGTATAACTTGTTACTTTTTCTTGTATTCCCACAAGCCTGGCTATCTCCTTCAATTGTTTATTAAATCTTTTCAAACATTTGGTCTTTCTGTAGTCTATTTGTAAAGGAGTCAAATTCTCTTTGAGAAGTATTGGAAAAATGTACTTTGTACTGGTTCCATAATTTCTATAGTAATCTAAAATCTCTTTTAAAGGTTTAGTAATTTCTACATTGAAAAGACCTTTAGTCTTTGATCTCCTATAAAAAATTCTATTCTCTTGAATATTATCCCAAGTTAGAGTGACCATATCATGAAAGTTCATTCCTCTAGAGTAATAACTAAACATTAAATAATTTTTACTATCAACTAAATGAGGGTACTTCCTAACATCTAGGTTCTCCATTTTTTTTATTGCTTCTCTACTTAGAGCAAGTTTTACATTATTTCCTTTTAACTTGGAAATTTGATAAATCCTAAAAGGATACTGTTTTTCATCTACAACCTTTCTTCTGATAGCCTCATTGTAAAGAGCTCTGATGTCCTTCATCTTTACAGCTACACCCCCTTCTGTATTATTATTTTCTAGTAAGAAAATTTCATAATCATCTAATAGAGAAGGAGTAATCTCTTTAAAAAGTAAATTATCATTTTGAATAAATTGAAAAAATGATTTGTAAGTAGACTTATAGGTTTTTGCCCTACCTATTCTATCAACTTTCAGAAGGTTTTCAATTTTTGTTTTCCAAAATTCTGAAACCGTCTTGTTATTCATCTGAACACCCTTAAAAGCTTGCTCAAATTGTTTCAAGGAAAAGTCTATCCCATCAATTGCAAATTGATCAATTATTTTCTCAGCCTTATCTAGATTATAGCGTAGTATTCTGTTCTTATTTCTATAATTGTGATGCTTTTTATTATACGAGGACTTTATTTCATCCCATTCATCTAAAGCAGAATACAAGCCTAGATTGATAGTTTTTGTTTTTCTATTCTTGATAACCCTCATAATAATGGGGTAGGTATCATTTTTTGTCTTTGCTTTTCGCAAAAGTATTTTAACGCTAATCATAATTTAAGATTTTGAGTAGTTAGAAGATTCATTTAGAACCTCAACTACTGATTGAAGTTTGCCCTTTTCAATCCATTGGATTAATTCTGATTTCTTGAAATAAATCATCTTACCTCCAGGTTGATAAAAATTAATATCACCCATTGCCTTCTTTTTATATAGAGCTGATTTTGAAATCCCTAGGAAAAATGCTGCCTCTTCAAGAGTCAAATATTCTTTATTTAAACAGGTTGACTTTTCTATAGTCTTTTTCAAATTTTCAATTTCTAATAGAAGAGTACTTTCCATAGTTGTGCATCTAATGATATTGATTGATATCCGTTTGTTTGAGAACAAAATAAGGCAATAAAAAACCCTTCATTTCTAAAGGGTAAGGTTAGGGTAAGTAAAAGAGTAAGGTAATATCTAAATTATATCTTTAAGTGCATTCTCTATATATTGATATTTCTTTGTTGAACGCTGTTTTAAAAGGGTATTATATTTATCTAAGGATCTTTGGGTAAAAGCAACTTTACCTTTTGAATAAAAGCTTTGACTTTTAGCAATTTTTGAATTAGTGAATCCATCAAATAACTTAGAAAGAACGTTTATAAAAAAAATTGAATGATAATTGTCTTTAATGAAGAAAATACCTGATTTTAAAAGTATAGGGTTTGTATCAGTAAGTATATTAATAAAGTCTTCTTCAGTTGTATTTACCTCATCAATTATTTCTAAGTCCAGAATAACATCATATACTTTGGATAGTGTTTTACGACTGGCTTTTGACTTATTTCCAAAAAATGGATTATTCCCAATGAAAGGTTGTATTGGAGGTTTTTTCTTAATCCTGCTATTCTTACTTTTTAGCTCCTCAATTTCTGAATATAGATAATGTAGTTCTTCAGATAAAATCTCTTTGTATGGAAGTTTTTTAGATTTGTCAATTAAAGTATTGATTCTTTCTAATTGAAAATCAATAAACTGATTAGACTCATCATTAACATATAGACGTTCATTTTTATGAACTTTCAAAAGCTTCAAACTAATATTACCTTGGATTCTTATTTTAGTTTGTAATTCATCTTTGATATATATTCTAGTTTTTTCTGGATAACCCTTTTCATAAGTGGGTTGAATATATTCTATATAGCCTTGGCTCTTGTTACATACTTGAGAAGAGTTGATTAGATAATCGAAAAAGTGTTTTTCAAATTGAAGTAGTGATTCCTTATTAATAAAATAATCAAAAAATCTTAATGGCTCAGTTTTATTTGAAACAGGTTCTTTCATATCTCAAATTAGTAAATGTTTTACTGAGGTTTTACAAAAGAAAATAAAAAAAGGCTCTACATTACGTAAAGCCTTGCTTTTATTAGTGGAGAAGATGGGATTCGAACCCACGACCTCTTGACTGCCAGTCAAACGCTCTAGCCAACTGAGCTACATCCCCGTTTAGTGGCGCAAATATAATTAAAGTTCCCTAAAATCACTTATTGTTTTTCGTTTTAAAACTTTAGCCTAAAATCTTCTGAATCGTTTCTTATCGCAAGACCTGAATGCTTGCCTTACTTTGCACAACAAGACCCCTTAGCATTAGGCGATACGGTCAAAGCCTTAGTATCTTTGCCTGTAAGCTTTTCATTCGTATAAAAATTAAAGCCCAGTATGATAGAACCCGCAAATTCAACTCAACTTGAGGAAATACTTGCGCTCACACGTGCCTGTGCCGCAAAAATGATTAAAGCAGGTATATTCCAGTGGAACGAGCACTACCCTTCCCAAACTGCTTTTCAGCAAGATATAGATCGCGACGAACTTTATGTAAGTACGCAGAGCGGAAAAATCCTGGGTACTATCGTGATCTCAGATCTAAAAGACGAAGTGTACAAACCCGTAACCTGGCTAACCCCGGCTGATGCAAAAAGTATTTACATTCACCGGCTGGCCGTGCATCCTGATGTGCAGGGTAAGGGCATCGCTCAGCAACTCATGGATTTTACTGAAGATTATGCGCGTAAAAACGGGTATGTTTCGGTACGTCTGGACACCTTTAGCCAAAACCCACGCAACAACCGTTTCTACCAAAAACGCGGTTATGAAAAGCTTGAAGAAATCTTTTTTCCGAAGCAAAGCAAATATCCCTTTTACTGCTACGAACTCGTTTTATAGGCTTTTGACATTTAGAAAAGCTATTTTCGCATTAAGCCTGAGCTTATGTCAAAAACAAACCCGCTTTCGTTTAAAAACATCAACCGCCTTGCAGTACCGGCTTTACTCGCCGGCATTGCAGAACCCATACTGTCTGCAACCGATGCCGCAGTGGTGGGTAATGTTCCGGTAAATGCCACCGAAGTTCTGGCCGCAGTAGGTATCGTGGGTTCGTTTTTATCTGCCCTTATCTGGGTTTTAGGTCAGACCCGAAGTGCCCTTCAGGCGATCATCGCACAATATTACGGTGCTGATAAAATTGACGAAATCAGCACACTTCCTGCGCAGGCCATTTACTTCAACATTTTTTTGAGTATCATAATTCTTGCCGGTACGCTTCCGTTTATTGAAGGTATTTTTTCGCTTTATAATGCATCAGGTCTCATTCTGGATTATTGTGTGCAATATTATTCCATCAGGGTTTGGGGCTTTCCGCTTACCTTATTCACCTTTGCCGTTTTCGGTATTTTCAGAGGATTGCAAAACACGTTTTGGCCAATGGTAGTCGCCCTTATAGGTGCTGCGGTTAATATAGTGTTAGACTTTGCGCTGGTTTACGGTATAGAAGGCTATATCCCGGCTTTGCAGCTTGAAGGTGCAGCCTATGCAAGTCTTCTTGCTCAGGGGCTTATGGCGGTGCTTTCTTTAATTTTAGTCCTGATCAAAACCAATGTAAGCCTGAGGCTCAAATTCCCCATTCATCCGGAATTGTGGAGACTCGTGGGGATGGCACTCAATCTTTTTGTGCGCACTATTGCGCTTAATGTTGCGCTTTATTTGGCCAACTCCTTTGCGACAGATTACGGCGCTTCGTACATCGCCGCCCAAACCATTTTGATCAACATCTGGCTGTTTTCGGCATTTTTTATTGATGGATATGCAGCTGCGGGAAATATTCTCGCCGGTCGTTTTCTGGGAGCCAAAGATTATGACAGTCTGTGGCAACTCAGTAAAAAATTAAGCGCCTACAGCCTCATCATCGCCGGAGGTCTTATGCTGATTGCCGCCCTGTTTTATGAACCGCTGGGACTTATTTTCAGTAAAGAACCCGAGGTCATTGTGCGTTTTACGGCTCTGTTTTTTGTGGTGATCCTGATGCAGCCCCTTAATGCGCTTGCTTTTATTTTTGATGGAATTTATAAAGGAATGGGCGAGATGAAATACCTGCGTAACGTGCTGATGATCGCAACCTTTCTGGGTTTTGTACCTGCAATTTTTATAGGCGACTATTTTGGGCTGAAGCTTTACGCAGTATGGATCGCCTTTTCCGTCTGGATGCTCATACGCAGCGGTGCCCTGATTCTCAACTTTAGAAAACGCTTCAGGCCCAAAGTCACAGGCAGGTAAGCTGTATAACTAGTTACTGCTAACTGCGACTGCTAACTGCGACTGCTAACTGCGACTGCCAACTGTAAACTGATTAGCGTGTTTTCAGCCAACCTGTAATACTCAGGCGTTCTGAAGCCAGTACAGGCTTTACTTCGTGCTCCAGCACCTGACTTTCAAAAATCACCACACGACCCGGTCTGGGGATGATGTCTAAAGCCTCTTCTCCGGTTTTGGTTGGCAAATAAATGGTGAGTTCTCCCCCGTTACTGGCTACCCAGGTTTCGTCATTGAGATAGCAGACCATAGACAGTTTACGGCGGTCATCATTTTGAAAGGTATCCAGATGGCGCTTGTAAAAAGTTCCGGTGGGGTATACCGCATAATGAAATTCCTTCTGGAGGATCCCCAAAAAACAGGTCCGGTTGAGATAGGCTACCAGATCATTGATTTTGGCAAAAAACCGGCGTTCTACCGCACGCCCTTCAGCCTCATTGATCCAGTAAATATAGTCACCGCGTATTTTTTTATCGATTTCTTCATTGAGTCTGTTCCCTATCGCGGCCTTTTTAAAGCAGTCGGCTTCATAAACCGTTTTAAGGGAGTCGCGTAATTCTGCGATTTCGTCTGCATCAAAAAAATCGTCGATGATGCTGTAATTTTGATCAAGCAAATCAGAAATAACCCGTTCATAGACAGGGTTTTCTATAAAATCCAGTTGCTCAAAAAGCTGTGTTTCCATACGAGCAAAATAAACGAAAAAACAAATAATAAATTCATAAATATTCTATGCAGGTATTCATAGGCTTCACGGGCATACTTTTTATACTTTTGTTGCATTAATTAATCAACCTATGGAATTTCTGGAATTTTTGAGCGGCACCGGCATTTACGTAATCTTTGCAATTGCTCTAATCGTTGTGGTTCTGTACCGAAAATTTAAAAAATGACGTTCCTATCTATACTCCAGATTTCTGAACAACAACACGGCAAGGCTTATGAGCTGGGATACTTTATAGGCAGTAATATCTTCTATATTTTACCAGTCATTCTTCTTGTAATCGTCGCTTTTATTTTTGGTATAAAAGCACTTCGAAAAACCAAATAATGATGAGTAACATACGTATTACCAAGCAATTTTCATTTGAAACCGGTCACGCGTTATACGGTTATGACGGCAAGTGTCGCAATGTACATGGGCACAGTTATAAGCTTTCGGTAACGGTTATAGGTACGCCTATTTCGCAAAGCGAAAACGTGAAGTTTGGAATGGTGATCGACTTTGGAGACCTCAAAAAAATTGTCAAAAACGAAATTGTAGATGTTTTTGACCATGCTACCGTTTTCAACAAAAACACGCCGCACGTAGAGCTGGCCAAAGAACTTTCAGACCGGGGTCACAATGTGCTGCTGGTAGATTACCAGCCTACCAGCGAAATGATGGTCATTGACTTTGCACGGAAAATTCAAAAACACCTGCCCCAAAATATAAAGCTATTTTCGCTTAAACTTCAGGAAACTGATACCAGTTTTGCAGAATGGTATGCTTCTGATAATGAAGCCGATTTATTCTAAATTTAAAGCATGAAGCAACCTGTTGAGCAGCTTACGATTCCACCGGGGAAGAAAGCCTATTTCTCGAGTGATAATCACCTGGGTGCGCCTACCGCTGAAGCGAGTAAGCCCAGGGAGCTTAAGTTTCTTGCCTGGCTCAACACTATTGAGCGCGATGCTGCGGCAATATTTTTGCTGGGCGATCTCTTTGACTTTTGGTTTGAATATAAAACCGTTGTCCCCAAAGGTTTTGTTCGCGTTTTGGGCAAGCTGGCTCAGTTGCGCGACAGTGGGATTCCCATCTATTTTTTTGTAGGCAATCACGATCTCTGGATGCAGGACTACTTTGAAACCGAACTCAACATCCCTACTTTTCACAAACCTCAGCTTTTTCAGCTCAATGATAAGCGTCTGTTTATTGGTCATGGTGATGGTCTGGGCCCCGGAGACAAAGGCTATAAACGCATGAAAAAGGTGTTTAAGTCTTCGGTTTTCCAGTGGCTGTTTCGCTGGGTACATCCGGACATTGGGGTGCGAATCGCTCAGTATTTGTCAGTTAAAAACAAACTGATTTCAGGAGATGACGATCATACTTTTCTGGGTGAGGAAAATGAATGGCTGGCTACTTACGCAAAGCGAAAACTGGAAAGCAATCATTACGATTACTTTGTTTTCGGCCACCGCCACCTACCTATGCGTATTGAAGTAGGCGAGCAATCAAGCTATTTTAATCTGGGAGACTGGATTGTACATTATACCTACGGTGTATTTGACGGAAGCAATTTTGAACTGAAAGAATTCCATACCTAGTTTAGGGCAGTTTGCATAAACTGTTGCGTTTCCATCTTTAAAATGGTCTGATCCAGTAAATCCTGAAGCCCCTCTAATTCTTCGCGGCTTACCGCAAGATCTACCGTTTCTGCCGGAGTTTTTAAAAGCAGCGACCTGCACGAGGCCGGCGCTGGGCAGTCCTTACAGGTTATTTGATTGCGGGTATCCTGAGCCTGATAGGCAAAACGCTTCAGTTGATCTAGCGTAAAATAAAAACCTGTATCCCTAAAAACCAACTGCGCTTTTAATTCTTCCTGATAGGCCGATTTCCAGTAAAACGAAATGCCGGTGTCGTTTCGATAAATAATGCTGATATGCTTCATAAACCCGATTTTACACAAATATAAAACCTTGTTTAGAATAAATCTAAATAGAAGGTGATTTATTCCTGAATATCCCGCAGTTTTAACTGAATACTCACATTTCCGTTCCATTCATTCAGATCAAGGGAATAGGCGGCTTTAAAGCGTTTCTTATGAGTGATCAAATCGCATTTTTCGCCCAAATTAAAACCAATAGCACCTATTTGAACCGTTGTCCCCGGCTGGGTAACGGTACATTTTAAATGCAACTCATCTGCCCCCACACATTTGCCGTAACCGGTATCTATGAGGTTTTTGCTCATAAAAACCGGGGTCATATTACCCGGCCCAAAGGGTGCAAACTGACGTAAAATACGGTAGAACTTTGGCGTGATATCTTCCAGATTCAATTCGGCATCAATCGAAATTTCGGGAATAAGCAGGCGCTCATCAATGCTGTTGCTTACCACCTCTTCAAATTTCGACTTAAAATCGTCGTACTGATGCTCGCCAAGCGTTAGTCCCGCGGCATACTTATGTCCCCCAAATTGTTCTATATGCTCGCTACAGGCTTCAAGCGCTTCATATACGTCAAAGCCTTTTACAGAGCGCGCACTGGCAGCCAGTTTTTCTCCGCTTTTGGTAAAGACCAGGGTTGGCCGGTAATAGGTTTCGGTAAGGCGTGAAGCCACAATGCCAATAACGCCCTTGTGCCAGTTTTCCTGATAGACAACGGTCGTTTTGCGGTGTTCTTCCCGGTTTTGCTGTATTTGCTCCAGGGCTTCCTCGGTGATGGTTTTATCGAGATCTTTCCGCTCTGCGTTAAACGCTTCAATAGCGGCAGCCATCTGTTGAGCCTGTTCTTTATTTTGCTCGGTAAGCAATTCTACCGCGTGTAAACCGTGCTTAATGCGCCCGGCGGCATTGATACGCGGCGCAATGATAAACACCACATCGGTGATGGTAAGAATCTCTTTTTTTACATTTTCAATCAGCGCCTGAATACCGGTGCGCGGCAGGGTATTGATGACATCGAGACCAAAAAAAGCCAGCACCCGGTTTTCGCCCGTAATAGGCACAATATCTGCCCCAATCGCAGTAGCAACAAGATCCAGATAAGGCACCAGGGTTTTAACGGGCAATCCTTTTTGCTGCTCCAGCGCCTGTATGAGTTTAAAGCCCACACCACAGCCGCAGAGTTCGTCATAGGGATAGGTGCAATCTTCACGCTTAGGGTCTAGCACGGCCGCTGCATCGGGAAGTTCAGGGCCCGGCCGGTGGTGATCACAGATGATAAAATCGATACCCAGCTTTTTGGCGTAAGCGACCTTTTCTACCGCTTTGACCCCGCAATCGAGCGCGATGATGAGCGTAATGTCATTATCGTGGGCATAATCAATACCTGCATACGAAACCCCGTAACCTTCGGTATACCGATCGGGGATATACGTAGCCACCTGAGGATAATGACTGAGCAAATAACTGCTCATAAGGGCCACACTGGTGGTTCCGTCTACATCATAATCTCCGTAAACCAGAATGTTTTCGCCCTGCTGCATCGCCAGATTCACGCGTGCCACTGCACGATCCATATCTTTCATCAGAAAGGGATCGTGCAAATCATCTAGCGAAGGCCTGAAAAAGGTCTTTGCCTTCTCATAGGTATCTATACCCCGTTGCAGGAGTAATAGGGCAACTTTTTCGGGTACTTTAAGCTGATTGGCAAAATCTTTTATGTGTTCTACTTCGGGAGTAGGCTTTAGCGTCCAGCGCATGTTAGTCTAAATTAACTTTAAGAATCCAGGCTTTTTCTAAATCTTCCATTTTACGATAACCCTGAAGGCGGCCGTAAAGCGCATCAGGATCCTGACTAAAATCGATATAGATGTAATGATAACCATTTGCCTGATTTACAAAATTCTTGGGCGCAAAGCCCAAATTTTCCATCTTAAGTGCCCATTTAGAAGCATTTTTAGCGTTTGAAAATACGTGATTAACCACATAATAGCCTTCCGGTTGCCCTTCTACCCTAATAGAAGCAGCACTGAGCATATCCTGAAGAGCAGGGTCCCGGTTTTCGGTTTTTTTAGGCTGGGTATCTGTAGCTACTTCATCTTCGCTAGTGCCGTCTTTTTCGTAAGCGACTAGCTCGGGAGTTTCGGGCGTAGGTTCTACCTCCTCTTGCGCAGGAAGCCGATCTTCCTTCCCTTCTAACACCACGCGCTGGTAAAAGTCTGAACTGATTTCGGTTTGAAAAGCAGTAAAAAACACAAACAGTCGGTCTTCTTCGGTCTTAAACCTTAAGGTTACCCCGGTCGCATCATTGTCGATAAGGCTGTTGTTTGCATTAGGTATTTGAAGCTTCGCCAGATCAAAACCCAGCGTATTATTGCTTGCGGGATTGCGGGCGAGGTATTTTCGGTCATCAAAAGTGATGCTGCTGTTGAAGAAATTGTTTGCATAACGCACCTGCGTTTTAAGCGGAACGTACTCCTTATTTTTTTCGCCGTAAACAAATACCGCATCTTTAGCCAGCATCAGATCGCCCTCTAAAGCTGCCAGAGTGAGCGAGGCCTTTACTTCTCCGGTTTCGGGCACTCTAAAATTTGAGAAGCGAAGCTCCTCGGGTTCATTAAGACTGATGTATCTAAATCCCTGATAGTTGGCCATATACTGCAACGGGGCTTCGGGCTGTTCATAAACCAGATACAGCATCCAGCCTGCAGAACTCCCGCCAAACATAATGCCCTCGAGAGCCGTAACGTTTGCAAGGGTATAAGTCCCTGAACCTGCTTTTTTGGAGGTGAGTAAATCGGTAATATCGCTGTAGCAGACGTAGGGAGCTGCATTTTTCAGGTCGGTATTGGGATCGAGAACCCCGTCGTAAACCAGCTCGCCCTGCACCTCGGTATAAGCCGCACTGCCGGGCAATTTGAGTCGTACGAGATCAAAAGCACGATCTCTCTTCTTTTTAATGTCATAAACCATTCGGTCGTTACGCACTTTCTGTTTTCCTTCGGCTCCGGGATAAGTCGCAGCCCAGTAAAGACCGGCATATACAATTTTTGCATCAGCGGGTAGATCCAGATTCGCACTGCTTGAGCTGAAGGTATCTGAATCGTCATCTATATCAACGTATTGCATTTCTGTGCGGTCGTTGAGCGATTTGGGTTTATTGTTTACCCGTGTGGGATGATCGCTCAGGATTGAATTACCTATCACCCGGGTATCCCCGTTGATGTAGAACTCTTTTACTTTTTGAAATGAAACGCCGCCCTGACTAAACACAGTCCCTGAGGCTCCTAAAAAAACTAAAAACAGAAACATCTTGCGCATACCAAAAAGATTAAGGTTTGGGTAAAAATAGGAATAAGCCGAAGTTACAAATAAGATGCAATTTCTAAAGCTGGTAACACTTTAAAAAGAAAGTGTTTTCTATCGAAAATGTATTAATCTTTAGACTTTCCGGCGACTACAATGACGATTTCACCCTTGGGAGGTTTGTTTTCGTAATGCTTTAAAACCTCAGCTGCGGTACCGCGTAGGGTCTCCTCATGAAGTTTTGAAATTTCCCGCGAAACGGAAACTTTTCGCTCTGCGCCAAAAAACTCCACCATATTATTGAGCGTCTTCAACAACTTGTGCGGACTTTCGTAGAAAATCATGGTTCGGTCTTCTTCTGCGAGGATTTGAAAACGTGTTTGCCTGCCTTTCTTTACCGGCAAAAAGCCTTCAAAAACAAACTTATCATTGGGCAGACCGCTGTTTACGAGGGCCGGAACAAAAGCCGTAGCTCCGGGCAGGCAATCTACCTCAAGACCGGCTTCTACACAGGCCCGGGTCAATAAAAAACCGGGGTCTGAGATCGCCGGAGTACCGGCATCACTGATTAAAGCAATGGTTTGTCCGTTTTTAATGCGATCTACCAGGCCTTCAACCGTCTTATGCTCGTTGTGCATATGATGCGAATGCATCTGGGTCGTGATCTCAAAATGCTTGAGCAATTTACCGCTGGTACGGGTATCTTCGGCGAGAATAAGGTCTGCTTCCTGCAACACCTTAATCGCTCTAAAGGTCATATCGTCCAGATTGCCAATGGGCGTGGGTACAAGATAGAGTTTACCCATAATGATTAGTCAAATTTGCGGGCAACCAGCTCTTTAAAGCGGGCTTCGTAGACTTCTTTACCTTCCCAATAGTTATAATCGGGTTTTACCATCTGGTCGATAAGATTAAACGCTTCTTCCTGAGCGTTTGCCGTGTTAAGCTGAGATAACACGCGATTGTAATCTGCCGTACTGCCGTTAAATAAATGCTTGATAAAGGCTATGCGATCGTTTAAGCCAAATGAAAGTCCGCGTGTGCCGCGGTCATTTAGGGTTTTGGGCTTGTCTGCAGCAGGCTTTTCCTGTTCCTCAAACTCAGCCAGACGGCCATACTCGCCAATATCATCCTTATCGTTTTTTATAGGTTGCGATTGTGCGGTTATCTGCTGAAACATATGTTCAATAGCATCAGCTTCGGGAGGCATCTGCGCGACGATGTCTTTTATTTTTTCCATCACCGGCTCGTGTAAAGAAGCCTGATTGATTTTTTCTTCGGGCTCTGCAGATTTAGATTCTGTTTTAAAAGAAGCAGGCACCTCTTCAGATTTGCGCAGGCGTTCAAAGAGTTCCTGATTTTGTGCGGCAATACGTGCAATACGCTCCAGATCGCTTTCTTCGGATTTTGGCTGAAGCGTGGGTTGAATTTCGGGTGTTTCTGCTACAGGCCCCTTAGGTTTAGGAGCAACCTCAGCTTTTGGTTCTTCAGGTTTTACGATCTCCGGTTCTTCTGAAGATTCATAGATCGCCTCAACATACGCCATCACCGCAAGAGCTTCATAAATTTTCTGAGCTTTTAATTTTAATGCCGTGTAATCGCTATCGGAATCAAGGTTTAAAATCTGGTTTGCAAGATGCTCCAGGTCAGATTTTAATTTCTTCTTCATAAGTTTTTAGTTTGCTCTGTTTATTGCCGGGCGTTTTTAATAAATTTGCTCAGCCCTCAAAATAGCGCGGCTTTGCCCTTTAAGAGGTTGAAAAGTACAAAATGTTTCTCGAAAATACCGTAAATCATAAAGAGCAATTTGGATGGATCGAAGTGATCTGCGGTTCTATGTTCTCAGGAAAAACCGAAGAACTCATCCGCCGTTTAAAGCGTGCCAAGTTTGCCAAACAAAAGGTCGAAATCTTTAAACCGGCTATAGACACGCGGTATGATGACGAACTGGTAATCTCTCACGACGCAAATGAGATCCGGTCTACACCGGTTCCTGCCGCGGCTAATATTCCCATTCTGGCTGACGGTTGTGATGTGGTAGGTATCGACGAAGCTCAGTTTTTTGATAATGAAATCGTGAAAGTCTGTAACGATCTGGCCAACCGCGGTGTTCGCGTCATTGTTGCCGGTCTTGATATGGATTTTAAAGGAAATCCTTTTGGCCCTATGCCCGCTTTGATGGCCACAGCCGAATACGTAACCAAAGTACACGCGGTCTGCACCCGTACCGGAAATCTGGCGCAATTCAGCTACCGCAAAGCAGCAAGCGATAATCTGGTTTTGCTGGGCGAGACGGAGGAATACGAACCTCTAAGTCGCGCAGCCTACTATAAGGCGATGCTTCGCGAACGCCTTAAAACCCTGAATGTTCAGGATCCTGAAGAAGTTAAAACCCCTAAGAAAAAAGAATAAAAATAGATGTCACATACCGTTCTTGAAATAGACCTTAACGCGCTTGCACACAACTACAACTACCTGAGGTCTAAATTAAGACCTGGGGTAAAAATGCTGGCTGTTGTTAAGGCTTATGCCTACGGAAGTGAGTCGGTCGCCATAGCAAAAAAGCTGGACAAGCTGGGTGTTGATTATTTCGCCGTCGCTTATGCTTCTGAAGGAATAACGCTGCGGGAAGCCGGTATAGAAACCCCGATTCTGGTTTTACATCCCCAAATTGAAAGTTTTGCTTCAATCATTGAACACTGCCTGGAACCCAGTATGTATAGCTTCCGGGTACTGAAGGCTTTTATTGAGCTTGCTGAAGCTCAAAACCTCAAGGATTATCCGGTTCACATTAAATTCAACACCGGCTTAAACCGTTTGGGCTTTAAAGATGTTAATGAGTCTGAAATCCTTCAGTATTTAAAAGAAACCGAAGCGATAAAAGTAAAATCACTCTTTTCGCATCTGGTGGCCAGCGAAGATTTAAACGAAAAGCGATTTACGCTGCAACAAATTGAAGCCTTTAAAGCCAATGCAGCTCATATGACCGAAGGTTTGGGCTACAAACCCTGGTTACACCAAAGCAATACTTCGGCAATTATCAACTATCCTGAAGCCCAATTTGATATGGTGCGCAGCGGGATTGGTCTGTACGGTTACGGCAACACCCCTGAAGAAGATCTTCAATTAAAACCGGTTGCCACCTTAAAAACCATCATTTCCCAAATTCATAATATCGCGGTGGGTGAAACTGTAGGTTATAACCGTGCACATACCGCTGCCCGCAAAGAGCGCACGGCGACCCTGCCTTTGGGACACGCTGACGGTATTTCACGCGCTTATGGTAAAGGTCGCGGCTATGTGATGATCAACGGAAAACAAGCTCCTATCATAGGAAATGTATGTATGGACATGATCATGGTTAACGTGACCAAAATTGATTGCAAGGAAGGTGATGAGGTAATTGTTTTTGGGAAGGATGCTTCGGCAGTTGCACTTTCTGCACGTATCAAAAGTATCCCGTACGAATTGATCACTGCGGTATCGCAACGGGTTGCCCGAAAAATTATTGATGAGACCGCAAAAGAATCTTAACTTTTTTGGGAATTTAATTATATTAGACCACATTAACCTTAAACAAACTAAATCATGGGATTTTTAAAAGATTTTAAAGCCTTTTTAATGAAAGGCGACATCGTTGCATTGGCAACTGCGGTAATCATTGGCGGTGCCTTCAATAAAATAGTAGGCTCACTGGTAGCTGATGTTATTATGCCCGTAATAGGCGTATTAATGGGCGGTAAAAACGTAAACAACCTGTTTTTCTCACTTGATGGTGGCGAGTACGAAACGGTTGAAGCTGCTGTTGAAGCAGGAGGTGCAATTATGACCTACGGTAATTTTTTACAGGCAGTTATCGATTTTATCATTATAGGTTTTGTGATTTTCTGGCTTTTAAAGGGCTATGAAAAAACCAAGAAAAAGGAAGAAGCTAAACCTGCTGCTCCAAAAGGCCCAACTCAGGAAGAACTACTTATTGAGATTCGTGACGAATTGAGAAAGAAATAAACTACCTCTTTACAAGCCCATCAGGCATTCGTTAGGAACAAATTTGTAATTTAGAGGCAAGCATCGAGATATTATACCCTTTGACGGTGCCAATAAAGATAAACGTGCCAAAAGGCACAGACCGCTGCACTGCAGAATTTGTTTAACTAAACCCCCGAAGTCTTCGGGGGTTCTTTTTTGTTAAATATTAAACAAATTGTTTTTAAAACATACAAAATGTCACTTTTAAAACAAATGTGTACAATTTTAGGAAGAAGGGCTGCATTTTAATAAAGTGTTGCTACTTTTGGCGCCCTAATACAAGCTTAATTAATTATGAAAGTAGCTGTTGTAGGCGCTACCGGGATGGTAGGCCATGTGATGTTGCAGGTTTTAGCAGAACGCAACTTCCCCGTAACCGAATTAATACCTGTTGCCAGTGAGCGCTCTGTAGGTAAAACTGTTACCTATAAAGGTAAAGACTATACCATCAGCTCGATGGAAGATGCTATTGCAGCAAGACCTGATATTGCCATCTTTTCAGCCGGTGGAGGTACTTCTTTAGAATTTGCGCCGAAGTTTGCCGCTGTTGGTACTACCGTGGTTGACAACTCTTCAGCCTGGAGAATGGATCCTGATAAAAAACTCGTGGTTCCTGAAATTAATGCTTCAAGCCTTACAAGCGAAGATAAGATCATTGCAAACCCCAACTGCTCTACCATTCAGATGGTTTTGGCACTGGCTCCCCTGCATAAAAAATACAAAATCAAGCGTCTGGTAATTTCAACCTACCAGTCTATCACTGGTACCGGTGTTAAGGCCGTGCAGCAGCTTGAAAACGAGTATAAGGGCGAAAAAGGTGAAATGGCGTACCACTACCCCATTCACCGCAACGCGATCCCGGCTTGTGATGTGTTTACCGAAAATGGGTACACCAAAGAAGAGATGAAACTCGTAAACGAAACCCAGAAAATTCTTGGTGATAAAACCATCGCAGTTACCGCTACCGCAGTGCGTATCCCGGTAGTAGGTGGTCACTCTGAAGCGATCAACGTGCAGTTTGAAAACGACTTTGACCTTGCTGAAGTGCGTGAGTTACTTCAGGCTCAGGAAGGGGTAACGGTTCAGGACAATCCCGATACCAACACCTACCCGATGCCTATTTATGCCGAAGGTAAAAACGATGTATTCGTAGGCCGTATTCGTCGTGATTATTCACAACCCAACACTTTAAATATGTGGGTGGTTGCCGATAATCTGCGTAAAGGTGCTGCTACAAACGCAGTACAAATCGCTGAATATCTGGCCGCTAAAGAATTGGTTTAAACCCAATACATTTTTAGAGAATAAATCAACCTCTGAAGCTTCGTGTTTCAGAGGTTTTTTAATTGAAGTATATTTGAAGGAATTTAATTTCCTTCAAATGAAAAAAATAGCTTATCTGGGCGCATTTACTGTACTCTTCAGCGCCTGCGAAAATCAAGAAAAAAAAGAATCTGATATGGCCATGACCTATCCTGAAACCAAAAAGGTAGACACCGTAGACACGTATTTCGGCACCGAAGTTCCTGACCCGTATCGCTGGCTCGAAGACGATCGCAGTACCGAGACCGAAGCCTGGGTAAAGGCTGAAAATGAAGTCACTCAAGCCTATTTGTCTAAAATTCCATTTAAAGACGCGATAAAAGAAAAACTTGAAAAAATCTGGAATTACGAGAAAATAGGTGCTCCCTTTAAAGAAGGCGATTACACCTACTATTATAAAAACGACGGACTCCAGAACCAGTATGTGATCTACCGCTATAAAACCGATGCAGATCCTTCAACTGCCGAAGTCTTTTTAGATCCCAATACGTTTTCGGAAGATGGCACAGTATCGCTGGGTGGACTTAGTTTTTCGGAAAATGGAAAACTGGCTGCTTACAGCATTTCAGAAGGCGGAAGCGACTGGCGTAAAGTTATGGTGATGGATGCTGAAACTAAGGAAATTACCGAAGATACCCTGGTAGACATCAAATTCAGCGGTATCTCATGGAGGGAAAATGAAGGCTTTTATTACTCCAGCTACGACAAGCCTGAAGGAAGCGAGCTCTCTGCAAAAACAGACCAGCATAAGGTATATTACCACAAGCTGAATACCCCGCAAAAAAATGACGAACTCATCTTCGGCGGCACACCCGAGCAAAAACACCGCTACATTGGTGCCGGCACAACTGAAGACAACAAATACCTCATCTTAAGCGCCAGCAATGCGACTTCAGGCAATAAACTGTTTATTAAAGATCTTAGTAAGCCCAATTCAGGTTTTGTAGCCATTGTTGATAACGAAGACACTAACACTTCGGTTATTGAAAACGTAGGTTCTAAACTATATATCGTTACCGATAAAGACGCACCTAATAACAAGATTGTCACCGTTGACGCTTCAAACCCAACTCCTGAAAATTGGGTAGATTTTATCCCGGAAACCGAAAACGTACTCTCCCCCTCAACCGGTGGCGGCTACTTTTTCACCGAATATATGGTTGACGCCGTTTCGCAGATCAAGCAATACGATTATGACGGAAAATTAGTGCGTGAAGTAGAACTTCCCGGTATAGGTAGC
Source organism: Leeuwenhoekiella parthenopeia (assembly GCF_020782115.1). Lineage (GTDB taxonomy): Bacteria > Bacteroidota > Bacteroidia > Flavobacteriales > Flavobacteriaceae > Leeuwenhoekiella > Leeuwenhoekiella parthenopeia. The sequence goes on along the minus strand of NZ_JAJGMW010000005.1, from coordinate 172,508 downwards.
GCTGGTGGTTTTGGGGCGAAAAAAGACGAAAAAGAACTGTACTACAGCTTTACCAATTATACGACTCCCGGAAGCATCTACACCTACGATATCGCTTCGGGTGCGTCTGAATTATTCCGCAAGCCGGCTATTAATTTCAATCCCGAAAATTACGAGAGCAAGCAGGTATTTTACACCTCAAAAGACGGTACCAAAGTACCGATGATCATCACCTTTAAGAAAGGTCTTGAACTCAATGGGAAAAACCCGACCATCCTGTATGGCTATGGTGGTTTTAATATTTCGCTTACGCCCTCTTTCAGCATTACCAATGCGATCTGGATGGAGCTGGGTGGCGTGTATGCCGTGCCTAACCTGCGCGGTGGCGGTGAGTACGGTAAAGAATGGCATGATGCCGGGACCAAAATGCAAAAGCAAAACGTATTTGACGACTTTATCGCTGCGGCAGAATACCTGATTGCCGAAAACTATACCTCTAGCGATTATCTGGCCATTCGCGGGGGTTCTAACGGCGGTTTGCTGGTTGGTGCCACAATGACCCAACGACCCGATTTGATGAAGGTAGCACTTCCCGCTGTTGGCGTGATGGATATGCTGCGCTATCATACGTTTACCGCCGGAGCCGGTTGGGCGTACGATTACGGTACCGCTGAAGACAGCAAGGAAATGTTTGAATACCTGAAAGGTTATTCACCCGTACATAATGTAAAAGCCGGGGTGAGCTATCCTGCAACGCTTGTCACTACCGGAGATCACGACGACCGTGTGGTACCGGCGCACAGCTTTAAATTTGCTGCCGAATTGCAGGAGAAACAGGCGGGAGACGTACCGGTTCTCATTCGCATAGAGACCGATGCAGGTCACGGAGCCGGTACACCGGTAAGCAAGCAAATTGAGCAAACGGCAGATATTTTTGCCTTCACGCTGTACAACATGGGCTTTAAGGTACTTCCCGAAGAAATTAAAGGCTAAGACCCCTAACCCCCAAAGGGAGGATAATCTGTTTTTAATAATTAAAACCACACAGGTTTCAGAAACCTGTGTGGTTTCTATAACTAGACGATGCTGCACGTAACAATTGATTCTTTTGCCTATGCCGAAAATCCGGTTTTAAACGATCTCGATTTTAAAATTGAAGAAGGACAGCATATTTCTATTTTGGGCGAAAGCGGGTGTGGAAAAAGCACCCTGCTTCAAATCATTTACGGCTTACTTCACGTAGAGCACGGAAGCATTTTCTGGAAAGATCAGGAACTTTTAGGTCCTAACTTCAATCTGGTTCCCGGCGAAGCTTTCATCAAATATCTGGCTCAGGATTTTGATCTGATGCCTTTTATTTCGGTGGCCGATAATATAGGCAAACACCTCTCGCGCCGCTTTATGCAGCAGCGCCAGGAGCGTATAGATGAATTGCTCGAGGTGGTAGATATGACGGCGTATGCAGACCAGCACGTAAAAAACCTAAGCGGTGGCCAAAAACAACGTGTTGCCCTGGCCCGTGCTATTGCCAAAGAACCCGAACTGCTCCTACTTGACGAACCCTTCAGCCATATTGATAATTTCAGGCGAAATGCTTTGCGGCGAAAGCTTTACGCGTATTTAAAAAAAGAAGGTATTACCTGTATCACCGCCACTCACGATAGTGAAGAAGCGCTTTCGTTTTCTGACGAAATTAAAATGATGCGCGAAGGTACTTTTATACAAACCGACACGCCAGAAGCCTTATTCCAAAATCCAAAGGATGAATATGTAGCTTCGTTTTTTGGTGATGTCAACTCTTTAAAAATCGATGGCAAAATCCGGCTTTTGATGCCGCATCAACTTAGGTTTTCTCCATCTGAAACCGAATTTAAGACCACAGTAATGAAATCCTATTTTAAAGGAAGCTACTATCTGATTGAAGCTTTTTCTGACACTAAAGCGATTTATTTTAATCATAACACGAATCTAAAAGCAAATACAACGGTTTTTTTAAAATCTAAATAGCTCACACCTAATAGATAATTCAAATTATATTATTTTTAATATTTTAGTTATTGTTGAATAATATATATGGAGCTTATTTACAATTCAAAGTTTCTTAGCATTCATTTGGATGATGGAATTATGATTCAGGAATGGACTAAGGTCCAGCTCACTGAAGCAGATTTTAAAGAAGAACTGAAAAACTTTTTGGAGCTGTTTAAAACTTATAAGCCTCAAGGAGCCTTATGGATTTTAGACAATCTTGATTTAGAAATTTCTGAAAGCCTGTATAAATGGGTTGAAGAAAATATTCTGAAAGCCTTGTATCAGGCAGGTCTGCGCAAACTCCCATCTACAGTACCCAAAGAAAAATTGATTTATTTATCAATCATCAACTCTGTTCAGAATGTGGGACTCGTTTTAAAACCAAACTTTTTCTCCTCCAGACAAGAAGCTCTAAATTCTATTAAACATCCCAGGAGCTCAGAAAATAACGCCTTTAACTATCAGGTTAACGAGTCTAAACAAAGCGGTGAGATTATTTTGGAAATGGATTACGACCAGCTGCCCAAAGTGATCAAACACCTTGATAAGCTCAACAATGAATTGAAATTTAATGAAACGAATCAAAGCTATTTTGACCAACTAAGTTTCAGGGAAGTTGAAATTTTTAAAAGTATTGCTCAGGGTAAATCAAACAGGGATATCGCAGAAAATTTATGCCTTTCTGAAAGCACCATTGCTACACATCGCAAATCAATAATCAAGAAGTTGAACGTCAAATCTGTAAAGGACTGGCAACATTATGCCGATGCGTTTCTGTAAAGATTAGTTTTTGACTAAACCGGCAAGCTTCTTCCCCAACAGGCTACCTATAGCTATACCCATTCCGCCCAGGCGCACACCGCAAAATACGTTAGCTGACAGGGGTTCTAAGACAGGCTGCTTTTGATCGCCAACCCCAAGAATACCACTCCAGCGGTGCTCGATCTCAAAACGTCTTCCGGGTAAAATTGTCTCTGCAAGTACCCGTTCTAAATACTGCTGAATTTGTGTTGTTGTCCCAAAAGAATCGGTTTGCTCGCCTTTGAAGTCCAGATTACGGCCTCCTCCCAGTAAAATGCGATCGTCTATGGTTCTAAAATAGGTATAGCCTTCATCCAGATGGTACGTTCCGGTCAGGTTTAAATTTTTAATGGGGCCGGTAATCAATACCTGATTGCGGGCGGGTTGTACTCTTGAAATTCCTAATTTTTGTGCGAAACCATTTGTGGCTATAAACAATTTTTGGGTTTTGAATTCGGCTAGAGACGACTTTAGCACAACCCAATCGCCAAGATCATTATAATCTTCTACCGTGCAGTTGTTAAGTATTTGAATAGTATTGTGTTGTGCCAAATCTACAAGCGCCCGCATCATGTTGCCGGTGTCGAGTTCGCCCTCTTCTTTGTTAAACAACAGTTTCGGCTGAATGTTTTTGAAGTTTTGTGCATTGGGTTTTATGCTGAAAATCGTGTCATTAAAGAGCGGCTGCAGTAAGCGGTTAACGCGCTCTACCGAATCTAAACAGGTTTCATACAAATCCTGCTGACTCTGGAAAAACAGTTCATAACCCCCGTTTTTTTTAAAACCTAGTGCCTGCCCTCCCACTCGGTTTTTAAGCACTTCAAGCCCTTTTACGCGCATTTCTACGAGATTGAGGAGTTCGTCTTCGGTATGTGTTTTAAGATCTGCCAGAAGTTCTGAAACGCTCCCGAAGCAGGCAAAGCCCGCATTTTTGGTACTGGCGCCCTGAGGCATCGCACAGCGCTCTAAAATGAGTATTTTGGCTTTGGGATACATTTCACGAAGTTCTAGTGCGCAACTTAAGCCGGTAATACCGCTGCCCACAATGGTAAAATCTACGTTAGTAAACCAGGTTTTATATTCCCAATAGGAAAGTGCCACGCAATTCGTTTTTCTGGATTCTATTCAAAGATAGGTTAAACCGGTAAAGCCTTTAAGAACTTCAGTTGCTTCTGCTTTACGAGATAGCCTGCGTTAGGGATTGAGCGGTTTGTTTGAGCTCTTCTGCCCCATACGGGCAGAAAGCGAGCCGTGAAAGCCCGACCCCGCCTTATCGCGGGGTAACGCCCTTAAAAAAAGAAAACCCCAAACTTAAGGTTTGAGGTTGTTCTTCTGCTTGATTTTTTATCTATTCTTCTTCCGGAGCGTTCATTACAAAATCGTTCATAAACGCGGTGGTGTAATTGCCTGCTATATAATCGGGATGATCCATCAACTGGCGATGGAAAGGGATAGTGGTTTTGATACCTTCTATCACAAACTCATCTAGGGCACGCTTCATTTTATTGATAGCCTCTTCACGACTTTGAGCCGTGGTAATAAGTTTGGCGATCATCGAGTCGTAGTTAGGCACAATAGAATAGCCGCTATATACGTGCGTGTCTATACGTACCCCGTGACCGCCCGGCGCGTGCAGGTTTGTAATTTTACCCGGAGACGGTCTGAAGTTGTTATATGGATCTTCAGCATTGATACGGCACTCGATAGAATGCAATTGTGGATAGTAGTTTTTACCTGAAATGGCTACACCCGCAGCTACCAATATTTGCTCGCGAATCAAATCGTAATCAACTACCTGCTCTGTGATGGGATGCTCTACCTGAATACGGGTATTCATCTCCATAAAGTAGAAGTTGCGGTGTTTGTCTACCAAAAATTCTACGGTACCGGCGCCTTCATATTTAATGAATTCGGCAGCACGTACAGCAGCATCTCCCATTTTTTCGCGAAGTTCATCGGTCATAAAGGGTGAAGGCGTTTCTTCGGTAAGTTTTTGATGGCGGCGTTGTATAGAGCAGTCACGCTCTGAAAGGTGACAGGCTTTACCGTTGCTGTCGCCTACTATTTGAATTTCAATGTGGCGGGGCTCTTCGATGAGCTTTTCCATATACATGGCGTCGTTGCCAAATGCCGCGGCAGATTCCTGACGGGCAGAATCCCATGCCTTTTGAAGGTCTTCTTCCTTCCAAACGGCACGCATACCTTTACCTCCACCTCCGGCAGAAGCTTTAAGCATCACCGGATAGCCGGTTTCTTTAGCTACGCGCTTGCATTCTTCAAAGTCTTTAATAATGCCATCACTTCCCGGAACACAGGGAACCCCGGCTGCTTTCATGGTAGCTTTTGCCGTGGCTTTATCTCCCATTTTGGCAATCATATCTGGCGAAGCACCAATAAATTTCACTCCGTGCTCTTCACAAATTCTCGAAAACTTGGCATTTTCTGAAAGGAAACCGTATCCCGGATGTATGGCGTCTGCATTGGTAATCTCTGCAGCAGCCATAATATTTGACATTTTGAGATAAGACTCGCTACTGGGTGCAGGACCTATACAAACGGCCTCATCTGCAAAACGTACGTGCAGACTTTCGGCATCTGCAGTAGAGTACACTGCTACAGTTTTTATGCCCATCTCTTTACAGGTTCTGATTACGCGTAATGCGATTTCTCCCCTGTTTGCTATAAGTATCTTTTTAAACATATCTCTGGTACATTAATGGCAATGCAATTTGCCTGAAGCGTTTTCGACTTGTTGCCGCTAGAGACTGCTTCTGGGAAGCAATCGGGCTGCAATCAATTAAGCCGGGTCAACCAGGAATAATGGTTGGTCAAATTCAACAGGCGAAGAATCGTCAACAAGAATTTTAACGATCTTACCTTTTACTTCACTTTCTATTTCATTGAAAAGTTTCATCGCCTCAATTACACAAAGCACATCACCTTCTTTTATTGAAGATCCTACTTCAACGAAAACAGGCTTATCTGGAGCCGGCTTACGGTAGAATGTACCAATGATTGGCGACTTCACCGTGATGTATTTGTCACTCTTATCTGCAGGTTTTTCGGCTGCCTCGGCTGCCGGAGCTGCCTGGGTTGCTGCTGCCGGTTGTGCTACAGGAGCAGCTTGTTGAGGCATAGCGTTGCCCATCATAGGCACCTGCTGTACAATTGTAGTCTCACCCTTACCTTCTTCGGTTGTTTTGATGGTGATTTTAAAATCATCCATCTCAAGCTTCACCTCACTTGCACCAGACTTGGCAACAAACTTGATAAGGTTTTGAATTTCTTTTAAATCCATAATGAATAAACGTTAGTTAGATTAAAAATTAAGCATTGTAGGCCCATTTCAGGTAGATGGAGCCCCAGGTAAAACCGCCACCAAAAGCGGCGAATATTAGATTGTCCCCTTTTTTAAACTGCTTCTCAAAGTCGCTCAAAAGCAGGGGTAGTGTGGCAGATGTGGTGTTCCCGTACCGCTGTATATTCATAAGCACCTTGCTGTCATCAAGCTGCATACGTCTGGCAGTAGCATCTATAATGCGTTTATTAGCCTGGTGTGCTACAAGCCAATTAACGTCATCGTGAGACAAATTGTTGCGCTGCATAATAAGCTCGCTTACATCGGCCATATTAGAAACGGCAAATTTAAAAACAGTTTTTCCGTCCTGATAAACGTAATGTTTTTTATTAGCCACAGTTTCTTCGGAAGCAGGCATTAAAGACCCACCGGCTTCTATACGCAAAAAGTCTCTTCCTATACCATCTGATCTCAGATACTCATCCTGAAGTCCCAAACCTTCTTCATTGGGTTCAAATAAAGCTGCGCCGGCCCCGTCACCAAAAATGATACAGGTCGTACGATCTGTATAATCAATAATTGAAGACATTTTATCTGCTCCTATTAAAAGCACTTTTTTATATCTGCCGGAAGCCACATAGGCCGAAGCTGTAGACATCCCGTATAAAAAGCTGGAGCATGCTGCCTGTAAATCGTATGAAAATGCGTTTGTGGCACCAATGGAGGTGGCAACATAGGCAGCTGTAGAGGCTACCGGAAGATCTGGAGTTGCGGTGGCCATAATGACCATATCAATTTCTGAAGGGTCAATACCGCTTTTTGCAATTAAATCTTCGGCTGCTTTTATACCTAAAAAAGAAGTTCCTTTAGAAGGGTCTTTTAAAATGCGGCGTTCTTTTATTCCTGTTCTGGTCGTGATCCATTCATCATTGGTCTCAACCATTGTTTCCAAAATTTCGTTGGTAAGCACATATTCTGGCACATAAGCGCCAACAGCAGTTATGGCTGCAGTGATTTTACTCATATAAATCTGGTTTCTGCGAAAAAATAGCGTTTTCGCGTAAAAATGGAAGGAAAAGTACTAAAAATCGATTAATTAGCGTCGATAATTAACTTTTTTTGGTACTCCTCAAAAATAAAAAAACTCCCGAAAAATCGGGAGTTTGTTTGGTTTTACAAGCTGCCGTTAAGCCACTTCCTCGTTAGAAGTCGCGTCTATTACAACCTGCCCTCTGTAATACAATTTACCTTCGTGCCAGTGTGCGCGGTGGTAAAGGTGTGCTTCACCAGTAGTGGCGTCTACACCAATTTTAGGCATTGCAGCTTTATAATGCGTTCTTCTCTTATCTCTTCTGGTTTTCGAGGTTTTTCTCTTAGGATGTGCCATTACCGTATTCTATTTATCTGTTAAAAAATCTTTTAGTTTATCCCAACGGGGATCTGTTTCCTTAGGTGTCTGAGTTTCCGGCTCTTCAACCTCCTTATTTTTAATACTTAATTCTTCAAGTTTATCAAGTATGTCTGACTCCAGGCTGCCGTCCTCAACTCCGGGATGCACCCGTTTTAAGGGCATCGCCAAAACAATGAGCTCATAAATGTACTGGGCGATATTTACCTCGTAATCACCATGAGGCAAAATTAAAATATCATCGATCTCGTCATTATACTCCTGCCCAAACTTTACCACAAGCTTATACGAAGCTTCAATGGGGTGGTCATACGGCTCGTTTGTAAGATCACAATTTACATTTACAAAACCCTGAGCATCAAAATAAAATTCCATCAATGTGGACTTTTTACTTAGGATTACCTTTAAATCTACGTCTATAGAATTAAAGTCATCATACTCAAAATGCTCAAAGAACGTGTTATCAATTTTATATTGAAAATCGTGCTCCCCTTGTTTTAAACCAACAAACTGGATGGTATACGTTTTCAAATGCTTCATTACCTTCTCTTTCCTAATTCAAATCTTTCCGCAAAAGGCGGGTGCAAAGATATAAATTTTTATTTAGCTGTTAATTAAGTGTGGATAAATTTTTTATCTACCTTTCTTTCTGGCGTGAACGCCCGCCCGGTTGCTTCTTACGGGGTTGTTTTTTGAGGACGTTTTGGGTTAATTCGGCGTATTCTTCCCTTTTTTTGTAAATATCCAACGCCATAAATACCGCTTCTTTAAAGGAGCCTGTGTCTGCAACTCCCTTTCCTGCAATCTCAAAAGCAGTGCCGTGATCTGGGGAAGTGCGCACTTTATTAAGTCCGGCAGTATAGTTTACCCCTTTACCAAAAGCCAGGGTTTTAAACGGTATAAGCCCCTGATCGTGATAAGCTGCAATTATCGCATCAAAGTTTTTATAATTTCCGCTACCGAAAAAACTATCTGCGGCATAAGGCCCGTAAGTGATTTTACCTTTTGATCTAAGCTCGGCAAGTGTAGGAATCAAAACTGTATCATCTTCCTTACCTATGACCCCGTTGTCCCCGACGTGCGGGTTTATTCCTAAAAAGGCAATTTTTGGCCGTTCTACTCCAAAATCCTGAATAAGACTCTGGTGGATGGTTTCAAATTTCTTTTTAATAAGGTCTGCTGTAATGCTAAGGGAAATATCACTTACCGGAACATGATCGGTAAGAAGGCCCACCTTGAGATGTTCACTCACCATAAACATAAGGCTGTTTCCCTCCAGTTCCTGGTTCAGGTAATCGGTATGACCGGGAAATTTAAAATCTTCAGCCTGAATAGATGCTTTATTGATGGGTGCCGTTACCAATACATCAACGTCTCCATTTTTTAAGCCTTCAACCGCTGCTTTAAGCGACTTGATAGCGTAGGCACCGGCTTCCGGATCTTCCTTTCCAAAATTAATCGAAGGGTTTTCGTTCCACACATTCACCACATTTATTTTACCGTCGATGGCCTGTGAGGCATGTTTGATCCCCTGAAAGTTAAGATCCAGTTCAAAATGCTTTAGAATATAGGTTACGGTTTTTGCTGAAGCAAAAATAACCGGTGTACACAAATCGAGCATAAGCGCGTCCTCAAGAGTTCGCATCACAATCTCCCCTCCAATACCGTTTAAATCTCCTATGCTGATTCCTAATTTTATACTTTGTTCTTTCATAGTAAACCCCTTTTTGGTTTTCCTTTGTAATAGAATTGTAAAAGTAGTTAAGTAAATAACCACAGTACACATTCCAATTCATTTTATTTAAACCCTATTTTAAGTAAATCTTCAAAAACCAAACTCATGTTTACCGGAATTATAGAAAACCTCGGAATTGTCAAAAAGCTTAAGCCTGAGAATGGCAATCTTCATATAAGCGTTCAAAGCAAACTTAGTGCGGAGCTTAAAGTTGATCAGAGCGTTGCGCACAATGGAGTGTGCCTCACCGTAGTTGATCTTCACGAAGATATGTACACGGTTACCGCTATTGACGAAACTTTAAAGAAATCCAACCTGAGCACCCTCAAGGAAGGCGATTCAGTAAATCTGGAACGTGCAATGATATTGGGTTCCCGCCTGGACGGACATATCGTACAGGGTCACGTAGATCAAACGGCGACTTGCATTGCTATCAAAGAAGAGGATGGGAGCTGGCTTTTTACTTTTGAATATGATCCCAAGTTACAAAATGTGACTATAGAAAAGGGTTCTATCACCATTAATGGAGTAAGCCTTACGGTCGTAAACTCAAAAATCAATGAATTTAGCGTAGCCATTATTCCGTATACCTATGAGCATACCACCTTTAAAACCTTTAAAAAAGGAACTCTGGTAAATCTGGAATTTGACGTTATTGGAAAATATGTTAAGCGTCTTCTGGAAATTCGCGCTTAATATTTTCACTAAAACCCAGCAGGTAAACTCCTAGAACCAGACCAACCGGTATGAGTAAAGGAATGTAATCGTCGATAGGGACTGGTTCTCCTACAGGAGGAGGAGGTCCTGGTCCTGGTCCTGACGGAGGAGGTGGTTCCTGAGCAAAAGCCATGGCAGCATATAAAAATGCGAACAACAGAAGTAGGGTATTTCTGATTTTCATAGCTGTTTGAAGTGGGACATTCTAATTACTCGCGACGAAAATACTAAAAGTTATTAACTTTCGTAGCATATTTTATGCATATAATCGAATAAATATTATTTTTCAAAGATATTTTTATTGGCAATATCGTATTCTAATCGGATGATTTCCCTTAATTTAGCCCTATTTTCGGGAAAATCAAGATAAACCAAGTAGCTTAATTCCTACTTGTTGATAATTTTCCCTAATAACGAGAACAGCAAAAAGCCTACTAAAAGTAAGGCTTTTGATTCTTCTGTTTACACTAAAATACATAAGACAAGCAAAACAAAGACGGCAAAAGCATTTTTGGATAGCGTAGACCGTTTTTAGAAGACCATAAGAGAAAAATTCAACTACTATTTTATCTCTGGAATAAAAAAACCCTTATAAACGAATTGTTTATAAGGGTTTAATGTGGTCCCACCTGGGCTCGAACCAGGGACCACCTGATTATGAGTCAGGTGCTCTAACCAACTGAGCTATAGGACCGGCTTTTAAGGTGTATTACATCTTAAAGCGGGCGCAAAAATAGTATTAATTTTCATTTAGCGCAAGGTTTTCATTTTTCTTCTGCCATTACTCCCGATCCTGGCACAATTCAATCAAGACCCCTTTGGTGCTTTTAGGATGTAAAAACGCAACCCATTTGTCATCTGCCCCGGCTTTAGGCTCTTCGTTAATCAGCTCAAAACCTTCAGCTTTCAATCGCTTCAATTCGGCTTTAATATCTGTCACCGCATAAGCTATATGATGCACTCCTTCTCCCCGCTTCTCTAGGAATTTAGCTATGGCACTGTCTTTATTTGTAGCCTCAAGCAATTCAATCTTACTCGCTCCCATTTTGAAAAAAGAGGTATTCACCCCTTCCGAATCAACCCGCTCAGTTTTATAAGGAGGTATACCAAATAACTTTTCATAAAGAGCATTGGCCTCATCCAGGTTTTTAACTGCAATCCCGATGTGTTCTATTTTTTCCATTACTTAAAACTACGGCATTTTCTTTAGTTACACGAGGCTGAGATAGTCTTACAAGAATATATAGAACCTGAAATCAGCCGGTAGCTGCAGCAGATTAAAAATATGGGACAATTTAGAAATTAGGAGTTTTACCTACGTCATTAAAACCAGGCCGTGCAACCTACAATTTTCAATTCGCCGCTCAATTATCGCCAAATAGAAGACTTACAAGCACCCTACTACTAATACCTGCTGCCTGAAAAATATGACTTCGCGATCCCGCACGTAAACGTCATGCAATTTTATTGATGTATTTTTGCCTCTATGGAAACAAACAGACAAAAGAAAGTAGCCGGTGTTTTGCAGCGCGATCTGGTAGACGTGCTTCAAAAAGCATTGATGCAGGCCGGTGTTAAAAATATCATCGTGTCGGTAAGCAAAGTCAACGTAACTACCGATTTGTCACAGGCAAAAGTATACATGAGTATATTTCCTCATGCAGAAGCTACAGCAATGCTTAAAGAAGTCAATGCGGTTAAGCCTTTTATCAAGCACGAAATTGCACAGCGTACGCGCCACCAATTGCGCCGTATGCCCGAACTGCAATTTTATGTAGACGATTCTTTGGAGTACATTGACGGTATAGACAAATCGCTGAAAGGAACCGAAGATCCTATAGAAAATCCCGATTTACTGCCTCGTCGCAAAAAATCTTAATCCTATCTTGAAGTTTTCAGTATTTATCGCAAAACGTTACCTGTTTACTAAAAGCAGTAATAATGCTATAAATATAATCACCCTTATTTCTGCTTTGAGCATTGTGGCCGGTTCGGCTGCTTTGTTTATTGTGCTTTCCGGATTTTCAGGGCTGAAAGATTTCAGCCTCTCGTTTTCTTCCCTTTTTGATCCCGATATAAAAGTGATTCCTGCGCAGGGAAAAACCATCACTTTTGATGAAAAAACCATTGAAGCCCTTCAAAATAGCGAAAGTGTAGCCGATTTTACCAAAATTATTGAAGAGCGTGCTTTTTTAGAATTTAGGGGGAAAAACCACATCGCCTATATTAAAGGTATAGATGAAAAATACCTCAAGGTCAACCCTATCGATAGTACATTACTTTATGGAAACTGGTTATCGCAGGATGAACCCTTAGCTGTTATCGGTTTCGGAATTTCGAGAATTCTCTCCCTTGGGGTTAACAATTACACCGATTTGCTGCGCGTTATGGTCCCCAGGCCCGGCAGCGGTCAGATCACCGATCCTACTCAGGCCTTTAACAGTTCGCAGCTTGTGGTTTCTGATATTTTTCAGATAAATGAAGAACTCGATCAAAAGTATATTTTTGTCAACTTTAACTATGCGCAGCAGTTGCTCAACTATCCGGATACCACGTTAAGTGCCCTCGAAATACGCTTAAATCCCGGAATAAATCCTATCTCAGCACAACAGGAAATCCAAAGCCTTTTTGGTGATCGCGCCGAGGTCAAGACCCGTTTTCAGCTGAACGATAAGCTCTATAAAATGCTTAATGCCGAAAATCTGGCGGTGTATCTCATTTTTACTTTAGTCCTGATCATTGCATTATTTAATCTTGTGGGAAGCATCATCATGATCATCATCGACAAGAAATCGAACATCAAAACCATGCATAGTATGGGTGCTTCGCTGAAAGAAATCAAGAAAATCTTCTTCCTTCAGGGAGCGATGATGACGGTATTTGGAGGTTTGCTGGGTCTGGTTATAGGCGCACTCGTGGTTGCGGCTCAATTGCTTTTTGAACTCAAAATGATCACCCCCACACTGCCCTATCCTATGCAATTTACAGTTATGAATTTCTTAGCAGTATTTCTTACAATAAGTATTCTTGGGATTCTCGCCTCCTATCTCGCTTCTTCAACCATCAGACCGAAGCTGCTGGAAGATTAGATCACTGCCTAATAGGTAAAGTAAACTACTTTGGTACAATCCTAAGAAAAACCCAAAGGAAACAAAGCTTTGATTTCAAAGGAGTTCTAATTACACACTCTGGCTGAGCCAATCAAAGTCTGCAAAGTGTTCCTCTACCTCATCAAATGCAGCAAAAACATCTGCTGCATCGTCGCTGGTTACCATTTTCATACGATAAGGCTTAAAATCTGGAATACCCTTGAAATAGTTGGTATAATGCCTGCGTGTTTCAAACACCCCGAGTTTCTCACCCTTCCAGTCAATAGCCATTTTGAGATGTCTGCGTGCCGCATCTACCCGTTCCTGCAAGGTAGGCGGAGCCATATGCTCGCCCGTTTTAAAGAAGTGTTTGACTTCTCTAAAAAACCAGGGATAGCCTATACTCGCCCGGCCAATCATGGCGCCGTCAAGTCCGTACTCATCACGCATCTCCACAGCACGCTCGGGAGTATCAACATCGCCATTGCCAAAAACCGGAATATGCATGCGCGGATTGTTCTTTACTTCTGCAATAGGCCGCCAGTCGGCACTACCTTTATACATCTGGGCGCGGGTTCTTCCGTGGATGGAAATCGCCTTACAGCCCACATCCTGCAAACGTTCTGCTACCTCAACAATTTTAATGGAGTCGTGATCCCAGCCTAAACGGGTTTTTACCGTAATGGGCAGGTTGGTATGCTTCACCATCGCTTCGGTGAGCGAAACCATCAAATCTATATCTTTTAAAATACCGGCTCCGGCGCCTTTAGAAACCACCTTTTTTACCGGACAGCCAAAGTTGATATCAATAATATCGGGCTTTGAAGCTTCAACAATTTCAACACTTTGCAGCATAGATTCCAGGTTTGCACCAAAAATCTGGATACCCACCGGGCGTTCCTTCTCATAAATATCAAGCTTCATCACGCTCTTTGCTGCATCGCGTATAAGGCCCTCGCTCGAGATAAACTCGGTAAATACTACATCTGCACCCTGCTCTTTACACAATGCGCGAAAAGGCGGATCACTCACATCTTCCATAGGTGCCAAAAGCAACGGAAAGTCTCCTACATCTATATCTCCTATTTTTGCCAAAGCTTTGAATTTTAAGTCGGTATCGTTGAGATTGCTCTCAAGGATACCATTTCTGGATTACCGCGCAAAATTAAGCAATGTTTGGTAAAGTAGGTTAATGACGGTTCTGATTAGTAGATATCTAGTCTTTCCGCTCTAAACGGGTTTCTTCTTCAGCATTTACCGCTCTGCTGTTATCGCTGAGCTTAAAGTTTCCAAATTTATACCGAAGGCCTACCCGTATTTTTCGGGATTCGGGCATCGCAAAAAAAGAATTGTTTTGATTTAAATAACGTGACGTAAGCGGAATGTTATTCGTATTGAAAATATCTTCCGAACTCAGATTAAAAATAAGCCTTCCATCCAGAAAAGTCTTTTGAATGTCAATGTTTAAAGCATACTGCGGTCTGTCGTATTGATAGGAACCTGCTAAAATATTGGAGGTAAAAGTATTTACAAGAGTCGCGCTTAAGCCGGGTTCAATAACAAAATAATTTTGCGTCTGAACAAAAATCCCATTGATACCCTGATTATAATCTTGTGCTCCGCTCTCTAGTGCTTCAAACTCATTTTCCATTCTAAAAAATGATGTGTAAACACTCATCCACATCCAATTGGTCACAAATTCTGAATAGGTCACATCCAGGCTGTACTGCTGCTCATAATTGAGATTCGTGTTCAAACCTCTAATCGTCAGGTTTTCATTATCCTGAAAAGGCAAACTACTCATCGCATTATCTATACGATCCCAGTATAGACTGAAAATAAGTTTATTCTTAAATGTGTAATTAAACTCTACCCGGTTTGCAATTGCAGGCTGAATATTAGGATTTCCTTCCTGAAAGTTGTTTTCATTTAGAAAATACCGATACGGATTTAAACTTTGAAAACGGGGTCGATCAATCCTGCGACTGTAATTCAATCCAAAAGAATGGTTTTCTGAAGGATTATTCATCAAGTAAATGGTCGGGAAAAGCTCCAGATATTCCTGAGTATTTACAACTCCTAAGGTTCGTGAATTTCCATTAGCATCGGTATATTCTCCCCGTAAACCGGCCTGAAGACTCCAGGTCTCCCAATCTTTCGAAAAGCTGAAATACGACGCGTAAATACTTTCGGTGTAGTCAAAATTGTCATTTAGGATTGCATTGCCGGAGTTAATGTCCCCATTACCGTCAAAAAAATCCTGCCTGCTGTTTGAATTGATTCCCG
The DNA here is from genome assembly GCF_020782115.1 of Leeuwenhoekiella parthenopeia. Lineage (GTDB taxonomy): Bacteria > Bacteroidota > Bacteroidia > Flavobacteriales > Flavobacteriaceae > Leeuwenhoekiella > Leeuwenhoekiella parthenopeia. The sequence goes on along the minus strand of NZ_JAJGMW010000005.1, from coordinate 157,164 downwards.
AATATTTAGCCCCCGCTTCAAAAGCCCAGTTTCCTAAATTGCCGGTATAATCAAGCTGCCCGGTATAAATTTGTGAATCCTGAGTAGGAATGGTATTGAACGAATTTGCATTCAAAAGCTTGCCTTGCGGTGAAAAATAGCGCGTGGCTACCACCTGTGATTGATCGTTAGAATAGTCAATATAGTTGGCATTTGCAGTAAGTGTTGCCCCGTTTTCGCCCAGCTGCCTTTCGTAGTTAAGATTAAAGAGCAAATTATCATTTTGGTTTTCGAGCCTGCTTTGTGTAGTGTACAGTGAATCAAGCCGACCCTGCGGGTCGAAAATTTCGGTTCTTCCGCTGATGTCTGAATCAGCTTTTGGTGTGTGCAGCACATTGGCACTCAGACTCAGCATGTCTTTTTCGCTTAGCGTAAAATCTAAAATGGTATTGAAGCTGTGCGAAAACGTGCGTGTGTCTTTTAAAAAGAGATCATCCCAGGTTGCTTTAGTGCTTCCATTGGGATTAAAAAATTCGATAAAACCTTCATCGGTTTTAGTATCAAAGCGCGAGTTAAAAGTATAACCGGCATAGGCATTGAGCCAAACGGTTTTATAATAATGACTGCTACCTGCCGCATATTTGGGTAAAATTCCCACAGTTGCCGAAGCATCAACGCTTCCTTTATAGCCTATAGACAGATTTTTTGAAGTCACGATATTCAAAATCGCTCCGCCTTCTGCATCGTATTTGGCCGGTGGTGTGGTAATCACCTCAACCGATTTTACGTTTACCCCTGCAAAACCTTCCAGCAATTGCTGCAGCTCGTCATTGGTTAAATACACCTTGCGATCGTTGATGTAAACCTGCGCAGGGCGATTTCTAACCAAAATTGTTCCCTGATTGACAATGACTCCCGGAGTGCGTTTTAAAATATCAAAGGTTGTCCCGGAAGAAATCGCTGTGTTTTCCACATCAAAAATCAGACGATCCACCTTACGCTGTATAATCGGCCTGCGTGCAGTGACGGTAACCTCATTTAAAAACTGGGGGGATTCTTTAAGCACAAGAGCTTTTAAACTTAAGCTTTGCTGCAGTTCAAAAGGATCGCTGTAGGCGTCTTCATAGCCCACAAAACTGGCCTTAAGCAGGTAATTACCGGTAGTAAGATCTTCAAATTTAAACAGACCTTCTTCGTTGGTAACAAACCCACTCACAAAGGTAGAATCTGCGGCTTTTAAGAGCAAGACATTGGTGAATGGGACGGGGTTTTGTTCACTATTCTGAACAAGCCCATCAAGACTTAGACTTTGAGCTGATAGAAATAAGGGGGCGAAAACAAAGACGTTAAAGAGTAAAGTGGATCGCATAGATTTCAAATCTAATTTAATTTCTATGTTTTTAAGATACTTCAATTAGATTTTCGATGATTTGCCCTATAAATTGCCAAAAATAGAATAATTAGAAAATGCATTAGCTAAACTGTATATTTGCAGACTAAAGTTGACCTTATTTAGGTACTTAAACAGATGGGTTTTCGATTTATACCATTTTTGGCTGTCTAAAAATTGCAAATGAATCGGGAGGCCAATGCTTAAACAAGGCAACGCTGATGAAGAACGTCTATGAAGAACATTCGCAATTTTTGCATTATCGCTCACATTGATCACGGGAAAAGTACGCTTGCAGACCGTCTGCTAGACTCTACAGGTTCTGTAACCGATCGTGAAAAACAGGAGCAATTACTTGATAATATGGATCTGGAGCGCGAGCGTGGTATTACCATTAAATCGCACGCCATTCAGATGAATTATATACACAACGGTGAGCCTTATATTTTAAATCTCATCGACACTCCGGGACACGTGGATTTCTCCTATGAAGTGTCACGAAGTATTGCTGCCTGTGAAGGTGCTTTGCTTGTGGTTGATGCCGCACAGAGCATACAGGCGCAGACCATTTCTAACCTGTATCTGGCTCTTGAAAACGATCTGGAAATTATTCCGGTGTTGAATAAGGTTGATTTGCCCAGTGCAAACCCCGAAGAGGTGACCGATGATATTGTAGATCTTTTGGGTTGTAACCCCGAGGATGTAATCCCTGCCAGTGCTAAAACCGGCATTGGTATCACCGAAATCCTTACTGCGATTATTGAGCGTATTCCGCCACCGAAAGGAAATCCTGACGAGCCTTTACAGGCCTTGATTTTTGACTCGGTTTACAATCCATTTAGAGGGGTTGAAACCTATTTTAGGGTATTGAATGGTGAGATTACCAAAGGGCAGAACATCAAGTTTATGGCCACCGGTAAAACCTATTTCGCAGACGAGGTAGGAACTCTCAACCTAAAACAAACGCCGAAAAAAGTAGTCAAAACAGGCGATGTAGGTTACCTCATCACGGGTATTAAGGAAGCCAAAGAAGTAAAAGTGGGGGATACCATCACCGATGCGAAAACGCCCACAACCAATATGATCGAAGGTTTTGAGGATGTAAAACCGATGGTATTTGCCGGAATTTATCCGGTAGACACCGAAGATTATGAAGATCTGCGTTCTTCGATGGAAAAACTGCAGCTCAACGATGCGTCTTTAGTATTTCAGCCCGAGAGTTCAGCGGCATTAGGTTTTGGTTTCCGTTGCGGATTCCTGGGGATGTTGCACCTGGAGATCATTCAGGAACGCCTGGAACGTGAGTTTGATATGACCGTGATCACGACCGTACCTAACGTATCGTATCACGCGTACACCATAAAAGATAAGCAAACGCCAATACTGGTTAACAACCCTTCCGATTTACCTGATCCTTCGGGGATGGACCGGGTTGAAGAGCCCTTTATCAAGGCAAGTATCATTACTAAAGCCGACTTTGTAGGTCCGGTAATGTCCTTATGTATCGAAAAGCGGGGACAAATCACCAATCAGACCTATCTTACACCTGAGCGTGTGGAATTGTCATTTGATATGCCTTTGGCCGAAATCGTATTTGATTTCTACGACCGCCTGAAAACGGTTTCTAAAGGCTATGCCTCTTTTGATTATTCGCCAATAGGCATGCGGGCTTCCCATCTGGTAAAAGTTGATGTGCTCTTAAATGCAAATGTGGTTGACGCGCTTTCAGCTTTACTACACCGCGATAATGCCTATGATATCGGCAAAAAGATGTGTGAGAAGCTAAAAGAATTGATCCCGCGTCAGCAGTTTGATATTCCTATTCAGGCAGCGATTGGAGCCAAAATCATCGCACGGGAGACCGTAAAAGCCCTGCGTAAAGACGTTACGGCAAAATGTTATGGTGGTGATATTTCGCGTAAGCGAAAACTACTCGAAAAGCAGAAAAAAGGTAAGAAACGTATGCGCCAGGTGGGTAACGTAGAAATCCCTCAGGAGGCATTTATGGCCGTACTTAAGCTTAACGATTAAGATGAAATTAACCAAAATACAACTCACGGGTCTTGGCCTTATCGTGATTTGCGGTGCTCTGAGTCAATGGACAGCGGCAAAGGAAAGTCAAACTCTGGTTTGGATTCTCGCAATTGGTGCTGTTGTGGGGGTCGCTTTTGTAGTTTCAGATTACTTTAGCCGCAAATAAACCGGCATTAAAAACAAAAAAAGCTTCCTGAAAACGGAAGCTTTTTTGTTTGGTATTCATTCGGGTATTAATACTGTTCCAGTTGAATGCGCTCGCTATTGGTATAGCCCGACTTTAGCGCCGCCTCCACAATTTGAATATCCCGCAAACCTTCAATGCCGGGTGCAATGACAGGCGTATCGTTTAAAATCGCAAGTGCATCATCATCCATTTGCAGGGCTTGCTGGTTGCAATTGCAGGGTGGTAACTTTTTACCATCACTGGTGCTTCCCTGAACGCCATTATAACTCTGAAATGGGGATAACTCGTAGTCTCCGTTTTCACAATTTACCTTCAAAAAATTCACATTATCAGCATAAGTAACCCTGGCTGTGGTCTTTAAGCCACCTGGAAATTCTACATCAAGCCAGGTAATTTCAGGTGCTTTATTGAGAAACAAATCCGGTCTTTGGGTCTCGTGACGTGCGGTAAGCGATAGTGGCTCCAGACCCGTCGCATAACGCAGCGCATTAATATTGTAAACACCCATATCGTAAATGGCGCCACCGCCTTTAGAACCATCCAGACGCCAACCGCCGCCCGGGCCTATGCGCCAGCCTACTTCAGTATCTACATTTTGAATGCTTCCGTAGGGCTTTGTTTTGGCCCACTTCATTATAGTTTGGGTATTTTCCTCGTGCTGCATACGATACCCGATAGCTAATTTGACTCCGTTTTTATCGCAGGTTTCCATAATTTCGCGGCATTCTTCAACCGTCATCGCCATCGGTTTTTCACAGAAGACATGCTTTCCGGCGTTAGCCGCCATCACGCTGTATTTTTTATGTAGAAAGGTGGGCGTTACGATGTAGACTACATCAATTTCCGGATTATTTGCAATCTCAGGCAATGTCTCATAACTGTAAATATTTTCGTCCTTTATACCGTATTTCTGCTGCCATTGCTGAATTTTCCCGGGACTTCCCGTTACAATACCCCGCAGTTCAATATGTTCGGTTTGTTGCAGGGCAGGAGCCAAATTGTTAGTCGCATAGCTACCCAGGCCCAGTAAAGCAACACCCAGTTTCTTGTTGGGTTTAGAACAGGCATAATAGGGTAAAGGCAAGGTAGATGCTGCGAGAACAAGACCTGATTTCTTCAAAAAACTTCTGCGGGTACTCATAACTTTTTTGTTTTCAAGTTAATGAATGCCCAATCAATACAGAAGAGCTTTCTAAAAGCTTAGGAAAACTTTAAAGTTCGTTTTCATCGATCTTTGGTTTGACCGGCATTTTCTCAGGATCAAAAGGCTTGCCGAGGTAAACCAGCTTGATATTTTCAAAACTGTCTATCTCAAGCTCGTTGATGTTCGATTTTAAAATCTCAAGTTCGCCTGATTCCTGTTTTAAAAATATAGGTACCATGTTTCGATCTTCCCGGGTACTCTTAACAAGCTTCTCAAAATCTTCTTTGGTCTTAACCTCAATTTCCTGGATGGTTGGATGTGCACGGGCTACTTCGGTAAGTCGAATAAAGTCATCGGTAGGCGAGAAAAGACCCTCATTTGGAGCATCGGGACCGCGCATTTCATCTGGAGTAATGAGCCTGAATGAGCCGTTTTCACCAAAAATATTTTTAAAACGCTTGATCGCGTAGTCGTTGATATCCCCGTTTCCGGTAAGTGCCATCAGGTAACCCACGTCGTTCAGTTCGATATTGTTCATCAAACTGTCTGAATAAATACTTTCTTCAATAGCCTCGAGGCCGCGCTCCTTGGCTTTTTCAATATTGTAACTGTTGCTGTCTACCAGTACCACATGGCGGCCATTTTTCATCAGGTATTCACCTATAATACGCGAAGCTTTTGAAGCGCCAATGATCACAATACCCTTAGATTCGGTAAGGAAGACACCTACAATTTTAGCAAAGAGACGGGCTGTGGTGGCATTTAACAATACCGTACCCAGTACAATCATAAATACCAGCGGTGTGATGTATTCTGCCCCTTCAACGCCTTCACTTACCAGCTGTAAACCAAAAAGGGAAGCAATACCCGCAGCTACAATACCGCGCGGACCTACCCAGCTTACAAAGAGTTTTTCGTTAAACTTTAAACCGGAGCCTTTCGCACTTAGGAACACTCCAATAGGTCGTAGAATGAACACAACAACGGCAAAAAGCAAGGCTGCTTTCCAGGTATACACCAGGTATAAATCCTGCATTTCGATATTTGCGGAAAGCAGAATGAACAGCAAAGAGATAAGCAAAACGCTCAAAGACTCCTTAAAGTAGAGGAGTTCTTTGATGTTGGGCAGTTTCATATTCCCCATAATGATTCCCATCACCACAACCGAAAGCAGACCGCTCTCGTGAGCAAACAAATCGGAGAGTACAAACACCCCAAGCACTGTTGCCAGGGTAAATACATTCAATAAATAATGCGGAATCACATTGCGTTTGATTGCAAATGCGAGTGCGTGTGCAAAGGTAAAACCGAAGGTAAACCCAAAAAGTACAATCTTACCAAACTCTTCAAGAGCGGTGATGGTAAATTCACTACCGGCACCTACACTGATAAATTCAAAAACCAATACGGCTACCAAAGCACCTATGGGATCAATAAGGATACCTTCCCATTTAAGAATGGCTGAGATGTCTTTTTTAAGCGGAATGTTTCTAAGAATTGGGGTTATAACCGTAGGTCCGGTTACAATAATCAATGCCGAAAACAGAAAGGATATTCTTAGACTCAGGTCAAAAATATAGTAGGCTGCTGCTCCTGCGCCAAAGAAGGTTACCAAAGAACCCACGATAATTAGTTTGGTAATTACCGGTCCCACATTTTTAATCTCGCTAAAGCGTAAGGTAAGACCTCCTTCAAAGAGTATTATTCCGATAGCCAAAGAAACAAAGTTAAAAAGCCGCTCCCCGGGGAATATGCCTGTTTCACCGTCCCAGATGGGTTCTATCCACTTGGAGCCGTCATAGGTAAACAAGGTTGAAATAGGCCCTACAAAAAGCCCGATTAAAATAAGAGGTAAGATCGCAGGTATTTTAAATTTCCAGGCAACCCATTGTGCCAATATACCCAAGATTATTATTCCGCCCAGTTCTAACATGAATTTCGATTTTTTGCTATGATACGGCTTTAAAAATTCATTTTAAAGCCCGATTTTGCTATTCTTTGTTAAATATAGCTTAATTCGCCAAGGCTTAAAATTTGATTTAACGCTGTTTTAGTATTTTGCACAACTTTGTTTATCCTGAAGCCGCAAAATTTTCAGCTTCCTGCATTAAACTACCTCAGGGCAAGCCCGGGAGGCATTCGTTAAAAACAAATTTTCATTTTCGAGGTAAGCCTCGTGGTATTAGCTCTTTGGAGGTGCCATTTAAAAATCAGTAGTCCGTTTATGGTCATTCACGCAATAGAAGCCGGTAATTTTAAATTAGACGGAGGCGCTATGTTTGGAGTCGTCCCAAAATCACTCTGGACCCGCACCAATCCCGCAGATGCAAACAATATGATTGATATTGCCGCACGCTGTATGCTCATTGAGGAAGGCAATCGCCTCATTCTTATAGACACGGGAATGGGCGACAAGCAAAGCGAAAAGTTTTTTGGCTTTTACTATCCCTGGGGTGATGATACCCTTGAGAAATCGTTAAAATCTAAAGGTTTTCATCCTGACGATATCACCGATGTTTTTCTCACGCATTTACACTTTGACCATTCCGGAGGCTGCATAAAATGGGCTGAAGATGGTAAAACTCCGGTTCCGGTTTTTAAAAATGCAACCTACTGGAGCAACAAAGATCACTGGGAATGGGCCACAAAACCCAATGCCCGGGAAAAAGCGTCTTTTTTGAGCGAAAACATCTTGCCCATAGAACAAAGCGGGCAGCTTCGGTTTATTGAAAAAACCGGAAAAACCTTTCTTGAAAATAGCGATCTGGGCTTTGGTATTTTATTTGCAGATGGACATACCGATAAACAGATGATTCCGCATATAACTTATAAAGACAAGACCCTTGTTTTCGCAGCAGATTTGTTGCCAACGGCGGGTCATTTACCCTTACCGTATGTGATGGGCTTTGATACGCGGCCCTTGCTTACTTTGGGCGAAAAAGAAGAATTTTTAAACCAGGCGGCAGATCATAACTATTATTTGTGGTTAGAGCATGATGCGCATAACCCCATAATCACGGTAAAACATACCGAAAAAGGAGTGCGGCTTGATCAAAGCCTCAGAATTGAAGACGTACTCTAACGAAAACTTATACGTGACTCAAATACAAAACCTAAATTTTAAATATAAATACATACAGATAATGAAAAAATCCCTGATTGCAGCATTTGGAGCTGCATTGCTTATCGCCGGTTGCGATACACCTGCAAAACTGATAAGCGTCCCTGTTGAAAATGTTGACCAACTTCCCGTTAAAATAGCCGATCTGGATGAGGAGCAACTCAAAGAATGGCCCGGAAAAGACATTAAAGAAGATACCATTCCCGGGATGAGTGTTGAGAAAACCTACGACGAACTTATAAAAGGTCAGGGATCTTCCGTAATTGTTGCGGTTATAGACAGCGGTGTTGATATCGAGCACGAAGATCTGGATGGTGTTATCTGGACTAATGCAGATGAAATTCCAAACAACGGAATTGATGATGACAAAAACGGCTACATCGATGACATTCACGGTTGGAACTTTCTGGGCGATATCGTTGCCGAACAACTTGAAAAAGCGCGTATTGTACAAAAATATGACGCTCAGTTTAGCGGAAAAACATTAGATCAGATTCCGGCTGCTCAAAAAGAGCTTTTTAAAACCTATACTAAAGCTAAGGCAGAAGTTGAAAAAGACCGCAGTGAGCTTGAAGATCAAATCACCCAATACCAGGGTCTAATGGCTGCTGTAAAAACCGCTCATACCGAAGTTTCTCAAAAACTAAATAAGGAAGATTATACTGCCGAAGAACTTGCGGCTCTTCCTGCAGAAACGCAGATGGAGCAGCGCAACAAGGCTATTCTTACCCAGATGCTTACCTATGCAGATACTATTCCTGAATTTATGGAAATGCTTACTGAGCAATTAGAGAGTATGCAGGAGCGTCTGGATACCAATTACAAACTCAACGCTAATTACCGCAGTGTGCTGGGTGATGACCTTAACGATTTAAACGATACCAATTACGGTAATAACAACGTAATAGGTCCGGATCCGGAAGCAGCCCGTCACGGGACTCACGTTGCCGGTATTATCGCTGCAGAACGCAACAACGGTATTGGTATGAACGGGGTGGCTAACAATGCAAAAATTATGGTGGTTCGTGCCGTTCCTGACGGGGATGAGTACGATAAAGACATCGCCTTAGCAATACGCTATGCCGTAGACAACGGTGCAAAAGTGATCAACACCAGCTTTGGTAAATACTTTGCTACAAACCCGGAGTGGGTATATGAAGCCATTAAATATGCGGCTAAAAAAGATGTATTAATTGTAAATGCAGCCGGTAACGAAAGCATTGACCTCGATGGCGGCGATACCGTTTATCCTAACGATCAGCTTGATAATGTAACTGAATTTGCTGATAATGTGATTACGGTAGGTGCGCTGAACTACAAATACAGTGGCAAATTAGTCGCAAGTTTTTCAAACTACGGAAAATCAAATGTTGACGTTTTTGCTCCCGGAGTTCAAATCTGGTCTACCGTTCCCGGTAATGAATACGAGTTTTTACAGGGTACCTCGATGGCCGCTCCCAATGTTGCCGGTGTGGCAGCGATGTTACGCTCGTATTACCCGCAATTCTCTGCTGCTCAGATTAAACAAATCATTATGCAGAGCGGGATCACCAGCAATATTCAGGTATCTGCCGGTGGTGATGCTGACGTGATAAAACCCTTCAGTGCACTTTCAAAATCGGGCGAAATGGTAAATATGTATAACGCCTTCAAAATGGCAGAGTTATCTACTAAAAAGTAATAATTATGGAATTAAAAAAAGCAATTCAATCTACCTTCTGGAGTGCTTCGGTACTTGTTTTGGGTTTAATCCCTGCAAGTACTTCGGCACAAAATAACACCTCCTACTGGCAACAGCATGTGGACTATAAGATGGAGGTTGATATGAATGTTGAAGACTACAACTATACCGGTAAGCAGGAGTTAGTTTACACAAACAATTCTCCCGATACCTTAAATCAGGTATTTTACCATCTGTATTTTAATGCCTTTCAACCCGGCAGTGAGATGGATGTGCGTTCGCTTACCATCAAAGATCCCGATCGTCGTGTGATGGACCGGATTTCAAAACTGGAGCCGGACGAAATTGGTTTCTTAAACGTAAACACGCTTACTCAGGATGGAACGCCCTTAACGTACGAAGTTGCAGGAACCGTTCTAGAGGTTAGCCTGGCGAAAGCTATTGCGCCGGGCGAAAGCACAACCTTCAATATGGATTTCAACGGGCAGGTACCTGTGCAAATACGCAGAAGCGGTCGCAACAATGCCGAAGGTGTAGCACTCTCGATGACACAATGGTATCCTAAACTGGCTGAATACGACTTTGAAGGATGGCATGCAGATCCGTATATCGCTCGTGAATTTCACGGCGTTTGGGGTGATTTTGATGTGAAAATCAGCATCGACTCTGAGTATACGGTAGGAGGTACCGGTTACCTTCAAAATACCGAAATAGGTCACGGCTACGAAGAGCCCGGTCAAAAAGTAGAAAAGGCCAAAAAAGGAAAACACACCTGGCATTTTGTAGCGCCTAATGTGCATGACTTTACCTGGGCTGCAGATCCCGACTATATTCACGATAAACTTACTGCTTCAGACGGTACGGTATTGCACTTTTTCTATAAAGACAACAAAGACATCATTGAAAACTGGAAGAACTTACAGCCTAAAACCGCTGAGCTTTTAGCCTTTTATAATGAAAACGTAGGCCCTTATCCTTACGACCAGTACTCGGTAATTCAAGGAGGTGATGGTGGTATGGAGTATGCGATGTGTACCCTGATCACCGGAGAGCGCAGCTTTGGCAGCCTTGTGGGTGTGACCGCTCACGAGATGGCACATACCTGGTTTCAGTTCTTGCTGGCTTCAAACGAAGCCAAGCACGAGTGGATGGATGAAGGTTTTACCAGCTATATTTCTGACGAAGCGATGAATGTGGTAATGGATGAAAAGAAGCCTAATCCACAAGCCGGGAATTACGCATCCTATTTTAGACTGGCAACCAGTGGTATTGAGCAACCTCAAACGACGTATGCAGACCGTTATGAAATGAATGCCGCTTACGGAGCTTCGGCTTATTCTAAAGGCGCTGTGTTTTTAGCACAACTGGGCTACATCATTGGCAAGGAAAATCTGGATAAGACCATCAAAACTTATTTTGATGAGTTTAAATTCAAGCATCCCACGCCTAATGATGTGAAGCGCGTTGCCGAAAAAGTAAGCGGAATGCAGTTAGACTGGTACCTGGTAGACTGGACACAGACCACTAACACCATTGATTATGCGATTAAAAATGTAGAGGAAGTAGACGGTAAAACTCAGGTAACTCTGGAGCGTAAAGGTCTTATGCCAATGCCGGTTGACTTTTACGTCAATGTAAAAGACGGCGACAACGCAGAAGGAATAAACGAGTCTTATTACATTCCGTTGCGGATGATGCGTGCCGAAAAGCCTAACCCATTCCCAAATATGGAACGTACCCAATTGCCGGATTGGCCCTGGGCGTATCCAACCTATACGTTTACTATAGATAAGCCACTTTCTGAAATCAATTCAATGACCATTGATGCTCAGCAATTGATGGCAGACATCGACCGAAGCAACAACAGCTGGAATCAGCCTGCTGAATAAACTTTCGGAATAATCTTAAAGTCTAAAGCCGTTTCAAAATTGAAACGGCTTTTTTCATTGGAATCTACGGTCTGACTTTGCCTAATTACCGTTCCGTTTAGTTTGTTGCTATCTTTACACCTAAATTTTTTCGCCTCTGGCTAAACTATGAAGCAAACTTTCCCTAAAAAAGAACACTTAAAACGGAAAAAACTTATCGACGCCTTGTTTACCGAAGGACAGAAAGTAAGTGCCTATCCCTTGCTTTTGGTTTATAAAACTTCGGCTTTGCCTGAGGAAGGGGTTTCTATACAGGCCGGAGTTTCTGTAGCCAAACGCAATCACAAACTTGCCGTGACCCGAAACCGTATAAAACGCATTATGCGAGAGGTTTACCGAAAAAATAAACAGGATTTTCAAACAAACGGCTTAACTTTTGCGTTTATGTTTATCTATACCGGCCGCGAGGTCATGACTTATGAACAGCTCGAAAAAGCCATGCTTAAGCTCATTGCAAAGTTCAACGCCGCGCAAAACGAAATAGATGATTAACCGTTAAACCTATTCTTTATGAAAATACTGGGTTTTTGGCTGCTGAGTATGATTTATATGTGCTCAAGCGGCAGTTCTGATGAATCCTATGCAGCTGCTGATGCTGCTTACGAAGAAGAAATGGCTCAGCCGGAACTGGCTGATGATGTAGAAGCTGATGTGGAGCAAAAAATCATTAAAACCGGGAATCTTCGGTTTGAAACTCAGGATTTAGCCGAGACCCGTGCCCAAATTCTTAAGGCTGTAAACACGACTAAAGGCTATGTTGAGAACGAACGTACCGGTAAAGACTATCGCGGCAGTTATCAGGAACTGCAACTGCGCGTTCCTGCTGAAAATTTTCAACAGGCGCTCGAACTAATCTCCCAGGGTGTTGAATTCTTTGAAGAAAAATCAATAAGTCAGCGCGATGTTACCGAAGAATTTATTGACGTGGAAGCCCGTCTTAAAGCCAAACGCGAACTCGAAAACCGGTATCTGGAGTTGCTTAAAAAAGCCTCATCAGTAAAAGAAATTTTAGAAATTGAGCGTGAACTTTCGGTTATACGCGAAGAAATAGAATCTAAGGAAGGAAGGCTTAAATACCTTTCAAAACAGGTTTCGTACAGTACCCTCAACGTGTATTTTTATAAAACCGAAGTGGAAAGCGGCGTGACCAAATCCTACGGTTCAAAAATGCTACAGGCCGTAAAAGGCGGCTGGCAGGGGATCTCAACCTTTGTTTTGGGGTTGATCTATATCTGGCCGTTTATTATTCTGGTGATTCTTGTTATCTTTCTCATTCGCCGCTGGCAAAAGCGCAAATCCCAAAAAAATACGCCTAAATCTTAATTGAAAATTGCTTCATCTATGAAAAAGAGAATCCTCATCGCCGCTGCTTCGCTGGCTATTTTAGTTACTACCGTAAGTTTTAAAAGTGACTTTTTTGAAATCGCCAAGCAGATCGAAATTTTCACCACCTTGTTTAAAGAGCTCAATATGAATTATGTTGATGAGGTAAACCCTGCACAACTTATGGATAGTGCTATAGAAGGGATGCTGGCCGACCTTGACCCGTATACCACATACTGGACCGAGCAGGAGGTTGAAGATGCACGCATTAATAATTCAGGGGAATACACCGGTATTGGAGCTTCGGTATTGTCACGTAACAAGAAAATCACCATAATGGAAGTCTATGAAGACTATCCGGCTGATAAAGCCGGTCTTCAGGCGGGTGACGAACTCGTTAAAATAGGGGATATTACCATTGCAGATTTTGAAGACGATGCAGGCGATTTGCTTCAGGGAGCTCCCGGAACCAGTATTCCCATTACCTATAAACGCCAGGGTAAACTTCAGAACACCACACTTACCCGTGAGGAAATAGATATTCCGGCAGTGCCTTTTTATTCCCTTATAAAAGACAATATTGGTTATGTAGTGCTGTCTAAATTCAATAAAAAAGCTTCCGCAGAAACAGCAGCTGCCATTAAAGAGCTGAAAGAACAGGGAGCTACTTCCATAATTCTCGACTTACGCGGCAATCCCGGTGGTTTATTAACCGAGGCCATCAACGTAAGCAATCTGTTTTTACCCAAAGGAAAATTGATCACCACCACAAAATCGGTTATTGAAAAGTACAATCAGCAATACTATACGCGCAACGAGCCCCTGGATACAAACATTCCTGTGGCGGTGTTAATAAACGGTCGCAGCGCATCGGCCAGTGAGATCGTTTCAGGCTCTCTGCAGGATTATGATCGCGCGGTGATTGTAGGAGCCCGAAGTTTTGGTAAAGGTCTTGTACAGCGCCCTAAAGAGCTTACGTATGGCACGCAGTTGAAGATTACCATTTCTCGGTATTATACGCCCAGCGGCAGATGTATTCAGGCACTTGATTACTGGAACCGTGATGAGCAGGGAAATGCCATACGCACCGATGTTGCAGATTACAATGCATTTAAAACCAGCACCGGTCGTACGGTTTATGATGGGGGCGGAGTACTTCCTGATATCGTAGTAGAGTCTGCTAAACTCAGCGCCATCACCGAAGCTTTGTTGAAAGATCAGGCGATTTTTGATTTTGCTACAAACTATTTCTACACGCATAAAATCGAAAAGCTAAGCGATTTTAAATTTACTCAGGCCGACTATGCAGCTTTTAAACAATTTCTGGAAAAGCAGGACTTTACCTATGAAACCCAGACCGAAAAAGAACTGGAAGAAGCCTATCTCAATTCGGAAAAAGATGACTTGCAGAATGCTATAAGTACCGAATATGCCAATCTGATGAAAGCGATTGATGCAACGAAGAAGCGGGAACTAGATGCGAAAGAAAACGAGATTTCTAATCTGATTATTGACGAACTCGTAAAACGTTATTTCTACAGACAGGGTTTATACGAATACCAAATAGATCATAATGAAGAGATTGCAGAAGCTGCAAATGTGGTAACCGACGCCTCAAAATACCGCAAAATCTTAAATCAGAATTAATTCTATTTTAACCCAAACACACCCATTTACAACAATTTTTTTACAATACCATACATAAACAGGTGATTTTAACAGTTTTAAAGCAGATTTTAACCTCAGCTTAAGAGTTAATTAGATCTAAAAGCTTATTATTTAGTATGATAACTTTAGATAAGGATACAGACAAGAATACACAGATTTTGGAACAGGCAATAGGATACCTGGAAGACCGCGGCTTTGAAAACATAAAAGCAGATACGGAAGGCTTCGAAAGTCCTAAATCATATATCAAAAAAGGGAGTGAAGTAAGTATTACTCCAGATATTGTGGCTGAACGTGATGGTGAAAAACACATCTTTGAACTCAGCTTAAAATCTAAAAAACCCCGTTTACTTAAGTCGAAATGGTTATTTCTGGACGTACTTAGTAGTATGAAGAATTTTAAATTTAAAATTATGACTACCAGAGGCCATTATAAGTTTACTGATGAAACGCTAAGTAGCATCAGTCTCGATAAAAAACCTATGAAAATTTAAAATAAGTATCTAACATACTTGACCAAAATAGAAAATCCGCTGTAGAGCGGATTTTTTTTTAGTTTCTAAGCATACGTATATGGGGTATGTTGTCTTCGAGATAGCCTTCACCAAATTCTATAAACCCCAGGTCATTGTAAAATTTCTTCAAATATACCTGAGCAGATAATTCAATTTCTTTGGTATCAAACTCATCCTGCAAAACCTTTATGGACGCGTTCATAATATCTTTACCATAACCATATTTACGGTAATTTTCCTTTACGATTACTCTTCCTATACTTGCCCGTTCAAAATAGTCACCCGGTTTGAATAAACGTGTATAAGCAACAAGTTTACCATTCGCATAACCCAGAACGTGCAGGGCTTTTTGATCTTTACCATCAACATCCTGATAGGGACAATTTTGTTCGACTACAAAAACTTCGGCACGCAATTGTAAAACCTCATAAAGCTTCTGCAGACTAAACTCTTCAAATGTTAGTATTTCAATATTCATCTTTTTAAAATTCGTTTTCCGCAACTAATCAAGGCTTAAATAATTCTGTTGACTATCTATCCCTGAATTTCTTTTAGGGTCTTTCTACGGGCAAACTTAATGCTGAACAATCAGTTTTTTATCATCTGTCTTGTCAAATTCAGGCTGAATGTTCACATGATTGATTCCGCATTCGCGAGCATAGGCTTCAATTTGATCTAATATAAGATCAAACTCACTCATGGTGATATCAGCTTCCAGGTCTATATGTGCCTCCAAATGGGTTTGGTTTTCATTCAGCTGCCAGATGTGCATGTGATGTATATTCTTTACCTGCTTTATTTGCTTTACATGGTCCACAAAATGCGTGAGTTCAACATCATCGGGACTAAAAAGCATCAGGACCTTAAACGAAGATTTCAACAGACCGTAACCCATAACAAGGAGGTAAATACTGATGGCGAAGGTTAGTAAAGGGTCTATCCAATACACTTCATAAACGCTCATCAAAATTCCGCCAACTAAAACCGCCACAGAAGCCATCATATCAGTTAATAAATGCAAATAAGCCGACTTCATATTCATATTGGTGTCGCTGTCTTTTTTAATTAACAACACACTAAAGCCGTTTACAAGGATTCCCAGCGCTGCCATCCAGATCACGATAGAAGATTCAATGGGTTCGGGGTTTAAATAGCGTACCACGGCTTCTTTGATAAGGAGTAGTGCTACAACAATTAGTGTGGCAGCATTGATGAAAGCGGCAAGTATTTCGGCACGTTTATAACCAAAGGTTTTATCTAGAGATGCTTCTTTTTTAGAAAGCAAACGGGCAATGTAGCTCACAATCAGAGAAAGCACATCGCTTAAATTGTGTGCAGCATCTGAAAGTAAAGACAAACTTCCCGAAATAATACCGCCTATGGCCTGCGCCAGCGTTATCAAAACATTGAGAGCTATGCTTATGAGTAAATTACGCCCGCTTAGGTCAGCACCGTGGTTGTGTTGATGGCTGTGATCGTGTCCCATAAGTTTTAGTTATTAGATTTATAAACGAATACGCTTACAAAGATATTCATAAGCCGGGCTATGCTTACCCGGGATTATTTGATTAACGCTGATTTTAAATCAGTTAACATTTAGTTAACATGACTGTTTATAAGTTGTCATCAAAAACTAACAAGCAAAATTGTTTTTTCGATAAAAAAATTCAAAGCAGAACATACCCCATACGAGTCAAGAAAATCTTCTTAGTTTTTATGGAGAAGTTATGAGACAATTGAGTCTTCATTTTTAATAAATGTTAGTAAGATTTTATCAAAAGAAAGCTGCTGATTTCAGTTTTCAACAATTGTTGACAGCTAATCACAAAAGCTTTAAAATCAAGTATTCCTGATGCTGAAAAACTATCAATAAGCGGTTAATAAATGTCAATAACAAAAAAAACAAGACTTTATCAACCTAAGTTATACCGCTACTAACAAACCATTATAAGCATCAGTTTTAATTTTAAATTTCAAAAAAGAAAAGTGATACTAGTATTAGTTGTTGATAACAACTGTTTTGAAAAAAGTGAATGGGGTATTTTAATGAAGGCAAAAAAAAAGACTCTTAATTTAGAGCCTTTAAAATCTTTGATGAACGATACCTAGAAGATCGAATTTACGTAGGAGATGACACCTAAAAATCCAAGGATGAATATGGTGAAAAATAGAATGACAACCGAATAACGTTTAATCTGAATCAATTTCATAACTCAATTATTGGAAGTTTATAGGAGACAAATTTAATATAATTTTAACAGGAATAGCCTATTCTAAAATTATTTAAATATGAAACTTAGGTTAAGTTTTGGTCTGATTATTAGACACTAAGTAAAGATTAACTAAATCTTTACCGTTCAGTTTCTTATAAGTAGCGTACGAAAGCTTACTTTTACAAAAGTTAACGCTCTGCTAGGAGTACGATTAAATTTCCCCTACCTTGGGAAATCTTTAAACTGAATTTTAGATAAGCTAACCTCAAAATCTTAAAATTCATTTCTTTCCGAATAAAAATTTAATACAACGCATTTAATGCCAAATAAAAAACGAAGAAGATCAAGTATAGAACCGGTTGATCTCACACAGAAAATTCTTAAGATACTCAAACAAGAACCGGGAAAATCTTTCAATCATAAACAAATTGCAGCCAAACTCAATGTTGATGATCCCAATAGCCGCAATCAGATTGTAAAAAATCTCTCTCAACTTCAGACCAAAAAACATATTAAAGAGACCGAACGCGGTAAATATACCTTTAGTGCAGAATCACACTATCATACGGGTACCTTAGATAGTACTACCAAAGGTGATGGTTATGTAGTGGTTGAAGGGATGGAACAGGATATTTACATCCCAAAAAACAATATGAACAAAGCCTTAAACGGAGATACGGTTAAGGTTTACGTTTATAAACAACGACGCAGTAAAAAGCACGAAGGGGAGATTGTAGAAATTATAGAGCGCAAAACCGATGAGTTTGTTGGAGTCGTGCAGATGCAAAAGAATTTTGCCTTTGTAAATACTTCTGCAGAAGGAAAGATGCGTACCGATGTTTTTGTACCTAAAAATAAACTCAATGGAGCTCAGGACGGGGAGAAGGTTTTAGTGAAAATTGAAGACTGGCCCGAAAAAGCCGATTCGCCTTTTGGTAAAGTCATTCAGGTTTTGGGAATGCCCGGAGAGCATAATACCGAAATTCACTCCATTTTAGCCCAGTACGGTTTACCACACGACTTTCCGCAGGAAGTAGAAGATTTTGCCAATCAGATTGATACCAGTATCAAACCAGATGAGATCAAAAAACGTCGTGATATGCGCGATGTACTCACGTTTACGATCGATCCTAAAGACGCTAAGGATTTTGATGATGCGTTAAGTTTTCAGGTTTTAGAGAATGGAAACTATGAGGTGGGCATTCACATTGCAGACGTGTCGCATTACGTAATCCCGGGAACCATCCTGGATGATGAGGCTTACGAGCGTGCAACTTCGGTTTATTTAGTAGATCGGGTAGTTCCTATGTTGCCCGAAATACTTTCAAACAATGCCTGTTCGCTTCGGCCTAATGAAGAAAAATATACGTTCTCAGCGGTATTTGAACTCGATAAATCTTCTGGAAAGGTCAAAAATCAATGGTTTGGTCGCACCGTAACCTACAGTGATGCCCGTTTTGCCTATGAAGAAGCCCAGCAGATTATTGAAACCCGAAGCGGAAAAATCCCTGCTGATATTTCCCTTACCGGTACTGAATACACCGCCGATGAAGCCATAGTTGAGGCGACTTTAGAACTCGATCGTTTGGCTAAAATCATGCGCAGACAGCGTATGAAAGATGGTGCGATTTCTTTTGATAAGGTGGAAGTAAAATTCAATCTGGATGAAGATAATGATCCTGTAGGTGTATTTTTTAAAACCTCAAAAGATGCCAATAAGCTGATTGAAGAATTTATGCTTTTGGCCAATAAAAAAGTAGCGGAATTTATAGGTAAACAATCGCCTAAGAAAACCTTTGTTTACCGTATTCACGATGAGCCCGATGATGAGAAACTGGCTGCATTGCAAACTATTGCCGGTCGTTTTGGTTATAAAATGAATCTTAAAGATCGTAAGAGTACGACTTCTTCATTGAACAATCTTTTGAGTGATGTTTCGGGTAAAAAGGAACAAAACTTAATAGATACGCTGGCCATCCGTACGATGAGTAAAGCGGTTTACAGTACCGATAATATAGGGCATTACGGTCTGGCATTTGATTATTACACGCATTTTACCTCGCCTATACGTAGATATCCTGATGTGATGGTACACCGTCTGCTTCAGCATTATCTGGATCAGGGCAAATCTGCAAACCAGGAAGAATACGAGCAAAAATGCAAGCACAGTAGCGAGATGGAATATTTGGCTACCAGTGCAGAGCGTGATTCGATCAAGTACATGCAGGTTAAATTTATGCAGGATCATAAAGATGAAACCTTCCTGGGTGTTATTTCGGGTGTTACCGAATGGGGTATTTATGTTGAAATCATTGACAATAAGTGTGAAGGAATGATTCGTCTACGCGATATCAAAGGCGACCATTTTGATTTTGACAGAGATCAATATGCAATTGTGGGCCGAAAAACCCAACAAATAATCACTCTTGGAGATGAAGTTTATGTGAAGGTTAAAGAAGCAGATCTGGTTAAAAAGCATCTGGATTTCAATTTAGTTAGCGTAAAATCTGCAATTGAAGATTAAGTTACTGTAACAATGCAGTTTTGGTTTTGTCTTTAAAACAGACCAAAATTTTTAGAATTATGAAAAATCAAATTTTAGCCCTTTTAATCTTAGTCACCGGTGCTTTACATGCGCAGGAAAAAGTGGAAGATATAGGTGATTTCACCGAAGTCAAAGTCTTTGACCGTATGCGTGTAAACCTCATCAGGTCTGATGAAAATAAAGTGATTTTAAAAGGGAGAGATACCGAAGATATTGAACTCATCAATAAAGACGGCATACTTAAAATACGTATGGACATCGATAAGATATTTGACGGTAACGAGACTTTTGTAGAAGTATATTTCAATAATCTTAGGGTTATCGACGGTAATGAAGGGGCAGAGATTAATATCAATGAACTTTTAGAGCAGGAGTCTATAGAAATTCGGGTGCAGGAAGGAGCACGGGTTACAGCCGGTATGGATGTGAAATCTGCAACCTTGAGAGCAGTAACCGGCGGAATCATTAGAACAACAGGAAGTGCAAAATATCAAACTGTAGAGATCAACACCGGGGGTATTTACAACGGGAAGGATCTCGAAACCACAGATACCCAGTTGCGTATTCAGGCCGGGGGAGAAGCTGAAATTTTTGCAAGAAGAACTGCTGATATCAAGTTAAGAGCAGGAGGAGATGTATTTGTATACGGTAACCCTACCGAATTGATCAAAGATAAGTTTATAGGAGGTCGCGTTAAGGTGATGAACCAGTAAGATACATAGAGGTCGTAAAAGCTTGTATTCGGTCATTTTATTTATTTTTGCAGGGATATACCTAAATTCTTTTAGGTTTTAAAGAAATTATCGAGGTTGTTTTCCTAATTTGACAATCTTTAACCCCCGCAGTTTTGCGAAAAGACTTTTGATACTCTTAAATGCTACAAGACCTCTCAACAGCGATTCCTCTGGGTTTTTTACTTGCGTTCTTAGTTGGTCCCGTATTTTTTGTATTATTGGAAACAGCTGCTTTAAAAGGTTTTAGAGCGGCATTTGTTTTTGATATAGGTGTCGTGTGTGCCGATACCATCTTTATTTTAATAGCCTATTTCAGTACCAATCAACTTCTTGACAAGCTCAAAGATGATCCCGCATTGTATGTTTTTGGCGGTATGCTTCTCTCGGTTTATGGAGTGATTTCATTTTTAAGAGTGCGTAAAAACAAGCTTGATGATGACGAGCATCCTACCGTGATTATGAGCAAACGTAATTATTTAGGTCTTTTTGTAAAGGGTTTTTTGCTCAATTTTATAAATATTGGTGTACTCGGCTTTTGGCTTGTAATTCTTATTTCAGCAGGACCGGCGCTTGATATGAACCCCGACCGGCTTTTAACTTTCTTTGGCGTGATTTTGTTAACCTATCTCATCATTGATATTTTTAAAATTTTATTGGCCAAAAAACTGCGTAGTAAGCTTACTGTTACTCGTATAGCCCGCATCAAACAGGGAATAAGCGTATTGATGTTACTCTTTGGATTGCTCTTAATCTCTAAAGGAATTTTTCCTTCGGAAGTGCATCAACTGGAAAAACGTATTGAAGAAATCACCCCTGAAAATCAGTTTGGGATAGATAGTTTAGAACTGTAATGCCCCTGATTATCCATTAGAAAAACAGAAAACCTTCGCTTATGGAAGGTTTTTTTGGTTTATAGCTTCCCGAAGTCTCGGGAGAACCGCAGTACGCTTTCGACTTTAAATAATTGAAATGAAAAAACCCTTCCGGTTAAGAAGGGTTTTTGCTGAGGTGTCGAGCGGATTCGAACCGCTGTACGTGGTGTTGCAGACCACTGCCTAGCCACTCGGCCACGACACCCTTTTTATTCAGGACTGCAAATTTAAGTTTTTTCTTTAGATAATAAAGGGATTAACGCTTTTTAGTAAGTGTCACCCCAACAGAAGCTACATCACCACCTATGGGAGGATTGATTTTACGCACGGTTACAGTAGCTTTTTCAAGCTCGGGAATCTCCAAAAATGACCTGTCGAGTATGCGCTGACCCACGTGTTCCAGCAATTTTGAGCGTTGCGCCATCTCTTCCTTGATGATTTTATTCAGATGCACATAATCTACCGTATCGGCAAGTTCATCTGTCACTGCAGGCTTTGTGAGATTTGATTTTACTTTAAGATCTACGAGATAATCAGAGCCTATCTGGCCTTCTTCGATTAAACAACCATGGTAGGCGTAAACCTTTACTTTATTGAGCTTTATTATTCCCATTTTCCTTTTCAGATTAATTCTTCAGTAGTTTTCTAATGTTGAAGTGACGCAAAGATACTATATAGGCCAATCCTTAAATAAATAACAGCTGTTTTAATAACGCTTAGCAAGGCTCAGGCACTGCTATTTTTACTAATTTTACCCGATGAATCGAGATTAATTATCTCAAGGCTAACCTTTGGTTAAAAACAATCTTTCAAATTAAAGTTCGGTCTTTGATTTTAAGATAATTTATTTTCCGGCAGAGCACATCTGCGTTGGTTTAAAGCACAAAACAATTTATGGCAGAAGAATATGTAGCGCTCAATTTTTTAGAGCAGATCGTAGAAGAAGATATTAAAAACGGATTTCCGGAATCTAATTTAAGATTTCGTTTTCCTCCCGAGCCTAACGGCTATTTGCACATTGGCCATTGTAAGGCGATATGCATCAGTTTTGGTCTGGGCGAAAAATACGATGCGCCGGTTAATTTGAGATTTGATGATACCAATCCGTCGAAAGAAGAGCAGGAGTACGTTGATGCGATTCAGGAAGATATCAAATGGCTGGGTTTCAAATGGGATCAGGTTTGCTATTCATCAGACTACTTTCAACAGTTATACGACTGGGCCATTCAGCTTATAAAAGATGGTAAAGCCTACGTAGATTCACAGTCCAGTGAGGCTATGGCCGAGCAAAAAGGTACTCCAACAGAACCGGGTACAAACAGTCCGTTTCGGGATCGTTCTGTAGAAGAAAACCTGGAGCTTTTTGAACAAATGAAAAACGGGAAGTTTCCCGAAGGTGTTCACGTGCTTCGTGCCAAGATTGATATGACCTCGCCAAACATGCTGTTGCGCGACCCCATTATGTACCGGGTTGTAAATAAGGCACACCACCGTACCGGTAATACCTGGCATATTTATCCCATGTACGACTGGGCTCACGGCGAAAGTGACTATTTAGAGCAAATTTCTCACAGTTTATGTTCACTCGAGTTTAAGCCACACAGACCGCTTTACGAGTGGTTTGTTGATCATGTGTATACAGATGGGGTAAAACCCAAACAACGCGAGTTTGCGCGGCTTAATTTAAGCTATACCATTATGAGCAAGCGCAAGCTGCTTAAACTGGTAGAGGAGGGTGTAGTAAGTGGCTGGGATGACCCGCGTATGCCTACCATTTCAGGACTAAGACGCAGGGGATACACACCGGCATCTATTCGCAATTTTATTGATACCGTTGGGGTTGCCAAACGGGATAACGTGATTGATGTTTCCTTACTTGAGTTCAATGTACGGGAAGATTTGAATAAGACCGCACCGCGTGTGATGGCTGTTTTAGATCCGGTTAAACTCGTTATTGACAACTATCCGGAAGATAAGGTAGAATGGCTTGAGGCCGAAAATAACCCGGAAGATGAAAGCGCCGGTTATCGAAAAGTGCCTTTCTCCAAGGTATTATATATCGAAAAGGATGATTTTAAAGAACAGGCAAATAGCAAGTATTTCAGACTTTCATTAGGTAAAGAAGTACGGCTGAAAAATGCGTATATCATTAAGGGTGAATCTGTAGTTAAAGATGCACAGGGTAACATTACCGAAATACATTGCAGTTACGATCCGGATTCTCAAAGCGGAAGCGGTACCGAGGCCAGTCTGCGTAAGGTAAAAGGAACCCTGCACTGGGTTTCTGTAGATCACGCCATAGAGGCCGAAGTGCGTCTTTATGATCGATTATTTAACCACGAATCGCCGGACGGAGATAAGGAAGTTGATTTTATGCATCATCTAAACCCAAATTCTCTTGAGGTGATAACCGGCTATCTGGAGCCCGGTCTGGCCGATGTTAAGCCTTATGAAGGATTTCAGTTTCAGCGAATAGGTTATTTTAATGTTGATAAAGAAAGTACTTCAGAACAGCTTATTTTCAACAGAACGGTGGGATTGCGCGATACCTGGGCCAAGGTTGAATCTAAATCTGAAAATCAGGATAAACCTCAGGAACAACCTAAGAAAAATATTCCTCAGATCCCTGCATTGAATGAGATTAAGAAAGTAGGGAAGAAGCTGGCTCAGATTCCCGATGAAAAGCGGGTTAAAGCTATTACAAGGATTCGCCAACTGGCTAAAGATGTTGATTTCGAAGAATTGAAGGAACTGTTTAATACTTCGGCGAAAAAGGTAGGAACCAGACTGGCAGTTTTAGAAACCTTAATCGTGTTGATAAAACTCGAGAAAGTAGATGCTAATGATCAGGAAGTGGCTGCTTATTTAGAAGAAATGAAAGTTTCCGGTGAGCCTCTTTTAGAAGAATCGGTACAGGCGCTTTAATAATTAATCATCTATAAAGTTTAAAAAAGGGTCGTTAGCATCCTTTTTTAGCATTCCTTTAAGGTTAATAGTCAATTTATTAACCGGTTATTAACGGAGAAAAGTAGCTTGAGGCTGTACCTTTGAATGAAACAAAAATCTAATTACCATGTCAAAAACAGGAAATACAATTTTAGCTTTAATAACAGGTGCAGCAATAGGTGCAGGTCTTGGTCTTCTTTATGCTCCTGAAAGTGGGGATAAAACAAGAAAGAAAATTTCTAAAAATGCCAAAGAGGCTAAAAGAAAACTAGAAAAGCAAATTAGCGAAACTTCAGAGCAATTATCTGCTTCTGCCAAGCAAGCCAAAAGATCTTTTGATTCTAAACTTGAGGACACGCTTAAAACAGCCAGTTCAAAAGCAGATGATATCTTGGTAAGTATGGAAAAAAAGCTTGAAGAGCTTCGCAAGAAGAATGCTAAAGCATCACAGGAAGTAGTAAAAGAAGTGAAAGATATTGACGTGCCAACTGCAAAAGCATAAGCACATATGTCTATATTCAACCTTTCAGAAAATATAAGTAAAGTATCTGATGATGCTAAGAAATATCTAAACAGTAGTCTGGAGTACTACAAGTTAGATAGTTTCAAAAAAATGATGAATGGTGCTGTATCTCTGGTTAATCTTATGGTCAGTGGCAGCATTTTTTTGATTTTCCTATTGTTCATCTCAGTAGGTTTAGCCATCTCAATTGGAGAATCATTAGGAACTATGAGCTACGGTTACTTTATTGTAGCCGGATTTTATCTTTTGGTTTTTATACTTTACAAATTATTTGGTAAACCTTTTACAACCGAAATCGTCCTCAAGAAATATTCTAAAGTATTCTTCAATGAATCAACTCAGGAGGATGTTTTGGACGAAGAATTTAAGCATTTAGAAAAGTAATTATGAAAGTCTATAAATCATTTGATCAGATCGACCGCGATCTCAAAATACTTAAGCTTCAGCAGCAGATAGATGAAGAGACACTTAAGCTAAGTATTAGTGATGTTAAGAGTTCATTTTCACCTGTAAGTCTTATTGCCGGTTCTTTAGGCGCCATTGTTCAAAAAGCTATTGTGGTTAAAACCGTAAATAAGCTTTTAGGAATCAAAAAAGTAAAGGTTAAGAATGTAGAAGATTAAAATACCTAATCAGCAGTATTAAAAAAGCCCGGATCGTAAAATCCGGGCTTTTTTGTTTAAGATAAATCTTCAGGATTATCTAAATCTCTATATCCTGATTGCGGTCTGGGTTTTTTAGGCTTTTTTGCCTTGGCTTCGATTCCCAGCTCTGCATTTCGCTTTTTCATTTCTTCACCAATCTGGTTAGATGCGACAAAACTTGCGATCATATTGTTTAGCATATCGCTACCCACCTGTGGTGAATTAGGAAGAAGAATCAGGTTACTGTTTGTTTCTTCACCTATAGATTGTAACGTATCGTAATGCTGGGTAACCACAATCAGAGCAGAGGCTTCCTGAGAGTTGATACCCACATTGTTTAAAACCTCTACAGACTCCTCCAGACCGCGCGCAATCTCTCTGCGCTGGTCTGCTATACCCTGACCCTGTAAACGCTTGCTTTCGGCTTCTGCGCGCGCTTTAGCGACTATTTTAATACGTTCTGCTTCGGCTTCATACTCTGCAGCCACTTTTTCGCGTTCAGACGCATTAATACGGTTCATCGCTATTTTAACCTGCTGGTCAGGATCAATGTCTGTTACCAGAGTTTTGATGATATCATAACCGTAATCGGTCATAGACTGGTTTAACTCACTTTTTACTGCAATGGCAATGTCATCCTTTCGCTCAAAAACGTCATCGAGTTTCATTTTTGGCACTTCAGAACGTACCACGTCAAAAACATAAGAAGTAATCTGATTCTGAGGATCTTCAAGTTTATAAAACGCGTCATACACGTTAGACTTCACTACCTGAAATTGTACTGAAATCTTCAAACGTACAAATACATCATCTTTAGTTTTGGTTTCAACAATAACGTCAAGCTGCTGTATACGCAGATTTACACGACCAGCCACCTTATCAATAAGAGGTATTTTAAATTGAAGCCCCGAATTGCGAATACTGGTAAATTTCCCAAAGCGTTCTATAATCGCAGCAGTTTGTTGCTTAACCATAAAAAAGCTGGAAATAAGAATAAGAGCGCCTACAAAAAGTAGTGCCGGAATAAGGTAAGACATAGTATTGAGTTTTAAATTATTAACGTAGTAGGGGAGTACCTATTAAAAATACAATAGATTTGTCTCAATTCTGACAAATTCGTAACAGCTTGAGACTACTATTTTTTATTTCTGCAATACTGCTATCCTGTTCTTCATATGCACAGCGATCAAGAACGGTGCATAATCACATCGGTTTGCAAGGTGTATATGCGATGAGTAATCTACAGACCGAAAATTTCAATACGTCTCAAGGCGAAGGATTTTTAGCAGGTTTATCAACACGGGGAGCTTTTTACAACGATTTTGATCTCATTTACGGTATTGATTTTATCCAAATTGGTTTGCAGGTTGAAGCGGGAGGGAAGCAGGTTGAATATGCGTTAAGTGGAGCCCAGGTAAAATTTCTTGCCAGTTATCGTATTGCCGGCGAATACCTGAGTGCATAGTTAGGACCCGTTTTACAGGTAAATGGGGGCCTAAAATTGAAAGATCAAAGTCAGGAAAATTTAATTGTTGATGGTTATACCACTTTGCAGGCCGGGGACCTGGAAGAAGTAAGCAGAATTAATGGTATGCTTACTGCCGGCTTAACCGGTGGACTTAAATGGTTACGATTGACTGCGGCTTATCAGTATAACTTTACCAATATCCTGAATAGGCTGAATTCTGAGGATCTCAATCTTAAAGATCCTGCAGCAACAAATTTCAAGGGAAATCTTGGTTTTGTTACCGCAGGTATTATCTTGTATTTATAGCCTTTCAATCGCAAAGCGAATGCGTTCCAGTGTTTTTTCTTTGCCAATGGTCGCTGCGATTTCAAAAACATCAGGTCCAGACATGGAACCTACCAGGCTTAAGCGGAGCGGTTGCATTACCTTACCAAAGCCCAAATTTTCAGCCGTAATCCAGCCTTTTACGTTAGCAGAAAGATTTTCCGCACTAAAATCTTCAGTGTCATTTACAATTTTTGATAAATGAATCATGATCTCACCGGTGTCTTCTTTCCAGGTTTTTTTGGCTGTTTTTTCATCATACTCTTCAGGTCTCTCAAAGAAGAAATGACCCTGTTCCCAAAGATCTTCAATAAAAATAGCGCGTTCTTTTACCAGTGAAATTACTTTTTGCACGTATGCATCGTCGTAGTCCAGGTGTTTTTCCTTTAGGATTTCCTGAAAAGGTTTTACCAGAGACGCTTCAGAGGTGAGGTGCAAATGTTGCTGTTGAAACCATTTGGTTTTTTCAGGATCAAATTTAGCCCCCGATTTGTGCACGCGTTCCAGCTCAAAATCTGCAACAAGCTCTTCAAGCGTATAGATTTCTTTTTCGGTACCGGGATTCCATCCTAAAAAAGCGAGCATATTAACAACGGCTTCTGGTAAGTAGCCATCTTCGCGATATCCTGCCGAAATTTCACCGGTATTGGGATCTTTCCATTCCAATGGAAACACCGGGAATCCCATTTTATCCCCGTCGCGTTTGCTTAATTTTCCTTTGCCCACAGGCTTCATAATAAGCGGTAAATGGGCAAAGCGTGGGGCTTCCCAACCAAATGCGCGATAGAGCATAACGTGCAGCGGCATAGAAGGCAGCCATTCTTCTCCACGAATTACGTGGGTAATTTCCATGAGGTGATCGTCAACAATATTTGCCAAATGGTAGGTAGGCATACCATCCGCTTTGAAAAGAACTTTGTCATCCAGCAAACTGGTATCGACTTCTACACTGCCGCGTATGAGATCTTCAAGTTCAAGCAGTTCACTTTGAGGAGATTTAAAACGAATTACATAATCTTCACCGGCATCAAGGCGTTTTTGAGTTTCTTCAGCTGAAAGATTTAGCGAATTATCAAGTTTGTTGCGGTTGTGCCAGTTGTAGATAAATGTTTTGCCTTGCTCTTCGTGATCTTTACGATGAGCGTCAAGAGCTTCAGCGGTGTCAAAAGCATAATACGCATCACCCGAAGCGATTAGTTTTTCGGCGAATGCCAAATACTTGTCTTTACGCTCGCTTTGACGGTAAGGACCATAGCCCTGCTCTTTGCCCGGACCTTCATCAAAAGGAATTCCACACCAATTGAGCGCTTCGATTATATAATTTTCGGCACCGGGAACATACCGGTTTTGATCTGTATCTTCTATTCGTAAAATAAACGAACCCTTATGTTTTTTTGCAAACAGATAATTATAGAGTGCGGTGCGTACACCACCTATGTGCAGAGGACCTGTAGGGCTGGGTGCAAAGCGCACCCTTACGTTTTGATGCATAGCTAAATTTTAGACGGCAAAGGTACTCATTATACCACACTCTGAAACAAGGTTTATTTGAGCTTTTAGATAAGGTCTTTAAGTCTGTTGAAGGCAGTTTGTGTTTATATCCCTTAAGTTGTGTATTTTAAAGATATGGGCTATACTAGAAAATTGTAGTTTTAGTTATTGTAAGTAGCGAGGTTTTAAAGAGATCATTTTGTGATGGCGTTAGAGGAAAAATTAGAAGCATTTATCAGTAAATATTATAAAAACGAACTCTTAAAGGGTATTTTGTTTTTTGTAGCCATAGGGCTCACCTATGTGTTGCTTGTTTTGATTATCGAATATTTTCTGTGGCTTAATAAACTGGGTAGGGGATTGCTCTTTTGGTCTTTTGTAGGTCTTGAATTGGTTCTGCTCATCCGCTTTATAGGTTTGCCTCTCTTTCGGCTTTTTAGACTCTCAAAAGGAATAGATTACACCAAAGCCTCTTTACTCATAGGAAACCACTTCCCCGAAGTGCGTGACAAACTCATAAATACCTTGCAGTTAAAAGCCAGCAACGCGCAATCAGATTTAGTGGCCGCAAGTATTGCTCAGAAAAGTAAAGAGCTCGAGCCGGTTCCGTTTTCATTAGCTATAGATTACAAGTCCAATGCCAGGTATATCAAATATGCGCTTATTCCGGTATTGATATTTGCTGCGGTAAGTTTTAGCCAGGGAAGTTCTTTTTTTAGTCAGACTGCGGAGCGCGTTTGGGATTATAAAGGGGATTATGTACCGCCTGCGCCTTTCATCTTTGAGTTAGCAGATTTAGAAAACCGGGCAATTGAAGGTCAGGCTTATGAAATAGAAGTTCAGGTTTCGGGTAGTCAACTGCCGGAAGAAGTTCGCATCAATCTTAACGGTCAGGATTATTTTATGAGCAATCGCGGAAGAGGGCGTTTTGCTTATACGGTAGATCAGGTGCGGGAGGATTTGAATTTTCATTTGGAAGGTAATGGGGTACGATCTGTTGGCTATGAGATACCTCTGGTAAAGACACCGGTGCTTACCGGTTTTGAAGCTCAGTTGAATTATCCTGCTTATCTGGCTAAAGCAAATGAAATTATTCTAAACACAGGATCATTCACCATACCGGAAGGAACTGAGGTGATCTTTAATCTGGAAGCACGCAATGCTGATCTTTTAGAATTTGTTTCAGATACGCTCATAGCTTTCTCCCTGAAGGGGGATAGCTTTGAATTAAAGCGCAGGTTTTTTACATCTACAGATTATGCTATTGCGACCAGCAATGCTTCTTTGAATCGTTTTGAAGAATTGCAATACCGTATTGATGTGATTCGGGATGCCTATCCCGAATTGGAATTAGAACGTAAGTCAGATACTTTGGGATCAGAACAGGTTTTTTATAAGGGAACTATAAGTGATGATCATGGTCTAAAGAGTTTAAGGTTAGTTTATTATATTGATAATCAGGAAGATAATAAGAATTATATAGATATTCCGGTTTCTAAGTTGACCGTTGATCAGTTTTATGCTGCTTTTCCGGGCAAATTGCAGTTAGAGCAGGGTAGGGCTTATACGTACTATTTTGAAGTACGGGATAATGATGTCTTAAATGGTTATAAAGCCACGCGTTCGGCTCCTGAAACTTATGATGTACTTACTACTGATAAGGCCCTGGATAAGCAACTGGAATTACAGGAAAAAACGCTCAGGGATTTAGACAAGTCAGTTTCTAAAATGCAGGAGCGCCAACAGGACTTACAAGATTTACAAAATCTCAATAAGGAGAAAAGTAAGCTTGATTTTAATGACCGAAAGAAAATTCAGTCTTTTTTCGAGAGGCAAAAGGCGCAGGAAGAGTTGATGAAGAATTATTCGGAAACGCTGAAGAAGAGTCTGGAACGTATGGATGAATTGTTAGATGCTCCATCGCAAACTAACGATTTACTTAAGAAGCGTTTAGAAAAGAATGAAGAGCAGCTTCGGGAGCAGGAAAAATTAATGGAAGAAATGGCCAGGCTTCAGGAACTTATAGACGACGAAGAACTCAGTAAGCGCTTAGACGAACTTTCTAAAAACAGTAAAAATTCCAGCCGGAGTATGGAGCAGTTGCTTGAGCTTACCAAGCGATTTTTTGTTCAGACTAAAGGGGAGCGCATAGGACGCGAACTTAATGAATTGGGTAAGGAGCAGAGCAAGGAAGCCTCAGAGCGTTCTGTTTCTGATGCTGAAAAGCAAAAACAAATCAGTAAGGATTTTGATGAACTTAAGAAGGAAGTTGAAGAATTACGTAAGGAAAATTCTGGACTTCAGAAGCCGTTGGAGATGCCTCAGTCGTCAAAGTTAGATCAAATTGATCAGGAGCAGCAAAAGGCAGAAGATGCTCTTAAGCAGGATAATTCTGACAAAAAGGAAGAACCTTCCGAAGCTCAAAAGGAAGGTAAAAAGTCGCAGAAAAAGGCTGGTGAGCAAATGCAGAAGGTAGGTCAGCAGATGATGCAGAATATGTCTTCAGGTGGAGGAGGAGGTGCCCAACAACTGGAGGAGGATATAGAAATGTTGAGACAGATTTTAGATAACCTTATTGTGTTTTCGTTTGATCAGGAATCTTTAAAGGATGATTTTGCATCACTAGATAACAGCAATCCGATGTTCTCTAAATATCTTGTAAAGCAAAATACCCTGCGCGAGAACTTTCAGCATATCGATGACAGTTTATTTGTTTTGGCATTGCGCAATCCGTTTCTGGAGGAAGATATTAATTCGGAGTTAACGGAGATCAGTTACGGTTTAGATCAGGCTTTAGAACGTCTTGCTGATAATGATATCGAGAAGGGTTTGGCCAGTCAGCAATATGTATTTAAAGGAGCAAATACATTAGCTGATATGCTTTCTGATATTCTTGATAATATGCAGGCACAAATGTCTATGGGCATTGGGTCTGGTAGCAGCGGTATGCCAATGCCTAATCCAAAGGGAGGATCCGGAAGCGGGAAACAGCTGAGTGATATTATAATGTCCCAGGAGGAGTTGGCTAAGAAGCTTGGTAAGGGAAAGCAGGAAGGTCAATCTGGAGAAGGAAGAAAGGGAGAGGGTGAGAAAGAAGGTTCAGGAAGCGGATCTGATGGTGAAGGATCGGGCGGTGATTCAGAGGATGCAAAAGACGGGAATAATGGAAAACCCGGAGGTGAATCTGGTGAAGCAGAACTCGCAAGACAATACGAGATTTATAAACAACAGGAACGTTTACGTAATAAATTACAGGACTTAATTGAAAACGGAAATTTAAATGAAGGAGCCCGGGATCTTTTAAAGGAAATGGAACAAATTGAGGAAGCATTACTCTCTGGGAACTCTTCGAGTGCAAAAAGGAGAATGGAAGATGTCATTCAGCAGTTCTTAAAACTGGAGGAAGCAGAGCAGGAAAAGGATCGTAAGAGTGAACGGGAATCTACAGCTAATACAAAAAATTTTACAAATGATGTACAAAGGGATTTCCCGGAATTGAAGGAATATTTCAATACAGATGAGATCCTGAATCGGGATGATCTTCCGTTAGAATTTAGATATAAACAAAAGGTAAAAAGTTATTTTAGAAAGACAGATGATTGAATTTAATAGTCAAAATGAGTTCAAATTAGATAAAGAAGATCAGGTTTTAAACTGGTTAAATTCCGTTGCTGAAATGGAAAATCATCAGGTGGGTGAACTGGGCTATGTTTTTTGCTCAGATGAATATTTACTGGATATAAACATACAGTATTTGGATCACGACACCTATACCGACATTGTTACTTTTGATTATAAAGAGGGCACTGTACTTAATGGTGAAATGTATATAAGCACCGATCGGGTTGCAGATAATGCAGAGCAGTTTAGTGTAAGTTTTGATAGTGAGCTGCGACGGGTAATGGTGCATGGGTTATTGCATATGTGCGGCTTTGGCGATAAGACAGATGAAGACGCAAAGCTAATGCGTGCAAAGGAGGATGAGTACTTAAAGCTTTGGGATGAGCGCTTTGCGTAAGTTGGTTATTAATTGAGTACCTTTGCGCTCATTTTAAGGAAAGAATAATTAAATGTTTCACGTGGAACAATGAGTTTTTTTGATCAGACATACGATGTTATTGTAGTAGGAGGAGGCCACGCAGGTTGTGAAGCTGCCGCTGCCGCTGCCAATATGGGTAGCAGTACACTTTTGGTAACTATGAATTTGCAAACCATCGCACAGATGTCCTGCAATCCTGCAATGGGTGGTATTGCAAAGGGCCAGATTGTGCGTGAGATTGATGCGATGGGTGGCTATAGTGGTATCGTTTCAGACCGTACGGCTATTCAATTTAAGATGTTGAATAAAAGTAAAGGTCCTGCAATGTGGAGTCCGCGCGTGCAAAGTGATCGTATGCGTTTTGCGGAAGAGTGGCGGTTAATGCTTGAGCAAACCCCTAATCTTGATTTCTATCAGGAGATGGTAAATGGTCTTTTGATGGAAGGAGATCGCATTGCGGGTGTACGCACTTCTTTAGGCATTGAAATCAAATCAAAATCGGTTATCCTTACTAATGGAACTTTTCTAAATGGTCTTATTCATATTGGTGAAAAGCAATTTGGTGGAGGTAGAGCAGGGGAGCGTAGTGCAACCGGAATTACAGAACAGTTGGTAGATTTGGGTTTTGATTCGGGTAGAATGAAAACCGGAACCCCACCTCGTGTCGATGGTAGAAGTCTTGATTTTTCTAAAATGATTGAGCAACCTGGAGACGAGGATCCGCAGAAATTCAGTTATTCAAATGTAACGAGACCACTTACCAAACAACGTTCGTGTCAAATGAGTTATACCAGCCCGGAAGTACATGATTTGCTTAGGGAGGGTTTTGACCGTTCGCCTATGTTTAATGGTCGAATCAAAAGTACGGGACCACGGTATTGCCCTTCTATAGAAGATAAAATAAACCGCTTTGCCGATAAGGACCGGCATCAGCTTTTTGTAGAGCCGGAAGGTTGGGATACTATAGAGTATTATGTGAATGGGTTTTCTACTTCGCTTCCCGAAGATGTTCAATTTAAAGCTTTACGTCAGGTGGCTGGTTTCGAAAATGTGAAGTTTTTCAGACCGGGTTATGCTATTGAATACGATTATTTTCCACCTACCCAATTAAAACACACGCTCGAAACCAAGTTGGTAAATGGATTGTATTTCGCAGGTCAGATTAACGGAACCACCGGTTACGAAGAAGCAGCTTCTCAGGGTTTGATGGCAGGAATAAACGCAAGTCTGAAAGTTCAGGAACGCGATCCTTTTATTCTGAAACGTGATGAGGCGTATATAGGTGTTCTGGTTGATGATTTGATAACCAAAGGAACCAAAGAGCCTTACCGTATGTTTACCTCCAGAGCAGAATATCGTACGTTGCTGCGTCAGGATAATGCAGACAGTAGACTTACTCCTCGCTCTTTTGAGATTGGTTTAGCCCGGGAAGATCGTATGCGTGCTTTAGAGAATAAAGAAAATGAAGCTCAAAATCTGGTTGATTTTTTCAATACCACGAGCATTCAGCCTGAAGAGGCTAACCCTGTTTTAGATGAAAAGGGTACTTCGCCTATGAAGCAATCTGATAAGATGGTGAAGATTTTTAGTCGTCCGCAGATTGCACTAAATGATATGCTTCAGTTTAAAGATGTAAAAGCCTATGTTGAAGAACATGATTTAGATACTGAAGTTTTGGAACAGGCTGAAATAAGAATCAAGTACGAGGGTTATATTGCTAAAGAAAAAGCGAACGCCGATAAGTTGCAGCGATTAGAAAATATCAAGATTCCCGATAACTTTGATTACACCAAATTGAAATCACTTTCTTTTGAAGCTCGCGAAAAACTTTCTAAAATTAAGCCCACAACCATATCACAAGCTTCACGGGTAAGTGGGGTTTCTCCCAGCGATATTTCGGTTATGTTGGTTTATATGGGGCGCTAAAATATAGTTCCACGTGAAACATCTCAGGCTATAATCTCTTCTAGAAGTAATTTATTTTGAAAAAAAACCGTTTAAAAATTAAAGATTATTCCTGTTCGCAGGAAGAGTTTGAACTGGTTTACGATTCCTATTTAGACAAGTACACGACCCAACCTGTACCTTCAAACCTGGAAGATTATTACAAGACTGACAATTATATTTCTCATACAGATGCTAAGGAAGGATTAACCGAAAAGGCGTATCAGACCGTAAAGCGTTTTATGTTGAAACGTAAATTGGCACTTATTGAAAAATATTGTGGCAAAGGCAAACTTTTAGATATCGGAGCAGGAACCGGAGATTTTCTAAAATTCGCTAAAAAGGAAGGTTGGGAGGTAAGCGGTCTCGAACCTAGTGCAGTTGCACGGACGCATGCAGAACGAAAAGGAATTACACTTTTTGAAAGCGCAGAAGCTTTAAAGGCCGAAACATTTCAGGTGATTAGTATGTGGCATGTTTTAGAACATGTACCGGACACCGAAAAGCAAATTCAGTGGATTCATCAACATCTTTCTTCAGACGGAATAGCGGTTATCGCTGTTCCAAATTTTAATTCTTATGATGCCCGGCATTATAAAGAATTTTGGGCAGCCTGGGATGTGCCCCGACACCTGCACCACTTTTCCGCTCAAAGCATCAAACTTATTTTTGAAAAGGAAGGTTTTAAACTTATAGCTCAAAGACCTCTTATTTTCGACTCATTTTATGTGAGCCTGCTTTCCGAAAAATACAAAGGAACTAAAATTCCATTTTTATCCGGTTTTTTAAATGGATTACGATCCAATATAAAAGCTTTGATTAGCAAAGAGTATTCTTCACTGATTTTTGTCTTTAAAAAGGACGAAAACTAAAAATAAAGCCTTTAGATGGTGTTATTTTAATCTTGTCAGGTAAGTGATAGCTAAATTTCCAAAAAGCCCTGAGATCGTCTTATATGAAGTCGTTTTTTATTGCTTTTGACTATTTGTTTAAATTCCTGCATAGATTCGGCTTATTGTAAATTTATTTTTACAAAATCTTTTTTTAATGCGTGCTAATCTTACATTTGCACCAAATTTTAACAAACATGAAAATTATAGCTCAATTAATGCTTTTAGCATTTCTGGTATCTTCTTGTTCAAAATCAAAAACTGGTTTTGTAGATACCCAAAAATTATTTGAAGAGTATACCGAACTTACCGAAGTACAGGATAAGTATACTAAACTTAGTGACGAGGTGCGTTCAGATCTTGAACCACAAATTCAGGCTTTTCAGATCAAGGTTGATTTATATCAGCAAAATGCCGCTACTATGAGTCCGGCAGAACGTCAGCAAAAAGAGCAGGAGTTAGGAGCACTTCAACAACAGATTCAACAGGCACAACAAGTGCGTGGAGGTCAGATTCAGCAGGAGAGCCAGGCTGAGATTGACACCATTATCAAAAAAGTGCGTGATTTTATTGCAGACTACGGGAAGAAAAACGAGTATGAGTATATCTACGGAAAAAATGAAGGGGCTAATATTCTTTACGGTAAAGAAGAATTAGATCTAACTGATGAAATCCTAAAAGAACTAAACGATAAATATACTTCTGGTGGTAAAGAAGTTGCTGAACCTGCTGAAACTGAAAAGCCTGCTGATAGTCTTAACTAAGCCGAATCAAAAAGTATTAAAAAGCTGTCTCCAAAGACAGCTTTTTTTATGCTTTGGTGTGTAGTAAACGGGTAAGTTTTATGGAAAGATCAGTTAGAATAATCTTCGCATTGCCATTGCGCTCAATGTGATACGAGGCTGTCTGCAGTTCTTCAATCACCCCATTTATATTATTGCCATGTACATAAGGAGCAAATTTGGCCAGTTCAAATTGGGTAGAAGGTTGTAAATAAACCAGTTCTGAAGCATTATAATTCAACAATAAGGCTTGCCTAAAAAAATCTTCACAATAGCCTAAAAAACTTTTTTGTGTTTCTCTTCCTTTTGAGGCAATGTTTTCGCTCCAGGCAATAAGATCGAGTATGGCCTTTTTATTCCCACGAGCTTTAAATGCAGTACGCACCCAGTCTACAAACCAGGTCTCATATTCTTCTTCCTCGCTGTTATTCTCCAGTAAATGCAGCGCCAGATTATAGTCTCCGTGAGCTTTTACGGCAATTTTTTGAGCTTCGGTTTTAGTGCAATAGTGTTTGCTTATCAGCGCCTCTTCCAGTGCTTCCGAGGCAAGAGGAGGGAAGTGCAGGATCTGGCAACGCGATTTAATGGTGTCCAGTATTTGATCTTCGTTTTCCGCGACGAGTATAAAAACGGTTTTTTGCGGAGGCTCTTCAATCAACTTAAGCAACTTGTTTGAAGCCGAGGTATTCATTTTATCGGCCATCCAGATGATCATCACTTTATAGCCGCCTTCATAAGATTTCAAGGAGAGTTTCCGCACGATATCCTGAGCCTCATCAACCCCAATTTTCCCCTGTTTTTTCTCAATGCCGAGATGTTGATGCCAGTCGTAAAGACTTCCATAGGGATTTTTGCCGAAAAATTCGCGCCATTCTTTTGCAAAGTGATCAGATACCGGATGGGATTTAACCGAATCTGTCGTCGCTACCGGAAACGCGAAATGCAGGTCAGGATGTGAAAGATGCTCAAACTTGACATTGCAGGAGGTATTACCACCGCTATTTTCACCATCAGCATTAGCGCAAATAAGGTATTGGGCGTAAGCTACGGCACAGGGTAAAACACCACTTCCACTGGTTCCCACAAAAAGTTGGGCGTGTGCGATGCGTTTACGGTCTACGCTGGTAGTCAGGTGGTTTTTTATAAACTGCTGCCCTAATATAGATTGAAACTGCATGCGCCAAATATAACAGAAATGTAACGTATTTTCTGAGCCTATCTGTTATATTTGTTGGCTCTGTGACGCTTAAGGCGTTACATCATTAAAGACCAATCAACCTTAAAATAATAGCTAACCGTAAAAGCAAAATTTCATGAAAACTATTGACGATTTCAATTTTAAAGATAAAAAAGCCCTGATCCGGGTAGATTTTAATGTTCCGCTAAACGACAGTCTTGAAGTTACCGATGTAACCCGTATCGAGGCGGCAAAACCTACCATTTTAAAAATTCTGGAAGACGGCGGATCTGCGATTTTGATGTCACACCTGGGAAGACCTAAAGATCACGAGCCTGAGTTTTCATTGAAAAATATTACCGGCACCATTTCTGAAATCATAGGAGTGCAGGTAAAATTCGCTGAAGATTGTGTAGGACCTAAAGCCGAACAAGCTGCTGCAGATCTGGAAGCCGGTGAAATTTTACTGCTTGAAAACCTACGCTATCACGATGCGGAGACAGACGGGGATGAAGATTTCTCTAAGCAATTGGCCAATCTAGGCGATATTTATGTGAACGACGCTTTTGGTACCGCGCACCGCGCACACGCCTCTACGACTATCGTTGCCCAGTTCTTTCCAGAGAAAAAGTGCTTTGGCTACTTACTGGCCAAAGAAATTGAGAGCATCGATAAAGTATTAAACGATAATGAAAAGCCAGTACTCGCTATTTTAGGTGGTGCTAAGGTTTCATCAAAAATCACTGTTATTGAGAATGTGTTAGACAAAGTAGATGACCTGATCATTGGTGGCGGTATGGCCTATACCTTTATCAAAGCGCAGGGCGGAAAGGTAGGAAGCTCAATCTGTGAAGATGACAAGTTAGAACTGGCACTTGATATTTTAAAGCAGGCTAAAGAAAAGAATGTAAATGTTCACCTGCCTGTTGACGTGGTTGCTGCAGACAGCTTTTCTGAATTTGCAAACACCAAAGTAGAACCTATAAACGCTATTCCTGATGGTTGGCAAGGTCTTGATGCAGGACCAAAATCACTAGAAAACTTCAAGAGCGTGGTACTGCGAAGCAAAACGATTTTATGGAATGGTCCATTAGGCGTTTTTGAGATGAAACCTTTTGCAAACGGGACTATTGAACTGGGTAATTTTATCGACGAGGCTACTCAAAAAGGAGCATTTTCACTTGTAGGTGGTGGCGATAGTGTAGCCGCAGTTAAACAATTTGGTTTCGAAGATAAAGTAAGTTACGTTTCTACAGGCGGCGGCGCAATGCTCGAAATGCTTGAAGGTAAAGAGCTTCCGGGTATCGCAGCTATACAAAATTAACATACCACAGGTTTGGGATTATCCCGGGCGTTTTAGATTTTGATTAAAAAATACGACTTTAGCGTTTGCATCGTTGTTAATATCTATGAAGAAAAGCTTAAGTCTCGGCATCGCATTAAGTTGCCTGTCTGTTCTGGTCTTAAACGCCCAGGAATCCAATACCGAAAAACCGGCTGAAGCTGCACTGCTCAGCAAATCACTACCTGTTGTAGATACGGTAGAACTCAAACAAATTCAGCAAAGCCTGAATAAGGAAATGAAGGGTAATCCTTCAAAACCTGATCAAAAAGTCTTTTTGTTTAAAGAGGTTAAGGGTGATAGTACTACCTATAACTTAAAAGATCGAAAGTACGCGGCTAAAATAGATGAGCGTTGGATCGAAGAACTCACCACAGGAACACTTTACGACTCGATCAGCGCATTAGTTGATGATACCGAGTACGAAGAGGTCAATTACCCTGAACTCACCACAGAAACGCTTAAAAAGCGTCTGGCAGATCTCAATGCCCGAACACCTTTCAATATCGAGTATAATCCTTCTCTTGAAAATGTCATTAAAGGCTACTTAAAGCGACATAAGCCCACTTTAGAACGCCTTATGGGACTTTCTGAATTTTATTTTCCGGGATTTGAGGAGACCTTTGATAAGTACGATATGCCCCTGGAGCTTAAATATCTGGCCATTGTGGAATCTGCCCTTAGACCACGCGCAAAATCCCATGCAGGTGCTACCGGAATCTGGCAGTTTATGTTTGGTACCGGTAAATTATACGGTCTTGACATCAGTTCGTATGTAGATGAGCGCATGGATCCCATTATGTCTACGGAAGCTGCTGCAAAATACCTCTCTAAACTCTACGAAATTTTTGGAGACTGGGACCTTGCCCTGGCTTCGTATAATTCAGGACCGGGTAATGTGAGTAAGGCCATACGCCGCAGTGGTGGCCGTACCAACTACTGGAACATCAGGCACCATTTGCCACGTGAAACAGCAGGTTATGTACCGGCTTTTCTGGCAACAATGTACATCTTTGAGTATGCCGAAGAACACGGCTATAAGCCTCAAAAGCCGGATATCAATTACTTTGAGACCGATACGGTACGGGTAAAGGAAATGCTCACCCTGCAGCAGGTTTCTGCTTACACCGGGGTTTCTTTAGAAGAAATTCAGTTCTTAAACCCGGCTTATAAACTGGATATTATTCCCTACGTTTCTGATGAAGATTATTATTTGCGCCTTCCGGTAACGGCTTTGGGACCTTTTGTAAATAATGAAACCGAGATTTACGCGACAGCAAAAGAAGAAATGAAGCGGGAAGAAGAAACCTTGCCCGAGTATCTTGAGGTGCCTTCAAGTGTTACGTATCGTGTGCGCAGTGGGGACTATTTGGGTAAAATTGCCGAACGCTACAGCGTAGGCGTGTCTCAAATAAAACGCTGGAATAACCTGAGGTCAAATAGCTTACGTGTGGGACAGCGGCTTATTTTATATCCTACAAAACCTGTTGCTACTGCCGGTGCAACTGCACCAGCCGCCAAGGCTTCCAAAAAATATGTTGTCAAAAAAGGGGACAGTTTATGGACTATCGCGCGGAAATTTCCCGGAGTTAGTGCAGAGAACCTTAAAGTTTGGAACGATCTTAGTGGTAATAGCTTAAAACCGGGAATGACTCTGGTTATCGCTAACTAACATTAATTCTTTTACACAATGCGAAAAATTATTCTTTTATTGACGCTCTTTGCTTTGGTTGCCTGCAACGACAAGCCCGAAGGAAAAGTGCTTTCAAGCTCATCAGGTGTGCTCAATACCCTCACCGTGATCATGCCAAATGATATGTGGGCCGGTGCCGTGGGGGAGGCCGTTAGGGAAAAACTGGCAGGGCCGGTAAACGGTTTACCACAGGTAGAACCCATGTTTGAGATTAATCAAATGCCGGAAGAGGCCTTTACAGGCTTTATGCGGAAGCAACGTACATTTTTAAAAATCGAGCAGGCCGATTCTTCGGGAGTTTCTATAATCAACGATGAATATGCTCGTCCTCAAACAGGGATTATCGTAAAAGGTCCTTCCGAGGAAGCCATTATTAATCAAATAGCTCAGGACAGTGCTAAAATTGTAAATGCAGTAAAAAAAGCAGAGTTCACCGAAAAAATCCGTCAAATAAGCCTGTCTTTAAAAGAGGATAAACCGCTTCAGGATGCTTTTGGTATATCGATGAAATTCCCAACCGCATACCGCTACGCTAAGAAAGACGATAATTTTTTCTGGATACGTAAAGACATTCCGCATGGGGATATGAATATTACGGTCTATGAAGTGCCATACAGTATGGTTGACCGAGACTCTAATACCGTGGGATCACTTATAAAAATGCGCGATTCCATAGGTGGCGATAATATTACCGTAAGCGAGGGCATGCGTTTTATTACGGAAGCTGCTTTTGCACCTTATCTGGAAGAAACCACTATAGATGGCAAGCCGGCTTATCAGATGAAAGGGATGTGGGAGGTTAAAGGCCGTTATATGGCCGGGCCTTTTGTAAATTTTACTGTCGACGATAAAGAAAATGATCGTTATCTGGTGCTTGAAGGTTTTGTATTTAAGCCTTCTGCAAGCAAGCGGGATAATCTTTTTGAACTGGAGTCTATTTTACGTTCAGTCAAATTTTTAGATCAAAGTGAATAAACCGAATTTATAAAACGAAAAAGCGCCTGAGGTTAATCAGGCGCTTTTTTTATTTAAACAATTTTGATAATTGTTATGATTTTTTATCCTCTAATTTTTCTTCAGATTTTTTTGAACTGTCATCATCTCTGGAAGCATCTTTAAATTCCTTTATACCACTTCCTAAGCCTCGCATCATTTCCGGTATTTTTTTACCTCCAAAAAGTAAGAGTACTATCACTACGATAAGCCCAATCTGCCAAGGACCCACCATGCCTAATATTATCGCTGGTATATTCATAATTCAATATTTAGAAGGTAAAGATAACAAGAATTAGCCAAAAAGCGTTGTAGTATCAAAAACTTTAGCAGTAGGCAAACGCCTTTTTAAATTTTATATTTGTTGACGCATACGTTAATTGAGACCTTAGAGGTATGCAACTAAAGCACGTTTAAATCATGGCCAAAACCAAAGAGCGTAAGAAATTAAAGAAGCGACTGCTGCACAAGTATCGGTTGTTGATTTTAAATGAAGACACTTTTGAGGAACGCGTCTCCTTAAAACTCACCCGTCTCAACGTGTTTATTTTAGTAGGCTTTTCTGTGATCATTCTTATCGCATTGACCACAATACTCATTGCCTATACGCCATTACGTGAATATATACCGGGCTATTCTTCGGTAAGATTAAAAAGACAGGCCACCGCATTAATGTTTGAGACCGATTCTCTTAAGCGGCAGCTCGACATCAATCAGCAATATTTGGCCAGCATTAAAAGAGTGCTTACCGGTGATGTGGCAGAGGTCAATTTCAACAAGGACTCTATTGCATTAACAGAGCCCAGAGATACAGCCGGACTCGAGTTTCGGGTTTCTAAAGAAGACAGTATTTTACGGGAACAGGTAGCAAATGAAGACCGCTATAACCTTTTTGATCCGGCTTCACCTACAGTAAGTTTTTCCCTGTTTCCGCCTGTAAAAGGTAATATTACTGAAGGCTACGACGCAGATGAACGCCATTACGCAGTAGATGTGGTGGTTCCTAAAAATGAACCGGTAAAAGCAGTTGCAGACGGTACCGTTATCTTTTCAGAATGGACGGCAGATACCGGCTACGTGTTAATCATAGAACATGGCAACAATT
The DNA here is from genome assembly GCF_020782115.1 of Leeuwenhoekiella parthenopeia. Taxonomy (GTDB): domain Bacteria; phylum Bacteroidota; class Bacteroidia; order Flavobacteriales; family Flavobacteriaceae; genus Leeuwenhoekiella; species Leeuwenhoekiella parthenopeia. The sequence continues at coordinate 114,469 of NZ_JAJGMW010000005.1, read as the reverse complement.
TGATTTCGGTTTATAAACACAACGCTTCACTTACCCAAAGTCAGGGTGATCTGGTAAAAGCAGGGGAGGTGGTGGCCATTGCAGGCTCTACAGGCGAGCTCTCTACAGGGCCGCATCTGCATTTTGAATTGTGGAATAACGGCTACCCCGTAGATCCTACTAATTATATCGCATTTGAATAATGTCTATTAAATCAATTTCGGCGAAAATCTTTGCCCAATACATCGTATCCAAAACCAAAAAGTGGAGCCGTAACCCCGGTGCCTCACAACAACAGGTTTTTGAATATTTAATCAGCAAAGCTGAAAAAACACGATTTGGTGAGGATCATAATTTTAAAGCCATAGACAGCTACGAGGCATTTAAAAAGCTGGTTCCCATCAGGGATTATGAAGAGCTGAAGCCCTATGTAGAACAGGTGGTTGCCGGTAAAAGAGACATTTTATGGCCGGGTTTACCGGAGTATTTTGCTAAAACTTCGGGCACAACTTCCGGAGCCAAATACATTCCCATCACTGCCGAGTCTATGCCTATGCACGTGAACGCTGCACGTGATGCAATCCTGCATTACATCGCAGATACCGGTAAAAGCGACTTCGTAGATGGTAAAATGATCTTTTTACAGGGTAGTCCCGAGCTTCAGACTAAAAATGGCATCAAAACCGGGCGCCTGTCTGGTATTGTGGCGCATTATGTGCCCGGTTATCTGCAACGCAATCGGATGCCGTCCTGGGAAACCAACTGTATTGACGATTGGGAAACCAAGGTAGATGCCATCGTCGAGGAAACCCATGACAAAAATATGACCGTCATTAGCGGGATTCCTTCCTGGGTGCAGATGTATTTTGAACGGCTAAAAGCCAGGCGAGACCTTCCTGTAGGTGCCATTTTTCCAAATTTTGAACTGTTTATTTATGGCGGGGTAAATTATGAGCCGTATCGTAAAAAGTTTGAAAACCTCATAGGCCGAAAGGTTGACAGCATTGAATTATACCCGGCCAGTGAAGGCTTTTTTGCCTTTCAGGATTCGCAAAGCGAAAAGGGCATGCTTTTGCTGCTAAATAGCGGTATTTTCTACGAGTTTGTAAAAGCCGATTCGTTTTTTGAAGAGAACCCGGAACGCCTGAGCATAACCCAGGTTGAATTAGGGGTAAATTATGTGATGATTATTTCTACCACCGCAGGTTTGTGGGCGTATAATGTAGGAGACACCGTGATGTTTACAAGCCTGAAACCTTATCGGGTAGTAGTTACCGGCCGCATTAAGCATTTTATTTCAGCCTTTGGGGAGCACGTGATCGGTAAGGAAGTTGAAGAAGCCCTTACGGAAGCTTCGATACAGCACCAGGTTCAGGTAAGTGAGTTTACAGTCGCCCCGCAAATCAATCCCGCTTCAGGATTACCCTATCACGAGTGGTTTATCGAGTTTGACCGCGAGCCTCAAGACCTTAATGCTTTCGCGAAAGCGATAGATGAAAACCTGCAAAAACAAAACAGTTATTACTACGATCTCATTGCGGGTAACGTCTTGAAGCGACTCGAGATCCGAAAAATTCAGCCGGGAGGCTTCAATATGTATATGAAATCAAAAGGCAAACTGGGCGGGCAGAATAAACTCCCCAGACTGTCTAACGACCGGAATATTGCCGAGGCTTTAGAGCAACTTAATTTTTAAAAAGTATATTTGGCTTCATGAGTATTTTAAAACAGGAAAGCAGAACACGGGCGCAGGAATCTTCTGCAGCAATAGAGCGTATGTATATCACCATGCGACATCTGTTTAATCGCGGGTTTTATAAACCTATGGGTATTTCAGGTGAAACCTTGCGTGAGGCGCTGCTTATTTTAAGACCGGAGATTTACGGCACCATTGCCGAAGAAAAGGTAGAACTTAACGGTTTGTTGTACGTTATAGACCGTCTTCCGGAGGGGATTGAAGAATGCCGTTATATCAATTTAACCAGTGATGAGGGCTATAAAGATTCTCACTTTAAACCCATTATACCTCCCAAGCGCCGCCGCAATTGCTATCGTATTGACGAGGAGCAGATGAACATTGAAATCACCCGCGGCCGCTCGGAGATCTATGATATTTTAACCCACCTTACGTTTCTGTTTATCGAATCGCATAAGATCATGAAACGTGTGGTGATCAATGAGGAAGGGCATACTACCCGCGACTGGAAAAAGCTGGAAAAAGCCGTGCTCGATGAAGAACCGCTGAGCCGTGAGGATCGGGAGATTGCCCTCACACATACCGCAAATATTCTGGGCAGAACTTTTCAGGAAGCTTCGGCCATCTACACTAAATTTTCGGCACCCAATAATGAAAAGCGCTTTTTGAAGCTCATTTACTGGTTGGGCAAGCGAGCTATTGAAGAAGCCCTCGACAGCGACAAAAGACTGGTGACTTTTTCGCCCTTGCTGCGCGAACGCCTGGGGCATCACATTCACGGGGAGATCTGGGCCAATGCCATAAAAACCGAACTGGAGGCCAAAGGTTTGCTGCGCAGACCCATTCACATCATCAGTGCCAATATGCACAGCGTGATGAATACGCTTTTTGCGCCGGTTGCCCTTGAAAAGGAAATGGCCAAAAAGGAAAATCTTGAGATTTATGAGACGCTAAGCAATCCCGGTAGCGCCAAACTGCGTGCCCGAGTGGAGAAAACCGCGCAGCAAAACGGAATGATTTTTCTGCGCGATCAAAGCGGTACAAACATAGACATTCAGATTTTTGATACTAAAAAACTCGATTTAAAGCAGAATAACTTCTGCACTAAAGCTTCCTATCCTGAAGGGAAAGAACCCGTTATTATCGTGATGGATTATGCTTTTGGCGAGCAGGCTTACGAGACTATGGAAGAATTGCTGAAGCCTTACGAAAACAAGCGCGAAAACGTACATCTCGATGTAAAATCGATTTCGATAATGGGTAAGGCAGGCATTCTTGAAGGCGGAAAGGGAGATATTATGATCCCAAAAGCCCATTTGTTTGAAGGTACAGCAGATAATTATCCTTTTGAAAATCAATTAAAGAAAGAACATTTAGAGGGGCACGGCATTTCGGTATGTGATGGCGCGATGATTACCGTTTTGGGAACTTCGCTTCAAAACCGGGATATTCTGCGCTTTTTCTACGAAAGCACCTGGAATGTCATAGGTCTTGAGATGGAAGGCGCACATTATCAAAAAGCCATACAGGCAGCAGCAAAACTCCGCGGAAGCATTAGCGATACGGTAAAAGTACGTTATGCCTATTATGCTTCAGATAATCCGCTTGAGACGGGAAGCACACTGGCTTCAGGAGGTTTGGGGACCACGGGGGTAAAACCCACGTATTTGATAACCGAGCGTATTTTAGAACAAATTTTTAGCGAATAATGGCAGCAAAACGCGCTACTAACGACATTGAATTGATAGACCTCAAAGAGGGTTTCAAATCGGGCTTTAATGCTCTTGGAATGTTTGTTTTTAGATGCTTACGCTTTGTTTTAAAACGCGCATTAATCCTCGGGATTTTACTTGCTGCAGGAATAGGTCTGGGTTTAATCTGGCAGCTGGCTACTTCAGCACCCAAAAAAGTAGAGCTGCTGGTAAAATTGAATGCCGGCAGTACCGCATTTGTTTACCATACTTTACAGGAATTTGAGCAAACTTCTGAGTTCCCTCACATTCAGTCTGCAGAAATAGAACCCGTTGTGGATCTTTCTGAAATTCTGGAAAAATTTAAAGTGCTTGATGACGAGCAGATCATGATGTTTCTCGATGAGATAAACAGCTCAAAACCGCTTTTACAGTCAGAAGCGCTACGATCTAACTACGAACTTCATAAAATAGACCTGATTGTTGATGATCGTGCAGATTTGCAGGACGCAACGGCTATTTTAGATCTTTTTTCCCGCAGCGAATATTACCGGAATAATCTTGCTCAAATACAGGAAATCAACACGTCTCAGATTGAATCCAATACCTTTGCTGTTGCCCAGATAGACAGTCTCCTGCTCAATATAAACAGGAGTTTAAAGGATACAAAAACAGGCAGCGCATATATCAACTACGAAGATTTTGATTTGGCTTCTTTATTGCGGGTAAAGGATTCTATTATTGAAAAAAATAAGCTGCTCAAAACATGGGATAACGTAGGTACCTGTCTGGTTTGTCTAGTAAATTCACCAAAAGTAAGAGATTACAAATCTTTTTTTTACTACAAAGCCGTTTGGTTACCCATCCTGCTCATTGCAGGCTATCTGCTGTTCAGCGTGGTTCTTAGATTTTATCATAAAACCGCTTCACGTATTGATGAATGATAAAACCCCGGCAGTTTCTACCTTTTCTTAAACAAAACACTCAGGGTTTATTAGCCCTTATTTTAAGAGGCGTGGGGGTAGCTGTTTTACTGGGTATTTCTCTTTTTCTAACCAATTTTTTTGATCCCGTATATGTAGGTGAGTATGAGCTGGTACGCAGCTTATTGCTTATAGGGGGTAGCCTTGTGGTTTTGGGTTTTGATCAGGCAATCCTACATCACGCCGGGGTTTTAAAGGCATCTCAGAATTTAGCAGGGCTGAGGTTGATATACCGCAAGATGATCTTTATGATTTTTTTGAGCTCGCTTTTGATTATGTTGCTGGTCTTCAGCCTGCCCGAAGAGGTGTTTACAAGCTTTTTTGAAGATGTACAGGCAAAACGTCTTGTTTTATTCACCTCGGCCGGATTGTTTTTCTATGCCGTATCAGCTTTAAATACCGAATTATTCAGGGCCTACGGACAAATCAATCGTTCCGAATTATTTAGAGGAATCGTCAAATATGCCCCTTTTTTAATAGGAATTATTCTACTGAAAGTCTTCCGCGCAGGATCATACATTTATCTGGTATTTTTGGGGAGTTTCGTGTTGCTCGCAGTCATCAGTAGTTTGTTGGTGTGGAAGAAAAAGGAAAAAAAAAGTACGGCTGTAGAACCCTTGGGAAGTCTTGGTATTTTAAAAAAATCCTTTCCAATGGCGGTAAGCAGTTTGGGTTTTTTCCTGTTGTTGAGTATCGATATCATTATTTTAAAAAAATATGCTGATTATGCTCAGGTAGCTTATTATGCGACTGCTGTAAAGCTGGTCTTGATCGTAAGTACGGTTTTAAATACGATAAATGCGCTTTTTGCCACTAATCTGGCACACCAGTATCAATTGAACGACACAGGTGCGTTAAAAGCGCTCCTAAAGCGTGCATCCCGACTTATTTTTATTCTATCTCTGCCTCCGTTGCTGATACTTTTGATTTTTCCGGAGTTTATTTTAAGTTTTTTTGGCGAAAGCTATACGCAGGCCTACAATGCCCTTCGAATTCTCGCCCTGGGGTACCTGGTAAGTTGCCTCTCAGGAGTGGCTGCCATATATCTGAATATGACCGGCAGGGCCCGCCAGTTTCAATACATCCTGCTTATCGCTGTTTTAATAAACCTTGTATTGAACCTGATTTTGATTCCATCCTACGGTATTGAAGGAGCTGCGATTGCTTCCGGTATCGCTATCGCTTTTTGGAATGTATGTGTGGTGGTTTATGTTTACAGAACAGATAAACTACAGGTATTTTTAAGTTAAACCTATGGCCCGCTCCAAGCAGAAAACGCTCATTCTTTCTTTGGCCAGGCGCAACAGTCAGCCGCTATATGCGCTCAATATTGCGCGTAAACTGCCCGAAGGAAGCTTTGATTTAATGACCAGTAAACAGAGCACTTACTCCTGTGGCATGTTTAAAAATTGCTTCAGTATTCACACCTATACCAACACATGGAGTTTTTTTTTCAGCAGTATTTTTTTGCTTCCGCTACAGTTTTTAATGCTTTTGCCTCAACTGATAAGAAATTATGACCGGCTGTATCTGCCCTACGGACATTTTTGGGACTTGCCTTTTATACTTCTTTTTAAAATGCTGCATAAGCCGGTAATCTATACCGTTCACGATGGGATTCTGCATCACGGAGAACGCCGTAGATTGGTGCAGTACCTGGAGAATTTCAGGATTAAACGTGCAGATCATTTGATATTTTTAACCCATTTTGTAGAACAGCAAATCAAAACCCAATTAAACAGTTCTGTTCCTACTTCGGTTATACCTCATGGCGCTCTCACAGCGCATTTCAATTTTCCACCTAAATTAAAAACCGACGAAACCCGCATTCTTTTTCTGGGCAGAATCAGCAAGTATAAAGGGGTTGAATTGTTGCTGGAAGCATTTGAAGAATTACAATTGCCGAATACCCGCCTGATAATTGCAGGCGAACCCATTTACCCGTTTAAAGCTAAAGAGCTCAAAGCAGTAGATTACCATCTGGAGTACCTTTCTGAAGCAAAAATAACAGCGCTTTTACAAAACGCAGATATTTTGGTTTTACCTTATCTTGAGGCGACCCAGTCTGGTGTTGTGAGCTTAGGAATAAGTGCCGGTTTACCTATGATTTGCACGCGTGTGGGAGGCCTGCCCGAACAACTGAAGGAGGAGGAATGCATTTGGGTTTCTCCAAACAAAAAAGAATTAAAAGAAGCTTTGATAACACTTGTGACCGAGCCGGAGCTGCGGGCAAAGCTTCGCGAAAAAATGAGGTTTAAGAATCAGGATTTATCGAAGAATCAGTTGGCTGAGTTAAAACAGCTAATTTTAGGAAGAACAACAGCATCTTGAGTATACCTGAATTAAATAACAAGCCCGTTTTAATAAACAAAGACCATCTGTTTTTTATGGTTTTGGCTTTTTTGGCTGTGCTTTTAGCAGTGCTGGCCCCCACGTTTTTACCGGGTCGCTTTTACAATGATGCCCGCATCATTACCCTTGATTTGTATAATGAAATTGGCTGGATAGACAGTTATCCGCTAACTATGGCGTTTTATAAATACACCGGGTTGCGCCTGTTACCGTATTGGCTGGTAGGTTTTATACAATTAACGATTCTTTTTTGGGCACTTTTTAAAATAGGCGTTCCCGATGGTTTTTCACGATTAAGCCTCAAAAACGCATTGGTCTGGATTTCCTTTTTTATTCTTGCGATTTACACCTCAATGCCTTCTAAGGAGTTTATCAACTTTTTGGTTGTGGCTCTTATTCCCGGTTTTCTTTATAAAAAGTACAAATCCCACAGCCGGTTTGCAGTATTAAGCTGTTTATTGCTGATCGTTTTTGGACTGTTATTTAGAGTTTATTTTGTTTTAATTCCTGTTCTGAGTCTGCTTTTTTATGGCCTGGGTAAATTGCGATTGAGAACTAAAATTGCTTTTGTATTTGGATTGGGAATTTTTGCCGTTATCGTAATGTCATTGTCCTACAGTTTTATAAAAGGTCCTTATTTAAGCGAAATTAGCCGCGAAGCAGTAAATAGCGAAAGGCGTTTCAGTCCGGAAGCGGCATCGATGATAGAACCCCCGCTTAACGTTAACACCTGGTACGGGGAAGCGGTAAGTATCACGTACGGATTTTTCACGGTAAATCTTCCGGTAAACGGCCTGAAGTTTTTGGGCAAACCCCAGATTCTGGCATTTGTAATCTGGCAATTCATGCTGTTTGCGTTTCTTATATGGGGTTTCGCAAATGCTTTACGCAAGCAGCAAACCTATCCCAGGATGCTGTGGATTTTTTACTTTGTGATGGCCTATTTTATCGTGCAGGGTGTTTTTGAACCCGATTTAGGCTCGGCTATTAAACATAAAATTGGCATCCTGCCGCTCATCTATTTTGCGCTCTATTATGATTATTTCAGAAAGGACATACCGGTTTAGTTACAATCTATGGCTGGTTGTTTTGGGCACATCTTTGATTTTCAGAATGCCGTCAACCCTATTGCTTATTCTTTTTGCGGCATACAACCTTTTGTTTTTCAAGCGGATGCGATTTACTAAGGATCGTATGCTGATTATGGCTTTGATAGCGACTCCTTTTTTGCTTGATTTGCTCTTTTTGTGGAATAACGAAAGCCTTACAGAAGGCTTTAAACATGCCGAAAAGCGCCTGTCGCTGCTTCTACTTCCGGTATGTTTGCTGAGTCAGACCCACAGGTTTAACACCGCGCGCGTGTTGCGCTATTATGCCTGGCTTAGTACGTTTATTTTAGTTGTATGTCTGCTGCGCTTTGCCTGGATAGAGCCTGAATTATTTTTGAAATACCTCAGTGGAAAAAACCTCTGGGAAATGGGTTACACCTTCGCAAATTCTACCGGAAACCATGCTCCCGCACTTAATATGCATACCGCTTTTGTAGTTGTGATTAACTTCTATTTTTTAAAGGAGAAAGCCCAAAATGCCAAAATCAGAAGTGTTGTTTTACCTCTTTTGTTCTTTATTGCTTCGGTAATTCTTCTCTTTTACATCAATACGAGGTTAGCTATCGCAAATGCTTTTTTTGGAATTATTCTGGTAAGCCTATACCAAAAAGCAAGGCTTTTCGACCTTAATGTATTGAAGAAACTGGGCCTGGGAGTCTTGATTTTCGGAGTTCTTGGAATAGGTTTTATAAAGATGTTTCCCTACAGCATTCAGAAATTTTCTTCGGTCACTTTTGCCCATACCGATAAAGTGGGGAAACTCGACGAACTCGAAAATCCGGAAGAAACGGTTTTTAATGGTCTGGTAACCCGTTTGAGTATCTGGCAATCGGCTTTTGAAGTTGTGAAACAGCATCCCTTCATTGGGGTAGGCGCCGCCGACGGAAAACAGGAACTAATACGCTATTTTAAAACGACCGATCAACAGTTTTTAGCCAAATATGAGTTTCCTGTTCACAATCAATATCTGGATTTCTGGATCAAATTTGGAGTTTTGGGTTTGATCACAAGCCTTATGTACGTTGGCCTGTTTCTCTATTTTGGCATTAAAACCCGGCAGGTTTTGTGCGTTTTTTTCTTTGTTTTGTTTGCTTCGGCAAATACGGTTGATGATTTTTTAATACGCTTTGACGGGATTGTTTTTAGCGGGCTTTGGCTTTGCTTTTTTGCGCAGGCCTATGTGCTGGACCGCGAAAGCAGGAAACGCGGTTTAGAGGAGAAAACTTATTTTTAAATCAGGAAGCTCTAAAGTTCTTTACATATAAGGCCGCAAGCTTGTTGAAATTGGTAGTGCTGTCAAAGAGAAGCCGGTTGCGTTTTGCTGCTGCCTGCCCAATTTTTTCACGAACTGCTTTGGGCTGCAACGCTTTTAAACAAACCTGAAAATCTTCAGCATCTTCAAAAAGATAACCGGTTATACCCGGTTTGATAATGTCTTTATTACCAATGATGTTGGTTGCAATTATAGGAATTTCACGCGCTGCAGCTTCAAGAACAGCAATGGGCAGACCTTCCCAAAGCGATGTTTGCAAGTACACATCCAGTTTTTCAAGCCGTTCAAGACCCTTTTTGTTTTCTTTAAACCAACCCGTGATCCTGATATTGGGTGCGGTAAGTAAATGCCTGAGTTCGCCATCACCAATCCAGATAAACTCAATTTCAGGATTGTTGAGCGCCAGACGGTTAAAAAGCTGAGGATCGCGCTGTGCCGTGGTACGCCCTAAAATTCCTATTCTTTCAGTAGTTGCCGTTTTAAGCTGAGGTTGAGCAGTGATTGCTGCGTGATCAATACCATTGCGTACCAGAACCGCTTTTCCAATTTTTTTGGAATGTAAAAGCTCGGTATCACCGCATGCCACTATGGTGCCTCCGCAGAGTTTCTGGGTGAAAAATTCTATCGCGAAAAAAACAGAGCGTTTAACTTTGCTTACATCCTTTCGCAAAAAGGAATATCCGTGAGGCGTGTAAAACAATTTTGCACGAATGTTACGTGAAAACAAATGCGCAAAACGACCCAGGATACCGGCTTTTGAGGAATGTACGTGTAAAATATCGGGCCTGATTTTAAGCAGTTCCTTTCGCACAGCTTTAAATGCCCTGTAATCTCCAGAAACACTTATCTCCCGCATCATAGGGATGACGATGAGTTTTGTTTGGGGATGAAAGTCCTGCGCCACGCGACCCGGATCAATTTGTTCCCGCCTGTCGCTATAAATAACGGTTACTTCAAAACGGGGGTCAGATGCAAGAACGTGAGTAAGATTTATAAAATAGGTGTACACACCGCCTCCTAAAGCTTCAACAAGGTGTACAATCTTAATTTTCTGCATAAATATAGGTTCAGTTTCTGAAAGGTCCTTTCAGGCTTTAGGAGCTTTTTCGGGGCGAAAAGATATTATCATAATTTGAAATAGCACTGTTCCTTTCCGTTTAATTTGAATATGTATTTCAGGGTTTGGCGCTTACCGGAAATCTTTTAGTAATTTTAGCCCGTTTGCCCCTTTGGGAATACCTGTATTTATGAACGAAAAATCCATCAGACACAATTACCTGCTGCAGCCGGCCATTGCACTTTTTGATCTCGTTGTCATCCTGGTAAGCGCACTTTTACTGCACTTGCCTACCCGTGCCTTGCTGATATTTTCAGTTTACAGCGTCTTTGCCTGGCTCATTACCACAGTAGGTTTTGGTTTTTATAAAGTGTATAGATTTACTCCGCTGGTACGTATTTTGGGACTTATTAGCCGGCAATTATTTCTTGTTTTACTATACACGCTCTCGTTCTTTGGGATTTTTAACGAAATCGATATAGCGCTAGCCGATATTTTCAGTTTTCTGTTGGTTTCTATGATAAGCATCGCGCTTTTTAAAATTCTTGTTTTTAATCTTCGAAAGAAATTTAGAACGCGACTGGGGGCAGATTATGTACAGGTGATTATCATTGGCCGCAATGCAAAAACCGAAAAACTTAAGGATTTTTTCAACTATAATAAGGCCTACGGTTTTAAAATGGTTCAGAATTTTGACCTTAAAAATGAACAGATAAGACTTGACGAGATTCAGCATTTTGTTCTTGAAAACCGAATTGAAGAGATTTTTTGTTCGGTTGCAGAGCTTTCAAACAATGAAATCAAGCAGCTCATTAATTTTGCAGACAATCACCTGGTCAAACTGAAGTTTCTGCCGGACAACAAGGACATCTTCACGAAGAAGATGGATTTTCAGTACTACGGGTATACGCCTATTCTTGCCTTGCGTACGCTTTCGCTAGACTCGCCTATCAACCTGTTTTTAAAGCGCTTACTGGATGTTGTAATTTCGGTTTTTGTAATTGTTGGTGTTTTATCCTGGTTAACCCCCTTGCTTGCAGTAGTTATTTACTTTGACAATAAGGGTCCGCTGTTTTTTAAACAATTGCGCAACGGTCTTGACGGCAGGGAGTTTTACTGTTACAAATTCAGGTCTATGGAGGTAAATTCGAATGCTCATGCTCAGCAGGCGAGCCGCAACGATTCACGTACCACGCGTGTGGGTAAGTTTTTGAGACGCACGAGTCTTGATGAATTCCCGCAGTTTTATAATGTGTTGATGGGTAATATGTCTGTAGTAGGACCAAGGCCGCATATGCTGAGCCACACTATTGATTTTGCCTCACAGATCGATAAATTTATGTTGCGCCATCTGGTAAAACCCGGAATCACGGGTCTTGCCCAAATTAGCGGATATCGCGGGGAGATCGAAACCAAACATGATATCAAAAACCGGGTGCGCCTCGATATCTTTTATGTGGAAAACTGGTCTATCTTGATGGATCTGCGTATTATCGCTAAAACATTTTTACAGGTCATTTATGGCGATAAAAAAGCCTATTAACGCTCCGCTAATCTCGATTGTAACGCCCTGTTGCAACTCGGCTGCATATATTGAAGCGACTGTAAAATCTATTCAAAACCAAAGCATCACAGACTGGGAGTTACTGCTCGTGGACGACGGCTCTACAGACGCTACTCTAGAAATTATAAGCAAACTGGCTGAAGCAGATGCGCGCATTTCCTATTTTAAACAGCCTGAAAATTTGGGCCCCGCGTTGGCACGCAATCGCGGTATTGAGCTGGCTCAGGGCAGTTACCTAACCTTTATTGACGCCGATGATTTGTGGTTTCCCCGGTTTTTAGAGCGCAGTCTTGAGGCTACAAAGGATCACGCTTTTGTCTTTAGTTCGTATCAACGCCTAGATGAAAATCTGCAGCCCTATCTTTCAGATTTTATAGTACCGAAACGGGTAAGCTATACCGATATTTTAAAAAGCAATTCCATCAGTTGTCTTACGGCTTTTATTGACATTTCGCAGCTTGGAAAAAAGTACATGCCCTTGATTAAAAAGCGTCAGGATATGGGTTTGTGGCTGCAGTATTTAAAGGAAACCGGCTATGCATACGGCATTCAGGAGCCGCTCGCGGTGTACCGAATACGTAAGGGTTCGCTTTCACGCAACAAGGCAGCCCTGCTCAACTACCAATGGCAGTTTTACCGGGAATTTGCAAATTTAAATCCCTTACAATCGGCTTATTATATGGCTTGCTGGGCGTACAACGGCTTTGTGAAATACCGCAATTAAAAACTTCGGGTAAATTGCTTCAGCTTACCGCGCGTGCTTCGGTCTAGAGATGTTTTTTGTTCTATTTTGATAGTAACTTCCTGTCCCAGATAATGCAGTAATGCACGCTTTATTTTTTGGAGTTCCGTTTCCGCGAAAGCCTTATCAGCCACATATGCAATCTCAAAGCGATCAGGCTTAGACTGATGAATCACAAATTCCTTGACCGAGCCCGTATCTGAAATGATTTCTTTGGTCACATAGTAAAACGCCAGTGCGGGAATCTTTTTTCCGTCAGGTAACAGTGCATAATCGCCCACACGACCTTCCAGTTTGCTTAAAACCGGCAAGCCATTCTTCAAACTCAAAGCTCCAAGATCGCCTATTTCGTAGCGGATAAAAGGATGCGCCTTATTGAATAGCGCCGTAATCACGATTTTACCCGAAACACCTTCAGGCAACGGCTTATTGTTCTCATCCAGAATTTCCACAAAAATCAGTCTGGAGTCTATCTGTAAATCGCTTCCGGCATTGCCTATTGCAATAATTCCGGTTTCGGAAGCACCGTATTCATTGATAACGGGTACGCCAAACTGCTTTTCGAGTAGCTTCAAATCTTCCGGAAACAGCATTTCGGCAGTGACAATGCAGTGGGTAAGGCTCGGGCAAATACGTTTCAGAACCAGATCTTTTTCAGCCAAAAATTTTGCAAACAGCACCAGCGAACTCGTGTAACCGTTGAGGTAGCTGTAAGCCCCGGTTTTAAAACGGCGTATAAAGGTTTCAAAATTTTCGGGCGAAGCGTCAAAAATGGGAAACCGATAGCGATTGCCTAAAAAGTCTTTAAAACGCTCTTCATAATGATCGATACCGCTTTTTGGAATGCCATAAAAACGCGCTTCCGTTAGGCCCATGTCAATCCCCAGCCCGTTATATAAATCCTGAATAGAAGCCCAGGTAAGCGCGTGCGCAAATTTGTCTTTGGCAAAAATAAAGGGATGACCCGACGAGCCCGAAGTTTTGTGTTTGTGAATGTTTTTTTCAGAAAAGTCTTTAGAAAGACGTTTGGAAAGCGGTTGCTGCAAATCACTTTTGGTCAATACAGGCAGGGAATTCCAGTCTGTAACTTTTCCGGCTAAATTCTGGTAAAAGGGATTTTCAGCAAGATGATGCCTTAGGATTTCTGTTTTTCGGGCTTCTGTATAGGCGGAAAAATCCTGTTCTACTTCAGCCTGCAATTGCTGCAATTTGCGTTTTGCGGCGGCGATAGAATAGCCGTTAAGGCGCAGACTGAGGTTGGTTAAATTCACAAGACTAAAATTAGTAGGTCAATTTACAAACATTTATTTTTGAGGCTTAATTAATTTTTAAGCTCATCTGATGCATATTCTTATTCTGGGCGCCGGCGGGCGTGAACATACATTTGCCTATAAAATCGCTCAAAGTCCTAAATGTGAAAAGCTTTTTGTGGCTCCGGGTAACGCCGGTACAGCCGGTATCGCGACTAACGTTGATATTTCGGTAACCGATTTTGAGGCGATCAAAAAACTGGTTTTAGACAAAAATATAGATATGGTGGTCGTAGGCCCCGAAGATCCGCTGGTACACGGGGTGTATGATTTCTTTAAAAATGATAAGGAACTTGGTCACGTTGCGGTAATTGGTCCGTCAAAACGCGGTGCATTGCTCGAAGGCAGTAAAGAACGTGCTAAGGAGTTTATGGCAATGTACAACATTCCTACAGCAGCCTATGAAAGTTTTAAAGCCGAAAGTCTCGATGCCGGAAAAGCATTTTTAGAAGAGTTGAAGCCTCCGTATGTGTTGAAAGCAGATGGACTTGCAGCCGGTAAGGGTGTGGTCATTCTGAATGATCTCGACGAAGCCAAAGCCGAACTCACCGATATGCTTACCAATAAAAAGTTTGGTGCTGCCAGTGAAACCGTGGTAATCGAAGAGTTTTTAGATGGTATTGAACTCAGCGTTTTTGTGCTTACAGACGGTAAAAATTACATCACCTTGCCTACGGCGAAAGATTACAAGCGTATTGGCGAGGGCGATAAAGGCCTGAATACCGGGGGTATGGGAGCGGTTTCTCCGGTTCCGTTTGCAAATGCAGCTTTTATGGAAAAAATTGAAAACCGAATCGTAAAACCTACGATTGAAGGTTTAAAGGCCGAAGAAATTGAGTACAAGGGCTTTATTTTTATCGGACTCATCAAAGTAGGGGATGATCCTAAAGTGATTGAGTACAACGTGAGAATGGGCGACCCTGAGACTGAAGTCGTGCTGCCGCGTATCAAAAATGATCTCGTAGACGTTTTTGAAAAAGTTGCCGCACAAAAACTCGATGAGGTCGAGCTGGATCTGGATCCCAGATCTGCAGCTACCGTAATGCTTGTAAGCGGCGGCTATCCCGAAGCTTATGAAAAAGGAAAGGTTTTAACCGGTTCAGAGACAGTTACAGACTCTTTGGTTTTTCACGCAGGCACCCATCTAAAAGATGAAGAAGTGGTTACTTCCGGAGGTCGTGTGATGGCGGTGACTTCGCTTCATGAGGATTTTAAGGAAGCGCTTAAAACATCCTATAAAAACATTGAAAAAATCAAATTTGATAAGATGAACTACCGCAAAGACATTGGTTTTGATTTGTAAAACCAAAAGCATAGAACTAAAAAAGCCCCGTAATTCGGGGCTTTTTTACTATGATAAGGGAACAAAAACTAGCTGTTAAGGTTGTGATGTTCCTGACTGTCAAATTTGTTAAGCTGTATGCACCAGTACACAAACGCAACTGAAACTACAATGATAAACACAATATTAATCAGGTTTGCGGCTACCCAGCTGCTATCCTGTAATTGACGTAACCAGTCTAAAGGAGCAAAAGCTACGTTGACAAAAAAATCCTGAATTCCGTAAAATAAATCTTTCAATTCCATAATTGTATACTTTTACATCCTGATTACGAATGCCGCACCCGTTATTTTGAGTTGTGCGTTGCAAAAATAGAAAAAACTACAATGCTAACAAGCTTTTTTGGCGCTTCAAAACCTATAAATTTCGCAGTAATCGTGCTGGGTGTGATTCTGTTTCTTACGGGATATTACACATTTTCAGAATATTACGAGTTAACGGCTCTGGGTATTTTGAGTCGGTTTATGTTTTTATTACTGTATTTGTTTTCGCTGGGGGTTCTCAATTTTGTGGTAAAACGCAACACGTTAACCCGCAGAACCACCTACATTGTCTTTTTCTTCGCCTGTTTTACCCTGGCCATTCCACAAACTTTTTTCAATAATGATATGGTCTTGTCGGGCTTGTTTGTGCTTCTGGCTTTGCGTAGAATCATAAGTCTCAAATCTGAAAAAGACCAAAAAAAGAAAATTTTTGACGCGGCATTCTGGATTGCTGTAGCCTCCCTGTTTTTTTTCTGGAGCCTTCTTTTTATAGTGGTACTCTACTTTGCTATTGTATTTTATTCTCCCAATGAATATCGCAACTGGCTGCTTCCGTTTGCGGGCCTGTTTACGGTTTTTATTTTGGTGCTAACCTTTAGTCTGTATTATGAAGGAGCTGGGGTTTTTGCGCGTAATTATGTGCAGCTGCCAACCTACGATTTTTCGTCATTCAACAATCTGAGACTGTTATTGCCCACCTCATTAATTCTCACACTGTACCTGTGGTGTGGTTTTCGGTATGTGTCGCAGATAAGCGAAGTGAGTCAAAAATTAAAGGCTTCCTATCTGCTTACCTTCATCAGTTCGCTGGTTGCGCTTTTCATCGCCTTGTTTCTCGCACCGGTGCGTGATGGCAGTGAATTGTATTTTTTATTCGGTCCGCTGGCGATCATCGCGGCCACCTATATAGAAACAAGCAAAAGCTTTTGGTTTAAAGAAATGATTCTATGGCTGGCGTTGCTTATGCCTTTTTGCGCAGTCTGGTGGGGCGTTTAAATCTTGTTCAGCTGGAGGGCGAACTCAAAAAGCGTTGGCTTTATCCCGATACCTGGTTTAGAAAACAAAACGATGTCTGGGACCGGCGCAGTGATTTTATCTATGATTTTTGGCAATTTGAAAGCGTTTTGGAACGCATCTCGCGGACTGAAACTTCAGAATTTGACAAACAGGCTTTCTTGAACTATGCACTCAATCGCTGGTACAATTACTGGAGCGCCCGCGCTGTTGAACAGATTTTTTGCGAGCAACCGGGAGTCGTACCGGCAAAAAATGCCAAAGACCGTCTGGTTGATTTTAGCATAAACGGGATTAATTTTGACCTGAAAACTTCCGTTTTTCCAAAGGCTTTTGATCAGGATCTCGCTTTCGCGAAAGCAAACCCGGCACAGCTCATCAACTGGCTGTATACGCATCAAAGCACCGGCAGGCGCTTTCATCTGGAAAACCGGCTTTTTTTAATCGTGCATCAAGCAGACGGAAGGCATTACCGGTTAAAGGCAGAAATATCCTGGTTGCAAGGGCTTATTGCAGATTATGTGAGTACTTTTGATGCCTCAAAATTAATTGCAGTTTCAATAACGCACTCAAAAACCGTTTTTTCAGATAGTATCTGGGCAGTACGATGAATTATATAGGCTCAAAACATAAACTTTCTTCCTGGTTGCTCAGCAGCATCAGTGACGTGTGTGGGCCAGATTTATCAAAGCTCGTTTTCTGCGATTTGTTTGCCGGTACGGGCAGTGTGGGACGCACGTTTAAACCTTTGGTCAAAGGGGTGATCGCAAACGATCTGGAGTTTTACAGCTATGTCTTAAATCGAAATTACATTGGCAACAATGAGCCGGTTAATGCTTCAGCCTATATTGAAGAATTAGAAAATCTCCCACCAAAAGCAGGTTTTATCTTCAATACCTATAGCGAGGATGGAAAAGCGGGACGATTGTATTTTTCAGCCGAAAACGGCAAAAAAATAGACGCGATCCGCAGCCAGATTGAAGCCTGGTTTTTACAGGGCGAAATAAACGAAGACGTGTATTTTTTTCTGTTGGCCAGTTTGCTGGAGAGTGCCGATAAGGTTGCCAATACGGCTTCGGTTTATGGCGCGTATTTAAAAAAACTGAAAAAATCAGCTCAAAACACTTTGATCCTAAGACCTGCCGAGTTTGAAATCACCCCGGGTAATCATTCGGTTTACAACCAAAACAGCAACGAACTCATCAAAGCTATTTCGGGCGATATTTTATACCTCGACCCGCCCTACAACGCACGGCAGTATGGCGCCAATTATCATGTGCTCAATACTATCGCAAAAAAAGATACCTTTGTACCCAAAGGAAAAACCGGGTTGCGGAGCTATAAAAAAAGTGCTTTTTGCAGCAAAATTGAGGTCGCAACTGCTTTTGAAGAATTGATAAAGGAGGCAGATTTTAAAACGATTTTCCTGAGTTACAATAATGAGGGCTTAATGCCTGCCGAAACCGTAAAAGCGATTATGCAGCGGTATGGCAAATACGATTTGGTTACCACATCGTATCAGCGTTTTAAAGCCGATAAGACCGAAAACCGCAATCATAAAGCAACCGGTACAACCGAATATTTACACATATTAGAAAAATAACCAGCCATGATAACACATACCGCAAAACGTATATTTGAGCGCGCTGTAGACGATTACCACATTAAAGACCGCGTTGATCAGCCTTTTGACAACCCGTACGACACCGATGTTGACTTTTTAGAGCATTTGCTCTACCGCAAAGCCTGGATCGATACGGTGCAGTGGCATTATGAAGATCTTATTCGAGATCCGAAAATCGATCCCGTTGATGCGCTGGAGCTCAAGCGAAAAATCGACGCTTCAAACCAGGATCGTACCGATATGGTGGAGTATATAGACAGCTATTTCCTGAAACTGTATCGCAATATAGAGCCTAAGGATTCGGCAACCATCAATACCGAAAGTCCGGCCTGGGCGCTAGACCGTCTCGCTATTCTCACCCTGAAAATTTACCACATGGAAGAGGAAGCGAATCGCGAAGACGCTTCAGACGAGCACAAAATCGCCTGTCAGAATAAACTAGACGTGCTCATCGAGCAGCGTGTAGATTTATGTACGGCGATAGACACGCTGGTGCGCGATATCGAAAACGGTGACAAGTATATGAAAGTCTACAAGCAGATGAAAATGTACAACGACGAGGAACTCAATCCCGTGCTGCGCAGCCAAAGCAAGAAGTAAATGCCGGTTGCCCAAAATCCCCATATTCTGTGCATACGCCTTTCAGCAATGGGGGATGTGGCGATGACCGTACCCGTATTAATCGCCTTGACACGTACCTATCCCAATTTGGAGATTACGGTGGTGTCAAGGCCTTTTTTTGCGCCTTTTTTTGAACCGCTGGAGCGTGTGCATTTCTTTGGTGCAGATGTTAAGGGCAGGTATAAGGGAGCCGTTGGGCTCTATAAACTGTATAAAGACCTGGATCCCGCCCGTTTTACTGCGATTGCCGATTTACATAACGTGATCCGCTCTAATGTGCTGAGATCTTTTTTTCGCTTACGCGGAAGTAAATCGGCACAAATTGATAAAGGCAGGGCCGAAAAGAAAGCCTTAACCCGGGAGATTAATAAGGATTTCAGGGCCTTAAAAAGCACCCACGCGCGTTATGCCGAAGTCTTTGAAAGCTTAGGATACCCCGTGCAACTAACCGGCAGCGAATTCCTACCAAAACAAGCTATTACCGACAGTATTCGGGAGCATATAGGTCACAAACCCTACAAATGGCTGGGCGTCGCGCCTTTTGCGGCACACGCCGGTAAGCACTATCCACTGGAGTTGATGGATATTGTCCTGTCTCAATTAAACCGCGAATCCTATAAAATCATCCTGTTTGGCGGTGGGGCAGAAGAGACTCAAAAGCTACAATCTTTTGCCAATACATATCCCAACTGCGTTTCGGTAGCGGGTACATTCAGCTTTGCTGAAGAACTCGCCTTGATTTCCCATCTCGACGCCATGCTAGCGATGGATAGCGGTAATGGCCATCTTGCCGCGCTTTTCGGTATTCCGGTAGTTACGATTTGGGGCGTGACGCATCCGTATTTGGGTTTTACGCCCTACGGCCAGCCTCCCGAAAACCAGTTAGTGGCAGACCGGGAGCAATTTCCGGCGATCCCCACTTCGGTTTATGGCAATAAAGTCCTTGCAGGCTACGAGAAGGCGATGTACAGCATTAAACCGCAACAGGTAGTTGATCGCATCAAAACGGTTTTAGCGTAAACTATCCTTTACAGGTGATCTCTTTTTTTACTTCCGATTATCAGATTTGGGCGTGACCCTGCGGGTCGGGCTATCCGCTACAAGTTTATGCCATTTGCAATAGGCATAAAGCTTTCCGCTACTATCCCTCACGCGGTTTGCAACTACCATTTTAAAAACTGCTTTTTAATACGCTTTTAAAACAGGAAAGCTGATTAAAAAACTAACTTTAGAAATCAATTAGTTGACCATGAAAGCATCCCTTACACAGTTACTCCATATTCAGCATCCCATTATTATGGCGCCTATGTTTCTCGTGTCAAACGTAGCCATGGTTAAAGCGGCTATGCAGGCCGGGATCGCAGGCTGTATCCCGGCGCTAAACTACCGTACCTTGCCTGAATTACGCGAAGCAATTAACGAACTTAAAGCCGCAAAAGCAGATGGGGGAGCTTTTGGCTTTAATCTCATTGTCAATAAATCAAATACCAAATACCCCGATCAGTTGGCGGTTTGCTGCGAACTGGGTTGTGACTTCATCATCACTTCCCTGGGTAATCCCAAACAGGTAATTGAAGAAGCCCATAAAAAAGGTATTCTGGTGTTTTGCGATGTGGTCAATCTGGAGCAGGCCAAAAAGGTAGAAAGCCTGGGCTGCGATGCCATTATAGCCGTAAATAACGAAGCCGGCGGCCATCGTGGAGACATTTCGCCCAAAAAACTAATCGAAAGCCTCAATGCAGCGGTAAAGCTTCCTGTGATTTCTGCAGGCGGGGTAGGAACTCGTGCAGACCTGGAAGAAAAAATGAGTTTTGGAGCATCGGGGGTCAGCATCGGGAGTCCGTTTATTGCATCAGAAGAAGCGGGGGTTTCGCAGGAATACAAGCAAGCCTGTGTAGATTATGGGAAACAGGACATTGTGATGACCCAAAAGATCAGCGGTACGCCCTGTACGGTGATCAATACGCCTTATGTGCAGGAAATAGGCACCGAGCAAACCTGGATTGAAAAGCTGCTCAATAAAAACAAATGGCTTAAAAAGTATGTAAAAATGCTCCGCTTTTTAAAAGGAACCAATATGGTGACCAAAGCCGCCACCGAAGCCACCTACAAAACAGTCTGGGTCGCCGGACCCACCATTGAACATACCAAAGCCATTGAACCGGTAGCAAAAATCATTGCACGGTTTACTAAATAATAGCAAACTATGAAAGCAAACGACTTAACTCCTAAAGAACCTGAACCATCTGAAAGCTATAAAGCGATGATGGATGAGATGTTGTTGAAATTTCAAGAGGGTAAACTTGAGTTTATACCTGTTGAAGAGGTTTTGGCGAAATATTCGTTGTAAAAAATCCTCACCCATTTTTGAAATGGGTGAGGATTAATTTTTTTAAAGCGAAGCTTTGCAAATTCCCCCTTCGGGGGTTAGGGGGCTGGGCTCTATACCTCGTCGTAATCAACTGTAAGCGTTGCTGAGGTGGCCAAAGCCTGGCAGGTCAGGATCAGACCTTCTTCAACCTCATCATCGGTAAGGATCTGGTTTTTGCGCATTACTGCGGTGCCTTCGGTAATGCGGGCAATACAGCTGCTGCAAATACCTCCCTGACAGGAGTGCGGCGCGTCAATATCGTGCTCTAAAGCAGCGTCAAGAATAATTTTATCCTGAGGAATTGTAAATTCAAATTCTTCATCGTCGCAGATGATTTTTACCTGAGTTACTCCGTCAAGGGCTTCAGCGATCTCATCCCCGTCATCAGAACTGGTAAAAAGTTCAAATTTCACCTTATCGTCTGCAACTCCGTTTTCTTTTAAAACGCCTTTTACACCATTGATCATTTCTTTAGGTCCGCAGAGGAAAAACTGATCAAAATCGTGCGATTTGAATTTGTTTTTCAGCACAAAATTGACGGTAGCTTTTTCGATTCGGCCAAAATGCGCATCGGTTTCCTGCTTACGACTGTAAATAAATTCGACAAACAAACGCTCCGGGTACTTCAACTGCAATTCCAGCAATTCTTTGTGGAAAATCGTCTCCTCAACGGCTCTGTTTCCGTAAGCCAAAACAAACCGACTTTTAGGCTCCTGCTCCAATACGGTTTTAAGGATGGAGAGCACCGGTGTGATTCCGCTTCCGGCAGCAAAAGCTGCGTAATCCTTCTGATTCTTGGGATTGGTTTCTACTGTAAATTTTCCTTCCGGCGGGTGTACTTCAAGCGATTCGCCAACCGTAAGTTTATTATTGGCTAAAACGGAAAACGTTCCGCCTTCAACCTCTTTCACGGCAACTTTCAACATTCCGCTTTGCGGAGTAGAACACAGCGAATACGCGCGGCGCACTTCTTTACCGTCAATTTGTGTTTTAAGGGTGATGTACTGGCCGGCTTTAAAGCTGAATGTCTCTTTTAAGTTTTGAGGGACTCCAAAGGTGATGCTCACTGCTTTATCGGTCTCGCGGGTAATATCTTGTATGGTTAGTGCGTGAAAATCGCTCATAGTTCAAAAAATTTGGGCAAAAATACGAAGCACAGGCGTTTTGCGCTGTAACAATTCTATAATTTTCGCACTAATGCGGTGACAATACGTTCAAAAAAAGGCAATACAATGATCAAACACTTTATCAATCTGGAATGGAAGAGCTTTTTTAGATCTGCAGCTTTTCAAACCAATCTGGTACTCAAAATATTTATGGCCCTCGGGGCGCTGTATTTTATAGGTCTTTTTACACTTGCGGGTGTCGGAGCCTATTTTGGTCTTGAGGAAGCAGGTTATGAGCCCTTGCAAACGCTTAATAAGTTTATGATTTATTATGTGCTTTTCGACCTGATCATTAAGTATATGCTGCAAAAAATGCCGGTGGTCAATATAAAACCCCTGCTTTTACTGCCTTTTAATAAGGCTAAGATTGTAGATTTTGCGCTGGGCAAAACCATGCTGTCGTTTTTTAACATAGTACACGCGTTTTTCTTTATTCCGTTTAGTGTGGTGTTGCTGGCGCAGGGTTATGATGCGCTGCACGTGATTACCTGGCACCTGGGGATGATGGCGCTTATTTATGTAAACAATTTCATCAACGTGTTTCTCAACGATGCGATGGCTTTGGTTGTAGGTTTGGGGTCAGTCATTCTGGGACTTGGAGCCCTTCAGTATTACGGGATTTTTGATATAACACCCTACGTAGCTCCCTTTTTTCAGGGATTGTATGACACGCTGTGGATGTTTGCCATCCCCGTAATTGCTGCAATCGCGCTGTATAAAGTCGCTCACGGCTATTTTCTGAAGCGCCTGTATCTGGATGCCGGTCTGGCCGTAAAAGCTCAAAAAGCGTCAACCGAAAATCTGGATTGGCTCGATCGTTTTGGGAAAACCGCAACCTTCTTAAAGAACGACATCAAACTTATTAAGCGCAACAAGCGGTCTAAAACTACTGTGATTATGAGCGTGGTATTTTTGTTTTACGGTTTGCTCTTTTTTACCGGTGGTATTGAAAGTTACGACAACCCGTTTATGAAGATTTTTGCCGGAATTTTCGTTTCCGGAGGTTTTCTGTTCAGTTTTGGGCAATTTGTACCCAGTTGGGACAGCGCGTATTATCCGCTGATGATGACCCAAAACATCCGTTATCAGGAATATTTAAAGTCTAAATGGATGCTGGTTGTTTTGGCAACTGCGGTATCAACCATTTTAGGCCTGGGCTATCTGTATTTTGGTTGGGAAGCTTATGCCGCGGTTTTGGTAGGCGGAATTTACAATATGGGTGTAAACGGACACGTGGTTCTACTGGGTGGTGCATACATCAAAACGCCCATTGATCTGACCAGCAACAAAAAAGCTTTTGGTGACAGTTCGGCATTTAACGTGAAAACCCTGCTGATTACGATTCCAAAACTATTACTGCCAATCGCTTTGTACGCCATCGGGCATTTTACGCTAGGTCCCGTATTTGGTTATGCGCTGGTTGCTTTGGCCGGTGTCGCGGGCTTTGCGTTCCGCGATTTTATGTTCAAAAAAATCGAATCGGTTTATAAAGCGGAAAAGTATAAAACCATAGCTGCGTATAAGCAGAAAAACTAATATCCCATCCTAACCCTTCTCTCCCGATAACTATCGGGAGGAGGGAAGTTTAAGCAACAATTAAGAAAATTAGTATTATGATCCATATTCACAACTTATCGAAGACCTATAGCGGCGTTACTGTTTTAAATATCGAAGAACTGCACATTCCTAAAGGCGAATCTTTTGGCCTTGTGGGGAATAATGGTGCCGGAAAGACCACGCTTTTTAGCGCGTTACTAGACCTGATTCAGCCTACAACGGGTTACATTCAAAATGGCGAAAGCAAGGTCAATGAAAGCGAAGCCTGGAAATCGCACACGGCTTCCTTTATTGACGAAAGTTTCCTGATTGGGTATCTTACGGCTGAAGAATATTTTTACTTTATTGGCGAACTGCGCGGGCAAAACAAGGCTGATGTGGATGCTTTACTCGCAGGATTTACCGACTTTTTTAACGATGAAATTCTGGGCAAACGCAAGTATTTACGCGATTTATCTAAAGGAAACCAAAAGAAAGTAGGCATTGTGGCTACGCTAATTGGCAATCCCGATGTAATTATACTGGACGAGCCTTTTGCCAATCTCGATCCTACGACACAAATTCGCTTAAAAGGTATTATTAAAAAACTGGCAACTGACCGTGACATTACCGTGCTGGTCTCAAGCCACGATCTCATTCACGTAACCGAAGTCTGCGAGCGTATTGTAGTCCTCGAAAAAGGGAAACTGGTAAAAGACATCAAGACTTCTGAAGCAACCCTTAAAGAACTGGAAGCGTATTTTAGTAAGGAGGAGCCCTTGGTGGAGTAGATGAAGTTTGTAGAATAAAAGAGTGATTCAAATATTCTATTTAATATTTTTTGCGGCTTTAGACTTCCTAGTCTATTACGTATTCGTTCGAGATTTTATTATATCAAAGAGACTTCTTTTTGGTATGATCGGATTTGCAGTTTTGTTTACTCTTATTCAATATTACTACTGTTCCAGCTTTGGAATGTCGAATGATCAATTCTTTAATTATTTGAGAGTTACTTTACTATTTCTTTTATTTTTTTCGGTGGCGGGTATGATCATAGAGTCACGTATATCAAATGATGGAATAGAATCAAGGATAAATAATACTTTGTTTCATTTGATCAATTTTTTTAGAACAAGGATTATTTTCGTTATAGCTATAACTTATCAGATAGCAGTTATACTTGGCCAGTATTAGTTTCAAAATTATTTTCGCAGCATTTTAACCCCTTCATACTAATTTTGCTACTTTGCAGTTATTGCTTAATAATCAACTAAGATTTGCAGACTTCGGTACAAAAAATACTTCTCGTGGCCTTACTTCTCGCCGTTTTGGCAGGTTGTTCCCGTAAGAAAGATAAATTTCTAAGTAGAAATTTTCACGCGATTACTGCAGAGTACAATACGCTGTTCAATGGCAGGCAGGCTTTTGAGCAGGGACGTGACGCTCTTATTGAGAGTTATCAGGATAATTTTTGGGAGATTTTACCGGTAGAACGCCTGGACTCTCCAGACTTTATACCGCTTCCCGGTGAAGCCGTAGATCCCAGTTTTGAGCGTGCCGAAGAAAAAGCCATAAAAGCCATACAAAAACACAGTATGGAAATAGACGGCACCGAGCGTAATCCCCAGATTGACGAGGCGTTTATGCTTTTAGGTAAAGCCCGATATTACGATTTGCGCTACGTGCGTGCACTTGAGGCTTTTAATTATATTCTGGCGTATTATCCCGCCAGCAATAACATTGCTCAGGCCAAAATCTGGAAGGCCAAAACAAATCTGCGCCTTAATAACACCAAAATTGCAATTGAAAGTCTGCACAAGCTTCTTGACGAGGAAGATGCTTTAGACCAGCAGGATTTTGCTGACGCTTCGGCTATGCTGGCTCAGGGTTATATTGAAGAAAACCGACTGGACAGCGCTTTGGTCTATATTGAAAAGGCCGCTTATCTCACCCGTAAAAACGAAGAGAAAGGCCGCTATTACTTTATAAAAGGGCAATTGTATGACCGCGTAGGTCAACCGCTGCTAGCCAATGCCAATTACGATAAGGTAATCGATCTCAATCGTAAGTCGCCGCGCAGGTATATGATCAATGCGTATGTTAACAAACTGCGCAATTTCAATTATGAAGGTCAGGATCCACAGCTTGCCTTCAATCTTTTGACAGATCTGGAAGAGAATCGGGAAAACAGACCTTATTTGGATATCATTCAGCATCAGTTTGCTCAGTTTTACCTCAATGTGGGACAACAGGATTCGGCAGTTTCTTATTTCAATAAATCCATTCGTGCCAACAGTCCAGATAACTATTTGACCTCGCGTAATTACCTGAGTCTTGGCGATCTCAATTTTGACAATTCAGAGTACCTCATTGCAGGGGCATATTATGACAGCACGCTTACTTACGTACCCGAAAATACCCAGGAGTACCGCCGTATCAGCAAAAAGCGCGAGAATCTCAATGATGTGATTCTCTATGAAGGCATTGCCACACGCAACGACAGTATTTTAAATCTGGTGCGCATGAGTGATGCAGAGCGCACAGCTTATTTTGAAAATTACATCACAATGCTCAAAGAAAAACGGGCAAAAGATTCGATTGCTTCAGAAATTGCAGAGGCTACTTTGGCAAATAATGAGTTTTTTGTTGCGGATAACAGCAATGGGCCTCCCCAGGGCGGAAGCTTTTACTTCTACAACCCAACTCAGGTTGCACAGGGAAAACTCGATTTTAAAAACCGCTGGGGTTCGCGCCCTAATGAAGATTACTGGCGTATCTCAACCAGACTCGGCGTCTTGCCAGACGAAGCTGCGACTGCCGCTCAGCAGGAAGATCAGGACTTTGGTGATGACAAATTGTATTCGATAGATAGCTATGTGAGTAAAATACCGACTGCCCCGGCTGCTGTAGACAGCATTCAAACCGAACGAAATTTTGCCTATTACCAGCTGGGTTTAATCTATAAGGAGAAATTAAGCGAACCCGTTTTAGCCATTCAGCGGCTTGAAAACCTGCTTGCCAGTAACCCTGAAGAACGCTTAATCCTTCCGGCGAAATACAATTTGTACCAACTTTATGAGTCTGAAGGCGACACCTTCAACCGGGACAAGAATAAATTCGATATTCTTCAGAATTACGGTGATACCCGTTACGCCAGCATTATTAAAAATCCAGGTAAGACCCTTGAGCAGGATCAATCTAGTCCCGAAGCCGTTTACAACAGGTTGTATAAGCAATACGAAAATCAGGAGTACGAGGCGGTAATCGCTAAATCTCAGGATTACATTGATGAGTTTGCCGGTGATACTTTCGCGCCAAAATTTGAACTCCTAAAAGCACTGGCAACCGGTAAGCTTAAAGGCTTTGGTGCCTGGGAGGAAGCGTTAAATTATGTTGCGCTCAATTATCCCAATCAGGACGAAGGTAAACGTGCCAAAGAATTACTGGAAAAGGGATTGCCGGCCGTTAAAAGTTCAGATTTTATTGCCGATGCTGAAGCTTTCAGCTTTAAACTGCTGTATCCTTATGTAAAAAATAATCATCCCGAAACCCTTAAATTGAAAGACGCTGCACAAGCTTTTTTGAGTCGGCAGTCGCGTAAGGATTTGAGTGTTTCAATAGATGTTTATGATGAAAACACCGAATTTTTGGTTTTTCATGGTTTTGTTTCTGCAGCCGAAGCTTTAATTTTTTCAGAAACGCTAAACCGCGAAAAAATCATTGGGATAAAAGAAGAAGAACCTGTTGTTATAAATTCGCAAAATTATCGAACCATTCAGATACACAAGAATCTGCAAGCCTATAAAAATCTAGAAACGAAGTGATGAGAAAAGACAAAGGAAGAACCGAAATCGAAGACGGAAGTAAGCAAAACCGAATCAGTAAAGGGACTTCTATCACCGGAGAGATCAAATCTGAAGGTGATTTTAGAATTGACGGAAGCCTTGAAGGAAAGATGGAAAGCACCGGTAAAGTTGTCATTGGTAAAAACGGAATGCTTAAAGGCACACTCATTTGTAAAGAGGCAGATCTTGAAGGTACCGTTGATGGTACTCTGGCGATAGAAGGATTACTTAACCTCAGAAGTTCGGCTGTGGTGAAGGGAGAGGTGACCACCGGGAGACTTTCGGTAGAGCCGGGAGCAGATTTTAATGCAACCTGCGTTATGGGAACCGGGGTTAAGAACTTAACAGACGATGTCAAACAAGAAGCCGGAAAGTCCGCTTAAAAGCTGGGCCAAATTTTCTACTATTGCGATCCAGATGGGATTGACGATTTACCTGGGTAATCTCCTCGGAGAATGGCTTGATCGCAAATTTGAAACCCAATTTCTGGAGCCCTTAGTTTCACTCCTTGCCGTTTTTCTGTCTATGTATGTAATTATACGCGCCGTAAAAAGCCTCAATTCATGAATCTTAACAAACGCTTACTAAGCAACGCCGCCTTATTACTGGTGACAGGTGTTGTCGCTTACTTTTTGCACAGTGGTTTGCTGCAGTTGCTTGACATAGAGCTGCCTTATAAATTGCTTAATTTTTACCTGTTTGCAGGGATTAGCAGCCTTATCATTTGCCTCACATTTATAAGCCTTCCTGCGTTGGTTCCGGCATTTTACGACAAGTTGGGCTTTATTTTTTTATTCACAATTTTTGGCAAACTGCTTTTTATGGGATTGGTGTTTAAAGATTTGCTGTTTCAGGAAGAAGTTTTTACACGTTTGCAGCGGCTTAGCATGTTGATACCCATATTTATATTCTTAATTTATGAGGTATTACTCCTGATCAGGATATTAAATAAAAAAACCTGATTTTATATTTGCATAAAAAAGGTGCTATTGTGAATAAAATGATTAGTTTTGCACCAAATTTTAGCAAGCCTGATTTTTTAAAAAATTATAATGAAGATAAGTTCTTTACGCATTCATTTTCTAGCTGTTATCAGTTTTTTATTGATAGGATCTTTTGCAAGCGCACAAGAGCAAAGTGTGGCAGAAGCTAATGATGAGGGTCCTGTAGACACGCAGAAGGAAATTACAGATTATACCAATCATCACCTCAAAGACTCTCACGACTTCCATTTGTTCTCGTACACAGATGCAGCGGGAGAGCGTCAGCACTTTGGGTTTTCTTTGCCGGTAATTGTTTGGGCAAGTAATGGTCCCGTGGCCTTTATGTCTTCAGAGTTTCACCACGATATTGATGGTGAGGTAGTTGTTGAGGCAGGAGGAAGCCGTTTTGTGAATCTACACGACAAAATTTACGAATTAGAAGAAGGTGCAGAAGAAATCGTTATGGGCGAAGATCACCATCCGGTTAATGCGCATCATCCCTTCGATTTATCGATTACTAAAAGTGTTTTCGGGATTATCCTGGTTGGGCTGTTGTTGCTTTTCTGGTTTGGTTCACTTGGAAGACAATACAAAAGGAAAAATATCCCTACCGGTTTTGGCCGCGCTTTAGAGCCGTTGGTGATTTATGTTCGTGACGAGATTGCCCGCCCCAACATTGGCGAGAACAAGTATCGCAAGTACATGAGTTTCTTGTTGACGGTGTTTTTCTTTATCTGGGTTTCAAACCTATTGGGGATGACGCCTTTTGGGTTCAACATCACCGGTCAGATTGCAGTAACCGTATGTCTTGCGCTGTTCACTTTTGTAATTGTGCAGTTTAGCGGAAACAAAGATTACTGGAAACATATTTTCTGGATGCCCGATGTACCGGTTATTATGAAAATCATACTTATTCCTATTGAACTTTTAGGAATCTTAACCAAGCCTTTTTCCCTGCTTATACGTTTGTTTGCAAACATCACTGCCGGTCACGTAGTGGTAATGGGTTTAATTGCTTTAATGATCACATTAAAAGCCCAGTTTGGCGCTGTAGGTTCTACAGGACTTTCTCTTGTACTTACGCTCTTTATCTCGGTTATTGAAATATTAGTTGCATTCTTACAGGCATTTATCTTTACGATGCTATCGGCCCTGTTCATTGGTATGGCGGTTGCAGAACACGACCATCATCATGAGCACGATGCCGAAGGTCATGAGATTGACGATGTGGAGGATGTGAGAGAAAGTTTTGTTTAATTTTTAAATCAATTGTTATGTACAATTTAATTGGAGCTGGATTAATCGTTATCGGTGGTGGTATCGGACTAGGACAAATCGGTGGTAAAGCGATGGAAGGTATCGCTCGTCAACCTGAAGCGGCTGGAAAGATTCAAACTGCGATGATTATCATCGGTGCACTTTTAGAAGGTCTTGCTTTCGGTGCGTTGATTTTAGGTAAATAATCCCAGTTAAACAACTAAGCAATTCCTGCAACGGTTGGTTGCAGGAGTTGTTTTATTTAAAACATTAAATTAGAGATGGATCAATTATTAAATGATTTTTCCCCGGGCTTGTTTGTAATGCAAGCCGTTATTTTGCTGATTCTCATCTTGTTGATGAAGAAATTTGCGTGGAAACCTATCTTAAACTCTTTAGACGAGCGTGAGCAGGGAATCCAGGGTGCACTTGATGCGGCTGAAAAGGCCCGTTTGGAGATGAAAAATCTTCAGGCTGATAACGAAAAGGCACTACAGGAAGCACGTATAGAGCGTGATGCTATGCTTAAAGATGCCCGTGAGATCAGAACAAAAATGATCGCTGAGGCTGAAGATGATGCTAAAGAGCAGGCTTCAAAAATTATCGCACAGGCGCAGGAAGCTATTGAAGCCGAAAAACGCGCTGCAGTTGCAGAATTAAAAAATCAGGTAGCTGTACTCTCATTAGAAATCGCCGAGAAAGTGGTTAAAGATGAGCTTTCAGATAAGAATAAGCAGATGCAGTATGTAGAGAAAATGCTGCAGGACGCTAACCTTAATTAATATAAAAAGCAGTTCATGTCTTCAAGAGCAGCAATTCGTTATGCAAAAGCTATTTTAGATCAGGCCCGCGAGAAGGGAACTGAAGAGGTGGTTTTTGGTAACATGAAATCAATTAGCGCTACCCTCAATGCGAGCAAAGAATTGCGCAGTGTGCTTAAAAGTCCGGTCATAAAGGCTGAAGATAAGCGTGCTTCGTTACAGGCCATTTTTAAAGGCCATGATGTAAGTACCCTAAGTCTTATTGATCTTTTGGTCGATAAAAAACGATCTGCTATATTGGGAGAAGTGGCAGCAGCATACTTAAAGCTGTATAATACTTCAAAGGGTATTGTTTCGGCCAAAGTAACCACGGCAGTGGCTTTAGATCCGTCATTGGATTCAAAGATTTTGGCCAAGGTAAAATCCCTTACCGGTAGTGAGGAAGTTTCACTTGAGCATCACATCGACCCGAGTATTCTGGGTGGTTTTGTCCTGAGAATAGGAGATGTTCAATACGACGCCAGTGTGAGCAATCAACTGGATAAAGTACAAAAAGAATTTAGTAAACGTATATAATTAAAATGGGCTTTAATTTTTTAAAGCCTGCTTAGATATCAAACAAAATGGCAGAAGTAAATCCAGCTGAAGTTTCATCAATTTTAAAGAAACAACTTTCAGGTTTTGAAGCCTCGGCTTCTTTAGACGAAGTAGGTACTGTACTTACCGTGGGTGATGGTATTGCCCGTGTTTACGGTCTTTCTAATGCACAATACGGTGAACTTGTAGAGTTTGACGGGGGATTAGAAGGTATCGTACTTAACCTTGAAGAAGATAACGTAGGGGTTGTACTCTTAGGTCCTTCAAAAGAAATTAGTGAAGGAGCAACCGTTAAGCGTACCCAACGTATTGCTTCGATCAATGTAGGTGAAGGTATTGTTGGCCGTGTGGTTAACACACTGGGTCAGCCTATAGACGGTAAAGGAGCGATTCAGGGTGAAACTTTTGAGATGCCGCTAGAGCGTAAAGCTCCGGGAGTAATCTACCGTCAGCCGGTAAACGAGCCGTTACAAACAGGTATCAAATCTATCGATGCGATGATTCCTGTAGGTCGTGGTCAACGTGAGCTTGTTATTGGTGACCGTCAGACCGGTAAAACAACGGTTTGTATTGATACCATTTTGAATCAAAAAGAATTTTATGACGCAGGTGAGCCTGTATATTGTATCTATGTAGCTGTAGGTCAAAAAGCATCTACAGTTGCCGGTATTGCCAGCGTTCTTGAAGAAAAAGGTGCTTTAGCCTATACCACTATCGTAGCTGCAAACGCATCTGATCCTGCTCCTATGCAGGTGTATGCGCCTTTCGCAGGTGCTGCAATTGGTGAGTATTTTAGAGATACGGGTCGTCCTGCTTTGATCATTTATGATGATTTATCAAAACAGGCGGTAGCATATCGTGAGGTATCGCTTTTGCTTCGTCGTCCACCGGGTCGTGAGGCATATCCTGGAGACGTTTTCTTCCTGCACTCGCGTTTATTGGAGCGTGCTGCAAAAGTTATTGCAGATGATGAGATCGCAAAAAACATGAATGACCTACCGGATAGTTTAAAGCCTATCGTAAAAGGTGGTGGTTCATTGACTGCACTTCCAATTATTGAGACACAGGCTGGTGACGTTTCGGCATATATCCCTACTAACGTGATTTCGATTACAGATGGTCAGATCTTCTTAGATGGTGACTTATTCAACTCTGGTGTACGTCCTGCAATTAACGTGGGTATTTCGGTATCTCGTGTGGGTGGTTCTGCTCAGATCAAATCAATGAAGAAAGTTTCGGGTACTCTAAAACTGGATCAGGCGGCTTTCCGTGAACTGGAAGCTTTTGCGAAATTTGGTTCTGACCTTGATGCGGCTACACTTAGCGTAATCGAAAAAGGTAAGCGTAACGTGGAGATTTTAAAGCAGGCTGAAAACACGCCATATACGGTAGAAGATCAGATTGCGATTATCTATGCAGGTTCTAAAAATCTGTTGCGTAATGTGCCTATCAATAAAGTTAAAGAGTTTGAGCGCGATTATTTAGAGTTTCTTAATGCCAAGCACAGAGACGTGTTAGATGCCCTTAAAGCAGGAAAACTTACTGACGAGGCTATTGATACCTTAACTACAGTAGCTAACGATCTTTCATCGAGGTATAAAAAGTAATTCAGAATTCTAAATTCAGAATTTTGAATTGTTATGTCTTACGTTCCTAGAAATAATGCGATTGTTGATAAGTCATTTTATTTTGCCTGTGATATTGTTTTGTATTCACAAAAGCTGAAGTCAGCTGGTTTTTATGAAATAGCAAGTCAACTTCTGAAGTCAGGCACAAGCATTGGAGCAAATGTTAGGGAATAGCAAAGAGCTGTAAGTACTAAAGATTTTAAAAATAAATTGGGAATAGCGTTAAAGGAGGCTGAAGAAACTCAATATTGGATGCAGATCATAGACTATACTAAAGTCTTTAATGTGCCCGCAGAGCTCTCTGAAAAATGTGATGAATTATTGAAATTGTTGGTTCGCATAATCAAAAACTCATAATTCATAATTTATAATTCATAATTTAAGAAATGGCCAATTTAAAGGAAATACGTAACCGCATTTCATCAGTATCTTCTACGATGCAGATCACCAGTGCCATGAAAATGGTGTCTGCTGCAAAGTTGAAAAAAGCTCAGGATGCGATTACTGCAATGCGACCTTATTCTGATAAACTAACCGAGTTGCTTCAAAATTTGAGTGCTTCACTCGAAGGTGACAGCGGTAGCCGTTTTGCAGAAGAGCGTCCTGTAGAAAAGGTTTTGGTTGTTGCAATATCATCAAACAGAGGTCTTGCCGGTGCTTTTAACTCAAATATCGTTAAGGAGTCTAAGAACATTGCAGAGAATGCTTATGCCGGGAAACAAGTACACTTCTTGACTATTGGTAAAAAAGCAAACGACATCCTTAAAAAATCGTATCAGGTTATTTATAACAACAATGCCGTTTACGATGATCTTACTTTTGAGAATGTAGAGGAAATTGCAGAGCGTGTGATGACTTTATTTACTGATGGTGTGTATGACAAAGTAGAGTTGGTCTACAACTCTTTTAAAAACGCAGCAACTCAGGTAGTAATTCGCGAGCAGTTTTTACCAATTGTTCCATTGAAGGAACAGTTTGAAGATGTGACGCCTGGCAATGTGGATTATATTTTTGAGCCTTCTAAAGCCGAAATTGTAAAACAATTGATTCCAAAATCATTAAAGACCCAGTTCTTTAAGGGAATTCGTGATTCAGTAGCAAGTGAGCACGGCGCACGTATGACTGCGATGCACAAGGCGACAGATAACGCCAAAGAATTGAGAGATCAACTTAAGTTGACCTATAACAAAGCGAGACAGGCAGCCATTACAAACGAAATCCTTGAAATCGTGGGTGGTGCAGAAGCCTTAAACAATTAAGAAAATAATTTTTATCTTGAAGCCTCGCAATTTGCGGGGCTTTTTGGTTTAATCCCTATACCATCCCGACGGCTTTCGCGTTAACTCAAAAAGCAGTTTATGATGCACTTAAAATGGCTCTCACTTTTTATTCTGATGATAATTACGTCCTGCGGGGGCAGTTCAGAACTTGTAAATGATCCTCCTTTTAAAATTTTAGAAGCAGAAAAAGAACCTTTACAAGTAGACGGACATAAAGTATTTTTCCGTACCTCGGCTTTACCCCGGGATGTTGCTTTCAAAAGCATGTATTTCGGTCAGCGTAAGGCTACCGTGCTTTGGGATGCAGAGAACACCTACTATGCAGATTTCCCATTGTACACTTCAGATGGCGAGAAAGTCCTTTCTTCCAATATGGCTGAGGAGTCTAAAAATCCGTTACCCGTAATGCCTGTTGAAGTACCCCACGCGATTAAAGAGAATGAAGCCCTGTTACACTATTCGGTAGGAGAAGACAGTTTTTACACCATTTTTGAAGTGCAATAAGTCCCACAGTTTAGCTGGGGAATGCTACTTTTACATCTTATTTCAGCTTTAAAACCAAACTTTAAAAAGCTATTTCTTGAGCATCCTAAAGCGTTTTGTTAAAGATACGGCGGTCTATGGCCTGGCAACGATTTTGCCGCGCATAATGAGCGTGGTACTGGTTTATCTGCATACCGATAAGCTGGAGACTTCAGGCTACGCCGAAAACACCTCGTTTTACATTGGAGCCGCGTTTCTCAATGTGATGCTTACTTACGGTATGGAAACCGCTTTTTTTCGGTTTTTTTCAAAAGCGAAAGATAAACAACGCGTGTATAGTACCGTCCTGATAGCACTTACCACAACAACATTGCTCACTTTCGGCATCCTTTGGCTGTTTAAAACACCCATTTCTGAAGCTCTAGAACTGCCTGTACGCTATTTTGGTTATCTCCTGGGGGTGGTTATACTTGACGCCCTGGTTGTGGCCCCATTCGCGTATTTACGCGCCAAAGGCAAGGCACTGCGTTTCGCAGGAATCAAACTCATCAACCTTGCGATTTATGTAATTCTAAATATAGGGTTGCTTTGGGCCATTCCGCATTTTGGATTAAACTTCAGTTGGTATAGTACAGACGCGTATTTGGTTTATATATTTTTCGCAAACCTAATGGCCAGTGCGGTGACCTTTCTGCTCATTTTGCCTGACTTTTTCACGACCCGCCTTGTTTTTGACAAACAGCTCTTTGGCCAACTCTGGCGCTACGGCTGGCCGGTTTTGGTTGCAGGCCTCGCTTTTGTAGTCAATGAAAATCTGGATAAGCTCTTACTCGCCAATATGTTTGATGATAAAGATATTATGGGCGCCTATTCCGGTTGCTACAAGCTGGCTGTATTTATGACCATTTTTATTCAGGCGTTTCGATTGGGTGCAGAGCCTTTCTTTTTTAACCACGCCAGCAGTAAAAATGCTCCGGCAACGTATGCTACTATTCTCAAGTATTTCACAATAGCCGGTGCCTTGGGTCTTATGATCATCGTGTGTTTTATTGACTTTTTTAAAGACCTGCTCATCGGTAATGCCGATTATTTTATTGCGCTTGAGATTGTTCCCTACATTCTGCTGGCCAATTTATTTCTGGGTATTTACCACAATCTTGCGGTGTGGTATAAACTCACCGATAAAACGCTTTACGGAATGTACTTCTCGCTCGTTGGTGCCGGGCTAACCATTGGCTTAAACTGGTATTTTATTCCACTAATTGGTTTTATGGCTTCGGCTTACGCTACCGTAGCGGCTTATGGCGCGATGATGCTCATCTCGTACTATTTTGGGCAACGCCATTACCGCATTCCGTACAACAGCCTGCGCATTGTGCTTTATTTGGTCTTGGCGATGGGAAGCGCCCTGCTTTCGTTCTATATTTTTAGAGGAAATTACATGGTCAATACCCTGTTTATTTTGCTTTTCGCAGGAATCACATTTGCGCTGGAAGGCCGCGAACTCAAACGAATTTTAACCAAAAAATCAGCATAAGTATGCAAATCAATATCATCAACAAGTCCAGTCACGACTTGCCCCATTACGAGACCGAAGCTTCAGCAGGAATGGACCTTCGCGCCGAGCTTGATGCGCCCGTTACCCTCAAACCTTTGGAGCGTGCCATCATCAAAACCGGATTTTTTATAGAGCTTCCCGTTGGGATCGAGGCACAGGTGCGTCCCCGTAGCGGTCTGGCGGCCAAAAAAGGGATCACAGTGCTCAATGCACCCGGAACCATCGACGCCGATTACCGAGGTGAGATAGGGGTGATTCTGGTGAATTTATCGAATGAAGATTTTACAATCGAAAGCGGGGAGCGTATAGCCCAGCTTGTGATCGCCAAACACGAGCGCGTCGAGTGGAATCCTGTAGAGGTATTGAGCGAAACTGCCCGCGGAGCAGGTGGCTTTGGAAGTACAGGTACAAAATAGCGATGAGCTATTTGTCCTTTTCCGCGAAGGCGGAAAACTCTTATGAAAACCAGCCACACGAAGTCAAGAAGGCGGAAAACTTTCAATAGTCAACCAAGAGCTTCATCGTGCTATCGCTCCCGATAAACTTCGGCGGAAAACTCATCCGGAAAACTTTTTATAGTCAACCAGGAGCTTCATCGTGCTATCGCTCCCGATAAACTTCAGGGGAAACTCCCTTAAAAAACTCAAAACTTGAATCAGCCCAGAATACAATCGCTTTATACCTATCCGCTTAAATCTGCGGGAAGCGTTGCCTTGCAACAAACGCAGGTAGGCGACCTGGGTTTTGCCCACGACCGGGAGTTTGCACTGGTTAATGCCGAAAACAAAATCCTCACCGCCCGCGAAAAACCACAGTTGCTGCAGGTAGAGGTTGCCTTAAAGACTGATGTGATGGGGATTTCTGCGGAAGGAACTGCAATCGAAATTCCTTTAAATGCCGAAGAAGAAAGCGTTTACGAGTTAGAGCTCTTTAAAAAACCGGCATTTGGGAAAGCGGTTTCCGGGAAAGCTGACGAATGGTTTAGCGGACTCTTTGATGAACCTTTGCGTTTGGTGCGGTTGTATCCTCAAAAACTGCGTCAGGTAAGTGCGAAATACGCGTTAAACGAGGAGCATCCCATTTCGTTTGCAGACGGTTTTCCTATTCATTTGATCTCAGAAGCTTCGGTAGTTGATCTCAATACGCGATTAGAACAACCGCTTCCGGTGGAGCGCTTCCGGCCCAACATCGTGACTTCAGGAGTTGAAGCTTATGCCGAAGAAACCTGGAAACAGGTTATAATTGGCGATTGTATTTTCGATGTGATTACCGCGACGCCGCGCTGTTCGCTCATTACCATCAAACCCGAAATTGCCGTTTTTGACTCCAATCAGGAACCTTTACGCAGTCTTTTCGCCTATAAAAAAGAGGGAAACCAAATCAATTTTGGCGTGTACCTGATCCCAAAAACTACCGGAATGATTTCTCTAACCGATTCCGTACATCTTAAATAGCTGTTAGTGAATTCGGCAAACAATCAAATCCTTTGTATTTTGCAGCATCGCCGGCTGATTACCAGAAGCAGTCGGTGTCTATACCTACAATTAAAACACAAGAAATGAAAATCATTGTCCCTATGGCAGGCCGCGGTTCCCGACTGCGACCGCACACCCTTACAATACCCAAACCCCTGATTCCCATTGCCGGTAAACCCATTGTACAGCGCCTGGTTGAAGATATAGCCGGTGTTTTAGAAGAAAAAATTGAAGAGATCGCCTTTATCATTGCAGAGGATTTTGGCCCTGAAACCGAAGAAAACCTCAAAGCAGTGGCTCAAAGTCTGGGTGCAAAAGGCACGATTTACTATCAGGATAAACCCCTGGGCACCGGGCACGCCATTATGTGTGCTCAGGATTCGCTAAGCGGACCCTGCGTGATCGCTTATGCCGATACACTTTTTAGGGCCGATTTTGCGTTAGACAAGGAGGCAGACAGCGTAATCTGGGTAAAACAGGTTGCAAATCCGCAGGCGTATGGTGTGGTGTCGCTTAATGAGGCTGATGAAATTACCGGCCTGGTTGAGAAACCGGCCGAGTTTGTATCAGACCTTGCAGTGATTGGTATCTACTATTTTAAACAGGGCGAAGTGCTTAAACAGGAACTTCAGGCGGTTTTAGATGCCCAGTTGATGCACGGCGGCGAGTACCAGATCAACGACGGTATCAAGCAAATGCAGGCTAAAGGCTACGTCTTTAAGCCCGGAAAAATTGACGAGTGGATGGATTGCGGAAATAAAAACGTGACGGTGGAAACTAACGGCAGAATGCTTCAGTTCTTGCATAAAGAAGGGAAGCATCTCGTTTCGGAAACCGCAAAACTGGAAAACGCATCGATTATTCCGCCTTGTTTTATTGGCGAAAATGTGGTGATTAAAGACAGCACTGTGGGACCTAACGTGTCTGTAGGTGTCGGAACGGTAATTGAAAACAGCAGTGTTTCTGAAAGTTTGATTCAGAATTTCAGTACAATTACTAATGCGCAGTTAAAAAATGCGATGATAGGCAATCATGCCAAATTCGATGGTAACTTTACCGCGATAAGCATCGGGGATTACTCCGAATTGATTTAGATTTTATAGATGAAATGGCTCTCGCTCATACTCGTATTCTTTTTGTTTTCGCCTTTGGCGGAAGCACAGGAGCCCAGTCCCCTGCAAGATGAAAATGTGGATGAGCTTGAAGATGTGACCGATGATTTTCAGGAGCTGTTTTTTGAAGCCCTGAAGCAAAAAGGGATCGAAAACTACGACCGGGCCATCACAGCTCTGGATAAATGCATCAATCTGCGCCCGCAGGAACCCATTTTGTATTTTGAAAAAGGGAAAAATGAAGCCGCATTAGGCAACCTGCAGCAGGCTGAAAATAACTACCTCAAAGCCC
Source organism: Leeuwenhoekiella parthenopeia (assembly GCF_020782115.1). Lineage (GTDB taxonomy): Bacteria > Bacteroidota > Bacteroidia > Flavobacteriales > Flavobacteriaceae > Leeuwenhoekiella > Leeuwenhoekiella parthenopeia. The sequence continues at coordinate 75,505 of NZ_JAJGMW010000005.1, read as the reverse complement.
TTCAGCTCAAGCCCAATCAACAGGACATTATGGAAAGCCTGTATGAGGTCTATTACGCCCGTCAGGATTTTGAGAAAGCGATTGATCTGGTGAAGGACCTGGCGAAATTTGATTTGCGTTACGAGGAAGATTTGGCGCGTATTTACGTGCTTAAAGGAGATTTTGAGCAGGCGATTAAGGTGCTTGATAAACTGGATGCCGAGTTGGGTAAAGACGCCTATCGCAATCAGATTCGCACTCAGGCTTTAGCCCTGAGCGGAGGAGATTTTAAAGAGCAGATGCTTTTGGAAAAAATCAAAGCCAGTCCGCAGGAGGAGCAAAATTACCTGAACCTAATCTATGTATACAGCGAGCAGGGCAAGACCGATAAAGCTTACGCCACTGCTCAAAAGTTGCTTAAGGTGAATCCGCAGGCAGACGAGGTACATCTAGCGCTTTATAAATTCCATTTGGAAGAAGGAGCTGTTCCGCAAGCCTTAAAATCGCTCGAAAAAGTGATGAAAAGCAAGCGTATTGATCCAAAAGCCAAGCACAGTGTACTCAATGATTTTTTGATTTTCGCAGATCGCAATCCCGAGTATCAGCCCGAACTGGAGGAAGCCGTCGCGCTGTTTTCTGAGGAAGAAAACACCGATGTAAGCGAAGAACTGGGCGCCTATTACCTGAAAAATCAGGAAACCGATAAAGCCTTATCCTATTACGAGTCTGCTTATAAAAATGAACCTACAGATCTGGGTGTCCTGCGTAATTTAACCCTGCTTAAACTAGAAGCCGGGCAAAATAAGGAAGCTGCTGCGTTGAGCGAGGAGGCTTTAAGCCTGTATCCTGCTCAGGCTGTGTTTTATTTGGCTTATGGTGTTGCTCAAAATGAGCTCGGCAATTTTAAAGACGCTGTAAGCTATCTCGAGATGGGCATAGATTATGTAGCGGAAAACCCAAAAATGGAGGCCGATTTTTACCGGCAACTGGCTCGTGGCTATACCGGTCTGGGTGATGCCGCAAAAGCGGAAGCCTATCAAAAACGCCTCACAAACCTGAATCAATAAATGCAAACAGTATATAAAATTTTCATTCTTGTTTTAGTTGTCAGCCTTTCGGCCTGTAAATCTACCCGAAGCGTAGCCTCAACCGAAGACCTGGAATCTGCAAAAATTATCGCTTCCCATTACGATACCCATCCGCAGTTTGAAACCCTGGCTGCACGTTTAAAAATCCGTTATCAGGATCCCGGAACCAATCAAAGCGTGACCGTAAGTCTGCGTATGAAAAAGGGAGAAGCCATCTGGATGAGTGCTTCAGTGCTGGGAATTTCGCTGGCTAAGGCGATGATTACTCCAGATCGGGTTCAGTTTTACGAGAAAATAGACGGTTCCTATTTCGACGGAGACTTTGAATTACTCAGCGAGGTGCTGGGCACCGAACTCAATTACGAGCAGGTAGAAGCGCTACTTTTGGGGCAGCCTATTTACGATTTACGCAGCGGTGGTTTTAGTGCCGGGCCTACTTCTACGCGTTATGTGATCGCTCCGCGAAAGCAGTCTGCGCTGTTTGATCTGTTTTTCTATTTGAATAGCGGGTCGTTTACGCTTCAGCAGCAACGTCTAACGCAGCGGGAAGAAAGTCGGGATCTGGTGATTGATTATGGAGATTTTACCAGAGAACAGGCCGGTTATTTTCCGTCAGAAATATACGTAAAAGCTCAGGAAGGCGACAAAGCCACTCTGATTGATATCGAATACCGCGGTTTAGACTTTAATAGGCCGGTAAGTTTTCCATTTTCAATACCTTCGGGGCTTAAAGAAATCGAATTGTAATGCAGTCATCCCGCTTTTACAAACTACTCATTTTTATGATGCTCCTCCTGGGAGCTTCTACGCTTTTCGCCCAAAACGACCGTCAGGCTGAACTCGAGCGCCAGCGCCGGCAGTTGATGAGTCAGATTGAAGAGCTGAGCAAACTGCGCCAAAGCAACAAAAAAGACGAGCGCAACGTGCTGAGTCAGGTTGAAGATCTGGATTCTAAAATCAAGACTCGCCAAAACCTCATTAAGGTTACAAACAGTCAGGCCAATTTGCTCACGCAGAAAATAAACCAGAACATTAATAAAATAAGCGATCTGCGCGACGAACTCGAAAAGCTTAAGACCGATTATGCCGCGATGGTCGAAAAGTCATACAAAAGCAAGAGCAGTCAGAGCCGGATTATGTTTTTGCTGTCTTCGGAAAGTTTTTTGCAGGCCTATAAGCGGGTGCAGTATATGAAGCAGTACAGCAATTACCGCAAAAAGCAGGGCGATCAAATTAAAGAGCGCACCGAATTGCTGAAACAAACCAACAACGACCTTATAAAGCAGAAGGAAGAAAAGCAGCAACTTATTGCCCAAAACCGCGAAGAGCAGGAAAAACTGGAGGCCGAGAAAAAGCAGCAAGATGCGCTTATTGCCAAAATCAGGGAGAAAGAGTCGACGTATGTGGCACAAATTCGCGAAAAGCAAAAGGCTGCAGACCGTATTGATAAAGAAATTGACCGCCTGATACGCGAGGCGATTGCGGCTTCTAAAAAGGAGACCGGGGCCGTAGCTACTAAAGTTGAAAAAGCGGGGGAGATGCCTACCTTTAACCTGACTCCGGCAGCCAAAGCCCTGGCAAGTGACTTTGCGTCCAACAAAGGGCGTATGGATTGGCCGGTAGAACGAGGCAGAATTTACAAACGCTTCGGGACTTCTCAGCATCCTACTTTACCAAATATTACGACCTACAACAGTGGGGTAGAGATTGAAACTGCTCCCGGGAGCGTTGCACGTGCCGCTTTTAAAGGTACGGTTCAACAGATACAATTGATACGTGGCGGAGGTTATACTATACTTATACGTCACGGAAATTACCTTACCGTCTACCAAAACCTTAAAAACCTTAAAGTTAAAGTAAATGATGAGGTTTCAACCAAGCAGGCCTTGGGCGAAATAGCCGTAAACTCCTTCACCGGTAAAACCATCCTGAAATTCCTGGTTTACAAAGATTCTCAGCGCCTTAACCCCGAAGAGTGGGTGTATAATATGTAGATTTTCTAAGTAAAAAGGCGCAACCTTTTTTTGAAATAGGTATCTCTCTGTAAAACACAGTATGAGGATTTTTTACTTTTTGGTTGTTTGCTTTGTTTTCGGCTCTTCTTTTTCCTGCGAAGAACCCATTCTCGATAATTCGCGAAGCCGCGTCAGGGGACAGCTTGTTGATGAGAGCGGAAGTCCCATACCTGGAATCTACGTTGAGGTAAGTGCACAAAGTACCCGTCTGGGTTTTAGTTATACTGATGATGCCGGTTTTTTTGAATTTACATCACTTAACTCTTCTTATGATGATGTGGCGTTACATATTAACGAACCATTTACTAAAGGCAGTTATAACGAGGCCTTTACTTCAATAAGTTATTTTAATAACAATTTTTTAGAAGCAGAAAATACGGTCAATTATGGAGTGGTTGAATTACCACGTCTCGCAACCTTTGAACTGGTAACCAAACCGGAAACAGGTACCGAAAACACAGTCGATTTCAGACTAACCTACACAGATGTATTTTGCGAACGCAATCGGGTTGATTTTGAAGAAGAAGTGTCTAATTCAAGAAACTGCTTTGAAAACCTGGAACAATTTGACAGAAAAACTCCCGATGATTTTACAGACAGCTTCTCGGTATCAACACCGCTTAACTCGCTGGTATTTTTAGACTATCGCATTAATAATGGCGAAGAAATACGAGTTGAGATTCCTGTAACTAATTTGATGACCAGTTATGAGCTCAGCTATTAAACACGTTATTTTCTTTGTCCTTATAGTTTTTTACTGCGGAAAAGCTTTTGCTCAGGACAGTACATCAACAAAAAATAATGATTGGAAACGTCGTGGATTTATTGATGCCGGTATTTATTTGGCAAATCCAGGGAAGGAATCATACGTCGCGGGGGGCTATGAACTTTCACCGGGTATACAGGCTTCTGTTTCCGGATACCTATTTCCTAAAGTGCTTTTCGGGGCTCGCTACGCTACGTTTAAAGGAACAGTTACCGATAAGCAATTAGTTGGTGATTATTCTGAAACACGGTTCAGCACCTTTGGAGTACAGCTGGGATATGATTTGATTTCAAACCGAAGATTTCAGATTAGGCTTCAGGGAGGAGCAGGAGCAACAACGCATATCCATACAAAATCAATTCCCCGGGATTTTAGAGAAAATGGGGGATCCCTATGGTTTAATCCGCAATTGAATGTTCCTCTTTGGAAATGGCTGGCCCTTTATATTATGCCCGAGTATCGGGTAGATTTTATGGCCACCAATGTTCCTGCAGAATTGAAAGATGCTTTTGGTACTATTAGTTATTTAAATGCTTCGGCAGGTTTTCAGATTCGGCTTTAGCCTATTCAAACAAGGCCTTCAGCTCGGTCGCATCATTAGCCTTCATCTTACCGGCAAGTACCAGACTGAGTTGTTTTCTGCGTAAAGCGGCTGCATAGCGCTCTTTCTCCTGTTCGGTTTCGGGTTTGATTTCGGGGATGGGTACGGGTGAACCGGTGCGGTCAACAGCAACAAAGGTGTAAATGGCGTCATTTGCCTTAGATCTCAGGCCACTTTCCCGATCTTCTACCCATACGTCTATGATGACCTCCATCGAGGTCTTAAACGCTCTTGAAATGGTTGCTTCAACCGTTACCACGCTTCCCAGAGGGATGGCTTTGTTAAAAGCCACGTGATTTACCGAAGCTGTAACTACGATCCTTCTGCTGTGACGGCGGGCAGTAATACTCGCAACACGGTCCATACGAGCCAGCAATTCACCCCCAAACATATTGTTTAGCGGATTGGTCTCATTAGGAAGTACGAGGTCGGTTTGTACCGTTTTCGATTCAGAAGGTGTTTTTGCGTTCATCAAGCTTTTATTTTCGGCAAAAATAGGAAGAATACTAGCAACAGAGACTAAAAAAGCCCCCGAGTTGGAGGCTTTCAAAAAGGTTTTTTCCGTATTGGTAAAGCTTAGTCAAGCTCCTGTACTAACATCCAGGCATTAGGATTGTCTGAATTACGCACTTCACGCAAAGCCTTTGCGGCTTCATCGCGATCAGCATAGCTTCCGTAAACCACCTGATGCAGGCCGTATTTGTTAGTTCCTATTAACCGGGCTTTATAGCCGGCTTCACGCAACTCTTCAACTTTTAATTCGGCATTTTCAGGAACCCGGAAAGCACCCGCAACAAGATGATAATTTCCTTTGGGTTTAAACACGTTTAAGGTTACTGCCGGTAACGGATTTTCTATCGTAAATGTGGCTTTCTGGATCGTTTGATCTACCACCTGTTTGGCTTTTTGCTCTTCGGCCAGATTGTGATCTGCAATATCTTTAAAGTACATGAATCCCAGTGAACCCGAAAGGCCTACAGCAAGCAGACCTGCTGCAGCATACTTAACCCAGGGTGAATTGCGCTGTTTTTGCTCTAAGGTTACTACTTTTGGTTGGGCTGCCGGCTCTTCAACAACGGGTATTGCACGTGTTACCGCATCAAAGCTGTAGGTAGCAAGACCAAATGCTTCCGTCAGGAAATTAGACTCACCCGCAGGTTCAAAATTGATTTTACCCGCTTCATTCTTCGACAGGGTTCCTATTTTATCAAAAACCACCTCGTTGCCGGCCTGAAGGTCGGCATTCAATCGCGCTGCAAAATGCTGTACATGCTGCAATGCTTCGGCATAACTAATCGATTCGGCTGAAGCGGCATAGTTTGCCAGCAGGCCATCATTTTGAGTTAGCTGGGCGTTAAACGATAAACGTTTGTAAGGCGGGAAAAAGGTGTGCGTTTCTGCGTCATGTCGCGCTGCAACGCGATGGCCTAAAAAGGCTCCAAAACCGGGTATGATTACACATTCATACCGGTATAGTAAATCGCTGATGTAGGTTGTAAAATGCATGTCGTAAAATTATAAAAAAATGACGGCGGCCTTGAGTTATAAACCGTGATTTGTTAACAATTTTATAATACCTTTAGTTTAAGTTCTTTAGCGCCCCCTCAGTAAACTTAATAGCCCGGTCTTTATTTTATGACGCAAGACGAACTCCACGCATTTCTTACACTGCAACGCATTCCCAATCTGGGGGATACGTCAATAAAGCGATTGATCAGCCGGTTTGATTCGGCTGAGCAGGTGCTGCGCCAAAAAAAGGAAACCTTATTAAAAATTGACGGCATAGGCGAGTTCAGGCTGAAGGCTTTTTTCGATAAAACCCACAGACTTGAAGCTGAAGAAGAATTAAAATTTATAGAGGCAAACGGTATCTCGTATTGCAGTTTTCTGGATGCTGATTATCCCCAGCGTTTAAAACATTGTGTTGACGGTCCCATTCTTTTATTCAAGAGAGGAAGCGCGGGTTATGAAAATCCACGTACGCTATCTATCGTTGGCACCCGTAAAGTAACTACCCACGGCCAGCAGTTTATCAGGAAATTTATCGAAGAACTGGTACCTTTAAAACCCCTGATTGTTTCGGGATTTGCATACGGGGTAGATATCGCCGCCCATACAGCTGCTCTTGATAATGAGCTGGAAACGCTTGCTGTTCTGGCTCATGGTCTTAATCAGCTGTATCCAAAAATACATGCTAAATACCAAAAGGCGGTGGAGCGACAGGGTGCTTTTATTACCGATTTCTGGAGCTCTGATGCTTTTGACCGAACTAATTTTTTACGACGCAACCGCATTATTGCCGGTTTAGCCGAAGCTACTCTGGTTGTCGAAAGTGCCGAAAAAGGAGGTTCTCTGGTCACGGCAGAAATTGCCAATTCCTACAACCGGGATGTTTTTGCAGTTCCCGGCAGGCCTGAAGATATTCAAAGTGTAGGCTGTAATAATTTGATCAAAACCCAAAAGGCGCAATTGATTACCAGTGCAGCAGACCTCGTTTATCATTTAAACTGGCAACCCGAGGAAGTCTTCAAGCCGGTTCAAAAGCAACTTTTTGTTGAACTTACCGAAGAGGAAAAGATCATCTGGCGGCTTTTATCTGCTAACGGAAGGGAGCAACTCGATCTGATTGCCTTAAACTGCGGTTTGCCTACCTTTAAAACAGCCTCCCTGCTTTTGAATATGGAACTCAAAGGCGTGGTCCGACCGCTTCCGGGAAAGCTGTTTGAATTGACCTAGTAACCCAGCTTTTCGCGTACGCGATTTAAAACTCCGTTTGCGACTTCACGGGCTTTTTCTGCTCCTTTTTCGAGAGCCGCATCTACTTCTTCCAGATTATTCATATAATAGGAATAGGCTTCGCGCTCCTTAGCATATTTTTCCACCAAAAGCTCATACAAGGCTTGTTTTGCATGACCATACCCGTAGTTTCCGCCTAAATAATTCTGACGCATCTGAGCAACTTCGGCTTCTGAAGCAATCACTTTGTACAGATTGAAAACATTACAGGTATCGGGATTTTTAGGTTCTTCAAGAGGCGTGCTGTCTGTCTGAATACCCATCACCTGTTTTCTCAATTGCTTATCGGGCAAAAAGAGGTTGATGTAATTGTCGCGGGACTTGCTCATTTTTTCGCCGTCAGTCCCGGGAATGTATTTGGTGTTCTCTTCGATTTTAGCTTCGGGCATGACAAAGGTTTCACCCATCTGTGCGTGAAAACGGGAAGCTACATCCCGGGTCATTTCAATATGTTGTAATTGATCTTTTCCTACCGGAACAAATTCAGCATCATACAACAAGATATCTGCCGCCATAAGCATCGGGTAGGTAAACAGTCCCGAATTTACATCGGCAAGCCGGTCTGATTTGTCTTTAAACGAATGGGCGAGGGTGAGACGCTGGTATGGGAAAAAGCAGCTCAGATACCACGCAAGTTCTGTGGTTTGGGGAACGTCACTTTGACGGTAAAAAACGGTTTTTTCAATATCAAGACCAAAAGCAAGCCAGGCTGCGGCAACCGAGTAGGTATTCTCTTTTAAGACCGAAGCTTCTTTGATCTGAGTAAGTGTATGCAGATTTGCTATAAACAAAAAAGACTCGTTTTTGGAGTCATTTGCCATTGTGATTGCAGGGATAATCGCGCCCAGCAAATTACCTAAATGCGGTGTGCCTGTACTTTGAACACCGGTTAAAATTCGTGACATTCCTTAATTTTAATTTGACACAAAGTTACCCCTTTTGACCGATTAACTCTTTTTAAAATGTCTATTTTTGACAGGGACAAAACCTCAAAAAAAGTAACTAATTCAACTAAACCGGAATGATAAACATCTTGCGTAAGATATTGATTTTGCTTTGGCGCATTTGGTTTTACATCATTCTCATTGTTCCTATTTTGATTTTGTTTCCCATCCTGCTAATATCGGTTGCAAAAGATTCGTGGTATCCGTTTTTCTTTAGACTGGCGCGTTTTTGGGCTCGTATCATCTTATTTGGCATGGGTTTTTGGCCAAAAATTGAGCGGCTTGAGAAAACCGAACCCGGAAAGAGCTATATGTATATTGCCAATCACACTTCAATGGCAGACATTATGCTGATGCTGCATACGGTGCGTAATCCTTTTGTGTTTGTAGGAAAGCAGGAGTTGGCCAGATTTCCCATCTTTGGATATTTCTACAAACAAACCTGTATTCTGGTTGACCGGGGAGACCCAAAAAGCCGGCTTGCTGTTTTTGAAAGTGCCCAAAAACGGCTTAGACAGGGTTTGAGTATCTGTATTTTTCCTGAAGGAGGCGTGCCCGACGACACGTCTGTGGTTTTGGATTCATTTAAAGATGGTGCATTTAGACTGGCTATAGATCATCAGGTCCCCATTGTGCCAATGGTTTTTTATGACAACAAGAAGCGTTTTTCCTATAATTTCTTCACTGGATCACCGGGTGTGATGCGTGTAAAGATTTTGCCTTTTATAGAAACCGAAGGTAAAGAACCCGGCGATCGTCGTGAACTGCGGGATCAGGCTTTTAAAGCGATTCACAGCGAGTTGCTGAAAGACCAAACAACGCCAGATGCGATAAAGGGCTAAAGATTACCAACTAAAAAAGGCTGCCTCTACCCAGGCAGCCTTTTAGGTTACCGTCTACACGATAACCAACCTAACCAACAAAAAAAGTCCATTTTTCTTTTTCAGTGCTTAAAATTTCAGGTTGATACCGGTATAAATACCCATATAATAAGGTTTAAAGTCACTCACACCATTGGTGTAGGCGTTCAGCTGATATTTAAACATGGGTTCCAGATTAAACTCCAGTGTGGGAGTAATGCGGTAGTCAAATCCCAGACCTATATTGGTGCTAAAACTGGTGTTGTTTAGGCTGTTTGATGAACCTAATTCGGTAGAAAAGCGCGAACCTTCTTCTAAAATGACCGAATCGTCATTCAGGAAAAGCGTGCTGAAACCTCCAATGATCTGCATGCCAATTTTTTTATCAATCAGGGCATATTCGGCCTCAAGAGGAACTTCGATATAGCCCAGTTGCTGGCGCAGGGTGCTTGACGGACTTGCAAAATTGCTGGCTGCAAATTCTTCTGAAACGGGAGCATTGGGAATTGAATTGGAGACATCTTCCCTGTTGTTAAAAGTGGATACCTGCACTTGCGAAGCACTCTTATTATAATCAACACTGCGAAGCGCATTAGCCTGAATACTTGGCGAAAAGGCCACCTGCTCGGTACGATAGCCTAAATCAACGCGATTTATCCCTGCCCGAAGCTTAAACTTGTCATTGAGGGCATAACTGACCTGCACCCCGTAGCTCAGGTTGATATCTCCTCGTTTTGCATTATCTGCAAATTGGGGGTCAATACCCGAACCTCCAAAATCTCCATAATAAACGGGAGCGACTATGGGAGCGATACCCCAGCGCGCAGACTTGCTGTTTTCTGATTCTTCATCGGTATCGGCTATTGCTTCTTCCTGATTGGCCAGGCGCAGCAATTCATCGGGATCCTGAACAGCAGCAGCTTTTTCCTCCTGCGCTGCTTCTTCATCTGTGTTTGCAGCAATACCTTCTTTCTCCAAATTAGTTTGGGAAGTATCAGGCCGGCTATCTTCAGTTTTAGCTGTAACGCCTTGCGGAGTATTGGAATCTGTAGGCCTTGTCTTTATTTTTTCGCTTTGCGAAAAGGCGAAAGCCCCACTATTCTTTTTAGAAGTATGAGAATTACGCTTAGCGCTCCTGTTTTGTTCCGGGACGTTTTCTTCAGCGATTTGGGATTGACCCGAAGTACTTAAAGAGCTGTTTGTTTTTGCTGAAGTATCGTCTTGTTCTGATGCTTCAACCACAGCGTTATTGGTCTCCTCTGAATCTGTATTAACTTCTGTGTTGTTTTGGGGCTTTTCTTCCTGAACCAGTTTAGGTTGTTGATCGTCATTTGGGTTGTTGATCTCAAAAAAGTTTCCGCCAAGAAGCAGTAAAGCCAGCACTGCTGCAACACCGCCCAGTTTTATCCATAACGGAATGACACGCTTGCGTTTTTGTTTTTCACGCGCAGCGATAGACTCCCAAACGTGAGGGGCGGGTTGTGCTTCAAAGTCTTTAAACTTCTCCTGAAACAGTCTGTCTATGTTTTTCTTTTCTTTCACGGGGTGAAAAATCTTGTATTCATGCTTTATGAGGTTTTAGATTCGGTCTGAAAGCTTTCTACTTTCTGTTTTAAAATCATCCGGGCACGGGCCAGGTTTGATTTGGATGTTCCTTCACTAATCTCCAGCATTGTTGCTATTTCCTTATGCGAGTAACCGTCTAGCGCATAAAGGTTAAAAACCAATCTGTAACGATCTGGTAATTCCTGTACTATTTTGAGCAAAAATTGCAGTGATACATCTTCTTCGTCGACGATCACGTCTTCCTGCTCTATTAATTCTTCGTTTACAATATTAAATACCCGTTGTTTTCTGTAGCGTTGCAATGCCGTATTGATTACGATACGCTTCAGCCAGCCTTCAAACGAGCCTTTGTGTTTAAACTGGGTGATTTTTTCGAAAATCGTAATGAACCCATCCTGCAAGATATCTTCGGCCTCTGTGTAATTACGGGCATATTTCAAAGACACAGAGAACAGTGTGTTCGCGTAGCGCGTATACAACTGTTCCTGTGCCTTTGAATCTTTTTTAATGCATTTGGCGATGAGTTCGTCCAGACTCACATTAGTTGCGTGTTTAAACCGTTAACCTTTTACAGGTATCGTGTCTGTTATAAAAATATCCTCACCATTTTCATCCTTACCTGCGTAAAACTTAAAGATGTAATCGTAATTGTAGCGGGTTTCAAAAGGCAGGTAAACAGGAACGGTGTCTGTAGGGGTGTCGGTACAGGTTTCCTCTTCGTAAACCCCTTCAAAAATATAAATAAAACGAGTGCTGTCACGACGCGCGTAGTCAAAGTCGTAAAAGTAGTTGCAGGAGCTGGGGGAGATGTAGCGTATTTTAAAATTATAGCGCTGACCCCAAACCAGCGTATCGGGCAACTCATAATCAACTACGGGTTGTAATTCATAACTAAGCTCTACACGGTCATCATCAAGAGAGCAGGAGGTGACTAATGCTAATAGTCCTAAAATTAAAAAAACCTTTTTCATCATTTAAATATTTACCTGGTAGATACCTAAAGATGAAAAAGGTTGCGTTAGAGCTATTTTTTTTTCGGCTATGCCTGATTTGCAAGCTTAATGGCCTCTTTGATTTTGGTCTCAAGTTCTTCCAAAAGATCCGGATTGTCTTTTAAAATAGCTTTTACCGCATCGCGGCCCTGGCCCAGTTTGGTGTCTTCATAGCTAAACCACGAGCCGCTTTTCTTGATAATTTCATAATCAACACCAATGTCAAGGATTTCGCCAACTTTTGAGATTCCTTCCCCATACATAATGTCAAATTCTGCCTGGCGGAAAGGTGGCGCAACTTTATTTTTCACCACTTTAACACGGGTTTTATTACCCTGTATTTCACCGTTTGCATCTTTAATCTGCGTAGAACGACGTATATCAAGACGTACCGAAGCATAGAATTTAAGCGCATTACCACCGGTTGTAGTCTCCGGGTTTCCAAACATTACCCCGATTTTCTCTCGCAACTGGTTGATGAAAATCACTGTACAATTGGTTTTGCTGATAGAGCCGGTAAGTTTACGCAGTGCCTGAGACATCAAACGGGCGTGAAGTCCCATTTTAGAATCTCCCATTTCGCCTTCAATTTCACTTTTGGGCGTCAGGGCTGCAACCGAGTCGACTACTATAATATCAATAGCTCCCGAACGGATGAGGTTATCGGTAATTTCAAGAGCCTGCTCCCCGTTATCGGGTTGAGAGATGATTAGGTTTTCAATATCTACACCCAGTTTTTCCGCATAAAAACGGTCAAAAGCGTGTTCTGCATCAATAAAAGCAGCAATACCTCCCTTTTTTTGAGACTCTGCAATAGCATGTAAGGTCAGCGTTGTTTTACCTGAAGATTCAGGACCGTAGATTTCAATAACACGCCCTTTAGGTAAACCGCCCACGCCCAAAGCCAGGTCAAGACCCAGCGAACCGGTTGAGATCGCTTCAACTTCTACAATGGCATTATCGCCCATTTTCATAACGGTACCCTTACCATAGGTTTTATCCATTTTATCAAGGGTAAGCTTCAGGGCTTTTAACTTGGCTTCTTGTTCTTTACTCATACGATTTTTAAGTCTTTACCCGTTAAGCCGGGGTTTTTAATAGTTTAAGGTTTCTTTCTAAATACGGACCCAAAGGGACGCGAAAGCACCTCAATTTTCAAGCTGCTAAAGTAGTATTTCTTTTTTAGGGAAGCAATCAAAGCGTTATAAAATATCGGAAAAATTCCGTAAAAAAGCAGAAAAACTTAAAATTATCCGGCAAAAAACGGAAAAATTCCTAGAAGGAAAAATATTTTCAACAATCAGGCAACCTTTTCAGGTTTTTTGTATCTCAAAATCAAACGTAAAATCTGTAAGGCTATGATGCAGAAATTACAAAACTATTGTTGCGGTAATGCAGTGTTTACTTTGATTCGTATGTACTGCAATTTTAAGCTGGACGGCGGTTAATGCTGTTTTTTGAGATAATCAAAATCGTATTAACTGAATTAGCCATTCTAGAAAATGCCCCCAGGTGATACCTGCGGGCATTTTTTTATCATTTTATCTAATCTATAGGTTCCCACAGCTGAACTTTATTTCCATCTCCGTCCAGGATATGAATGAATTTTCCGTAGTCATAGGTTTCTATCTTATCAACAATTTCAACACCTTCCTCTCTAAGCTGTTTTACAAGTTCTTCAAGATTTTCAACCCGATAATTAATCATAAAATCCTGCCCTGAAGATCCAAAATAATCTGATGTTTTTTTAAAAGGAGTCCATTGTGTTTGAGCTTTTGTATTAGAATCTTGTTCCTGATACCAGTCAAAAGTTGCCCCGTAGGGATTTGTATTTAAACCCAGGTGTTTTTCATACCAGGCTGTTGTTTTTTTAGGATTCTCTGTTTTAAAGAAAACCCCGCCAATTCCGGTGACGCGTTTCATAATGATATTGGTTTTAGGTTGTTTAAAAAGCACTGTATTGGTTGTAAATTCCAGTGAGAATCTTATAGCCAGGAGTGCTATAAAATGTAAACTTCATTTTATCTGGAATGAGCTTATAGAATATTGAAATTCTAAAAATTCTATTAAATGTACTTTAAAATATGATTTGAATATCTAGAAATACGCTAGAATTCTTTGGCTTGCCTCAACTGTCTAAAAACCGTAGTTTTGCACCACTTTTAATCCCTCATTGAGGGTTTGATCGTTTCAAGGCTTGCCTTGACTAGTACAAATTTTCAAATCATACTCTGTGGGCTTACCACGGGGGTTCTTTAATCTTAAAATCACGTATAGCATGCAACTGTACAACAAATTAAGTGCAAAAGAACGTGCAGCTCTTATCGACGAAGCCGGGGAAGACCGGCTTACGCTCTCGTTCTATCAATACGCCAAAATTGGCAATCCGAACCTGTTTCGCAATCACTTATTTATCGCCTGGGATGAACTTGAGGTTTTGGGCCGAATTTATGTCGCCCACGAAGGGATCAACGCACAGCTTTCGGTACCCGCAAAAAACTTTGAGAAGTTTAAAGAGTTCCTCGACGGGATTTATTTTCTCGAAAACGTACGTCTCAACATCGCCATTGAGCAGGATGCAAAATCCTTTTTAAAACTGAAAGTCAAAGTACGCCCTAAAATTGTGGCAGACGGCCTTAACGACGAGACTTTTGATGTGACTAATAAAGGGATTCACGTAGATGCCGTGACGTTTAATGAGCTTATCGAGAGTGAAGATGTGGTTTTGGTAGATATGCGCAATCATTACGAGAGTGAGATCGGCCATTTTAAAAATGCGATAACTCCAGATGTGGATACCTTTCGCGACAGCTTAGACCTTATTGAAGAAAACCTTAAAGATCATAAGGAAGATAAAAAACTGGTGATGTACTGCACCGGCGGTATTCGCTGCGAAAAAGCCAGCGCCTACTACAAGCATAAAGGTTTTAAACAGGTGTATCAGTTGGAGGGCGGAATCATTGAATATGCCCGCCAGGTTGAGCAATTGAAGCTTGAGAATAAGTTTAAAGGAAAAAACTTTGTGTTTGACCACCGTCGTGGCGAGCGCATTACCGAAGACATCATTTCCAATTGCCATCAATGCGGAAAGCCTTGCGATACGCACGTAAACTGTGCTAATGAAGCCTGTCATTTACTGTTTATACAATGTGAGGAGTGTGCTGAAGAGATGAATCATACCTGTTCAGACGACTGTAAGGAAATCGTGGCGCTGCCCGAAGAAGTTCAAAAAGAACTGCGTAAAGGCATCCCCAACAGCAATAAAATCTTTAAAAAAGGAAGGTCTGAAAAGCTGAAATTTCAGCGGAAGTAATACCAGTCTCGAAGTGAAAGCTTCGGGATTTTTTTTGAGAATGGCCTTCTTAAGAATACGAAACCCTACCCAAATCTGATTTCATATTAAATGCAGATTACAGCTCAATTAAGTCCGGTTTATCCCGTTGTTTTCTCGGCAGCTTAAAAATGTACACGGCTTTCGCGCTTTTGCAATTTAGATTTACTATATTTTTGCATAGCTAAAACGCTATCTTTAGCGGCAAATTAGAACAGAATAATTCTGTTTATAAACATCAAATCCTGCCCTTAAACGAGCAGAGATTTACTAAATATACTGGGCTCATGGCGTGTGGAAATTGTGGTACGACCGTTAACGGTCAGCCGCGTGGTTGTCAAAATAATGGTACCTGTGGTACCGATGGTTGTAATAAATTAACGGTTTTTGACTGGCTCTCTAATATGAGTTTGCCCGAAGGACAGGAGCCGTTTGACTTTGTTGAAGTACGTTTTAAAAACGGCCGGAAAGAGTTTTTTAAAAATGTTGAAAAGCTTCAGATTAATGTAGGCGAGGTTCTTGCTGTACAGGCTCCATCGGGTCATGATGTGGGCATCGTGTCCCTTACCGGTGAACTGGTGCGCATTCAGATGAAAAAGAAAAAAGTGCCTTTTGATACCGATGATTTTCAAAAAATCTACCGAAAAGCCAATACCCGGGATATTGAAGTTTGGGAAGAAGTAAAAGGCCGGGAGGATGCCATTAAGGTAAAATCCCGTCAAATAGCAATCCGTCTAGGATTGCAGATGAAAATATCAGATATTGAGTTTCAGGGTGACGGTTCTAAAGCCACCTTTTATTATACAGCCGAAGATCGAGTTGACTTCAGGCAACTTATTAAAGAATTTGCGCAGGAATTCAGAACCCGTATCGAAATGCGCCAAATAGGTTTCCGTCAGGAGGCTTCCCGTTTAGGAGGTATTGGCTCATGCGGACGCGAGCTTTGCTGCTCTACCTGGCTTACCGATTTTAGATCGGTTACGACGAGCGCCGCGCGTTATCAGCAGTTATCCCTCAATCCGCAGAAACTTGCAGGGCAATGTGGGAAGCTGAAGTGCTGTTTAAATTATGAACTTGACGCCTATCTTGATGCCTTGAAAGACTTTCCGTCAACTGAGCAAAAGTTGAAAACCGAAAAAGGAACGGCTGTTTGTCAAAAGATCGACATCTTTCAGGGTCATTTATGGTATGCCTATGAAGGCGAGTGGATGAACTGGCACAAGCTCACCACCGAGCAGGCTAACGAAATTCTTGAAAAAAATAAAGCCAACCAGCCTGTAGCCAGTCTTGAAGAATATGCTGCAGACCTGGTAACAAATACTAAAGTTGATTTTGGTAACGTTGTGGGGCAGGATAGTCTTACCCGCTTTGACACCCCTAAAAACAACAAAAAGCGATCTAAAAATCGCAGAAAGAAAAAGAATTACCGCAAACGAGGTCCCAAAAAAGATGCTTAGATTTTTTATTGTTTTTGCCTTGCTTGTACTCTTTTGTTCGTGTGACGACAATGCCGTATTTCACGAGTTTAAAGAATTGCCGGGCAGCTGGCAACGCGACTCAGCGGTGGTGTTTAAATTCAATGCTCCCGATAGCTTAAAACCCTATAATGCATTTATCACCCTGCGCAATGATAACACCTACCCATTTAGCAATATCTTTTTAGTTACCCGGATGCAATTTCCCAACGGAAAAACAGTTACAGATACACTGGAGTATATGATGGCGCAACCCGACGGTACCTGGCTGGGAGACGGTTTTGGGGATTTAAAGGAAAGCAAACTCTGGTATAAAGAAAACATACGGTTTAATGAAGCCGGAACCTATCAATTTAAAATAATGCAGGCGATGCGCCGCAATGGAGATCTTAACGCTGTACCCGAACTTTCAGGCATCAGAGATGTAGGTTTGCGGATAGAGCGCATAAATGAATAATACATGGCGACACCAAAAAAGAAAGTTTCAAAAAACGAAACGAAGTCAGATTTTAGCACATACATCAAAGGGTTTTGGATTCTGTTTTTAGGAGGATTAGGTGCTCTCGCACTTGTTTTTCTATTAGCTTCCTGGGGCGTTTTTGGCAAATTGCCCACCTTTGAAGAACTCGAAAACCCCGAAAGCAATCTCGCTACCGAAATCCTTTCGTCTGACGGAAAAACACTGGGTAAATTTTATAATGAAAACCGTACCCCGGTAAAGTATGACGATCTGCCTCAAAACCTTATTGATGCTGTAGTTGCTACCGAAGACCGCCGGTTTTATGAGCATTCGGGAATCGATGTGCGCGGTACCGCCCGTGCTGTGGCCTATTTGGGCTCAAAAGGTGGAGCGAGTACGATCACCCAGCAGCTGGCTAAACTTCTGTTTTCAGATGAGCCCAGTAATAAACTGGAACGCGTGATTCAAAAAGTAAAAGAATGGATTATCGCTGCGCGTCTCGAAAGCCAATACACCAAGGAGGAAATCATCACCATGTACCTAAACAAACAGGATTTCCTGTTTCAGGCAGTGGGAATCCGTTCGGCTTCAAAAATCTATTTTGATAAAGAGCCCATAGAATTACGTCCCGAAGAATCTGCGGTTATTGCAGCGATGCTTAAAAATCCGAGACAATTCAATCCCTATCGCGAAATTTCAAAAGACAAGTCTCTGGAGCGTCGCAATACGGTGCTTGCCCTTATGGCCGAGACCGATAGAATTACCGAAGCCGAAAAAGACAGCCTGATTGCGCTCCCTATGAAGATCAATTTCTCTCCTGAAGGTCACGCAGACGGGATCGCGACTTATTTTAGGGAATACCTACGTGCTTTTATGGCAGACTGGATTCAGAAAAATCCCAAAGGCAAAGATGCAGACGGCAACGACGAGTATTACAATATTTATCGGGATGGTCTGGTCATTACTACGACTTTAGACTCGCGTATGCAGCGCTTTGCTGAGCAGGCAGTTACCGCACATATGGAAAATCTGCAGCGGGAATTTGATAAACAAAACGAGAAGAATAAAACGGCTCCGTTTAGAGACATTAGCGAAGAGGAAGAAGAAGGTATTATTAACCGTGCCATGCGCAACTCAGACCGCTGGCGGAAAATGGCTGCGCGGGACATTGATGTAGATCAGATCAAGGCTTCTTTTAATCAAAAGACCGATATGCGGGTCTTTGTCTGGGATAATGGTCCAAAAGAGAAAGATACAATCATGACCCCTCGCGACAGTATTCTCTATTACAAGCGCTTCCTGAGAGCAGGTTTACTCAGTATGACGCCGCAAACCGGAGAGGTTAAAGCCTGGGTGGGCGGTATTGACTATAAGCATTTTCAGTATGATCACGTGAAAACCGGAAGACGCCAGGTAGGTTCTACCTTCAAGCCGTTCTTATACGCGACGGCGATTGACCAGTTGCACCTTTCGCCTTGCGATACGATTCCCGATAATCCCTATTGTATTCCTGCCGGTGAGATGGGCACCCAAAGAGACTGGTGTCCCGCTAACTCAAGCGGAGGTTATCGCGGTATGGTTACTTTGAAAGAAGCTTTGGCAAATTCGATCAACACTGTTTCGGCAAGACTGATGCACCGTGTGGGTCCTAATACGGTTATCGATCTCATTAAAAAACTTGGGGTAGATACGAAGGATATTCCCTCGGTACCTTCTATCGCTTTAGGGACTGCAGATTTGAGTTTGTTTGAGATGGTTTCGGCTTACTCGGCTTTTGCCAATAAAGGAGTACATGTAGAACCTCAAATTGTTTCGACTATCGTTGATAAAAACGGTACGGTTTTGTACCAAAGCGTTCCAAAAGCCCAGGATGTGCTGAGTAAAGAATCGGCTTATGTTACTGTAAACCTGATGGAAGGGGTTACGCAGTATGGTTCGGGGGCTCGTTTACGAAGCGGGGCTAGTAATGATTATATGTATAAAAATGTAATCACCGGTCATCCCTACGCCTTTAAGAATCCCATAGCCGGTAAGACCGGTACTACTCAAAACCAAAGTGACGGCTGGTTTATGGGTATGGTGCCTAATCTCGTTACAGGTGTTTGGGTAGGAGGAGATGATCGTTCGATTCACTTTCCCGGTATAAGATATGGTCAGGGTGCTACTATGGCTTTACCTATTTGGGGGAGTTATATGAAAAAATGCTATTCTCAAGAGGATCTCAAGATTTCGCAGGAGGCTTTTGAGCGTCCTGAAGATCTTTCGATACGCATAGATTGTTCAATACCTGCCGGGGGAAGTCAGCAGACTGAAATACCGGACGAACTCGATTTTTAAGAGCTTTTGAGTTGTTTTCGCGAAGGCGAAAAACAAACTTTATGAAATCTATAAAATCCTGCTAAAAGATTGGCGCTAGGCCGGGTATTTTGTAATTTTCTTATTCTAAAATGAGAAAATGATAACAAAAAAAGTAAACTCGGTTACTGAAGCGCTTCAAGGCGTTGAAGATGGTATGACCCTGATGCTGGGAGGCTTTGGCCTGAGTGGAATTCCTGAAAATGCAATTGCCCGATTAGTACAGCTCAACGTAAAAGGGCTTACCTGTATTTCAAATAATGCCGGGGTTGACGATTTCGGTTTGGGTTTACTCCTTCAAAAGAAACAGATCAAAAAAATGATTTCGTCTTATGTGGGCGAAAATGCCGAGTTTGAACGCCAGATGCTCAGCGGTGAACTCGATGTTGAGCTCATTCCGCAAGGTACCTTGGCCGAGCGCTGTCGGGCTGCGCAAGCCGGTTTTCCTGCAATTTATACTCCTGCCGGCTATGGTACCGAAGTAGCCGAAGGCAAAGAAACCCGGGAATTTGATGGTAAAATGTATGTATTGGAACGTGCATTTAAGGCCGACTTTGCTTTTGTAAAAGCTTGGAAAGGCGATACTGCCGGAAATCTCATTTTTAAAGGTACAGCCCGTAACTTTAATCCCGTGATGTGTGGCGCAGCAACAATAACGGTTGCTGAGGTCGAAGAGCTGCTTCCGGCGGGAGAATTAGATCCCAATCAGATTCACATTCCGGGGATATTTGTTCAGCGTATTTTTGAAGGTAAAAACTATGAGAAGCGCATTGAGCAACGCACCGTTCGCAAACGGGAAACCACAAATTAAGAATCAACAAAAACCAAATATAATATGGCACATTTAAGACTGGGCGATACCGCCCCTGATTTTACAGCAGATACTACCGAAGGAACAATTCATTTTCACGAATGGCTGGGTGACAGCTGGGGGATTTTATTTTCACACCCCGGCGATTATACGCCCGTTTGCACTACCGAATTGGGTACAGTGGCAAATTACCACGGCGAGTTTAAGAAGCGCAATGTAAAGCCCATTGCAATCAGCGTAGACGGTGTAAAGGATCACCTGGACTGGATTAAAGATATCAATGAGACTCAGAACACCAAGGTAGATTACCCTATCATTGGTGATGAAGATCGTAAAGTTTCTGAATTGTATGACATGATTCATCCCAACGCCAGCGAAAAAGCTACCGTACGCTCTGTATTTGTTATAGGACCCGATAAGAAAATCAAATTGACGATAACCTATCCGCCTTCAACCGGGCGTAATTTCGATGAGATTCTTCGGGTGATCGACTCGCTTCAATTGACAGCTTACCACAAAGTAGCCACTCCTGCTAACTGGAAAGATGGTGATGACTGCGTGATTTCGCCCAGCGTAAGCAATGAGCAAATCCCTGAGTTTTTTCCAAAAGGACATACCGAGATTAAACCCTATCTGCGTATGACGCCGCAGCCCAATAAATAAAACTATGCTAGACAAGAACGGAATCGCAAAGCGCATCGCCCGGGAAGTGAAAGACGGTTTTTACGTCAATCTTGGGATTGGTATACCCACTCTGGTAGCCAATTATGTACGAGATGATATAGAAGTCGAGTTTCAAAGTGAAAACGGCGTGCTGGGAATGGGTCCCTTTCCTTTTGAAGGAGAGGAAGACGCAGACCTTATCAATGCGGGTAAACAAACCATTACCACGCTTAAAGGAGCATCGTTCTTTGACTCGGCGATGAGCTTCTCCATGATCAGGGGGCAACATGTTGACCTCACTATTCTTGGCGCGATGGAAGTGGCAGAGAATGGAGACATTGCCAATTGGAAGATTCCGGGAAAAATGGTTAAGGGTATGGGAGGCGCGATGGATCTTGTGGCCAGTGCCGAAAATATCATTGTAGCGATGATGCATACCAATCGGGAAGGCGAATCTAAACTGCTTAAGCGTTGCACGTTGCCGCTCACCGGTGTGGGCTGTGTGACTAAAATCGTCACCAATCTCGCGGTGCTGGAAGTAACCAAAAACGGATTTAAGCTTTTGGAGCGCGCCCCGGGAGTAAGCGTTGAAGAAATCAAAAACGCAACCGAAGGAGCTCTGGAAATTCCGGATGAAGTACCTGAGATGGTGCTTAACTAACGAGTAAAACACTTTGTTTATAAGGAGCCTGTTGGGGCTCCTTTTTTATGCTATCAAATGCCAATTAAGTCGGTTGAACGACTTTTTAAAACTCAATAAGCGTCAAAAGCTTCTTTTTTAACGTCTAAAAACGTTAAAAATTAACATTTATTGTATAAATTTTAAATTACTTTAGCAGAACCCCAAATTCAAAACACTTAAAATTCAGATTCGGGAGGAGTCCCGGATGTGTATGTAACCTCAGAATAGGAGTATTTTGATGTTGTGATTTGTTAGAAACCGCGGGGGGAGCCCCGCGGATTTTTTTGTAGTATTTGAAGTAATAAACAAATTTTAATTTCGGGCGAGTTTTAAGGTATCAAATCCTTTGGCGAAGCCACCAAAAAATCCCTTATAATGATTTCATCCCTACGCAAAACAAAGCATTCGTTACTAGAGTTTTTTAAGACCACTGCCAAGTTAGCCTACGTCGCTAAAAAAGTATTTCTTTTTATGATTTAGATTCCCTGAGGAATCGCTTTAATAAGCGCCTTTGTATAGGCACTTTGAGGGTTTTCATAAACAGCATCTGCCTCACCTGTTTCTTCAAATTTTCCGGCACGCATAACCAGTAAGCGGTCTGAAATGTATTTGACTACCGCAAGATCGTGGGAGATAAATAAATAGGTAAAATTATAACTGTTCTTTAGGCTGTTTAGCAGGTTAAGCACCTGTGCCTGCACCGAAATATCCAACGCAGAGACCGACTCGTCACACACAATAAATTTTGGTTTTACCGCAATCGTACGCGCAATACCTATGCGCTGACGCTGCCCGCCGCTAAACTCGTGCGGATAACGGTCAAAATGCTCCGGTAATAAACCTACTTCTTCCAGTAATTTTAAAGCTTCGGCTTTGCGCTCCTGAGCCGAGTTGTAGAGCTTATGCACCTGCATGGCTTCGGTAATGGCGCGTCCCACCGTAAGCCTGGGGTTAAGCGACGAATAGGGATCCTGAAAAATGATCTGTATATCCTTACGCAAATGGCGCAATTGGGTAGTGCTTAATTTGGTGAGATCTGTTCCCTTGTAAAAAATGCTTCCGGCGGTGGGTTTATCCAGTTGAAGAATGAGGTTTCCCAAGGTAGATTTACCGCAACCGCTTTCGCCCACCAGACCTAGCGTTTCGCCTTCAAAGATTGAAAAACTCACGTCATTAACTGCCTTGACGCTTTCGGCTTTGCCAAAAAAAGAAACCGAGTTGAAATACTCTTTTTCTACATTTTTGATTTCCAAAAGGGGAGTGCCTGCGTAGATTTTACGATGGGACTCGTTGCGTTCTGCAGTAGTCACAGGTTGTGACATGGGTTTATTGGCCAGAAAATCGGCTACGGTAGGGAGTTTTGCCAGTCGCTCTGTGGTTGAAGGCCTGGCGTAAATAAGGGCTTTGGTATAATCTTCTTTGGGATTCTTGAAAATTTCAACTGCACTTCCACTTTCTACAATTTTGCCTTTATACATCACGATCACCCGGTCGGCGATCTCACTCACCAGCGATAAGTCGTGCGAGATGAAGAGGATGCTCATTCCGGTTTGCTGCTGCAGCTCTTTGAGCAACAGAATGATCTCTTTTTGAACGGTAACATCCAGTGCGGTTGTAGGTTCATCTGCGATGAGTAATTTGGGCTTGCAGGCAATAGCCATCGCAATCATCACGCGCTGCTTTTGGCCCCCGCTGATCTCGTGGGGATAGGAATTAAAAACAGCTTCGGGTCGCGGTAATTTAACCTGATTAAACAGTTTAATCACTTCGTTTTTAGCGTTGGATTTACTGATTTGCGTATGTCTGAGTAAGATTTCAGTTACCTGTTTGCCGCATTTCATCGAGGGGTTTAGCGAACTCATAGGCTCCTGAAAAATCATGGAAATGTCCTTGCCCCGCAGGTTGCGCAGCTGATCCTGAGAATATTCCAGAAGGTTTTGACCTTCAAAATAAATTGCGCCGGAAGTGATTCTCGAAATGCGCTCAGGCAGTAGTCCCAAAATCGCCAGACTGGTGACCGATTTACCGGAACCAGACTCCCCGACCACCCCTAATATTTCATTCTTCCTGATGAAAAAATCAACATCCTGAAGCACTTTATTGACGGTTTTACCGCTTTTAAACTCAAGATTCAGGGTTTTTATGTGTAGTAGCGCGTCTTTCACGATTTAAATGTACAATTAATGCGGTATAAATCAGACCGAGATGATTTCGTTTTCCTGCAATAGGCTTTCATTCCTAAGGCGCAGCACAATTTGGGCTACAGCAACCACGTCCCGCTCACAATATTCTATTATGCGTTTGATATCTTTATGTTTGTAATACACATTGCGTACCTGGCTGCCGTCAATGTCTGTTTTTGGTGAAGGAATATCCAGAATTTTGGTGAGTAGTTTTAGAGACGTATAGTGTTTGTAGTCGCCAAATTTCCACAATTCGAGCGTATCGAGATGCGGAATTTCCCAGGGTTTTTTGCCAAAGAGATCCAGTTTAAACGGAAGCTTGATTCCATTTACAATCATTCTTCGGGCAATAAACGGAAAGTCAAACTCTTTCCCGTTGTGGGCGCAAAGTACGTGCTGTGGCTTGTTGTAATGTTCGCTGAGTAGTTTTTTAAACTGAAGCAGTAATTCTTTTTCGGTGCCCGAAAAGGTTGTGGTCCTAAAGTTGCGTTTTTCTTCTTCTATCTTAAAGTAGCCTACAGATATGCAGACAATTTTCCCAAATTCGGCCCAGATGCCCGCACGCTCGTAAAATTCTTCGGCAGTAAACTCGTCACGGCGTTGGTATTCGGTTTTGTCAGCATACAACTGCTGCGTGGTTTCATCCAGATCGCTAAACTGCTCGTGTTGGGGTACCGTCTCGATATCGAGAAACAGAATGTGCTCTAAGTTGAGGCGACTTATCATCTCAATTCATTTTATAAGATTCATCAAAATAGGTTTCCAGCTCGGCCGGATACCCGTTTTCAGCAAGCGGGCCATGGCTGTGCCCCAGTCGTACCACGATGAGATCATCTTCAGGCAGTACCATCACATATTGGCCCAGATGCCCGCGCATCATAAATACGTCTTTGCCTTTATAATCCATCAACCAAAAGCCGTAACCGTAAGGTTCCCCTTCAAACCGGGGTTGGATTGATTCTGCCACAAAAGCAGAATCCAAAAGCTGTCTGCCATTCCACTTCCCAAAATCTTTGTACAATTTGCCCAGACGTGCAAAATCACGTGCGTTTGAAGCGATGCAGCAATAGGCTTTTACGAGTCCGCCGTCTTCACTATCCAGCTGCCACAAGGCATCTTCCTGAGCGCCGATCGGTTTCCAAAGGCTTTCTGAAAGGTAGTCTGCGAGTTTTTTGCCTGTAGCTTTTTCAAGAACCATCGCCAGGAGTTGAGTATTGCCGCTGAGGTAAGTAAAGCCTTGCCCGGGCTCACCTTTCATTCCCAGATTGCGCATCACGGGATCCAGATTGTCATCAAAATACGCCCGTGTAGTCACCGAAAACGGACTGTAATACGACTCGTCCCAGTTGAGGCCGCTGGCCATCGAGGCGAGGTCGCCTACAGTCATTAAAGCTGCTGTTCCGGTGGCATATTCCGGAATGAAATCACCTACGGGCTGCTCCAGACTTTTGATATGGCCCTGCATAATAGCTTTGCCCAGCAATGCCGAAACATAACTTTTAGCCATCGAAAACGAGTTACTTTTTGAGGTCTGCCCAAAACCATCGTAGTAGTTTTCAAATACGATGCTGTCGTTTTTGATCACCAGAAAGGCAACAGAGCTGTATTGCTTATGAATTTGCTTTAGCTTTTCGCTCGGCTCATGGGTGTTGTAATTTGCAGCTTCGGGCCAGGCCTGGGGCGTACCATGCGCGATTGTGGTGTTGTCAAACTTTTTATAATCTTCCAGATATGCAGTGGTGTGCCCGGTTAAATAAATGGTGCGTACGGCTTTGAGTAAATAATCGTAATCAAACACATACAATGCGATGATGAGTACGACGATCAGGCTTATCAAACCAAGAAAAAGGCGTTTGAGTAGTTTCATATTCTAAAGATACCGAAAAAGGCTTAGGATTTTTTGAGGAAATCTGCACTTCTAGAAAAGAGACTGCTGAGTCACCGGACTTTCGTGTTCGAGCAGCCATTTTTTGCGCCAGATCCCCCCGGCGTAGCCGGTCATAGACTGGTCACTGCCAATCACACGATGACAGGGAATGATGATGGCGATGGGGTTTTTTCCGTTTGCGGAGGCTGCCGCACGAATAACTTTGGGATCTCCCAGATCTTTAGCCATTTGTAAATAGGAAGTGGTTTTGCCAAAAGGAATTTCGGCCAGTTGCTGCCAGACCCGTTTTTGAAAGTCGGTACCTTGCGGGTTTAATTTAAGACTGAAAGTGCTGCGCTTTCCGGCGAAATAGTCTTCCAATTGTAGAAACGCATCGTGCAATGCTTCCGGTATGTTTTCGCTTTGCGGAATTTTTTCATCTAAAAATGCCACGCGCTGCAATCCTTCTTCATCGCCTTCAAGGAGAACAGTTCCCAGTGGTGAAGTTAGATAGGCAATGCTCATTCAGAATCAGAATCGGTATCGCCGGAAGGTTTCTTTTTAGCTTCGATATCGTGCTGTGGATCAAGCTGAACGTTTTCGGCAGGTTTTGGAGCTTCTTCCAAAACGATTCCCATACGTTTTGCGCGGCGTTCCCAGTTTTTACGAGCCTGCACCTGCATATCTTCAATGGTATCGCTCTCGTCCATTATTTCAAGCCCCAGAAGGGTTTCAATAATGTCTTCCATCGTGACGATCCCTATCGTGTTTCCAAATTCATCGGTAACCAGAGCCAGATGCCCGCGACTTTTAATAAACGTATCAAAAAGTTCGGGAATAGGCTGGTCTGCGTTGACAATCAGAATATCGCGTTTGATGTCTGAAAGCAGTTTATCGCCGTGCTCTTCCACAATTTCTTCCAGCACATCATCTTTAAGGATGAAGCCGGTAATGTTGTGGGTTTTACCGTGATAAACGGGAATACGTGAAAATTTAAGATGGCGGTGTTCTTTATGAAACTCTTTCAGGGATTTGGTTTCATCTTCCGATATTACTACCGGAAACGGAGTCATCACGTCTTTAGCCAAAACCGATTTAAAAACGAGCAGGTTTTTAATAACCGTGGTCTCGTTGTCTTCAAAAACACCTTCTTTTTCGGCAGCATCGGTAAGCGCCATAAATTCTTCACGGCTCATCGTACTCACGTGAGCTGACTTGCCCACCAGTTTGGTTACCTGCATCAAAATCCACAGGATCCCGGTGTATTTGAGCAGCAGCAGGATAATGGTTAGGGTTTTCGCAGTAAAATTACCAAGGGATTTCCAGTAAGTAGCGCCTATGGTTTTTGGGATGATTTCAGATAAAACCAAAATCGCAAGTGTCATAATAGTAGATACCAGACCTACGAAATTGATTCCTAAAATACTCAGTTCATAGCCCGATTCAATAGCCATTTTACCGGCCTGATCTCCCACCAAAATTGCACCTACAGTGTGCGCGATGGTGTTGAGCGTAAGAATCGCGATTAAGGGCTTGTCAATGTCTTTTTTAAAATTCGCTAAGGTTTCTGCATAGCCTTTACCTTCTTTGGTCTTGATGCGGATAAAGTTTGGCGTAATACTGAGTAAAACAGCCTCCAGAATGGAGCATAAGAAGGAAAAAAATATCGAAATAAACGCATATGCGATAAGTAGTGCCATCGGTTAGTTTTGATTTGCGATAAATATAGTATAAATGAAAGGGTCTCGCCAAAGGCTTAAGAAAAGCTTAGGTAATCATTTGGTTTTACTAAGCCCACCTGCTACCATCCTGTATATTGAGGTGGTTTCAAAGCGTTTAAGTTGAGGTACACGATGAGCTGTCCGCGATGGTGGGTGATGTGATCCTGAAGCAAATTGAGAATTTGCAAGCGCGATTTTTCACCCGCAAAAAAGTCGACCGGTTCTGCAAAACGCGCTTCGGGATAAGCTTTAATCGTCTCGAAAATCAAATCAAATGAGGACGCGAGATTGGCAATGATGCGTTCTTTGGAGTTGGTAGCGGTACTCACTTCAGCTTCCGGTTTATCAAAATAGGTAGTTGCCAGCCATTCCATATTACCGTTTATGTGTTGGAGTTGTTCCTCAAAACTCATCTCCCGCTCGGTGGGTTTATAATCGTAAAGCGAGTCGGGCATTTCTTCAGCGATTGCGATCAAATAGGCTTTAGAGTTTTGCCATTTTTCAAGCCAGGCTTGTTTATATAGATTTTCCTGAGCCTGGATGGTAGTCAGGCTCAGGAGAAGAATCAGGAGTGGGTAAATGCTGCGCATGTTTAGGAAATCAATTTAACCACATCCTTTGCAAAATAACTAGCAATCAGATCGGCACCTGCGCGCTTAATCGCGAAGGTCTGTTCTAAAACCACCGCATCGTGATCGAGCCAGCCGCGTTCTGCCGCAGCTTTGATCATCGCATATTCGCCGCTCACTTGATACACGGCAACGGGTACATTTACCGCGTTTTTAATATCGCGCACGATATCCAGATAGCAAAGACCGGGTTTTACCATCACGATATCGGCGCCTTCGTCAATGTCCATCAGGGTTTCTTTTACCGCTTCCTCGCGGTTTGCATAGTCCATCTGATAGGTTTTCTTATCCTTAGGCACATCTTTTAAATCTACCGGTGCACTGTCTAGCGCATCGCGAAACGGACCGTAAAATGCAGAAGCATATTTAGCCGAATAACTCATAATGCCTATATCGTGATGCCCTTCATCTTCAAGCAGGGTACGCATTTCAAAGATACGGCCGTCCATCATATCGCTGGGTGCCACCACATCTGCGCCTGCATTGGCGTGCGAAAGTGCCATTTCGGCTAAAACAGCGCTGGTATCGTCGTTTACGATTTTACCGCCGCCCACGATACCGTCGTGGCCAAAGGATGAAAAAGGATCTAACGCGACATCGGTCATCACGACCATTCCCGGTACGGCATCTTTAACGGCTTTGATGGAGCGCTGCATCAAACCGTTGGGGTTTAAAGCTTCGGTACCGCTGTTGTCTTTGAGTTTGTCATCTACTTTTACAAACAACAAAACACTTTTTAAGCCCAGTTTCCAGAGTTCTTTTACTTCTTTCTGCAAATTATCAAGGCTCAGGCGGTAGTAACCCGGCATCGATGCGATTTCGTCTTTAACTCCTTTTCCTTCCACTACAAAAAGGGGAACGATAAAGTCATTGGGCGATATGGTGGTTTCACGTACCAGGGCGCGCATGGCTTCTGTGGTACGTAATCTGCGATTTCTTCTTAATGGAAACATAGTTTTATTTTTATTCTAATTACTATTTCTATTCTTTTAAATCTGCTTGATTGGCATTTTCGTTTTTCTTAAAGCAAGAATTTTTTTACTTCACAATATTATCCAGCCAGGTAAAAGCGACCAGCATAAAAATGATTGCGATTAATACATCACCAATGTCGGTAACAACAAAAGGTCCTATTAATCCTACCAGTAGGATCAGACTACCATAAATCATTGCAAAGTATCTACTTCTTTTCCCGTCTCTTAAAAACGAACTGGGTAATGGAACCATAGTACATAGGCTTGCCAGACCTATCGCGGCCAAATAGGCAATTCCCGTGGCATAGAAAACCGAACCGGCAATTAGCGCTGTAATCACAAGAGAGAAAATGGCAATACCGCTAAACTTTTCATTCTGATCCAAAAGGTATTTTCCATTTTTGTCCAGAGCAAGAATGGCATTCGAGATGGGATCTATCATCCAGCTTCCCAGAGCAAATAAAAGATATGCAATGATCAATGGGACTGCCAATACAGACAGGCCTGCTGCACCCAGTAGTTTTACGGACAAACGATAGACCAGATAAATACCAATAATAAAGATCCATTGATTTTTGCCTTGTTGCTTCGAAATCCAGAACGCATATTTTAAATGTGCACGGAAAATGAAATTTTTAGCTTTAATAGCTGTACTCATTCCGCTGCGGGCATATTCATTGTTTGGATTGAGTTGTAAAGCCATTCTAAAATGTTCCATAGCTTTCTTATGATCGCCGTGCTCTAAAGCAACCCAGCCTACATTGGCATGTGAAAAACTATCCTCAGGATTATCATAAAGTATATTTTCAACGGTCTCGCCGGCTTCTTCCTTACGATCCAATTTGGTTAGAATCTGTGCGCGCAGGTTGAGACAATAATTGTTTTTAGCGTCAATAGAAAGCCCGTGATTAGCCAGGTCGAGTGCTTCTTCATACTTTTTCTTATCCAGAAGAAGTCCGGCTTTAAAACCAAAATAGTCTGCTTCTTCAGGATCCATAGAGATCGCCTCATCGATAAACGACAGGGCATCGGCATCCTGATTACGCTGACTGGCAATACGCGCTTTTATAAAGAAAATATCCGGTTGATTGGGGTCTTGCGCTAAAAGCTCGTTGGTCATTAATTCGGCACGATCGTATTGCTTTAGATTGAAAAAACAAAGCATCAGGTAATAGCGAGCCGTAAAGTCTGCCGGATTTTCGCTTAGTTGTTTAACCGCTTCTTCATAGCGGCCCAATTCAAATAGGGTAATACCTCTGTCTACAGCTGAAGCCATTATTTTTTAATTTTTAAGAAATGTAAGACTTCATCATAAAGTCCCGCGTCATTGGCGTAAAGCGCATAATTTTTAGCCGATGAAAACCATTCTTTGGTACTGGGCTTAACTTTTTTAATCGCCTTTAATAAGTCTTTGGTGCTTAGGGGAGAAGGGATACCTGATTCAAATGATTGTTCCAGTTTTTCTTCAATAGCCACATCAATTACTGCCTGAATATCAGCTCCCGAAAAATCTTTTGACGCCTTAGCCAGATTGGCATAATCAATACGCTCAACGGGTTTATTGGAAAGGTGTATTCTGAAAATACTCTCCCGCGCAGCCTCATCCGGAGGTGACACAAAAATGATACGGTCAAATCTTCCGGGGCGTCTAAATGCGGGATCCAGATGCCAGGGCGCATTGGTTGCTCCTAAAACTAAAATCCCGTCGTTATCTGAATCTACACCATCTAATTCTGAAAGAAACTGATTGATAACCGTGCGACCCGAAGATTTATTCATATCGTTTCGGTTGGCGCCCAGCGCGTCAATTTCATCTATAAAAATCACGCAAGGCTTATTGGCCCGCGCAGTTTCAAAAATCTCGTGCAGGTTGCGTTCGGAACTCCCAATCCACATATCGAGAATTTCATTGATACCTACATTGATAAAATCTGCGTTGATTTGCCCTGCAGTGGCTTTTGCCAGGTGGGTTTTACCGCAACCGGGAGGGCCGTACAACAGGATGCCGCCGCCTATTTTTTTGCCGTAGGCCTTATAGATGTCCTGATGCAGGAGCGGCTTAATGATTTTGAGATCGATTTCCCTTTTGATATGATCCATCCCGCCAACGTCTGAAAATCCCACTTTGGGCTTTTCTATAAAACTCAGGGCATCCTCATCGGTAAAATTGGAGTTGGTCGACGTTGTGGCATTTTTGAGTTTTTCGTCAAATTCGGCATTGGTATATCTAGTGTCAATGCTTAGTATTTCCTGATAGATATGCTGAGCATCGCGTAGTTCGCCCTGATTGATATAGCAGTAACACAGCAGCTCCAGTGCTTCTAGAGATTTTTGTTTTGCCAGTATTTCTTCGAGCAGAAGTTCGGCTGCGCCAAATTTTTCCTGACGGAAGAAACAGGTGGCTAAATTGTATTTTGCATCCTGATGTTGAGGTTCTTTACCTAAAATAAACAGCAGATGCTCTTCTGCTTCTTGGGTATTGCCATTTTGCAGGAAAAGTTTGGCAATTTGTAAACGCAGCGGAATGTTTTCCGGTGAAAATTTTAAGGCTTCTAATAAACTTTCTAACATAATAGCAAAATAATTGGTGTGTTACACCCACTCTCTGGGGTTTTCTAAAACGTCGACCAGCTCAGCTTCCGGACTTCCGGGAACGGGATGATGGTCGTAGCGCCATTGCACGTGCGGGGGCAGACTCATCAGGATACTTTCAATCCTTCCGTTTGTTTTGAGGCCAAAAAGGGTGCCTTTATCGTGAACCAGATTGAATTCTACATACCGGCCCCGGCGCACTTCCTGCCAGTCACGCTCTTTTTCGCCGTAGGCTAGATCTTTTCGCTTCGCTAGAATAGGCACATAGGCATCCAGAAAACTGTCGCCTACCTGAGTGACAAAATTATACCAGTCCTGCATAGACCGCTCTTCGGTGGCTTTGAGGTAGTCAAAAAACAAGCCGCCTATTCCCCGCGCTTCACCGCGGTGGCTGTTGTGAAAATACTCGTCGCAACGGGCCTTGTAATGCGGGTAAAAATCGGGATCGTGCGCGTCGCAGGCTGTTTTGCAGGTCTGGTGAAAATGTACCGCATCTTCTTCAAAAAGGTAATAGGGCGTTAAATCCTGCCCGCCGCCAAACCACGAGTCGACCAGCGTACCGTCTTTTTCAAACATCTCAAAATAACGCCAGTTGGCGTGAACTGTGGGTGCATAGGGGTTTTTGGGGTGTATAACCAGGCTGAGACCGCAGGCAAAAAAATTAACATCCCCCACTTTAAAATACTGTTGCATTGCCGGCGCGAGCGGGCCGTGCACTTCAGAAATATTAACGCCGCCTTTCTCAATCGCCGCACCGTTTTCAATCACACGGGTACGCCCGCCGCCACCTTCCGGACGTGTCCAGAGGTCTTCTTTAAAGCTTGCAACCCCGTCAAGTTCTTCCAGTTTTGAGGTGATTTGATCTTGTAAGTTCTTGATATAGCTTACAAACTGCTCTCTCATGCTTTATTTTTTAAGGATGTAAAGCTCCATGTCTTTTGCTTTACCGCGTGCCGGTTTAAATTCGTTTTCAAGGGTGCTGTCCCATACAAAGCCGCTGCGCTGGGCTACACTGATGCATTTTTCATTACTGCTGTGCGCAATGATTTTGAAGGTCGAAATCTGATGATTGATGTACCCAAAGTCTGAAACGCGCTCTACCGCCTGAGTGATCCATCCGCGACCGTGGAAGCGTTTGTCCAGGCAATAAGCAAATTCACCTTCAGCTTTTTCAGAATCAATTTCTTTTAGAATGACTAATCCTGCCATTTCGGGGTGAATGGTCGTATTTAAAGCAAAATGGAAGGATTTTTTGGCTTCCGAAAGCGCGATGGCTTCTTCGATATAGGCCTTTGAGGCTTTTATCGTTTTGGTTTTTTTAAAGGTTTCAGGAAAATAGGTCTTAAAAATATCCTTATTGCTTTTAAAAAGGGTATTAAGGGCTTTGGCATCCTCAGGAGTGAGTAGAGCCAGGTTGAATTCAGTTTCTGTGGTCATCAGGAGAAACAGTTTTTTGGTCTAACAATTCGAGCGTGGTTTTGCTGGCGGCTGTTACCGAAATGGGCAAAACCAAAATAATACCCACAACCGGGATCAGTAAAAACAGCATAAAAACAATGCCGTTGCCTATCGCATAACCCCGATGGCGTTTTACAAAGTTAACGCTTTCCCGATACGGAAAATGCCGTTCGAGGGTGTAATCCATATTTCCAAAACCGGCATAATAGGCCTGAATCAAAAAAAGAATGGCTGTGGCTGCGATCCCTATTACGGGAATGAGGCTTAGAATCAAAAACGGAATACTAAGCAAAAGTTCCCACACCAGATTCCTTAGGTTGATTTTAAGACCGCGCACAAGTTGGCCGGCGTTTGAGGTATTTCTGTGCTGATGCACTCCGCTGTAAAAATGAGCTTCCAGTTTTTCAGAAACCGGACTCATAAAGGGCGCAGAGAATGCCATAATGAGGTGTTTATAGGCAA
This sequence comes from Leeuwenhoekiella parthenopeia, assembly GCF_020782115.1. Classification (GTDB taxonomy): domain Bacteria; phylum Bacteroidota; class Bacteroidia; order Flavobacteriales; family Flavobacteriaceae; genus Leeuwenhoekiella; species Leeuwenhoekiella parthenopeia. Next base: position 42,235 of record NZ_JAJGMW010000005.1, on the reverse strand, counting down.
TAAGTCCCAGAGCGATGATGATCAAAGCGCCTACGATGGTACTGAGCGCAGCCACGGTTTGTGCACCCCATTCCCAGATCCACAACTTGGAGATCAATGCCCCGATATTATCTGAAAGTCCCCAGGCGGTTACCCCAATGAGCAAGGCAGTAAAAAAACTAATCGCCATAGGGATGGCAAAATACTTCCAGAGCCTGAGTTTGCTGATGAGCCCGAGGCTGTCTTTATAGGCTGCGAGGCCTTTAAAAATAGATTTTATCATTCTTCTGAAATATAGACCAGACGCTTTCGATTTTGATGCGCTTCTTCAGGTGCCGAAATGCGGATTGCTTTTTCGGCTTCAGTTTCCAAAAACTGAATCACTTCAGCTTCTGTAGCCTGCACATAGTGTGGTAAAGCTTCGATACCAAAATGGTTGTTGTGCAAATCCATCTCCCGATCAAACGTCGTATTCACAAACAATTCTTCGTGTAAATTAGTGAATTTTAGCGCCCAGTCCTGCGCTTTTTTTACATCTGAAGTTTTGCGATAGGCGGCTTGCCCTAACAACATCGCCCATAAGGCATGGCGAAAGGCATTGGCCTTGTTGCTTTTATGATGCGTTTTCCCGTACGTCGCCGTAGCAACCTGCATTGCTTTTTTAGAAGCTTTGATGCTGAGCGGAATATAAAAAGGTCGCGTGGCAAAAAGCCGGGCAAGTTTAAAAAGCTGAGGAATGCTCAGGGTTTTTAGCGTTGCCCAGATTCTCATCGTTGGGCTTTGTATTCTTTTACCGCTTCAATAAACGCACCTGCATTTTCAAGTGGAATATTCGGTAAAATCCCGTGGCCCAGGTTTACGATGTATTTGTCCTTGCCAAAAGCGTCAATCATTTCGGTAACCATACGCTTGATTTCGCTCGGGGGCGAAAAGAGGCGTGTAGGATCAAAATTTCCCTGAAGCGTAATGTTGCCACCGGTTAAATAACGGGCATTCTTAGGGCTGCAGGTCCAGTCAACACCCAGTGCCGAAGCACCACTTTTAGCCATTTCGCCCAAAGCAAACCAGCAACCTTTACCAAAGGCGATCACCGGAGCCTTGTCTTTTAAGGCATCGATGATTTGCTGCATATACTGCCAGCTGAATTCCTGATAATCTGTGGGCGAAAGCATTCCGCCCCAGCTGTCAAAAACCTGTACGGCATTCACGCCGGCTTTAACCTTTTCTTTGAGATACAGAATCGTGGTATCTGTTATTCTCTGAAGCAGGGCGTGTGCAGCTTCGGGCTGAGTAAAGCAAAATTCTTTAGCCAGATCGAAGTTTTTGGAGCCCTGTCCCTGTACGCAATAGCACAGAATGGTCCAGGGGCTACCCGCAAAACCGATCAACGGAATCTCGTCGTTGAGTTTTTCTTTGGTCATCTTGATGGCCTCCATCACATAGCCCAGGGTATCGTTGATGTCCGGAACGATCACACGATCTAACTGCTCCATAGACCGAATGGGATCTGGCAACCATGGGCCCACGCCGGGCTTCATTTCTACCTCAATATTCATCGCCTGCGGAATAACCAGAATATCACTAAAGAGGATCGCTGCGTCCATCCCGTAACGGCGTATGGGCTGTACGGTGATTTCGCTGGCCAATTCGGGAGTCTGGCAACGGGTAAAAAAGTCGTATTTAGCCTTGATTTCCTGAAATTCGGGCAGGTAGCGACCGGCCTGACGCATCATCCAAACGGGCGGGCGTTCTACGGTTTCGCCTTTAAGTGCTCTTAAAAATAAATCGTTTTTGATCATAATTTCGGTATCATCCCGAGTAGGGTCGGGAGGTTCTTATTTTAATACTTTTACGGCTCTCGCGATCACGCTTTCAATCGTGGTGGCGTTTGCAATCGTATACTGGTCTGTATGTTTTTGAACTTCGTTTGCCGTGGTTTGACCAATACAAACTGCAAGTGTATCTTTTAAATCGTTTTGTTGCGTAAAGCTCTGCACTCCGCTCGGACTAAAAAACAAAACGGCGTCAAAATTTTGCTCAAATTTTTTATCGTTTAAGCCGGTTTGATACACTTCAATCTCCTGAAAATGGATCTGGTTTTCGTTTAAAATTTGAGGCACTACATCTCTTCGCTTGTTGCCGCAAAAAAAACAAAAATGCGCGTCTTTGTGGTTTTTTGCGATAAAATCGGCTAAATCTGCTGCGTTTTGAGCGCTTTTTGCCACGTTGAAGCCATTTTTTAAAAGTAAAGCTTCGGTTTTGGGGCCTACGCAATAGCACCTCATCCCCGGCCCTTCTCCCGCCGGAGAAGGGAGCTTTGAAAGATTCGCTAGCTCACTTTTTTTAAGGCGAACTTTGTTTAGAAAAGCCTGGACTGCATTTTTGCTGGTGAAAATGAGATTTTCTAGTTGCTGCGGAAGGTCAAAATCAAGAAAATCTATGTGTATCGCATCGTATTCAACCACGGAAAAACCGGCTCCCAAAATCAGGTTCTTTTGGGAGACTGAAAGTCGCTTAGTAGAAAGAATACTTTGCATCGAGGATGAGGGTTAAAGTTCTTTCTTAATAGTTTCCATCAACTCGCGGCCACCGCTTTCAAGGATTTTGAGTGCGCACAAAGCGCCAAAATCCTGAGATTCACGTACCGGAATGGCTTCCTCGATTTCCATTTTTTGGCTTCCGTCAAGACTGAAAAGGGCTCCGTGAAAATGAATGTGTTCATCTTTGATTTTTGCATAAGCGCCAATGGGTGCTGTGCAACCACCTTCCAGTTTTCGCAGGAATTCGCGTTCTACGCGTGTGGCGAGTTCGGCATTTTTGTCGTTGAGTTTGGCACAGGCTTCCCTGCAAAACGAATCCTCCTGCATCACCGCAATTACCATCGCACCCTGAGCCGGTGCCGGAATCATCCAGTCGAGCACAATATGATTTTCGGGTTTGAGGTTGATGCGCTCCAGGCCTGCTTTCGCAAAAATGGCTCCGGCCCAGTCGTTGTCGGCTACTTTTTGAAGACGGGTATTGACATTGCCGCGTAAATCAACAACCTGATGCTTCGGGTATTTGTGTAGCCATTGGGCTTTGCGTCGCAAACTGCCTGTGGCAATGGTAGTCGCATCTTCAAATGCAGCTTCGGTTTTTTCGCCCTTAAAAACAAAAATATCTTCCTGTGCCGCGCGGGGTAAAACCGCTCCCTGAAGGATGCCTTTTGGCAATTGCGTGGGCACATCTTTCATAGAGTGTACCGCAATATCAACCGTACCGTTAATCATTGCCACATCGAGGGTTTTCGTAAAAATCCCGGTGATGCCCAGTTCGTAAAGCGGTTTATCCAATATGAGATCGCCCGTAGATTTAACCGAAACCAATTCGGTTTTATAACCCAGTTTGTTGAGTTGATCCTGCACGGTATGGGCCTGCCAGAGCGCGAGTTCGCTATCGCGGGTGCCTATGCGTATGGTTTTTGCCAAAGCTTAGTTGTTTTGAAGATTGAACACTTTTTGAATGAGGTCCAGACTTTCGGTGCTGGTAAGGTCCTCGGTTTTTAAGTGTTTTGCAAACTGTGTGGTAATTTTCTGAATGATGCGCTCGCTGATGATCTCGGCCTGTTCTTCGTTAAAATTGGCGATTTTGCGACGCTGATTGTCAATCTCACCGGCTTTCATATCGGCCAGTTTCAATTTAAGTGCTTTAATGGTAGGAGCAAACTGGCGCGTGGTGAGCCACTCGTAAAACTCCTCTTTAATTTCATCAATGATCGCCTGTGCCTGAGGCAGCTGTTTTTTACGGCGGTTAAGCGTATCGTTTGTGATTTGCGAAAGTTGGTCCAGATGCACCAGGCTCACGCCTTCTACTTCCTCCACATTCTCATTTACATTTTTCGGAATACTCAAATCCAGAATTAGCAGCGGCTTTTTGAGGTATATCAATTCCCTGGAAATCGTGGGTTTTTGCGCACCGGTTGCGACGATAAGCACGTCTGCAGCTGCGATTTCAGATTGGATATCTGCGTAATCTTTAACGATAAGGTTAAACTTACCCGCGATTTTTTCGGCTTTATCTTTGGTGCGGTTGATGAGCGTGATGTGATCGTTTTGGGTGTGTTTGACCAAATTTTCACAGGTATTACGCCCAATTTTTCCGGTGCCGAAAAGCAAAATGTTTTTTTCGGAAACAAAAGGAACCCGGGATAAAATATACTGTACCGAAGCAAAACTCACCGAAGTAGCCCCGCTTGAAATATTCGTTTCGTTTTTGATACGCTTGCTGGCCTGAATAACGGCATTGATGAGGCGCTCCATAAACGGATTGACGAGTTTGAGTTTTTTCGCTCTGCGAAAGCCATTTTTTAACTGACTGATGATCTCAAAATCTCCCAGAATCTGGCTGTCGAGACCGGTGCCCACTTTAAACAGGTGTGCAACCGCGTCTTCGTTTTTATAGAAATAGGAAACGGCCTCAAATTCTTCAATCGTGCCGCGGGTATGCTCGCACAACAATTTTACCAGATCGAGCGGCTCCTGAGCAAAACCATACAATTCGGTGCGGTTACAGGTAGAAATGATGCTCAGACCTTCAATTCCCTCTTCTTTAGCACGAAGTAAAATTTGATCCTGAATTTTGGCATCCACAGCGAAATGCCCGCGTGTTTCGGCATCTGCTTTAAGATAGCTTAAGCCAATGGCGAAAAAATCCCCGGGATAAGCCGGATAAAAATGTCGTTTGCCGTTTGTATTCATAAGATAGGCTGCAAAAGTATTCTGTGTATGTATTAAAAAATAACGCTGGAAGCATGATTTTTAACGATGCCTGAATAAAAGCGGTGTTTTTTGACTAAAATGCTGAAAAAGGGCTAATTTAGTGGGGTAATTCGATTTTTATAAAATCGGTTTGTTTAGAATAAATCTAAATAATAGACGAAATTTACAGGATGGAAACTTTAGAAAATAACGCTTCAGGTTTATACCGGGAAACCCGTATTGAAGAAGGGTTTTTTATTTTAAAATTTAATAATGAAACCGCTGAAAAACAGGTGGTCACGCGGCAGGTAGACAGCAGCTACATTCAGTTTCATTTTTGTGCCAAAGGGAATTCGTTATTTCTCTTTAATGAAGGCAATTACCGTTTGCCCTTAAGTGAAGAACACTCGCTTTTACTGTACAATCCGCAGCGGGATTTACCCATAAATCTGGAAATCGCACCCGAGACCTGGGTGATTTCGGTATTTATTTCGATCAAAAAATTTCACTCCCTGTTCTCCCGTGAAGCCGATTTTATAACCTTCCTCAGCGATGAAAACCGGGATCGCAAATATTATAAAGACGGATTGATCTCGCCTTCGATGGCGATTGTGCTCAACCAGTTGATGAATTACAATTTGCATCCTTCTGTCAAAGCCCTGTACTTTAAAGGCAAAGCTTATGAGTTGCTGAGTCTGTATTTTAACCGCCCATCAGAGGCCGACACCGAGCAATGTCCGTTTCTCGTAGATGAAGACAATGTGGCTAAAATCAAAAAGGCCAAGGATATCGTGATTGCCCGTATGGCCGAACCGCCCTCTCTGCAGGAGCTGGCAGATGAGATCAACCTGAGTTTAAATAAACTTAAGGAGGGCTTTAAGCAGATTTACGGCGATTCGGTTTACAGTTTTTTATTCGACTATAAGATGGAAGTCGCCCGCCAACTGCTCGCCAGCGGTTCGCATAATGTAAATGAAGTAGGGCTGAAAATAGGTTATAGCACGGCCAGTCATTTTATCGCGGCTTTTAAAAAGCAATTTGGTACCACACCCAAAAAGTACGTTCAATCTTTAAACTAAAATTAAATGCTATGAGAACACTGGGACTGCTGTTAACAATCGCCATCCTGATGCTGAGTTGCAATTCGGCTCAAAAACCCTTGTCAAAAGGCACTAAAAATGTGCTGGTTTTTACAAAAACAAATGGTTTTAGACACGCATCCATAGAAACGGGAGTGGAGACGCTTCGCGAAATCGGTCGCGAAAACGTTTGGGCGGTACAGCATTCTGAAGACTCGTTGATTTTTACGCCTCAAAACCTGAAGAATTTTGACCTCGTGGTGTTTTTAAGCACCACCGGTGATATACTGGGTGAGGAGCAGCAGGAAGCATTTAAAAATTATATGGAAAATGGGGGTAAGTTTTTCGGGATTCATGCTGCCAGTGATACCGAATACGGCTGGCCATGGTATGGGGAATTTATTGGCGGGTATTTTATGAGCCATCCCAAAACCCAAAAGGCAACTGTGGTTAAAAAAGAAAAGCATCCAACGGTTGCGATGTTTCCGGAGCGTTATGAGCGCACTGATGAATGGTACAATTTTAAAAACTTAAGTCCTAATGTACACGTCACACTCACGCTTGATGAGTCTTCTTATGAAGGTGGTGCAAACGGGGATTACCATCCGCACGCCTGGTTTCATAAGGTAGGTGAGGGGGAAATGTATTACACCGGCGGCGGCCATACAGAAGAGGCCTATGCCGAGCCGCTGTTTAGAAAACACCTTGAGGAGGTGATGAAGTGGTTGATGGAGTAGGATACATAGGCATTTGCAAAAATAGCATCCCTCCAAACCTACCTTCAAAGGAAGGGCTTGGGGGAATGAATGTTATAACTTTTCTAAATAATAAAAGTGTAAATTTAATACTCCTAAATACCTAAGCTATGGATCTGGATGTACGGAAATATAAATTTATAAAAGAGCTTTTAAGGGTCGAAAGTGATGATGTTATGGATAAGCTGGAACGTATTTTGGGTCAGGAGCGCGATTACGCAGAAGAACTTTACCCGGAGCACAAAGCAGAATTAGACCGGCGTCTTAAAGCATATGAGAACAATCCGCAAGACTTCTTAAATTGGGAAGAAGTCAAAAAGGACTGGTAATGAAATACCGGGTCATTTTACTTCCGAAAGTACTTGAAGATTTAAAGGAAGCCAAGAAGTGGTATGCTACCATAAATCCCACATTAGCAAAAGATTTTAAAATACAGGTCAATAAGGAAATAGATTATATAGCTGAATTTCCCGAACACTATCAACGTAGGTATAAGGAATTAAGGCAATCCCTGGTCGCTCGCTTTCCATACTCCATTTTCTATTTAGTGCAAGATGACCAAAAGCAACTTGTTGTTTTCGCGGTTTTACATTTTCGGAGGAACCCCGAGTTGGCACGCAAACGAATAAAATAAATTTTCCCAATAACTCCTTGCAGAACCCTTATCACTTTTGCTTCCTAAACAAACGATAAGTCGTAATTTTAGCACTTAAAAAAGGAAACGATGAAAAAAGGAGTACTTATGGTCAATCTGGGTTCGCCAGATAGCACAGACCCTAAAGACGTAAAAAAATACCTTGGTCAGTTTTTAATGGATGAGCGGGTAATCGACTTTCCCAAGTGGGCAAGAACCTTGCTCGTAAAAGGAATCATTCTTAATACCCGGCCAAAAAAATCGGCTGAAGCTTATTCAAAAATTTGGTGGGAAAAAGGTTCGCCGCTTATTGTTTTAAGTGAAATGCTTCAGGAAAAAGTGGCTGATAAGGTTGATGTTCCGGTGGCTTTGGGAATGCGTTACGGCACACCGTCTATGCTTGATGGTTTAAAAGAGCTGGATGAGCAGGGCGTTGATGAGGTGTTGATCATACCCTTGTATCCCCAGTTTGCCATGGCAACTACAGAAACTATTCTGGTCTTAGCCGAAGAATTACGCAAGGAGCACTTTCCGCATATGCGTTTTTCAGACATTCCTGCCTTTTACAACAAGCCCGAGTATATTGAGGTACTTTCCAACAGTATTGACGAAAAAATAAAGGATCTTGATTACGAGATGCTGGTTTTCAGTTATCATGGGGTGCCCGAACGACACATTCGTAAGAGCGATGTGACTAAAAGCCATTGCAAGATAGACGGCAGCTGCTGCAAGACTGCATCGGCGGCACACCAGTTTTGCTACCGCCATCAGTGTTACGAGACCACGCGGCAGGTGGCTGAAAAGCTCAATCTTAAAGAAGGCACCTATTTTACCTCGTTTCAATCCCGCTTAGGTTTTGATCCCTGGTTACAGCCCTATACAGACCGAACCATAGAGCGTTTTGGTAAGGAAGGTATTAAAAAAATGGCGATTGTAACTCCGGCATTCGTAAGTGATTGCCTCGAGACCTTAGAAGAAATCGCGATGGAAGGCGAAGAAATTTTTCACGAAGTGGGCGGAAAAGAATTCACCACCATTCCCTGCCTGAACGACCGCGACGACTGGGCGCACGTAGTAGCTACCTGGATTAACGACTGGGCACTGGTTGAAGCCTCAAAAGCGATTGCATAGCCGGTATTTAGTGTCAAACTGAGCCTGTCGAAGTTTAAATTTTAAAACGGTCTTCGACAAGCTCAGACTGACCAATTAGTAGCAAACGCTGTTCACCATATACATTTATAAAATTGCTCAAACCCAATAAATCTGAAGCCTTAGGAAGCCAACCCATCGCCGGCCTGTTGATCAAACAGGCGGTTCCCGCGTCAATCGGGATTCTGGTGATGTCCCTCAATATTCTGGTTGATACCATTTTTGTGGGCAACTGGATCGGCAGTATTGCCATTGCGGCGATCAATGTGGTGCTTCCGGTGTCCTTTTTTATCGCGGCTTTGGGGATGGCAATCGGGATTGGCGGTTCTTCGATTATTTCGCGGGCTTTGGGTGCCAATGATTCGGGCAAAGCCCTTAAAACCTTTGGCAATCAAATCACGATTACCCTGTTGCTTACGGTAAGCATGGTGATTTTAGGTCTGGTTTTTATAAACGATCTCATTCCGACTTTCGGCGGAAAAGGCGACATTTTTGAACCGGCTAAAATCTACTATCGTATCGTCTTGTACGGCGTGCCCGTATTGGCTTTATCGATGATGGGAAACAACGTTATTCGGGCCGAAGGCAAGCCTAAATTTGCTATGATCGCAATGATCATTCCTTCAGTGGGGAATTTAATTTTAGACTACATTCTCATCAATTTGCTGGATATGGGAATGGAAGGTGCCGCCTGGGCAACCACAGCCTCCTACATTTGCTGTTTCTTTTATATTCTCTGGTATTTTTTAAGCGACAACTCCGAGTTAAAAATAGATGTCGGTCATTTTGGTCTCGATTTGCCCATTCTCAAAGAAATGTCTGCACTGGGCTTCGTGACGCTGGCCAGACAGGCGGTGGTGAGTGTGACCTATTTGTTGATGAACAATATTCTTTTTGATCTTGGCGGCGAGGCATCGGTCACCGTTTATGGCATTATTGGCCGAATGCTCATGTTTGCCTTGTTCCCGGTTTTGGGAGTAACGCAAGGTTTTCTGCCAATTGCAGGATACAATTACGGCGCAAATAATTATTCCCGCGTTCGCGAAAGCATTAAGCTTGCCATCACCTATGCGTGTGGCGTTGCCTTGTTGATTTTTATAGTCATTATGGCCTTTCCGGAAGCTATCGTTTCGGTATTTACTCAAGACGAAGCGGTTCTAAAAGATACGCCAAACGCCATGCGCTGGGTGTTTGCTGCTGTTCCCATTATTGGGATTCAATTAATAGGTTCGGCGTATTATCAGGCGATTGGCAAGGCGATTCCGGCATTGCTCTTAACGCTCACCAGACAAGGATTTTTCTTTATTCCGTTGGTGCTTATTTTACCCAGGTATTTTGGAGAAATTGGTGTTTGGATTTCCTTTCCCATTGCAGATACGTTATCAACAATTATAACAGGCCTCATTTTAAACAGGGAAATTCGAAAGACCTTGAATTAAAGCACTGCTTTTATTTAATCTTGACTATTCATTTTAAGCAGTGCTGCTTAGGAAATGATTTCTGAAGTAATCAAGTTAAAAATGCCAGGCTGTGGGAATTGGTTTTTTAGTATTTTAGAAACAGATAATGAGGGTTAATTAAAAAACTTAGAGACAGTACGTGAAACGGAAATTTAAACTTTTTTCGGTTTTTAGAAATTTGAAGCCTGAAAAGGTAACTGCTATTGCCGCTATATTTATAAGTGTCTGCGCACTGGTCACTACGGTTTATCAAACTTATATCCTGGAGCAACAAAAGCACGCGGCCGTATGGCCCAGATTGACTCTGCTACACAGTTGGTCAACTGGCAAATTAGGATCTCATTATCGCATCACCTTAGAGAATGTAGGGATTGGCCCTGCGCTAATTGAAGAAGTGAAAATTAAATACAAGGGCGACACCGATTTTCAATCTCTGGGCGACCTGGCTATTCGTATTGCTAATACCGGAAAGGTGGCCGATTCTGTTGCGTATTATGATCACCGGGATGTGTTTGAAGATATGGTAATTCCGCAACAGGATAAATGGGTTTTGCTTGAAATAATTGATGATCAGGCGGTAACTAATTTTGTTGAAGCGATCCCGGACCTCGATATACAGATTATTTACGGCTCGCTGTATGGCAAGAGGTATCAGGTTTCTTATCCCCTGGTTGATCATAAAGAGTTAGATTGAAATTACATCAAATCTTAATACGAGTCATCAACTTAACTTTTGTACCCGCTATTTCCTCTGGCGTGAAACCCGTCAGAATCTGGAAACCGTAGCCTAAACCGAGAAATGCTTATCTTAGTTTGCTACTAACTAAGTTTTTTCGATCATGCACATGTTTTTACGCGGCGTTGTTTGCGCGCTGGTTTTTCTTTCTACTTTTTCGTTTCAGGCTCAGGATGTTGATGAGTCTTTATATTCCGCTTTAGAATACCGACTTATCGGTCCGTTTCGCGGTGGCCGAAGTGCCGCAGTTACAGGCGTTCCCGGCAAGCCCAATCTGTTTTATTTTGGCGCTACCGGCGGCGGGGTTTGGCGTACCAAAGACGGTGGTCGTTCCTGGGAAAATATTTCTGATGGCTATTTTGGCGGAAGCATCGGCTCTGTCGCTGTAGCGCCCAGCGATCACAACATTATGTATGTGGGTGGGGGCGAAAACACGCTGCGCGGAAATGTTTCTTCCGGTTACGGAATGTGGAAAACTACAGACGCCGGTAAAACCTGGGAGCAGGCCGGCTTGCCCAAAAGCAGACACATTTCAAAAATTGTAATCCATCCCGATAATCCCGATGTGGTTTATGCCGCAGTTCTGGGAGATATCTATAAGCCCACACAAGAACGCGGAGTTTACAAATCTACAGACGGCGGTAAAAGCTGGAATAAAGTACTGTTTGCTACCGAAGATGCCGGTGCGGTTGACCTTACGTTTGACCCTAATAATTCACGGGTTTTGTATGCTTCTACCTGGCACAGCCGAAGAACTCCGTATAGCTTTATAAGCGGAGGTGCGGGTTCAGCCTTGTGGAAAAGTACCGACAGCGGCACCACATGGAAAGAGATTTCAAAAAATGAAGGCTTCCCTCAGGATACCTTAGGAATCATCGGCGTAGCCGTTTCGCCCGTAAATTCAGAGCGTGTTTTTGCAATGGTTGAAAATAAAGACAAAGGCGGCCTGTACCGAAGCGAAGATGCCGGTGCCACCTGGAAACTCATCAACGACGACCGAAACTTACGTCAACGTGCCTGGTACTACACCAAAGTTTACGCAGATACCGAAGACGAAGATGTGGTTTACGTGCTTAATGTAAGCTATCACAAGAGTACCGACGGTGGTAAAACCTTTGAACCCAACAACGCTCCTCACGGCGACCATCACGATTTGTGGATCGCGCCGGAAGATCCTATGCGTATGATAATGGGTGACGACGGTGGCGCGCAGGTAACCTACGATGGTGGCGAGACCTGGAGCACGTACCACAACCAGCCCACCGCGCAGTTTTACCGGGTGACTACAGACAACCAATTTCCGTATCGTATTTATGCGGCACAGCAGGATAACTCTACCGTTCGCATCCCGCACCGTACAGATGGGTATAGCATCACCGAAGAAGACTGGGAAAGCACCGCTGGTGGCGAGAGCGCCCACATTGCGGTAGATCCTGAGAATCCCGATATTGTGTATGGAGGTAGCTACGACGGCTTCTTAACCCGTGTCAATCACGAGAATAACAGCGTACGCTCCGTTTCGGTATGGCCAGACAATCCCATGGGTCACGGCGCCGAGGATATGAAATACCGCTTTCAGTGGAATTTCCCCATTATGTTCTCGCGCCATAACCCTGATGTGCTTTATACTTTCAGCAATCACGTGCATAAGACTACCAATGAAGGCCAAAGCTGGGAAGTAGTCAGTCCCGATTTGACTACAGACGATAAGTCGAAGCAAAAATCTTCGGGCGGACCTATTACACAGGACAACACTTCCGTAGAATATTACTGTACCATTTTCGCAGCTAATGAAAGTCCGTTGAAAGAAGGACTGTTATGGACCGGTAGTGACGACGGACTCGTCTACGTAACCCGCGACGGAGGCGAAAACTGGGAAAATGTTACGCCTAAAGGAATGCCCGAGTGGATGATGGTCAACAGCATCGAGCCTTCGTATTTTGACGAAGGTACCTGCTACATTGCGGGCACCAAATACAAATCGGGTGACTTCGCGCCCTATTTATACAAGACTACCGATTACGGTAAAAGCTGGAAAAAAATCACAAACGGCATCGCGCCCGAGCATTTTACTCGCGTGGTACGTGAAGATCCCGAGCAGGAAGGTCTGTTGTACGCCGGTACCGAAACCGGGATGTACATCTCGTTTGATGCGGGAGCTAATTGGAAGCCTTTTCAGCTCAATCTGCCTATCGTTCCGGTTACCGATTTGGCGCTTAAAAACAACAACCTGATCGTTGCCACACAGGGACGCAGCTTATACATCATTGACGATCTGAGCGTACTGCATCAGCTGGATGGAAATACCAAAACCGGCGCGGTCAAATTATTTAAGCCGAAAGATACCTACAGGATGGATGGCGGCGGTCGCAAGTCCAATTCAGCGGGAACCAATCATCCTTCCGGCGTGATGACCTATTTCTATTTACCGGAATACGATGCGAAAAAAGACAGTGTTGCGCTGACTTATTTTGATGCGAAAAACGATACGATCAAGTCGTACAGCACTAGAGGAGATAAAGACAAGCTGGAGGTGAAAGCAGGAGGAAACCAGTTTAACTGGGATATGACTTATGAAGGAGCAGAGCGCCTTCCCGGAATGATTTTATGGTGGGCCAGTACCGAAGGACCTAAGCAGATACCCGGCACCTACACCGTAAAACTGAATGTAAACGGAACGGACTACACACAACCCTACACTGTTGTGGCCGACCCGCGCTCGGAAGCGTCTCAGGCTGATATGCAGGCACAATTCGATTTTATAAACGACGTGAACAAAACCGTTGACCGTGCGCACAAGAGCATCAAGAAAATACGCAATATAACCGGCCAGCTCAGTGCTTTTGAGAAGCAATACAAAGACAACCCTGCGACCAAAGAACTGCGCGAAAAGTCTAAAACGCTTCGGGAGAATTTAGAAGAAATCGAAAAAGCCCTGTATCAAACCAAAAACCGAAGCGGTCAGGATCCGTTAAACTTTCCAATCCGTTTGACCAACAAGCTGGCTCATTTAAATTCGCTGGTGGGTATGGGCAATTTTGCACCCACCGATCAGGATATTGCGGTCAAAAACGAACTGACCAAACATGTGAATGACGAGCTGACTAAATTTGACCAACTCGTAAGCGATGAGGTTGCTGCGTTTAATAAGGCTTTTAACGAAATTAATCTCAATTACCTTTTTATTCAAAAGGATTAGTCCTTTTGAGGCTCCCCTCCTTGAAAAAGGAGGGGACACAATTTCGAGGAAATTGAGGGTCGGTTTTTACCCGCGCTGAGGATGTTTTTAGCTTAAAGAATCACTACACAATACGAAGGTGGTCGAAAATAAGCCTGTTTTTAATCTTAAAAAACCTTAATCAGTATTTAATATAGTTTTAAAGTCAATCATTTGATCTTAATTTGTATTTTTGATTGTAAATAAGATCATTTTATGATAAAGGAGATATCTAAAGAGCAGGTTTTAGACCGAATTAGGTTTGAGAATCCCTGGTGGGTTGATGGTCGTATCGAAGCAGATTATAATGAAATGCCCCGCAGGTTATATTTCGATCTTTTTAAACCTCTTGTTTACGAGAGAGAGATACGACGCGCTGTTGTTTTAATGGGGCCCAGACGGGTGGGTAAAACAGTTATGTTGTTTCATATGGTTGAGGATTTAATTCAAAACGGCGTAAATCCTAAAAAAATCATTTTTATCACTATTGAAAACCCTATTTATAACAACATGCCCCTGGAGCAACTGTTTAGCTATGCAAAAGAAGCTACAGGTTTAAAAGATAAAGAGGATTGGCATATAATCTATGATGAAATCCAATATTGTCGGGATTGGGAAGTTCATTTAAAGTCTTTAGTAGATAGTTATCGCAAGGATAAATTTATTGTTTCAGGATCTGCGGCTGCCGCCCTTAAATTTGCCAGTAACGAAAGTGGTGCAGGACGATTTACAGACTTTTTACTTCCACCCTTAACCTTTAATGAATACATTTCGCTTAAAGGATTAGACAGAATCATAACTACTACGACTTTGAAGTGGAAAGAGCAAAATACAGCATTTTATACTTCCTCACATCTGGTAGAGTTAAACAAACATTTTCTCGACTATATAAATTTTGGGGGTTATCCCGAGGTTATTTTTTCGGAAAAGATTCAGGCAAATCCGGGAAGATACATTAGACAAGATATTGTAGATAAGGTATTATTGCGAGATTTACCCAGTTTGTACGGTATTAGTGACACCAGAGAGTTGAATTCATTGTTTACCACCATCGCATATAACAGTGGTGGTGAATTTTCTCTTGAAACCTTAAGCAAGCAATCACAAGTACCTAAAAACACCTTAAAGAAGTACTTGGAATATTTGGAAGCTGCTTATCTGATAAAACAGGTAAAACGCATTGATCAAAGTGGTAAGCGTTTTAAAAGAGATAACTTTTTCAAAATTTACCTTACAAACCCCTCTTTACGAAGTGCGTTGTTTTCGCCCATCACAAGTACAGACGAAATGATTGGCAATATGGTTGAAACAGCGATATTTGCTCAATGGATGCATCGGGAGTGGTTTACCCCCTGGTATGCAAGATGGTCCAATGGAGAGGTAGATATGATAGGGATTAGCGATTCAACCTTAAAACCCTTGTGGGCTTTAGAAATCAAGTGGTCAAACAGATATTTTGATAAGCCGGGGGAACTCAAGAGTTTATATAAGTTTTGTACTGAAAGTGATTTAAATTATCCAATTGTTACGACAATAGATAAGGAAGGAGAAAAAGAACACAATGGCCTGACTATTCAATTTCTGCCCGCTGCAGCCTATGCTTTTACGGTGGGAAAAAATAGTTTAGACCGAAAGAAAAACAGTTAAGAAATCTAGCCGGTGTTAGTTTGTTTACCATTTAAAACTACACAGCAATCTAATGGGTTAAAACACGAGAAGCCAAATTTTATGGAAGCCTATTACCTCTATTTTAAATCCCTGCACCTCATTTTTGTCGTGACCTGGTTTGCGGGCCTTTTTTATGTGCCGCGCCTCTTTATGTACCAGATTGAAGCTTCCGAAAAACCGGAGCCCGATCGCAGTATTCTGGGCAATCAGCTGGCTTTGATGACCAAACGCTTGTGGAAGATCATCACCTGGCCTTCCATGATTCTGGCGAGTGTATTTGCGTTTATCATGCTGCACATTCAGCCGGGTTGGCTTCAGGCGCCCTGGATGCAGATCAAGCTGGGGTTTGTGGTGTTGCTCTATGCCTATCACTTTAAAAATCATCAGATTTACAAGCAATTGCAGGCCGGTAATTTTAAATACACCACGCAGTTTATGCGTATCTGGAATGAAGGTCCTACCTTAATTCTTTTCGCAGTCATTTTTCTGGTTATTACCAAAAGCGCGACCAACTGGATCTGGGGACTGGCCGGTTTAATCGTGCTTGCTATCCTCCTGATGTTGGGCATAAAACTCTATAAAAGCATTCGCGATAAAAATCCGAATGCGTAACGGTCTGGTTTTTGATTAGCTTTAAAGTCATGAAATTTCACAAGCTTTCTCTTCGCCTGCGCATCTTTTTTGGGATGGTTTTTCTCATTTTGGGAGCCTCTATCCTGATAGGGATTATCAGTGTGTTGCAGTATAGGGAGGAGGCCAAAGATTACCACCGCGACCGCTTGCTGCGCAAAGAAGATCAGATACGGGCTGAGATTGATTACGTCCTCGACCAGACCACTTATGAGGTAAAGTCTGAAAACATTCCCCTGATTTTAAAGTTCAACTCAGACATCTACCGCATCGCAGACGTTCATGAGTTGCCTATAAATATCTACGATTTAGACGGTAACCTTTTGGTCAAGTCTAAAGAATCCTTTACCGAAGATACGCTCGAAACCCGCCTGAACCCGGGAATTCTCGACGGTCTCGCAAATACACCTACCAAGCGCTGGGTGGTGCCCTCCGAAATTGATGGGGTCAAATACCAGTCTTCCTACACCTACATCAACGACAACCAGTTTAAGCCGTTGGCGATTATGAATCTTCCCTACATTCAGGATGATGATTTCATCACCCGCGAGCTGGAAGAATTTTTACGCCGCCTGGCGGAAGGCTATTTGTTTATGCTGCTCATTGCGACGGCTTTGTCTTATTTTCTGTCGCGCTACATTACGCGTAGTCTTAAGACAATTAGTGATAAAATGATTGAAACCCGGCTTGATAAACGCAACCAGCGTATTGAGATTGAAGATGCCAGCGAAGAGATCAGCAACCTGGTCAAGTCATATAATGGGATGATAGACGAGCTTGAGAACAGTGCCGCCAAGCTGGCGCAAAGCGAGCGGGAAGCCGCCTGGCGGGAGATGGCCAAGCAGGTGGCGCACGAAATTAAAAATCCGTTGACGCCTATGCGGCTTACCGTACAGAGTTTTCAAATGCGCTTTGACCCGCAGGACCCCGACATTCGCAAGAAACTTGATGAATACAGCCACACAATTATTCAGCAGATAGATACGATGAGCTCTATTGCAGAGGCTTTTTCCAATTTTGCCAAAATGCCGGCGCAGCAAAACGAAACCCTAAATGTGGTTTTTGTGACCAAACTGGCGCTTGATATTTTTACCGAGCCCTACCTTACGTTTGCGAGCGATGCCGAAGAAATCACGGCAAAGTTAGACCGCACCCAACTGATCCGCGTGGTGACTAACCTGGTGAAAAACGCCATCCAGGCGACTGAAGATACCGAAGATCCCCGCATTCGCGTAGAGATCAAGAGCGAACCCGACGAAGTGTGTATTTTGGTTTGCGATAACGGACACGGCATTTCAGAAGAAAATGCGATCAAGGTCTTTGAACCCAAATTCACTACCAAATCCAGCGGAATGGGTCTTGGCCTGGCAATGGTTAAAAATATTGTGGAAACCTATAACGGAACCATTACTTTTACTTCTAAGGCAGATCGCGGCACCGTATTTAAGGTGACTTTTCCGCGTGTAGAAGAACACTAAAAACGCATCCTATGAATTTTGAAAATCTCATTTATGAAGTGGATGATCAACTGGCGATCATCACCATAAACCGACCTAAAAAATTAAACGCCCTCAATAAAGAAACCATTCAGGAGCTTCATGACGCGTTTGCGGAAGCCGATGCCGATGCAAACATAGGCGTCATCATCCTCACCGGAAGCGGGGAGAAGGCCTTTGTGGCCGGGGCAGACATCAGCGAGTTCTCTGATTTTGAAGAGGAAGAAGGGGCGATGCTGGCGCGAAAGGGACAAAAACTCCTTTTTGATTTTATCGAAAACCTGAGCACTCCGGTAATTGCAGCGATCAACGGCTTTGCGCTGGGCGGCGGTCTTGAGCTGGCGATGGCATGTCATATACGCATCGCGAGCGACAATGCCCGTATGGGATTGCCCGAAACCTCTCTGGGACTCATTCCCGGTTACGGCGGCACCCAGCGCTTGCCGCAACTGGTAGGCAAGGGCCGTGCTTTTGAAATGATCATGACCGCGAGTATGATTAATGCAGACCAGGCTCTGCAATACGGCCTCGTCAATCACGTGACCACGCAGGAAGAGTTGATGGCACTTGCCGAAAAAATCGCTTCAAAAATCCTAGACAACTCCAGCGTTGCCATTGCAACCGCGATACAGGCTGTAAATGCCGGTTTTAAAAACGGCGTAAATGGCTACGAAGCCGAGATTGAAGGTTTTGGCGCCTCCTTTGGTACCGAAGATTTTAAAGAAGGTACCAGCGCCTTTTTAGAAAAGCGCAAAGCGGAATTTCCGGGGAAGTAAAGGCTATGTCAGTCTGTCCCGAAACGTCGGGAGTCGAAGACCTATAATTTAAAAAACCGCTATTAAGCGGTTTTTGTGTTTAAATTTATATCAGGCTCTGATAATCAGTAATAAAAAATAGTGATTTCCGTAAATAGTATTTTAAACAATTATATTTGTTTAGAGGAGCCAATTCATGAAATACTTATTTTTTTTCATATCATTTTTTTTGTCCTTGAATCTATTTGGGCAAAAAGCGGAAATAGAGCAGCTCATCAATCAGGTAATTAAACTAGAAGTTCCTAACAATTTTGAATATTATTGTCTTGTTTCTAAAAGCCTTACACAAGGTTCAGATCAACAGCCTGTAGATTGGAGAAATTTTGATTTAGAGAATGTAAGATACTTATCTGAGGGAGAGTTTATCTCAGGCCCCGAGACTATAAAGGATGTATATTTTTACAAATACAACATTCCCGATGCTGAATATGATTCTATTTTAAAAAATAAAAAGCCAAAAACTCTTCACTTAAAAAAACGATGGTACTGGAATAAAAAGAGAATATGGAAAGAAGTGGTTGAGGCTTGGAAAGAAGACGAAGAAAAACATATTGAGGAACAGATATTTTACTCAATTTCGAAGCCTGTTTTTTCAGATGATGGTTCCTACGCAAAAGTTTCAATATTAAAACAGAAAAAATGTAAAGGAATTGAGTTTACAGGACTTTATAGAAACGAAAATGGAACTTGGATAAAAGAAAGGGAATACGATCATGTCAATTCAGTGAGAGTTATGACCCATTCAAATTGCGGAGAAGTAATTGTAGCTTATAAAAATTGAAATCGTAGTGCCGCGAACAAATCAAATAACCGAAACGCCTTTCATTTACCCAAGAACCAATTTTAAAGGGTAAAAATAGTTTAAGCCTTTATTCCAAAACAATTCTATAAACCGCTTACGAGCGGTTTTTTTGTTTTAAACAAGTCAGGACTTGATAATCAGTATTTAAAAGTAGTGATTTCCGTAAAACACAGTGGTAAACGGCTATATTTGTTTTGATAAAACTAGTTGTAGCACATTATGAAAAAGCTCATCTCCGGAATAATAATCACGTTTTTAATTTCAGCTTGTAGCTCGAAAGAAGATAACTATTTGATTAAATTCCACGAAGGAGAATTTGACGAAATCGGAGTTCCTTCTGGCTATCTGAATTCAAAAGGAGATACGATAATTCCGATTGGAAAATATTACTATTGCTATACTGACACAATCCGAGATTTTGGGATGGTAATCGAAAATAAAACTGGGAAAATACTAGGGATTGACAAAAATGGAACTGAATTATTTCAAGTCTTTAGATATGACAACGGACCTGACTATGTGGAAAGCGGACCTTTTCGTATAATAAAAAATGGAAAAATTGGATACGCAAATCCACAAGGAAAAGTTATAATCGAACCGAATTTTGAATGTGCTTATCCATTTAAGGGAGATTTTGCAGAGGTTTCGGACAATTGCGAAACGATAAAAGTTGGAGAACACTCAATGTGGAAAAGCGAAAATTGGTATCAGATTACAAAAAATGGAAAACGTGCTAAAAAATAGCGTGCTACAACAAAGCGCAACCGCAATTACGGCGTCCCGAGGCTTCGAGATTCAATATAACAACATTAACTTAATGGAGGATTAATTGCCTGTATCAACCAATCAATGAAATTTGAAATAATCGATAAAAAATCTGGGCAGTTTCTGTTAAGTCCTGATATTGATAAAAATACACTTAAGAAATTAAGCAAACATTCAAATCTAAATAGCATCCAATTTAGTGAGCCTGTGACTGATGTGAATGTCTGGATTAATTTTAGAGATATACTATTTCCTAAAAATCCTGATCTAGAATTATATATTTATTCAAATCATAACAAACCCTGGGATTTATCTTTTTTAGAGTTATTTCCCAATCTTAAGACTTTTGGAGTTGGTGGTTATATGGACTGCCTGAATATCGATTCTATAGGAAATTTGGGAGCCCTTAAATCACTTTCTATTAACTCTTACAAGTTTGAAAATTTTGATTTTTTAAACAAGGTTAATCTAAATCTTATTTCACTGATTTTAGGATCTACAAAAACAAAAAAAATTGATATATCCAGTATATCAAGATTTCAAAATCTGGAAAATTTATCTGTTTGGGGGCACAAGCGGGGGATTGATCAAGTTTCAAAATTATCTGCTTTAAAAAAACTTCATCTTTCTGTTAATCTTGAAAATCTGGATTTCATTTTACAGTTGGATAAATTGAAATCTGTAAAACTTAGTTTTTCTCAGATTAAAAATCTTGGCGCTTTAACTCAACTAAAATCGCTTACACACCTCGATATTTTACAGGTGAGAAAGCTAAAGAGCCTTGAATTTATTTCAGGACTAAGAAATCTTAAAAATCTCATATTGACCAATTTGCCAAATGTTGAAACATTTCCTGAATTGAGCTACAATAATCAATTAGAACTAATTGATATTGAAAATTTGAAAGGATTAAAACACCTTGAAAGTTTGGAATTTGCAGAGAGTCTTAAGGAATTTAGTTTTGTCAATTGTGGTCATCTACAGCCTGAAGATTTTCTTCCTGTTTTAAGAAATAAGAATATTCAAAATATAAACGTGGGATTTGGAAGTGACAAAAAGAATAAGAAGTTTGAGGATCTTAAGCTAAGATATGGATTTAAATAGATCGATCTAGGCGGCATAACTTTGATTTAAAGCAAGATCTGTTTTTGCAATGTGAAATAAAATAAAAGAAAACATTTCGCCAAAAACAAAATAGGAAATATTCCATATATTTGTAATAAATCCAAATATATGCAGGCCGAAGGAGAACATTCAAAGGGGCGTGGCGCGCAAAAAAATATTGCCAACAGGTTTGATAAGCATCAGCATGAGACCCGTGCCGACTTCCTCAATTACTGCGCGCAGGAAGGCGATGAGCCCCAAAATCTCAAAACGCTGTTTATAGACACCTTCCCTAAAAGCATTGTCAACAAGGTAGAAAGTCCAGATGTGGGGATGGGTTTTTCGCTCAATCCCTATCAGGGTTGTGAGCATGGTTGTGTGTACTGCTATGCCCGCAATTCGCACGAATACTGGGGTTACGACGCAGGGCTCGATTTTGAAAGCCGCATTCTGGTAAAACGTAATGCGGTACAACTGCTCGAAGCCTATTTTATGCGAAAAAGTTACAAAGCCGCACCCATTGTGCTTTCGGGGAATACAGACTGTTATCAGCCCGCCGAAAAGGAGTTTCAAATCACCCGCCGCCTGCTCGAAACCTTCTACAAATACCGGCATCCCGTGGGTATCATCACCAAAAATGCGCTTATACAGCGCGATCTTGATATCATCAGGGAGTTGGCCAAATGCAATTTGATTCAGGTGAATATGTCTATCACCTCGCTTGAAGAAAAGACCCGCCGCCTGCTCGAGCCGCGCACCGCCAGCATTAAAAAACGCCTGGAGACGGTTAAAAAACTTTCGGAAGCCGGCGTGCCGGTTAATGTGATGACGGCACCCATCATTCCGGGTATCAACAGTCACGAGGTGTTGCCGCTTATTAAAGCTGCGGCAGATCACGGAGCCCGATCGGTGGGCTACACAGTGGTGCGTTTAAATGGCGCCATAGGCGGAATTTTTGAAGACTGGTTGAAGACCGCAATGCCCGATAGGGCAGATAAGGTGCTCAACCAGATTGCCGCCTGCCACGAGGGTAATCTTAACGATTCGCAGTTTGGCCGCAGAATGCGCGGCAGCGGTGAGTTTGCCACTCAAATCAAAGCTCAGGTAGAACTGGGCCGCAAAAAGTATTTAAAAGGCCGCGGGATCGATCCGCTTGATTGCAGCCTTTTTGAAAAATACCGGCCGGGGCAGTTGTCGCTGTTTTAGCAGGTTTGTTGGCATAGTTTCTGCACTTTCAGAGGTGCTATGAGAAACTACCCGATTGCCTTATTGATGCTGCTTGCCGTGTTGTTTACCAACGGTTGCAGCAAACTCACCCGCGTGACAGACGTGATCACCCAGCCCACAGCCCGTGAAGTGTATGCGCGCAATTTTGATAACGATTCGCTGCCCTATCTAAACTGGAACCGGGCTTTTAGCGCGGCCTTGCAAGACAGTCTGGCGGTTGATCTGCCCTATGCCGAGCAGGGTATTTTCAGCACCCAAAGTCTGCCCGTTTACGCGTATAATCTTGAACTGGAGCTGGGCCGCAACTATCATTTTGAAGTACTTACCGACACGCTGAATCCGTTGGTTTTTATAGATCTCTACGAAAAAACTTCAGATAGCATCTCACCCTTTATATTGCTGGAGCAAGCCGATTATGAAAGCAAATCCCTAAGCTTTTCGCCTAAAAAAGCCGGAAACTACAAACTGGTACTGCAACCACAGCTGGGAGCGAAGGGCAAATTTTCGATGCGGTTTAGCAGCAGTCCGGCTTATGCTTTTCCGGTGGCGGGCTTGTCGTCAAAAGCAGTGCAAAGCTTTTGGGGAGCGGCGCGTGATGGCGGCAGGCGCAGTCACGAAGGTGTAGATATCTTCGCAAGCCGTGGTACACCCGTGCTGGCCGGTGTAGATGGCTATGTAAGTAGCACCGGTAACCGCGGCCTGGGCGGTAAGCAGGTTTGGCTGCGCGATGGTCTGTTTGGAAGCAGTTTGTATTATGCGCACCTGGACAGTATTATTGCCAGAACGGGACAACGCGTAAAAATCGGCGATACGCTGGGTCTGGTAGGTAATACCGGTAATGCGCGCACCACGCCCCCGCACCTGCATTTTGGAATTTACCGAAGGGGAAGCGGGGCAATCAACCCGTTTCCGTTTATTCAGGAAGCTCAGCTTCCCGGGGCTTCAGACGCTTCAGAAATACCTGTTCAGGTTGTTGTGAAAGCATCAAAAGCCAATTTGCGATTGGGACCTTCGGCTAAAGCTGAAAAGGCAACCACACTAAGCAACCGCGATACACTCACAGTTCTTGGCCGCACCAACGACTGGCTACATATCAAAACTTCCGAAAACCAACATGCTTTTATACATGAGAGTCTGGTGAAAAATCAATAGTGTTTTAAATACTTCTTATATGCAAGAGGTTACCTGTAGGTACTATGATTATCAATAAATTTTTTAAATCAAGGGGTAAATTTTCTTCTTTAGTGATCTTTTTCTTCAGCATAGCAAGAAGTCCCCGTTAAAAATTTTTGAAGCCTTGGAGAAAATTTAGGGGACTTGTTGCGGTTTTTGCCTGATAAGGCAAAAATGCCTAAGAAAAAGTGTCTTTTCTTTTGTTACTTTTCTTTGGACAAGCAAAGAAAAGTAAAGGACTAATTTTAGAAACTATATTTTACTTGCACAACTAGTTACAGTGAATATAGTTTACCGTGTAATTAACAGTTTTTTGGGTGCTATGGCCTTAAAAGCTTGGTATTTTTAGGTGTAAAACAAAAACACGCAAACGATGTCGATATTCGGAAAAGTAAAAAATACCATAGGCCTTTTGAAATCTATTGATTTAGATGCTTTAGCCAAACTCTCTCAAAAAGTAGATTTATCTCAGGTGATGAGCGCCGTGGGCAATTTGGACGATCGCCAGCTCAAAGGTCTGATGAAGATGTTGAATTCACAGGCTAAAAAAGGCCAGCACAAACTTCCGCCCATAGACGGGGACTTTTACAATTTGGCACAAAAGTTAAGTCCGGAAGAGCGCGCACTGCAGATGAAGATGCGCAACTTTATGGAAGATGAGGTAAAACCCATCGCAAACCGATATTGGAACCGAGCCGAATTTCCACACGAGATCATACCCAAATTTGCCGAACTCAATATGGCGGGAATCGCCTACAAAGGCTACGGCTGTCCCAATCAGAGCTTCCTGATGGAAGGCATTCTGGCGATGGAGCTTGCCCGTGTAGATGTGTCGATCTCGACCTTTTTTGGCGTGCACAGCGGTCTGGCCATGGGTTCGATTTACCTCTGCGGAAGCGAAGAGCAAAAAGAATACTGGTTGCCCAAAATGCAGAAATTTGAGAAAATAGGCGCTTTTGGCCTTACCGAACCTGAAGTAGGATCGGGTGCAGCCGGAGGCTTAGGTACTACCTGTAAAAAAGACGGTGATGCCTGGGTGATCAACGGTCAGAAAAAATGGATTGGTAACGCGACCTTTTCAGATATTACCATCATCTGGGCGCGTGATCTGGATAGCGGTCAGGTTAAAGGCTTTATCGTGCGTAAAGAAAACCCCGGTTTTAAAGCCGAGAAAATGGAAGATAAAATGGCATTGCGCACCGTGCAGAACGCACTGATTACGCTAACCGATTGCCGCGTGCCCGAAAGCGATCGTTTGCAAAATGCAAATTCGTTTAAAGACACTGCAAAAGTTTTACAGATGACCCGTGCGAGTGTGGCGTGGCAGGCTGTGGGTTGTGCCCGCGGCGCTTATGAAGCAGCGTTGAAATACACCAAAAAGCGGGAGCAATTTGGCCGTCCTATCGCCAGTTTTCAGCTGATACAAAATCACCTGGTCGAGATGGTTTCTAATCTTACCGCGATGCAAACTTTGTGTTTCCGCCTTAGCGAAATGCAGGATGGCGGTTCGCTTACAGATGAGCACGCGTCTTTGGCCAAAGTATTCTGCTCGATGCGTACCCGAGACGTGGTGAGCCGTGCCCGGGAGGTAATGGGTGGTAACGGTATTTTGCTCGAGTATGATGTGGCGCGCTTTGTGGCAGATGCCGAAGCGATTTACAGCTATGAGGGTACTAAAGAGATCAATTCGCTTATTGTAGGACGGGCGATTACGGGCTATAGTGCGTTTGTGAGTTAGTAGGGCATTTTAATATTCAGGTTTTGAAGCATATTAATTAACTTGGCGCTTCAAAATAAACCTACGACCTATGAATATTAAATCGTTTGTGCTGGTGTCTGTTGCAGCTCTGGCTTTAGCTAACTGCAGCACACCCCAAAAAACCGTGGCACAACCCGAAAAATTTCAGCTCAGGACCTTTCAGGATTCCATTTCTTATGCGATGGGCATTAGCAGTGGCGAGAATTTACGCGAAATGCCCGGAGGGATTTTTAATCTTGCTGTTTTTGAAAAGGGTTTGAAAGAATCTTTTAAAGACTCACTGGCCATTGAGCTTGATGAGGCCGCTTCGCGAAAGCTTTTTCAAAAGCTTAATGATACCATGCAGAAGATTGAAAAGATTAAACGCGAAGAACAGATCGCTGCAACCAGGGCTGAAGGCACTGCATTTTTAGAAGAAAATGCTAAAAAGCCTGGCGTGGTCACTACCGAAAGCGGTCTGCAATACGAGGTTTTACGGGAAGGAAATGGCGAAAAACCCGGACCCGGAGATCGCGTTAAGGTAAATTATGAAGGTAAATTGCTTGACGGGACCGTTTTTGACTCGTCATACAAGCGCGGCGAACCTCTGGTTTTTGGCGTAAGTCAGGTAATCAACGGCTGGACCGAAGGTTTACAACTAATGTCCATCGGCAGCAAATACCGTTTTTACATTCCGCAGGATCTGGCATACGGCGAGCGCGGTGCCGGCAAGGATATCAAGCCCTATGCTACCCTGATTTTTGATGTAGAATTACTCGAAGTTTTAAAATAAACAGATAAGGTAACGGGTCTGGTTGAGGCAAACACAGATTAAAACGCTCAGGATTTTTGAAAACCTTTAAATATCCCGTTATTTGCACACGAAATTAAAAACTTAAAACAATAACAATGAAATTAAATAAAGTGTTTTTCGCGCTTCCGGTTGTAGCACTTACACTGGTAAACTGCGATAATTCTAAAATGAGTTCTGGAGATGTAGAACTTAAAACTTTTAAAGATTCTGTTTCGTACATGATTGGCGCAAACAGCGGTGCTCAGTTTAAGCAGGCATTGGGAGACAATCCAGATGAGTTGTTTGATCTTGAAATGTACGAAGCCGGTGTGCGTAAAGGCTTTACAGACAGTCTGGAGTTTTCGCAACAAACGATGCAAGCTTTGATGACCCGTTTTCAGGAAGAGCTTCGTGCCAAGCAGGAAGAGGCCGCAATGGCTAAAGCAGCTGAGGCTAAGCAAAAAGGAGCAGAATTCTTAAAAGAAAATGCGACTAAAGAAGGCGTTCAAACTACCGAAAGCGGCCTGCAGTATATCGTTGTGGAAGAAGGTACGGGTGATACCCCTACTGCTACAGATCAGGTTGAGGTTAAATATGAAGGAAGCCTTATCGACGGAACCGTTTTTGACGGAAATATGAATTCAGATCGTACGGCTACATTTGGTGTAAGCCAGGTGATTAAAGGCTGGACTGAAGGTTTACAGTTGATGAAAGAAGGAGCAAAATACAAGTTCTTTATCCCTTCTGATCTTGCTTACGGAGATCGTGGTTCAGGTCCTCAAATAGGTCCAGGTGAAACCCTGATTTTTGACGTGGAGTTAATCGACGTTAAAGACGCTAAACAGGAGTAAATTGACTTTAATTGTCATAGCCGTAGTTTCCGGAGCCCTTATTCTGGGTGCGGTCTGGGGTATTTATGGCAATCTTTCTAAACAAACAGAGGGCTTTCTCGTTGCACTTGCAGGAGGAGCCCTTATTGTTTCTGCCGTACTCGAACTCATCAATCCCGCGATTGAAAAAGCACAGACCGGCGTAGCCCTTGCAATTGTTTTTGCAGGTGCTTTGGTATTTACCGGTTTGGATTATCTCGTTAAGAAAAAATGGGGTTCAGGCAGCGGTGGCGGTCTTCTTGCAGCCATCACTTTAGACGGTATTCCTGAAAATCTCGCTCTGGGCGTCGCATTGATAGGTGCAGACGCGCTTGCAGTTGCGGCACTTTCGGGCTCTATATTTTTATCAAACCTTCCCGAAGCTGCAGGTGGTGCCAAAGAAATGACTGAAAACGGAACTTCAAAAAAGAAGGTGCTGTTGCTCTGGTGTGTTACCGCATTGATCTTGTCTCTGGCGGCCTATCTGGGCAATCAATTACTCGCCGGTGTGGCTGAAGAAACCCTGGCATACATCCGGTGTTTTGCCGTAGGTGCGGTTGTAGCTTCACTCGCCATAGAAGTATTTCCCAAAGCATTTAAAAACGACCAGTACTGGACTGGTCTTGCTGCTGCCCTGGGGCTTATTCTTGCTTTTTTCCTTAACAGCCTGGCTTGAGTATTTCGCTTTCGCGAAAGCTAAACTGGACTAGGCTCTACAGGCGATTAAATTCTAACTAAATTTTAAAAGAATCCCGGCACCGCTTTAGCCCGTATGTGGTTAACTTTAAGTCATAGTTTGAAATTTAATATTTCCTATGGCGTATATAGATTATTATAAAGTGTTGGGCCTTGATAAAAGCGGCACAGATGCCGAAATCAAAAAGGCTTACCGAAAGCTGGCCCGTAAATACCATCCCGATGTAAATCCCGGTGATACCGAAGCAGAAGAAAAATTCAAGCAGCTTAACGAGGCAAACGAGGTTTTAAGCAATCCCGAAAACCGAAAGAAATACGATAAATACGGCAAAGACTGGCAACACGCAGAAGCCTACGAGCAGGCCGAAAAGCAACACAGGCAGTACACCAATGCCGGCGGTGGAAGCAGGGCGCAGTATAGCGGTGGCTTTGAAGAAGGCGATTTTTCAGACTTTTTCAGTTCGATGTTTGGCGGTGCCGGTGGAGGCGGCTTTAGAGGCGGCGGGCGGCAGGCACAGTTCCGCGGGCAGGATTTTAATGCCACACTCGAACTTGATTTGCGCGATGTGTATGAAAAACACAAGCGTACGCTTACCGTAAATGGTAAAAACATTAGATTGACTATCCCGGCCGGGGTTGAGAACGGGCAGACCATAAAAATTAAAGGTTATGGCGGCGATGGCGTTAATGGCGGTCCCAATGGTGACCTGTACCTCGAATTCCGCATACGCAATAACACTGCTTTTAAACGTGACGGTGCTAATTTGTACAAGACAGTCAAACTCGACCTGTACACCGCTGTATTAGGCGGAGAATTGGTTGTTGACACCTTTGACGGCAGTGTAAAGCTCAAGATTGCTCCCGAGACGCCTTCCGGAAAGCAGGTAAAGCTTAAAGGCAAAGGCTTCCCGGTTTATAAGAAAGACGGACAGTTTGGGGATTTATACATCACCTACGAGATCGAAATGCCCACCAATCTTTCGCCACAGGAAAAGAACTTATTTGAAGAACTGGCAAAACTCAGATCCTGATGAAGACACCAGAATTTATACCCGTAGCGCATCTCAGCAAGCAGTACCGCATTGAAGAAACCTTTATCACCGAACTGCACGAGAAAGGCGTGCTTCAGCTTAAAATAGTTGAACAAACCTATTGCCTGCATTGCGACAGCATGCCGGTTTTTGAAAAAATCATGCGTATTCACGACGAGTTGCACATCAATATCGAAGGCATAGACGTTATCCTCAATCTTTTAGATAAAATTGACGAGCTCAACCGCCAACTTATCAAAACCCAAAACCGATTGCGACTTTACGAGTAATCATCTAACCACTTAAAAAATAGCATTTTGAAACATCTAAAAATCGCACTCGACTGGACGGCAAACACCAATCATCTGGGCTTTTTCATCGCCCGTGAACTGGGCTATTATAAGGAAAGAAATCTTGAGGTGAGTTTAATTACACCGGAAGAAGACGATTATAAAATAACGCCTGCGAAGAAAGTGGAGCTCGGTATTGCAGATGTGGCCCTTTGCCCGTTAGAAAGCATCATCAGTTACCAAACCAAGGAAAAACCCTTTAATCTTAAAGCTATTGCGGCCATTTATCAGGAAGATTTAAGCGCGATTGCGGTAAAAGAGGATTCCGGGATTAAGAGTCCGGCAGATTTAGATGGAAAGTCTTACGCCTCGTACGAAGCGCGCTATGAAGATAAAATCGTTGAGCAATTGATCAAAAATGACGGTGGGGAAGCCAATCTGGAAATTTCCTATCCCAAAAAGCTCGGTATTTGGGAAACTCTGTTGAAAGATAAGGCAGATGCTACCTGGATTTTTCTCAATTGGGAAGCCTATCAGGCCGAAGCTCAGGGCGAAAAAATGCGCTATTTCAGACTGAAGGATTACAACATTCCCTATTCCTATTCGCCGGTTATAGCCGTAAATGGCAATACGGTTGAAGCGAATCGGGAAACCTATTCTGAATTTTTAAAGGCTACCAAAGCCGGATTTTTCTATGCGGAAGATTATCCCCAGGAAGCCGCTGAAATCTTACGCAAATACATTCCCGAAACCGAAAAGGAACTCGATCTGGTTGGGAGTATCAACTATTCGGTAGCGTATTTGGGTGCCAAAGAAAATTGGGGCCGTCTCGATCCGGTTATGATTGGTCGTTTTGTAAAATGGCTTGATGACCATCAGCTGGAAACCGAAACCCTGAAGACGTACGACCTTATTTATAAGATCCTGGACTAAAGCTTAAGGCGCCGGATTAGGGATTGCTTTATGCACCGCTTCGATTTCTTCTAAAATCGCTTCCGAAAGCTGAACGTCAATACTGCCTATGTTTTCTTTAAGCTGCTCCATGCTCGTAGCGCCAATGATGTTAGACATCATAAAATCCCGGTCAGTTACAAAGGCTAAAGCCATTTGTGTGAGGGATAGACCGTGCTTATCGGCAATTTGCTGATACTTCCGGGTTGCCTGTACCGCAAGGTCGTTTGAATACCTGTTGTACTGCGGAAAACGATTAACGCGCGATGCTTCGGTATCTGTACCCTTGATGTATTTTCCGCTCAGAGTACCAAAACCAAGGGGCGAATAAGCCAGATAACCCACCTCTTCCCGAAGCATAATTTCGGTCATTCCTATCTCGTCTTTGCGATTCAACAAATTATACGGGTTTTGTACGCTGATCATTTTGGGCTTGCCCTTACGCGCTTCTTCGAGATAGCGCGAAAGTCCGTAAGGCGTTTCATTACTTACCCCGATGTGACGTAGCAAACCTTCCTGAATAAATGCGTTCAGATCTTCCAGAATTTGGGCGAAATTATCTTCCCAGCGCTCTTCAGAATCGTGTGTATAGCCCAGTTTTCCAAAGTAGTTGGTATTGCGCTCCGGCCAGTGCAGTTGATAGAGGTCAATATAATCGGTTTGCAGGCGCTTCAGGCTTTTGTGAATGGCGTCTTTAAACTCGGCTTTGGTATAACCCCCGGTGCGAATGTGCTTCGACATTTCGGCCGGACCGGCAATTTTTGAAGCGATAACCAGATCGTCCCGTTTTTTGCGTTTATTCAGCCAGGAGCCTATGATGCGCTCGGTGCTTCCGTAGGTTTCGGCTTTCGCGGGAACGCTGTACAATTCGGCCGTATCAATAAAATTGATGCCCTGCTCCACCGCATAATCCAGTTGGGCATGACCTTCGGCCTCGGTATTCTGCTCACCCCAGGTCATCGTGCCCAGGCAAAGTTTAGAGATTTTGATATCCGTTCCGGGAAGTGTCGTGTAGCGCATAAGGGTATTTTTGAGTTGCGAAGGTATTGCAAAAAATAAAAAAGCCTTGAAGGGTTTCAAGGCTTAGGATAAGTTTAAGAGTGATACTAGTTTTCGTGCATTTTTTAGGAAGGTATGGGCTGAATTTGAATTTGTCCGCCAATAGCTTTCAGAACCTTGACAATGGTTGCGAATTGGGGTTTAGAACCTTCAGATAATGCTTTATACAGGCTTGGTCTACTCATTCCTGTTTCTTCTGCAATTTTAGTCATGCCTATTGCTTTTGCAACATTCCCAATAGCCTCAATAACATCTTCCTGATCTCCTTCTTCCAGAGCAGTATTCAGGTAAGCAGCAATAAGTTCTTTATTGTCCAGATAATCGGCAATTTCAAATTTAGAGGTTTTCATATTTAGAAATTTTGTTCTTTCCAGATTTGCTTAGCTTTTTTAATATCTTCTTGTTGCGAAGATTTATCACCCCCAATTAATAGGATGATGATTTTATCCTCTTTTTTGTGGAAATAGATGCGATAACCTTTACCTGTATCACACGCATTTCGCTAATACCATCTCCAACATGTTTACAGTCTCCAAAATGACCATCACGCTGTAGTTTTTGAAGTCGAAATAGAATCTTAGCCTTGGCCTGCAAATCTTTAAGCTTGCGAAGCCATTTATTGAATTCAGTTGTTTTCTCCAACAAGACCATTAAATATGTATCTAGTCGGATACAAAATTACTTCTTTTTTTAATTCATAACTAAACCCGATAGTACGAATTTTCAGCAGATCACTTTTCTAAATATCATTCAGTAATTTAGTCACTTCATCCAGTTTTGGAGTGAGAATGACCTCGATACGGCGGTTTTTGGCTTTGCCTTCGGCGTTATCGTTTGTGGCGACCGGTGCATATTCCCCACGACCGGCAGCAGTGAGGTTTTTAGGGTCGATACCCGAGTTCTGACTCAAAATCTCAACAATTGCGGTTGCTCTTTTAGTCGAAAGATCCCAGTTGTCTTTAATCGGGCCGTTGCCGCCATAGGGCACATTATCGGTATGGCCTTCTATAAGCACTGCGATTTCCGGGTTTTGTGCCAAAACAGAACCCAGTTGGTTCACAGCTTTGCGACCATTGGCACCCACTGTCCAGCTTCCGCTGTCAAACAACAGCTTGTTTTCTAACGAAACATATACTTTACCATCGCGCTGCTCTACGGTAAGACCATTTCCTTCAAAATCGATCAGGGCTTTTGAAATCGCATCTTTAAGCTGACGCATTTTCGCATCTTTCGCAGCAATCATAGACTCGAGTTCTTCCACACGGCGGGAACGTTCAGTGAGATCGCGTTGTAGTTTCTCGAGACGGGTTTGCTCGGCAGCCAGTGCCGCCTGCTTTTCGTCAAGCTCAGCGATTAATTCGCGGTTTTTCTGTGAATTTTCAGCAATGCGCTTAGAACTGTTGGCTTCAAGAGCATCGTACGAACTCTGTAAATTCTCGAGATTGGCTTTGGTCGCCGCATAATCACGTTCCAGCGCGTCTCGCTCGGCGCGGGTACTTGCGAGTTCGTCTTCCAGATTTTGGGCCTCTTCTTCAAACTGCTTCCGCAGGCGTTCAGACTGGGCCAGATCGTGACTGAGTTCCTGATTATCCGATTTTAAATCGGCATAACGTGCTTCCAGGTCTTTATAGACTTTCGCAGAAACACAAGAGGTGAGTGTTGCGGCACTCAGGGCAATTAAGCAAAGCTTTTTGATCATAGTTAATGAGGTTGTTTAAACTAACTAACGTTCGGTACCTGTTGATTATTGAAAGCGGCCAAAAAAATTAAAGGCTATGATCCAGCTCCAGAAGTGCCGGGCAGTGGTCACTGTGTTTGGCTTCGGGCAAAATCACCGCGCGTTTAATTTTAGCTTTTAAGGGTTCGCTTACCATATTGTAATCCAATCTCCAGCCTTTATTATTGGCACGGGCATTGGCGCGGTAACTCCACCAGCTGTATTGCTCAAGATCGGGATTGAGATGGCGGAAACTGTCTGTAAACCCGCTGTCGATAAATCCACTAAGCCACTCGCGTTCCACCGGTAAAAAGCCGCTCACGTTTTTTAGACGTACAGGATCGTGAATATCAATAGGCTCATGGCAAATGTTGTAATCGCCACCGATGATGAGGTTAGGACGGGTTTTGCGAAGCTCTTTGGCATACTCGTGAAAATCTGCCATGTAGCGCAGTTTAAACTCCAGGCGATCATCATTAGTCCCGCTTGGCAAATACATACTCATAATGCTGAGGTCGCCAAAATCAACCCGAAGGTTGCGCCCCTCGCGATCCATATAATCGATGCCGGTACCGTGAATCACGTTATCGGGTTCTTTTTTGCTGAAAACAGCCACCCCGCTGTATCCCTTTTTTTCGGCGCTAAACCAGTAATTGTGATAGCCGGTTTCTTTAAGAATTTCAGAATCCAACTGTTCGGGATGCGCTTTGGTTTCCTGAAGCAACAAAACGTCGGGATTAGCTGCTTTAAGCCAGTCTAATAAGCCTTTGCGCACTGCCGCACGAATTCCGTTTACGTTATAGGTGATTATTTTCATAGTAAATTTTTGGTGTGTCGCGAAGTTAGTGTTCCTGAGCTATAGATGAAAATGGGAAGAGTAATATTCAGTAGGCAGTTTTCAGTCGCAGTTTGCAGTTCAAATACGAAATACAAAATCGGAAAATAGAAATTTACTCCACTATTTAATCTGCGCATCAGATGAGACTTTCAAAAAACATCCTTCTAAATCTCCCGTACTCCTTCCTTAAAGTCGGAGGGAGATTTTTAGTTTGAAGTCGATAATAAGCTCCCTTCTCCGGCGGAAGAGCTTCCTGAGTGGTGCGACTTTAGGAGCATCGTATCGAAGGAAGGGTTGGGGATGAGGCGGTTTTTAGATATGAGCAATAAAAATAATACTAACAATAAATCTTAGCTTTATGCCGTATGCGTAACCTTTTTACTGTAATGGTTTTTTTGATGACGGCGGCGGCGTTTTCGCAGGAGCTGCGCTTTGCAGAAGACCGCCTCAAAACACTAGTCGTACGCGACAGCGTGGTGCTCGATACGGTAAGTCTTAATCCGGTGCGGTTTGAGGTGCGCAGCGCTGACGGAGCGATTTTAGATTCCGCTTTGTACAGTATAGATTATCCCACAGCGGTTTTTAAGTTGAAAAGCCCTGCAAATCCGCCGGACAGCCTCACCTTTGATTACCGCGTGTTCCCTGATTTTATGACCCGGCGTTATTTTGCCTACGATGCTGATAAGATCGTAAGTAGTGACGGCAATTTGAGCCGTGTGTACGCCTTGAAGCAGGAAACTTCCAAACCGGAATTCATCCCTTTTGAAGGCCTTACCACCACGGGTAGTCTGGTGCGGGGTGTCACTTCGGGCAATAACCAAAACAGCACCTTTACCAGCGAACTCGACCTGCAAATCAGCGGCAAGCTGAGCGAAAAGGTTTTTTTGCGGGCCTCGCTTCAGGATGCCAATATTCCCCAGCAAAACGGGGGCTATTCGCAGCGTTTGGATGAATTTGACCAGATTTTTATTGAGCTCTACAGCGATACCTGGAACATCAGAGCGGGAGACATCAACCTGGCCAATACCACTTCTTATTTTGGGCGCTTCGCGAAAAAAGTTCAGGGGCTTTCGCTAAGCGGAATCCTGGAAGGGGAGCAGACCACTTCAGACTTTTTTGCCACCGGCGCCCTGGTGCGCGGGGTGTTTGCCCAAAGCCGGTTTACCGGCCAGGAAGGCAATCAGGGTTCGTATAAACTCACGGGTCCTAATGGCGAACTCTACGTGCTCATCGTGAGCGGGAGCGAGCGCGTTTACGTCAACGGCGTCTTGCTTGAGCGGGGCGAAACCGCAGATTATGTGATAGATTACAACGCCGGCGAACTGCTGTTTAATCCCACTTTTCCCATTACCAGCGAGATGCGCATCTCGGTCGAGTACCAGTACAGCGAGCAAAATTATACCCGAATCATTGGCTACGGCGGTGGTGGTCATCAATCTGAAAAACTCAGCCTGCGGGCTCACGTCTATACCGAAAGTGACCTTAAAAATCAGCCGCTGGTTCAAAATCTCAACCGGGAGCAGGTGGGTGTTTTGGAAGCCGCCGGTGATGATACCTCCCTTATGACGGCGCCTAGTGCCAACCCCGACACCTATAACGAAAACAAGATTTTATATCGAAAAGAGCAGCGTGACGGCCGGGAAATTTTTGTTTTTTCAACCGACCCCGAAGCCGAATTGTTTAATGTGCGTTTTACGCAGGTGGGCCCCAATCAGGGCGATTACATCATCAGCAGCGAGGCGGCCATCACGCGCATTTACGAGTATGTGCCTCCCGTAGACGGGATTCCGCAAGGTAATTTTGCGCCGTTGGTTCGGCTTTTTGCGCCCACCCAACTCCAAATGGCGGTGGTAAAGGGCGATTATAAGCCTTCGGAAAAAACCAGCATCAGTTTTGAAGGCGCCGGAAGCCGTCAGGATTTAAACCTGTTTTCTGATCTGGACGATGCCAATAACGACGGTTTTGCCGGGCGCATTCAGGCGCGGCAACGCGTGTACGGCAATCCCGAAAAACAGGTGCTTGAAGCATTTGCCAATCTCGATTACATTCAGGATGATTTTAGAAATATCGAGCGTACTTACGCGATTGAGTTTAGCCGCGACTGGAATGTGCCTTTGCGACCTCAGGGCGATCAGACGCTTATTTCTTCGGGGCTTCAGTTTGCTGATAGCGCTTTGGGTTTTGTAGATTATCGCTTTGAGCAGTTGCGCTTCGCGGAAAATTACCGGGGTAGCCGCAACAGTGTCGTGGGAAACCTTCGGCATAACAAACTACAAACCTACTTCAACGGAAGCTACCTCAAGACCGAAGCAGATACTGCCACCACTTCCTTTTTTCGCCTGAATACTACAGCCGTTTACGGCTTTCAGAAAAACTGGCTTGGCGCAAAATACCGAACCGAAAATAATGAGAGTAGCAATCCCTTAACCGGCAGGCTAGATCCTTTAAGTCAGCGTTTTCAAATGCTCGAAGGTTTTGTGGGGCGCGGCGACAGTACCGCGGTTTTTGTGGAAGTGGGCTACCGCTATCGCGTAAACGACAGTTTGAGGGGCAACAGTCTGGAGCGCGTTAATCACAGCAACACCTGGTTTTTAAAATCCCAATTGATTAAAAACGAAAAAACAGCATTGGGGCTTTTTGTCAACTACCGCGAACTGCAGTTTGAAAATCGGGTTTCAGCTACCGAGCGCTCGTTAAATTCCCGCTTGCTTTTTGACCAAAAACTGGCTAAAAACCTGATCAGTCTCAACACGCTTTTTGAGACTGCGAGTGGTACACTACCGCAACAGGAATTTACGTATGTGAAAGTTGATGAAGGCCAGGGGGTATATACTTGGATTGACTACAATAACGACGGTATTCAGCAGTTGCAGGAGTTTGAAGTGGCGCAGTTTAGCGATCAGGCCGATTTTATACGGATTCTGTTGCCCAACCGTGTTTTTGTAAAAACCCATCAAAACCGACTCAGCCAGATTGTGACGCTCAATTTTTCGCAATGGAGCGGGAAAACCGGATTGCAAAAAGTGCTTTCGCATTTTTACAACCAAACCAGTTACCTGATTGACCGTAAGGTGCTTCGGGACGGCAGCGCCTTTGACCTCAATCCGTTTAAGGATGCCAATACGCTGGGGCTTAATCTCAACCTGCGCAACACCCTGTTTTTCAATCGCGGAAAGCAGCGCTACACCACCAGTTACACCTATCTCGCTAACACGACCCGAAACCTTATTGCTTTAGGCCTGCAAACCAATGAACTAAAAAGTCATCAGCTTAATTTTTTACACAAAGTTAAAGAGCAGTACGTGTTGAATTTTAATTCGGAAATTGGAACCAACAGCAGTAATTCTGAAAATTTTGAGCAGCGCAATTACCGGCTGAATACGTTTAGCTTTAATCCTGAGATTTCGTATTTATTCAGCGATAATTCGAGGGTTTCGGCCTTTTATAATTTTGTGGAAAAAGCCAATCAAACCGAAGGTTTCGAAAATCTGAATCAGCAGAATTTCGGTTTTACGGGAAGCTTCAGCAATGCTGATAAATTTTCGCTGAATGCCGGTGTGAAGTATATTAAAAACAGCTTTGAAGGTTCGGCGTTTTCGCCAGTGGCTTATCAAATGCTTGAAGGTTTACAACCCGGCACCAACTTTACCTGGAATGTTTTGGCACAAAAGCGCATTACCCAATTTCTCGATTTGAATCTGTCGTATCAGGGACGCAGCAGCGAAAACACCCGCACCATACACACCGGAAGTGTGCAATTGCGAGCCTTCTTTTAGATTAGCGCACAATAATTTTCTTAGACTGACCGCCGTCCCTATTCCCCAGACGTACAATGTAAACGCCACTGGAAGCATAGGACATATCCAGGTCGTATTTGTAGCTGCCGTACTCGTTTTCAATCCAGTTGTTTGCGAGTTTTTGGCCTAAAAGATTGTAAACCGTTACAGCCATTTTTTCGGTGGTTTGATTGGTGCTCAATGAAATCTGAAATTGATCGCGAGCCGTTTCTATGACCACCAATTCGCTATCGGGGAATATATTTTCTTCCACCGAAAGGCTGTTAAAAATGCGCACGCTATAATCGTTGGTACGGCCGTATTGCATCGTCCCGCAGGGATCCTGAGCATCACCGCTAAAGGCGCTGTCAAGGCCGCGTACCCGCATACGATAGGTGTCGAGATTTACGCCTGCCGGAAGTGTCAGGGTAAAATCAGTGTCGGTAGCTGCACTGGCAACCAGGCCGTCTGAAACGCGTTCAGAGGCTTCAAAACCGCCATTTTTGTTGAAATCAATAAAAATAGCATAGACAGTACCGTCAAATCCTGCCTGTAAAGTCCCGGTGTAGGGATTGTTTTGTATATCCAGATCAAAAACGGTATCGAGATCTGCTTCAAACCCATCAGATGAACAGGCCGTGGTTATAGTGGTGCCTTCGAGATTGATTTGGGTAATCCCGTCTCCAAACGAGGAGCAGTCCGAGAAGGGTGTGCAATAAGCATTCACCACATCAACTGCGATCATATCATTGGTTTGATTTTTATCATTAGGCAGATCGGTGCCTGCGGTAATGCGATAGGTCCCAAGATCTGAGAAATCCTCATTTCGGTTAAATGTGTGCGTTGCGGTACCTTGGGCGGGTACGGTTCCGGTAAAGGTTTCGGTTATCTGATTACCCGAATTGATACTGTAAAACACCGGAAAATTACTTTGAGCCTCAACACCAAAGTTGGTGATCGTTACAGTCACAGGCACGGCAGAACCCAGACCTGATCCCGACTGCGGATTATCTATAGATGTTACACCCACATCCTCGCGCCATAAATTCTGTACGTTTACAGTAAGGGCGTCGTTTGAGGTGTCCTGATCGTTGCCAAGACGCGTTGTAACTGTAATGGCATAGATTTGACCGGTCGTGGAAAGATTTGCGGTCTGCGAGAATGTAAAATCTGCTGTTTCGTTAAATCCTAGCGAGCCGGTAAAGGTTTCGGTTACCGTAGCGCCACCATCTACACGATAGCTTACCGGGAAACTGGTTTGGGTAGCGGTACCGGCATTTCTGATTTTGACGGTAATGGGTTCTGTAGCTGTTAATGCGCCGTCTTGTGGGTTTACAAGCGCTACCGTTTGTACGTCATTAGTGAGGTCTGGCGCAAGTTTAAAAACACCTACCACATCTTTACGTTGTGGCCTGAAATATTCGGATATATACCAGAAGGTTCTGCCGTCTGCCGGGTCTGTGGTCAGGTGGGTATAATCTGCATAACGAGGTACAAAGCTAAAACCGGTGCTGGTGGCTAAGACCGTTTCAGGCACAGACATGACGCCTAAAGGATCGTTTGCATAACGCCCGGTAAAATTGATGGTTACCGGTAAATCTTCACTAACTGTAGAGTAGCCCATCCCAATACTTCCATCGGCATCAAAACTCATACTGGCACCAAAGGCATTATGGCCTGTAGGCGAAACATAAGTCCCTTCCTGATAAATTTCCCAGGGTTGACCGTCTGCCGTCTGCCGCAGTTCATACCAGCGTATGCCTGCCTTTTTACCACCCGCAGGAGCTACATTGACTACAAAATTGAAGATGGCTGAGTTATAACCGGCAAATTTACGGTACTGCGCCTGTTGCATCACTGTGCCCTGCATAGCATCGATATTATCACCTGCGGGTTGAGGTAGGTTTGAAAAGTCTCCACCGTCAAACACACTGTTAAAATCTGCTGTCGGAATGATAGCAGGCTGCGAAATACTGGAGTTTGCAGGATTTACCCAGTCTACCGAAAGAGACCAGAGTTTAAGATGATCGTCATTGACATTTCTCCAGGAATCATCCTGAAAAAACACCACCGTTGCAGGCCCGCTTGCAGGTAAATTACCGTCTGCAACGCTCAAAAATTGCGGACTAAAAAAGCCATTAGTGCGCAAGGTAGGCAGTGGAAATCCCTGAAACCCCACATTGGTCTGCCCGGTAAGCATTTTAGAACGTTCCATCACAAAAACCGCGTCGCTGGGATTGGTCTGCCCGCCGGTAATATTAATGTTTGAGGTAATGTAATATCCATCGTGCCAAATGCCGTATTTGGGATAGTCGGGAAAAGTACTGGTTTCAAAGCCCATAGTATACACGTACCAGCCGTCATTTACAGGGTCTGAACCCTGGCAAATGGCTATATTAAAACCGTTTTCGAAACCATCTTCTTCATTCTCTTCTTCAAATTCGGTTATAACAAAACGATCTGCGGCCGCATCATACAGAATGATAGGATCACCCGCGGTGTTGCCGTCAAAGAGTGTTCCCAGCGAAGCTTCTTGAACCAGAAGATTCCCTTGTTTATCGTAAATCTTAAAACCTGAATTCCAACCGGCGATATAATGATTGGGGCCGGCCGCACCCGTAGGATCTGATGGAGTAAAAGTTGCGGTATTGGCCTCAAACACGCGAATAGGTTCGAGTTCATATGTCTTTTGTGTGCCTTTTGACTTTGTGCCTTTTGGTTGAACAAGAGGATCTCCGTCTTTGGGCAGACCTTTGCCGGGAACCACCTGATTGGCACTGCGCCGCTTGGGGTTTATTTCTTCAACTTCCGAAAGTTTTTCGGCTTTTATAAAGGTTCCGTTTCTAATCTGAGAAGCCAGCGAGGGTACTTCACGCACAAACTCCATTTTCCCCACAGTGGTAGGTGCGAGCTTTTCCTGAGCATAGCTTTGAGACGTAAAAGAAAATAACAGGCTTAAAACCAGAATGGAATAAGACCTGATTTTAAAAACCTTGTTTAGGGAAATACAGAACATCAGATTCAAATTAGGGTTCTTAAATGTACGATTTATTACACATTATGGATTAAAAAAAGCTCCGTGAAGGAGCTTTTTAGAATTCAATTTATGCGTGTTACTAGTCTTTATACCAGTGTTTAAAGTCTACTTTTTGGTGTAAAATGCCTGAAAGTTCAGCGATTTTTACCCGTTTTTGTTCCATCGTATCGCGGTCGCGAATGGTTACCGTATCGTCTTCGAGTGTATCGTGATCAACAGTGATACAGAAGGGTGTTCCGGCTGCATCCTGACGGCGGTAGCGGCGTCCCACGGCATCTTTTTCGTCATAAACCACGTTGAAATCCCACTTCAGCTCATTGATGATGCGCTCTGCAACTTCAGGCAGGCCGTCTTTTTTAACCAAAGGTAAAATCGCGGCCTTAACGGGTGCAAGTATCGCCGGAAGCTTAAGCACGGTACGGGTTGATCCGTTTTCCAGCTCTTCCTCTTCCAATGCTTTGGAGAAGACAGCCAGGAACATACGGTCAAGACCTATCGAGGTTTCTACCACATAAGGCACATAGCTTTCGTTCAATTCAGGATCGAAAAACTGCAGTTTTTTACCGGAGAACTTTTCGTGCGCCTTAAGGTCAAAATCGGTACGGCTGTGAATACCTTCAAGTTCTTTAAACCCAAACGGGAAGTTGAACTCAATATCTGCCGCCGCGTTGGCATAATGTGCCAATTTCTCGTGATCGTGGAAACGGTAATTTTCTTCACCCAAGCCCAAAGACAGGTGCCATTTAAGACGGGTTTCTTTCCAGTGCTCATACCATTTAAGCTCTTCGCCGGGACGTACAAAAAATTGCATTTCCATCTGCTCAAACTCCCGCATTCTAAAGATAAACTGGCGGGCCACGATCTCGTTTCTAAAGGCCTTTCCGGTTTGTGCGATACCAAAAGGAATTTTCATCCTTCCGGTTTTTTGAACGTTCAGGAAATTCACAAAAATTCCCTGAGCCGTTTCCGGTCTCAGATACAAATCTGTTGCGGTATCTGCCGAAGCGCCCAGTTTAGTACCAAACATAAGGTTAAACTGGCGTACATCGGTCCAATTTTTTGAGCCGGTATCTGGATCTGCGATTTCGAGTTCTTCAATCAGGGCTTTTACATCGGCCAGATCTTCGGCTTCCAGCGAGCGGGCCATACGCTTCAGCACACGGTTCTGCTCCTCACGATAGCGGATTACGCGCTCGTTTGTGGTTACAAATTCTTCTTCATTAAATTTATCGCCAAAGCGTTTTTTGGCCTTATCGATTTCTTTCTGAGCTTTCTGATTCAGCTTTTCGGCATAATCTTCAATAAGCACATCGGCGCGGTAACGTTTTTTAGAATCTTTATTGTCAATAAGCGGATCATTAAAGGCATCTACGTGTCCGGAAGCCTTCCACGTTGTGGGATGCATAAAAATCGCGGCATCAAGTCCCACGATATTTTCGTGCATTTGCACCATGCTTTTCCACCAGTACTCGCGTATGTTTTTCTTGAGTTCGGCCCCGTTCTGACCGTAGTCGTAAACGGCGCTCAGGCCTTCATATATTTCGCTACTGCCAAAAATATAGCCGTATTCTTTTGCGTGTGATAATACCTTTTTAAAGTGATCTTCCTGTGCCATTTGCGTTGAATTCTCGGTTTGCTGTTTAAAACGGATTCTGCACGACTTAACCGGTGCAGAAACAAGGGCGTAAAAATAAAAAAATAAGCGTCAACGATGCCGATATGACGGGATTTGTTGGGAAAATACGAAATACGAAATACGAAATACGAAATACGAAATACGAAATACTTTGTACGTCCCTGATATAGGTTGACCACTTAAACGTGATTAACAATGAAATCCAACGTACAAATCATCCAAAAGAGGCGTGTTTATTCTGAGAGTTTTAAGCGTCAGATCGTCGAAGATTTTGAATCCGGTAAGTATAGTGCTAGCCAACTATCGATGTTGCACAACATACCTTGTGTTAGTATTTACCGATGGATTTATAAATTTTCTAACTTTAATGAGAAAGGAT
>NZ_JAJGMW010000049.1 GCF_020782115.1 Leeuwenhoekiella parthenopeia | reverse complement strand
ATCTATACCAACAATTAAAAACGTATTTTAGTTATTACAATACAAAAAGAAGGCATCAGGGAATAGAAAACGAAATACCGCTGGTAAAGTATTTAAACAAACAACAAAAAGCAGCTTAGTCAATATAGCCGGAACTTAATTTAAGCTGAAAACTGCCCTACAAATGGGGGGATGCTCATTGATTCAATTTTTAAAAGTTATGAATATCAGATCATTAACCCAGATTTTATACATAACAAAACCCTCAATATTCTCATAGGAGACGTATTAAATCAATTCCTCCCAAGTGCCAAAATAAGTACCCAACGCCTCAGTTTTATTTTAGACGACGAGGATAATTCATTCAGTTTAATGGGTAATTTTGACCCCCGTTTTTCTAAAACCAGCTATCAAAGTTTTATAGCATCTGCGGGTTTAAAATTAAAAGGCGAACCATCCGGTTCTTTTTACAACTTTAAAGATTCAATTTGGGCAGAAAATATTGGCGCTCAAATTAAAATCACCTGGTTTGTACCCGGTACGCTTAGTAAGAATGCTGATCAAAACTTACGTAGCATTTTAAAAGACTACAGAGAAAAAGCCATTAAAAATCAGGTTCTTGAAACGCTCGAAGCCAAGTCAATTACAGATAAGGAAATTCTGGAATTAATAGCTTCCCAGGAGGCTGAATACATTCTTAAAAACGACCTCTACGTTTACATGCGGAAATATTGGTTTACGATTCAAGGGTATATTCCACTAACCAAAAGCTCCAAAACCTTTACAAATACACCAAATGCCAGTATGCTATCTAAGCATCAGTTTGAGGCCTGGGATGCGTCAATCAGTGGGAATGCATTTTTTAAGTTTAAAAATATATCCTTTAGCGCCTCGATCTCATCACGAATATATCAAAACAACAACATTCTAACTAAGACGGTAAAAAAACGAACATTTACCACTTTTGACGTATCTCCAGAAGAACAACCCGCGCTTACCCAAACAGACACTTATTATTATGGTAATTACGAAGAGTTTACGTCTGGCCAGGTAAAAGCTGAAGGAGCATTTTTGGTAAATGAACTTGTTGGCCTTAGTGCCGCAATAGAACAAAACTTTTGGAATGGCTATGATGCGCTAAACTGGAAATTGGGCATTCCCCTGAATCTTAAAAACAAAGACGGAGAATCAAGCATAGCCTTCGAGCTCCAATGGCGCGAGTTTAATAAACAACATTATCTTGGAATAAGCGTGGGTAAGGCGTTTGGTAAATTTCTGAATTAAAAATTCTTATTACTATACTTCAATAGTGCTCTGGCACCTTCGAAATAACTATTTACCAATGCTAAATGTAGAGTTCTGTGTTATTTTGAACTTTAAACTTTGAACCTTGAATTCATATAGGCGCCTACTGATTTCGTATTTCGTATTTCTAATTTCTGATTTTCGGGACGGGGAGTGATGCGACAAAGAAGCATCGTATCGAAGGGTCAACCTACAAGCTCTGGCTTCGATACAAATTTCACTGCGCTATGCTGCGCAAAATTCACTCAGCCAACGCTTTGGTAATCCTGAATGCAGAGTGTAGAGTTATTTCGTATTTCTAATTTGGCATTTATCACGTTGTCTTTTGTTCTTTGTTCTTTGTTCTATGTTCTATGTTCTTAAATTTTGAACCAATCAGATGTGATTTCTCAGTCGCTTGGGCTCCTTCGAAATGACTGCTAACAGCAAACTGAGACTGCTGACTGATGCTGAA
This sequence comes from Leeuwenhoekiella parthenopeia, assembly GCF_020782115.1. Lineage (GTDB taxonomy): Bacteria > Bacteroidota > Bacteroidia > Flavobacteriales > Flavobacteriaceae > Leeuwenhoekiella > Leeuwenhoekiella parthenopeia. The sequence goes on along the minus strand of NZ_JAJGMW010000049.1, from coordinate 616 downwards.
TGCGGAGTTCTCTGTTCTTTATTCTTGAATTTTAAACCTTGAATTCAAATAACTGCCCACTGAGACTGCTTACTGTTTTCGTATTTCGTATTTCTAATTTGGCATTTAGCACGTTATTCTTTGTTCTTTGTTCTCTGTTCTTTGTTCTCTGTTCTTAAATTATGAACCTTGAATTTTAAACCTTGAATTCAAATAACTGCCCACTGAGACTGCCTACTGTTTTCGTATTTCTTATTTCGTATTTCTAATTTTGTATTTATCAGGACCCTGAGTGATGCGACCTAAGGAGCATCGTATCGAAGGGTCAACCTACAAGCTTTGGCTTCGATACAAATTTCACTGCGCTATGCTGCGCAAAATTCACTCAGCCAACGCTTTGGTAGTGCTGAATGCAGAGTGCTGAGTTATTCTGTGTTTCTAATTTCTGATTTCTGATTTAACAGTCCCCTGAGTGATGCGACCTAAGGAGCATCGTATCGAAGGGTCAACTGTACTTCCCTAAATAGCGTTGACCGTTTTTAGGTTATTATTTCATTGTTAAAAATAGTCATTATTGTTCTTTGTGGGATAGCCAACAAAGAACACTGTTTTTCAAAGGCTACTGGGGTCATTTTCT
>NZ_JAJGMW010000048.1 GCF_020782115.1 Leeuwenhoekiella parthenopeia | reverse complement strand
TGGGTAAAATATCACCGGTGCAATACGCAAAGCTTCATTCTATTGGGGCTAGCCCCAATAGAATGAAAAACAATAATTTTAAACAAGTTTTGGAAAATTAAGCAGTTCTAATCTAGGGAAGCTTACAGAAAAACTGGTCGATTTTTCGGTGGCTGAAGATGACTTTACACCAACTTGTTATAGAGGCAAGCTGTGGGAGTTGATCAAATTAGACTTTCAAGAACTCGTTGAAAATCGGTGAGAAAAGGCGACTATATTTGCCAATTTCAATTAAAATAGTACCTTTGATTTGAAAGTCAATCATTTAGGATCAAAACTAAAGGTAGTTATCCTAGAGGAACCAAATTTGAAAACCGCCTGAACCCTTTGTTTTTCAGGCTTTTAATAAAAATACAGACTTCTGGCGAGGTCACAAGAATTCAATCAAACCCCGCGGACAGCGGGGTTTTTTAGTTTATAGCTCTTCCTTATTCTGATTGAACGAGTTGTGGAGCTAAGAAATAAAGTTCCAAGTGCGGAATACAGCAAAAAACAGATCTCACAACAGGAGTTGGCAGATAACACTATTGGGCTAACAAAGTAATTAATTGACTCAATAGAAAGAGGAGATGCAAACCCTACTTTAGAAAAGCTCGTTTTAGTTGCCAAAGCATTAAATCAAAAGAAGATAGCTATGTTGGGGATAGAAATCGATATGGACAAGTTTATCAAAGAGATGAATTCTATTTCCTAAAATTATCCTCTTGACTGATTACTCCAAATCAGTACTTTTTTCCAGAGCATATACTTAAAAGTTAAGGAAATCTTAATTTTCTATTTTTCAAAAGCCATTTTCATACACTCTTCATACTCTATCCTAGGCTTTGAGTAGGCTTTGCCTGGGGGATGCCATGCTTAAGGCTTGATTTTCGGATCTTTTTGCTCTAAAACTAAGGTCTTAATCCGTCTAGAACTATACATTAGGGTTTATTAATCCTGAAAGGGCTATACCCATTTAAGGGAATACGGGATTCTGTAAAGTACTTTTAAATTGATTACTATTTTTATAAACACCAGTCTAAAATGTTGATATCCCGTAAATTTTAAGGGGATATGTATATATTTAATGTTGATATAACAAAAGTAGCACATTATGAAAAAACTCCTTTTCGGAATAATAATCACGTTTTTAATTTCAGCTTGTAGTTCGAAAAAGGATAACTATTTGATTAAATTCCACGAAGGAGAATTTGATGAAATCGGAGTTCCTTCTGGCTATCTGAATTCACAAGGAGATACGATAATTCCGATTGGAAACTATTACTATTGTTATACCGACACAATCCGAGACTTTGGAATGGTTATCGAAAATAAAACTGGAAAAATAATCGGAATTGACAAAAATGGAACTGAACTATTTGAAGTCTTTAAATACGACAATGGACCTGACTATGTGGAAAGCGGACTTTTTCGGATAATAAAAAATGGAAAAATTGGATACGCAAATCTACAAGGTAAAGTAATAATCGAACCGGATTTTGAATGTGCTTATCCTTTTAGAGGAGATTTTGCAAAAGTTTCGGACAATTGCGAAACAATAAAAGATGGTGAACACTCAATTTGGAAAAGCGAAAATTGGTATCAGATTACAAAAAAAGGAAAACGTGCTGAAAAATAACGTGCTACAACCATGTATAACCGCAACTACGGCGGATTCGACTACGTCCGAATCCACTCGGAATTACTAATGTCAGTGCCAAACCGAAAATTAATGCATATTAACCCGTAACCAACTGTTAAACGAGACGTTGGCAACCAGTTAAAAAATGATAGTGTCAGGAAAATACAATGAATACTATTGGATTGAAATGTCATCCAGACATTATAATATGTATTCACTGATTTCTGAATTCCCCGAATTTATTATTGACAAATGTCTATCTATTATTTCATTTGACAGCGACTCGTTCCTACCAACTGAATCTGAATTAAAACGAGGTTGGACTTATGAAAATGAAATTGCCTATTTCGATAAAATGACTGAATTTGAATTATCGCAAAACTCGCTATTTGACATTAACGACCAGTGGCTGATTTTTGATAATAAACAAAGATTCAAAACAATGGAAATTTTTGTCAATTACAGTGGGTTTTCAGCCGAATTAAGGGAGTCTCGAACAGAACTAGAATTAGCTGATACTATAAGATTTTGGAATCAAATTGAGAACATAAAGCCAAATAGATTTATTCTCAATGGAGACAAACTGATTTTCGGTACTAATAAACATTCGGAGTTTGAAAAAGTAAAGGCCAGTTAGGGTATGTAAATTAAACTCTGTCCGTTGTTTCAATTCCTTTGGGGCTAGCCCCAAAGGAATTGGTGTTTAATATCAGGGGTATCCTTTCCCCAAATTTAATGTAAAGTTGTTGAACGGTCAGGCTCC
>NZ_JAJGMW010000047.1 GCF_020782115.1 Leeuwenhoekiella parthenopeia | reverse complement strand
ACCGATGGTACCCCATTGCAGGTAACCATCCCTGCGGGATCAACTACCAGCGAACCTATTGTGTTCCCAACGGTAGACGACAATATATTTGAACCATCCGAAAACTTCACGGTAACAGGTACGGTATCAACCGGAACAGTATCTAACAGTCCTGTAACAGCTAGCGGTACGATCACCGATAATGACGGTAACGCCCCTGCGATCAGCATTGCAGATGTAACGGTAAGCGAAGGAGACGATGCTGAATTTGTAGTTACTTTAGACAAGCCAAGCTTTGAGGATATCGTAGTAGACATCACCTTTGCTGATGGCAGTGCTACCAATCCTGAAGACTATACCGATGGCACTCCATTACAGGTAACCATCCCTGCGGGATCAACTACCAGCGAACCTATTGTGTTCCCAACGGTAGACGACAATATATTTGAATCATCCGAAAACTTCACGGTAACAGGTACGGTATCAACCGGAACAGTATCTAACAGTCCTGTAACAGCTAGCGGTACGATCACCGATAATGACGGTAACGCCCCTGCGATCAGCATTGCAGATGTAACGGTAAGCGAAGGAGACGATGCTGAATTTGTAGTTACTTTAGACAAGCCAAGCTTTGAGGATATCGTAGTAGACATCACCTTTGCTGATGGCAGTGCTACCAATCCTGAAGACTATACCGATGGTACCCCATTACAGGTAACTATCCCTGCGGGATCAACTACCAGCGAACCTATTGTTTTCCCAACGGTAGACGACAATATATTTGAACCATCCGAAAACTTCACGGTAACAGGTACGGTATCAACCGGAACAGTATCTAACAGTCCTGTAACAGCTAGCGGTACGATCACCGATAATGACGGTAACGCCCCTGCGATCAGCATTGCAGATGTAACGGTAAGCGAAGGAGACGATGCTGAATTTGTAGTTACTTTAGACAAGCCAAGCTTTGAGGATATCGTAGTAGACATCACCTTTGCTGATGGCAGTGCTACCAATCCTGAAGATTATACCGATGGTACCCCATTGCAGGTAACTATCCCTGCGGGATCAACTACCAGCGAACCTATTGTGTTCCCAACGGTAGACGACAACATATTTGAACCATCCGAAAACTTCACGGTAACAGGTACGGTATCAACCGGAACAGTATCTAACAGTCCTGTAACAGCTAGCGGTACGATCACCGATAATGACGGTAACGCCCCTGCGATCAGCATTGCAGATGTAACGGTAAGCGAAGGAGACGATGCTGAATTTGTAGTTACTTTAGACAAGCCAAGCTTTGAGGATATCGTAGTAGACATCACCTTTGCTGATGGCAGTGCTACCAATCCTGAAGATTACACCGATGGTACCCCATTGCAGGTAACCATCCCTGCGGGATCAACTACCAGCGAACCTATTGTGTTCCCAACGGTAGACGATACAGCTTTTGAAGATGATGAAACTTTTACGGTTATAGCTACGGTATCATTAGGAACAACAGTCAATCCGTCAGATTCTGCAACCGGAACTATAGAGTCGAATGAAATCCTAGCGATCAACGATATCAACGATACGTTTGAAGGTCAGGCTGTAAGTGGCGATGTAGGCACTAATGATGAGAACCCGGACGGTCCTGCGGGCAGTGAGGTTTACACGGTAGTGACTCAGCCAACAAACGGTACATTGGTCTTCAATGCAGACGGCACGTACACGTATACACCAAACGACGGCTTTATTGGTCAGGACAGCTTCACGTATGAAGTCTGTGACGGCGGAAGCCCACGAGCTTGCGATCAGGCAGATGTAGTGATCCAGGTATTGCCAATAGGCGGACCTGAGAATGCAGCGCCTGTGGCCAATGACGATACAGCGATTACAGAGACAGGCGTGCCTGTAGACGGTAATGTACTTGTAAATGATTTTGATCCGGATGGAGATGCAATCACGGTAACCGGTAATAGCCAGCCAGCCAATGGTACGGTAACGGTTAATCCTGACGGCAGCTTTACCTATACTCCAGAGCCCGGCTTTGTGGGTGAGGACAGCTTCACATATACTGTATGTGACAGCGGTAACCCTGCACTTTGTTCGGAAGGAAGAGTAACTATCGAGGTAGTTGCGGACACTGCTAATATAGTAGTGGCTAATGACGATGCTTACTTCGGCTTTATCGGAGATGCTATCGAGGGTAATGTACTTACTAACGACAGCGATCCTGAGGGCGACAGCTTTACTGTGACGGGTAATACCGCTCCTTCAAACGGAACAGTAGCAATAGGAACAGACGGCAGGTTCACCTATACCCCGGATATGGGTTATAGCGGCACCGATACGTTTACCTATACGATCACAGATGCACAGGGAGCTACAGATACAGCAACGGTATACATCAGCATCGATCCTAGTCCAAACGGCGGTAACGACATCCTAGCGATCAACGATATCAACGATACGTTTGAAGGTCAGGCTGTAAGTGGCGATGTAGGCACTAATGATGAGAACCCGGACGGTCCTGCGGGCAGTGAGGTTTACACGGTAGTGACTCAGCCAACAAACGGTACATTGGTCTTCAATGCAGACGGCACGTACACGTATACACCAAACGACGGCTTTAT
>NZ_JAJGMW010000046.1 GCF_020782115.1 Leeuwenhoekiella parthenopeia | reverse complement strand
ATCTATACCAACAATTAAAAACGTATTTTAGTTATTACAATACAAAAAGAAGGCATCAGGGAATAGAAAACGAAATACCGCTGGTAAAGTATTTAAACAAACAACAAAAAGCAGCTTAGTCAATATAGCCGGAACTTAATTTAAGCTGAAAACTGCCCTACAAATGGGGGGATGCTCAGTGTTTTCAAGACCAAGCTCCTTTACCTGTTTAGATCCGGGAAAAACACGCTCCAATTGTTTGATAATCCTAAATGATATATTTTGATCAAACAACAGTTTCACGAAGCTACTCTAATTCTACGTTCTCTATTTGCAGCAAATAACAAACAAGCCGTTATATTATCCTTGCTGAGCTCTGGAAAATCATCTAAAATCTCCTCCTTAGACATACCATTGGCAAGCCAATTCAGCACATCATAAACCGAAATTCTGGTCCCTGAAATTATAGGTTTACCAAACCTCTTATTAGGGTCGATAACAATATGTTCTTTATAATTTACCATATTTCTAAAGTACGTAATTTAAAATTAAGTCAATAGAACTTATAATTCGTTTCTAATACGAAATCAAAACATTAAAATTATCATTCTATAACCAGAGTCAAATTTTGATATTTAACGTTTCGATTAGTCTTAGCAGAGATTAAAATAGGAATATTTCCATATTTTTGTAATAATTCCTATTTATATGAACCGAAATATTCTACATCTGGATCTCGATACGTTTTTTGTTTCCTGCGAACGCCTGGCAGATTCTTCGCTAGTAGGTAAACCTGTGATCGTAGGTGGCACAGGCGATCGGGGCGTGGTAAGTGCGGCCAGCTACGAGAGCCGCAAGTTTGGAGTTCACTCGGGTATGCCGATGAAAATGGCCCGGCAACTCTGTCCACAAGCGACTTACATTCGCGGAAATGCAGGTATTTACACCAAATATTCTAAAACCGTTACCGAAATCCTTCAGGAGCATGTCCCCGTTTTGGAAAAAGCCAGTGTTGACGAGTTTTACGCAGATCTCACAGGGATGGACCGGTTTTTTGGCTGTTACAAGTTTGCTAAAGAGCTTCGGTCTAAAGTCATTAAAGAGACCGGCTTACCCATTTCCTTTGGCCTTTCGGTCAATAAAACCGTTTCTAAAGTGGCTACAAATGAAGCCAAGCCTAACAATCAGCTCAAAGTTGACGCCGGTTTTGAAAAAATCTTTCTCGAACCGCTTTCCATTAAAAAAATACCGATGGTTGGCGAAAAAACTTTTCGAACCTTCTGCAATTTGGGCGTAAAACATATAGGACTGGTGCAGCAAATGCCGGTAGAGATGATGGTTTCCGTTTTTGGAAAAAATGGCCGAATGATCTGGGAGCGCGCTAACGGCATTGACCGCTCCCCTATAATCGAGTATCACGAGCGCAAATCAATCTCCAGCGAGCGCACCTACGGGCAGGACACGACCGATGTGGTTAAACTGAGAACAACCATCCACGCGATGGCAGAGAACCTCGCATTTCAGCTTAGACAGGGCAACAAACTCACTTCGTGCATTGCGGTTAAGGTTCGGTATTCCGATTTTCAGACCTATTCCAAACAACTCAAAATCCCCTATACCGCAGCAGACCACAATCTGATCCCCACAGTGCTTGAACTTTTTGATAAACTCTATAACCGCCGATTGCTCATACGGCTGGTTGGCGTGCGCTTTAGCGGGCTTACCGAAGGACATTACCAGATAGACCTTTTTGAAAACACCAACCGTACCGTTAACCTTTACAAAGCTATGGATGCCATACGCAAACGCTACGGTGACCGCAGTGTCATGCGCGCGGCTACGATGGGCGAGGGCTCCAGAACTATTGGCGGGCAGGGTAATCCTTTTAACGGTCAGCCACCTATCGTTTTGGCACACCGTCATCAATAACCCAATTTCAATATGTATTTAAATTGTCACTCCTATTACAGCCTGCGCTACGGCACACTTTCAGAGGTAGAATTACTCGACCTTGCGATTGAGCATAAGCAAGATTGTATTGCATTGACTGACATCAACAATACATCTGCAGGCTTAAATTTTGTTCGCAGAGCGAAAGAAAAAAACATTAAACCCGTTCTGGGAATTGATTTTAGAAATGGAAATCAGCAATGCTATGTTTCGCTGGCGCGGAATAATGAAGGGTATTTGGAACTGAATAATTTTTTATCAAAACACCTCCATGATAAAACTCCGATTGCTGACAATGCGCCACGATTTGAAAATGTGTATACCATTTACGCTTTTGAACGAACGATGGAACTCGATAAAACTACTTTTTCTAAACATGAATTTATCGGTATAGGACCAAAAGATCTTAATCGGCTTCGCTTTTCTAAATACAGCGCCTATAAAGACAAATTGGTTGTATTGCTTCCGGTAAGTTTTAATTCTAAAAGAGATTTTAATGTACACCGGCTGTTGAGAGCTGTAGACACCAATACGCTTTTAAGTAAGCTCCCGTTAGAAGAACAAGGCTCTCCCGATGAGTATATGCTTCCAACGGAAAAAATAAAGTCCATTTTCGCAGAATACCCATACATCCTTAAAAACACAGAAGATTTACTACAAGCCTGCAGTATTGATTTTGACTTTTCCCCCAAAAGGCCCTCTCAAAACTTAAAAACAGTTCTGGGGAGCAGTGATTCCGATTTCAAAAAGTTAAAAGAACTCTGTGACAAGGGTCTGAGTGAACGCTATGAAAAAATAACCCCAACAATAGTGGAGCGACTCGAGAAAGAGCTTAGCCTCATTAAAAAACAGGATTTTGTGGCCTTCTTTCTCATCAACTGGAAAATCATTGAATATGCCCGAAGCAAAAATTATTTCTACGTAGGCCGCGGGAGCGGTGCAAACAGTATTGTTGCCTATTTACTGCGCATCACAGATGTTGATCCTATAGAACTGGACTTGTATTTTGAGCGGTTTATGAACGAATACCGCCTCAATCCGCCTGATTTTGATATTGACTTTTCTACCTGGGACCGCGAAGATGTTACCCGTTTTATTTTTGAGGAATTTGGCCAAAACGGTCAGGCAGCGTTGTTGGGTTCGTATGTCACCTTTCAACACAGTGGTGCAGTACGTGAACTGGGAAAGGTTTTCGGTATTCCCAAACACGAGATCGATAAACTGAGTGCCGGAAACTACTCCTTACAAAACCTCGATAATTTAAGCAGGCTTACATTGAAATATGCCGCTATTTTGCACGAGCGCCCCAATTACCTGAGTATTCACGCCGGTGGAATCTTAATATCAGACAGGCCTATTCACTATTTTAGTGCAACTCATTTACCTCCAAAAGATTTTCCTACTGTTCAATTTGATATGCATATCGCAGAAGATGTAGGCCTGTTTAAGTTTGACATCTTAGGACAACGCGGCCTGGGAAAGATTAAAGATGCGATTGAAATCGTAAAAACCAATCAGCCCGAAGCAAAGATGCTCGACATCCACAATCCAAAACCACTTTTTAAAGATGCCAACATCAATTCGATGATTGCTCGGGCAGAATGCATAGGTTGCTTTTATGTAGAATCACCCGCGATGCGTATGCTGTTAAAAAAACTGGAGGTTGACAATTATCTCTCACTGGTCGCAGCAAGCTCTATTATAAGGCCGGGTGTTGCTAAAAGTGGCATGATGCGTGAGTACATTTTAAGGCATCGCAATTCCAAAAGGCGCAAAGAAGGCCATCCTGTATTGCAAAAAATAATGCCAGATACCTACGGGATTATGGTGTATCAGGAAGATGTGATTAAAGTAGCGCATCACTATGCCAAACTCAACCTGGGAGAGGCCGATGTTTTGCGCAGAGGAATGAGCGGTAAATACCGCTCGCGAAAAGAGTTTAAAGCTGTAAAGAAAAAGTTTAGAGACAACTGTATTAGTGCCGGTGAGCCAAAAGCGATAGTAGATGAAGTATGGCGCCAAATAGAAAGCTTTGCAGGTTATGCCTTTGCGAAAGGGCACTCAGCTTCCTACGCTGTAGAGAGCTACCAAAGTCTTTACCTCAAATGCTATTTCCCGCTTGAATATATGGTTGCAACCTTAAATAATGGCGGTGGTTTTTACAGAGCTGAAACCTACGTTCACGAAGCACGGCTCAACGGAGCGCAAATTGAAGCACCCTGCATAAACTTCGGTTTAATTGAAACTTCTATCAAAGGCAAAACGATCTACCTGGGCTTTCAGCATATTGACAGTCTGGAGCAAAAAACCATGCTGAAAATTATAAATGCCCGGGTTCAAGGACTATTTAAATCCTATGATGATTTTATAGAACGTGTGCCATTAAGCATTGAGCAGCTCGATTTACTAATACGTATAGACGCATTACGTTCTTTAGGTAAAGACAAACGCAGCTTACTCTGGGAAGCCTACTATAAAGAAAACACCATACCTAAAAACGAACTGCAGCAAAGCTTCTTCAGGGTATCTATGAACGATTATATCTTGCCCAAATTCTCCATAACAGATTTGGAAAATGCGTTTGATCAATTAGAACTTATAGGCTTTCCGCTTTACGATCCATTTATATTGCTAGAACAAAAACCCGATAGCAACTTAGTCACTGTAGATTTAAAAAATCATCTTGAAAAAGTCATTACTATTTACGGCTATCTCGTTACTTTAAAGAATACGCGCACGTCTAAAGGGGACCGTATGTTTTTCGGGACATTTCTGGATCGAGAAGGCCAGTGGTTAGATACGGTGCATTTTCCTCCGATAGCAAAGAAATATCCCTTTCACGGAAGAGGTATTTACAAACTAACCGGTAAAGTGGTTACCGAATTTGATTTTATTACACTCGAAGTCATTGCTATGCAACGAATGGCATATGTTCCCGATCCCAGATTTGATGTTACATATAACCGTAAAGAGAATTCAAACTCTACTCCTTCTTACATTCTTCTTAATAAAGAATAGTTTTTTAGGGCGTTCCCTTCGGGTCGGGTCTTTCGTTTCAATCTTTTAAACACCTGTTGTGTTTAAAAGGATTTCAACTACAACCCCTAACGCGGTTTTGATTCAAAGTTGAAGGTTTAAAATTCAAGGTCTGAACTCTAGTCTAACATCTGAGTTTAGTGCATAAAAAAAGTCCGCATCATAAACTGATGCGGACTTTAAAACAAGGCGGCGACCTACTCTCCCACGAGATGCAGTACCATCGGCGCTAACGGGCTTAACTACTCTGTTCGGA
>NZ_JAJGMW010000045.1:2500-5739 GCF_020782115.1 Leeuwenhoekiella parthenopeia | reverse complement strand
TTCTTGTTTGGCAAAGAAAAAAGGTTGTATATTTGCAGCCGCTTTCGCAGAGAGCAACGCACGATGAAATAGAGTGATTTGGTGATTTAGAAATAGGGTTCGATTCCCTTACACTTAGCAAGAAAATTTCTTCTTGAGATATTAGGAGAAAAGTTATTTGACATATTGAATTGACAACGCGTCCCGATTTTATATCGGGATTGAATTAAAATTAGAACGACCATTTTGAGCTTTCTTAGAGATAAGAAGGTGATTAAATTTCCTTATATCGTGGGATATTATATAAGACACTACGATGAAGAGTTTGATCCTGGCTCAGGATGAACGCTAGCGGCAGGCCTAACACATGCAAGTCGAACGGTAACAGGGAAAAGCTTGCTTTTCTGCTGACGAGTGGCGCACGGGTGCGTAACGCGTATGCAATCTGCCTTGTACTGGAGTATAGCCCAGGGAAACTTGGATTAATCCTCCATAGTCTATATTGATGGCATCATTTATATAGTAAAGGTTACGGTACAAGATGAGCATGCGTCCTATTAGCTAGTAGGTGTGGTAACGGCACACCTAGGCAACGATAGGTAGGGGTCCTGAGAGGGAGATCCCCCACACTGGTACTGAGACACGGACCAGACTCCTACGGGAGGCAGCAGTGAGGAATATTGGACAATGGGCGAAAGCCTGATCCAGCCATGCCGCGTGCAGGAAGACTGCCCTATGGGTTGTAAACTGCTTTTATACGGGAAGAATAAGTGTTATGTATAGCACGATGACGGTACCGTAAGAATAAGCACCGGCTAACTCCGTGCCAGCAGCCGCGGTAATACGGAGGGTGCAAGCGTTATCCGGAATCATTGGGTTTAAAGGGTCCGTAGGTGGACTAATAAGTCAGTGGTGAAAGTCTGCAGCTTAACTGTAGAATTGCCATTGATACTGTTAGTCTTGAATTGTTGTGAAGTAACTAGAATATGTAGTGTAGCGGTGAAATGCATAGATATTACATAGAATACCGATTGCGAAGGCAGGTTACTAACAATATATTGACACTGATGGACGAAAGCGTGGGGAGCGAACAGGATTAGATACCCTGGTAGTCCACGCCGTAAACGATGGTTACTAGCTGTCCGGCTCAATTGAGAGCTGGGTGGCCAAGCGAAAGTGATAAGTAACCCACCTGGGGAGTACGTTCGCAAGAATGAAACTCAAAGGAATTGACGGGGGCCCGCACAAGCGGTGGAGCATGTGGTTTAATTCGATGATACGCGAGGAACCTTACCAGGGCTTAAATGTAGTCTGACAGGGGTGGAAACACCTTTTTCTTCGGACAGATTACAAGGTGCTGCATGGTTGTCGTCAGCTCGTGCCGTGAGGTGTCAGGTTAAGTCCTATAACGAGCGCAACCCCTGTGGTTAGTTGCCAGCGAGTCAAGTCGGGAACTCTAGCCAGACTGCCAGTGCAAACTGTGAGGAAGGTGGGGATGACGTCAAATCATCACGGCCCTTACGTCCTGGGCCACACACGTGCTACAATGGTAGGTACAGAGAGCAGCCACCTCGCAAGGGGGAGCGAATCTATAAAACCTATCACAGTTCGGATCGGGGTCTGCAACTCGACCCCGTGAAGCTGGAATCGCTAGTAATCGCATATCAGCCATGATGCGGTGAATACGTTCCCGGGCCTTGTACACACCGCCCGTCAAGCCATGGAAGCTGGGGGTACCTGAAGTCCGTCACCGCAAGGAGCGGCCTAGGGTAAGACCGGTAACTGGGGCTAAGTCGTAACAAGGTAGCCGTACCGGAAGGTGCGGCTGGAACACCTCCTTTCTAGAGCTTTGCTGCTTAGCAGACAAAGACACGACTATAAGGAAAGGACTCGTTTTAGTTTTAGTTGTCAATTCAAGATATTTTTCAGTTGATGGTCCCGATACAAATCGGGATCATTCAATTGATCAATAGGACAGTCTCATAGCTCAGCTGGTTAGAGCGCTACACTGATAATGTAGAGGTCGGCAGTTCGAGTCTGCCTGAGACTACTGAGTACCGAAGGTACGAAGTATATCCGCGCAGGCGGATATCTTTAAGATTAAAGTCACAGACTTTGGTTTTAGAGGAAGTTCATAAACAGATATTGAAGGAAATTTTAGAAGTTGGGTAACCCAGTTTGCAGTAAGCAGCAACAGTTAGCAGTAATCATAGACTGTGTACTGAATACTGAAACTGCCGGCTATAAGAAATGGGGGATTAGCTCAGCTGGCTAGAGCGCCTGCCTTGCACGCAGGAGGTCATCGGTTCGACTCCGATATTCTCCACAAAAGCCCCCCGACCCCCGAATGGGGGAGGGTTTAAAGCTTAGTTCCCCCTTTGGGGGCTAGGGGGCAGAACGTTCATTGACATATTGGGAAATAATAAGAATACGAGAGAAACAAATTTTTAGTTAGCTAGTGATAGTTAATTATATATTATAGATAGAACTCATTAGAATACAATAATAAAAGGCTTAGTAGCAATACTATAGTCCTTATAAGAGCAAGAAGTACAATAAGCTAAATAAGGGCGTATGGGGAATGCCTAGGCTCTCAGAGGCGAAGAAGGACGTGATAAGCTGCGAAAAGCTGCGGGGATTGGCACATACAAATTGATCCGCAGATATCCGAATGGGGCAACCCACTATACTGAAGGTATAGTATCCGCAAGGAGGCAAACCCGGGGAACTGAAACATCTAAGTACCCGGAGGAAGAGAAAACAAAAGTGATTCCGATAGTAGCGGCGAGCGAACTCGGATTAGCCCAAACCGGTTCTGTTACGGCAGGACCGGGGTTGTAGGACCACAACATTTTATGCGCGATGAATTAGAACACGTTGGAAAGCGTGGCCATAGACGGTGATAGCCCGGTATAGGTAAAGAGCGTAATAGATAGTGGTATCCTGAGTAGTGCGGGGCACGTGAAACCCTGTATGAATCTGGCGGGACCATCCGCTAAGGCTAAATACTCCTGAGAGACCGATAGTGAACCAGTACCGTGAGGGAAAGGTGAAAAGAACCCTGAACAAGGGAGTGAAATAGACCCTGAAACCATACGCTTACAAGCGGTCGGAGCCCCTTTGGGGGTGACGGCGTGCCTTTTGCATAATGAGCCTACGAGTTACTTTATCTAGCAAGGTTAAGATGTTCAGCATCGGATCCGTAGCGAAAGCGAGTCTGAATAGGGCGTTTAGTTAGGTTGAGTAGACGCGAAACCGTG
>NZ_JAJGMW010000044.1 GCF_020782115.1 Leeuwenhoekiella parthenopeia | reverse complement strand
AGAAAATGACCCCAGTAGCCTTTGAAAAACAGTGTTCTTTGTTGGCTATCCCACAAAGAACAATAATGACTATTTTTAACAATGAAATAATAACCTAAAAACGGTCAACGCTATTTAGGGAAGTACATCAGTTAAGAAATAAACTACAATTAGAAAATAAGCTGTAGTTGAGGGATTGACCTGTAAAGAATCATCAATTCCAAATAATAAATAATAATAACAATAAGAATAGTAATACCGAATGCCCATCCACACTTTTCAATGTATAGACGCGCACACGTGTGGGAATCCTGTGCGTGTGGTTAAAACCGGCGGTCCCGAGCTGGTAGGTAAAACCATGAGCGAGAAACGCCAGCATTTTTTAAAAGAATATGACTGGATACGCAAAGGACTCATGTTTGAGCCCCGCGGTCACGACATGATGAGCGGGAGTATTTTGTTTCCGCCCCATGACCCTGCAAACGACTTTGCGATTTTATTTATTGAGACCAGCGGTTGCCTCCCCATGTGTGGTCACGGAACCATAGGCACCATTACCATTGCTATCGAAGAAGGCCTTATCACTCCTAAGGTGCCTGGTAAGATCAGGATGGAGGCGCCGGCAGGTCTCGTGGAAATTGAGTATCAGCAAACCGGAAACAAGGTAGACTGGGTAAAGCTTACCAACGTAAAAAGTTACCTCGCCGCACGCGATTTGACCATTGAATGCCCGGAACTTGGCGAACTCAAATTTGATGTGGCCTACGGCGGAAATTACTATGCGATTGTTGATCCGCAGAAGAACTTTAGCGGGGTGCAGGATTTTTCGGCATCCAAGATCGTACAGCTCAGTCAGGAATTGCGTCAGCGCATCAATCTGAAATACCCCGATCATTTCATACATCCTGAAAATGATACCATACGCGATGTAAGCCATATGTTGTGGACGGGCTCGCCCATTGATCCTGCTTCATCGGGACGCAACGCGGTTTTTTATGGCGACAAAGCCATTGACCGCTCACCCTGTGGTACCGGGACATCTGCACGTATCGCCCAGTTGCACGCCCGGGGATTGCTTCAGCCGAAGACCGATTTTATTCACGAGAGTTTTATAGGTTCCAAGTTTATTGGCCGTATCGAAGAAGTAACCACTTTGGGGAACTTTCCGGCGATTGTCCCCAGCATCAAAGGTTGGGCGCGTATCTACGGATATAACACGATGACTATTGATACGGAAGATCCGTATGCGTTCGGGTTTCAGGTGATTTAAGCCGCATTGAGGGTTTTGTTTTCGGGGCTTTGCTTCGAAATTATGAATTGATTGTCAAACCCATATCTCTTCGGCTTGCCAGAGGTTTTTAATAAATAGAATATGAAGGTTTTTAAGTTGAACATTCAGTATATCACGTTTACGCTTTTGTTGATTGCGGGTGTTTCTTTCGCCCAGGAAAAAATGACAAAGGCTGAATATCAGCAGGCGATTGACTATACCTACGGAAACGTGATCAATCAAAAAGCCTTCAACCTCAAAACGGAAGTGCACGAGTTTGAGGAAGGTTCAGGGATTTGGTTTCTGAACTACGATAAAGCCGGAAAAACCTATTTGGGTCTAAACTACAAAGACCTCATGACGGCTCCGATTTTTGATCATGTAAAACTGGCGGAAGCCTTATCCAAAGAGCTGGACAAAAACGTCGAGGCAAGAGATTTAGACCTTTCCCGCCTGGAACGCAAAGCAGAAAGCCTGTATTTTGTTTTTGATGGAAAGCCTTTTTCGTGGGATGGTGATAGCCTTAAGCCCGTTGATTCAAAAAATGACAAGGCCAGGGATTCCTGGCGCAACCGCGACCGAAGCACTTCAACTTCACCGGATGGTAAGTGGAACGCTTTTGTAGAAAATCACAATTTATTCCTTGAAGATGCCGGGTCGGGTAAGAGGGTGCAGCTTACCACAGACGGGGAGCCGGGTTACGATTACGCCAGCAGCATCGGTTGGTTTGATATTATAGAAGGCGAAGGCACCGAGCGCCCACCGCATTTTGACGTACAATGGTCACCTGACTCCAAATACCTGGTAACGCAGGTGGTTGATACCCGCACTGCCGAAAAAATGTATTTGCTGGATTACAGTATAGACAGTCTGTATAAGCCCAAATTGCTGAGTTATTACCGCGGTTCGCCCGGCGATACCACGATGGTGACTTACAAGCCGGTATTTTTTAATGTGGAAACCAAAGAACAACTCGATATTGATCTGCCCAAAAAAATACACGTAAACAGCATCTGGCTTAAGTGGATGGATGACGAGCCGCATAAAATGATCGCCTCTTACCGCAGTCGCGGCTATAAAGATCAGTACTTAAAAGTGGTTGATCTGGATGCCCAAAGCATCAGTCCGCTTTACGAAGAATCGGTTACGACCAGCATCGATAATTTTGAATTTCGTGAGGTGGAGGGTTGGCAGGACCTCGTTGTGCTTTCAGAGCGCAGCGGCTGGAAGCAGCTGTACCTTCTGAATAAAGAAAGCGGCAAGCTAAAACCGCTTACAAACGGGGAATTTGTAGTTAATGAGATTGTCAATATCGATACCAAAAACAAGCTTATATACTATCTGGCTTCCGGTGTGGATAAAGCTGCAAATCCCTATCATCAGCAACTCTATAAAGTTTCCCTAAACGGAAAAATAACGAGCCTTACGCCTGAGCCTGTGAACCATGACATTCAGTTTTTAGAAGGATCAGCATATTTTGCAGATGTGCTTTCGGCCGTAGATAAACCCTCTAAAACCCTTTTGCGCAGCAAGAAAACCGGAAAAATTATAGAAACGCTTACCGAAGCAGATGTTGATGCCCTGACCGGTGAAGGCTGGCAATTGCCTGAAGTGTTCAGCCTAACAGGTAAAGACGGTAAAACGCCTATTTATGGGGCCTTTTGGCGACCGGTAAATTTTGATGCCACAAAAAAATACCCTGTGATTGATGCGACCTATACCGGGCCGCATACGCAGATGTTTCCGCGTTCGTTTGACCGTGCGCTCAGTCATCAGGCTATGGCCAATCTGGGTTTTATCGTTGTGGCCGTTGATGGTCTGGGTACAGCTGCCCGTTCCAAGGCTTTTCGCGATGTTTCGTATATGAATATGGGCGACAACCTGCGCGATCATGTCAATGCGATTCGGTTTTTGGGCCAAAAGTACACCTGGGTAGACACAGACCGGGTCGGGATTTTTGGGCATTCGGCAGGCGGTTATGATGCGGCGCATGCGGTTTTGGCCTTTCCTGATTTTTATAAGGTGGCGGTTGCCAGCAGCGGGGATCACGATTTTAGAATGGAAAAAGCCTGGTGGCCCGAAATGTACATGGGCTACCCCATTGATGAGCGCTACGAGCAGGTCTCAAACGTGACTATGGCGCCCAATCTTAAAGGGAAATTATTGCTGGTTCATGGTGGGATTGACGATAATGTAAACCCTTCGGGAACCTTTAAACTGGCGGAGGCTTTAATCAAAGCCGATAAGGAGTTTGACCTGCTTATCATCCCAAGTCAGCGCCATGGTTACAGTGGCAGATCCAACAGCTATTTTCAGAAAAAGCGCTGGAATTATTTTATAAAGAATTTGCTCAACAAAGAACCTTTGTGGGATTATAACATCAACTAACATGAGTAATAAATGTGTTGTCATAGGCGGTGGGATTATTGGTTTATCCTGTGCTTATTATTTGCAAAAAACCGGTCATGAGGTAACGGTGATTGATCAAAGCGCTATGGATAGCGGTGCGTCCTACGTGAACGCCGGTTATTTAACGCCCAGTCACATCATTCCGCTGGCGGCGCCCGGTGTGATGAAACAGGGTTTAAAATGGATGCTCAGCAGTAAGAGTCCGCTTTACATCAAGCCCCGGCTCAATGCAGGTTTTCTGAAGTGGACGATGGCCTTTAACAGCTCGTGTACCTATAAAAATGTAGCTAAAGCCATTCCGGCGATACGCGACATCAATTTGCTTTCAAGGGATTTGTATGCAGCTATCAAAGAAGCCGAAAATTTCAGTTTTCAGCTTGAGAAAAAAGGCTTGCTGATGTTGTGCCAAAGCGATCACATGCTGGAAGAGGAGGGGCATACCGTAGCCATGGCCCATAAAGAAGGTTTGCCCGCAAAAATGCTGAGCGCTGAAGAAGTACAGCAAAAAATGCCTGATGCGAAGTTAAATATCAAAGGAGCGGCGTATTACGAGTGCGACTGGCATACCACCCCGGGCGAATTTATGCACGAGTTTAAAGTGTTTTTAGAAGAAAGCGGCGTTAAGTTTTTAAAACACGAGCAGGTAACCGATTTTGGAAAGCAGGGCGAAAAGATCACCAAAGTACAAACCCAATCGGGCAAGGAGATTGAAGCCGATGAGGTGATTCTCGCTACCGGAGCCTGGGCAGGAACACTGAATAAAAAATTAAATCTGAATATCCTGATGCAGGCCGGTAAAGGCTATCGCATCAATTCTACTGCAGAAACCGGAATCACGCTGCCTTCGATCTTATGCGAAGCCAAAGTAGCGATCACACCCATGAACGGGTTTACGCGTTTTGCCGGGACTATGGAAATCGCCGGGATCAATCACGACATCAACAAAGCACGGGTAGATGCTATTGCCCAGGCCGTACCCCGTTATTTTGAAAATGTAACAATCACCGAAGCCGAAAAGGCAGATGCGCAGTGCGGTTTACGCCCGGTAACCCCGGATGGTTTGCCGTATATTGGCCGTACCTCAAAATGGCAAAACCTCACGCTTGCAGCCGGTCACGCCATGATGGGCTGGAGTCTGGGCCCTGCCACCGGACTGCTGGTTTCTGAAGTGATTAATGGAACAAAGCCTTCGCTGGATTTGAGCGTGTACAATCCGGATCGAAAATTCTAGGGCTTCTCCTCATCCCCAACCCTTCTCCCTAAGGAGAAGGGAGCTGTCTTTAAGTCATGTTGAACGTGTTTCAGTATCGCATCAGCACTGTTTTTATGAATACCTAAAGCAACTTACTCTGGCGTTTGTAAAACGCGTCCTGCTGTTTTTGCATAAGTTCGCGCGCCATTTTCTTTTTGTAATTGTAGAGTTCTTCTTCCTGAGCCAGATCGCCGTAGACTTTGTCGTTTAGCACATTGTCTGCATCGATAAGGTTGCGACGCTGGTTGGCTTTTTGAGTCGCCCAGGATTTGAGTTCGCCTTCAGCATCAGCCAGTTTCAGGTCGTATTCGCCGCGAGGCGAAATCAGTTTGGCAAAAATAGGCGTGGTCTCGATGGCCAGAAAGAGCAAAAAGATAAAGAACGAAGGCAGCCAGGGCAATTCGTCTAAAGCTTCAATACGGGCCATGAGTCCGTCAAAATTATCGATGATCGGCTGGGTTTCGGCAACCCGGGTGTCGTAGATGTCGGCTAATTCGGTTTTTTGGGTTTCAAGTGCTGCGATTTTTTCGGTATTGGTTTGCTTCAGTTGTTGCAATTCGGCCAGGGCAGCATCGTGTTTGTCGCGTTTTTCTTTATAAACCGGACCTTTACCCAATCTGCCGGTTCCGGAAGTTCCTTCGGCTTCCGTAATATAGGTGCTGTAAAGCGCATTTACTTCGGCTTCTTTGGTCGTGATTTCGGTTTTTAAGTCTTCAATCTGCGTATCCAGAGCAGTGATTTCAGGAGTAAACTGGTCTTCAATCTGGTTTTGATTGGCGAGGGTGAGATCGTTCTTTTGTTCGAGTAGAACACGATCAATTTCTTTCTCAAAGATTTTTAATTCCAAAGGCTTGGCGATAACCACAGCGATGATTAGTGCCAAAATCAAACGGGGAACAGCCTGTAAGAATTCGTCTAAAAAGTTGTCCCTTTTTTTGAGGGTTGAAACGATAAAACGATCCAGGTTGAAAATGAGCAAACCCCACAAAAACCCGAAGCCTATTGCGATGGCTACGTTGTCAAAAACGGTGTACAGCGCGTATCCCGAAGCAATAAAAGCCATTAAGGCGGTAAAGAACACCGTGGCGCCAATACCGGCATATTTGTTTTGCTCGCCGGGAGCGCAGGTGTCTAACAAGGCGTGATCAGCGCCCGAACAAAGAATAAAAAATTTTTTAAGCATAGTTTGATGATTGATGGTTCGACAGGCTCACCACAAGTTTTTCGACAGGCTCACCAGAAGTGGTTTCGCAGGCTTTTTAAAAGTTTATTGAAGGCTCATAACATGTTTTGATAAGCCTGTTGTTAATAGCTAAATTTAGAATAACCCGCTGAATAAATCCCGCCTTGTTAATAAGAAGTAGAACGCTGAACCTGTGTGGTTTGTTGTATGGCTTGAAAAAAGAAGTCCTCGGCTGTATAAACAGCTGAGGATGGGAAATTAGGTCTGAGTTGTATGATCAGTTTGGGGTATGTAAATTAAACTCTGTCCGTTGTTTCAATTCCTTTGGGGCTAGCCCCAAAGGAATTGGTGTTTAATATCAGGGGTATCCTTTCCCCAAATTTAATGTAAAGTTGTTGAACGGTCAGGCTCC
>NZ_JAJGMW010000043.1 GCF_020782115.1 Leeuwenhoekiella parthenopeia | reverse complement strand
CTCTTTGAGAGCTTCTAAAACCACTTTGGTCTTGAACTTGGGTGTGAATTTTCTTCGTGTCATAAAACAGTAAATTTAAAGTTATTTTGGAACTTAAATTACTGTCCTAATTTTTGGGGGATGCTCATTACATTAAATGAAGATGGAGATCAATTTTGGAATTATTCGATTCTAGAAAAAATTTTCAGATATGATGAGGAATTCTGTCTAAGCAAATTGAGACCTATATTCACGAAAAATTTACAGGATTTAAGTGGACACAATAATGATAGGGTTTCTTATGAACAAAAAGAAATTCTAAATAATATTTATGAATTAAATCCCAATAAACTATTTGTGTTCTTATGGGATTTATATCAAAAAACAATACAGTCAAATAGATTTTCCTTTGAATTAAACATATCAGAAAAGGAATCTATTTATTATAAATGTTCTGTGTTTGAAAGATTTTTTAATTCATCAGATGGACTTAATAGATTAATTGAAAACAAAATAATTCAACATTTAGTTGAAAATAAGAAGTTCTTCCAGAGTTTTTTTAATGAACATAAATATTCTGACTCATTTGATATAATAAATATTCTTACGGTAGTTCTTTTAAAATGTAATGCTGGAAAAGATTACATCCTTGAGTTATTTGAAATTATCCATAGTAAAAATGGATTCAATTCATATGATGATGAACTACAACTTAATTTAAGAAACCTCATCACTAGTATTTTCGGGATTTTAAATCAAACTGAAAAAGACATAATAATCCGAATTATCAGATCAGTAAGTCATCCATATGAATTTAGAGTTGATAAAGATAGTTTAAGTAGTGTGATGAAGTTCAGATTTAAAAAGGAGTATCTTTTTATTTGTGCTATTCCAGTGAATGAAATAAAAAAAATACCTAGCTTAAATATGAGATATCTCGAGCTCGAAAGAAAGTTTGGTAAGCTTGACCCAAAGAAGGCTATGGATATCTCCACTTCTAGAAGTTATGTGGTGGGAGCACCTTTAAAAGGTTCAGCATATAAAAACATGTCCTTAAAAAACTGGAAAAAGACTATTTTAAAATACAATGATAGTTATATAGAAGGACACGGTGCAAGAGGAGGGAAAATACAACATGCAAGTCAACTAAGTGAACAAGTAGCAAAAGACCCCGCAAAATATTATGAATTTATTTTGCAATTGGCAAGCGATGAAAAAGTGGCGATTGACTATTTAACGTCTGGATTAGAAGGTTTAATTAAAGGAAAATATTATCCTGAAAAAGTAGGTATTTTATTTAAAAAGATAATTACTAAAAAGATGGATGCCCCTAATCATATGTATACTCTTAGATCTAGTGACTATTTAATTTCTAACGAAGTTTTAGATAATGAAATGTTCACTTACATACGAGAAACAGCATTAAATAATCCTCATCCTACCAAACCCTTAAACCCAAATGATCCATTATTTGATAGTGTCAATACTGTAAGAGGTATTGCTATAAGGAAAATAATTTCTTGTTATCAACTTATTCACTTTAAAGATAAAATATTTGATACCGTTGAATGTGCTATTAAAGATGAACAAGACTGCGTAAAAGTTGGCATAATATCAGAAATCTCCTACCTAAATCATCTTGACATAAATAGAAGCTATAAAATTTTTAAAGATTTAATATCTCAAGATAACCCTTCAATAATAAAAAACTCATTTTGGAGTGCTCAGTTTTTTTATTGGAAATTTCATTCAAAAATGAATTATTACTACAGAAGAATTATAGAAAATAAAAGCTTTCATAGTAATGGTCAAATTATAGTATTGGCTTATTTAAATGAAAAAACAAATGACATAAACTTATACAAAAAGTTTATCAATAGTAGTTCAGAGGCCAAAAGATGTGCCTTGAAAGTTGCTGAAGAGAATTTGTTTGAAGACTCGCAAAATATTAAGGCGAAATGTTTTAAAATACTCTTATCATTCTTAAAAATTCAAGATAAAGATATTGCTAGTCTCTATTCAGGTATAATATTAAGAAAACTTAAGCCCAATAATTTTGATTACTTCTACCCATTTTTACTAAAATATTCTTCTTCAAAAATTTGCGAAATGGAGCCTAGATACTTTCTAGAATATCTTTTGAAATGCGTTAACACAAATCCCAACGAATGCCTTGTTCTTATTAAGAAAATGAATTTTAAAAAAACTCCTAACATTCAAAATCACGGATATTATGACAAAGAGCCAGTTCAATTAATATTGAAATTATATTCTATATTCAACAGAAATCTTAGCAAAAACAAATCGCAGGTAATACAATGTTTAAACATTTTTGATCATATGCTAGAGTACAATCACTTGAGAAGTGCTGCTAGTGAAGCTATCGAAATACTTGATTAATAATTGATTTTTAAATTTAGACTCAGTATTGCATTTCAATTGGTTAGTACGTGTTGACATGCTTTTAAACAACTTGGTCTTGAAATATAACCTACCTTTTTGGCAAAGCCTAATGTGTCATAAAATTTTACCCTCAAAATCCCAGCAGCGTTTAAAATCAATAATTATTGATCTCAAAACAGTTCAGATAATGTTAAAGTTTAGCTAATTTTAAAAAAGCAAAATTGTTGTACCACTGTTGTACCAAAATGAAAAAGCCGACTCGTTAAAGTCGGCTTATCCCTTTGTACAGGCGGGGAGACTCGAACTCCCACACCTTGCGGCACTAGATCCTAAGTCTAGCGTGTCTACCAATTCCACCACGCCTGCATACTATTTTCAACGTACTTAGGACTCCCGTTAAAAACTTGCATTCGTATCTCTAAAAATGCGAGTGCAAATATAGCAAAGATTTTGAATTTGAAAATGCTTTTTCAAAATATTTTTTCAATCCGGTAAAGTATTTTGATTTCCACTTATTTCACCCCGCCCTCCTTTACCATTCCAGCCTCTTAAAAATAGAAATCTGAAAGTCAATCCGTATTTTTACCCAAACTCAAGTTTTATTTATGAACCCTAATGGACACCTGGCAAATAAAGGTTATTACACACCAATTAATTAAATAACTGAACCCTAAGTTCCTGATACAATTTAAATAGATGAAAGACATTAAAAAATACATAGACACCCATCAAAAACGCTTTCTCGACGAACTCATCGAGCTGCTTAAAATTCCATCTATCAGTGCCGACAAAGCCTACAAAGAAGATGTATTCAACACCGCAGACGCCGTGGCCGAACGCCTGAAAGAAGCCGGTTGTGCCAAAGTTGAAATCTGCGAAACTCCGGGCTATCCCATCGTATATGGCGAGATCCTAAAAGATAAAAACCTGCCCACCATTTTGGTGTATGGGCATTACGACGTGCAACCGCCAGACCCGCTAGACTTGTGGGAAAGCGCACCTTTTGAACCCGTTATCAAAAAAACAGAAGGGCATCCCGACGGCGCCATTTTTGCCCGCGGCGCCTGTGACGACAAGGGCCAGATGTATATGCACGTCAAAGCACTTGAGTATATGACCCAAAACGACGACCTGCCCTGCAACGTCAAGTTTATGATCGAGGGCGAAGAAGAAGTAGGCAGCGAAAATCTGGGTTGGTTTGTTTCCCGCAATCAGGAGAAACTGGCTAACGACGTGATCCTGATTTCAGACACCGGTATGATCGCCAAAGACGTGCCCAGCATTACCACCGGCCTGCGCGGCCTCAGCTATGTGGAAGTCGAAGTCACCGGCCCCAACCGCGATCTGCATAGCGGGCTTTACGGCGGTGCGGTGGCCAATCCCATCAACGTGCTTACCAAAATGATCGCCTCCCTGCACGACGAAAACAACCACATCACCATTCCCGGATTTTACGATCAGGTCGACGAACTCACCGCCGACGAACGCGAAAAAATGGCCGAAGCCCCGTTTTCACTAGAGAACTATCAGAAAGCGCTCGACATCGACGCGGTTTATGGCGAAGCCGGTTACACCACAAACGAGCGCAACAGCATACGCCCTACCCTCGATGTCAACGGCATCTGGGGCGGCTACACCGGCGAGGGAGCCAAAACCGTAATCGCCAGTAAGGCTTTCGCCAAGATTAGTATGCGTCTGGTACCGCATCAGGACTGGAAAGAAATCACTGAGCTCTTCAAAACCCATTTTGAAAGCATCGCCCCAAAAGGCGTGCGCGTCAAGGTAAAACCCCATCACGGCGGCGAACCTTACGTTACACCCATTGACAACATCGGCTATCAGGCGGCAGAGGCGGCTTATGAGAAGACTTTTGGCAAAACACCCATTCCGCAGCGCAGCGGCGGCAGCATCCCAATTGTGGCCTTATTTGAGCGCGAACTCAACAGCAAAACTATCCTTATGGGCTTTGGCCTGGACAGTGACGCCATTCACTCCCCTAACGAGCACTTTGGGGTTTGGAATTTTCTCAAAGGCATCGAGACCATTCCGCATTTTTACCACGAGTTCACTAAACTAAAATCTGCAGAAAACTAATTTTAAGCGTTTGGGCGTGACCCCGCAAAAGGCGGGGTCGGGCTTTACGCTTTATCTTTTTAACCGGGCTCCTCGATACAATTTGCCTTACCAGGCAAATCACTCGGAGACCCGTTAAAAAGGATGCCGCTTCAATCCCTCACGCAGGGTTTCAGTATGCAGTATGCAGTCTCAGTTTGCAGTGTCTAGCTGACTGAGTGAATTTCCGTAAGCGAAAGCGAGCTGAAATTCGTATCGAAGGCAGTTTCAGTTTGCAGTCTCAGTTTGCAGTATTCAGATAAAAGATTTGGCGACTGAGTGAATTTCCGTGAGCGAAAGCAAGTTGTGAAAATTCTGAATTAAGAATGCAGAATTTGAATAATGAATAAAAAATCAGGAATTACACGATTGCGAAAAAAATAGATTTTGAGGTTTAATATCCAAAATAACTCAATAACTCAATAACTCAATAACTCAATAACTCAATAACTCAATAACTAAATAACTAAATAACTCAATAACTCAATAACTCAATAACTCAATAACTAAATAACTAAATAACTAAACAAAAAACCCGCACAGCATCAAGCCTACGGGTTTTTTAATTTTGAATTTTAAATCTTGAACCTTAAATCCGAATCTGTGCGTATTTGGCCTGTATAAACATAAAGACTGCATAGGCCACAAGACCCAAAGCTATAATGCCCATTACGGTTGCTCCAAAATTATCCTGTAAAAATTCGAATGCGGCAACTTTACCACCGGTATCTCCACCGCTTCCTGTAGCCACTTTAAAAAATAAAAAGGCCACAATCCCCGAAACGATCCCCCTGCTGATAAAGCCAATTTTTCCGGCGCGTATTAATGTTTTTTGTTCCTGTTGACTCAGACTGCTCTCATTGACATCATCTCTAAAGGTTCCGGAATAGGCTTTGTAGATTTGAAAAATGGCTTTCCCGGCCAGACACAATGCGATAAATCCCACAACATAGGGTCCGTATGATTTTTCCATCAGAGTAGAAATTACAGAGCTGCCTCTTGAGCCCGAACTTCCGCCCAAAACCATACGCAGTGCCGTAACACCCAGTGCGCCATAAAAAACACCACTTACGATAAAGCCGGCACGCTTAAAAAATCCTTTGACTTCACCCCACGAATCTCCGCTTCCTTTAAAAGCTTCATAAAACCTGTAAAAAGTATAGCCAAAAAGACCCACACCCAGAAGCGCGAGTAAAACCTGGCCAAAAGGCTGACCGGCTAAAAATTGAAGTACGTTTTCGTTTCCGCTTTTAGAACCGCCCAGGTTGAAGGCCGCCATTGCGGTTAGCGTTCCTATTATAGCATAAACCACACCCTTGGCAAGCATACCTACACGGGCCAGTTTTTCTTTCTTATTGTTCATTGGAGTATCAGATTGGTTAGTGATGCCAATATATTCATATACGTGGCAGCCTTATCCCAACCCGATGTTATAATAAACCCAACAAACTGCTAAATGTCAGAAAATTGAGGACTTAAACGAACGTAAAATTCAAAAGCCTTTATGAGGCCTAAATCTTTTTCACATAATCAGTTACCAGAACGATTTGCTGCCCGTCAACTTTGCCTTCAATGTATTTTTCGTTTTCGTGATCTAGCGAAATACGTCTTACAGCCGTGCCCTGCTTGGCCACCATACTGCTGCCTTTTACCTTGAGGTCTTTAATCAGCACCACCGAATCGCCCGCTTCGAGAATAACTCCATTGCTGTCGCGATGCACCAGTGCGTTTGCTGCAGTTTCCTGCGCCACACCGGCTTTGGCCCACTCGCGCGTCTCTTCTTCCATATACATCATATCGAGCAGGTCTTGCGGCCAGCCTTCGGCTTTAAGCTGGTGCAACATACGATAAGCAACTACCTGTACCGCCGGCACGGGGCTCCACATACTGTCGTTAAGGCAACGCCAGTGATTGGGCTCTACCTGATCTGGATTTTCCAATTGTGTTCTGCAGGTACCACAAGCAAAAATCGCGGTGTCTGCGGTATCTCCCTCCGGCGAATGCGGCACGGCATACACATCTAAATCGGTTGTGCTGCTGCATAGTTCGCATACATTGCCGCTTCGGTCTCTTAAATCCTGTTCGAGGCTCATAGTTTTCTGGTTGTGTGTTAGGGCGCCAAAGTTAAGATTATTGATATAACCTGCGTTAGGGATTGAGGCATTGTTGGAGCTCTTTTTGCCCCGCGGTGCTCCGATACTAGTCTTCTTACTAAAATCACTTAGCAACCGCGAGGGCGAAAAAGCGACTGCCGAAAGCCTGCCTTTGCCGGCAGGCAGACCCGGTCGCTTTAGGTTTTCTTCAAAAAACCTAAAGCGAAACGCCCTGATAATCAAAATTAATTTACTCTACACTTGTAGAATTAGAATTTATTTCTACATTTGTAGAATACATTCTAAATCTGTAGAAAAATGAGTCTCTCTAATGCCGAAGAACAATTGATGCAAATCTTGTGGAAACAGGAAAAAGCCTTTATGAAAGACCTCATTGAGGCGTATCCCGAACCACGGCCTGCAACGACTACCGTCGCCACTTTGTTAAAGCGCATGCAGGACAAGAATTTTGTGGACTATGTGCAATACGGGCGGTCGCGGGAGTATTTCCCCCTGGTCAAGAAGAAAGATTATTTTGCCAGGCAGGTGAATGGAATGATCAAAAATTTCTTTAACGACTCTGCCGCGCAGTTTGCTTCCTTTTTTACGAAGGAAACCGATTTGTCACCCCAGGAACTGGAGGATCTTAAAAAATTGATTGACGAACGCCTAAAATCGAAAAAGTGATGCTCGCCTACCTCATCAAATCAATCTTATGCCTGCTGGTGCTTTGGGGGTTTTATAAAATCGCCTTAGAGCAAACGGCTGCGCACCACTTTAAGCGTGTTTACCTCCTGGGAAGTTTGGTTTTGGCTCTCACTTTACCGCTGATTAGCTTTAGCTATACCGTTGAAGTAGAACCCCAACCCGTGGTTGCTGAGACCTATTTTGAACCGGTTGCCTTTACCGAGGCTCCGGTTTCTGCACCGGTCGATGAACCTACAAACTGGCTGCTGATTGGTTTAGGAATCGTTTATGTTGCCGGTGTTCTGCTCTTTGGGTTTCGCTTTTTGCGGAATCTGATCAGGCTTCGTCACAAAATAACCTGCAACGAAAAGGTAGAGGCGAAAACCCATATCAACGTCCTATTGGCCGGAAAGGTTATTCCGCATTCGTTTCTTAAGTTCATTTTCCTGCCTAAAACCGAATTTAAAACCAACTTCATCGCCCCGGAAATCCTGGCGCACGAGCAGGCACACGTCACGCAAAAGCACACCTGGGATATTCTGGCAGTTGAATTGTTACAGGTGATTTTCTGGTTTAATCCGCTGCTGGTCTTTTTAAAAAGAAGCATTGCTTTGAATCACGAATTTCTCGCAGACCGGGCCGCGCTGGCTCAAAACACAACTACTAAAAACTACACAAATCTTTTATTTACCTATTCGGGTGGTGCTCATCACACCGCGTTATCAAGCCCAATTAATTATTCATTAACTAAAAAACGAATTCTTATGTTATCAAAAACCCGCTCGGTCAAAAAAATGCTTCTGCGACTGGTGCTTTTTATACCTGTACTGGCCCTATGCTTTTACTGTTTCAATCAGGAGATTGTCGCAAAGCCGGTAGTACAAAAAGAGTCTCCTTCTATATTGGGAAAATGGGTTGAACGCAAAAGTGAGTTTGCACAACTCACAATATACGAGCAGGATAAAAAGCTTTGGATGAAGTCTTATAAAGACACATTTGAGTTGCGTGAGGAAAGTGAAAACCGTTATGCAGTAACTAAGAAAAACAAATCACTTTCTGCTGGTAAAATGCAGGCTTTTTTAGATTATAAATCTAAAAACAATGAACTCCTTTTAAATGACAAAAGCTTTATTCGCCCTGAAAATACCTACGGAAAAATTTTCTCCGGGGATTGGGAGGGTATTGATATTGATCAGAAATTCTATATCCGTTCAGAAAATGGAGGCACCTCCTGGATTATCGAAGATCAATTCGGCACAAATACGTACTACCCCGTCTTAACTTCTACGGGTTTTTACTTTACTTACGACAACAGGGACATTTATTTTACGGTCACCGGAAATCGCATGACTAGTTCGGAAGGTTATATCTACAAAAAAGTTAAAGAAGCTCCTAAAGTAATATATATTGATGTAGTTGATAATTGGTTAGGCATTAATGGAAACCCAAGTTCTCTAAAAGGATTTGTGAAAGATTTAGATTTAAATACGGCGAATTGGTCTTCGGAAAATTTCAAAAATTATATTTTGAAAGTACATATGCAAAAAGGTAATGAGGAATTTTTAAAAGAGCTAAATAAAGAATTTAAAAAGACAGATTTGTTTAAAATCAATCCTTCACAACAATTAATCACTCCACCCGCTCCAGCTGCACCAAAATCGGGAACTCCCCCTCCGCCGCCACCAGCGCCTGCTGCACAAAAAGCAGTAAAACCAAATAAAACCTTAAACAAACCCGTGCCCGAAGAATCTGAAATTATTCAGGTTTTTGAAGACATTTATATCGAAATTGATAAAAACCATCAGGTTTTTATCAACTCTAAAATTATAGACTCAGAACGTATTGAAAAAGCCTTAAGCCGGTATAATTCAGACTATACTAAAGCTGAACGCGCCAAAGTGATGGACGTAAAGATTACGGTAGACCCGTCGGTTAAAATGGGGATCATCACCGATGTGAAATCAGCACTTCGGGATTACGGTGTTAAGAGTATCAAAGTGATTATTGCGGGGGAGCCTCAGGAGGAAGCCTTGATTCCGGCGAAATCTGAAAATCCCCAAAAAAGCTCACCCCTTAGCCCGGAACAAATGACCAAAAAGGCCGGGTATTTGGTAATAGGCGATCAAACCTATTATTATGTAAAAACGGAATCTGGCGCTTTTAATTATTATGATCGCTATGCAAAACAACTTAGCGAAAAGGAGGTTTTAAAACTTCAGCAAAAAGCAGAAAAAGCAAACTGAGAGGGTGTAAATTAAACTCTGTCTGAAATAGATTTAAACATTAATTTTATTCAGACAGAACCATGAGAAAAGAGGAACAGACAGAATTTGAAAAGAAGGTGCTTGACCAGTTCATGTCGGGCAAGAA
>NZ_JAJGMW010000042.1 GCF_020782115.1 Leeuwenhoekiella parthenopeia | reverse complement strand
TGGGTAAAATATCACCGGTGCAATACGCAAAGCTTCATTCTATTGGGGCTAGCCCCAATAGAATGAAAAACAATAATTTTAAACAAGTTTTGGAAAATTAAGCAGTTCTAATCTAGGGAAGCTTACAAGTATTACAGAATTCATCTTGAATTTTCAATTTTGAATGCTCTAGTCATTTCGACCGCTAGGGAGAAATCGCATTAGTCGGTTTGCAATGCGAAGTAAAATTAGAATCAGGAATACAAAATCTGGAAGTTTGAAATAAGACCTTGAATTTTAGACTTTAAATTTAGGATGCCGGAGTCATTTCGAGCGTTAACTGTTGGAAATAGGAGGTGCGAAATCTGAATACAAAATTGGAAATGAGAAATAAGTAATACAAAATCTGGAAATTTAAAGGAAGACCTTGAATTTTGGACTTTAAATCTTGAACCTTAAATAACATAAAAACGACCGCCGGAATATACCGGACGGTCGTTTAAATATTAGATTTAAATCTGAATTAAGGAACCAAAACCACGCGGAAACGAGCTTTGTTGTTCATCATTTTACTGAAAGCTTCCTCCACATCATCAAATTTGAAGGTTTCAATCATCGGTTTGGTGCCGGTGAGGGCGCTGAAATTAAGCGTGTCTTCACTTTCAATGGCAGTACCACTAGGCCATCCGGAAACCGATTTGCGGGCCATAAGCAATTGCATAGGGGATACTTTTACCGGGTCTCCGGTTGCACCGATGCAGATGAGTTCGCCATCAATGCCCAAACCGTCAATTACCGAGGTAATGGCATCGGCGTGTGGTGCTGTGGCAACAATAAGTTTTGCTCCACCTAGTTTTTGTAATTCTTCAACCGCATCCTGATTGTCTGTGGCAATAAAATGATGCGCCCCCAGATCGTGAGCCAGTTTTTTCTTGTCTTCGGAAGTAGAAATCGCCACGGTGCGCATGCCCATTTTGTTCGCATACTGAACAGCCAGGTGACCCAAACCGCCTATTCCCTGAACGGCAACCACGTCTCCAGCTTTGATATTGCTGTTACGCATCGCATTGTACACCGTAATACCGGCACAAAGCAAAGGAGCAGCTTCTTCCGACTTTAATTCTTCGGGGATGGCCGCGATGGCTTCCTGCGGAGCGGTCATATACTCGGCATAACCGCCATCGTAGGAGATACCCGCAATTTTGGCATTTTCGCAGTTGATAAACTTCCCGCGGCGGCAAGGCTCGCACTCAAAACAATGTCCGCCATGCCAGCCCACACCCACACGCTGTCCTTTTTTCCATTGTTTGACATGGCTACCTACCGCATCAACAATACCTACGACCTCGTGACCGGGTACTCGTGGATATTCGATACCGGGGAAGTGTCCTTCCTTGACCATATTGTCACTGTGGCAAATACCGCAGGCTTCTACTTTAATTAATACTTCATTTTCTTTTGGGGTTGGGATGTCAACGTCAACAATGTTGAAGTCGGCACCCGGTTTAGGGACTTGTATCGCCTTCATAAATATATTTTTTTGGTTTACTTACAAAGTACAAAACCCCTTGCTTATTATGCGTCAAGGCTTTGTTAAAGCAGGATGGCGCAAAGCGAAATGCTTACGAATTCAGTTGATAAAGCAGCACGAGAATGATAAACGGAACCAGGTTGTTGAGTGCGTGTGCGGCGACTGACCACAGGATATGCCGGTTTTTAAGTTTGATGTAACCAAAGATGAAACCCGAAGCAATGCGCGGCAAAATATTGAAAAATAAGGGAAGGTTTAGGGTAAAAACAGCCACGTAATTGGTGATGTGCATCAATCCGAAGCTTATCGATGTGACTATCCAAATCCATTTGTAGTGCCTGGTGAGCCAAACCCGCAAATGCCGCAATTTATAGGGATTGAAAAGCTGAACGCCGATATACGTGAGGCAGCCCAGAAAGATGAATAAAAAAAGGACCCGTACCAGCCAGTTTACGTCTTCAGGGATAAACAGGTTGGTGGCGTAAACGATCCACGAGGAGCAGAAGAGTACGACATCCAGATGCGAGGGTTTTAGCAGGCTGCGGTGCATACATTCTTCAACTACGGGTGCGACGACGAGTATCATAACTGCTGCTTTAAATGGATTGTTGCGCAGCATTTCGGTGATTCCGCTTTGTGAATAGCCGGAAGTTTCTACTTCCTGGAACATAGTGGAAAGCAGTGTTTTGATCAGAGCTATAAGCAGGTACAAACCAAAAAGCCACAGCAGGCTGTGGTATAAAATCTGTTTTTTAGAAGAAGAATGTAGGTTTGCCGGCACAAGCGGGGTTTAGAACAAGGGTATGACCGTTGCACGTTTAACTTCGTTTAATACAAAGGTGCTTTTTATTTGAGAAACATTGGGCAGAGCGGCCAGTTTTCCGGAAGAAAAGGTATGATACGCCTGTAAATCTTTAACCACAACTTTTAGTAAAAAGTCGTTAGCGCCGCCCATCAAATAGCATTCTACCACTTCAGGAATGTCTGCGACGGCTTTATCAAAAGACTCTAGGGCGTCCAGTTTTTGACTTTCCAGAGAAACGGAGCAAAAGACGACCATAACCGTGTCTAGCTTAGACGGGTCGAGTACGCCAACATATTTGCTGATGATACCTTTCTGCTCATAACGCTTGATACGCTCGTATATAGGCGTTTTAGTCAGATTAAGGTGGGACGCGATGTCTTTTATTGGAGTTTTACTGTCTTCCTGCAGGATGGCTAGCAGTTTTTTATCGGTGTCGTCGAGTTTCATAAAGGGGAATTTTTCCGTTATATCGCTTATGGGGACGAAAGATTGGTGGTTATTTTCCTGTTTTAATTTTAAAAATAGGAAAAATTATGGATTTTTTAAGGTATTCCAAATCTGAGTCTGGTTATTGGTAGTTTTACCAAACAATTAAAATTAGACTCCTATGAATCCCGAAAGCTTAATGATGACCCACGGTTACAAACCCGAACTTTCTGAAGGTGCGATCAAACCACCGGTATTTCAAACTTCTACTTTTGTCTTTAAAACTGCAGAAGCCGGAAAGGCTTTTTTTGAAGTGGCTTACGGGCTACGTGAAAAGGCAGATCAGGAAGAACTGGGGCTTATTTACAGTCGCATCAATAATCCCAATCTGGAGATTCTTGAAGACCGATTGTCGCTTTGGGATAAGGCAGAGCAGTGTGCGGTTTTTGAAAGCGGAATGTCTGCCATAAGCACGGTGATGCTCGAGTTTTTAAAGCCCGGTGATCTGTTGCTCTACAGCCGACCTACCTATGGCGGAACCGATCATTTTATCAATCATTTTTTAAAGGAAATAGGAGTAGAGGCTATTGGTTTCAGACCCGATCAGGATGAGGCGGATATTGCCAAACTGCTTGACGAAAGCGGTAAAGCCCATAAGCTGAGCTTAATTTATATTGAAACCCCCGCTAACCCCACCAATGAGCTGATTGATATCGCGATGTGCAGAAGACTGGCAGACCGCTACAGCAGAAGTGACAAAAAGGTACACCTGGCGACTGACAATACCTATATGGGGCCGTTGTGGTGCAGTCCGCTAGAGCACGGTGCAGATATCGTGATTTATTCGGCTACCAAATATCTGGGCGGACACAGCGACCTGATTGCCGGGGCGGTGCTGGGTTATGCTGCGGTTATGCAACGCATTAAGGTCTTGCGTACATTTTTAGGGAATATGGCGAGCCCGCACACCTGCTGGTTGTTGTTGCGCAGTCTGGAAACTCTAAAAGTACGCATGGAACAACAGGCACACACCGCAGAGCGGGTCGCCGCGTATCTCAAGACGCATCCTAAAATCTTAAAAGTGCATTATCTGGGCTGCCTTGCGGAAGGTTCGGAAGCTTACGCGCTGTATAAAAGACAGTACACTTCTCCCGGAGCTATGATTGCCTTTGAAGTAAAAGGTAAAGAGGCCGAAGCTTTTAAATTTCTCAACAGTCTTAAACTGGTAAAACTGGCGGTGAGTCTGGGCAGCACCGAAAGCCTGGGGCAACATCCCGCCACGATGACGCACGTGGGCCTTGATCCTGAAATGAAAGAATTCATGGGTATCAATGAGCGCCTCGTTAGGCTGTCTGTAGGTCTGGAACACGAGGAAGATCTTATTGCCGATATCGAAAATGCACTGAGTCTGGTTTAGGGTTCTCGGTTTTTTATTTCTTCTTTTTGAAGATGGCTGTTCACACTATGGGATTTGTTGTTCTCTGTTTTCTATTCTCTTTGTTCTTTACTCTTCTCAGGTCTCAAGTCTGATATCTAAAATCTCTCGCCTAATTAAGCAAGAGGGATAGCAGCGGAAATCCTTGTGGGGTCTTTAGCCCCACAAGATTGCAGCGTATAGCCCGACAGCAAGCGCCCTTTTTTGGCGATTGCTGACTTGCCCAACTGGAAATTATGACAGCTTGTCAGTGATTTTGTGGTGGCACAAAGATTGACTTTAAGTGTGCGAACAAAATTTAATAACACTTAAAATTATATATAATGAGTAAAATCATAGGAATCGACTTAGGTACTACAAACTCGTGCGTTGCCGTAATGGAAGGGAACGAGCCTGTGGTAATACCTAACGGTGAAGGAAAACGAACTACACCTTCGGTAATTGCATTTGTAGAAGGTGGCGAAATCAAAGTAGGGGATCCTGCAAAAAGACAAGCGGTAACTAACCCAACCAAAACGATCTCTTCGATCAAGCGTTTTATGGGGAACAAGTTTAGCGAGTCTTCTAAAGAAGTAGATAACTCTGCTTACAAAGTAGTAAAAGGAGATAACGATACGCCTCGTGTAGATGTGGATGGTCGTTTATATACTCCGCAGGAATTGTCTGCAATGATTCTTCAGAAAATGAAGAAAACTGCAGAAGATTATTTGGGTCAGGATGTGACCGGCGCGGTAATTACCGTACCTGCTTACTTTAATGACTCGCAGCGTCAGGCAACTAAAGAAGCCGGAGAGATTGCAGGTCTTAAAGTAGAGCGTATCATTAACGAGCCTACTGCTGCTGCTTTGGCGTACGGTCTTGATAAAAAAGACAGCGATCAGAAAATCGTTGTATTTGACTTTGGTGGTGGTACGCATGACGTGTCTATCCTGGAGTTGGGTGACGGTGTATTTGAAGTATTGGCTACAGATGGTGACACGCACTTAGGTGGTGATGACGTAGATAGCAAAATCATCAACTGGTTAGCTGAGGAGTTTAAAGCAGAAGAAGATATGGACCTGCGTAAAGACCCAATGGCTTTACAACGTCTTAAAGAAGCTGCTGAAAAAGCGAAGATTGAATTATCATCTTCAAGCCAAACTGAAATCAACCTGCCTTACGTAACGGCTACTGCCAGCGGACCAAAACACCTGGTGCGTACGCTAACCCGTTCTAAGTTTGAGCAATTGATTGACGATCTGGTACGCAGAACGATTGAGCCTTGTGAGTCTGCACTTAAAGCTGCCGGACTTTCTAAGAGTGATATCGACGAGATCATCCTAGTAGGTGGTTCTACCCGTATCCCTGCAGTACAGGAAGCTGTTGAGAAGTTCTTTGGCAAAAAACCAAGTAAAGGGGTGAATCCTGATGAGGTAGTTGCTGTAGGTGCTGCGATACAAGGTGGTGTACTTACCGGTGACGTGAAAGATGTATTGTTACTTGATGTAACTCCGCTTTCATTAGGTATTGAGACTATGGGTGGTGTGATGACCAAATTAATTGAGGCCAACACAACTATTCCTACTAAAAAATCTCAGGTATTCTCTACCGCAGCAGACAATCAGCCAAGTGTGGAAATCCACGTATTGCAAGGTGAGCGTCCTATGGCAAATGACAACAAGACTATTGGTCGTTTCCACTTAGACGGTATTCCACCGGCACAGCGCGGTACGCCACAGATCGAGGTAACTTTTGATATTGATGCTAATGGTATCATTAAAGTAAGTGCCGAAGATAAAGCGACCGGTAAGAAACAGGACATCCGTATTGAAGCTTCTTCAGGTCTTACCGAAGAAGAAATCAAAAAGATGAAAGCGGAAGCGGAAGCTAATGCTGAAGCAGATAAGAAAGCCAAAGAGCGTGTAGATAAATTGAATGAGGCCGATCAGATGGTATTCCAGACTGAAAAGCTTCTGAAAGAATCTGGCGATAAGCTTTCTGCCGATAACAAATCGAAAATTGAAGGTGCTCTTGAAGAATTGAAGAAAGCACATGCTACCGGAGAAGTTGAAAAAGTGCAGCCTGCATTAGACAACTTAAACGAAATCTGGAAGTCTGCTTCTGAAGAGATCTATAAAGCACAGGCTGAAGGTGCTCAGGGCGGTGCACAACCGGGACCTGACGCAGGACAAGCCGGAGGCAAAGCTGAAGGCAACGCCAGCAGCGATGTGGAAGATGTAGATTTTGAAGAGGTGAAGTAAGCAGAGAAACGCATTCGCCTCCAGGCGAATGCGTGTGAATCGCTTATCCCAAACTTGTTTTGGAATCTTTACCACAGAAGTTTATAAGCTTAAATAAGCGAAGCAAAAAGCACTGCTAAAGTGTAAACAGTAGCTTCTTTAATTAGAAAACCCGATGCGGAAAGCATCGGGTTTTTTTATGGGGAAAATGGAGTGGAAGCCTTTGAGGTGGAGGTTTAACTAATTGAGATGTTATAAGAATTACAGGTTTTTGCAACGATTATCGTTGTTCTGTACAGTTTTCATTCAATTCCCTTTGATGTGTCTAAAAAGTATTCTGTCAGATTTTTATATTCAATTTCTCCCGGAATCCAACTCGCAAATTTCCAATATTTCCAGTTATCATTTTCGTCAATTGGCGGTATTAAAAGAAACCATTGTTCTTCTTGCTTTCCAGCAATAATTATGCTTTGGTTTAATTTTTTTCCTATTTCAGCGTTACCAGTTTTTATCCAAATTTGAATTGTTTCTGGATCAAAATCTCTTAAATATTGA
Source organism: Leeuwenhoekiella parthenopeia (assembly GCF_020782115.1). Classification (GTDB taxonomy): domain Bacteria; phylum Bacteroidota; class Bacteroidia; order Flavobacteriales; family Flavobacteriaceae; genus Leeuwenhoekiella; species Leeuwenhoekiella parthenopeia. Next base: position 4,327 of record NZ_JAJGMW010000042.1, on the reverse strand, counting down.
ATTTCACTTATTTTCTCAAAACTCGGTTCAACAGCGTCATTATAAGTCGGATATCCGTTCGCTATTTTTAGAAATTCTTTGTAATCAGCAGGTAATTTAATTACAAGCCTTGATTCCGTTTCCTCAATTTCTTTCCGGGTTGCTGGAAGATTTCCAATCCAATTATTTTTTATTTGCTCGGGAGTAAAATAATTAGTGTCTCTTGTGTTCAATGACTTTTGGAATAAATCAGTCAGTATTTTTTTCATTTCACTTGTTTGATTTGAGGTCTGTTCTTCCAAATTCTTTGAAGCTTCACAAGACAGCAAAAAAAATAGTATTCCGAAAGTTAGTTTGTTATTTGCGGTCATTTTAAAAATTGTGCACAACACTCTTGTATACGGGTCAGTTGCGTGTTTGAAATTAACAATTTTAGGCTAAGCAATATAAGTTAGTAATTATAAATGGATTTGGACATAGCTTCCCGAAGCCTGAGGAAGCCGTAATTGCGTGTTTATAGCGTTGTACGCTATTTTATTGAAATGGGTCACTCCATTTTTCTTCGGAGCTGACGCTGTTGTCTGTCAATGTTTTTAAGAAGGCTACCAAAGCCGCTTTTTCAGAATCTGTAAAATTGAGTTGAACAGGATTACCGTTATCATCCCTTAATGCTGCAGAAAGGGTAGGATGCGCCTGTATTCCACTGTTGTAGTGCTCCACAACTTCTTCCAGGGTTGCAAATCTGCCATCGTGCATATAGGATGCTGTAAGCTCAATGTTTCTAAGGCTTGTCGTTTTAAAACGACTCTCAAAAATGGGATTGGTAAAAACAGCGCCGGCACCGAAATCTGTTGTTACCAAATCAAGGCCATTGTTTTGCGGCCCCGGATTTGCACTTACAAATGCCTCTGTGGTATGACAACCAAAACAAGCGCCACCACCATTGGGTATGGTTTGAAAGAATAGGTTTTTGCCCAAATTCTCTTCATCTGTAAAGTTGGTGAAATTTGCTCCGGGCGAATTGGCTAAAGCTCTTCCTTCATCGTATTTACTCGAAAAGCTTACGATACTTCGAACAAATTGAGATAAGGCTCTTGAGATTCTATCACTGGTAATTTCGGGATCGCCAAATGCATTTTCAAATAATTCAGGATAAAATTCCTGTTGCTGAACTGCGCTTACGACCTGTTCTAAAGTCATTCCCATTTCAACCGGGTCTTGAAAGGGCTGAAGCACCTGCTCTTCTAAAGTACCTGCCCGTTCATCCCAAAAGAAACGTCCGCGTTGATAAAATCTTGAATTGATCAAAGTCATAGAGTGGCGACCCGTGAGACCGCCATCAAAGCCAGGGCTTAACCGAGCATCATCTGAAAAACCGTTTTCCTGTTTATGGCACGAAGCACAGGCGATAGTCCCGTTAGCACTCAATTTTTTGTCATAGAAAAGCACACGACCTAAAGTTGCCCCTTCATTGGTTATGGGATTATCGTTTGGGGTATTGTCTAATCCGTTTATGGATGTGGGTAAAGGCTGTCCCGGGACATTGGTTGTAAAATGACCGGGTAAGTTTAGATTGATATAATCGAAGGCTTCTTCGGGAAGATTAATGATTTTAGCCTCAATGGGACGTAATTTTCATCGTCACTGCAGGAAACCAAACCAACGAGTAGCACGAACAGAAGCGGTTTAAAATTCAGATTAACCATATTTTGACAGGTTGAGGTTTCTCTGTTAGGACTTTAAAATTTTTGAAAGGTTTAATGAGGGCTTATTTAGGGTGCTATAGATCGGGAAAAACGTGTGAATGGTTTACGTATTCCTAAACATTTTAAAACAAGAAAAGCCCTCTATCCCGAGGCTTCGGGAGGTTTAGATAGATCGATTTTTTAGAAATTATGGACTTGTGCAACGATTACCGGTGTTGCCCACAGTTATTCTTTCCGGTTCGCTAAACGTTTAAGTTTCCTTATTTCTCTCTTCGATGTCTTTTTCATTGTCTTTGTTCGTGTGCAAATACTCGATGTATAATAAGGTTTTAATTTTGTTCCCTCGCCAAACGAGTTTAGATAAAAATCAATTTCTGAAGAGTAAATTAAATAATCGGTATTTAAATCAAAATTTATTCCGCAATCAGCACCACCAGCAGTACTTGCTATTATGATAAATTCTGTTTTATTTTTTCCCTCAATAAATTCCGAAACTTTAAACTTAAAATCTTTCCATCTATATTCTCGAATATAATGTTTGCCACCTTCTAGTGGAATCGTATCCGATGCAGTTCTTTCAACAATATCTACCAATCTGCCAGTAAATATCAAATCACTTCGTTCGAATTCATTTTTGATATTAACCTTTATGCACGAGCACGCATAAATTCCGTTTAATGAGAATATTATTAGTGATAATGTTATTAATATTGTTTTTTTCATAATTGTGGGCAACGGTTAGTATATGAAAAGTAGGCGATCACAAAGCACTAAACTTTCGATTAAACAAGAACTTTGATACGAGCCAAAAGCTTTGATTTTATTGCTGTTCCGCCTATTTTTTATATACATTGTGCCTGTTGCACAAGTTAGCAAAAAGCTAACATACGGTTTACCTGTAATTTACAATTGAGTTGTAATTTCATGGTATGCAAGGAAAGAAAGTATATCAAGAGCAGCTCTTCAACAGTTTTCAGTTGAGTGAGCGGGTACCGGTTACCAACTTCTATCGGCGTCTAAAGGAAGCATTAAACCTTGATTTTCTCTATGAACTCACCCGGGACTTTTACGGTAGCAGTGGTCAGAAGAGTATTGATCCGGTGGTGTTTTTTAAGCTCTGTCTGGTGGGTTATTTAGAAAACCTGCCTTTGCCGGCAGGCAGGCATCATCAGCGACCGCAAGCTTATCGAGCACTGCAGTATGCGTTTGGATATTTTGTATTTTATCGGTTATGATATTGATGAAGAATTACCCTGGCATTCTACCATCAGCCGAACGCGGCAGTTGTTCCCGGAAGAGGTGTTTGAATCGGTTTTTACAAAAGTATTCATTCTTTGTGTAGAAGCAGGTATGGTGAGCGGTCATACCCAGGCTATTGACAGCGCTCCGGTAAAGGCCAACGCTTCGATGGACACTCTGGAACTTAAAGTGCCTGAGGAAGAACTGGAGTCTCACCTGCGCAGGGTTCGTCACATCAGTACGATGGATAAAGAGCAGCCTTTTCGCAAAAGCAAAGAGGATAAATCAAATAAAGACCAGCGCAGCATAACCGCTAATGAGCAGGAGTTAAAAGCTATAACTACCCGCAACAAGCGTTGGAGTAAGGATCAGGACCAGCGACCGGGAGCAGGAAATAAAGGCAGTAAATACACCAGCAATAAAACCCACTATAGTCCTACTGACCCTGACGCTCGTATTAGTGTGAAACCGGGCAAAGCCAGAAAACTCAATTACCTGAGCCAGCTAAGTGTAGATACGGGTCATCATGTGATCACCGACATTAAAGCTTATCACGCAGACGGTAAGGATAACCAGCAACTTCCCGATATTGTTAAGCGTGTAAAGCGGCGCCTGTGGCAGCAGGGTCTGGTCTGGGAGAACTGTGTTGCAGACACGGGCTACAGCTCCGGTGAAAACTATGCATTTTTAGAGCGTCAGAGAATCAAGAGTTTTATACCTGCTCACGGCACATTTAAAGGCGGTCCCGAAGGCTTTGAGTATGTTGAAAATAAAGATCATTACCTATGCCCAAAGGGCAAAATAATCCCGTTTACCAAGGAGTTCAACGATTACAGAACGGATACCCGCAAGAAGGAATACCGAGCCCGCAAACATGTATGTATGGATTGCCCCATACGCAGCAGCTGTCTGGGTAAAAGTGCTCAGGAGAAAAAGTTTAGCGTCACGTATTATCGGGCAGAATACCAGCGTAACATCGCCCGGGTAGAAAGCCCACAGGGCCGGTATATGAAAGCTAAGCGCCAAAGCACGGTAGAACCTGTTTTTGGCACCTTGACTCAGTTTATGGGGTTAAGAAAGGTAAATACCATAGGATTAAAGCAGGCCAACAAGTGTATGCAGCTTGCTGCCATTGCCTACAACATTAAAAAGTACCTGAAGTTTATTGAAAAGCGCACCAAAAGCGGGGCAGGGATGCACGGCTTGAATTTTAAACTAAAAACAGTGAGCATCCCCCCATTTGTAGGGCAGTTTTCAGCTTAAATTAAGTTCCGGCTATATTGACTAAGCTGCTTTTTGTTGTTTGTTTAAATACTTTACCAGCGGTATTTCGTTTTCTATTCCCTGATGCCTTCTTTTTGTATTGTAATAACTAAAATACGTTTTTAATTGTTGGTATAGAT
>NZ_JAJGMW010000041.1 GCF_020782115.1 Leeuwenhoekiella parthenopeia | reverse complement strand
GTTACATCTGCAATGCTGATCGCAGGGGCGTTACCGTCATTGTCGGTGATCGTACCGCTAGCTGTTACAGGACTGTTAGATACTGTTCCGGTTGATACCGTACCTGTTACCGTGAAGTTTTCGGATGATTCAAATATATTGTCGTCTACCGTTGGGAAAACAATAGGTTCGCTGGTAGTTGATCCCGCAGGGATGGTTACCTGCAATGGAGTGCCATCGGTATAGTCTTCAGGATTGGTAGCACTGCCATCAGCAAAGGTGATGTCTACTACGATATCCTCAAAGCTTGGCTTGTCTAAAGTAACTACAAATTCAGCATCGTCTCCTTCGCTTACCGTTACATCTGCAATGCTGATCGCAGGGGCGTTACCGTCATTGTCGGTGATCGTACCGCTAGCTGTTACAGGACTGTTAGATACTGTTCCGGTTGATACCGTACCTGTTACCGTGAAGTTTTCGGATGGTTCAAATATATTGTCGTCTACCGTTGGGAAAACAATAGGTTCGCTGGTAGTTGATCCCGCAGGGATAGTTACCTGCAATGGGGTACCATCGGTATAATCTTCAGGATTGGTAGCACTGCCATCAGCAAAGGTGATGTCTACTACGATATCCTCAAAGCTTGGCTTGTCTAAAGTAACTACAAATTCAGCATCGTCTCCTTCGCTTACCGTTACATCTGCAATGCTGATCGCAGGGGCGTTACCGTCATTATCGGTGATCGTACCGCTAGCTGTTACAGGACTGTTAGATACTGTTCCGGTTGATACCGTACCTGTTACCGTGAAGTTTTCGGATGGTTCAAATATATTGTCGTCTACCGTTGGGAACACAATAGGTTCGCTGGTAGTTGATCCCGCAGGGATGGTTACCTGCAATGGGGTACCATCGGTATAGTCTTCAGGATTGGTAGCACTGCCATCAGCAAAGGTGATGTCTACTACGATATCCTCAAAGCTTGGCTTGTCTAAAGTAACTACAAATTCAGCATCGTCTCCTTCGCTTACCGTTACATCTGCAATGCTGATCGCAGGGGCGTTACCGTCATTGTCGGTGATCGTTCCTGTAGCTTCCGCAACAAGATTTCTGGTATTATTAGTTTGAACCGTTCCGGTTATAGTGAAGTTTTCGGAAAGCTCATAAATAGTATCTTCAAGAGAATTTACCGTATAATTTGCCGTCAACTCACCTGCTTGGATTGTTATTGTTTCGTTTACTACAGCATCATAATCCAATCCCGCTGTAGCCGTACCATTTGAGGTACTTACACTAATTACCACATCTTCTACAGACACCTCCGCTAAAGTAAATACAAACGTAAGCGGCTGACCTTCCATAACCTCCACGTTTTCAACGGAAAGAACAGGGTCTGCCTCTACCGTAATCGTACCCGTCGCAGTAACACAATCATTATTTGCATCGCAAATTTGATACGTAAAAGTGTCGGTTCCGAAGAAATTTTCGTTTGGCGCGTATACCAGGAAGTCATCTGACGCATCTCCCGGTGTTCCATTGTCATTTACCGACAGATCACCGTTTGGAGTAGTATTTACTATAGATAAAGATCCTGCACCGTCGTTTCCGAAGAAATCATTAGCCAAAACATTTAAGACATTATTTTCTGAATCTTCTGAAACCGTGAATGTATCATCTTCTGCCTCAGGAACATCATTAGAAATATTGATAAGAACAGTGGCCTCATCACAATCTCCGTCAGAATCACAGATTTTATAAACAAAACTCGTAGCTTGTAAATTGAGAGTTGGAGGGGTATAAACTATGAAGTCATCAGACGGATCGTTTGCCAAATCACCTGGATTAACAGCAACACTACCGAAAGCTGGTTGTGTTACAATAGTAATAGTTCCTTCTGAAGGACCGTCAGGACCAAAAGTATCATTGGCAAGAACATCAATATTAACCGGCTGAACAGGTCTCAGCGGACTTGCAATAGCGGCATCATCCTGAGCAACAGGACGCCCATCATCAACAAAATTATTTTCACAAGAAGAAATCAAATTGATTATCCTTGTAATTTTATTATCTGTCGGCTCACCTTCCACATCATTCACACTCACGTATCCCGTAGGATCTACCTCTGTGATTGTATAGGTCACATTTACTAAAGCAGAAGGTATTGCAGTTGCAAAACGGTAGTTACCATTAATATCCGTAGTAGTACTTGCTGAACTTCCGTCTGAACCAGACAAAGAAACCGTAACCCCACTTAAAGGATCTCCGCCTTCATCTGAAACATTACCGCAAATCACAGGAGCGGTAATTATAGTAGACTGCGGATCAGTATAATTAGCATTCCTTAATGCCAGGGAATAGTAACGGTCAATATTTCCATTCTCCTTACCTATAACATAGTTAAGTTTTGACTTACCTTCCCAATAATTACTAAATGTATATCTTGAATCAACAGAAATGTCTCCGCCCGGAGCTGTAGTAGGATTAATTGCTGTACCGCGCACCGAAGCTGTTTTCCGCTCAATGTTGATTAGGGTATTTTGAGATTGGTAATACGCGTCGGGTAAACTCAACTCAGCATACTCGCGGGTTGCCTGACTATCACCATCTATATCAAATGGAGTTCCGAAGAATGAAATTTCAACCTCATCGCCATAAGTACCGCCTCCAGAAACAAATGTGATTTCAAAAGCTACACTTTGATCACCATTATTTGTACTGTTAATTCTAGGCTGAAAATTATTAGCCACACCTTCAGTACTCACATCAATATCGAGCAAAGTTGCTCCATTATTGAAGGCCGTAATCTTAACAAGAGCATCTATAGGATTAGGACTGTCTGCAAAAACATTTGAGAATCGGTAAACCGCTCCTACCTGATTGTTTGAACCAGAAACCAATACCGGGTTTGTAAATCTTGAGTCTCCATAAAGCGGAGCACAATCACAACCGCGCTCACCAGGAGGAACAACAATCACATCGCTAACTGTAATATTTACGGTTGCAAAACTCTCATCACCATCAAAATCAACAATTTTATATCTAAATGTATCTGTGCCCTCATATCCTGTATTAGGAGTATAAACGATGGTATCGTCTGAAAGATTGGACGGTGTACCATTATTATTAATGACCACTGAACCATTAACAGGTTGCTGAACAATTACAAGAGGAGCTGTAGTATTTGCACCATCTGCACCAAAATCATCATTCGACAATACGTCAATGTTTAACGAGGTATTAACGTTAACCTGTCTAAAATCATCAACCGCAGTTGGAACAAAACATTCTGAGATGGTATTATCTATAACCGCCTGAGTATTTCCTTGAGGAGAACCCGCAATTGTTGGAACTCCATTAGCATTAACACCTCCCGGTGTGTTTGCCAAATTAAAATCTGCAGTTAAGTCAAGCTTATTAAAATTACCCGCACCTTCAATCGCATCATAACAACCGTCATTATCTGAATCCACATCTCTAGAATCAACCAGACCATCTCCGTCAGTGTCTCTGAATTTTTCTTCCAGAACACCGAAAATAATACCGTGTGGATCTTCGTTTTTGAATTCAATTTGAAATTTAGAAACATCACGATCATTAATATAGAAAAAAGTATATCCCTGAAACTGATTTGGTCGTGAAGAACTTATTGTATTACCCAAATCATTCTCTACCGGAGGTGTTTCTCCTGCAAATGTTGAATAAAAGCCTGTATTGAATACATCAACATTTCCAATTACACGTAAAGGAACATTAAATACATCTATTCCATTTTCTGGCGAAGCTCCGGGCGCCCCTCCTAAACCTGCTATACCAACAATATAAGTATATTTAGAAGTTGCTGTAGACAAAGCTGACGCAGAAACACCGTAATCAAACTCAACGGTTCTCGGAATACCATTTATAACATCTAAGTACTTTGTTGCAAAAGGAACATCACCACCATTTATGTTAATTATACCTTGGGTTAGAGGTGGCTGATAAATTCGCCATCTATTATTGGTAACTGTACCAGAGCCGTAACTCAATACACTTACTTTAACCCCTCCATTAGGCAAGGTTGCAGGCCCCTGAGGATCCAAAGGAAAAATACCTGTTCTGGTATTGTTCAAATTACTCACGGTTGCATCCGTAGGATTTACTAGTAAAGCGTTAGAACTGTTTCCTTCATTTGCATCTAAAATACCATCATTATCATCATCATCATCACAATTATCAGGTAAACCATCGCTGTCCGTATCAATTCCAGAACAGAATTCAGTACACGAACTTGGATCTATATAAACACGAACAGGCTCATTATTCCCAATAGGACAGCCATTCACAAGAGCCGTTGAAGACCCTGACGTTTTTTCATTAGGATTTATAACTCCTCGATATGTGGAAGAAGTCTGTATGGTAAAACTTGATCCAGCGTACAAACAATCATCTGAAACCCGTAATCTAAAACCTATTTGAAAACTTGAGTCCGTATCTTCAACCAGGTTATCAGCAACAGCAAATGTAAGAATTCGTGTTGCAGCATCGTAAGATGCAGTAACACCTGAAGGTAAGTTAATAGGGTTTAAATATTCTACACTTCTGGGAAGTTCATAACGCACACGCAAATCACGCATATCATCGTTACCATAATTCTTAACATTAAAAGAAACATCAATATTTTGGTTTAGAAAAACTACAGGATTATTACCCAACGCAGTGGTAAGTAGCATTGGCTCTAACTCCGGTTCATAGGCCTCTACCGCAAAACCTAACATATATAAACTATAGGTTTCCTGATTAGAAGTTAAACGAAATACGGCACTGGTTTGATTATTACCCAGCAAAGCATTATTTGGATTAGAAAGTTTAAAAACACCTGCATCAAAACCCAAGGTATTGGTAGAAGCCGGTGTTCTATTTGTATAATTCTGGCCAAACTGAGAAACACGACTATTGAAAAAATTATCTGCCTGTCTTAAACCGGTACTTAAATCAGTAAAAGTATTGGCTGTGTTTCTTATTTGAAGTCTATCTCCTATTAAATCTCTATCCCCTTCTAAAGCACCAAAAACTACATCAGCATTTACAGCTCCATTAGGTACAGTTCTAAAACCATCAAATAAGATATCGTAATTATTCTCTCCTGAATTTCTGGTTACATTTGCAAAACCATCAAAAAGCGTAATATTTCTTGTTGGCCTGTTCACATCCTCGTAAACAATTACGAGCTGCCATCCGGCAGATGCACCAATAATATCTCCTCCATTAGCACCCTGATGACCAATAATGGTTCCGGTTTTAGCCTCTACGTTTCCAACGGTATAGGTCCCGGCATAATTTGCTCCTAAGGCCTGCACTTGTGCAGTTATATCTTTAACACAGGCATAAGGATCGTTTTGAAAATGCTCATCTCGTCCCCTATACAATACCTGATCAGCGGTATAGGTTGTATATGAAGATTGACCAGGCAATTTCAATTTCACCTGATTGTAATTCCAACCGGGCTGATTATCTGAAGAAAGACTACCCGGTTCTTTATCGCCTGCTGTCCAATACAGGAAAGCTTTCTTAATTGTAATGCAATTATTGGAACCAAAGGAAACCAAATTAGCACTACTTGAATTAAACGTGCTTGCATCAGAGTCTATGTCAACATAAACATTATCAGTAAAATCGTGGTTACCATCTTCACCAGTATAATTTCCTGTTGCCGTACGGGACATCATATTGTTTGCGATAGTCGTAAAGTTACCGCGCAATGTACCTTCATAGCGCACATCAAAAGAGTTCTTAAGCTGCGCATGTGAAGTAAAAATCCCACTAAAAATAAATAGCCCTACAAGGGAAAGAGTAATTTTTAATTTCATAGGTTGATTATTTGAAGTTGCTTGCGCCAGGGTTAAGTTGCTTTATTAAGATAGAAGCAAAATTCTGTTGTGAAGAAGAGTCAGACTTTGCGTGAATCTGCACACAGCTCCAGGAGGTTTTGTTCATGTCCAGTTTGGTTGTTCTTACGATAAATTGGACCCTTTGGTTTTCTGAAATCTTGATTAATTTCAGCGGAACTCCATTTTTATCTAAGATTTCAAATTTTACATCTGATGATTGCAAAGAAGCGTCATCACAAGAAATCATTTCACCACGTATTTGAAATACTTGCGGCTTACCGGTATTATTTGTCAGTTCAACAAAATAATCTACAGTCTCTGACGTTATAGGATTATCTGAACTTTTGTAAAAGGAAAGTTCTACGTTTTTAGAGTTATCTGAACTCTTTGAACCATGTTCTTTTTGCGAAAAGGCACTAATTTGAAAAGCAAAAAAAACAACAAGCATTAAAACTGCATTGTAAAAATTTTTCATTGGGGCATTATTTGAAATTGGGTTGTACTAAAAATCACCTCCTTTAATCAGAGTTGATAAAATAAATATAATTCGAAACTTTAAAACGACAAGACACTGTCTGGAAGAGAAAGCACCCATCATAATAAATTATTTCATACACGCTATTAAAGCATATTTACTGCATTTAAGGGGTGTGAACGTTATTAAGCTGGGTATGTCAAATATATATATCAACGCATACTTTTTCAGCGTAGGCATATTATTTTAGATGTAATACACAAAACCACCCCACAAATCTATACTTTCACCATTCACTTGTAAGAAACGGGTTTAAAAAATCCTACATTATTTTAATAATCAATTACTTAGAAGCCATTCTTTAAGCAGTTTTAGCTTATTCATACAACCAAAAAAGTGCCTTTTTAAACATGACTTAATTGTCAAGTACTATAAATTGACTTCGTCGATTTAATTGATGCTGCTCCTCTGAACAGGCTACCCCGTTACTGCATTCATTTAATAATTGCGACTCTCCATAACCTCTCCCCGAAATTCGGTCTGCACTGATGCCGCCCTCCTCGATGATATATTTTATGGTAGATTCATTTCTTCTCTGAGACAGGGCCATGTTGTAATCATCATCACCCCTGCTATCCGTATGGGAACGCACATCTATGCGCAGGCCAGGATACTCTTTTAAAATCTGGATAATTTTCTGCAATTCCACCGCGGCATCAGGCCTAATATTTGACTTGTCAAAATCGAAATAAATAGGCTCTATAAGCACAGCCAAATCAAAGCCTGCTTCAATTTTTTCAGGAATTAATGCAATAGTGATTTCCTCCTCATCTTCAGACACTTCTATGCTTTGCTCCTCTGTACTGTAACCTTCTTTACTTGCACGTACAAAATAGACATCCCCACAAGGTATTTGATTAAAGCTATACTCACTCATACCGGAGGTTAAGCCGCTATTTAAAATTTCGTTTTGCTCATTACGAATCTCAACCTGCGCCTGGCTTAATACTTTCTTAGTCACATCATCAATAATAGTTACAGTTAGCATAGTCTCACAGGGTTGCTTGAGAAAACTGTATATATCATCATCAAGAGGATCATTAGCTCGATTAGAACTCAAATACCCTGTATTGTCTGACTCATTTATTACAAATGCAAAATCATCTGAGGTAGAGTTTATGGGAGATCCCAGTGTTTGTATTTTATTCTCGTTGAGGACGAAAACATCCAATCCCCCCAGGCCGGCTCTACCGTCTGAACTAAAATACAGCAAACCCAGCTGGGACACATATGGAAATCCATCACGACCCGGAGTATTAACCGTAGGCCCCAGATTAGAAGGCTCTCCCAATACGGCATCTCCTTCGAGACTAACGCTCCATAAATCAGATTCTCCATATCCTCCCGGGCGGTCTGAAGCAAAGTAAAGGGTCTTGCCATCAGGACTTAAAGCAGGGTGAGATGTGGAAAACTCATCGCTGTTAATAGGCAATTCTTTAGCCTCACCCCATTCTGAAGTACTGTCATTTCTTGCAGACACGTAAATCTTCAGCTTATTGGTGTTATTCTTTGAAGTTTTAAACTGTTCCTTAGAATAGTTGTTACGGGTAAAGTACAATCTCGTCCCATCAGCATTTAATACCGCATTACTCTCGTGGTAGGACGTATTGACAGGACCGGTAAGCTTTTGAACATTTGTAACCTTTCCTGATTTTACATCTGCGGTATATAAATCTAAAAACGGCTGTTTATTCCATAAGTGAATACGGGTTGAAAAAACACCGGTATCCCGGGTGGAAGCAAATAAAATCTGTTCCCCGTAATAAGCAGCCCCAAAATCAGAATAACCTGTTTTATTTATACCCAATTTTTCAACTGAATAAGTCCCTGCTACATAATTCTGACCACCACCGTTTTCGTAAATCTGCTCATCTCCTCCTGATGTGCCTGCTTTATAAAGAGCTATCATTTCTAAGGAAGTATCGTAACGCTCTATTGCGCGAAGGCTTTGGGCATATCTAAAATACTGCTCCGGCGTAACCTGATCTGCATAGGCTTCAACAAGTTTACCATACCACTGTGCAGCTTCAGCATAATCTGCATTGTAATAAAAACTGTCTCCCAATTTCCCGAAAAGCTCTGCAGAAGCATAACCTTCTTCTGCAACTTTCAAATAAATCTTTTGAGAATCTACAAACGCGTACTGATCAAACTTTTTATTGGCTCGTTCCAATTCACGCTCCTGAGCATTGACGTCAAAACTTATTAAGGCTAAGGCAAACGTTAGAAAAAGTAATATATGTTTCATAAAACCTTATTTTTTAGAAGAAGCGTGGTGTAACCATGCGATTGTATTCTTTAAACAGTTCAAATCTCAAAAAGACTTCATAAGTACCGTCGTTATAGGTTGCATTACCTAAGTCTGTACTTTCCCGATCATAAGCAAAACCTACAAGCATGGAGTCTGAAATCTGAAAACCAACCAAGCCACTCAAAGCCGCGCTCCAGCGGTAAGACGCTCCTAGCGTAAGCTTATCGTAGAATAAAAAATTAGCATTAACATCTACAGAAAGTGGCGCTCCGGCTACCATTTTCACAAGGGTTGACGGCTTAAATTTAGTAGTTGGGCTGAGCTCAAAAACGTAACCCGCAAGACCGTAATAATGAATACGCTCTTCGGCTATAAAACTAGCTGCAGAGTTAGCCCCACTTCTATCAAAATGATCGGTTTGTAATAAACCGGGTGCAGAAATACCTGCATAAAACCGGTCATCGTGATAGAAGAGACCTACTCCAACGTTGGGCGAAAGTTTATTATCTATATTTTGAAGCAATGGATCATTTAGATTAAAAGGATTTGTTCTGTTAAAATCCACATCTAAAAGATTTAAGGTCCCTTTTAAACCAAAGCTCAGCTTACCTTCTACTCCGGTCTCAATAGTATAACTGAAATCTGCACTGAAATTTGTTTCTCTTGCTGGTCCTAATGCATCATTTACCAGGCTAAAACCCAAACCTACTTTACCTAGACCAATTGGACTATGCACTGATAGATTTTGCGTTCTTGGCGCTCCATCAAGACCCACCCACTGGCTGCGATGCAGAAGCAGTATTGAAGTCCTTCCGCGATTTCCTGCGTATGCAGGATTAATCACCAAAGGATTATAGATATACTGCGTGTATTGAGGATCTTGCTGAGCGTACACCGACTCCTGCTTCAGGAAAGTCAAAGACGTCAAAGCAATAAGAAATATTTTTAATGTAGTCTTCATTACAAAATGCTTTTTAATGTTTATCATTTCCCGTTGATTAGTTAATGTATAAATAGCCCGCAACATTACGCATATCACCAGGTTCGCGTTCATAGTTTATGATATAGAAGTACGTACCTGAAGGCAATTTCAAAGACCGGTTTACCGTAGCACGTGCTTCAGAATAACCCCTGAATACATTACCGGTATCCGGATTGTAATCTCTGGTCTCAAAAACCTGGACTCCCCATTTATTAAATACCTGAACCCTATTCGGGAAATTCTCAATATTCTCAATCTGGAAATAATCATTAAATCCATCGTCATTAGGGGTTACAAAGTTGAAGATCTCAATATCCTCCTGAGCCAATACTCCGGTTACCTGATAGACCGTTGGATCATCGGGTTCCCCATCTCCATTCGCATCCACATCTGCAGGGTTATCAGGATCATCGGTTAAATCTTCCACAAGGTCACCAGCAGCTGTAGATGCACTAACTAATGCCTGATTAATAACCTGTTGATTTGCAATATCCTCAGCTGTAATTGTGTACACCGCCGTAAACGTCGAACTATCTGTTGCCCCGGGAGCCAAATCAATCGGACCTCCAATTACTTCAACCAACGGGTCTTCAATTAAAATGTCATATAGCGTGGTATTTCCGGTATTGGTTATACTGAAGGTGTAAATCAAAGTCTCACCAACATCTGTTGCCAGGTTTCCATTCTCATCACTAAAGGTTACTGATTTTTCGGCGCTAAGTGAACTTAAAGCAGGTAAGTCGGTTACTGTAGGGTCATCTGCAGGATCTCCATTACCATCATCATCTGCTGTTTCATCACCATTATCGGAAATGTCGGTCACTTCATTATCAAAAGGATCTGTTCCTGCAGCAAGAGCCGTGTTGGTAACACGTTTTGCATCGATATCTGCCTGAGTAATGGTATAGGTTGCATTAGCAACTCCAGATTCTCCAGGAGCCAATGTTGACGGTTCAATAACCAAATCTGCTAAAGCCAACTTAGCATCATCAATCGAAATATCTGAAACCCTAGTATTACCAGTATTGGTTACTGTAAATGTGTAAACAATTGTTTCGCCGGCCT
Organism: Leeuwenhoekiella parthenopeia; assembly: GCF_020782115.1. Classification (GTDB taxonomy): domain Bacteria; phylum Bacteroidota; class Bacteroidia; order Flavobacteriales; family Flavobacteriaceae; genus Leeuwenhoekiella; species Leeuwenhoekiella parthenopeia. Next base: position 879 of record NZ_JAJGMW010000041.1, on the reverse strand, counting down.
GCGCAAATCCATCTCCATTCTCGTCTCCAAGAACACTTGTTTTGATTAGGCTTATTTGTGAATTATTACAAATACTCAAAGTAACCGGAGTTCTGGATAAACTCACACAACCGGTCTGAATATTTACAGACTCTGCATAGTAGGTTACACTACCTACATCACTCAAAACAGGATCTGCCACTACATCACCACCTTCTGCTGCAGTGTACCATACAACATTAAATCCATCAGGAACCGTCGCTAAGGCAGTCAAAGTCTCAATTGGCCCCGTTTCACACACTTCCTGATCACCACCACTTACAGGGGCTTCAGGAGCCGCATTGATCGTTAAGCTTACGGCTGTACGATCTAAACTAACACAACCCGTTTCATCATTTACAGATTCTGCGTAATAGGTTACTGTGCCTACCCCTACTAATTCTGGAGTGGTCACCTCGGCTCCGTTGGCGTCATACCATACGATGCTGAAGCCCTGACCTACACTGGCCATTGCCGTTAGTGTCTGTCCTGAGCTTCCGTCTTCACACACTTCCTGATCACCACCACTTACAGGGGCTAATACGAGATCAGGCTCGGTGATCGTTACCGAAGCTGTGGCCTCACAGATGCCGTTGCCATTGCCGTTGGAAGCACTGGCCGTAATGGTATAGGTGCCGGGGGCGAAAGCACTCTGACCGCTCAGGTCTGTCCCGTCTCCGCCATTTAAAGTAATCGTATAGCTTGCGCCCGCGCTTAAGCCGCTGACCGTAATGGTACCATCGGCTGCGCCGTTACAGCTTACATTGGTGGATGATGCAGCTACCGTTACCGCTACAGGCTCGGTGATCGTTACCGAAGCTGTGGCCTCACAGATGCCGTTGCCATTGCCGTTGGAAGCAC
>NZ_JAJGMW010000040.1 GCF_020782115.1 Leeuwenhoekiella parthenopeia | reverse complement strand
TTACCGTTGTCGAACTCCTTTAAAATTTTTGCAATCTGTGTAGGTGTGAATTTACTGCGTCTCATACTGTTTAAAATTAAGAATTATTATACTTCTAAACAGTTCGGTTTTAGGGGAAGCTTACATTCCCAGGTGCCCTTAAAGTCTTCCTCTGAAAAATACATGGAATCATCCTGTGTTAAGGTTACAGACTTATCCTTGAGGTTTACTTCTAAGCAGGACTGAAGTGTAAACAGTATAATGAAAAGGGCTATCCCTCCTTTGCAGATTCTAATGCTCATAATCGCAAGGATTTAAATTAAAGCGTATTCAGGATTTTCAGGGCTAAAAGACGCACCTCAGGATCCTTATCATTGAGGGCGATACCATTTAGGGTAGGTGTAAAGGTAAGTTTGCTCACCGCTGCCTTACGCACCTCAGGGTCTTTATCCTGCTGCGCAACTGCGCCCAGTGTAGGCTGAAACGTGAGCTTGCTTACCGCCAGCTTACGAACCTCCGGGTCTTTATCTTGTTGAGCAACTGCGCCTAATGTAGGCTGAAAGGTAAGCTTGCTTACCGCCAGTTTGCGTACTTCAGGGTCTTTATCTTGCTGCGCAATTGCGCCTAGTGTAGGCTGAAAGTTAAGCATACGTACCGCCTGCTTACGCACCTCCGGGTCTTTATCCTGCTGCGCGATAGCCCCCAAAGCAGCCTGCGAACTCATTTTACGGACCTGAAGTTTACGTATTTCAGGATCGGGGTCTGTGCTGACCGTATCTGGTGCGGTGTGGGTAGTTGTAGTGGTCTGTACCGAAGAATGATAGCTTACTTCATAACCACAACCGCTGCTCAGCAAAGCGGCCACTACAAGGAACAGGAAGGCTTTTAAAGATTTCATTGTTGATTTTTTGATTGATAAAGTTTAAAAATACTAAAAGACTGATTATCAAACCAGAAAAAAATGTAGTAAATACATTCATTCCTCCAGAGGACTATCAAACCGGCGGAAGAGCTCTGGGTATGCGCTACGCTATTTTAAAAAGCAGGATTTGAGGAAGCATTCTGCTGTGGGGCAGGTTAAAGGGGCTAAGCTGAGGCAACCGGTTTAAAGCCAACAGCCAATTAGGTAGAGCTTGTAAAAAAACACAAAGCCCTTTCCGTTTGAAAAGGGCTTTTTTATGGGATGGATTTAGGGTTTTGGGAGTTAATGGTTAATGGTTAAGTGGGAGTTTTATACTTTACTCCACCAGTCACAGACTGGCAGGAACGGGGCAGAGATATAATCTTTTACAATTTTGGCTTTAGCGATTTGCAAATGTGTATAGCTTTGAGCGTTTATTCTATTGCAATCGCATATTTCCTTTCTCTTTGTTTGAAAGCTTCATTTCCACCTTCAAGTATCTCGCAAACATGTTCTTTAATACCTTTAGAATCTAGAGTAATCTTTACGGAATCATCAAATTCACGTGAGTTTTCTAAACTGCCAGCAACATATTGAAATTTAATTCCGTTTTTATTGGGCGAATCATTTCCATTTTGATTTGCAACTATTATTAATTCTGAATCTGAACCAACTACAATATTCGGATTATGAGTTACAAGTATAATTTGGCGTTCTTTTTTCTTTTTAACTAAGTATGTAACTAACTCCTTATAAATAGCTCTGTTATCTAAATCATCTTCAGGTTGGTCAATTAAAATCGGACAATCTTTATTACTAAAATCAAGCAGAAGTAGAAGAACAACAAAAGCCTTTTTACCTTCTGACATTTGATTGAAAATATCATCATAAATTATTTCGTACGATATTTCAAAGAAGTTGCTTGCCATCAACTTTTGACATAGTGAGTTATGACTGTATTGACCTTTGAGAGTGACATTTTTTTCTAAAAGTTTATCAAAGAGTTGGTTTACCGAAGTAAAATAGTTTTCGTTAGTTTCTAACTCAACTCCGACTATCTTTTGACCGTGATAACTTTGTTGATTAACGCTACTGTTTAGCAAATCTTTGTATGAACGCTTATTAAGTTTAGGAGATGCTTTGATTTCGAGTTTACCTCTTGAAACGCTCAAGTCCTCTTTAAAAGCTTCAATTTTGTTTAAGTATTCACGGTGAGCATCCTTGATAGCGTTTTTAAAGGATTCTATTTGTTCTTTAAGTTTATCAACTTCGCCCTTAATTAAAAGTATGTCAGCAAGCTTGTCTTTTTGAATTTTCAACTTTCTCTCTACTTCCCTGTACTGAGTATTATTTTGAAAAGCTTCCAAACCTTTAACATAAATAGGAGTCTTATCTATTTCGTTAATTGCTTCTTCATTTTCTTGTCTGACAGAAGAGTTGATGCCTTGAATTTTATCTATTTCAGCTTCCCATTCTCGCTGAAATTTTACTCTTAATTCATCAAATTTTCGCCTGATTTCCTTTCGGTTATCCTCGGAAATTGAAACGAGTTCAAAATCAATTTCTTTGTTGATAAAAAACTTTTCTTTTAGATTTTCAATTCTTGATATTTCATCTCTTAAAAACTCATTAGATTTTGACAAAGAGTCTTTTTGAGTTCTTAAATTAGAATAATTTTCCAAATCATCCTCGGAAATTTGAGATTTGCTTTTAAGCTCAGCTAACTCTTTTGTTAGCTTTTCAATTTCAGTTTCAATTCCTTTTCTATCGCCTTTTTCCTTCAATAAATTGAGTCTTTTGACTAAATCTTCTTGTAACTGAAATATTTTATTGACCTTATTGGTTATTTCAGTACTGTTTTCGCTATTAAAGGTTTCATAGTTTGAAATCAGCTGATTTTTCAAACTGTCCTGTTTTATAATACTTCCTATAAGGTTATCAAGTTCTTTATTCTTATTTCTTGCTAATGTGTACATATAGCTTTGTGGAAAGTATTCAATGTCTCTTTTGTCATTTACAGTTCCATCTTTCCATGTAACAACTAAGTTGGATATGACCTCATTTACAAAATTTATATATTCTTCATTTCCGTATTTTACTTCTTTATCACTATTAAGCTTTTTTGCTATTGCACCTAGTAGGATTGATTTACCAGTTGAGCGACCACCGATAATTGAATTTAAGTTTTGGTTAAAGTAAATAGTTTGTGAATGGAAGTCACTATGTGATATTTTGACTGAATCGATTACTTGATAACCCGCTTTTTCGTGAGGTTTTAATGCTTGTATTCTTACTCGTTGTTTTGGTTCGTAAACAACTTGTTTCAATCCTTCAAATGTTGTATCAGCTTTAATCCAACAATTTTCTTTAATGATATACTTTTTGATATTATGGTTATCAGAACATATAATCATTGGAATATGCTTCTTTATAGCAGGGAATACAACATTTAAGTAACCTTCTTTATCTTCGGGTTTACCCAGTTCGTAAAAATCAACACTTTTAGCAATCAATGTTTTCTGAGCTTCTCCGTGTGGTAAAGAATGGGTTATATTTTCAACTGTATTTGATTTCTCACCAGCGTGAATACTTGTAAGACCACCTAATTCTTCAATAAGTTTAATTGTGGTTTCGAGATTACAAAAGACCTCATTAATTTTCGCTCCTTCTCCTTTAATCTTTGAGATATTCGTTTTATTCTCAATTTGTCCCCAAATATGAGTTAAGTTGCAATCTTCTGAGAAGATTCCAATAAAGTGTATAGGTGCTCGACCTCTGGAATCAGACAAAAACTCGATTCCAGGTAGAACTGTTATTCCCTTAGCTCTTCCCAAACTTTGAAGTTCTTTAATTCTTTCAACGTCCATAACGTGGTGGTCTGTTATAGCCACTACAGAAATGTCATTTGCATGAAGAGTATCTATAATTTCTTTATTAGTTACAGAGTTATCTCCATAATCATATGATGAAGGTGTATGGAAATGCAAATCCCATTTTCTCCACTCTGAACCTTTCTCCATTCTTTCCATTTTTATTCAGTTCGAGCTTTAACTAAAAACAGCTTTTTGCCTTTGGTTTATACTTTTGCACAAACCAAATCTGCGTTTGTGTGGTTGGCTTCCCATAGCTTGTAACTAATGATTTTATCAGCTACAAACAAATTATTAACTTCAATCACTATCGGAATAATAGCCGTTTCTATCAAAGTCATAAATCTACCACATCCCCTACACTAAAAAGTAAGGAAATCTGTAAAAGCCTGTTTTTAAATGCTATTTAGGGGAAAAACACCCGTATTCAGACCTTAGGAAGCTTCATCTGTAAATCAGGTTTTAAAGCATAAAACAGGCTATCCTGCTTTTTTTATCAGGTTTTCTTTATCAAAAGCGATCAATAGTACGCCCAGGACAAAGCCGCTAAGGAGTCCGCCTACATGCGCTGCGTTATCAACACCGTCTGACAGGAATCCCGTAACCAAACTTACCCCGGCATAGAGAACCAGCAAGCCCCAGGTTAATGCCCGTGTTCTTATTGTATAAATCCTAAATACGGTAAAAGCTAAAATCAACCCATAAAGCCCAAAAATGGCACCCGAGGCACCTACACTTATGGTATGCTCGTGCACTACTATACTTGCCAAACCTGCAAGCACCCCACAAGCTATAAAGCTTAGAATCAGTTTGATTCTCCCTAATATACTTTCCAGTAAAATAGCACCAAATACCAGTCCCACCATATTCATAAAGAGATGTATAAAACCGAAGTGAATAAAAATAGATGTAAAAAGCCTCCAGTATTCCCCCTGTACTACTTCCGTTTTTCTAAGCCCTCCCAGATCTAAAAGTTCGGTTCCTGTAGGCGAGACGAAACTTATACCAGAAAAAATCATCACTACAAAAACTCCAATGTTTACAAAGATTAAAATGGCCGTTCCTCCATTGGATCCTAACGGGTTTAAAAAATTCAGAACAGCTCTTAGATCATCATCTTTCAGGGGTTTATTCGCTTTAAAATCACGCAGGGCCTTTTCATCAATTTTGGAATACAGTATCAGCAGCAGTATTACGAGAAGACCTATACCAAAGGAGCCAAACACCCAGAGTAAGGTGTCACCAAATCGTTCTTCAAACTCATCCGTTTTAGGAATCAGAATAATTTGTTGGGTTTCAGCTGCATTGGGGTTTGCATTTTTAATCGCTTGCATATAGCCATCCCAATCGTCTGAATATCCTACTTTTTCAAAATAGGATACATCCTGAAAATAATAGCTGGCAAAATTCCTTTCCGAATAGTTTAGGAAATTGCTAAACCAGGCATTCTGCTGCGTAGTTGTACCCGTATTGCCGGTACTCTCGTTGTATTCAACGCCATACCATATATTTTCGGCATTTTTAAAAGGGCAGGCCAAATACAAAAAGAAATTGAGCCGGTCATTTCGTTTTCCCGATGTTCGTGCAGTGGCATAATCTACACGTGCATCTTTGTTTACCCGAAAATTGTTGATTTTAAAATATTTTTCAGCCCCGTGACTTTTAATCTCGCTTGCATTTTCAAGGGTGACCAGGTCAAATGCAGCTTTTTTAATATACTGCTGGCTTATAACAATAGGAGCAACTATAGCAAAAATCATTAGAGCACGAATACCTGAACGTCCCCTGTCTGTATCTTTAAGTTTTAAAATTCTTATTGGGCGCCTAAGCCAAATCAATACGGGCAACACCGGAATTATAAAAGGGATCCAGATGTCGAGCAGTTCTTCTTTTAATGGAATCACACCAAGCCTGATATCAAAAACCCATCTGAAGAGGTTATAAAAAAGTATGGTACAGATGGAGACTACTACAAAGGGGAGGTAGATTTCCTTTAATTTAATTCTGAAGTCTTGCAATGTCACATAGGTTATTGGTTCTGCAAAATAAGGGTTTGCTTAAACTGTTTTACCGTTTAGATTTCGTTTTATTCAGCTTCTGATATCCATGAAAAATATTCCGCTTTCTAAACCAACGTGCTCAGGTATACGATTCCAAAAATCCAACCCAAATAAAGCAGGGTATACGTAAATGAATGCAAAATTGACAGGAGCAGATTTCCATGGGTTTTATTCGATTTGGCAAATACCAGTTTTAAGGCTCTAAAGAATACCCAATACAGCATCAGGATGATGATAAACAACGAAAACCAAAACAAGGCCTCCAGGAGCAGCATCAATACAATTAAAGCCAGGGTCATAACAATCCATAAAACAATAGATAGCAGGAGGCCGCCTATACCTGCTCCCAAATCGGCGTCCGGGGTTTTAAAAGTTCCGTTGATATCGTAAGCAAAAAGATCACCGGTTTTATAGCTCTTGTATTTGGGAAAATCATCCTGAAGACCCACGCCTTTATACAGGCCATAAGCCATAAATAGAAACAGAATCAAGCCAATTATGGAAAGTGAAAGATAAAGATTGGCAGTAACTGCGCGATTATAATTGATTCCGGTTAACCATACTGTTAGAAACGTAGCCAGTATTACCAGTATCGAAACTACAAATACGGTTTTGCCTTTTAGGTAATTTTTCTTTGGTATCCTGTTCATTAGGTTGCCTAATTTAAGGCATAAACTCAAAAACCAGAAGCCCGCCAGGGCTTCCCTGTTTTTGGTTTTGTGCCCTTGTGTACACAAGAAAGGGGTATTAGATCTGTTGCGCGTGCAATTTTAAATTGGGTGAAGGGCAGCAAGCGCTATCTAACGGCACTACGTATTAAATATACGGGGTATTTCCGTATAATTTTTACGGAAACCCATAAAATTTCACCTTCAGGCCTACTTTCCTGAATAATGCTCTGCATTAGGGTTGCAGAGGCTTATAAAAACCCGGGGCTTTTTTTGATATGGGAATGAGTGGTGGTTGAAGTGGTGGTTTTGTTTTAAGTGCTTGTAAACTTCCTGATGTCGGTTTGTGTGTTTATAGGTTCTATAGTTTGTTCCTTACTTTTCTTTAGCTCGCTGTCGCTTATTGGTTGTGGATCTCGTGAACCTCGTACCTCGGTTTGCCTGTCCAAAGAAACCCTTCGACTAGCGCTCAGGGCAGGCGAACCAAAAGAAAGGAGCCTTTTTTATCTGTATCTCCTATTGGTTTTGGTCAGATATAATGTGCCTATGATAATTTGAGTTTTCAATTGTCATTATTCTCAGGCAAATTTCTTAGGTATTTTTGCCCTAAGGGGCAAAACCGCAACAAGTCCTCTAAATTTTCTCCAAGGCTTCGAAAATTTTTAACGGGGACTCCTTGCTATACTGAAGAAAAAGAAGGCTAAAGAATTGAATTCTTAGTCTTGAATAAAATACTAGTTTAAAGGTAGCGACAGATAAAGGGAACTTAGGTTTTATTAAAAAGCCAATTAATACGTCAGCACCGGCCTATCAGAAGGTTCGCGTTAAATTTGCGGTGAACGTAGCGTGGCAGGCGGTTCTGTTTGAGGCCAGCGGCCGAGTTAAGCGCATGCAGCGCAGTGAACAAAAAATTTAGAGAACCTTCTGTAAGCCTTGATTTTTTGGTTCTTTTGTATCAAGACAAAAGAACAGAAACGCTAATTGAAGTTCTAGGTTTGTTTTAAGTAATTCGATTTCAAAGCAAAAGAAAAAACATCAGGAAATAACACTTAAAACCTGCGCCACTAAACGTAGTTAAAAACTCAAGGCAGCAAGGCTTATAATGAGGAAAAAGTCTCCCTTTGAAAGGTGATTTAAAGGGATGTTTTAACGCGTTTTATTCTGAAAACATCACATCCCCAACCCTCACTTCAAAGGAAGGGAGCTGCTTTCCTTAATTGAAATGCGATGGTTTATTTTTCAAAAAGCCCAATCGTATAATCAAGCAACCCGCTATCACCGGGATCTCCGTGACCGGGCACTACGATTTGCACATCGGGATAGGCGGCTTTTACCTTGCGCACCGTGTCTGACCAGCTGTCGGTGTTGGCATCTTCCAGATTGCCTTTAGAGGCACCTACAGCTTTGATAAGGCAACCGCCAAAAAGTACGTGTTCACGGGCAAAATAGCCCACTACATCATCGGTCGTATGGCCTTCTCCAAAAAACCGGGCGGTGGCTTTTTGATCTCCCACTTCCAAAACAAGCAGATCATCAAATGCATGTTGCGGCACCACATAGCCCTTTTCCTGAGCCAGAGCTATGGTTTTGCGGTGCGCATAAGACAGAATCTTATGCGCGTGAAAGGCCTGCAATCCACCCAGGCAATCGGCGTGAAAATGCGTGGGGATCACCGCCTTCACTTTGGCCTGTAAGCTATCTTCAATCCAGGTAATGAGTTCGTACGAACCCGCATCGTCAGTAGGCGTGTCGTAGACAATCGTCTCGTTTCCATCACGAACTATAAGACCGTTACATGCCACATTGCCAAAATCCCGGGTTTGAAAAAAGGAGGTATGCTGAAACGTGTTTTCGGAAAGGCGGGTGATGACAAGCCGCTCAGATTGATAGATGATTATGGGATCTGAAGAATAGGCCTGTTGAAAACCAAACAGCGATAAAAAACAAAATAACAAACCAAATTTGAAAGCGGCAGGCATAGTACTGGCAAGGAATTAGCGTAAAACAAGGGTGACTGCTACCCGAAGATAGCGGGAGCAAAGATATCTTTTTATCAGCTCCGAAAACCGTCAGTTTCGAGCCAAAAGTAGAGCATCCCCCAAGCAAAGGCTACTCAAAGCCTAGGATAGAGCATCAGAGAGTATGAAAATGAGAGCTCAAAACTCAAAATTGCACATTTTGTTAACATTTAAGGAAGACTTAAAACAGGCGCAAAGACGGCACTCGGATCTGAACTCTAACCTGAGGTTACCGTTTAGAACTAAACCACCTCAACGTAGTATAACCTTTGGCTAAACCCCTCAAATGAGGTTTTGCCCTTCGGAACTTGGTATAACAAAAAAACGACCGGTAGTACCGGCCGCTAAAAGGGTTTTATCAAAAACCTAATGATTTGTGATTTTGAAATTAGTAAAAATTCCTGATAGCCTGTTGAGGAATTCCTTAAAAGTAAGGCCTGCGATTTCTTATAGATTGTTACAATCAAAATTCAGAAAATAGCAAATCTTACGTAATAATTAATTATTTTTACACGTAAAATAATGAGCTGTGGACAAAAAACTCACTTTAAGCCTGAATGAGAGCGTTATCAACGCTGCAAAGCGTTATGCAAAATCAAACAATACCAGCCTTTCAAAACTGATAGAGTCTTATTTGGGTTCACTAACCCGAAACGATAAACAAGAGGTTGAAATCACACCATTGGTTAAGAGTCTCAGCGGGATCATCAACCTGGATGAAGGTTTTGATGAAAAAGATGCGTACACCGATTATTTATTAGAAAAGTACAAATGAAACGCCTTCTAATCGACACTAATATTGTCATTGATATACTCTCCAAAAGAGATGGCTTTTATGAAGATGCAGCCGTTTTATTCTCCCTGGGAGATCGAAATCAACTTCAGCTCACGATATCTTCACTAACCCTTGCCAACACCAATTATATTCTTACCAGGTTAACATCAGCCAAAGAATCCCGTGAAATCCTCAGAAAATTTAAGGTTTTGGTTGAAGTTTTAAGTCTTGATGATAAAATCACCGAACTGGCTTTAAGTGATGAACGTTTTATCGATTTTGAAGATGGTTTGCAATACTATTCTGCCCTTGAGAACCAAATTGACGTCATTATCACCCGAAACAAAAAGGATTTTAAAAATTCAAAACTACCGGTACTCACCCCTAAAGAATACCTGGCTAAAGCCTGATTCAGTTAGTGATTTGCAGGTATTCATAAAGTCCTGCCAGTTCTAAAGAGTCTAAAGTGGTTGCAAAGGTTTTGCGATGATAGTCGATACTTAATTCCTTTATTTTTAAAGTATCAAGAGTTGTGTTATTTATACGCAGCTATTTCCAATCCCAAATACTTCATTCCCGGTTTTAAAAAATAAGAGAGGTACTAAAAGTATGGGGTATTTAAGACCAAATGTCTTTCGTCTTTCGTCTTTCGTCTTTTCCACCAAATAAACCTTTCACCACTCACCTCTCACCTCTCACTCCCCCGCATTTCCCTATCTTTAGGATTCGAAAAACAACCCAGTATGCTTAAATCCATTCTTGCATTAACCGGTGCCATCCTGCTTTCCGCCTGTGCCGGTCAAAAACCGCTGATTAAAAACGGAAGCACACCAAGACTGCTCTCAGACCAATTCAGCTTTACCGAAGGCCCTGCGGCAGATGCTTCCGGCAATGTGTATTTTACCGATCAGCCTAACGACCGTATTTACAAATGGGATGCGACAACCGATAGCCTTTCGGTATTTATGGAAGGAGCGGGCCGCGCTAACGGACTCTATTTTGATGCTTCCGGAAATCTTTTGGCGGCTGCCGATAACCAGTCTGAACTCTGGAGCATTTCGCCCCAAAAAGAAGTAAGCGTTTTGGTCAAAAACTTTGAAAACAAACGCCTTAACGGACCAAACGATATCTGGATTGCCCCAAACGGCAACCTCTATTTTACCGATCCGTTTTACAAAAGACCGTATTGGGAGCATAGCGAAAAGGAAATCGAGGCCGAACAGGTATATCTTTTAACCCCGACAGGTGACCTGCGTATCGCCGCGACCGATTTTGTTAAACCCAACGGAATCATTGGCACTCCGAATGGAAAAACCCTTTACATCGCTGATATTGGCGCAAACAAAACCTATGTGTATACAATTGCCGAAAACGGTGATCTCACTAATAAAAGGCTGTTTACAGACCAGGGTTCAGACGGGATGACGCTGGATAGCAAAGGCAATGTATACCTTACGGGTAAGGGCGTGACCATTTATGATCCTAAAGGAACTCAGGTGGAACACATTCCCATTCCTAAAGACTGGACGGCCAACGTCACCTTTGGCGGAACAGACCGCAAAAGCCTTTTTATCACCGCCCAGCAGGCGGTTTACCTGCTGGAGATGAATGTACAAGGTGCACAGCGCTAATTTTAGAAAACCGGAAACCTTCAGGAATTACACCTTAGGCAGTTCCCAGCCGTTGTTGTAACGGGCACCCACAAGGGCGTCTGCCTCGGCGTCGTTAAACGAACCGCTCGCGGCATCCCAGTAGATTTTTTTACCGGTTTTATAGGCAATATTGCCCATATGTGCGGTGATGGCGGCAACGCTGCCGGTCTCAACTCCGCAGGCCAGCGCGCTTTTATCGTTGTTGCGTATGGCGTCTACGAAGTTTTTAGCATGCTTATCCAGGGCATTGCCTTCAGGTCTGATAAGCTCAATGCGGTCAATTTTGGTTTTCCACTCCCCGTCTACGCGTTGACCTTCCGGGATGACTTCCCAGCCGCCGCGGTTTACCACCAGCGTGCCGTTATTGCCTATAAACGCAATCCCTTCGGTACGACCGTAAGGCCCACCGTCAATACCGGTAGCATGTTCCCACAACAGGTTATAATTATCAAACTCATAAACGGTCTGAAGCGTATCGGGAGTTTCGGAAGCATCATCAGGGTAGGCCAGCTTTCCGCCGGAGGCGAGAATCGATTTTGGCGCTTTGGCACCCATCGCAAAAAGGGCAATGTCGAGTTCGTGCACACCCCAGTCGGTCATCAGACCGCCTGCATAATCCCAAAACCAGCGAAAGTTAAAGTGAAAGCGGTTTTCGTTAAAGGGACGCTCGGGCGCAGGACCCAGCCACATCGCATAATCTACTCCGGGAGGCGGAGTCGTATTGGGTTTTTCGGGTACGGGATTCATCCAGCCCTGATACGCCCAGCATTTTACAAGGCGTATTTGTCCCAGTTTACCCGATTGTACGTATTTAATCGCCTCATCATACTGCTGCCCGCTGCGTTGCCACTGCCCTACCTGCACCAGCTTGTCTGACGCGTTGGCGGCTTTGAGCATGACGTTGCATTCTTCAATACTGTTGGCCAAAGGTTTCTCTACATACACATGCTTACCCGCCTGCAGCGCATCAACCATATTCAGGCAGTGCCAATGGTCTGGCGTGCCGATGATGACGGCATCGATGTCTTTATTTTCGAGCATCTTGCGGTAATCGGTATAGACTTTTGGGGCTTTGCCGGTAAGTTCTTTGACTTCAGCACTACGGCGGTCGAGCACCCGCTGATCTACGTCGGCCAGAGCGACGCAGGTCACATTAGGCAGTTTTAAATGCGCCTGCATATTTGACCATCCCATCCCGTTACAGCCTATTACCGCAAAGTTCATAAGGTCATTGGCTCCAAAAATAGAAACCGGATTTGCCAATAATGACCCCGAAAGGCTTAAGCCTGCGGTAGCCAAAGTGGTTTGCTGTAAAAATTTGCGTCTGGGAAGCGTACTCATAGTGTAAAGGATTAAAATTAACCCTTACAATATAGTCAATTTTACTATATCGATTTCTTTGGAAATGGGTTTTAAACCTGATCTGCTTAGTATGAGGTCTCGGCTGCACTTCGACAAGCTCAGTGTGACACGCTCGACCTGACATTAGAATACCGATTGTGGCTGATTACGAACAATCTCTAAAAGCTATTTAATTCTTCGTTTTGGTATAACTCAAAAAATTACCCCGCGGTAAATACAGGAGTGTTAAGGAATCTTCGGTAAGCTTATCAATCGCATAATTCATCGTATCGCCTTCCTGAGTCAAAATCAGATATTGGGTGTCGGGATTTGACGGCTGTCCATCGGGCAACTGGTCTGCAATGCGCAAGGTATAGGTATCTGATGCGTCTTCCATACCTTCATACCCCATTAGCAGCTGCTCATCGGTCACTTCCAAATACGATTTGGAATCTTCTGTACTCACCCAGACTCCCTGCAATTGCGCCAAAGTCGCGTCTTCCCGGGTTTCATAAACGGGTTCATTTTGACTGCTAAGCGTATCGGGGGCTGTAGTTTGAATATCTTCTGTCCCGGTATCCTTTTCGGTGGACGGTTTACAGGAAAGTATAAGAACCGCAAGTAAAATCAGGTAACGTATCATCAGTGGGTATTTTGAGTTTCTACGAAACTAGTTTATTAGGACAAATGGGAAGGTATTTTTAACTAAGATAATAGCTGTAGTCAGGAATGGATAAGCTTAAGGGAACTATAATTTGTCCTTTACTTTTCTTTGCTTGTCCAAAGAAAAGTAACAAAAGAAAAGACACCCTCGCTTAGGAATTTTTCGCCTTAGGGGCGAAAACCGCCTTGTCAGCTCCGCGTCGCTATCGCTCCTGTCCTTCGGAGCTGCCTGCGGCTATTCTGAACCGAGGGGTCAAAATTCGTTTAACGATATAAATAATCATTATTTCTTGAATAATGGCCTACAAGAAGGTATCGTAGTGCAGAGCGTTATACCAACAAACTGCTTATTAAAAAGTCTTTACTGTACTTCCCTAAATAGCGTTGACCGTTTTTAGGTTATTATTTCATTGTTAAAAATAGTCATTATTGTTCTTTGTGGGATAGCCAACAAAGAACACTGTTTTTCAAAGGCTACTGGGGTCATTTTCT
>NZ_JAJGMW010000004.1 GCF_020782115.1 Leeuwenhoekiella parthenopeia | reverse complement strand
TGGGTAAAATATCACCGGTGCAATACGCAAAGCTTCATTCTATTGGGGCTAGCCCCAATAGAATGAAAAACAATAATTTTAAACAAGTTTTGGAAAATTAAGCAGTTCTAATCTAGGGAAGCTTACAGGAAGTGCCGGACGAGGATGATTCGGTCACCGGCATTACCTGCGTGGAACTCTTAGCCGATAAAAAAGCCCGATTGTATGTGCAGGATGCCGGGGAATCGCGGGAAGTAGCCGGTACCTGGGATACCTATGGTTCTATGCAGGTAGGGCCTCTGGAAATGGAGTATAATTTGAAAATCGCGTACAAATCCCCATCAGGAGCGGTCAAGGCATATCTGGGTTTTGTAGGTCTTGACGACGATCAGCTGGTTTTTTCGGCTAATGATTTAAAACTTCGAAAACAGGAATAAATACCTGCACTGTTTTCAGACTTCGGTCATCATGATCCCGCCTTCTACCTCTTACCTTTAACTTCTCACTTTTAAGTGGTCAACCTATATCAGGGAGGTACACCCATTACCCATTACCTTTTAACTTATAAGAACGCTTCCTCAAATCCTGCTTTTTAAAATAGCGTAGCGAAAAGAAGACCACCATACCCAGCGGGACGGCGATCATCAGATACCGCAGGGCCATATCAAAGGTATCGGTAATGTCTCCCGAGTGCGAAATCGCAAAACTCCCCATCGAGGTGATGATGTAGAGCAGACCGCCCATAAGTCCGCCTGCGATCCCGGCATTTCCGGGGAAGAAGACCATGTTTTGCGTAAAGTAGTTGGTAAACAAAAAGCCCGAGCAGATGTGAATGATAAAGGCAAAACCTACGAACAATACCAGATGGTCCACGATTCCGCCCAGCGCGATAAAAATGCCTATGAGTACCAACTGTATAAGCGTTACCGTACGTATTTTTTGAATAAAATTAGTCGAGGTATAGCGTTTGCTTAAAATACCGCCTATCATCCAGGCAAAGCCCAGCACGAGCGTACAATAGCCGATGATCACGGCGGTGTAGTTAAAGTGTTGCTCTACCACAAAAGGCCCCGCGATGTTAAACACCATCACGACCGAGTAGGCGCAGCCCAATACCCAAACCCCTAGGATAAAGCCGGGATTTTTCAACATAGCCAGGTAGAGCAGGCCGGTTTTCTTCAGGCGCAGTTTCTTAAAGTTGCGAATGGTTTCGCCGCTAAAAACGAGTTCGCCCGCAAACAGGATCGCCGCGTAGATGGTGAGAAAGTAAAAGTTGGCCTGCCAGCCCAGGTGTTCTTCCAGAAAGCCACCCAGAAAAGGCGCGATGATGGGGCCACAGCTCCAGACGATGGTAAAGTAACTCAGGTAGTGTTTCCGCTCCCGGTCGTCGTAGAGGTCTACAAAATACGCCCGTTTAGCCACCACAATAAAAGCGGTGGCGATTCCCTGTACAATGCGCAGCAGGTTGATAACCAGTACTTCGCCGGTAAAGGTGACCGCGAGACTGCTCAGCAGGAGGATGATTAGCGAAAAGAGTACGGGCTTGCGACGCCCCACCTGGTCGATAACCGGCCCCACCAGCAATTGCGAAAAACCGTAGCTCAGAAAAAAACAGGTAAGGGTAAGTTGTATGCTTTGTTCCGAAACGTTGAGGTTGCGCGCCATCGCCGGAAACGAGGGTAAATAGATATCGGTCATAAACCCCGATAAGGGAATAGACAGAAAGGTGAGTATCGTTGCGATCTTTTTGCGTTGGGGGGAAGCGTCGCGTAAGTGCATAAGCTTTTAATTAAGGTCTTAAACGGAAAGGATTACAGGAAGGGTTTACCTTACTATTTGGATCTGCGCCCTGCGCCCGTTCTTTTTTGAAATAAAAAGCCCCTTCATTGCTGAAAGGGTTTTTTATCTTATTCATAGCCATTAGCTTAGTGCGTGTTGGCTTTTAAAAGTTCGGGGAATTTGGCTTTAAAGCGGTTTAAGCGGGGGATAGATACGTTTTGGATGTATGGATTTTCCGGGTGCTGTACCTCGTAGTTTTGATGGTAGGCTTCGGCCTCCCAGAATACGTCAAAAGGTTCTACCTCTGCAGCTACCGGCTCGCCCAGTTGTTCGGCTAAAGCGGCTTTCTTTTGATCTATGATTGCTTTTTCGGCCTCATTCTGGTAAAAAATAATCGAGCGGTATTGCGAACCGCGATCGGGTCCCTGCCCATTTACCTGCGTAGGATCTTGCGAACCAAAATACACATCTACCAGTTGGCTAAAACTCACTTTTGCGGGATCGTAAATCACCTTTACCGCTTCGGCGTGACCGGTGCGGCCGGTGTTGCTTTCCTCATAAGTAGGGTTTTTTGTATGGCCGCCGGCATACCCGGAAACGGCTTCTTCCACACCATTTACGCTTTCGTATATGGCTTCCACACACCAAAAACAGCCGCTGGCAAAATAGGCGGTGGCCTGTTCCTGACCCGGCTTGTCTGTAAGGGCATCGGCCTGCACAGAACCGGGTGCTGTCGCTGTAAGCTGGGCTTTGTCGCGGTTTTGGTTGGCATTGGCGCACCCGTTAAATAGGAGGCTCAAAGCCAGCGTACCCGCAATTAAGGCTGCTATAATGATTCTGTTTTTCATAAAAATCGGGGCTTGGTAATCCAATCTGTAATTCACGTCTTTCGTTTTACAAAGTTCGATTACTAGGACGCAAAAGTAAGACCAAACTTTCACAAGATGCTGCTAATTTTTGACCGTATTTCTTAAAAATTTTAAATCGCTCAGCGCCCGTAGATTCGGGTTTTGACCTCCGTTCGTGCGCGATTGTATCGCGCACCTTGAGGTTTGGATGCCTATTCCCTAATTACGGGCAAATAATCTAATGTTTTAGAGTTATTCTTCTTTAGCCTTCTTTTTCTTCAGTATAGCAATGAGTCCCCGTTGTCCTCATCCCCAGCCCTTCTCCCGCCGGAGAAGGGAGCCTAATTCTAACTTTTTTCAGAAATTTAAAATCTATAGTATTCAAACCCGAAGGGTTAAGCCTCCGTTCGTGCGCGATTGTATCGCGTACCTTGACATTTCAATTTCCCATAGATATTTATAGTTTGAAGTATGTTCTTTTCTTTTTTAGCTCGTGTCATTTGTATTATATGGGAACTCGTGAACCTCGTGCCTCGGTTTGCATTGCCAAAAAAAAGAAACAAAAAACGCTAGGCTGACAAGACGGTATCTAAATTTATCGTTCTCCTCATCCCCAGCCCTTCTCCCGCCGGAGAAGGGAGCCTAATCCTAACTATTTTTAGAAATTTAAAATCTATAGTATTCAAATCCGAAGGGTTAAGCGGATTACATTTTTCCAATGACTGGCAAATAATCTAATGTTTTAGAGTTATTGTTCTTTAGCCCTCTTTTTCTTCAGTATAGCAAAAAGTTCCCGTTGTCCTCATCCCCAGCCCTTCTCCAAAGGAAAAGGGAGTCAGATTTTAACTCAGAAAGCTTTGATATAATCAAACCCGAAGGGTTAAACGAGTTTCTCTCCCTCGGTTCAGAATAGCCGCAGGCAGCTCCGAGGGACAGGAGCGCTAGCGACGCGGAGCTGACAAGGCGGTTTTCGCCCTGAGGCGAAAAATTCCTAAGCGAGGGGCTCTTTTCTTTTGGTTCGTTTTCTTTGGAGAAGCAAAGAAAATGAACAGAACATGCTATGGTAATATTGCCTGCACAAATCGACGTTAGGAGATTTACCAGTACTTAAAACAAAACTATAACTTCAATTAGCATTTCTGTTCTTTTGTCTTGATACAAAAGAACCAAAAGATCAAGGCTCACAAGACGATATCTAAATTTATCGTTCTCCTCATCCCCAGCCCTTCTCCTCCCGAAGGTTCGGGAGAGAAGGGAGCCTAATCGTAACTGTTTTCAGAAATTTAAAATCTATAGTATTCAAATCCGAAGGGTTAAATGACTTACAATTTTCCAATAACTGGCAAATAATCTAATGTTTTAGATTTATTGTTCTTTAGCCTTCTTTTTCTTCAGTATAGCAATAAGTTCCCGTTAAAAATTTTCTAAGCCTTGGAGAAAATTTAGGGAAGTTATTGCGGTTTTGCCCCTGAGGGCAAAAATACCTAAGAAAAAGTGTCTTTTCTTTTGTTTCTTTTCTTTGGACAGGCAAAGAAAAGAAAGGGACAAACTGTAGGACCTCTTATTACATAAATCGACGTTAGGAGATTTACCAGTACTTAAAACAAAACTATACCTTCAATTAGCATTTCTGTTCTTTTGTCTTGATACAAAAGAACCAACCCGTCTATTCAGCCGGGCAGGAAGATCAAGGCTCACAAGACGATATCTAAATTTATCGTTCACTGCGCTGCAGGCGGTTAACTCGTCCGCTATCGCGTCCTCAAACAGAACCGCCTGCGACGCTGCGCTCACTTCAAATTTTACGATATCTTCTTGTAGGCCGTCTTTGAAATTAGGACTAAGAGTTTTATTCTTTAGCCCTCTTTTTCTTCAGTATAGCAATAAGTCCTCGTTCTCCTCATCCCCAGCCCTTCTCCAAAGGAAAAGGCAGTAAGATTTTAACTCAGATGAAAGCTTTGATATAATCAAACCCGAAGGGTTAAATGACTTACAATTTTCCAATAACTGGCAAATAATCTAATGTTTTAGATTTATTGTTCTTTAGTCCTCTTTTTCTTCAGTATAGTAATAAGTTTCCGTTAAAAATTTTCGAAGCCTTGGAGAAAATTTAGGGGACTTATTGCGGTTTTGCCCCTGAGGGCAAAAATACCTAAGAAAAAGTGTCTTTTCTTTTGTTTCTTTTCTTTGGACAGGCAAAGAAAAGAAAGGAAGAACCAATAGAACCTCTAATTACGCAAATCGACGTTAGGAGATCAACGAACTCTAAAAATAATACCTAAAGAAAAAAACCGTAACCTGACAAAAGTCATAAAATACCCTGAAGCATCCCGGTACTTTTACCGGGTAATTTGATAGTAATTAAAATTTTTCAGGTATGACCACTTTTTCAAAACTTCAGGACGATTTTACCCATAACATCATCGGCTATTCCGCCATCGGGATTATTTTAAGTACCTGTTTAGGTTCTGCCGCGGTGATGACCACCTTAATGCACGGGCACGGTTTGGTACAGATGTTTTTTGTAATGCTCAGCGTGGTGGCTTGCAGTATGCATAACGCCTCGATCCTTACCGTACAAAAACCGGATCTGATCTTTAAACTTTTGGTTTTCAGTACCGTGCTGAATGTACTTATAATCATTGGCGGACTCCTTATCTAGCCGAAACAACCCCCGCTTTAATTGACCTTTTTCAAGTCTAATTATACGAGGTTGTCGAAAAAGTTATTCGGTATTGGACTGTCAGTCTGAGCCTGTCGAAGACTATTTGATTATCAGCAGTCTAGAACTTCGACCCCCGGAAATATCAGGGCAGATTGACAGCTTAAGCTTACTTTTTTAGACAGCCTCGTTTTTACAGTACAAATTATGATTGATACGGCTTTGGTTACCAAATACAACGTCCCCGGACCGCGCTATACAAGTTATCCCACGGTGCCTTATTGGGATCGGGAGCAATTCAGCCTGGCTTTGTGGAAAGAGACGCTGAAGCACAGTTTTAAAGCGAGTAACAGGACCGAAGGCATAAGTCTGTACATTCACCTGCCTTTTTGCGAGTCGATGTGCACCTTTTGCGGCTGTACCAAACGCATTACCAAAAATCACAGCGTAGAGACTCCGTATATCAACGCGCTGCTAAAAGAACTTGCTCTGTACCGTTCGTTTTTAGGGGAGCGACCGGTCATACAGCAGGTGCATTTAGGTGGGGGCACCCCCACCTTTTTTACCGAACACAACCTTAAGATGCTTATCGACGGGATTTTTAAGGTTGCAGACCGCGCGCCGGGTTGTGAAATGAGCTTCGAGGGTCATCCCAACAATACCACGCTGGCACACCTCCAAACCCTGGCGGCTTTGGGTTTTAAACGCGTTTGCTACGGCGTGCAGGATTATAACGAGACGGTGCAAAAGGCCATCAACCGCATTCAGCCGTTTGAGCATGTGGAGCAGGCAACCGGGCAGGCTCGCCGGGCGGGCTATACTTCGGTGGGGCACGACATCATTTTTGGACTTCCCTTTCAAACGCTTGATCACGTAAAGCATACTATCGAAAAGACCATTCAGTTGTTTCCGGACCGAATTGCCTTTTACAGCTATGCGCACGTGCCATGGATTAAAGGGAATGGCCAGCGGGGCTACGATGAGGCCAACCTGCCCACGCCCGAAGCAAAGCGGGAGCAGTATGAGAGCGGAAAGCGTTTACTACTCGAAGCCGGTTATGTCGAAATCGGCATGGATCATTTCGCCTTACCCACAGACGATTTGTATTACGCCCAGCAGGAAGGGCGTCTGCACCGCAATTTTATGGGGTATAATGCTTCTAAAACCAAGGTGATGCTGGGGCTGGGCGTGTCGGCCATCAGCGACAGCTGGTACAGTTTCGCCCAAAACGTCAAAGGGCTGAGCGAATACTATCACCTGCTCGAGAATAATATTCTGCCGGTGTACCGCGGGCATATTTTAACCGAAGAAGATCTGGTGATCCGAAAGCATATTCTCAACCTGATGTGTCGTTTTGAAACCCGCTGGGATGCCCCCGAACTCTGCTTCGATGGTCTGGCCGAAACCTTGATTCGTCTTGGCGAACTTGAAGCAGACGGTTTGCTGGAATTTAGACTGAATGGTTTGCGCGTCACCGAAAAGGGAAAAGCCTTTGTACGCAACATCTGCCTGGCTTTTGACCTGCGCCTGCAACGCAATAAACCCGAAACCAAACTTTTTTCTATGACTGTTTAAGGGTCCCTAGACTCAATTTGGTTGGTAACCCGCCTGAATGCTGATTTATCAGCTTTTTGGCGGGTTTTTTGGCACCGCCAAAGGGATTAAAAGCGGCAGTTTGCTTCAAAAAAAATCCTTCGACTGCGCTTAGGACAAGCTTACCTAAAGAAAAGAGCCTTTTACTGCAATACTGAAGAAAAACAGGACTAACAAATCAGATTTAGTATTCTGAACAAAATATTCGTTTAGGATTGTGATATGGAAAAGTAATTTAGGTTTTGAGTAAAAAGGTCAATTAAAACGCCAGTACCGGCCTACAAATATTTATCGTAAAATTTGAAAAGAGGGAGCGTTAAAAATTTTAGACTGTTTGAGTTAAACGTATTTTGATCTTTAAGGAGAATAATCAAGCGAGTTTCTAAAATTTAGCGAGCGAATGATAAATTTAGATAAAGCTTTGTCAGCCTAGATTTTTTTGGTTCCTTTTTTCATCGATGGAAAAAAGGGACAGAATATGGCTTGAAGTGAAAAACTTAAATTTTTGTGAGACCAAGCTTCTAAAGGTTATATCGAGAACCCCGGTTAGTAATAAAAATGATAAACTAAGCAGACTTCTCGATACGCCTGAAGCTCCACTAGCGCTATGCCTCAGCCACTCGAAGTGACATCTAAGCGAAGGATGAGGGAAAGACTTGAACGCGATGCAATCGCACGAGAACAGTGAAGATTAGAATAACTAAAAAAACCGTAACTTAGTGGTGTAAAAACGTGCAGATACGCACCAAAAGTAAAGTTTATGGACACGATTCGAAAATCAATAACTTTTACAGAAAAGCAGGATCGCTGGATAAAGATGAAAGTTGAAAATGGTGATTTTACTAATGATAGTGAGTATATACGGGACTTGGTACGAAAGGATCAGGAAGAAACGGAAGAACTTTTGGAGCTTAAAAGGGCAATTCAAGACGGCTTAAAAAGTGGGGTGAGTCCCCTTAAAATAAAAGATATCATAGCCAAAGTAGATAATGGTGAGCTATAAGCTTTCTGCCAAAGCCGAAGAAGATTTAGTTGAAATCTATAAATATGGTGTATCTCATTTTGGTTCTTTACCTGCGCGAAACTATTTACTCGAACTCGAAGAAACCTTTCTGATGCTTGCGACCAGACCAGAACTTCTTAGAAAAGCATCATTTATAGCAGAGCGCATATTTTTTTATCAGTTTAAAGGACATACCATTTTTTATTTAGTCGAAGACCAAAATGAGATTTTTGTGGTTCGGGTACTGGGTAAGCGGATGGATTTTAAATTACACCTTTAGTTTTCGACAGGTCTTGAATAAAAATTAATTCAGTTTCTAAAAAAAAGCTAATTAAAACGCCAGTACTGGCCTACAAAGATTTATCGTAAAATTTGAAAAGAGGGAGCGTTAAAAATTTTAGACTGTTTGAGTTAAACGTATTTTGATCTTTAAGGAGAATAATCAAGCGAGTTTCTAAAATTTAGCGAGCGAATGAAAAATTTAGATAAAGCTTTGTCAGCCTAGATTTTTTTGGTTCCTTTTTTCATCGATGGAAAAAAGGGACAGAACATGGCTTGAAGTGAAAAACTTAAATTTCTGAGAGTCCAGGCTTTCAAAGGTTGTATCGAGGAGCCCGGTTAGCGATAAACATCCCAACTAAGCAGACTTCTTTATATACCTGAAGCTCCGCTAACGCTATGCACCAGCCACTCGAAGTGACATCTAATCGAAGGATGAGTGAAAGACTTACACGTGATCCAATCGTTCGCGAACAGTGAATCCCCTATCTTCTATTTGTATGTTTGAGTTTCTTTAGAATGCTCTGTTCATTTTCTTTAGCTCGCTGTCGCTTATTGGTTATGGACCTCGTGAACCTTGTACCTCGGTTTGCTTCTCCAAAGAAACCCATCGACTCCGCTCAGGGCAGGCCTAGCCAAAAGAAAAGAGCCTTTTTTATCTGTATCTCCTATTGGTTTTGGTCAAATATAATGTGCCTATGATAATTTGAGTTTTCAATTGTAATTATTCTCAGGCTTATTTCTTAGGTATTTTTGCCCTTAGGGGCAAAACCGCAATAAGTCCCCTAAATTTTCTCCAAGGCTTCGAAAATTTTTAACGGGGACTCATTGCTATACTGAAGAAAAAGAGGACTAAGAAGACTGTTTCCTAGTCTTAAAGCAAAAATCTAGTTAGGATTGGCTCCCTTCTCCGGCGGGAGAAGGGCGGGGGGATGAGGCGATCTCTCAATGACAACTCTGCCTCGCCTCTACCTGCGCCACAGCAACCTTTTCCGAAGGGGAAACATAAGGAATACCTAAGCCCAAACCGCGGAGGATAAACAAAAAACCCATCAGGATCACCAGAATAGGAATGACCTTGACAATTTGTTTTTTGGCTTTGCCTTTTATAAAATTTCCCAGATAGAGGGCTGAAGTCATCAGGGGTACGGTGCCTAATCCAAAGAGCAGCATATACAGGCTTCCGTGGAATGCGCCGCCGGTGCCCAAAGCTCCAAACACCGCCATATACACGAGTCCGCAGGGGAGTAGACCGTTTAATAAGCCCAGGGTAAAAAAGGTGCTTTTGCGTTTGCTTTTAAGCTGCTGACCCAAGGCCGATTTGATACGTCCCACCAGTTTGTACGCAGGTTTTGACAGGTTGTAGCGGTTAAAGATTCGGGAAGGGATTACCACCGCGGTAATCATCAGGGCACCTACGGCGATAGAAAGTTGCTGCTGTAAGCCAAAGAGGTTTAAACGCTCTCCCACGGCTCCAAACAGAAAGCCAATAAGCGCATAGGTAAGCAGCCGCCCGCTGTGGTAGCTGAGTATTTGAAAGAACTTTTTCAGCGGATTCCGGTGATCTACCGGCATCAAAAACGCGATAGGCCCACACATGCCCACGCAATGCAAACTGCCCAAAAGTCCGAAAAGAAGTGCCGTTGCGATCATAATCAATAGGTTATTTCATCCTCAAAGCGGTAGTTTTTACCTTCGTATTCCCAGGTAATGGTAATGTTCCAGCGACCGCCAACCAGGCGTTTGTCAGGTATGAGCAAATTAGAAGATGACAGGCGTATAGGCATGTCAAAATCAAGTTGCCGGGCAGACGGTCTATACAGGAACACTGAGCCGGTAATGGCTTTAGGATCTAAATTTTCAGGAAAAGCAATGAGGTAACCCGCTTCGGTTTTGGTACCGGTTACCGGTGTTTCGAGCTGATTGCTGTTTTCGGTGGCGTCTATGGCGCCCTGCAGGTTCATCTCGTGCTTGTAATAGTCTTCGATAACCAGATCATAGCTGTATTTCTGGTCTGTAGACATCGTGATTACAAAGTACAGGATAAAGCTCATAAAGCTTAGCATACCGATGACGAGCCCGGTTCCCCAATTGAATTTCATAGTGATGTGTTTTAATTTTTTAAATGAAAACCTTCCCCGCCGGGGGTTAATTATATTTTTTAGCCAATTCATCCTGACTCAGGGCTTTTTTCTGTTTTTGCTCTTCTTTAAACAGGCGTACCCTGCAATGCTGGTTCTGACCGGGTTTTCCGTTTTGACAGCCCAGGCAGCAGTTGTGTTTCTTTGTAGTTTCCATGATCGTATCAGTTATAGCTTCGGGGCCCCAGAAAGATGGTGCGGGTGGTCTCTATGAGCCGTTCACCGCTGTAAACCCCTATTTTTAATTGTTCTTTTTCGCCTTCCAGATCAGCGCTTTTCACTTCTATAAAAAGCGTGCCTTCCGCAAGTCCCTGTGCCGGTACTTCAAGTGTTTCCTGCGACACCACTTTAATACTTCCGCTATGCGAAATCAGCTCAAAGTGCACGTTTTCAATTTTTCGCGTGGTTTTATTGATGAGCTTAAAGGTGTACACATTGCTGATGATATCTTCGGCTTTGTGCTCATAGAGCTGACCCGGCAGGCGCAGCACGTTTGCTTCCACATCATTGCGTAAAAAGAGCATCCCACTTAATACGCCAATTAGAATGATCAGTACGGCGGTATAGCCTTTAAGACGCGGAGTAAACTGAAACTTCGTCTTCTTCTCAATGTTCTCTTCACTGGCATAGCGAATCAAATCCTTGGGCAGGTTTACCGCCTCCATCATCTGGTTGCAGGCGTCAATACAGGCGGTGCAGTTTACACATTCCAGCTGGGTGCCGTTGCGGATGTCAATCCCGGTGGGGCACACATTTACGCACTGAAAGCAGTCGATGCAATCCCCCTTGCCTGTTGCTTCGCGGTCTTCAGTCTTTTTAAATTTGGCTCTGCCGGCTTCTTTCTCGCCGCGTTTGTAATCGTAAGCCACCAAGATAGATTTGGTGTCGAGCAAAACGCCCTGCAACCTGCCGTAGGGACACACGATGATACACACCTGCTCGCGAAACCAGGCGAAAACAAAGTAAAACACGCCGGTGAAAATGAGCAGCGAGATAAGCGTGCTTACGTGGTTTGCCGGGCCGTCGGTGATGTACTGCAGCAGGCGCTCGCTGCCTATGAGATAGGCCAGAAACACATTGGCAATGAGAAACGAGATCACAAAAAAGACCGACCATTTCAGCAGACGCTTCCGTATTTTTTCGGCATTCCAGGGCATGTTGTTTAGGCGTATTTGTTTCCCGCGGTCACCATCAATCCAGTATTCAATCCTGCGGAAGACCATTTCCATAAATATGGTCTGAGGGCAAATCCACCCGCAAAAGATTCGGCCAAAAGCAACCGTAAACAGCACTACAAAGACCACCCCGATGATCATCATCATCACAAAGAGGTGAAAATCCTGCGGCCAGAACGGAAAGCCGAAAATATTAAACCTACGCTCCAGCACATTGAACATCAGAAACTGGTTGCCGTTGATGTGTACAAACGGCGCACCGAATAAAAAGAGCAGCAGCGCATAGCTCACCAGTTTGCGGTACTCGTAGAGTTTGCCCACCGGTTTTTTAGGATACACCCACGCGCGTTTGCCCGCATCGTTGATGGTGCCTATGCTGTCCCTAAAATGTTCCTGATCCTGAGCGGCCATGGTTATTAATTTTCGTTTGTGATGATGTCATCGATCACCGGTTCCTGTTCTAAAATCACCTCAATACCGGTAGAATCCTGCTGTACCTGCACTGCTTCTACGGGCGCGTTTTCATCAATCCAGATTTCTCCTTCCGGTTCTTTGGCATCTGCCGGGTTGGTGCCGTGCAGGCTCAATACGTAGCTGGCTACCTGCGCGATTTCACCGGGTTTCAGGTCGGTTTTCCAGGAGATCATGCCTTTTCCGGCGCGTCCTCCTTCGGCGATGGTGTGAAAGACATTTTTGATACCGCCACCCAGAATCCAGTAGTCATCGGTGAGGTTGGGGCCAATTCCGCCCGCGCCGCCTGCTTTGTGACAGGCGATGCAATTCCCGGTAAAAAGGACTTCTCCTGCTTTGATATCGCTTGCATCGGTAAGCAGCTCTACGGTGTTGGCATCTACCAGATCCTTAGCGGTTTTTTTGTATTCTTCCAGATCCAGTTTAGCCTGCGCGACTGCCTGCTCATACTCATCGATCTGGTCGTAATCGCCAAAGACTTCAAAGCGTAACAAATACACCGCTGCAAACAGAATAGTAGCGTAAAAGCCATACACCCACCAGGGTGGCAGACGGTTGTCGAGTTCTTTGATACCGTCATAATTATGGTCCAGCAAGATTTCTTCTTCCTGCTCTACAGGCTTTGCTTTCCAGAGTTTACCGTACAGGCCTTTAAACCAGGACGCCATGCGTCTTTTTTTGGCTTCAACTTCAGCCTGGTACTGTTCCTGGGCTTCCGGCTTTAGGGACTTAAAGAGGACGGCGCGTAAGCTTTCAATACAAATCTCAAAAGCGATGTACATAAAGACGAGCACGGCATAGATGGCCCAGAGCCAGTTTTGGGTGGTAAATACCGAAGCTTCATTTTCGGGTGTACCCACATAATTTAGAAAGAGGTAGGCAAAGCCCGCAAAAGCTAAAATGCGTAGTATAGATGCGATACTTCTCATGGCTGGTCTGGTGTTAAAAGGTCTTCTTCAAGCGGAAGCGCACTCACTTCCTGTAAATAATGCTTCTTTGCGGTGATCACCCAGGCAAACAGGGCAACAAAAAACACAAAGAAAATGAGCAGGGAGATGATGGGATAGATGGCCACCCCGTCTATGTTTTCCAGATTTTGTTTGACAAATTTGAGCATGGTTATTCGGTTTTTGCGGTTGAATTTTCGGCACCGGTTTTAATCTTGATATCGGTTCCCAGGCGTTGCAGGTAGGCGATAAGCGCGACGATCTCGCGGTTGCGCATTTCGACAAAATCAGCTCCGTTTTGAGCAGCAGCTTTTTTATCGGCTTCATAGGTTTTGGCAAAATCGGGGTCGGCATACAGATTTTTTTCAATCTGTTCGCCCTGTTCGCTCATCCATTGCTGGGCGCGCTCAATATCTTCAACCGTATAGGGTACGCCCAGTTGCTTCATCGCTTTCATCTTGTCTTCGGTCTGTGACTTATCGAGTTCGCTGCGTATCAACCAACTGTAAGACGGCATAATTGAACCGGCTGAGGTACTCTGCGGATCATACATATGGTTGAGGTGCCAGTTGTCTGAATATTTTCCGCCTACGCGAAATAAATCAGGTCCCGTGCGCTTGCTTCCCCAGAGGAAGGGATGATCGTAGACATACTCGCCCGACTTGGAGTACTCGCCGTAACGCTCTACTTCACTGCGGAAGGGTCTGATCATCTGTGAGTGGCAGCCCACACAACCTTCGCGGATGTAGAGGTCACGCCCTTCAAGCTCCAGTGGGGTGTAGGGTTTTACCGTAGAAATCACGGGTACATAATCATCTACAATCAGTGACGGAATGATCTGCACCATACCGCCAATCAAAATAGCAATGGTGGCGAAGATGGTGAGTTGAACCGGGCGACGCTCCAGCCAGGTATGGTAGCCTTCTTTTGCGGTACGTTTGGGGGTCACGGGGCTAAGCGGTGCAGCTTCGGCGAGTTCGTCGGTCACTTTGCTTCCGCTTCTTATAGTTTTAATAATATTATAGAGCATCACAAAGGCACCCAGGATGTATAGCGAACCACCTATAGCCCGCATCCAGTACATCGGGATGATTTCGGTTAAAGTCTCCAGAAAGTTTCCGTAGGTAAGGGTTCCGTCAGGATTGAATTGTTTCCACATTGAAGCCTGTACAAAACCGGCCACATACATAGGCAGCGCGTACATAATGATTCCCAAAGTACCTACCCAGAAGTGTACGTTCGCGAGTTTGGTAGACCAAAGCTGCGTTTTGAATAATCGCGGCACCATCCAGTAGACCATCCCAAAAGTCAGGAAGCCATTCCACGCCAAGGCGCCTACGTGCACGTGTGCGATGATCCAGTCGCTGAAGTGCGCAATGGCATTTACATTTTTAAGCGAAAGCATCGGCCCTTCAAAGGTGGCCATCCCATAACCGGTAATGGCAACCACCATAAATTTCAAAACCGGATCGGTACGTACCTTATCCCAGGCGCCACGCAGGGTAAGCAGGCCGTTGATCATACCACCCCAGGATGGCGCGATCAGCATCACGGAAAAGGCAACTCCCAGGTTTTGCGCCCAGCCGGGCAGTGCGGTGTACAGCAAGTGGTGCGGCCCTGCCCAGATGTAAATGAAAATCAGCGACCAAAAGTGTACAATCGAGAGTCGGTAGGAGTAGATAGGCCGGTTGGCGGCTTTGGGTACAAAGTAGTACATCAGACCCAGAAACGGAGTGGTCAGGAAAAATGCCACCGCGTTGTGCCCGTACCACCATTGTACCAGCGCATCCTGCACCCCGGCGTAATACGAATAACTTTTAAGCGCGCTTATGGGCAGCTCGATACTGTTTACAATATGAAGCACGGCCACCGTCACAAAAGTGCCCAGGTAAAACCAAATGGCCACATAGAGATGGCGCTGTCTGCGTTTGAGGATGGTACCGATGAGGTTGGCTCCAAAAGCCACCCAAACCAGCGCGATCATAATGTCTATAGGCCACTCGAGCTCTGCATATTCTTTAGAAGTGGTGTAGCCCAGCGGCAGTGTGATGGCTGCGGCGACAATAATCGCCTGCCAGCCCCAAAAGTTGAAGTTGCTCAGCCAGTCTTTCCACATACGGGCTTTAAGCAGGCGCTGTGACGAGTAATACACCCCGGCATAAATGGCGTTCCCCACAAAAGCAAAAATCACCGCATTGGTGTGTAGCGGACGCAGGCGGCCAAAACTCAGCCACGAGATGCCGTCTGTGATGTTGGGAAATAAAAACATAAAGGCCAGCAGCAAGCCCAAGCTCATCCCGATGAGCCCCCAAAACAGGGTGGCGATGATAAACTTTCTTACGATTTTGTTGTCGTAATAAAACTGTTCTGTTTGCATAATTACTTCGATTTGCGATCTGAATGATTGGTAATGGATTGTTGGTTTTTGTCTGCGGAAGACCCTGTGTTTTTCACGAGTTCGTCTTCAAACAGCATACGTACCGAAGGGGTATAGGTGTCATCGTACTGTCCCTTGCGCACCGAGAAAATAAATGCCGCAAAGAAGACTAAAGCCACAACCACGCTTATCGCGAGAAGCATATAAATGATACTCATACCTACCTGAATTTGGTTGTAAAATTAGCCGGCTGTGTTTGCTTAAAAGATGACATAAATCAGCTTTTGAAAATCTATTCGTCTTCTTCGGGATTTTTTAAACTGCTGCCGAAATAATAGGTGCATAATGTGGTAAATGCCACGATGCTGATGGAGCTTAAGGGCATTAAAATCGCGGCGTAGACGGGTTTTAAGTTTCCGCTTACGGCCAGCGCGAGCCCCACCACATTGTAAAGCAGCGATAGGACAAAACTCCATTTGATGATGCGTTTACCATTCCGGGCAAGTTTTATAAAGGCAGGCAATTGCTCAAAACGCGAAGCATCCAGAATCCCGTCGCAGGCGGGTGAAAAGACATTTACATTTTCAGAAATGGCGATACCCACATCGCTTTGTGCCAAAGCGCCGCTGTCGTTGAGTCCGTCACCCACCATCATCACTTTTTTACCCTGTTGCTGCAGACTTTTGATAAACTTCAGCTTGTCTTCGGGTTTTTGATTGAAATGCATCGCCACCGGAACATCGAGTAGTCTGTTCAGCCTGCTTTGCTCGCTGTCGTTATCGCCCGAAAGAATAACGAGTTCGACATTTTTGCTCAGTTCCCGAAACACCGATTTTAAAGCGCTGCGGTAGGTGGTTTGAAAAGTGTAGCAGCCTTTATAGCCGGTTTGCGTGGCGATGTGTACGCTGGTATGACTGTCTGCAAGCTGTTTTTTTTCGGGCGGAAGCGCATTAACAAAGGCATACGAACCCACACGGATTTCCTGTTTTTTAAGCGTGCCGGTGATTCCCATTCCCGGTTCTTCTTCAAAATCATCAAGAACCTTGATTTTATAATCCTGAAACATGCTGTACAAACTGCGGCTCAGTGGATGATTTGAAGCCCTGAGCGTGCTGGTAAGCAGGGATTCTTCATGTTCGGTAAGGCTTTCACCGCTATAGCGTATGGCTTCTTTGGAAGCTGAGGTCAGCGTGCCTGTTTTGTCAAAAACCACCGTATCAACGGCCGCCAGTTGTTCTATGACTCCTGCATCCTTTAAGTAGAACTTGTGTTTACCCGTGATGCGCAGCAGATTGCCCAGGGTAAAGGGAGCAGATAAGGCCAGGGCGCATGGGCAGGCGACAATGAGCACTGCGGTAAAGACATGGAGTATTTTTGAGGGGTCAACAAACCACCAAAACAGGGACGCAGCCAGGGCAATCCCAAGAACGCCGAGGGTAAAGTGTTTGCTTATTTTGGTCGTAAGCGAGTCGAGTTCGTTTTGCCGTTCTTTTTGAAAGATTTCGTTGCTCCACAATTGGGTGAGGTAACTTTGTTCGACGGCTTTGGTCACGCTGAGTTCCAAAATACCGCCCTGTTGTTTTCCACCCGCAAAGACCGTATCACCTGTTTTTTTAGATACGGGTTCGGCCTCGCCGGTTACGAAACTGTAGTCGATAAGCGCATCTCCTTTAATCAGGATCCCGTCTACCGGGATGAGTTCGCCATTGCGTATGAGTATGCGATCTTTTGGTTTGATCTCATAAACCGGAATCTGGCTTTCCCGTTGGGCTCCTTCGGTTTCCAGGCGGGTTACTGCGATGGGGAAATAGGATTTGTAGTCGCGCTCAAAGCTGAGATAAGCGTAGGTTTTCTGCTGAAAAAACTTTCCGAGTAAAAGAAAGAAAACCAATCCCGCCAGACTATCAAAAAAGCCGGTCCCGGTGTTGGTAATCACCTCATAGCACGAACGCAGAAAGAGTACCAGAATGCCCAAAGCGATGGGCACGTCTATATTCAGCATACGCGAGCGCAGCGATTTAAAGGCCGAAGTAAAATAATCCCGGGCTGAGTACAGCACCACGGGAATGGAGAATACCAACATCAAAGCCCTGAAAATGGGTTTATACCGGTCTAGCCAAAACTCTTCAACCTCAAAATATTCGGGGAAGGAGAGAAACATGATATTTCCAAAGGCAAAGCCTGCGATGCCCAGTTTGTAAATGAGGGAGCGGTCTTTTTTGCGCTCTTTTTTGTTGAAATCCTGTAGCGAAATCACCGGTTCGTAACCCAACATGCACAGCAGTTCAACCACTTCCCTGAGACTGATTTCAGCCGAATTGAAGGTGATGCGAATGGTTTTTTCAGGGAAGTTCACCTGAGTGCTTTTGATAGCCGGGCGCAGTTTGCTCAGGTTTTCCAGTACCCAGATGCAGGAGCTGCAATGTATGGCGGGTATGGTAAACGATGCGATCTGTGTGGCCTGCTCGTCAAAATCAAGCAGTTTGGCCTTGATTTCCGGGTTGTCCAGATAATCAAACCGACCTTTGAAATCTTTAGGCGTGTTGCCCGGACTTTTGTCCAGATCATAGTAGTACGACAGGTTGTTTTCATACAGGATGTCGTAAACCGTTTTGCAGCCACTGCAGCAAAAGAACTTGCTGCGATGCGCCAGGACGTGCTCCCCGCAGGAGTCGCCACAGTGATAACATGATTCCATTTTATTCTAATTTGCTAAATACCTGATGCAAAGGACTTAAACGCGATGCCCGAAAAAGATGACTTTTGTCAGTTGCTTTCATTTTTTTTGAAAGTTTTTGATTTCAGCCTCCCAAAACCTTTTTTTTGGCTGTGCTCTTCGCTAATTTTGAGCCTATGAACCCACACGAAGAGTCCCGCTGCGAGAACTGTATCATCAGAGAACTGAATGCGCTCAGATCCCTCAAAAAAGAGGAGTTGAAAGCCATTTCAGATGCTAAGGTGACCCGTACGGTTAAAAAGGGGGAATCTATTTTTAAGGAGGGCGAAAAGCTGAATGGCGTTTTTTGTGTGCGCGACGGGGTATCCAAGCTGTCTAAGCTTAGCGAAAATGGGAAAGATCAGATTGTAAAGATTGCTTCTAAAGGAGAGGTGATGGGGCAGCGATCGCTTATTGCCGAGGAAGCCGCAAACCTCAGTGCAATTGCGTTAAACGATATGCAGCTGTGTTTTATTCCGAAAGAAAACTTCACCGAAAGCATTTCGAAGAATCCGGAGTTTATTCAGGCGCTGCTGAAGAATATGGCGCACGAACTCAAACTGGCCGATGATGTCATCGTCAACATGGCGCAGAAAACCGTAAACCAGCGCGTCGCCGGAATTTTACTGTACCTCGACACGCATTTTGGCACCGATGCAGACGGCTATCTAAGCCTGGTGCTGTCGCGCAATGATATCGCAGACGTGGTGGGCACCGCCACCGAATTGTGCATACGTACACTCACCAAATTTAAAAAGGAAGGCCTTATCGAAACCGAAGGCAAGCGTATCAAAATCAGTGATCACGATGCCTTAGACCAATTGTGGGATGGGGTTTAAGAGATTTCCCGTTTTTTCTGATAATTACTGATTCTTTTTAGACTTATTCCGTTGAATATATAGTTCTGTTTTCAAATCAATCAGTCTTGTATAATCTAAATACCAAATCTGGTATAATCTTATTTGTTTATAGGGTCCTTATGTGAAAACTATCCCATTCAGGAACCTCATTCTTCCACTCATTAACGAAAAAATAAGCGTATAAAAAACAGTTAAGTGATGGCTTGTTGAGCTTTGACTTACAGATGTATACGCAAATTAATAGAGCTTCGTCGTAGCTGCGAGACTAGAAGTAGCGAGGGATATCACGGACTTACTAATTCTATTTTTATTTGGATTTAATCTAAATAAATATAAATTTGTCCACTCATAACCTAACGATGAAGCAACAACTAACCTGTTTTTTTCTACTTTTTTGCTTTGCGGCAAGTGCTCAATTTAACCTTAGCGGTGTGGTAAAAGATGCCAATGGCTATCTGGTGCCTCAGGCGCAGATTAAGCTCAGCGGTTCGGGGATTTCAAAGGAAACCCAAACCAATGATGCAGCTGTTTACAGCTTCCGGGATTTACCATCGGGCACGTATAATCTTGAGATTCTAAGCGGGGATTTTATAGGTTTTGATCAGGTTGTTATTAAAAATGCTAACCTGCGCCACGATATTCAGCTTGATAATGCTGGAGATTATGAGCTTGATGCGGTTGCTATTCGCGCGGAATCGATAAAGACCAAAATGGAAAAGCAGGGCTTTGCGGTAAATGTGGTAAATACCGAAGAAGCCGCCCAGCGCAACATTCAGACAAACGAACTTTTAAATACCACGGTTGGTGTAAAAATCAGGCAAAATGGCGGCCTGGGCTCTAACGTAGAATACAGCCTTAACGGATTATCGGGTAGTGCGGTGCGCATTTTTATAGATGGGATTCCCATTTCCACTTTTGGTTCTGCATTCAATCTCAACAGCATTCCGCCTTCTATGATTCAGCAAATTGAGGTGTATAAAGGGGTAGTGCCGGGGCATTTATCAGACGATGCGTTGGGTGGTGCCATCAACATTGTTTTAGATAAATCTGCCGCGACAAACCTGAATGCTTCGGTGTCTTATGGTTCGTTCAACACGTTTCAGGCCAGTGTAAACGGACTCTACCGTTTCGATAAATCGGGTTTTACCGTCAAGGCTTCGGGCTTTCATAATTATTCAGATAACGATTATGAAGTAAGCGGCAGAAGTATAGTGGTTACCGGGTTGGGAGGTGTACAAACGCCCATTACCGCGAGACGTTTTAATGATGCCTACCGTTCTACGGGCGGGATTGTACAAATAGGCTATACCGATGTGAGCTGGGCAGACCAGTTTTATGTAGGCTTTACCGGGTCTGATGACTACAAGGAAGTACAACACGGCGCCTTTATGACCATTATGCCTTATAAAGGAAGGTTTTATGAGTCTGATGTCGCGCTTGCAAACCTGAGCTACCAAAAAAGCGATTTGTTTGCTGAAGGTCTTGACGTCACTGTTAACGGATATTACGGAAGCCGAAACCGTCAACTCAATGATACCGTGGCCGCGGCCTACAGCTGGAACGGTGAGCGCGCCATTGATTTTAGAGGCGATGAATACGAATATACCTGGGGTTCGCAGCAGGAAGGTGGTCCCACGCTTTTAAAGATAAGCCGTAACGTAGCATCGGTGCGGTCAGGGATTTCGTATGCCTTTAATGATGCTCATAAGGTTCTGTTTAATCACGTGTACAGCAGTATCGACCGGGAAGATAGCGATGCCTTGCGACCCCTTCTTGAAAATACCTTTGTGGGCACACGGGATTTGCACAAGAACATCCTGTCTTTAACCTATGAAGTAAATGCCTTTAATGACCGGCTTAAAGCCAGTTTGTTTGGAAAATACTATCAGCAAAAAACGATAAGCAAAGATCCTGAGCTTGTCACCAACGATGCCGGAAACCGCGTCATCGTTGATGAGGTGGTAAGCAGTAATAAAAAATTTGAAGGCTATGGTTTTGCCGCATCTTATGGGATTACCCCTAAGGTCTTTGTGCTGGCTTCGGCCGAAAAAGCCATTCGCCTTCCTAATGAGACTGAAATTTTTGGTAATGACGGCGATAATGTAGTGGCTAATTCCGGCATTAATCCCGAGCAGAGCAACAACTACAATCTGGGTTTCCGTCTGGGAGCATTCGATTTTAACTGGCATCAACTCACGTTGTCTGCCAATTTTTTCACCCGAAACATCAAAGATCGCATAGGATTGCCAATCGAGACCTCACTCAATGTAAACGATGAGTTGATCGTATATGTCAATCAGGGCAGCGGAACTTCAAAAGGCTTTGATGCGCAGTTGAATTACAACTTCAACGACAAGCTCTCGGCCAACTTTAATATTTCAAAATTCGATTTAAAAATTGAAAACCGGGGTACCGAAGTAGCCGTGCCGAACACCCCCTTCTTAACGATGAATGGCAATCTGCGCTACTCCCTTAAAAACCTGCTTCAAAAGCAATCGCGGCTTGACTTATTCTATACCCTCTATTACACCGATGAATTCTCTTACCTGGTTCCGCAGGGATCTAACACCGTTGGAGACGAATTTTTTAAAGTTCCTGAACAATTGGCGCAGGACCTGGGGCTGAGCTATTTCTTTCCCGATAAATGCTTTGTACTCAGTTTTGATGTCAAAAACATTTTTGACAGGCCGGTTTACGATAACCTGTCTGTGCAAAAACCGGGAAGAGCCTTTTACTTAAAACTCAACTATTCAATCAATTCTTTTTAAACTTTAAATACCAAACAAATCATGAAACGAACATTTTTAAACATTAAAACCCTTGCTTTTGCCGCAATAGGTTCCCTATTTATGGCATCCTGCAATACCGATGACGACAATGGGACAACTGTAATCACAGACCCTGAAGATACCAGCCGCTGGATTACTGTCGCTGCTGCCCGAATGGGCGATAATCCCGGGGATGGTAACGGAGGAACGTTGATCTATGCGTTAAGTAGTGAGGATGCTAAAGATCCCTCGGTATCGATAGAGCCTTTTGACAACGGCTTTATTGTGCCTTCAAACCGTACCGCACGATTGCAGGCTTCTGAAGATGGGTCTACCATTTTCAACATCAGCTATGCCGGTGATACGGGAGGAAATTATACGAAATATGAGGTTCTGGGCGGTCAGGATTTTGAACAAACAGGTTCGGCAATCAGTATAGCGCCCTATGTAGGTTCTGCTCCACGCTGGATTAAGCTATTTGATGGCGATAAAACCGGAGCTGCGGTTTATGTTTCTACCGAAAATCAATTCAATGATAACAACACGCCCGAAGATGAAACCGATGATTTTTACGAGCGTACCGAAGCCACAATGGGAATCGTGACTCTGGATCTGGTAAATTCTCAAATCGTCAATTTTGAAGAGCACAGTGTGCCGCTCAGTGCCGAAGAGGAAGCTAAGGGCTATTACATCTCACGTATTGATATGCCTACCCTTAATGCGGCCGGTGATAAATTATACATCGGTGCCCGTTTAAGTAAAGTAAACCCTGAAACGGGAGAAACAGACCGGGACGGAGAAATTCTGGCTTCAAAATCAATAGTTCTCGATTATCCATCCTTAACCAATCCTAAAGTGATTACTTCCGGAGTAGGAATTGGGAATACAAACGGCTACCGAAGCATTAATGCATTTGAATATAATGGGGCTGTTTATCAGGCCAATCAGGGAGATCCTCAGGGTTCGCATATCCTGAAAATTGGGGCAAATAATGAGTACGATGACTCCTATGTATTCAGTCTTGATGCCGCCTTGGGTGTTGAAGATGCCTACATTTTGGCATGGAGACCGGCAGCAAATGGTAAAGCGGTTCTGGCTTACCGTCATGCAGGCTCAGCAGAAGGCGTAGCGGGAGCCCAGGGCTTTTTCGCTTTGGTTGATCTCAATGCCAAAACAGCTCAGAAAATTACCGGTATCCCTTACGATCCTGATTTTTATCTATTCCAGTATCAGGGATTTGCCGTAGATGGAACTGACATCTATGTAACTCAGGCTCCAGTGGGTAAAAATGGAAACATCTACGTGATTGATACCGAAACCGGCGAAGTCACTAAAGGAGCAGAATTAGTCAATACAACAGGAAGCCATTTTATAGGTGCTTTCTAAGGCTTCAGATGGTTTTATTAAACGAGAAAGCTCCCGGTTTACGGGAGCTTTTTTTAGTTATAGATATGCTTAGACAGAAGTATCAATCGGGAATGGAAACCCCTTCGGTAGTCATGTGTACCCGCTTGATTGTTCCGTCTTCATTATATTCCAGTTTATCGATGCAAACCGATCTGCTGTAGCTTCCGCCATCGGGTTGAATGCTGCCATTGTGGTAAATAAAATACCAGTTGTCTTTGTACGAAACAACGCCATGATGATTGGTATTGCTGTTTCCGGCTACTTCGTTTAAAATGCCTTTATATTCATAAGGTCCGTCAACCCGGTCTGCCATGGCATAGGCGATTTTCTCCGGGAAACCGGTGGCGTAGGTTAAATAATACTTGCCGTTACGCTCGTGTACCCAGGGCGCTTCGGTAAATTCAAATCCTTCAAAATCTATTTTTTTGATTTCGCCATCAATCTCGATCATGTTGTCTTTAAGCTTTGCGTAATAACAAACCCCATTACCCCAAAAAATCCAGGGCTGATCGTCTTGGTCTATAAAAATCGCAGGATCGATGCAGGTCCAGGCGTGGGTTGAGGCGAAGCAATCTTCATTGGTAAGAAGCGGTTTACCCAGCGCATCTGTATAAGGCCCCTGTGGTTTATCGGCCACGGCGACACCGATTCCATTCCAGTTGGTGCTGATGTACCAGTAGTATTTTCCGTTTCGTTTAGCCACGTGACCGGCATAGGCATCGCCGCTGGTCGCCCACGGGAAATCGGTGATTTGCATAGGAACGGGATGCTCAGTCCAGTCTTGCATATCGGTGGTTGAAAACACCAGCCAGTCTTTCATTTTATAGCCCTTTTGATCGCCCTCGTAATCGTGACCTGTAAACAGCCACAAGGTGTCATTCTCCACCAGCGCCGCCGGGTCTGCCGTAAACTTATGCGTGATGATGGGATTGCCGTTGGATGTGAATTTATAGGTGCCGTCAGCTTCGGTCAACAGGGACTGCGGTACACCGCTCCATTTTTGCTCTAAGCGTTTGGCTTCGGCTTTGGTGATGCTGATAAGGCTTCCATGACGCGGAAAAAAATCTTTGGTAAAGGATTCGGTTTCCTTATTGAATTGAAACAAATCGGTACTGCGTTGAAATTCATACCTGCCGTTTGAATATAGGTCGTACATCAGGATGTATTCGTCTGTATCATTCAGCTTAAAGACCGAACTGCCCTCAACCATCGTGGGATCGTCTGCATAGGCATCCAGGTATTCAAAAGATTCGGTATACGGGCCCAACAGTTTTTTGCTGGTAGCCTGTTTGATTCCGTTTCGGATTTCCTTTCCGTTTTCGTCTTTGGTATTTCCTTTATAAAACAAGTGATACAGACCGTCTTTATAAATGATATCGCCGTCAATCGCCCCGTCTTTGGCACTGTAGAGCAGCTTTGGCGTCGATTCAAAACCGGTAAAATCTTTATTGGCATAAGCGGCATAAAAATCGAGCTTCAGGTTGTCGTAAGAGCGAACGGTAAAATACACGAGGTATTTGCGCTTTTTAGTGTCGTAAAAGGTTTGCGGTGCCCAGACCCATTTGGTGTTTTTAAAGGGTTTGGGATAGGTTTTTTCCAGATTGATGATCGAAGAGTCCCAGTTGATCAAATCGTCTGAATGCAGCAGTACAATACCCGGATTGGTCTCCCAGCCGTTTTTCTTTGTAAACATATCGGTCGCGACCATATAAAAACCGTCGTTTTTGCCCCCGCGTAAAATATGCGGATCGCGCACCCCGCCGGTAGCCGAGATTTCAGCAGAAGACAGGACGGGCTTGTTGTTGTTCAGCGCTTTCCAGTTTACCGCGTCGTCGCTTACGGCAAAACGTATTTGCTCCTGTTTATCGCCGGGCCCCTTGCCTTCAAAGTAGGCAAAAAGATAGCCTTCCCTGGTTTCCTGAGCGCTCAGGATAGCGGTTTGGGCGAAAAGCAGAGCGGTAAGAATGTATTTTAAAGACTTCATCGTAAAAAGAACTTAATGGTGTGCCGGGATCAAATCAACTTTTAAAACGGCTAATCCGGGCAAAAGCCTGGAAATAAGTCTCCCGGCGTTCCGTTTTACAGGTTGAAGTTTTAAATATAGTGGTAATTGTGTAAACAACACTTATTTTAAACCGGATGCGTAGTGCGTCGCTTTTGGTTTTTATGTGCTAAGGTTTATCGAGTATAAACTTTTGACTAAAGCCGAAAGGATCAAAATCCCAAAGCAGCGGTAAGGCAAAATAAACCATTGCAGTAAGCAGAACGATTGAGATCAGATTCATCCACAATCCCGATTTTACCATATCGGGGATGCGTAAGTATCCCGAGCCGAAAACCACCGCATTGGGCGGCGTTGCTACCGGAAGCATAAACGCGCAGGAAGCCGCAACCGTGGTTGCAACCAGCAGCATATAAGGGTTTAAATCGAGTTTCAGGGCTATGGGGGCTAAAATAGGCAACAACATCGCCGTGGTCGCGAGATTTGAGGTGAGTTCGGTAATAAAGTTTACGCAGAAGATTACGATAAAAACCAGCAGTAAAAGCGGCAGGGTATCGAGCAGGGTGATTTTAACGCCAAACCATTCGGCGAGTCCGGTGATTTCAAATCCCGATGCAAGTGCCATCCCTCCGCCAAAAAGCAGAATGATACCCCAGGGCATTTTTACGGCCTCCTTCCAGTTGAGGATGCGTTTTCCGGGTTCGCCTGCACTTAGCGTAAACAGGGTAATCCCGGCAATCATTGCGATGATGGTGTCGTCAATTCCGGGCAGAAATTCTTCGAGTATAAACGAGCGGGAAATCCAGCAGAATGCGGTGATGATAAAAACCGAAAGCACCATTTTTTCCTCGCGTTTCATAGGGCCCAGTTCTGTGAGCAGGTTTTGAATTTCGGTCTTACCTCCCGGAAACTCCTTTTGCTCAAACCGGAACGCTATGTTTACCAGATAATACCAGGACACCAGAAGTAACATCATAGAAATAGGCAGACCGAAGCTAAGCCACTTTAAAAACGATATTTCAATACCGTAAACCTCCTGAATATAGCCGGCAAAAACCAGATTGGGCGGCGTGCCAATCAGGGTTGCGATACCGCCTATGGAAGCGCTGTAAGCAATACTCAGCATCAGGGCTTTCCCAAAGATCTTATGCTCGTTTGCTATCGTAGCGGGGTTGTCTTTTAATTGCGAAACGATAGACATGCCTATGGGCAGCATCATCACCGAAGTGGCAGTGTTGGAAATCCACATCGATAAAAAGGCTGTCGCTACCATAAAACCCAGAATGATTTTTTTAACGTTGGTCCCAATTAGCCTGATGATGTGCAGGGCGATGCGTTTGTGCAGGTTCCATTTTTCAATAGCGATGGCGAGCATAAACCCACCCATATACAGAAAGATGTATTTATGGCCGTAAGAGGCGGTGGTGGTAGAAAGATCGAGAGCTCCCGTAAGCGGAAAGAGAACGATGGGCAGCAATGCGGTAACAGCAATAGGCACAGCCTCGGTCACCCACCATAAGGCGATCCAGATGGTGGCACACAAGACATCATAGGCAGCCTGCGGCATACCTTCGGGTGCTCCCAAAAGCTGAAGGATTACAAAAAGCAGCGGACCTGCGATTAAAAAAATACGCGTATCGAGTTTCACGGAATTCAGATTTTAGATGCTCGGGTTTTTGACAACTTCAGCATTTTTCAGATTTGAAAAATACTCATAATTATTAGGTTATGAACGTAGTAGCTTCAGTCCTGTGAAGT
This sequence comes from Leeuwenhoekiella parthenopeia, assembly GCF_020782115.1. Classification (GTDB taxonomy): domain Bacteria; phylum Bacteroidota; class Bacteroidia; order Flavobacteriales; family Flavobacteriaceae; genus Leeuwenhoekiella; species Leeuwenhoekiella parthenopeia. The sequence goes on along the minus strand of NZ_JAJGMW010000004.1, from coordinate 223,662 downwards.
TGATTATTTTTTACGAAATCGATTTCTTATGGGTTGAAATTCAGTTTTTTGCGAATTATTTAAACGTAAAACATACACGTATCTGACTTCGCTTTTTTAAGAAATTGTTACCAAAAGCCTTTCGCCCATTTAAAATAGGTTTAGTTAACATCAGATTTAAAATGCGTCAACAGACTTTCGGATCTTTCTTCAGGGCTTTTAAACACCTGAATTTAAATCGTATGTATGTCCTACATAAAACACTTAAATACTCTCATTCCACCTTGATAAAAGGTTTTAGCAGCCTTATAAGTTTAACGCAGCGGTAACCTTCCCGTAAATTTCTTCTGTAAAGATTGTGATTATTTAGCGGTCAGAATCGTGGTCCTGTAAAATAATATGTAACACAAATCCACAAAAAAAGCGCAGCTGCTACCAACAACTGCGCACTCAATTATTAAGCATTGTCCAATCAATAACTTAAACATGAATTTTAAAATTAAGACTATTCGGTCTAAAAGTATGGGTGTTTTCGCTTCACTTATACTTTTGTCCCCTACACTTGAAGCGAGATCCACTTTTGGAGCTTCGTTACCGGCAACACCTGCCTTCACTGCGACCGCACAACAGTCAATTTCCGGTACGGTGACAGACAATAACGGAGTACTGCTGCCCGGTGCTACCGTAAAAGTACAGGGCACGACGCGTGGCGTCACCACAGATTTTGACGGAAATTTTACGATTGACGCCCAGGAAGGCGAGGTTTTGGAAATTTCCTATGTAGGTTTTCAAACCCGAACAGTGACGGTGGGTGCGCAAACCCAATACAGCATTCAGCTAGAAGCAGACACCTCAGAGCTTGATGAGGTGGTGATCATTGGTTACGGGACTCAAAAACGATCTGACCTTACCGGCGCGGTGAGTTCGGTGACTTCTGAAGAGTTTAACCAGGGTGTGGTTTCTAACCCCGGTAACCTGTTACAGGGTAAAGTGGCCGGTCTTAATGTGACTAATGCCAGTGGTGAGCCCGGTGCCGGTCAGGATATCGTAATCAGAGGGGTGGGAACCCTGCGTTCCGGTACTTCCCCGCTTTATGTGATAGACGGTTTTGTACTGGATAACTCTTCAAACGGAGTGCCTACAAACCCGCTTAACTTCATCAACTCTCAGGATATCGAATCGATAAACGTGCTTAAGGACGCTTCGGCTTCTGCGATTTACGGTTCGCGTGCTGCAAACGGGGTGGTAGTCATCACGACCAAAAAAGGTAAGGAAGGCCGTACCCAGATGAATTTTTCGGCCAGTACGGCAATCGCTACTTTGGCCAATAAAATCGATGTGTTTTCGGCAGACGAGTTTAGACGCGTGGTACAGGAAATCGACGGCAGTCTTAACGATAACGGGGCAGATACCGACTGGCAGGATGAGCTTACCCGCACTGCGATAAGTAACGACATCAACTTCTCGATGAGCGGCGGTACTGCCAAAACTTCGTATTTCACCTCTTTAGGTGTTAACGATCAGGAAGGTATTTTAAACAACAGCGGCTTAAAGCGTTATTCGGCACGGGCCAATGTTTCTCAAAACGGACTTAACGACCGTCTTAAGGTAGACATCAATCTAAGCGCCACCCGTACCGAGTATAACCGCCCCAATATTAACAACGCGGTAAGCAATATGCTCAGCCTGAATCCAACTACACCGGCCTATACAGACGGAGAGCCTACGGTTTTTGGAACCGGTTTGAATCCGCTTACTTTTGAGCGTATCTACGGAGATTATGCTACCAATAACCGGATGATCGCAAACATTTCGCCTTCGCTTGAGATCCTTGAGGGGCTTACCTACAAACTCAATCTGGGGGTTGATTACTCCAAGACCGATCGCGATGTACAGTACATTCCGTATGCCGAAGATCCTGATTTCCGTTTGGGTTCTGTCAATTCGACCTTTACCGTAAACGAAAACCAACTCGTTGAAAACACCTTAAATTACACTAAGGAGTTTGGAGGTCATGGTTTGAGCCTTCTAGCCGGTCATTCCTATCAAAAATTCTTCATCCACGCCAAGGGCTATTATATTGAAGATTTTCCGGATAACGGCATCGAGCCACGATATCAGTTGGGCGAAGGTAAAGGCGAGCAAAGCCAGTATTCTAACGCGACCAAAAACGAACTGCAATCCTTCTTCGGAAGAATCAACTACGATTTTGCAGACAAGTATTTAATTACTGCCACCCTGCGTTCAGACGGTTCTACCAAGTTTGGAGACAACAACAGGTATGCGATCTTTCCTTCGGTTGCTTTGGGATGGAATATCTTCAAAGAAGAGTTTATGGCAGACAGCGGCATCAACAACCTGAAGCTGCGTGCCAGCTGGGGTAAATCGGGGAATCAGGAAATCCCATCGAAGCAAACGCGTTTGAGTTATGGCGAAAGCTTTGCAGATGATGATATCTACCCGCTTAACGATGGCGTGGTCAACCGCGACGACTACAACTACGGTCTTGTTTTTGCCCGTACCGCAAACCCCGATCTGCGCTGGGAAGAAACCACACAGACGAATATCGGTTTAGACTTCGGCTTTTTAGACTATGCCCTTTCGGGATCGGTAGATTATTTCGCTAAAGAAACCACCGATGTATTGCTGTATTTCTCTACTCAGGATCCTATTGATGAAGTAGGCTTCAAGTGGCAAAACATCCCCGGAATGAAAATCAAAAACAGCGGTATCGAAGTGGCTTTAGACTACCAAAGTGACCGCAGCCGGGACTTTTCGTTCAATATTGGCGGAAACTTCTCGTATATTAAAAACAAGATCGAAGATTCGCCTTTTACCATCGTGACTACCGGTACTGCCAGCGGTTCGGGGCAAACGGGGGCTACCATTAACGGGTACATCAACGGTGAGCCTATAGGTAATTTCTATATGCGCGAGTTTTTGGGTATTGACGAAGACGGCTTTAATATTTTTAGAGATGTTAACGGTGACGGCCAGGTTGATGACAGCGACCGCGTCTCTGCCGGAAGCTCTATCCCGGACCTGATCTATGCGTTTTACTTCAAATTCAACTACAAGAATTTTGATTTGGCACTCAACTTCAACGGGGTGAGCGGGAATGAAGTGTATAACCATACCCGTATGAACCTGTTCAATAAAACCCAAATTTCAAATTCGCTGAACACGACAGATCAGGCTATAGAATTCCCTAACGAAGACCCGAACAATTCAAACACCGTGTCTACCCGTTATCTGGAAGATGGCAGTTTCTTAAGACTGAACAACGCCACCCTGGCTTACAATCTGCAACCGGAAGCTTTAGGACTCGAAAACTGGTTTCAAAACCTGCGCCTTTCGGTCACCGGGCAAAATCTGTTTGTGCTTACAGACTACACCGGCTTTGACCCCGAGATCAACACCGGTTCGTCTTCTGATGCCAAGTCTTTTGGTATTGATTACTTCACCTATCCCAGAGCACGCACCGTTGTGTTTGGGCTAAATGTTTCCTTCTAATTTTAAAACTGAATAGTTATGAATTTCCATATAAAAACCCTTTTTGTTGGTCTTAGCGCGCTACTGTTGTGGAATTGCACCGACCTTGAAGAAGAAATCATTGACGAATCCCTCACCGGGACAGACGGTCTTACCGAGCCCATCACCGGTTCGCTGTCTGCCGCTTACGGAATATTACCCAGTACTTTTAGACACACGCGGTATTTTGGGCTGCAGGAAATCGCTTCAGACGAGGCTATATTACCACCGCGTACCGGTTTAGGCGGTACCCAATGGGCAGATAACGATACCTATACCACCACACACCGCCACCTTATTTCGGCAGGAAATGATCTGGTAAGCAGCTCGTGGAGCTATCTTACCACCGCTTTGTTCAGAACCGTTGCAGCTATAGACGTGTTGAAGCCATTGGCTGAAGCCGGTGATGCCGAGGCTGTTCAGGCGCTGGCAGAAATGCGTGCGCTGCGTGCGTACGAGAATATGCTGTTTTTAGACAGCTGGGGGCTTGCCTTCCAAAAAGAAGCGACTTCAGAAACTTCTGTAGTCCTGCGCGGTGCAGATGCGGTTGACTATATAGAAGCCGAATTTTTAGCGTCTTTAGAACACATCAATACCGATAAAGCTCCTGGCCGAATGTCTCAGGCCGCGGTACACGGTTTTCTGGCAAAATTATACCTGAACGCTGCGGTTTACCGCGATCCCTACGGCACGCCTAATTTTACCGATGCCGATATGAACAATGTGATTACCTATACCGATAAGGTGATCAACTCGGGCAGCTTTGCCTTGTCTCCGGAATATTTTGACCTGTTTAATGATGAAAACCACAATAATGCCGAACTTATTTTTGCATTAGACCTTCGCGGTGTCCTGAGCAGTGATCACAACCGCTGGGCATACTGGTCTATGTCGGGTTCTTTGTTCCCAAGACCCGGCGATAAATACCTGAGTATGGACGGTACCGACGGTCCTGCTGCCACGCCCGATTTTTACCAGACCTGGGTTGATGCTTACGGAGATGTGGATCCCGCAGATGCTGATGCCCGTTTTTACCAAAAGAATGCGCAGGTACCGGCAGCGCTTGAAGATATTTCGGGTCTTACCCCGTATTTCAGAGATACCCTGGGCTTAAAAACCGATAAGGATCATTATTTCCTGGCAGGTGCCGATTTTGAAATCGACCGTGGAATCATTCGCGGTACGATGTGGGCGCCTCGTAAAGAGAAGTTTAGATCGGGCGATTTTATGACCGGTTCAGACGGTTCGGGAGAGACCAAATACCGTATTTATCCCCTGGCTGAAGCACGTGAGAACGGTTCAGATCTTGAAGATATCGTGTATTATGTTGACCATACACTCGACATCAGTATTCAAAATACCAACAGCTACGCCGGTGGTTACCGCTTCGCGAAATGGCAGTTTTCAAAGACTTCGCCTGATGGAAACAACTACAGTGATGTAGATCTTGTGTTACTGCGTCTGGCAGACGTGTATCTGATGCGTGCCGAAGCCAAATTGCGCAAGGGCGACAACGGCGGTGCGCTGGCCGATGTAAATTTTGTACGAGCTTCCCGTACGGCAAGACCTGATCAGACACCGAAACCCTGGACGTCGATCACGCTTGAAACGCTTTTTAGAGAACGCGGTTTTGAGTTTTACTGGGAAATGTCGAGACGTACAGACCAAATCCGTTTTGGTAAATACGAAGACACCTGGACCTCAAAAACCGATGCCGATGTAAAACACCGTCTGTTCCCAATTCCACAGACTGCGATTGATGGGGCTTCAAACACCCCCGGCTATCTGGAACAGAATGAAGGCTATTAACTAAATAATATGTAGTACATTTAGTTTTGAAGACGGCAGGGAGTGATCCTTGCCGTTTCAAATTTTAAAAAATACCGAATGATGAATTGTATTAAAAAAAGTATGGCTGTGCTGAGCGCAGTTTTGGTAAATGCCTGTGCAGTAACGGTTAGTGCTCAGGAAAAACAAACCGAAGAACCCCTGAGTGTGATTTTAATGATTGGCGACGGGACGGGAATTCCACAGGTGTCGAGCGCCTTTTATTTTGGTGAGGAGACTCCCAACTTTGAGCGTTTTGAAGAAATAGGCCTGCACAAATCCTATTCTACCAGTCATTTAATTACCGACTCGGCAGCCGGTGCGACAGCCTTTTCCACAGGGCAAAAAACCTACAAACGCGCGATTGGGGTTTCAAAAGACACGATTCCGCAGGAGACTATTTTAGAAAAACTGAAAAACGAAGGCTATCAAACCGGACTCATCTCCCTGACTTCGATTACGCACGCGACCCCGGCATCTTTTTACGCACACGTAAAAGACCGGGATTTACACGAGGAAATCGCTGAGCAGCTCGCAACAGCAGATGTAGATTTTTTAGCGGGTGGAGGCCGCAAATTCTTCAGTCAGCGCGCCGATGGTAAAAACCTGTTCAATACGATATTGGAGCGTAATTACAATCTGGATACCCTTAAACTGGGCAATTCAAAAGCCGGAATGCGCAACGCCTTTATTATTGAAGACGAAGGGCTTCCATCTAAATTAGAGGGGCGTGGTGATTTCTTGAAAGAGGCCAGTCTTGAGGCGCTGGAGTATTTTGGCAAAGCCGAAAAACCTTTTTTTCTGATGATCGAAGGTTCGTACATCGACTGGGGCGGTCACGATAGGAACCCCGAAATGATGATCAGCGAGGTGGTCGATTTTGATAAGACTCTAGGTGCGGTACTCGATTATGTGGAGAGCCATCCCAATACCCTGCTTGTGGTCACTGCCGATCACGAGACCGGCGGGGCCAGCATTGGCAAGTACTATGAGCTGGATGCCGAAACCGGAAAGAAAACCGAAATCCCCGAAAAAGTAGCTGTGTATTTTATCACCGATCAGCACAGTGGTGAACTCATCCCTGTTTTTGCGAAAGGAAAGGGAGCCGAAAACTTTAAAGGGATCTATCAAAACTCCGCGATTTACCATAAAATTTTAAAAGCGATAAACGCTCGCTAAACGGACTGTCAGTCTGAGCTTGTCGAAGACGATTGGATTAGTCTGCATTTCGACAGGCTCCATGTGACGGTCTGCATTTCAACAGGCTCAATGAAAACCTTAAAATTTATTTTTGTGAAAAAGCTATTTTTTCTGTGTGTGCTTTTCGTCTTTAGCGGAAGTTATGCACAGCGTGAAACCCCGTATCAGGTGCACGCGCACAACGATTATGCACAGGAGTTTCCGTTTTGGGGAGCTTATGTGGGTGGCGCGGCAAGCATCGAGGCAGATGTGTTCTTAAAGGAAAACAGGCTTTACGTTACGCACAGCGAGGCCGAAATTCTTCCGGAAAACACGCTGGAACGTTTGTATTTAAAACCTTTAGCCGAATTGGCCCGCACCGGTGACCTGCGAAAGCTTCAGTTGCTTATCGATATCAAATCTGCTGCCGAACCTACGCTGAAGGCTTTGGTACAACTCCTTGAAAATTACCCGGCGCTTACGCAGTCTGAAAATCTGGAGTTGGTGATTTCGGGAAATCGACCGCAACCGGAAGATTACGGGAAGTACCCTGATTTTATTCAGTTTGATCACCAAAATACAGATGATTTAAAAAGCATCGACCTGAGTAACGTCGCACTCGTGAGTGTAAATTTTAAAAACTACTCAGTTTGGAATGGTCTGGGGCGTATGGTCGCTGCAGATTTACAACGGGTAGAAGCCGTTATCAATACCGCGCACGCTGCCGGAAAACCGGTACGCTTCTGGGCAAGTCCCGATACCAAAACAGCCTGGGCTACTTTGGCAAATCTGGGAGTAGACTACATCAATACCGACACACCCGCCCGGGCTACCGATTTTTTGAATCAATTGAAGCCGAATACCTATACCAATACCGGACAGGTTGAGGTTTACAAACCTGCTTTTGCTTTTGATTACAGTGCCCGCCCCCAAAACGTGATTTTACTTATAGGGGATGGCAACGGGCTTACGCAGATTACTTCGGCGCAAATCGCAAATGGAGGATCGCTGAGCTTAACCCAATTGATTGATATCGGGTTTTCAAAGACGGCCTCTGCAGATGATTTGGTAACCGATTCTGCCGCAGGTGGTACCGCGATGGCGACCGGTCAAAAAACACACAACCGCGCGATAGGTGTGGACTCGTATGACCAACCCCTGCAAAACATCACCGAAATACTCTCACTTCGGGGCTTTAATACGGGTTTGATAAGTACAGATGCTATTGACGGCGCGACACCGGCATCTTTTTATGCGCATCGTGCTGAGCGGGATGACTCAGAGGGTATTTTAGCCGATTTGAAAGCGAGCAGGATCAACTTCTTTATGGCAGGCGGCAAGGCAAAAGCCGATCGTATTTCAGCGGCATTTACGATTAAAAGTCTCGACTCGTTTACAGATTTGACTGTAAAAACCGCCGTTTTTCTGGGCGAAAGCAAAGTACCCTCGATAGCCAACGGGCGTGGGGAGTTGTTTCCGCAGAGTTTGACCCGGGCACTTTCGGTACTCAAGGCTGCCGAAAAGCCCTTCTTCCTGATGGCCGAAGCTGCTCAAATAGACAGCAACGGGCATACCAATAACGCCGCCGGAATTATTCAGGAAATGCTTGATTTTGATGTTGCCATCGCAAGGGCATTACAATTTGCAGACACCCATAAAAATACGCTGGTGGTGATTACGGCAGATCACGAGACTTCAGGTTTTGGGATAATGGGGGGAGACCTCGATCAAAAAACCGTGCGGGGCGATTTCCTTTCAACAGATCACAGTGGAGTTATGGTACCGGTTTTTGCCTATGGTCCCGGCGCCCAACTCTTCCGCGGGGTATATGAAAACACCGAAATTTTTCAGCGTATTCTGGAAGCGCTTGAGCTAAAACCTTAAAAAGGGAAACTGTCTAAAAAGCAGGGCGTGTCCTCTTGAGCCTGTCGAACTATTTTCAACTTACTGATTATTAAAATCGGTTTCGACAGGCTCAACCTGACAACTCAAGTTATTAAGACTTTTTAGACAGCCTCCTCTCATTTTTAAGAATTCCGGTTAAGCCATCACCGCTTGTTCCGGTTTTGAACTTTTAGCTGAAAAAGATTTCTCTACCGTTTTCCAGTCTAATCCTTTCGCGTAGCGGAAAACTTCCTCATTTTGCTGCGGATCAATTACCAGCAGGTGAATCCATTTGTTATCGAGCAGGCTTTTCAGCTGTGGGTTGTCGATAAGAATCTGCGATACCCGCGATACCGGTGCCTGTATCACTACCGAAAGCCGAAGGGGTAAGTGGTACAACTCATCATCTGAACTAAAGAGCGACTGCAGGGGTAAACCTACTTTCAGGTCGCCGCCGTTGCCCTGTACGACTCCAAATTTTCCGGTGATGTTGTGCGTGATTTTAGAACCGCCACCATACTGCTCGTTGTCTACCGCAGAGAAGTAGTAGTGGTTGTTGATCCACTGCGTTACCGTCATCGGGCCTTTCATAATAGCTTCAAGGGCTTTGCCTTCGGTATCGGTTTTCCAGTCGTAGGAGTGCAGGAAGCACTGCCCGTCCAGATCCATATTTTGGGTAAGTGCACGTGGCCCTACTATAAAGCCTGCATTTTTAGAGAGGCCCCATTCCGGGCGGGTCTCACTCCAATTATTGGCTTTTTTGAATGCCTTGAGATTGGTATTGCCTGCAGTTTGAAAGCTTTCGGCATTGGCTGTTTGCTGCGCCTTTTTCAAACTTGCTTTTAAAGACTCCAGCTGAGCTTGCCGGGCTTTGGTGAAGGCACTGTCAAACAAGACAATCGCGTTGGTGGTGGTGTTGTGCTCGGCACCTACAAACAGCGTGTCCTGTGGGATTTCAATCCCGTGCTGCTCTTTTAACTGCCGCTGTACCTCGGGCAGGTTGGCCAGAGCAGCCAGCATACGCGCGTTATGTCTGCCGGGGCTGGCTGCGCAGGCGCCACAATCAAGACTGGAGCTAAAGGGATTGTTGGCCGAGTGGCTTCCGTGACCGGCAAAAACAACCACTGGGGCAAAAGTCTTCCAGCCCATCAGGTCAAAGGCGCCTTTAACAATCGCTGTTTTTTCAGCCAGACTGATGTTTAAAACAGGCTCATCTCCGTGTGCATTTTTGTGCATATCGGGTTCGCAGCAGGATTCCAGGTCATTTGCCCGTTGCTCCTTTCCTTTATAGATGCTCGCAGGAAACAAGGTGCGTCCCATTAGGGCGATTCCGTAGAAAACCCCAGATCCTTCGACGAAACCAAAGGCAGAAGGCAGCATGTTTTTCATCCGTTTAAAGGCATAGTCTTTAAAGTTTTTCAAGCGGTTTTTCTGCGCGTATTTTTTGAAGGCCGCCTGTTCTTCTTCCCGGGGTTTTTCGGTAACCGTATAAGCCGATTCTACGATGGGAGGGCAGGCTTTACGCGTAATACCGTCGCGGGTACTTTCATAATCCATCGCGATACCGAAGAAACCGGCGTAGCCAAAAGTCTCATAGTTACCCTGAGCCTCGATATTGCGGCGTATGGCTTCTGAGCGGGTGTCAATACAAAATACCAGTTGGGCATCAGGTCGTGTGTTTGCTTCTTTTCGCTCTGCGGAAATACCACTTTTTTCGAGCTTGCTCAGCAGGTTTTTCTGCCAGCTTTCTTCCCAGGCTTTGAGCCACAGGTATTGCAGCTGCTGGGCTTCACTTTCTTCTTTTTGACGGGCAATATCCACAAAAAACGGAAGGTTTAAGCGGTCGCAGGTCCAGAGGCGTACCGCCAGATATTCTTCCAGACTTATGGGGTATTCCTGCTGCCAGTCGGTCGCTGCCTGCACCCGTTGTCTGATATAGCCCGTCCAGCCCGGTAATGCGGCCAGATGACGTGTAAAAATCTCTTCCTGCTCTTCAGGGCTGTATTCCTGCAACAGGTTTTCAAGGGTTTTTTCCGGGGTTTTGGGAATGTCTTTGAGACTTACTCTTCCGATTTCGGTGTCGTAAATGGCGAGATACCTCCAGGCGGTATAAAAACCTTCGGTTTTAAAGGGCATAGACCATTCGGCCAGACCTTCATCCAGGAAGGCAGCAAGCCATTTTACCATAACCCGGTCCAGCTCCTGGTGGGCATTTGCTGAAATTTCGGGCTTTTGGGCTTCTAAAAAGTTCAGATAATGGTCCGGTGTTTCGGTAAAGCCTTCTTTTTTAAGAGCAGCTTTTAAAAGTTTCGCATCAATTGCTCCGTTTTCCCAGGCTTTGCGTAGTGCTTTTACACCCGGAAATGCCTGTGCAGAGCGGTATTCTCCTGCTAAAAGTCCGGCTTTTCTAAAACTCATATCCTCATATCCCGTAAGCGGGTTTGAAGCTACAAAGGTGTAGAGCGGCCAGGTGTTGCCAACCGTGCGGGCGGCTTTAGTGATGGTATGGGCCAGTTGTGGATTCATAATTATTTTGATTTAGAAAGGAGAATTGTTTTTTTATAGGGCTGTGTGAGGTTGAGCAGCTTTACGTATAGCCAGGGCAATCTGTGGTACAGTCCCAGTTTCATCGCAAAAAAGCCAATGAGGAAAATAATACCAAAGATGATCTGTGGCCACGAAAGCGGCAGAGCCTGCTCGGGTCTGGGCAGATCGCGCATCAGGAAGGTGATGCCGTTATAGATGAGCGCGTAGGCCCCAATTCCCAGAAAAAACAGCACCGGCGGAATGAATGTTTTTTGAAGGGTGCTCAGGCTTTGTTCCTTAACAATATTGTAGGTTGCCTGGCCTACGGTGATGGCGACAATAAGGGTTAAGAAAACGCTGCTGTTGAGGTTAAGACCTTTACCGGTGAGTACAGCAAAGAGCATAGCTCCCAGAATTCCGTAGATAGAGACCACGACGGCCTGCAGCGGCTTGATGTGCAAATGTGCCGGTTTTTCGGGTTTGGTTTGCGCGATTTCTTCTCCTGAAGATAAAAACAGGTAGGCCTTGTAAAAACCGTGCAGGATGAGGTGGGCAATAGCCGCGTTAAAAAATCCGAGACCACACTGCATAATCATAAAGCCCATTTGCGCAATGGTAGAGCAGGCCAGTTTTTGTTTAACGTGTACCTGAAGCAGCTTTGCAAACTGCGCGATGATCGCGGTAAGACCGCCTATGATAAACAGGAGCGTAAGTGTGTTTGATGCGAAAAGTACTGTGGCAAAAAGCGTTAGTAAAATACCCGAACCGTTTACAAAACCCGCGTGCATTAACGCCGAAGCCGGTGTGGGCGCGGTCATCGCACTCATCAGCCAGCGGTGAAAAGGGTAAATCGCAGACTGTACCAAAGCGGCAAGAATGATAAGCAAAGCTGCCGGAAGGGTGACGTATTTAGGTAAGCTGGCCATACTGGCTGAAAGACCTGTAAGGCTTTGTTCACCGGTGTACAGCGCCAGTCCTACCACGGCAAGGCCCAAAAATAAGCTGCCTGTAAGAAAATAACTCAGCGTAAACCGGGAAGCTGCGCGAGCTTCTGCCCGGTCCCTGTCAATGCCTATTAAGCGCGACATTAAAACCCCCATGAGCAGCCAGCTGGTGAGCAACAAGCCCAGGTGGTTAGAGACTACCAGAAGCATAACGGTTGCCGTAAAGACAAAAGTAAGCCCCATAAAGCGGCCGTGGTATCGGAAACCTTTGAGGTAGTTTGCAGCATAGGTGCTTACTACGGCTCCAAAAAACGTGACCGTAGTCCAGATCAGGAGGCTAAAATGGTTAAAGATGATAAAATCACCAGCTTTGAGCAGCAAAGGCTGGTTTGCCATAAAGATAAGGCCTGCGAGATTGGCGATAAATAACAGCCATAAAAGGATGCTTACCAGACGGGCAATCCCATTGCTTTTTACTGCAGCAGCACCGGAGTCCTGTTTAAGCGAGTGTGTATGTGTTGCGTATTGCGTATTCATCTTCAGGAGTTAATTGATTTTTGAGCAGTTTCACCGGTTGGGCTTGCTGATTTTGCCAATTTTATAAGTACAGCCAGTATCGTAATTCCGGTGGCGAGGGTCAGTTTTTCAAGGATAACCGGGTTTTTTATAAACTCATCTGCAAGGCTTGGGACAAGCAGCAGAAGTATAAAAATCACGGTCTGGAGGAAGGTTAAGATTTTCATCAAATCGAATTCGGGAGGCTGTTAAAGCAATGTGATTTTAATAGCACCATCTACTTTAAGGCGGGTATTGGTCTGAGCAAGTTTTTTGAAGGTTTGCTGAGCTTTTGCTTTTTCGGCTTCCAAAGCTTCAATACGCGCATTGATTTTATCGGTGTTGATGGTGTGATCTTTTTCCCAGATCTGTAGTTTTCTGATTTTGTGGAAATTGATTTTTTCGTCAAGCAAATTCATAATCACGGTAGAAGCTTCAGCCGGACTAAATTCGCCGTCGATGAGCTGGAAGGTTTCGGTTTTGTTTGAGGTAAGGGCGTTGTTCTCGGTTTTCATAATGCAGTTGCGTTTAAATTCGGTTACAAAGTTGAAACATCTAAGGCATAAATTTTTATTTATATTTGTTATCGAATACATTAAAATTATTTATGAACTACACTTTGCATCAGCTTCAGATCTTTCAAAAAATCGCAGAATTGAAGAGTATTACCAAGGCTTCAGAAGAGTTGCATCTCACGCAACCCGCTGTGTCTATTCAGCTTAAGAATTTTCAGGAGCAATTTCCCATTCCGCTTACCGAGGTAGTGGGCAGGCAGTTGTACGTGACTGAATTTGGGATGGAAATTGCCCGGACGGCTTCAAAAATTTTAAGGGAAGTAGAGGCAATAAACTACAAAACGCGGGCATTTCAGGGCGAACTTTCGGGCAGATTGACCATTTCGGTGGCTTCTACGGGCAAGTATGTGATGCCTTATTTTCTGTCAGGCTTTCTGCGAAAGCATCCCGGTGTCGATTTGGTTATGGATGTGACCAATAAATCGCTGGTGGTTGAAAGTCTGGAGCGCAATGCAGTAGATTTTGCCCTGGTCTCGGTACTTCCTGAAAAACTGAAGGTAAATACCGTAAGGCTGATGCCAAACAGTCTGTATTATGTGGCGGGCAGCACGATGAACCTTAGCGTCACCACCCCCAAAAAGGTGCTCTTCGAAAAGGTGCCGATTATTTCGCGGGAGGCGGGGTCGGCCACCCGGGCTGCGATGGAACATTTTATAGCCCAGCGCAAGTACACGGTAAAAAAGACGATGGAGCTTACCTCAAACGAGGCGGTCAAACAAGCGGTTCTTGCCGGTCTGGGCTGTTCGATTATGCCAATCATTGGATTGCGTAACGAACTGAAAAGCCAGAAACTGAAAATCATTTCGGTTAAGGGCTTACCCATTAATACCTATTGGAATCTGGTCTGGTTGCAGGCTAAAAACCTGTCGCCCATAGCCAAAGCTTTTGTGGAATATCTGGAAGCTGAAAAGGAGGGCATTATTGCAGAACATTTTGAGTATCTGGAATAGGAGGGGCTAAAAACCCTACCACCGCAGCATAAACCTCGTCTCTCTTTAGGCAGTGCTCAGCAGCTGAGCTTTACCCTTATGCCAGTTCATGATCTGCTTGCTGATATTCAGGCCTATGCCCCCTCCTTCAAAATAGAACCGGCGTTACATCTATTTAAAGGCAGAATTCCCAATCAAAAAAAGTATCTTGGAGTTGTTGGTTTTTTTCAAATGTACCTATGCAAAACGATATTAAATATTTAAAACTGCTTTCTGAGCAGTATCCCAATACAGCCGCGGTGGCAAAAGAGGTTGTCTTACTTGAGGCCCTGCTTTCGCTGCCCAAAAGCCCCGAATTGTTTATAAGCGACATACACGGGGAGCACGAGTCTTTTCGGCATATGCTCAAGAATGCATCCGGTCGTATTCGGCACGAACTTTTGACGCTTTTTGAGGACGAACTCACCGAAGATTCCCTGCGCAGCCTGGCTACCTTGATTTATTATCCGCAGGAAAAACTGGATATTTTGAAATCCAAAAATTCGGATCTCGAAGAATTTTATACAATCGCGGTAAAACGCCTGTTGAAAGTCGCGCATCGGTTTACCGCAATTTATACCACACGCAAACTGGATCTGTTGTTACCGGTAAATTATAAAGTAGTTATTCGTGAACTGCTTGACGGGGAATCTGCCCCGGAACAGAAATTTGCTTACCGTCAAAATTTGTTGCGCTCCATCATCGCGATTGGTGAGGGTGATCAATTGATTATTGCCCTTGCAGAATTCATACAGCGGCTGGCTATTGCAAAAATACACGTGATCGGTGATATCTATGACCGCGGTCCCAGTGCAGAACAGGTTATGGACAGTCTCATCGCATACCATTCGGTAGACATACAGTGGGGCAATCACGACATTGTATGGATGGGTGCAGCATCGGGTTCCCGCGCCTGTATGGCAAACGTGATCCGGCTTTCGCTACGATATGGCAACACCCAAACCCTGGAGAATGGGTATGGCATCAATTTGTTGCCTCTGGCGTCGTTTGCACTTGAACATTACCGCGATGATAGCAGCCTGGCTTTTAATCCGAAAGTTGCTCCTGAGGATTTGCTTAACGAAAGTGAGGGCTGGCTCAATCGCATTATGCATAAAGCCATCAGTATTATTCAGTTTAAGCTGGAAGAGCAGCTGATAAGCAGAAGACCGGAATTGCGGATGGAACACCGTAAAATGCTGGAATGTATAGATTTCTCTAAAAATGAACTCACAGTTGAAGGTGAAACCTATGCGATGAAAGATGATTTTTTTCCTACTATCGATCCGGAAAATCCTACCGGGCTTTCCAAAGGGGAGCAGGAGCTTATGCAGCAACTTGCCGAATCCTTTGAACAGAGTGTGCGTCTTCAGGAACACGTACAGTTCTTATACGAAAAGGGAAGTATGTACCACATCGCAAATGATTGCCTGTTGTTTCACGGGTGCATTCCTATAGACAAAGACGGCAATCTGGCTGCAATAGAACTTTTGGGTAAAAAAAGAACTGGCCGGGAGTATATGGATTTTTTAGATAAACTTGCCCGCGAGGCCTATTCCGGGGTTTCAGGAACACGTGAAAATGAACTGGCAAAAGACATGATGTGGTATCTCTGGGCAGGACCAGACTCACCTTTATTCGGAAAAGATAAAATGGCCACTTTTGAGCGGTATTTTGTGACCGATGAAAAGCTGCATAAAGAAACCAAGAGTCCGTATTACCAGTACAGGGATCTGCCCGAAACAGCCGATAAAATCCTTAAGAATTTTGGCCTTGATCCTGCAAACAGCCTCATCATAAACGGTCATGTGCCTGTGGCTGTCAAAAAAGGGGAGAGTCCGGTCAAAGCGGAAGGTAAATTACTGGTCATAGACGGGGGTTTTGCAAAAGCCTATCAGGAACAAACGGGTATCGCGGGTTATACGCTCATTTTTGATCATATCGGTAAAAAAATCATCGCGCATCTTCCTTTTGAATCTACGGAAAAGGCGATTACCGAAGAGCTGGATATTTTGGAAGCGGAAACCATCTATTCGTATGAAGACAAGCCCTTAAAGGTGGAAGATATCAGGGACGGCAACAAGATAAAGGAACAGATAGCAGACCTCAAAGACCTATTAAACTCGTACCGCCTTGGCTTACTTACCGAACGTTTTCCACGAACGAGCAACTAGTGGATTTTAGAAGGATGTTCAGTTCTGGTTTTGAATCAATTTATGGGTTTTTTAACCCTAAAACTGAAGCGTAAACTCCGTTCCGGTTTCGGCAGTGCTCTGCAACTGACATTTCCATTTCTGCCTGAAGGCGAATGAAAATGTGTTTGTAGTAAAACTCTTTGTGACTTTGAGTATAAACCCTCGAAACCAGTAATTTACGACAAGCTTATGGGTGTGCTGCCGGAAACTCATAAAGTGAAGTAAACTGCCTTCATATCATAAAATTAAACTCAAACGTTTTCTCTTAAAAAAAGGTGAATTGAGGCCGGTATTCAGACCAAACAGGTTCTAAAACCATACTTTTGCGAAAAAGAAACTCATTTTGGAGAAATTACTAACAAAATTAGGAATGTTCCATTTGCCCTTTTTTGGTTTAAAAGGTCAGGGTTTTTGGTGTGTCTGTTGCCTGATATGCTTCTGTAACCTATGTTTTGCCCAGGAGATTTATGAGGGTGATTACGAGATCTCTGATTTTTCGGGCACAGCTACATACACGTATACCCTTAAAAAGGGCGATACCCTAAAAACCGGTCCTTTTTTATTTCAGCATACATCTCAGGATAATATTGACCCTATTGAAATTAAAGGAAGCTTTGAGAAGGATATTCCGGTAGGTTTATGGGAGTATTCCAGCGGTAACTACGTTCCGCAGAAGGAAAAGGAGTTTGTTGATTTTTCTTATGTGACCAAACTTGATGGATTAAAAAAAGCCATTAGCGGCAATTACCTCGAAGGTAAACCAGATAGCACGTGGACTATTCAACTCGACAGTATCAGGAATTCTAAGTTGTCTTCCAATCAGTTTAAAAGTGAAATCACTTATAAAGAAGGAATACCTCAGTTATCCTTTACAATAGAAACAACCGAAAATTTACTTGCGGGGAGACTTTTGCGCAATGGTTATGCACACGATACCTGGACGCTTTTCACTAAAGATGGCATCAATGAACTAGAAAACTGGGTTTTTGATAACGGGGTGCTAAAAGAAGTGCACATACGGATTAATGATAGTTTAGAAAAGACGATATCTTTTAATCTGGACGGAATAGAGGATGTTGAGGTTATTGATCTGGATGAAAACTACCTGACCATAATGGAGTTTGGTTTGCAAAACCGCGATACCACACACGTATTTGATCACGGATTAAGCAGTTTGCTTAAGGAGAATGCTGCTTATCAACATCAGGTAGAGTATATGATGTCTGATCTTGGCGCATCGGTCAAATTGGCGGGCATGAAAGTGGAGGTGCCAAAATATGAATTGTCAAGAGAAGAAGAAAGGAATCTTGATGCCATCGCCGACCATTATCAAAAGTCCCAATCTATAGCCAATACCGTTCTAACAGACACCCGGCTTGTATTGAAAAAGCTTACAGATCAGAAAGTAGCTCTGTTTTACAATTCCGCTGAAGACATACAAGTTAGATATCTGGAAAAGTTGGGAAAACTGCTTGAGTACAGAAAGGATCAGGTCATTAGCTTTATTAAACGTGATGACCTGATTAAAGGTCTGTGGCCATCAGGATTGCCTCCCCGGGTGGTTATGAGTCAGGATACATCCGGACGTGAAATTACTTATCCTATACAAACAGATTTAACGTATAAAACGATAACAGACAATTTACAGGATGTAGAGGATATGGCTCATTTTACGGAAGCACTTCTTACTGAGATACAAGATGATTTAGGACTTTCTTCAAATGATTTGACGCCGCAAAAGAACGCTGATACTAAAGAAGACGAGTTGGTCAAACAAGCCACACAGCTCAAAACATATATTGATTCTATCGCTAAGCCTCAACGCGATGATATCAAAAAAACAGTATTGGCGTTAAAAGAAAACACAGATAAGCAATTGCAGCAGTATGCCGTGATAGCCCAGGATAGTGTAGAAACTAAAAACAGGACGGCACAGGAACTCAACGTTTGCTTTGCCGAAAAGCGGGAGTTAGTAGATCTCCTGATCCAGATACCAGAGGATCAACAGAGGCTTAAGGAAGCATACACAGAAGAGGTATATGTGATCTTTACGGCAACTACAATGGAGGAGCAAGTAAAAAAACACATTATTAACTCATATGATGAGCAGATACTTCCTGAACTCCTTAAGCAGTTG
The DNA here is from genome assembly GCF_020782115.1 of Leeuwenhoekiella parthenopeia. GTDB lineage: Bacteria > Bacteroidota > Bacteroidia > Flavobacteriales > Flavobacteriaceae > Leeuwenhoekiella > Leeuwenhoekiella parthenopeia. The sequence continues at coordinate 205,362 of NZ_JAJGMW010000004.1, read as the reverse complement.
CGGGAAGGTTTGCCCTGCACCGGAATTCAAGCCTGGATGACCACCTATAGAAATATTCAGGATCGTTTATTCAAACTTCGCAACGAAGATACCGGCCGCCTGGAACGGAAGTTAAAAAGAGAAGATAACCCTCAGGAAGTTCTAAGACTTTTGGGCGTTACTCAATAAAGACCAGCTATGCCCTCACAAAAGATCATTTTACCTTTCTTGTTAGCACTCACTCTGGCCTTTGTTAATCCCGTCAGGAGTCAGGATAGTCCTGACATGGACTCTGAAGCAGAAACCAGAGAGTCTAAGTATAAAGACGTCAAGAGGAAATTCTGGTTTAATACGTATGGCAACATACGCATCTCAAAACGCTTGTTCTGGATCGCGCAAACGCATCTTAGATTTGAGGAGACAGCCGGTACTCCCTATGTGGGTCAAATTGGCCAGATTTACAACAGGCACGCCATTGGGTACATTTACGATAAGAAAACCAATTTTGCCCTGGGTGGAGTTTTGCGACTTAATTTCAATACAGATCCTGACAGCGAAGGCCCTGATTTATTGCCGGAATACCGAATATGGCATCAATACCAGTTTGCGATGCCGGTTTATAACGCTATGGCCTATCACAGGATACGCATTGAACACCGATGGTCAAAAAGTTTTGGTGAAGAGGATGAATATATTTTCAGGAATCGGTACCGCTATATGTTTAGACTCAAAGTGCCTTTAAACAAGCCCAGTCTGCAGCCGGGCGCGCTATACGTAGCTCCGGAATCAGAGGTGATCTTACAAAGCGGAAAACAGGTTATTGACAGTCCATTAGAAGATGTACGGCTCAATACAACTTTAGGCTATATCATAAATCCAAGACTAACTGTAGCTGCCGGATTTATGTACAGTTTTGGCCAAACCCTTGATGACGGTTCTGTTTATAACCAGAATTATACCTTTAGAATTCACATGTATTTCTCACCAGATCTACGCAAGGTTAAGAACAAACTACCTTCTGTACATTTTAGAGACTAGAATACAGAAGTTTTAATAAGCTGTAACGGAACGGTAGCTTAAACCGATCTGTCTTACTAAAAAGTTTAGTGAACTTATGAAAAAGATTTTACCCTATATACTCACAGGTATTGTCACGGCAGTAGCTGTGTATCTATTCATAGAAAATCAACATCTTAAAAGTAATGCTGAAACAGAAGGGGATGCAGATACCCTGGGATTTTCTGTTGAGCAGCGCAACGAGATTGCCCGTGCAGATTCGTTGCTTCTAGCGGGATCGTATGAAGAGGCACAAAGCGCCTACGACAACTTACCCGAAAGTGTAGGGCTTGAAAGGGAATTGCGGCGGAAGATTTCCACAAAAATCCTCGACCTGGACAATCAATTGCGCTACACTAAAAACAAGAAATCGCTCAATACTGTTACAGATACAACGCTTACAAAAAATGAGGATATAGAATTGCAGGAGGTAGATTCTCTGAACTTTGCCCTGACTAAAGCCCAACTGGAACTCAAGAATATCAGAATGCAAATGCAGCAAAAAGTCTTTGGTGAATACCTGACTTTTAAGAGCAAAAAAGGAAACAGACTGCATTATGTGGGCGAGGTAAAAAACAAAAAAGCTAACGGATTGGGAATTGCCATTCTCGATACCGGTAGCCGCTACGAAGGGGAATGGCGCAATGGAATGCGACACGGTAAAGGCACGTTTTATTGGATAGATGGGGAGCATTATGAAGGGAATTATGTAAATGATATGCGCAGCGGTATGGGTACCTATTATTGGCCTAACGGCGAAAAATTCACGGGTGAGTGGAAAGACGACCTCCGTAACGGGGAGGGCGTTTTTTATGGTAAGGATGGTGAAGTAATCGCCAGCGGTATTTGGAAAGACGATAAACTGGAAGAACAGGATAAAGATAAATAGGTTTTTAGTCCTCGGACTTTAAAACTGCAGCGTAAACTCCGTTCCCCTTTCAGCATCGCTTTTAAGCTGAATTTTACCTTTATGCAGGGTCATAATCTGCTTGCTGAGGCTGAGACCAATGCCGCTTCCGGTTTTTTTGGTGCTAAAAAACGGAATAAAAATACTTTCCCGTATTTCTTCGGGTATGCCGCCGCCGTTGTCGCGTACTTTTATTTGCACCCTGCCCTTACTGTTTTGAGAAGACGTTACCACGATCTTTGGTTTTTCGACCTCCTGCGTCGCATCAATCGCATTCAGGATCAGGTTGATCAAAACCTGCTCAATGAGATAGCTGTCAATCTCGAAAGCCATTTCCGGATTTTCGGTTTTAAAATGAAGTGCCACCGGCTTATCAGCCAGTGAAGGTTGCATGAGGTCGCTGATGCTTTTAAAGAGTTCATTTACCTTAACCGTTTCCAGATTGAGATGCGTTACTTTACTCAGGCTGCGGTAGGTTTTGGCGAATTTCATTAGGCCTTCGCTACGTTTTTTAATACTGCTGATGCCCGCGTTGAGGTCATCCAATTCCAGCGGATGTAATTCTGCATTTTGCTGGTTGTTTTGAATGTGGTTTTGTAACGTTTCGGCGAGCGACGAGATGGGCGCAATGCTGTTCATAATCTCGTGGGTCATCACACTCAGGAGTTTTTTCCAGGCGTCAGACTCGTTTTGGTTGAGCGTATTTTCAATATTCTGAAGCACCACGAGCTTAAACGCATCTTCTTCCAGCTGAAAAACCGTTTCGGAAATCAGCACTTTTAACTGTTCGTTACGCAGGCTGAGGTTAACCGATACCGCTTCGGTACGGTAGGTGTCAAACAATTCAGTGTACAATTGCGGTCTGCGCTTTTCGACAAAACCTATGTTTTTAAAAGTGGGCAAATCGAGCGTGTTAAGCAGCGACTCGTTGACCCACAGCACTTCGCCGGTATCCAGATTGTAGGCGATGATGCCCACTTCAACCATTTCGAGAATTTTCTGCAGGTACACAAACTGCGCCTGCCGCTCGTTGTTGATGGCTTTGATGGTCTTGTTGACGTTATTAAAGCCCCTGTGCAGGTTGCGTAAATCCTGCGGCCCGTGTTTTTCGGAAAACCAGCGGGAGAAATCCCGGTATTTTACAGCCTCAAAAAAGTCATCAATCGCGACAAAGCGCCGTATCAAATAGCGGTATAGGTCGTACAGAATGATCAGCGTAATACCGCCGCCAATCAGCGAAAAAAGCAGACTCGTGTTGACTATTCCCCAGGCGATGCCCGTAAGTGCGGCCAGTAAAAGCAACACCCGCAGCAAAAGGCCGGCGATGTAGCTTTTATAGATCATATTTATTGAGTCTGCGGTAGAGGGCGGTACGGGTAATGCCCAGTTCTTTAGCCGATTTGGAAATGTTGCCCTTATTCTTTTCAATCACCTTGAGGATGGTATTTTTTTCTACCGCATCCAGGTTGGTGGTCTTGAGTTTATGCTCGGTTTCCGATTGCTGTTCTATGGGCGAAAAGGCTAAATCTTCGGCTACCAAAACCGAAGCTTCGGCCATAATCACAGCACGTTCCAGAGCATATTGCAGTTCGCGAACGTTGCCCGGAAAGCTGTGTTCTTTCAATTTTTTGATGAAGCCGGGATCCAGGCTGAAGCTTGCCTTGCCGTATTTTTCGGCATACAGCTTTACAAAATACTGGGCCAGCAGGCTCAGGTCTGTACCGCGATCCCGCAGCGGCGGAATCATCAAATCAACCGTGTTGATGCGGTAAATCAAATCTTTCCGGAATTTGCCTTCATCTGCCAGATCTTTCAGGCTCAGGTTGGTTGCGCAAATAAGCCGGATGTCTACGTTTACAGGTTCATTAGAGCCTAGCGGTGTTACCTGGCGATTCTGTAAAACGGTGAGTAAACGCGCCTGTTGCCGCAGGCTGATGTTTCCTATTTCATCCAAAAACAGCGTGCCCCCATCTGCAGTTTCAAAACGGCCTTTGCGGTCTTCACGCGCATCGGTAAAGGCTCCTTTTTTGTACCCGAAGAGTTCACTTTCAAAGAGACTTTCAGTCAGGGCACCTACATCTACTTTTACAAAAGGCTTGTTTTTACGCAGTGAATTTTCGTGAATAGAGCGTGCAATCAGGTCTTTCCCGGTTCCGTTTTCGCCCAAAATCAAAATATTGGCATCAGTAGGCGCCACTTTTTTCAGCTTTACAAAAACCTCCTGCATGGGTTCGCTATCACCTATAATTTTGGTTTCCGAGTCGAGTTTAATTTTTGGACTTCCCGCTTTTTTCTTTTTGGCTAAAATTTCAGCAATAGACTCCAGCAGTTTTTCATTCTTCCAGGGCTTGACCAAAAAATCAGACGCTCCTTCTTTAAGTGATCGAATGGCCAGATCGATATCACCGTAGGCCGTAATAAGCATCACGGCAATTTCAGGTTTTAGCGACTTGATTTTGTTGAGCCAAAAAATCCCTTCGTTACCGGTATTTACGAGTCCGTTGTAATTCATATCGAGAATCACCACGTCAAAATCCTGTTTGCTCAGAATAGCCTGCAGGGCGTTGGGATTTTTTTCAACCACAACCAGTTTTACCTGAGGCTTGAGCAAAAGACGAAGCGCGGTAAGTACATCTTCATCATCGTCAATGACCAGTATGTGGGCGTCTTTGAGTTGCATAGCTACAATATTACAATTTTCGGTTTTTGAGTAACGGCCAGAAAGCGGCTAATTTTTGGCTGTGCCAAAAGTGTATCGGAAGCGTACATGAAGTGTATCAAAACCGAACACTTTGATTAAGCGTATTATTTTTAAATAATTAATAATCAATAACTTATAGTTTTGGCACAATATTGCTTTGTAACTAAGTGCAAACAAAAATTTTTATGGACATCCCTTTAGAAAAGAAACGTTTTACCACACAGAAAATACTCATGATCGCAGGCGGTATTGCCCTTGCAGCTTTAATTGTTTTTGTGATTCTTTCCACCACCGGAACCTCAAAACTCAACGTTCAAAAAGAACGTCTGAGCATCGCGACAGTAAAACAAGATGTGTTTCAGGAAAACATTCCGGTAAACGGGGTAGTGATGCCCATTACCACCATTTACCTCGATGTGCTTGAGGGCGGAAGGGTTGAAGAAAAGTTTGTGGAAGACGGCGCGGTGATGAAAAAAGGCGAACCCATTTTACGCCTGTCCAATACCGATCTCGAGCTGAGCCTGGTGAATCAGGAAACGCAGGTGTACAATTTATTGACGCAAATGCAGATTTCGCAGAACGCCGCGCGTCAAAATACCATCGTAAAACTCAACCAGTACACCGATGTGGAAAACAGCCTCATCGAAGCGAAACGGGTGTACGAACTCAACAAAAAGCTCTACAACAAAGACGCGATTGCGCGTCAGGATCTGATCAAATCTGAAAATGATTACAATTATCAGAAAGAGCGTATGCAGCTGGCCGAACAGATTCTGGCTCAGGATTCAATTGCGGTGAAGCAGGAGAAAAATCAGGTTTCCAGTTCGTATTCACGTACGCAGAACGCTCTGGAATTGATGCGTCGTAAAGTGGCGGACCTCGTGGTGCGGGCGCCGGTAGACGGGCAGCTTACTTCGCTTGATGCCGAAATAGGTCAGTCTAAAAACAAAGGCGAGCGCCTGGGGCAGATAGACGTGTTGAGCGGCTATAAAGTGCGTGTGGATATTGACGAGCATTACATTTCCCGAATCTATACCGGGCAAAAAGGCTCTTTTGATTTCGACGGAAAAAGCTATACACTGGTCATCAAAAAGGTCTTTACTCAGGTAACAAACGGAAGATTTCAGGTAGATATGGAATTTGAATCGGATGTGCCCGAAGGGATACGCCGCGGTCAAACCCTGCAAATACGGGTGGCGCTGAGTCAGGAAAAACAGGCTTTGCTCATCCCCAAAGGCGGATTCTTTCAGGAAACCGGCGGCAACTGGATTTTTAAAGTGAGCGAAGACGGAAACACTGCCTATAAAGCAGACATTTCGCTGGGCAGCCAGAACACCGAATATTACGAGGTTTTAAGTGGCCTGGAGCCGGGAGACCGCGTGATCACCAGCAGTTACGATAATTATGATGAAGTGCAGGAACTGGTACTTCAGGATTAAAACAAAAATATGACAACACTACTCTTAGCATTTATAAACCTAATCCTTTCTTAGATGATCAAAATAACAGACTTAGAAAAGTATTACGCCACCGAAGAGGTGCGCACCATCGCCCTCAATAAACTGTCTTTTCAGGTGCAGGAAGGCGAATTTGTAGCCGTAATGGGTCCTTCGGGCTGCGGTAAATCGACTTTGCTCAATATTCTTGGATTGCTGGATGACCCGGATGGCGGCAGCTTTATCTTCAACGGTATTGAAGTAGCCGGTTTTAACGAACGCAAGCGGGCCGATTTGCGCAAGCACAACATCGGGTTTGTTTTTCAAAGCTTTAACCTGATTGACGAACTCACGGTTTTTGAAAATGTAGAGCTTCCGTTGATTTATACCGGCGTTAAACCAGCCGAGCGCAAAAAGCGGGTAGACGAGGTGCTCGAAAAAATGCAAATCATGCACCGCCGCAAGCACTTTCCGCAGCAATTATCGGGAGGGCAGCAGCAGCGTGTGGCCGTAGCCCGGGCCGTAGTTAACAATCCCAAGCTTATACTTGCCGATGAACCTACGGGTAACCTGGACAGCAGCAACGGTAACGAGGTGATGGATTTGCTTACCGAACTCAACGAAGCCGGCACGACCATCATTATGGTGACGCACAGCGAGCACGACGCCAAGTATAGCCACCGCATCATCAGGATGCTAGACGGTCAGAAGGTCACCGAAAATGTACTTTCAGAATACAAAAGCAAAACCTTAGAGGTTTAAGATTTCAGGGGATTCATTCATCAATCGGCAGCAGCCGAAACAATCAATCAAAAACGGGACTTCATCACTCCCAAATTTCTTAAAGCTATGCTTAAAAACTATTTCAAAATCGCCTGGCGAAACTTACTCAAGCACAAGGGTTACTCGGTTATCAACATCTTAGGTTTAGCGTTGGGAATGGCAGTAACACTTATGATAGGCCTTTGGGTTGCAGACGAGTTAAATTATAATGCCTATTATAAAAATAAAGAGCGCATTGCCCAAATCTATCAAACCGAAACTTACAACGGGGAGACTAATACGGGTGTGGCAATATCCAGACCGCTTGAGTTTGTCCTGCCTGAAGAGTATGCAGATAATTTTGAACACATTGTAATGGCTTCCTGGGAACAGTCTATGACCTTGCGCGTGGGAGATAATGTTGTGAATAAAAACGGAATGAGTATTCAAGAAGAGGCTCCCCAAATGCTTGATTTGCAGATTACCCAAGGAGAGCTTAATCCATTAAAGGAACAGAATGCTGTTATGATTTCACAGTCTTGTGCCAAAGCACTCTTTGGCACTGAATCGGCTTTAGGTAAAATCATCAATTTGAATGACCGGGACAACATGATGGTTACTGCGGTGTATGAGGATATTCCCAATAATAATTCGTTTCACGCTATCGACTTTTTTATCCCGTGGAAACACTACATCGTGTCTGAACCCTGGTTAAAAAATGCAGCTGACCAGTGGGGGAATAATTCTTTTCAGCTTTTTGTAGAAGTAAAAGAGCAGGCAGATTTAAACCAGGTTTCTCAGGCTATAGCAAACATAAAGCAGGAAAAAAACCCGAATTCGGTTCAGTTTAACTCAAAATTTTTTCTGTGGCCTATGGAAAAATGGCACTTATACGCTGATTTTGAGAATGGGATTTCCAGCGGAGGACGTATAGAAAATGTATGGCTTTTTGGCATTATAGGAGCGTTTGTATTGTTGTTAGCTTGCATCAATTTTATGAATCTAAGTACCGCACGATCTGAAAAGCGTGCGATGGAGGTAGGTATTCGGAAAGCCATCGGTTCTTCAAAAAGCCAACTCATAGGGCAGTTTCTCAGCGAATCCTTTCTAGTTGTATTTTTTGCTTTTGGTATTGCTTTAGGGTTGGTACTGCTGTTTTTAGACGGCTTCAACGAGCTGGCCAGCAAAGCGATAGATTTCCCTTGGAACAGTACGATCTTCTGGGTTGCAGCTTTTTTATTTATTAGTCTTACTGCTTTTATTTCAGGTAGTTACCCTGCTCTTTATCTGTCTTCGTTTAGACCTGTTAAAGTTTTGAAGGGAACATTTAAAGCCGGAAAAATGGCTGCCTTACCTCGAAAGGTATTGGTAGTAACTCAATTCAGCGTTTCAATCGCTCTGATAATTGGGACGCTTATTGTGATGTCTCAGATTGAATTCAGCAAAAACAGACCGATAGGTTATCAAACGGAAGGTTTGATTCAAATTCCAGTAATGAGTTATGAATTCGTAGGAAAAGATGATTTGATGCGTCAGCAGTTTTTAACCTCGGGAGCAGTGATGGAGATGGCTACTTCCAGCAGTCCCAGCACAGATGTATGGTCTAACAGAAGCGGCTACGACTGGGAAGGTAAACCCGAAGGTTTTCAGGAAGACTTCGCCTTTACCGAAGTGTCTTATGAGTATGTAGAGACTTTGGGACTGAAAGTAGTGGAAGGTCGGGGTTTCTCCAGAGCATTTGCTACAGATTCCAGTGCAATTCTTCTTAATGAAGCTGCAGTTAAATATATGGGATTAAAAGATCCTGTGGGCAAAATCATTCGTCAGGGAAGTGAGGAAAACCCAACGCTTTTACGTGTGATAGGCGTTGTGGAAGATGCGGTTGTACAGTCACCCTATGAACCGGTAAAGCAGGCTGTTTATGTTCTGGATAAATACGGCAACGCCAGCTACTGGAATTTACGCTTAAACCCGGGTCAAAGTGCGGGTGAAAATTTGGCGCAGATTGAAGAGGTGTTTACCCGCAACTTTCCAAATACTCCTTTTAGTTATGATTTTGTAGATCAGGAATATGCCAGAAAGTTTGCCGAGGAGGAGCGCGTAGCGAGCCTTGCAAAAATATTTACCGTGCTTGCCATAGTAATCAGTTGTTTAGGCTTGTTTGGCTTAGCTTCGTTTGTAGCAGCGCAACGCACTAAAGAAATAGGCGTGCGTAAAGTGTTGGGTGCTTCCGTGGCTAACCTGTGGCTGCTGCTGTCTAAAGATTTTGTTTTGCTGGTTGTGATTGCTTTGCTCATCGCCTCACCGGTCGCATTCTACCTGATGCAGGAGTGGATTCAAAAATTCACCTATCGAACCGATATTTCCCCGTTGATATTTATAGCTGCTGCATTTGGAGCTCTTTTAATAACCTTGATTACCGTAAGCTTTCAGGCCATTAAAGCCGCAATCGCTAACCCTGTAAAATCCTTGAGAACAGAGTGAATCCCTATTGGCTAAACCTCACAGGTTTTAGAAACCTGTGAGGTTTGCTCTAAGTACAATAAGAATAGCAATGAAAATAACAATAGATCATGCTTAAAAACTATTTCAAAATCGCCTTTAGAAACCTTTGGAAGAACAAGGGATACAGCGCACTCAATATTTTTGGCCTTGCCATAGGAATCACCTGTGCCAGCATCATTCTGCTTTGGGTTGAAGATGAGATGAGTTATGATACTGTAGTTACAGATCAGGAACGGGTGTACAGTGTGCCTACCAATCAGGTCTATGAAGGGCAAACACGTACGTTTTTTCAGGCGACACCGGGACCTTTAGCTGCAGCTTTAAAAGCTGAGATTCCTGAAATAACCAGGGCAGCGCGCTTTCGTAATGCCGACTTTTTGTTTAGCGTGAATAATTCTTCGGTTGTTAGTAGCGGTTCCTACACTGATGCCGATTTTTTGGATCTGTACGACCTGAAATTTATTGAGGGCAATGCATCTGAAGCGTTTAAGAGTAAAGACGGAATCGTTATTACGCAGGAGTTGGCTCAAATTCTTTTTGAAAATCCAAACAATCTATACGGACAGAGTGTTCAGATTAACCAGAAGGAACATTTTAAAATAACCGGAGTAATTGAAAATCTTCCCAAAAATACCACTTACGGTTTTAGCTGGCTTGTACCTTTTGAAAACTTTACTCAGGACAAACCCTGGACTCAGGACTATGGCAGCAATTTTACAGACACCTTTGTGATGCTGGCGCCGGGTGCTGATTTCAACACGGTTAATGCCAAAGTAAAGCAGGTTTTACCGGCAAAGACCGACGATGCAGATACCCAGGCCATTCTGCATGCAGCAAAAGACTGGCATCTGAGATCTGATTTTAAAAACGGAGAAGTGGTAGGCGGAAGAATAGAGTACGTGCGCTTATTCAGTTTTGTGGCCCTGATCATCTTAATCATTGCTTGCATCAATTTTATGAATTTGTCAACCGCCCGAAGCGAGAAACGGGCAAACGAAGTAGGGGTGCGTAAAACTTTGGGTTCAGATAAAAAGCAGCTGATTCTTCAATTTATAACCGAGGCGATGCTTACTGCTCTATTGGCTGCGGTATTGAGTGTATTGGTACTGCTGCTCATCATTCCTGCTTTTAACGGACTTATAGGAAAGCAGCTTTCATTAGGTCTTACAGTACCCTCACATTTAATTTCATTATTAGGAATAACGCTTACCTGCGGAATATTGGCAGGCCTTTACCCTGCGTTTTACCTTTCTTCTTTTAAGCCCATAGCGGTTTTAAAAGGCAATCGCATACAGGCTAAAGGAGCCGGTTTTGTGCGGAAGGGGCTCGTGATAACCCAGTTTTCGGTTTCTATTGTTTTCATCATAAGCACCCTTCTGGTTTATCAGCAGGTGCAGCACGTAAAAAATCGGGATTTAGGCCTAAATAAAGAAAACCTGATTGAAATACCTGTAAATGGAGATTTGATTAAAAACAGGAATGCGATAGCAGAAAGCCTGAAGAATACCGGGATGGTAGGCAGTTTGGGTTTATCAAATTCAAACATAATGTCTGCCGGTAATAACGGTTCGGGTTTGAGATGGCAGGGAGGAACCGATACAGAAGATGTTTTGGTGTCTTTCAGGTATGTCACTGATGGTTATTTAGAAACGACCGGGATTAAGATTCTTGAAGGTCGGGGTTTCAGTACAAGCGTAGCACAAGACAGCACGCACGTACTTATCACCGAATCATTTGCAAAACTAATGGGAGCAGGCAGTGCACTGGGTAAAACCATAGACTGGTTTGGCGATACGGTTACCGTTGTTGGAGTGACTAATGATTATTTATATGGTGATATGTATGGCACCAGTGATCCGGTTATGTTTTTCAACTTTCCGTCTGAGGCCCAATACATGTATCTGAGGACCAATCCCAACTACCCGGCAGATGAAATCTTGAGTACCATAGAGCAAACCCTCAAAACCTACAACCCGGGTTATCCCTTTGAATACGAGTTTGTAGATGCCGCGTTTGACCGGCGGTTTAAAAACGAACAGTTGATGGGTTCGTTATCCCAAATTTTTGCGGCGCTTTCCATCTTGATATCCTGCCTGGGTCTGTTTGGACTTTCGGCTTACACCGCACAGCAACGGCGCAAAGAAATAGGGGTGCGCAAAGTGTTAGGCTCGAGTGTCGCCGGTATCGTGCGCTTACTGTCTAAAGATTTTATAGTTCTGGTACTGGTTTCCATAGTAATTGCAGTCCCATTGGCCTGGTATATTATGTACAGCTGGCTGCAGGGATTTGCCTATCGCATATCGATTAACGTCTGGGTATTTGTAGTTGCGGGTATTGCCGCTATAGGAATTGCCCTGTTAACCGTAAGCTTTCAGGCCATTAAAGCCGCAATCGCCAACCCCGTAAAATCCTTGAGAACCGAATAAGCCCCCGAGCCCCCGAGCCCCCTAACCCCCGAAGGGGGGATTAATGGAAAGGGGAAGGGGTTAAATGTTAATGGTTAATTGGGTTATTAGGTTACTGAGTTATTTAAAAGACTAACTCCAAATTCAATAAAGAATAACAATAGCAATAACACTAGACAATGTCAAAGAACTATATCAAAATCGCCTGGCGGAATATCAAAGCAAACCGCCTGTTTACGGGTTTAAACATCATTGGCCTGGTGGTTGGCTTATGTGTTTGTATTGTGCTGTTTTCCTTTGTAAATACCGAACTCAGCTTTGATAAAATGTATTCGCACGCTGAAGCCATTTACCGTGTGAATATGAAGACTTCCGAAGTATACAACTTTGAAACCTGGGCCGAACTACCCAACGCCGTTGGTCCGGCGATGGTCAAAGACATTCCGCAGGTTAAAAGAATGACGCGGCTCATTAAAGACGATTTTGGAGTCACGGCCTCTTTAAAAATTGGGACTAAAAACTTTACAGAAGACGGACTTTACCTTGCAGATTCTACGGTGTTTGAGATGTTTGACTTTAAATTTTTAGAAGGAAACTCAAAAAATGCATTTGCCAACCCCAACTCGGTGGTACTGTCTCAGGCTGCTAAAGAACGGTTTTTTGGTACTAAATCTGCTCTGGGTGAATTTATCACTGTAAACAACCGCGATACGCTTCAGGTCTCCGGAGTCTACACAAACCTACCCCGTAACAGTGTGATAGACTGCGAGCTGATTTACAATATCATGGACTCGTGGATGGGGCAAAATGAGTATTGGAGCAATGCCAGCTATGAGACCTATGTGCAAGTACAACCCGAAACTCCCGTGGCACAAATTGAATCTCAGGCAACCCGGTTGATCGATAAATATGTTGCTAAAGAAGGACAGTATTTCACCCGGTTTTACCTGCAACCCTTAACCAAAATACACCTGTACTCAGCAGGAATTGGCGACGGATATTCTTCAAAGCTGGGAAGTATTACCACTGTTAGAAGTTTGGTATTTCTGTCTGTACTGGTATTGCTAATCGCCTGCATCAACTATATGAATCTGGCGACAGCAAATTCGCAGAAGCGCAGAAAGAGCATAGGGGTTAATAAAGTTTTGGGCGCCAGCCGGAAGCATATGCTTTCCCTGTTTTATGTAGAAACCGCGATTCTGGTTTTTATAGCCGTGGTTCTCGCTTTTGGGATTTCATTTTTGGTACTGCCTCTGTTTAAAAATTTCACCGGTAATACGCTGCATTACAGTGATCTGTTAGCTACACCTATTTTAATTGGCTTAGCTCTTATCTGGCTGCTGGTTACCCTCGTTGCGGGTAGCTATCCAGCGCTTTCTATGACCGGAATTTCGCCGCTTTCGCTGGTGAATAAATCCACAAAAAAGCATACCGCCTCAGAAGTTGTGCGAAAGGGTCTCGTGGTGTTTCAGTTTGCGGCTTCTATCATTTTAATTATTGCGGTTACCGTGATCGTGCAGCAAATGGATTTTATAAAAAATAAAGACCTGGGTTATAATCCCGATGGCGTGGTTGCGGTTTCGGTAAAATCTGCCGAAAACAGGCAGCAGGTTCAAAATCTGCAAAACGCTTTAAACCGAAAGACTTATGTAGCGGGTATTGCAGCCGTACAATCTATACCCGGGGCCGATGAAAGCGGCAGGTCTGTAAGCCGTTTAAGCACAGATCAAACGGGAATGCCCATCGCGAGTTGCCGTACCGAAGGTAATGTGGTTGAAACCTTAAAACTGAAGCTTCTTGCCGGTTCTGAGCTTCCGCAAAACATTCCCGAGGGAGATTCGCTTGTGTATACGTTGATAAACGAAAAGATACTCCACTACCTGAATTATAAAACCCCTGAAGATGCGGTAAATAAACCCATAAATACAGAGCTGGGCGGTAAAGCCATTATCACGGGCGTGGTGGCAAATTTCAACTTCAATTCACTTAAAGAAGACAGTGGCGGGTACATGTATTACAAAGCCAATGATGCCCCTGAAGGTATACGCACCCTCCTGATACGCTACAATACCCAAAACCTGCAACAATTAATCAGCGATTTAGAGCAAACCTTTAATGAAAATTTGCCCAATACAGCTTTTGACTACGCTTTTGTAGACAGGCATGTCGCGCAGCTTTACGCTTCAGAAGAGCGCACAGCACGTACGGCAACCTTATTTTCGGTGCTGGCCATTTTTGTTGCCTGTTTGGGTCTTTTTGGTCTCGCGGCCTTTATGGCAGAACAACGCACCAAAGAGATCGGGGTGCGTAAAGTTTTAGGTGCCAGTGTTGCGGGAGTAACACGACTGCTCTCCAAAGATTTTTTAAAACTGGTAGGAGTGGCCTTTTTACTGGCGTCTCCAGTGGCATACTGGATTATGAGCGCCTGGTTACAGAATTTCAGCTACCGTACGCCTATACACTGGTGGGTATTTGGTCTTGCAGGTCTGGGAGCAACACTCATCGCGTTTGTAACGGTAAGCTTTCAGGCTGTAAAAGCCGCAATAGCTAACCCTGTAAAATCATTAAGAACCGAATAAGCCCCGAGCCTCCGAGCCCCCTAACCCCCAAAGGGGGGATTAATGGAAATGGGTTAAATGTTAATGGTTAATTGGGTTATTAGGTTACTGAGTTATTTAAAAGACTAACTCCAAATTCAATAACAATAACAATAGATAATGTTAAAAAACTATATCAAAATCGCGTTTAGGAATCTGTGGAAAGACAAAAGCTTTACCCTGCTTAATCTGCTGAGACTGAGTGTCGCATTTGCGGCAGCGCTGCTGCTGGGGATGTATGCTTTTTTTGATTTGTCGTACGATCAATTTCACGAAAATAAGGAAGACCTTTTTCAGGTGTATTACAGCGAGCAGACCCCCGATGGTCAGGAACTGGCGACCTCTATGCCGGTGCCTTTTGCGCCTGCACTGGAGCGGGAACTGCCCAATATCAAGCACATTTCCCGCTACATCAGCGATCACGCCCTCAATCTGGAGGAAGGTAAGGAGCTTGATTTGAGATTGATCTTTACAGATCCTGAATTTTTTGAGATGTTTAGTTTTGAAACGCTCAGAGGTCCGGTTGATGTTTTGAAAAACGATTCACAAATAAGCATTACCGAAGAGACCGCCCAACGTTTATTTGGCAAGACCGAAGTGCTGGGCGAACGCCTAAACCTGCTTGTAAACGGGCGCAACGAGGTGTTTACCGTAGGAAGTATTCTTAAAGATATTCCGGTAACCAGCGGGCTTCGGTTTGACGCGGCAGTTAATTTCACCCATTCTCCCAATTATGCCGAAAATGTTGACCGTTGGGATTCCCGAAATCATTCGGTTTTTATTCAGCTTAGTGCAGATACCACCCCAGAGGCACTCACGCAAAGCGCGGTTTCCTTTAACAACCTGCATTATCAGGGAAACATTGAAGATCTTAAACGTGACGGCGCGCAACCCAATGCAAACGGCAATTATTTAGAACTTAATCTCCTTCCTTTTAAAGACATTCATTTTGCTGATTTTAAAGGAGATTACTTAAAAGTGAGTCGGGCTTATCCCTATATGATTTTAGGGATTGGGTTACTCATTCTGTTTATTGCGGGGATCAATTTTGTGAATATGAGCATTGCGCGTAGTGCCCAGCGCCTGCGGGAAATAGGTATGCGTAAAACCCTCGGCGCGGCTAAAAAACAGTTGTTTTTTCAGTTTTGGAGCGAAAGCGTCTGGATCTTTTTAATTGCACTCCTGCTGGGGATAGGTCTTAGTCTGGCTTTAGAATCCCCTTTTCGCCAGCTCTTCAACACCCCGGCGAGACTTACAGATATGAGTTCGTCAACACTTGTAATCACCCTTTTAATTTCATTTATCCTGATCACGTTTATTGCGGGCGGCTATCCGGCTTTGGTTTTGAGCAAACTGGGCACACTCAAAGCCTTAAAAGGAAAGCTTGATTTAGCCGGTAAAAACCGGGTGCGCAATGCGCTGATGGTGGTGCAGTTTAGCATTGCGATTGTGTTGATTTCCGGGACTTTGGTCCTGGGGAAGCAGCTGGACTATATGCGGAATAAAGACCTTGGGTTTAATAAGGAACAGGTGGTTGCTATTCCTTTAAACGGAAAGCGCACCAACCGCCAGAATGTGGCTTTGCTGCGCAACGAACTAGCCGGGAAACCGGGTATTCTTTCGGTTACGGCTTCAGACAACAACCTGGGTCTCGGGAAAGACGGAAGCACCTATTTTAGCCGGATGGGCTTTGATTATAAAGGCCGTGGCGTTTCTACCAATATGCTGGTAGTTGACTATGATTACCCGGAAACTTTAGGCCTTCAGTTGAAAGAGGGGCGTACGTTTAGCCGAAGTTATTCCGGCGACAGCCTTTCTATTGTAATCAATGAAGCGATGGCGCGCGAACTTCAGGAAGAAGATCCCCTAAACAAACAACTTATTATTGACGATTCCATCAAATATACCGTGGTGGGCGTCCTGAAGGATTACAACTTTCAGTCGCTCAACAAAAAAATCGAACCTATAAGTCTGTTTATGAAAGGCGATTGGGATTTGTATTATGCTTTTGTAAAGGTGGCTCCTCAAAATATGGCCCAGACTTTTGAAAGCATCGAAGATGCCTGGAAACGCATTGAGCCCAACGCCGAATTTCTCGGCTCTTTTTTAGATGAAAACATCGACCGCACCTTTAAACGCGAGCGCACGATGACCACCATCATCAGCAGCGGTTCGCTGATTGCCATTATCCTAAGCTGTATCGGACTTTTTGCGATCTCGATGCTGGTAGTGACGCAACGAACCAAAGAAATCGGGGTCCGTAAAGTGGTAGGCGCCAGTGTCGCGCAAATCACATTTTTATTGACTAAAGATTTTCTGAAACTCGTAGGCGTCGCTTTTGTAATTGCCGCCCCGGTTGCCTGGTGGCTGTTATCACAATGGCTGCAGGATTATGAATACCGTATTGAATTGCATCTTTGGATTTTTCTGGCAGCCGGTCTGCTGGCGGTTTTTATAGCCCTGTTTACGATAAGTTTCAGGACCATACGGGCAGCGCTTAAGAATCCGGTGGAATCGCTGCGTACCGAATGAGCCCCGAGCCCCCTAACCCCCAAAGGTGGAATTAATGGAAATCGGTTAAATGTTAATGGTTAATTGGGTTATTAGGTTACTGAGTTATTTAAAAGATCAACTCCAAATTCAATAAGGAATAGCAATAACAATAACAATAGCAATAACAATAGATCATGTTAAAGAACTATATCAAAATCGCCTGGCGGAATATTTGGAACAATAAGTTGTTTTCCTTCATTAACGTCATCAGTCTGGCCATTGGCTTTAGCGCATCTTTTGTGATAGGTCTTATGGTGTATTATGATTTTACCTTTGATACATTTCATAAAGACAGGGATCGTATTTACCGGGTGGTGACCGATTTTGAAACCCCCCAGGGAAATTTTAAGAATGGTGGAGTAACCCCGCCTATGCGTCTTGCTGCGCGTGAAGAATTAACAGGCATTGAACAATCGGCTTACTTTTTTAACTGGTGGATCAGCGAATCTAAAGCTGCTTCCGGCGAACAGATTTTTCGTGATCCCGAAAAAATCATACTTACCGAGGCCAGCTATTTTGACATTTTTGAGTATGACTGGATTGCCGGTTCTAAAGAAACTGCACTACAAAAACCCAATCAGGTTGTACTTACCCGCAAACGTGCTTTAGAATACTTTCCCAACCTGCCTTTGACCGCAGTAATGGGGCAGACCCTTGTGTATAATGCCGAGGTGCAGGGTGTGGTTTCGGGTATTGTTGAAGATTTTGATAAACGTTCTGACCTTTACTTTGATGAATTTGTTTCTTTAGAAACCGTCAGGCAAACCGATAGTAAAGATCAGGTATTCAGCGAGAGTTGGTCTATGACAAACAATGCTTCTCAGCTTTATATTAAACTTTCGGAGCATAGCACCGAAGCGCAGATTCAAAGCCAGTTAGCAGCATTAAGTAAGCAACACGTAGATGCAGATATGATAAAGTACAACAATAAGCGTACGTTTCATCTGCAGCCCCTTTCGGAGTTGCATTTTGATCAGGAGTATGGGATATACGATTATTCACGGCCTGAAGCTGATAAGAATATATTGATCAGCCTTATTTTCGTAGCCATTTTTCTGCTGCTTTTAGGAAGTATCAATTTTATCAACCTCAATACAGCCCAGGCGACGCAGCGCGCAAAGGAAATAGGTATTCGTAAAACCCTGGGGAGTTCAAAAAGGCAATTGGTTCTGCAGTTTCTGGGAGAAACCTTTTTGCTTACCCTGCTGGCGGCTATTTCTTCGGTTTTGATAGCGATCCTCGCTTTAAGGTTGTTTAATGATTTCATCCCCGATGGGGTTGATGCGGGGCTTATGGCAAGTCCGTGGTTTGTTAGTCTCGTGCTTGGACTTCTAGTTATTCTTACGTTTTTATCGGGTTTTTACCCGGGAGTGGTTTTGTCAAGATTTAAACCGACTCGAGTTTTTAAAGGAACGGTCACAAACACTGCAAATAAGGCTTCTTTACGAAAAGTATTAACCGTGTCGCAATTTGTCATTGCTCAGGTTTTTGTGATTGCCACTCTGCTTGTAAGCAAGCAATTGTATTTTATGATGCACAGTGATTTGGGTTTTAGAACCGATGCCGTGGCATATCTGCAAACTCCGTGGGAGGATCAAAACGTTAGCAAGCGACTCGTTTTGGAACAGGAAATCAGGAAACTACCGGGGATTTCTAATAGTAGTTTGGGGGGAATGCCTCCGGCTTCACACAATATGGCTACCCGGATGGGAATCTACAAAACCGAAGATCAGTAAGTGATTCAGGAACTTCAGATTCTCAATGGAGACAGCGAATATTTAAATGTTTATAATATTGATCTTCTTGCGGGAAGAAAACCATTGAACGATACTATTGAAGAATATGTGATTAATGAAACCGGAATGAAGGCTTTTGGTTTTCAAGATCCAGAAGGCATAGTTGGAAAGTATATAGAGCTGAATAGCAATACGCGCTTGATCGTGGGCGTGATGAAAGACTTTAAGCAACGCTCTCTTAAAACCGAAGTTATACCCTTGGTGCTTACCGGAGATACCGGCAGAGAACGCCGTACAAATTTCAGGACTGTCCATTTGGTATTGGATGATAAACCCGACGGCTGGAGTAGCACTATAGCTCAGGTCGAGCAGGTGTACAAAAAAGTATATCCGGGCGAAGATTTTAAAATGACCTTTATTGATGAGACAATTGCAAACTTCTACGAACAGGAGCAGCGCATCGCAGGTCTGCTCAACTGGGCTACCGGACTGTCCGTTTTGATAAGTTGTCTGGGACTTCTGGGGCTTGTGATTCATACGACCGAACGTCGCGCCAAAGAAATAGGTATACGCAAGGTTCTCGGGGCCTCTCTGGCGCAACTTAATTTATTGTTGTGTACAGACTTTTTGAAGCTGGTGGTTTTGGCCTATCTCATTGCGGTGCCTTTTGCCTGGTGGGGCTTACACAATTGGCTTCAGGATTATGCCTATAAAACCGAAATGAGCTGGTGGGTTTTCGCCCTAAGCGGCATCGGAATGGTTGTGCTCGCTCTTGCGATTATGAGTTTTAAAACGTTAAGGACCGCATTGAAAAACCCCGTAAAATCTTTACGAACCGAATAAGCCCCGAGCCCCTAACCCCCAAAGGGGAATTAAAGGAAAGGGGTTAAATGTTAATTGGGTTATTAGGTTACTGAGTTATTTAAAAGACCAACTCCAAATTCAATAAAGAATAGCAATAACAATAACAATAACAATAACAATAACAATAACAATAACAATAGATAATGTTAAAGAACTACATCAAAATCGCCTGGCGGAATTTAGTAAAGAATAAACTCTCCGGTTTTATTACCATCGGTGGGCTGGCTGTAGGGCTTACCGCCTGTACGCAAATTCTTTTTTATGTGGCGCACGAGCGCAGCTATGACAGCTTTCATACAGATTCTGACCGTATTTATGCAGTGGAGGCTCAGGTAAATATGGGCGGAGATAGCATTTATATGAACTCGATGAATGCCACGGTTGGAGAGCTCACCGAAAATGCAAGTCCGGCGGTTTCTAGCAGCCTGCGTCTAAAGGAAGAATACAAGCCGGTGATCATCACAAATACGAGCCAGCCCGGCACGCGATTTTCGGAAAAGGACTTCAGCTATGCTGATGCGAATTTCTTTGACTTCTTTTCATTTAAGTTGAAAAATGGCAACACGGCAACTGTTTTAAGCAAGCCCTATTCGCTGGTGCTTAGCGAGGATATGGCCAAAAAGTATTTTGGTAATCAAAACCCTATTGGCGAAACACTATCAGTGCGAAAGGACAGCACCTACCTGTTTACCGTCACCGGTGTGATGGAAAATACACCCAGCAATTCGAGCTTACACCCCGACTTTTTAGCATCGCTGAGCAGTATGCCAACCATGAAAGAGTTTGAGAGGGATTTTGATTCGGAAGTCTTTAGATTGGGTGCTTTTCCTACCTATTTAAAACTGACTAATCCCACAGCTAAAAACGCGGTTGAAAACACGATGCAAAAACTCAGCATTCAGGGTAATGCAGAGGCTTCTGATGTTTACAGCCTGAGTTTGTTAACCGATAAACATTTAAACGGAAGAGACGCTTCAAACACTAGGTACATCCGTATTTTTCCGTTGATAGCGGTGCTAATTCTGTTGCTTGCCTTAGTCAATTATTTGAGTTTATCTACCGCACGGGCAACCCTGCGTTCTAAAGAAATCGGCGTGCGCAAAGTAAATGGTGCCAGCAGAAAAAGTGTGGCGTTTCAGTTTTATGTGGAATCTACCCTTTATGTAATCTTTGCATTTCTGCTTTCGGTAGCCCTTAGTGTAGTTTTAAACCCCTGGTTTTTTAGCCTTCTGGACATTGAGATTGACGCTTCCTTTTTCCTTAATAAAAACTTCCTCCTGATCCTTACATGTCTGTTAGGTTTTACCGTTTTGGCAACCGGTTTTTACCCGGCATTGGTGATGTCTGCCTTCAACCCTGTTGAGAACCTTAGAAGCAGCAGAGCTTCAAAAATGGGAGAAGAACGCTTACGTAAGGTTTGTACTACTGTCCAGTTTGTCATTGCGATAGCCCTTTTAATAAGCGGTATTATCATCCATCAGCAATTGGATTATGTGCGCGGGGTGGATACCGGTCTAAACCGTTCTGACGTAGTTATGGTAACACTGCAGAATACCATGGGGACTAACAGTACGCCTTTTAGAAATGAGATCGAAAAGCTCTCACAGGTAACCAGTACGGCAGTAGCTCAATATCCTATTTACAAAGGTTATAATATGTTTTTTGCGTCTTCAGAACAAGTGCCTGATGCTACGGGTCTGCCCATATTTTCGGTAGATGATGATTTCTTTAAAACCCTGGGTGTAACCTGGGAAACAAAGCCGGATGACGAAAATTTCTATTCTAAAAGCGATCCGGTAATCATCAACGAAGCGGCAATCAGTAAATTTAAACTGGGACCAAACCCTATAGGAGAAAGTCTGCTTTTTGGAAACAGTAAAAGAGAAATTGTTGGTGTAGTTAAGGATTTCCATTTTGAAAATCTGGATGCGCCCATAAATGCAGTGGCTTTGTTTGTGAATTCAAAAACTAAAGCAACCACAAACATTCTGGGCAAAAGTGGCGGCTGTTTATTTGTGCGTTTTCAACCGGAGAGTGATGTGCCCCAATTGCTTTCAAAAATGGAAACGATCTATACCCAATACGATTCTGCTACTCCTTTTGAATACCAGTTTCTGGATGATGCGTTTGACACGATGTTTCGTTCCGAAGAACGCTTGTCACACGTGTTTAACCTGTTTATCATTCTGGCGATGCTGATTGCCGGTATGGGGCTTTTTGCCCTAGCAACCTTCAGCGCACAGCAGCGTATGAAAGAGCTGGGAGTTCGTAAGGTTCTGGGTGCATCGGTGTTGCAGCTTACCACCTTACTTTCTTTTGATTTCCTTAAACTGATTTTACTGGCTATTCTGATCGCCTCTCCGCTGGCGTGGTATTTTATGCACGAGTGGCTTCAGGATTTTAATTACAAAACAACTATACACTGGTGGGTCTTTTTAGGAGCAGGCGCGGGAGCTCTAGTCCTTGCCATTTTAACGGTAAGTTTTCAGGCCATTAAGGCGGCGCTGGCAAACCCCGTAAAATCTTTACGAACTGAATAACAATAGAAATAATAATAACAATAAAAATAAACCATGCTCTTACAACTCAATCATATTTACAAATGGGTCAAACAAGGCGGCAAACGCGTCTTTTTACTAAATGATATCAGTCTTGATGTCGAAGAAGGCGAGTTCATCTCGATTATGGGTCCGTCAGGTTCCGGGAAGTCCACTTTACTCAACGTCATCGGGATGCTTGACGAATTTCAGGAAGGGGAATACATTTTTGATGGCGAACCGGTGCATAGCCTCAAAGAAAAGCAGCGGTCTAAACTCTACAAAGAATACATCGGTTTTGTGTTTCAGGCGTATCACCTCATCGACGAACTGACCGTTTATGAAAACATCGAAACTCCGCTTTTGTACAAGAATATCAAGTCTTCCGAACGCAAAGCTTTGGTAGCCGATATGCTCGACCGCTTTAATATTGTGGGCAAAAAAGACCTGTTTCCGGCGCAGCTGAGTGGCGGGCAACAGCAACTGGTAGGTATCGCCCGGGCACTTATAGCAAAGCCCAAACTCATTTTGGCCGATGAACCCACCGGAAACCTGAACTCGAAGCAGGGTGAAGAAATTATGGAACTTTTTAAGGAGCTCAATGCCGAAGGGGTGACCATCATTCAGGCGACGCACTCCGAGTCTAACGCGGCTTACGGCAATCGCATCATTCACCTGCTTGACGGGAGTAAACAGCTTCAACCCTAGAATTAAAATGACACGCGGGACTCATCAACCCGATAGTTTAAAAACATACAAACACATCAATCAAAAGAATATGAAAATTCCATTCACAGGCTTGTTAGCGGCCTGTCTGTTTACAATCTGCACTATGCAGGCGCAGGAAACGCTTACGCTCGAAGATTGTATCGAGATTGCTTTGGCTCAAAACTTCAGTGTACAGCGAGCGGAAATTAATGCGCAGGGCGAAAGCATTCAGTATAAACAAAGCCGAAACGCGCTTTTGCCCAGAGTAAATGCCGATTACAATTATGGCGTGAGCAATGGCCGAAGCATTGACCCCTTTACCAATGCCTATGTGACCGAGCAGCTTAACTTCTCTAATGCAGGGCTCAGTCTAAGTGCCACCGTATTTAATGGCTTTAGATTGCTCAACAGCCTGAAGCAAAGCAGGCTCAACAAGGCCGCTGCCGGGATGGAAGTGGAAGAAGCCCGCCAAAACCGAATGCTTGATGTTACGCTAAACTTTTTGCAGGTGTTGAATGCCCGCGAACTCGTAAAACTGGCCGAAACCCGCTTACTTACCAGCCGCGAACAGCTCAAACGGCTGGAAAAACTCAACGAAGAGGAGAGCGGCAATCCATCTGATTTTTACGATTTGAAAGGTCAGCTTGCATTGGATCAAAATGCCATAACCGAAGCTACTAACAGTCTGAAAAATGCGCTTGAGGAGCTTAAATTCTTGCTGAATACCGAAGCCGAAATACAGGCGGAAAGTCTGCTTTTAGTAACCGAATTTAAAAATCAGGAGCTGTCTGCCGAAGGGATTTACGAGCAGGCTTTGCAAAATCTGGCTGCAATCAAATCCCGTGAAATCAGGCTGGAAGCTGCCGAAAAAGGAGTGGCTGTCGCCCGCGCGCAGTACGTACCTGAAATCAGTTTATTTGCCAATCTGAATACTAACTACTCGAGTGCTGCACGCCTGTTTGAAGAGACCGGAACAGCGCTTTTAGAAACTACCGATTTTGTAAGCATTTCGGGAACCGACTATAATGTGTTTACTCAGGAAACCCGGTTTGATTCCCGCGGGATATCGTATAGCGATCAGTTTAACAACAACCTCAATTCTACCATCGGGGTTTCGGTGAGTATTCCGCTGTTTAATGGGTTTCGAGCCAAAAACAACGTGCAATTGCAAAAAGTAGAGCAGAGCAGGGCTGAGGTAGCTTTGGCAGAAACCAAACGCGCGCTGAAGCAAAACATCACGCAGGCCTATAACGACTGGGATGCAGCGGCTACGAGCTATGAGTTGCTTGAGGAGCAGGTTGCGGCTTATGAAAAGTCGTTTGCGATCAACGAAGCCCGTTTTAACCTGGGTGTGGCCACCAGTGTCGAATACATTACCAGTAAAAATCGACTAGACAACGCCCGAATCAATTTAACCAACACCCGCTATACCTATCTCTTACGGGATAAGGTGCTGGAGTTTTATAAGGGTAGGGCGATTAGATAAGTGGGTTTTGATCTAATTTTTATTGATTGACTCTTTTTGAGGAATACCTTAAATGGATTTTGTAGCAATGGGCTATATTTACGCAAAACAGAGCCTAGAATATAGTTAGTTGATACTCTAAGAAGGAATGGAGATTTTAGTATTGCCGGTTTTTATTTTGATTTTCATTCTTTTTTTGATCCACTCGAAAATTAAATTTTTGGAGCTCAGAGACGGGAGTAAAAAATTAAAGGCGACAGTTGTTGAATACAGTAAGGAAAGGGGATCTATGAGAAATGATTATACGTTGCTAAATTATCCTTACCTACGTATTCTTTTAGATGATGCCTACTACGTTAAGCAAAAGTTGAGGTATGCTAATAATTGGAATAAGCCATT
Organism: Leeuwenhoekiella parthenopeia; assembly: GCF_020782115.1. Lineage (GTDB taxonomy): Bacteria > Bacteroidota > Bacteroidia > Flavobacteriales > Flavobacteriaceae > Leeuwenhoekiella > Leeuwenhoekiella parthenopeia. The sequence goes on along the minus strand of NZ_JAJGMW010000004.1, from coordinate 180,752 downwards.
TGAAATAGGTCAAGAAATTGATGTGTTTTGGTTGGGCTCTGACTTACTGTATTGGGATGCCTATGATACCGGTTTTTACAATTATTTACCGAGCAAGTGGAGCTTTTGGACTTAAAGTTTTAGCCAATATTTGATATCTATAATAAGCAAATCAAAGATGAATTATGAAGCAATATATCCCCTAATTCTGTTTTTGCTTTTGATAGGCTGCTCTAAACAGGAGAAATTAGATATAAAGGGGGTTTGGTATCTTACAAGCTCTGAAAAACCAGATCATTATTCTGAAGTTCATATTACTGATACAGGTTATGTAGTTGTTGGTGAAAATGGGCTGAGTTATCTGGCAACTTACAGACTAAAAAGCGACACCCTAATTCAATATTTAAGAGACCATTTTGTAGATCTTAAAATAACAGACACTCTAGAATTTACAATTGAGCGCAAACAAGATTCTTTAGAGCTTGTAAATGTTATTAATAGAGAAGCCAGATCAAAGTGGGTTCGAATTAATAGCGTTGACCCCTATACTTTTGGTGGTGATCAGGCTTTAGACAGTTTTGCACAAAAGTTTAGGATGAGATACTTTAAAAATTTCGTTTCAGGATTCGTTCCAGAGAATTTTGTACACAAGGCAATGCATAATTTCGATTCTAGCTGGGGTATACAAGAGAAACCTTTCAAGTAGAGTTGTAAATATTGGTTACTTTCGGTTGTGGTTTTAGACTTTGGTACATGAGCAATGATGAAATCCTATTTTTTGATTTTAATCAAAAGAGCGCTACCCTTTTGATCTTCTTCTTCAATGCGCTTATATTTTCAGTCGTATTGCTTAAACGTGGAATTAGTGAAGATCAGCAAGACAGCAAATGGCTGGCGGCTTTCATCTTTTTGTGCGGTTTATATGTTTGTCCGTTTATGCTTGGCTATGCGGGTTGGTATTCGATCACCAGCTACCGGGAGTTTATGTTTTTTATGCCCTTTCAACAGCTTTTTCTCCTGGGCCCCGTACTCTATTTTTACGTCCGTAGCCTTTTCGATAAAAATTTCAGTTTCACAAACCGCCAACTGTGGCATTTTCTTCCGGCGTTACTGTATCTGATCTATAGCTTTATCGTGTTTATTACCGATAAGTTTATTTTAGATCGCTTTTACTTCTATGCAGACGAAAGAGATAAAGACCTGGTTTTTTGGTATCAGATGGCCGGTTTGCTGTCTATGTTGGGCTATTTGGGACTCTGCTTGTTTCGATACAAGAATTACCGGAAAGATTTAGAACAGGAAGTCAGCTACGCAGAAGAAGTGTCTTTTAAGTGGGTCAAAAACTTCCTGCTGGCATTTAGCCTAATCCTGTTTTTAAGAGTGTTGTTTTTTATTTTAAATCCGGAATGGGCGCAGTTCGGTCGTAAATACTGGTATTACCTTAGCTTTTCAGCAGTGGGTATGTATATTACTATTGAAGGCTACACCCACGCTTTAAAGGTGCGGCTTCCGCAACGGGTAAGTTCTGATAGTTTACTTGAAAATAGCGAAACCCAATCTCCGGAAAGAGACATCCCTGTTTCCGCAGAAGAGTTGCACGTACTTAAAGAAGAAATTGAAAGTCTAATGAATTCAAAACAGTTGCATACTAATCCGCGCCTCACTCTAAGTGATCTCGCCCTCGAACTGAATACCAATCGCAACCGCATTTCAGAGGTCATCAATCAGGGATTTGGGCTTAATTTTAACGAGTATATTAATGCGCGGCGTATAGAGACTGTGTTAGACAAACTAAAGTCTGGAGAGCATCTTGAGAAAACACTTTTGGGGATCGCCTTAGACTGTGGATTTAATTCTAAGAGTACCTTTAACCGGGCTTTTAAAAAGCACACGAAACTTACCCCTCAACAATTTATTACGAAAAACAACCTGTAAACAGGTGTCAAATGGTCATTTGAAGCGATTGCCCCAGGATTAAGACGCAATTTTGGAGCATAAATCAAAACCTATGCGAATTTTAGTATTACTGCTATCTCTTTTTTTATGCACCCAAATCTTTGGGCAAATAGCGCTATCACCACCACAACAAAAAGCTTTAGACAGCATTGTTGCCCTCGATGTTCCCGAGAATGCTCCGGGTGTGGCAACTGCATTAATTTCCGGTGGAAAAGTGATTTATCAAAATTATTCGGGATACGAAAACCTTGAAAATAAAACCCATATCGACTCGCATTCTCGCTTCAACATCGCTTCAAACGCGAAGCAGTTTACCGCACTGGCCATTTTAATATTAGAGGAACAGGGGAAGCTCAAACTTTCAGATGATATCAGAACGTATGTTCCTGAATTATATCCCACTCTTGAAACTCCGGTTCGCATAGAGCATTTGATACAGCATACGAGCGGAATTCGAGATGTGTACGATTTATGGTCCCTTCAGGGCATTACCTGGTGGAAACAGACGTATAATAATCAGGATGCACTTAATTTATTAAAGGCTCAGACTGATTTAAATTTCACACCCGGGTCCAAATATATGTACAGCAACTCAAACTATATTTTGTTGGCTGAAATCATATCCAGAATCACAGAAACCTCTTTTAGGGATTTTATGAATCAGCTTTTTGCTGATTTGAATATGCCTGAAACTTCTTTTGAAAATGACTTCCGCAGTATTGAAGAGCCAGTGGCAAAAGCCTATTTCAATTTTGATACCTGGTCTACTTATGACTGGAAATGGAATGTAGTGGGTGATGGCAATTTATTTTCCAGCCTTGCTGATAAGATTGAATGGGAAAAGACGGTTCAGGGTTTTGGCAATCCTAAAATCTCACGAAAACTCATAGAAAAAAGTCAGCAACTGCAGGCGGCTAACGAAAATCTGAAATACGGCTATGGTCTTGAGTTTGATGCCTACCGCGGAAAGCCTTATCGTTTTCACGAGGGGGCAACTGGTGCGTGGAAGGCGACGGTAGTGCGTTTTGAAAATCCGGAACTGGCAGCCGTTACCCTGACCAATAGCGGAAAAGTGATCCCGGCGATGATGACCCGGCAATTTACAGATGTCGTCTTGGGTTTGGAAAAGGAGTCAGCAGATTTTAAAACCGCTCCAGAGAATACCGGAGCCTATGTTTCTGTAGATGCCGTTTTAGGAAAATACCTCACTCCCGGTAATTATGTTTTCGAGTTTTTAAAAGACGATTCCGGAAATCTGATTTTAAACCGTTTAGATCGTGGAGAGGTAGAGCTGGAGCGCGAGTCGGCTAATGTATTTCATCAAAAATATGATCCCGCCTTTAAACAGGAATTTACCAAAACAGAACGTGGTGAAATGCAGGTGACGGCATACTATACCACACACGCACCCTACAGTCTTACACGCCCTGAAGCTAACTGGGAAAATTTTGACTATAAAACGCTTGAAGGCACCTTTTTAAATGCAGAGACCGGAGTGAAGCTGCAGGTGGAGTATGTTGAAGACCATACCTATTCTGTTTACAGAAACGATAAAAAAAGCCAGGCGTTTCTAATAACCCCTGGTAAATTACTGTTGGGAAACTATACCCTTACCTTTGATCATGAAAGCGAAACAGTTGACTCCATTTACCTTTCAGCAGATCGGATACAACAGGTGAAGTTTGAGCGCTTACCCTAAGCTTAAGGAATGAGTTTTTGTGCTTGAACCACTTTAAATTCAATCCAATCGAATCAAAATTGATGGGGCGTGATACGGATATCTTTATTTTCAGTAAATTAAGTGTGTATTACACAATTAAAGCTAAATTACCACATCCTTTATATGTTGCAGCCTAGGGGTTTCGGCATTAAACAGGATGTGCATTAAAGGTTTATAACTTAAAATACTATGAGAAGCAATCAGATTTACGTAGCACTTACTTTTCTTGTCATACTGATGACGTATGCATCTACTGTTGCCCAGGAAACCGTGCCCCAGCGTCCTATCATCCAGACAAAATATACTGCAGACCCGGCTCCATTGGTATACAACGACACGGTGTTTTTGTACACCAGTCACGATGAAGATGATGCCATGGGTTTTAAAATGAAAGACTGGTTGCTGTATTCTTCTACCGATATGGTAAACTGGACCGATCACGGTGTAGTCGCCTCACTGGATAGTTTTGATTGGGTGCCTTATGAGAATGGGGCCTGGGCGGTGCAATGCATCGAACGCAACGGAAAGTTTTACCTGTACTGCCCAATGCCCGGCGGCGTGGGAATCGGGGTTTTGGTAGCCGACAGTCCGTATGGCCCTTTTAAAGACCCTTTGGGTAAACCTCTTATTAAAAACAGCAATCACGATATAGATCCTACCATACTTATTGATGACGACGGGCAGGCATATATGTACTGGGGTAACCCAATGGTCTATTATGTAAAGCTTAATGAGGATATGATTTCCTATTCCGGGGAAATTATGCAGGAAGCCACAACTCCCCAAAATTATCAGGAAGGGCCATGGGTTTGGAAGCGCAACGCTAAATATTATCTGGCGTACGCCTCTACGTGCTGCCCGGAGGGAATAGGTTATGCTATGAGTGACTCGCCTAACGGACCCTGGGAATACAAAGGTATGATTGTAGACGCATCTGAAAAATCAAGAGGTAATCACCCGGGGATCATCGAGTTTAAGGGAAAATCCTATGTTTTTGGGCATACTTACGATTTATTGAAACAACGCACTCCCAAATTCTATGAACGCCGTGCGGTTGATATGGACGTTATGGAATATAATGCAGATGGTACTATAAAAAGTCTTGCTTATTTTTCTGTTGAAGGACCGGAACAGGTAGGAACCCTTAATCCTTTTAGACGGGTTGAAGCCGAGACCATGGCCTGGAGTGAAGGTTTAAAAACCCGCTTTGAAACCGAGTGGGAAGGTGATTTTGATTGGGACCGGGGTGAAAAAATCGCTGACCATTTATTTGTAAGCGACATTCATAACTGGGATTATCTAAAAGTAGCAGGCGTTGATTTTGCAGAGGGCGCGCAGTCTGTTGAAGTGAGTGTTTCGCCTATTTATGGTGGAACGATCGAAATACATGCCGATACCATTGACGGACCCCTGGTATCAACAGTTGAGGTAACCAACATCAGGCAAGAGGGATTATGGAGTACCCTTACGACACCGGTAAATAAGACTATCACCGGAGTACACGATCTGTTTTTTGTCTTTAAAGGCGAAAAGGATTTGTTCTATTTTGACTGGTGGAAGTTTAATTAGGCAGTTTTAAATCTTTATAAAGTCCTTTTCCTTTATCACGCAGTGCATTAGCCATTTCGCCATTTGTCTGCATTACTCACAAAAAAATTTTGATGATTTAGTTTGAGAAAAGTTTTAGAATGAGCTAATGAAGCTAATTCAATATCCCCAATGACTATAGGGAGCATAAGGCTTTATTTCCGAGTAAATACGATCATGAATAGGAATAATTACTTTAGGAATAGGCCTTTTTTCATTTATTCAGAACGCAGTCCTCATAACCTATTTAAAAAAGTTTTCTATGCTAGCACTCCCTGCTCCTGTAAGTTTGGACTAATGCTGCTCTATATGAAAATGAGACTTTATGCTTAAATTCGATTTAGATCTTCAAATTCAACCGTATGCGTAAATCAAAGGCCATTATCGTACTGCTATTTATGCAGATATCCTGCAACACCACGACTCAAAAATCGGACGCCGACAATACGATTAAAGAGGTTGAGTCGCTTGCTCAAAAGAATTTTGACTGGTTGCTGGGCAAATGGGAGCAAACGGATGAAGATCCCGGAAAAGAAACCTTTGAAGAATGGAGTAAACCAAACGATTCAGAGTATCGCGGATTTGGTTATACCTTGCAAAGAGGCGACACCATTTGGCAGGAAGAAATGCTATTGATTCCTTCCGCGGAAAACTGGTTTTTAAAGATTAAAAGTCCCGATGATCCTGAAGCCGTAACCTTTACGTTAAAGGAATATAGCCCATATACATTCAGCTTTGAGAATGCCGAGGTCTCATTTCCCAATCTGATAACCTATCGTAAACAGGGTGAAATCTTACAGGCTGCTGTATCAGGAGGCGATACGGAAATCCGGTTTGCATTTAGACCGGTAAAAGAATAGTTTTTTGGTTTCACTAATTTCAGCCCCGGCCTATTTTTCAATGATTTAAGAGCTACACTTCTACTCACGAACAAATGAGGAAGGTTTATTCTGGTGAATGGGTACGTATTTTTCTACGATGTATTCGGTCACGGCTTTTAAAGTTTTTCCGTTTACGGGATGCAGACCGGGAGCGGTATAGTACTCAATTTCTCCCTGTTCATTTTTGTAATACCACAGGAGCGGCTTTTGATTCTGCTCCGAAAAGAAGGGGGTGGTAATATCAACCTCTACTCGTTTAAAATTTTCAAAACGCTTTTCATCATAGGGTTCAATAGTATTGCCATACGTGGAATAGGAACCTTTTGAGCAGGGTGTTTTTTTATAGAACCTTCCGGTCCAGGTCATACAGTTTTCAGAATCTGCTACTTCACTTGTTTTATTTTGAATTATCAGATAAAGCACAAGTAGTAGCGTAAGCGTAAAGGTTCCAAAAATAGCGGCATAGCGCCAGATTTTCTGACCTGGTTTAGTTGCTGCACCTGTGGAGGAATCCTGGGTTTCATTTTGGTCTTTCAGACTTGAGGGAAGTGGGCCATTATCGGGCTCCTTTGCTTTATGTTTTTCAACGTATTCGGCATAATCCTGATAGCCGAGATACACACAGAACTCTTCTATAGTATTTGAAGACGGATTGTAGTCTTCATCTTTTCTTCTAATATACCTATCGTACGTCCTTTCAATGGTGCGGTAACTCAATCCTGTTGCTGCCTCAACTTCTTTGGCCAAGGCATATTTCTTATGTGAAGCCGACTTGTCTTTGGCTTTTTTAAATACTTCTTCCGTGATTTTCTTTACGTAGAATTCTTCCATCATCCTAAAAATACAAATTATCCCCAGACATTTTTTAGACAACTACTCTGTGAAGACTTGTGTTTAATGATGTCGAAAAGTTGTCTAAAACAAGTCTAATCACTGTCTGCAACCAGACTTCCATCTTCCCTTTACTTTGTCCCATAGGATGCTTGCTGCTGTGTCTTGCTAACATAGCTTTTCTAGAACAGGCATTCTAAAGGAAATCTGTAATGCAGTGGCAAAGGCCAAATTGGAAAGTAGCTTAAAGCTGCTGCATGAGATTTCCACTTTCCAAAAAAACAACGGAGTACTCCAAAACTCAATGGTGGCTGTAAAGCAATAAAACCGGGAAATCCCCGGACGGCCACCCCTTTGTTCAATCACAAAATTTTAAAACGATGAAAAAATTTATATTGGCCATAGCGATCGTGGCATTTAATGGGGTGCTGGCCTCGTGTAGCGCAAGCGCTTATGAAGAAAGTTTAATTAACGGAACCCAGGCAACTGAGGGAGATGACGGTCAGGTAACGCCCCCGCCACCTCCGCCGCCACCCCTTGATGAGGGTAATTAACAGTTTTAAAAAGAAAAGGTTTGTGCTATCCGCATAAACCTTTTTTAGTAGTTTTAGAATAAAAACTGCCTTGTACCGCCCTAGCCTTGTTTTCCTTTTTGTTTTATTGCTTTGTTCCTGTAAGGAGCAGTTAAATTTTGATCGCGGGGCTTCTAAACCTGCCGGCGATAGCATTTCATTTTATTATAAAAATGCTCAGAACAATAACCTACCTTTAGACGATCGGCTAAGATTTACCAATCAGGCACTTCAATCCTTAGAGAACCAAAAATCCGATTCTCTGTACCCAAAGCTCCTGTATCAAAAGAGTTGGTTGCAGTTTTCATTGGGGCAATACGACAGCCTTATAAAAAGTGACCGGCTCCTTCACGATACCGCTAATCCCACTGAGGCAGCAGCAATTTTGGGTATGCAGAATTATCTCATGGGGTATTATTTTGAGCAGGTGGTTCAGAAACCGGATAGTGCTTTTAAACGCTACAACAGATCCAGATTTTATTACAGAAAAAACAACGACAGCAGCTGGATTGGTAAAAACCTGCTGAATATGGCTAATATTCAACAAACTCAAAGTGATTTTTTTGGAAGTAAAGAAACGCTTACCGAGGCCATTCAATATATAGAAGCAGGGGAGGATCCTAACACGATTGCTTCGGTTTACAATAGTCTTGGCACCAATCACCGCAAACTATTTAACTATACTGATGCCCTTGATTACTACTTAGAGGCCATTAAAACTTCAGATGATAAAGCAGCCATTAGTACCTATAAAAATAACCTGGCTACGGTATATATAGATCTGAAATCCCTTGATAAAGCCCGGTCGATTTTAGAGGCGATCGCAGTTGATAGTCTGGACATGGCAGATACCCGGGCGCGCGTTTTGGATAACCTGGCCTATGCAAATTGGTTGTCTGGCAGAGTGGTTTCAGCTAATGCTTTTTTAGAGCCCCTGGGGTTGCGCAAACAGGAGCAGGACAAACGCGGATTATTAGCCAGTTACACACATCTTGGCGAATATTACAGCAAGACCCAACCGCAACGCGCGATGAGCTATTTAGATTCGGTTATTGATCTTTCTAAAGAGCTTAAAGCTCCCCGCGCAGAATATGACGCGCTTGGGTTTTTTATGAAACTCAAACCCAGCGATATGGGCATTCGGGACCGGTATATTCACCTGCAGGATAGTTTGTATAAGCAGGAGTTGAAGGTCAAAACCCAATTTGCCAAGTACAAGTATGACGACCGGCTTAAGGAAGAGTCTATACTAAGGCTTGAAAAGGAAAATGCCCACGCCGAGCTTGAAGCAATCCGGGAGCGCAACTACAGGTATTGGCTTCTGGCAGGTGTTATGGGGCTTGTTGCGTTAATTATACTGGGTTTTTATACGTATCAACAGCGCATTAAGCGCTTAAAAGCGCAAAATCGGGCAGATCGTCTGGAAGCATCCTATGCTAGCGAAGCGGCTTTATCCCAACGTTTGCACGATGATTTTGGGGCAGGTTTGCATCACGTAATGCTTCTGGTTCAAAGTAATGCCGATGCGGGGAAAGTACTTGACGAACTCGATAAACTCTATCAGCAAAGCCGAAACTTTTCGCGCGAAATCAATGCGGTTGACACCGGGGTAAACTTTAAAGAGGCCCTCTACGCTATGCTTGACCAGCATAAACCGGAAGAAACCCGCCTGCTTATTAGCGGGAGTAAAGAGGTTGCCTGGCAATCTTTGAGTAATGTGACCAAAATCACATTGTACAAAATATTACGCGAGTTGTTTATCAATATGAGCAAGCACAGCCGGGCGGGTTTGGTTACCTTAAATATGAAGCAGCACCCCGATAGACTTGAAATTTGGTACTCCGATAACGGTGTGGGAATTGATTCTTCTGTACGATTTGAGAAAAACGGTCTTTTGATTACAGAAAAGCGTATGGAAGCCATAGGAGGAACTATTATTTTTGAATCAGATCAGGGCAAAGGATTTAAGGCAGTGATCAGTATTCCAAATTAGTAAAGGGTTCTTTTATGTTTAAAAAAGTATTGATTGCAGAAGATTTTCAGGGGGATAACAAGAGTATTGTAGACACGCTTAAGGCCGAATTAAACATACCTCAGGTTCAGGAAGAGTTTTACTGTGATAAAGCCTACAACCGTATTCAGCTCACCCACAATACCCCCGAAGCTTTTGAGCTGCTCATTACAGATCTTTCCTTTAAAGAAAATCACACACCCCGAACCTTTACATCCGGAGTTGAATTGATTGAAGCTGCGCGAAAGCTTCAGCCCGACCTTAAGATCATCGTAAATTCTATGGAAGAGCAGGCGGTTAAGATAAAACCGCTTTTTGATACCTATCATATTAATGCCTATGTGTGTAAAGGCCGGCAAAGTCTTGACGAACTCGTAAAAGCGATTCAGGCAGTAGCTTCGGGTAACACCTATCTTTCACCACAAATTGACCTGAATACCGCCAGAAATGTTTTTGAACTGGATGAGGTTGATTTGTTTATTCTAAAACACCTTTCGGAAGGTTTTAACAAAAAGGAGATTCGCGACAAATTAAAATTGAAAGATTTAAGGCCCAACAGTGAAAGCTCTATTGACAAACGCGTGAGTAAATTATTTGATGAATTTGGCGCTAAAAATTCAACTGAACTGGTTGCAAAGCTTATTCGGGAAGGGTTGATTTAAAACTCAATATCATTTTAGTTAAAAAAAATCAATGCCTTACAGATATCTGTAAGGCATTGATTTTTAATAGCCTTAGGTTTGATTTTAATTTATTCAATATTAGCTTATGGAACTCAACAATCAACTTAAGGCACTCGCTGATAAGATAGATAGACTGAAAGATCAAATCGAAACAGAAGAGTCTACTAAACATGCTTTTGTCTTACCCTTTATTAATTTATTGGGCTATGATACCTTCAATCCCTTAGAAGTAGTACCCGAGTTTACAGCAGATCTTGGACTAAAAAAGGGCGAAAAAGTAGATTATGCGATTTTTCAGGACGGACAACCCATTATAATTATAGAATGTAAAAACTGGAAAGAGAAAATGGATCCACATAATTCTCAGTTGTTCCGTTATTTTCACGTTTCTAAAACCCGTTTTGCACTATTAACCAATGGCATCGAATATCGTTTTTACACTGATTTGGAGAACCCAAACAAAATGGATGAAAAGCCTTTTCTGGAATTTGATATTACCAGACTAAAGGAAAATGTGATTCCTGAGATAGCTAAATTTCATAAATCCAATTTTGATGTACATAAGATTGTAGATAACACAAGCTCTTTAAAATACACAAAAGAAATACGAAAGCTAATCTCGAGAGAAATACAAACTCCGTCTTTCAATTTTGTAAAACTTTTCGCGAGTGAGGTTTATAGTGGGAGGTTAACGGAAAAAGTTATGACTGAATTTACCGGTTTAGTTGAGAAGGCTTTTAGTCAGACAATTAGTGATCGAGTGAATGATCGTCTCAATGCCGCATTAAATAAAGAAGCTGAAGGGCAACACGAGGTTACGCCAGAACCTCAGGAAATAAGTAAAGTAGTTACCACAGAAGAGGAAATGGAAGGATACAGAATTGTGGTGGCTATTTTACGTCGTAAACTGGATGTAAGCCGAATCGTTCATCGGGACACTCAGTCTTATTTCGGAATTTTACTGGATGATAACAATCGTAAACCGCTATGCCGACTACATTTTAATGGAAGTACAAAATATTTGGGAATATTCGATGCAAAGAAAAATGAACATCGTCATGCCCTTGAATCTCTTGAAGATATATACCAATATGAAGAACAGCTTTTAGAAACCGCAGCTAATTATGAGTAATACCTTTTGTGATGGGATGGCTCATTAGAGTTTCTACTCTAAAAGAAAAGCTTATATTTTCATTTTACAGAAGAATTCAATTCAGGCTAAACCTGAAAAAAACCGGTAAGTGATCTGAAAGTTTACGCGCCTTTTCCAGTTGATCACAGGTTAATACAAAGTCGAGCACTCCGCTTTTCAGATATTTTAGATCCTTAGAATAGAAAATATTGTCAATCGCATAATTAAGATAGTCCACACCGGTACAGGTTTTTTTAAGGGTAGTCTTTTGGTCGATTAAAGCGGGAGTAAAGCCATTACTTTTTAGTTCATTAAATACCGGGTCTTCATTGGTAACATTGAAATCCCCGGCAAAAATCACGGAACCCTTCATAGCTTTGACCAGATGTTGGGATATGGCCTTTATCTCAGCCTGTGGATTTTGATTGTAAGGCCGGGAATGAAAGTTTACGATCTGTAAAACCTTTTGATCTAGATAAAAGTTAATTGCAAAGGGTTCACGATCTACTTTAGAATCCAGAGCGGCGATTAGCGCACCTCTGTTTTTTATTTTGATATTCGCGGTTTTCCAAATAAACGCATAACGCTCGGTCACGTATTTTGAACTATGGGTAGGATCGCTTATGACGTAGTCCCATTTAGAGCCTTTACGGTTTAGAATAGCAGCAAGTCTGGCCACGGCCTGAGCTCCCCCGTAACCCGCAACCACCTCCTGAATGGCGAGTATATCTGCGTCTCGTACAATTTCTGCAATTTGATCCAGTTCTTCGGCGCTTTTGGTCTTTCCAAAATCCCGAATATTCCAGGAAACCAGGGTGAGTTCGTGTTGTTGAGAAAAGCATGTTAAAGAACAGAGCAGTAAAAACAGGCGTAAGTAGGTTTGCATAGTTAAGTTGTGAGCTTTTGAAATTAAAAATACAGATAATGGGTGTAGCCTGCCTTACAGAAATCTGTACTTCAGGAATGTTTCGGGTCTTATGGTCAAACAGCACGCAGGAGCGCTAGTTGGATACTCATGGCGGTAAATATAGGCTTGATCTGCAACACATCCGCTGAATCGGGGTATTTCAGATAACATCAACAGCTTCCATGTTGCTGTATCTTAATATAAGCTATGAAAAAATTTTTACTCATCTTCTCCCTATTGGTAGTGTCTTATGTGGGTTTTTGTCAAAGCATGCAACTCACAGGCGAAGTGAAGAGTTCATCTACCAATCATTCTTTACCCTATGTAAATATTGGAATTTCAAATAAAACAGTAGGTACCGTATCAAACGAGAAGGGTGAATTTAGGCTGAATTTAAACGAAAAAGTCAGTCCCGGCGACACAATACTATTTTCCTATATCGGCTTTAAAACAGAGAAGTATCTGGTGTCCGACTTAAGTAATTAGGAAAAAGTTATTTTTTTAATGCCTCAAAGCACCGTACTGGATGAGGTTGTATTGAGTGCCCAAAAGCTTAAGTTAAAACCTAAGAGTATAGGCAGGTCGTCTAAAGGATTGGGTTTAATGCATTCCAATTTTTATTCTTACTACGAAAAAGATGTAGATGATCGCTTAAGCAAAGAGCGGGGGATGAAATTCAAGATCCGCCGTGCCTGTTATTTACAGGATTTAAATTTCAATATTACTTCTAACGACTTTAAATCTTTAAAATTCAGGGTCAACATATACAAAGTTGAAAATGGACTTCCCACAGATTTAATCATCAACCAAAACATCATTTTTGAAATCAGGGATACTTATTTGGGTTGGTTTAAAGTCGATCTGCAACCTTATGATATCTACATCAAAGACGGGATTGAAGAAATTGCGGTTACCATACAATGGCTTGAAAGTGTCAAGACCCGCGCGAACAGTAAATACTTTGCCCTGTCAACAGCCAGCTCGTTAACGCATACGGCTTACTTTAGAGATAAGGCAATGGATAGCTGGAAGGATGGCGGTCAAAATTTAAGTTTTTACCTGAATGCCATATGTGAGTAAGTTTATAACCATAGACTTATGGAGCTTGGGGCGGTAAAAGTAAAATCCGTTACCAGCTATTCTTCGGTTGCATCTGGAAACAGAAACGTTTAGTTTTGAGAAAGTCTGCCGTAGCTAATAGCTAAAAGTCTAACGAAATCAATAGCTTGACAAGTATGCCGTAAACATGTCGTAAATAAACCGTTATCAAAAGGATAGTTTCAGAAGTAGTTTTGTCAAAACAATAAACGAACATCCACTATGAACGAAATTGGAAAGAAAATTAGGGAAATACGAAAGAAAAGGGGACTATCTCAGGAGGAATTGGCTGAATCTGCAAAGGTAAATTTGCGAACAATTCAGCGAATCGAAAATAACGAAAGTGAACCTCGTGGAAGAACGTTGAATTTGATTTGCGAAGTTCTCGCTATTAATGCAGAAGAGCTTTTAGACTATGGTAAGGAACCGGATAAAGGTTACCTCACGATATTCCATCTTACGGTGCTAACTTTTTTGGCAATTCCTGTTGGAAACCTAATTATCCCGCTAATTATGTGGATGAATAAAAAGGATAAAATCGTGGGACTTAAAAAAGCAGGAGCAAATTTATTGAACTATCAGATAATCTGGTCTATTCTGGCTTTTACATCAATAAGTGCTTTTGCTTTTTTAAAAATTATGCATTACGGGCATTATCCCATTTTATTGTACTTATTCATTGCGCTTTATGCTTTGAATGTAATTTTACCAGTAGTTTTTGCGATTAAAACAAGTAAGGGAAAAACTCAAAACCTGTATCCGAATATAATAAAGCTGATAAAATAACTGCTGTCAATATGAGCCAGTGCGGTTGATGAAGGCTTTACGGTAGTATATGGGGAATCGAACCTGAAGTCTGTGTTGACTCAGCCGATTCTTAAGCGCACCTTCAAAACAGATTAAACTTTAAATTAGATTAGGTTCAGAAACTGGCAATCAAGAACTGTTATTAAAAACCTCGGGCGTAAAATGAAAAGCATCTGTTTACTTCTACTGTTTCTTCCTTTAGGATCATTTGCACAGGAACAGCACGTGTTATTGAAAGATAAACAGTTGATTTATACTCAACTTGTCGAACGTGTAATTGGACCTAAGGAATATTTGGTAAATGAAACGATTGCGTATTTCAAAAATTACGACTTAGATGGTAATTATGATAACTGGTTTCGTGCAGAATTTCCAGGTAATTCTATAGTATGCGTAGAGCCCGTGCAATATGAAAGTAATCCTTTAGATTTTCTCTTATCGGTTGATCCGGAATTCAAAGTCAAAAATCTTTTGGAACAGATAGCGCTTCAAAGTTTAGACCAGCTGGGTCGGTATATTGAATCAGACAGAATTATTAGCTATACAAAAGCACCTTTCAGGAATTCTGAATTTGGGAATCTGTTCAAAAAGAAAGAAGCTTTCGTACTCAGTACTATTTTAGGTGACTCTGATTTTGCTTTGGTGAAAATAGATAAAGTAGCAAAAGCCAAAAAGTTATCTGATAATAGTTCAAGAATAGTTATTCTCAAGCGTTTAAACTCAGACTGGGAAATTTTAAAAGTTATAGCTGCTAAAACTGGGGCGTAGCATTAATCGAAATCCAGATTTAGCATGTGCCCGACTTCCTCTAATCTTTTAAAGATTAAGCGCAAAATAGATTCGATATAAAGGCTTAGGGAACTGGTTGTCTATAACCCCTCCTGGAATAGCTGTACAAAGCTAATATTATCTGATTAAGCCTATTTCAAGTGGTTTTTACATCTATACTCCGCCTCCAAAAAGACCATTCAAAAGCCCTGATACCGCTATATGCTTTCTTGTTCACACCATTATGAAACTATGCTCACCCACTAAAAGTGTGGTAAAGTGTGGTTGGAGTGTGGTTTCACTGTGGTAGCAGTGTGGTTTTACCCGGTCGTTTCTGAGAAGCCTGGTATCTCTGGTCAGCTATCAAATCAGCACAATTCAGGTTTTCGGATTAAACTTAATCGGGTTCAGAAGAAAAGGATTTACTTGTTCTGATTACCTGACCACATGCAGTCAGTTGAGCCTCTCCCTTGGTAAAAGGTAGATTAAAAATGAACGCTCAGGATGATAGGAATTGTGGAATCATCTATTCTAAGGATCAACTACTTGTGCATATAATTGATTTTGGGGCAGACTTTTTAAGGAATTCTGTAAAAACGCCTCGATTCATTATGGGATTCTGTTAACTTCCTGTAAGACAAAAGCCTATTTTTATACGCGCAATGCTAACATGTTGATTTACTGATAATTTTGAGTAGGTCAGCAGCTGTTGAGTGTTGAATTAACGAGTTGGCACCAGGCTAAGCTTGCGTGCCGATTTATTTTGGAATACAACCTCAAATTAAACACGATAAAAGCGCTCTATGAAAACACCCTCTAAACCATTGCTCACGCTCGCTGTTTTAATATGGAGCATTTGCTATTCAAGGGCTCAGGAGTGTACCTGTGCCGAAACTTTCGAGCAGGTTGTTCAGGTTTATGAGCAAGATTATGCACTGTTTACTATAAAGGTTACCGAAGCTAATAGAGCACTTTATACGGCCAATAAAGACGTTTTCAGGAAAAAAGCCGCTAAGATTTCCGATTTGGAAGAGTGTCTTCCGGTACTGGAACACTGGTTGCAGTTTTTCAGAGATGGCCATAATTACATACGTTTTACAGGCAATAGTGCCGGTAAAGAAACCCGCAAAAGTATCGCGATTGATAAAGAAAGGTTTCTTGATGAATTAGACAGCATTAACAAGATAGAAGATAATATTCAAAATGATCTTTTAGGGATCTGGAAATATGGGGAGTATCAAGTGGGTATTCTGCCCAAAAAAGGGGCGGCTGAGGGCGAATTTATAGGTGTCGTTTTAGACATTAAGAATGTGGTTTGGAAGCCGGGAGACGTAAAATTTGAGCTTAGTCAGATTTATGGAAATGATTACGAGGTAGTTTATTACTTGAATGATAACACGAAAAGGAAGTTGAAGGGCAAACTTCAAAATGCTCAAAATTTAGAACTTGTAGATTTTAATAATTGGGTAAAGCTCTGGCCTTCCGATCCTAATGCAACAACTGCTACAGAAACAGATCTTTACGGCGATTTCCATATACGCCTGATAGATGAAAAAATACCCTACATACGTTTCCCGAATTTCTACGAAAAGGAACCTGCCTTTGTAGACAGCCTTATTAAATCGCATCATCAGGAATTGGTTAATGCAGAATTTTTTATTGTTGACGTGAGAGATAACAATGGGGGGAACGACGTGGTATACAAGCCTCTTTTCCCCTATATACTCTCCGGTCCAATAGAAACACCCAATTATGGCCTCTGGATTTCTGAAGGAAATATTGATATTTTTCTGGAGGGCAGAAATCCGGAAGAGCTGGATGAAGAGAGCAAAGCGGAATACGATTACCTCTCTTCATTGAAAGGAGCCTTATTCTGGCCCGATGGTGATCAATATGCCAGTACTTCAGTTCCCGACACCCTTTTTGCGCCAAATCAAAAAGTAGCCGTTCTTATGAATGAAAAAACCATCAGCTCCGGAGAAACCTTTGTCTACAGGACCAGGCAAAGCGAAAAGGTAGTGCTCTACGGCCAAAATACTGCAGGTATAATCGATGGGTTTAATGTGCTTACCCGAAAGATAAACTGTTTTGAATTGCATTATCCTTCTTCGGTAAGAGCAAAGGATGTTGCTGAAAATCCTATAGATCCTTATGGGATGCCACCGGATGTATACGTTGATGAAGATCTGGATGTGTTAAGATTCGCTATAGAACATATGACCCATCTGATCGATAACACCAAAAACTGAATACGTTCTTTTAAAACCCCGAATGGTAACAGCGTCTATTAGCACTGCTTATACAGGTTCTGGTCTTATTGATTCCCGGTCGTTCTAAGGATGCGTGATTTTTAGTTTAAGCCGGTACCTCGCTGGTCAACTATCAGGAGCATTAAAGTGGCTTGATGGTCTTGCTCCGGGACCTTCCTAACTAATATTGATTGGAGCATTCCTGATTCTTCCCCCTTTTACCTAGCCTTATACCTTATATAAGGTGCAACTAGATAATTTTCTTTTTCCACTCAAACCGGAATTTCCTTAGCTCATAAGCTTTTTTCCCTGACTCCGTGTTTTGTTGTTTAGTAGTGCGTGACCTTTAAATAGGTTTGCCTCATCAATAAGATAAATACTTAAAACCATGAAAAGAGAACTAATTTTTTTAAGAGCTTTTGCAGTAGCGACTGTAGCCGGAATGATTTTGATAAGCACTTCAGGTTTCCAGAAAAACGAGAATCAAAAATTCAGAGAAATTGATGTGGAAAGAATCAATATTGTAGAAGCAGATGGAACCGTAAAAATGATTATCACAAACGTGGAACGCTTTCCTAACGGAATGGATAAGATCAATGAAAGACCTACAAATGAAGAGCGCAAAAAACGTTCAGGCATGTTATTTTACAATGAAGATGGGATTGAATGTGGCGGATTTATTTATGATGGGCACAAAAATGGAAATGGCCACAGCTCAGGACTATCGCTTACTTATGACCAGTATGATGGGGATCAGGTGATGCAATTGCTGACTCAGGATTATCAAAAAGGCGATGAACGATTTGTGAGTAGCAGCCTGGCATTTAACGACCGTCCGGGTAAAGAGTCTCAAATCAAAACAGCGGCAATTATGAAGGAGTTACAAGAACTTCGTAAAAAAGACCCCGAGGCGATGCGTCAAAAACAAAAAGAATACGAAAATCAAGGTCTGATAGGGGGTGTTCCCCGAATAATGCTTGGAAAAACACGTAGTCAGAATAACGGTTTATTCCTTTTTGATGATAAGGGTATGCCCAGAGCGATGTTTTATGTTGATAAAGAAAACAATGCCAAACTCGATTTTTATGATGAGCAGGGAAACACGATTGCTTCGTTCCCGGAAAAAGAAAAATAATCAATCTCATAAAATAGCACTGTAGAGATATAGTGCTATTTTTAATTTTTGACGTGATGAAAAACCTGCTACATATTCTGAGTGCTAACCGATATTTTTTACTGTTTATTCTATTGTTTGCCTATTTTCAATCTATATACACGCGTATCGTAGGAAGAGGAGTTGTTGATGCCTATATTTTTACGCCAGAAGCGGCATTTGCAACGCTCATTTCAGTAAGTATCCTTTTTGTAATAATGCTTTTTTTTATCAGAAAACGGCACAAGTCTGTTGTTCTGGGAGTGCGTGAAATGTTTAAAATATTCAGTCTTTCGCTTCTTGCTTTTTTAATTGCTATGCATTTAATAGGCTTTGTGATAGCCTTCTCTTTTGATACTATTGAACGTAATTTTAATCAGGAAACGCTTACGTTATCTACGTTTTCTAATCTGTTAGACGGGATCATTTACGGAAGCTTTTTTCTAACCTATTACTATCACAAACAAAACAGAACGAAACAGGAGCAGCTTATGAGTTACCATAAGGCCATATCAGAAAGTAAAATCAACCAGCTTAAAACGCAACTCAACCCTCATTTTCTTTTCAATAATCTGAATGTATTGGATCAACTGATCGAGGAAGACAAAAACAAAGCATCCGATTTTTTAAATGAATTTGCAGAAATGTACAGATATGTTTTACAGGTCTCGGATCAAAAATTCATTAGCCTAAGCGAAGAATTGATCTTTGCCAAAAACTACTTTGAATTGATAAAACATAAATACGGCGATGCATATCAATTGCAAATTGAAAATCATAAAAGTGACGGATATATTGTTCCGCTTACCTTACAATTACTTATTGAAAATGCCATTCAACATAATTTGGGAACTGTAAAAAAGCCTATTAAGATTCAGATTACTATTGATGAAAACATCAGGGTAATCAACACGTATATGCCCAAACGAAATGCAAAATTGACTTCTGGAAGAGCTTTGAATAACTTAAAGGAGCAATATGAATTACTAACCAAAACTCCTATTAGCATTGAGCAAACTAACAGCATGTTTTCTGTAAAACTTCCTGTAATTAAAACATTAGACCCGTGGTGAAAATACTAATTATTGAAGACGAAATACCGGCAAGAAAAAAGCTGAAGCGTTTCTTACAGGATATGGATATCAAAACGGAAGTCGTAGCAGAACTTGATACTGTAGCAGAAGCAATTGACTTTCTTGATACGGCTGGCGTAGATCTTATTTTTTCGGATATCGAATTATTAGACGGTAATGCTTTTGAGATCTACAGAGAGGTTCAGGTTTTTTGTCCAATTATTTTCACCACAGCTTACGATCAGTTTTTGATGAATGCTTTTGAAACTAACGGAATAGCCTATTTGCTGAAGCCGTTTTCGAAAGATCGATTTCAAAACGCCTGGGATAAATTTTTACGTTTAAAAAAATCAGCTTCCGAAGAAAACCAGCAACTGAATAGAATTACAAATCTTATTCAACAAACGTTTGCAAAAAGGGCTTATAAAGAGCAGTTTACCATTCACGCCCAACAGGGAATTTATTTTTTAAAAACAGAACTGATCAGTTACTTTGAGGCTGATGAGGGTGTTATTTTCGCTTTTGATACAATGGGAAAGAAACACCTATTAAACGAGTCTTCCTTAAAAAGTGTTGAAGCCTATCTCAATCCGGATGACTTTTTTAGAATCAACCGCAGCGTGCTGTTAAAAAAGCACCACATTGAAAAAATAGAGCGCTACACCAAAAATACAGTAGCCATAAGCGTTAAAGGCACAAAAAACCACCTTAAAACCAGTCAAAGCAATACAGCCCCATTTATGCAGTGGATTGAAGTATAAAAGCAGGAACTTTTTTAGGAAGTATACCCCGACTGAAGTTAAGCAAGCAACTCTAATCTTACCCCGACCTACTTATTTTCCTGAGGCTTTTTTATCGTCTTAGGTTTTCATTGTGTTGGATGGCGTGAAGCTTTACCTATTGCACAGGTGCTCATTTACCCGGTTAATCCTGGGGAAGATAGGCGTCGTAATGAGTATTGGGTTGCTCGATTTGCAATAAATTCAGGCCTATTATTTATTCTGATTCGATAGGGTTGGCCCCAGGCAGGATAGTCAACGATTAAAACTACGTGCTTACTTATCAAAGCAAGGTATGGTTCAATTAAAACTTAGAAGAACTCTTTGGAAATGGGTGATCACTTTTCTCTAAATCCATTCATTCGTTTTTAAAACGCCAAAACCTTTATAGTCGGAATTTTAAGGCATTTTAAAAACGATTTTAAAATTTAAAGTGCACTTGCCTTAATTTTGTGATTTAAAGCCTAAAATGGCTTTAAACATGAATTAGAGCCTCATCTGAAATTCTTTTTGTCAAAGCCAATAGGCTAAACATATACATTTAGCCTATTGGCTTTTTAATGTTTGTGTTTTAAATGTTTATAGGTGCATAGAAGGTACCAATATTGGGACACTAGCGTAGCAGAACCAGTCTAAAATTGCGTACGTTGTGTACCATCTGAAGTCTACATCAGGTCCAGTACAGGGACCAGTACTGGGACGCAAAACGCATCAAATTTTAGGAGGCTATTTTCATTTATTTTGAGGGTATTTGAATGAGGGGTTCCTGTTGTTGTAAAGCTTCTCCTCGATAGTTTTAAAAAGATGTAACGTTGATAAGCCAAGTCCCCACTTGTGCAACGATTTAAAGCAAGTTAAATTCAGGAATCGTTGAGTGTTTCTAAATATACCTGAAAGCTTTCGTCGGTTACATTGAGTTTTTTGCGTATTCGGTAACGAGCCGTTTCAACTCCCCGGGTGGAAATGTTCAAGAGAGGTGCGATTTCCTTATTGGTAAGATTCATCTTAACAAACGCACACAACCTTAGCTCTCTCTTACTGATACCGGGATCTATATCTTTTAAACGGTTGAAGAAGTTGTGATGTACCTTTTCAAAATGTACATCAAACACATTGAGATATTCTTCCCCCATACGATGTTGATTGAGGTTGAATAATACTTCCTGAAGTCGCTTACGTGCAGCCTGAGTTTTTAAAGAATTTCTAAAATCTTTTAGGGCGTTGAATGTGTCACTAAAAATTTCCTTCTTTTTGACCAGCAACATCGTATAGTTTGCCAATTCTTTACTCTTGATAAGGCTTTCTTCTTCTAAAACTTCTTTAGCTCTTTTTATCTGAGCCTTATCTTTTTCTAATTTAAGCTGCTCTATCTCAAGCTCCAGGAGTTTTTTTGACTTTTGTGCAGCGAGTTTTTCTTTTAGTCGTTCCCTTTCAATTTTTTTATTGATGAGTTTAGTCAAAAGAATTATCAGAGATGTAACACCCAAAACATAGAGTATAAGAGCAAAAGTGCTTCTATACCAGGGATAGGGGATGCTTAAAGCGAAAGCAGCCTCGTCTGCTTTTTGACCTAACAGATTACGACTTCGTACTCTGAAGACATAATCGCCAGGAGCAGGATGGGTATATTCTTTAAATGCGTTTGCAGACCAGGACGACCATTCCTTGTCTGCCCCTTCCAATTTATACTGAAATTCTTTTTGAGAGGAAGGGGTTAGTGCGGGTGCTGCAAATTCAAACCGGAGCACATCTGGAGATAAGGGAGTCTCCAGATTTTGAATGATTGGCAGTTGAAACGTATTTTGCTGATCTTTCTGATACGTTAGGCGCGTGATTAAGGTTTTTGAAGAAGTTTTTGCTTTTTGATTATCTAAATTGTACAAAAACAAACCGTTTGTTGCGCCTATGAGAACCTGATCAGTAGTTATAGGTAGTATGCTTTCCAGGCCTCTGTTCAAATTACCTTTAAGGTTTAAAAAGAGGCTTTTATTTATTTTGATTTGACCCTTGTCTTCAATGAAATAGCCCGGTTCATCATCCTGCACAAACCAGGTTTTGTCAGCAACCTTCATCAATTTGCGGGTATTAAGTTCTGGGCTTAAAATGCTATTTAACGGGCGATAGGGTTCAAATTGAGATTGTTGTGCATTAAAGGTGTATATCCCTGTATTTGTGGTAAACACTACTTCCCCTTCGTATTCGGTTACATTCACATTAAAGGCTGATTGCAGGCCATTTGTATTGGTAAAATGTTCTAGAGCAAAGACCCGTTCTAAGTTTTTATCTATTTTCAAACGATAAATACCCTTATAACCATGGCAAACCCAATAGTCATTGCCCTGATCAATCTGTAAGATATCTCTGCTTGATTCATCAAAGCCTTTAATTTTTTGAGAAAGCCTCCAGTTTCCAGACTCATAATACAGCGGGTAAATGCCTGAATAACTGGTTGCAAGAAACGTATTTTCTTTACCGTCAACGGGTATAACTTTCCAAATCCCGTTGGGTATACCTATGCGTATGGGCATAAAGTCAATGAGTTCAAAAAGTCCTTTATCGTGCCCTACCAGAATACTACCCTCATGTTCCTTAACAGACCAGGCCTGACCCTCGAGATCAGGAACCTTTTTAAAGTTTAATGATTTAAGACTGTAGTTGCCACTGTCAAATGGAGCATAGAATACCCCGGTATTTGTGGTGAGGTAAAGTATGTTGTTATAAACGAGTATATCTGAGACCGATGCATTCTCAAAAATCTGGGAAACAGGAGAATCAAACTCGATAAGATCAATACCATTATTCAGCATTACCCAAATTCGGCTTTCTTCCTCCTGGGGATTTATACTTAGTATGGTTGAGCTTGAAAGGTTTTTAAAGAGGGAAGGATTCCGGTCTAATTCAAGTTCAGCATTCATCAGGATCATCTTCGATGTAAGTGTTCCCAGTAAATAAATCCCTTTGTAGGCTACCGCTGTTAATATTTCTTCCTGATCATTTTCTTTGAAAACAGATTTGATAAACCGAACCGTATTAAGGGTTCGGTTTGCCATATAGATGCCTCCCTGTTTGGTGATAATCAGTAATTCGTCCTTATTTTTTGCAGGTAAAAAGGCACAAATACTCTCCTCTGAGAATGTACTGTTAAATGCTTTTGTAAGGCTTGAGTTTTCGGGATTATATTCAAAAACTCCCAGATTTTGATCCTGTACATAAAAGTGATCATTTACAATACCTGAAAATATAAAGTTGGAACCAGAGTTTACGCGTTTGGCATTAGTGCCATTTACTACCGTGAGCTCTTTAAAGGAGCGGTAAATGATGTTACCCTTGAATTCGTGAACCTGCCACAAATTCTCCAGGTTTTCCGAGTCGAGTTGCAGGCTGTCATTTTGAGAGATAAAGTTGAAATTTCCCTGGATATCCTGCTTTACAATGCCAATTTCATTAAAGCCTCCGGCGTGGATTGTATTGTTTGAATCCCGTATCAGGCTGCGTACTCCAGAGTGATTGGGTAGCGTCACTTTTTCCCAGCGCTCCCCGTCAAAAACTAAAATCCCATCATTGTTTCCGAAGTAGAGCTTACCCTTTTCATCTTCAGTCATAGTCCAGAACTGCCCGTCAGCTTCAAAATCAGAACGGGTATAATGGGTGATTTTTGGAATTACTTTTTCAAATGCAGGTATCTGCTGCGCATACGAAACGGTTTGTATCAAAAACAGGACGAATACGTAAAAGAAGAAATGATTAATGCGCTTATCTGCTCTAGTGTGCATAAGGAAGTGAATATTTAATAAAATTAGCAAAATATTACCATATTAATGCATTGAAAATCAGTTGTATTTGGTTTTTGACGTAGTGCTGACGAATGGCTTTAACATTCTGGCGTAATGCAAGTGTAGTGTATTTTGAGAACTAAGCATTGTTAAATTATAGTTTTGGAGGATATTATCTTGACAAGAAAACGTTTTCGTCCTCCTTATTTTTAGGAATATGGTAATGAAGTTTTCTCAATTATTAACTAAATCTTTTCATTGAATGCGAGTTAAAAATTACTTACTAGCACTGAGCCTATTTATTTTTGGCTTTGCTCACGCCCAACTCAATACAATAAACGGAAACGTATTGGATTCAAATGGAATGCCATTGCCGGGTGCCAGCATCCTTGTTGAAGGAACCAACAGAGGAACCCAATCTGATTTTGACGGTAACTTTAGTATTGAAGCATCTGCTGAGGATATTCTACAAATTTCATACGTCGGTTTTACTACTCAGAAGGTCAACGTAGGGCAGCAAACCAATTTGAGGATTACCTTATCTGAAGATGCGGCGGCTCTTGATGAAGTAGTCGTAGTAGGTTATGGCACGCAAAAAAAGAGTGTGGTGACAGGGGCTATTTCCAGTGTAAAAGCCAGTGAGCTTGAAAGCTTACCCAACAACCGGATTGAGCAATCTTTACAGGGTAGAGCTTCAGGTATAACCATCGCTGCGAACTCTGGTCAGCCCGGCGCCTCATCCACTATACGTGTTAGAGGTATTACCAGTTTTGGGAACAACGAACCTCTTTGGGTTGTTGACGGGGTGATAGTAGATGCCGGGGGTATCGGGTATTTAAACCAGTCTGATATAGAATCTATTGAGGTGCTTAAAGATGCCGCTTCTCAGGCTATTTATGGTGCACGTGCTGCAGCTGGGGTTATTTTGGTCACAACCAAAAAAGGAAAACTTGGTAAACTTACCGTGAGTTATAATGGGTTTTCAGGAATTTCGGGCCCTGCGCGAAAGCTTGATCTCTTAAATGCCACAGAATATGCTACTTTATTTAACGAGAAGTACGCAAATGATTTCAATGGGTCTCCGCAGGATTTTTCATTACCCTTTTCCAATCCTCAGGAACTCGGTGCCGGGACAGACTGGCAGGATGTTATTTTTAATAGCAACGCAAAGAAAGAAAACCATGAGTTCAGCTTAAGCGGAGGGAATGATGTATCCACATTCTATATGTCTTTTGGATACTTTGATCAGGAGGGTATAGTTGCTAAAGATATATCAAAATACCGCAGACAGAACATCCGTCTCAATTCTACACACCATATAAATGACTTCCTTACACTTGGTGAAACTATTGGTTATTCTAACGAGAAAAGCACCGGTATTGGTAATACAAACAGTGAATTTGGCGGGCCCTTAAGTTCGGCTATAAATCTGGATCCTACCACCCCATTAATTATTACAGATCCGGCGGTTGCAAACTCTGGTCTGTATACAAACGAAGGTATTATAAGAGATCCCAATGGAAACCCCTATGGTATTTCAAATCTGGTAATTCAGGAAATGACCAATCCTTTGGCTTACATACAAACCCGATTGGGTAACTACGACTGGGCAGATAATTTTGTAGGTAATGTTTATTTAAATCTCGAACCCCTTGAAGGTTTAAACTTCAGAAGTACTCTGGGGGGTAAACTCGCGTACTACGGCTATGAAAGCTTTACACCGGTATCTTTTTTAAATACTTCTACGGTAACTGCTCAGAATAATATTTCAAGAGGTTCAAACAGAGGTTTTGGGTGGAATATTGAAAACACCCTGTCTTATACCAAACAATTAGGAGATCATGATTTTACGATACTTCTTGGTCAGGGTTCTTACACCGAAAATGATACCAAAGGGGAGACGGTTACTTACAATGATATTCCTGTAAATAGCCGGAAGGATGCGGCTTTTATTCAGGTGCCGGATGATCAAATTATTGCCAGTGCCTACATAGGCACCGAGCATCGCGTGACGTCACTTTTCTCTCGTGTAAGCTACAACTACAAAGAGAAATATTTATTTACCGGAATTATTCGTCGGGATGGTTCATCACGTTTTGGAGCAAATAATAAATACGGATACTTCCCCTCTTTTTCTTTAGGTTGGAATCCGTTGAAAGAGGGCTTCTGGAACGAGAATGACCTGGTAAATCAATTCAAGCTGCGAGGAGGTTATGGAGTGGTAGGAAGTGACGCCATTGGGGACTTCCGATACCTGTCAACGATAGGTGCTGGTCGCAATTACACCTTTGGGAATGTCTCTGCAGTGGTGATAGGTAATAGCCCTAATGCACCCGCAAACCCCGATTTAAAGTGGGAAGAAACCAGACAAAGCAACTTGGGTTTTGATGCCCGGTTTTTTAATGATCTCACCATGACTGTTGATTTTTACAATAAAAAAACCGTCGGAATTTTACAGGATGTGCGTCTTCCGGGATATGTGGGGGCGACCGGTAGCCCTGCTGCTAATGTTGCAGACATGGTAAATAAGGGATTTGATATTGAAATGTCCTATTCCAAACGCTTTGGCGAGTTGAACGCTTCTTTAAGGGGTAATTTTTCATACCTGCAAAATGAAGTGGTTTTCTTAGGAAATAATATTGATTTTCTTTCCGGCGGAGCAAGCTTTCAGTCGAGTACCTATCCCATTACCAGGACTGCAGTGGGGCAACCTTTAAACTCCTTTTTTGGCTTCCAGACTCAGGGTATATTTCAAAATCAGGAAGAGATCGACTCGTATGTAAATTCTGAAGGTGTTGTTATTCAGCCTAACGCTGTTCCGGGTGATTTTAGATATGCCGATTTAGATGATAGCGGTTCTATAAATGCAGATGACCGAAAATTTTTAGGAAGCTCAATACCTAAATACACGTTTGGCCTGACCCTAAATCTCGATTATAAGAATTTTGATCTTCTGGTGTTCTCTCAGGGAGCCGGTGGTAATAAGATTTTTCAGGGTCTTCGCAGACTTGATATAAGCAATGCCAATTACCAGACAGAGGCATTAAATCGCTGGACCGGGGAAGGAACATCAAACACCTTTCCCCGTTTGAGTAATATAGATGCCAACAACAACTTCACCAATCCTTCCGATTTTTATCTGGAAGATGGGGATTACTTCAGAATTAAGACGGTTCAGTTAGGCTATTCTTTGAACCAAAGCCTAATAGAAAAAATAGGTCTTACCCGTCTGCGCATCTATGTCACGGGAGAAAATCTGGTGACCTTCACACGGTATACCGGTTTTGATCCGGAAATAGGCGGAGGCATTTTTGGGATAGATCGTGGGTATTATCCACAGGCCAGAACCGGACTTTTAGGTGTTAACGTACAATTTTAAAAAATAGCGATATGAAACTAAAATCGATAATTTATTTAGCATTCGTGCTTTTGATAACAGGATCTTTATTTTCTTGTTCTAAAGACTTTATAGAGCTTGATCCATTAGGGCAACCTTTAGTAGACAATTACTATTCTAATGAAGATGAAGCGTTCAGTGGGTTAGTAGCTGCTTATGATATTATGGGTAAGCAGTCTAAAACTTTTGAAAACATGATTACCATGATGAACGCCGGTTCTGACGATCATTTCGCCGGAGGTGGCGGTCCGTCAGACGGTATAGGTATTCAGTCCTTTTCAAACTACAGTATTGATGAGTCTACAATCCCTCCCAGCTTTTGGAATGATTACTTTCAGGGAGTATTCCGCACCAATATTCTTCTTGAAAACCTTCCCGAAGTGCCTATGGACGATGCGCTGCGTGCGCGCTTTACCGCGGAGACTAAAATGTTGAGAGGGTATTACTACTTTGAACTGGTAAGACTGTTTAGAAATGTGCCTCTTTTTGACAAGCCTATACTTACCAGTGAAATTTACACTGTTGAGCAGGCGGCTCCTGAAGCTGTTTATGCTCAGATTGAAGCAGATCTTCTTGCAGCAATTCCAGATTTGCCGCCTACAATTACAGATCCTGACACTGAAGCCGGTCGCTTTACCCAGGGAGGAGCGCGTGCACTTTTGGGGAAAGTTTATTTGTATCAGGGTAAAAACCAGGAAGCATCTCAGCAATTGGCAGAAGTTAATGGCACACCCGGAGGAACCAGCCAATACGGCTACAGGTTACTGGATGACTTTGAAGCTCTTTTTGAAGTTAGTAACAAATTCAATTCGGAATCTATTATTGAAGTTGCGGCAACAAGCCAGGCAAATGTGAGCTACGATATCTGGGGTGGTGGTCAGAATGAAGGCAATACCGTGAATCAGATGGTAGGACCAAGAGGTTACTCGAGAACAGCCGGTTCAACTGCGCCGGATTATGCAGGCGGCTGGAGTTTTAATACTGTAACTCAGGGTTTATATGATGTTCTGAAAGATGACCCCAGATTTGATGCTACGATAGCAGATTTGAAGGCTCTGGAAGAAGCCGGTGAAGCCAGTTATACCCCAGGGAACAGGGATACGGGCTACTTCCTAAAGAAATTTATGCCGCTCAATGAAGATAAATCTACGGGTGGAGGAAATGTTGAGCTCAATTATACCCAAAGCGTTTATGTCATTAGACTTGCAGATACGTATTTAATGGAGGCTGAGGCACTGGGTGCTTCCGGAGCACGTGCTCAGGCCTTGCTTGACGCTGTGCGTGCCCGTGTTGGCCTTGATCCTGTGCCAGTAACTATGGATAATATTATGCTGGAGCGCAGACGTGAACTTGCAGGAGAAGGGCATCGCTGGTTTGATTTGGTTCGTACCGGAAGGGCTGCTTCTGCTCTCGCAGATCGTGGTTTTACAGCGGGTAAGAATGAAATTTTCCCAATACCACTTAACGAACTCGAAAATACACTCATAGTACAAAACCCTAATTATTAATCTTAAAAACGTTCTTATATGAAAGTCAATTTTAAATTCATAAACAGCGTTACGTATACGTTGCTAGGAGCAGTAATCCTTGCTGCTACTTCCTGTCAACCCGAAGAAGTTGAATCTGGAAACGGACTTACCGATCCCAATGTAGATGCTTCGTTTACAATTGAGACCATACCTGGTGAGCCCAATCGTTTTATGCTCAATGCCAATAGAGAAAATATTTTAAAATCTATGTGGAATATTGGCGATGGTTATTACACCGGGGTGCTTACAGAGGAAATCTTTTTGCCTGATGCAGGAGATTATACCATTTCTCATCAGGTCTTTGGAAGAGGAGGAAGTGTTACCGAAACTTCTCAGGAAATTAATGTAGCGGTTTCAGATCCTGAAGCAGGAAATCTTATTAAAGGCGGAAGTTTTATGACGACTGAAGATCAGGCTGAATGGACTATACTACAAATCAGTAACTCCGGGGCTAATTGGACTTTTAGTGAGGGTAGTGCTACCATAACCGGTTCAGGATATAACCAACAGGGAATCTATCAGGCAGTTGAAGTAGAAGCCGGTAAGGAATATACTCTGGATATGAAAGTATTTGGCAGCGGTTCAACCAACACCTGGTTTGAGGTTTATGCATCTCCCACAGCACCGGTTCAGAATCAGGACTATACTGCAGATGGCCGACGAATGGGTTTGAGCACCTGGGATGGCTGTGCTAATGGTCCTTTTGAAGGAAAACTTTCTAATGTAGGTTGTGTAGGATCTGGACGCACGGTGAGTTTTGACCAGTCAGGGACCGTGTATATAGTTATTAAAAGTGGGGGAGAGAACATTGGCTCAACGGGAATATCTGTTACTAATATTGAGTTTAGAGGGAAGCCCAATTAATTGCACCTAACAAATAGGTGCGGTGTCTGGTTTCTTTAGATAAGTCATATATCTATTTTAAAAATTGCTTGAGATGAAAAATTTAATGAACTACGTTTTGATAACGCTGTTATTCAGCTTTATACTTAGCTGTTCTCCTTCTTCAAATGATGAGGTAAGTGAAACTCCCAATCAACCCGAAAATCCGGAAACACCCGGCAATCCTTCTGGGAATACCAATGAGATGGACTTTTGGTTAACAAAAGGAGATCAAAGTGTTAAGCTGTCAAAGCAGTCGGGTAACTTAGTGTTTGGCACCAGCCCAAACAGCTACCAGACAATTGAAGTTGATGAAAGCAGAACGTTTCAGAGTGTTGATGGTTTTGGTTTTAGTCTGACGGGAGGCAGCGCACAGGTAATAAATAGCCTGCCTGAGGATGCAAAAACCAATCTTCTTAAGGAGTTGTTTGGAAAAGGAGCCAATGAAATTGGGATCAGTTATTTGAGAATTAGTGTGGGGGCATCTGATCTCAATGAAAGTCCGTTTACCTACAATGATATTCCTGAAGGGGAAACCGATGAAGATCTTTCGGAGTTTAGTATCGAAAAAGACCGGGAAGTCCTTGATTTATTAAAGCAGATTCTGGTTATAAATCCCAATATCAAGATAATGGCTTCACCCTGGACAGCCCCTGTATGGATGAAAGACAAAAACAGTTTTGTTGGTGGAAGCTTGAAACCGGAATATTATGGGGTATACGCAGATTACTGGCTAAAATACCTGCAGGCTATGAAGACTGAAGGCATCAAGATTGATGCGCTTACTCCACAAAATGAACCTTTACACGGGGGTAATAATCCAAGCATGGAAATGACGGCGCTGGAGCAGGCCGATTTTATTAAGAATCATCTGGGGCCCAGGCTTCAGAATTCTTCTGTAGAAACCAAAATCGTGATTTATGATCATAATTGTGACAATCCTCAATATCCGATTTCGATTCTGGATGATGCGCAGGCCCGCCCATTCATTGCCGGTTCAGCATTTCACCTCTATGCCGGAGATATAGCAGCCTTAACAACTGTGCACAATGCATTTCCTGATAAAGAGGTCTTTTTTACGGAGCAATATATCTCTTCCAATGACGACTTTGCCGGGACCTTAAAATGGCATCTTAGAAACGTAATCATAGGTTCGATGCGCAACTGGAGTAAAAATGCGCTTCAATGGAATTTAGCTAATGATGCAAGCTTTGGGCCTCATACTGATGGAGGTTGTACTACATGCAAAGGTGGCTTAACGATTAATGGTTCGACGATTACTCGTAATGTAGGTTATTACATAATGGCACACGCTTCAAAATTTGTACCGGCAGGGTCAGTTCGAATAGAAAGTAAAATCCCCGGAAGTTTGCAAAATGTTGCGTTTAAGACTCCCGACGGTAGTAAGGTGCTGATTGTTTTAAATGATGGCACAACTAATCTCCCCTTCAATATAAAATATAAAGGAAGGTGGGTTTCTACATCCTTAGATGCCGGTGCGGTGGGAACCTATAAATGGGAGTAAATCGCCAGAGCCTATCAGAAAATTCATCCCTAAGAATAACATTTCATGAAATTAGTTCAACACTTTTTTTGCCTTTTCGCAGTAGTCATATTTGTACTTGGCTGCGCTGAATCCCCTAAAATGTCAGATCCTGCGGTGATGTGGCTTACATCACCAGACCAGAAATCCTTACTGGAGAGACTTGAAATCTCAAGTCAGAATATCGACACCAATCGAATACAGGAAATAATAACTGTAAATGATACTTTAAGATATCAAACCATTGATGGCTTTGGATATACCCTTACGGGAGGCAGTGCTATGCATATTCATAAAATGAGTGATAGCGCGCGCAGCAGGCTTTTAGATGAATTATTTGCCAGAGAAGGGCTTGGAGTAAGCTATTTAAGAGTGAGTATTGGTGCCTCAGATCTTGATCAAGCCCCTTTCTCTTATAATGATATTCCTCCCGGAGAAACCGATCTGAATTTGGACAATTTTTCCCTGGCAAATGACACGATACATCTGGTGCCGGTATTAAAGGAAATTTTAAGTATAAATCCGGATCTGAAGATTTTAGGCTCTCCCTGGTCTCCCCCCGTTTGGATGAAAGATAATAAAGACACCAGAGGAGGTGAACTCTTACCTCAATTTGAGGAAGTATACGCTTCCTATTTTGTAAAATATCTGCAGGCGATGAAGGCAGAGGGTATATCCATTGATGCCGTAACTATTCAAAATGAACCCCTGCACCCCGGCAATAATCCCAGTTTACTTATGCTTCCCGACCAGCAGGCAGCTTTTATAAAAGAGCATCTGGGACCCGCGCTTAAACGTGAAGGCCTAAAGACGAAAATTATTATTTATGATCACAATGCAGATCGACCTGATTATCCTATAACCATACTAAGTGACCCGGAAGCGGCCCAGTACATTGACGGTTCAGCTTTTCATTTATATGGCGGTGAAATTGATGCATTGTCAGAAGTGCATCAGGCTTTCCCTGATAAGAATATTTACTTTACAGAGCAGTGGGTGGGTGCACCCGGTGATTTTGCGCAGGAAATCAGCTGGCACATGAATAATTTGATCATAGGCGCAACGCGTAATTGGGCTAAAACGGTTTTAGAATGGAATCTGGCTGCAGATGAAAATCAAGAGCCACATACAGACCGTGGAGGCTGTGACCGTTGTTTGGGTGCAGTGACTATTACCGGAGATGAGGTTATCCGTGAACCGGCGTATTACATCATAGGTCAGGCTTCAAAATTTGTACCTCCGGGATCTGTACGCATTGCCTCAACTATGTCTAATGATTTACCCAACGTGGCGTTTAAAACTCCGGAAGGAAAAACGGTATTGATCGTTCAAAATAGTTCTGAAGAAAAGAAATCAATCGCGATTGATGTAAATAATTCCAGAGTGCTACTCAGTCTGAATGCAGGCCACATTGGCACAGTTGTTCTTTAATTTTTTTACCAAATGAGATATCATATACGTTACACGGCTTTTTTAATTTGTTTTTTAAGTGTTCTTTCCGGCAAGGCTCAGGAGCGTGATTTTTTAAATCAAAAGCTTACGATGTATACTACTGCAAAAGATTCTCAATTACGTTTGGAAAAAGCAGGTGAGTATGTTTTTACAAAAGCAGATCAGCCGCTTGAAACTGAAATATCCATTTTTGTTAATCCCTCAAAAAAATACCAGCGCTTTTTGGGAGTTGGCGGTGCAATAACCGATGCCAGTGCTGTGGTTTTTGCATCACTTTCAAAAGAGAAACAGCAGCATCTGATAGATGCTTATTTTGATCCCAATACAGGTATAGGATATACGCTCTTAAGAACCACCATTCACAGTTCTGATTTTAGCCCTGAAAGCTACACCTATGTCGAGGAGGGCGATGCAGATTTAACCACATTTTCTATAGATCACGATAAACAGTATCGAATTCCTATGATTAAACGGGCGATGAACGCTGCAGGCAATAATCTTACATTTTACGTAAGTCCATGGAGTCCGCCTGCCTTTATGAAAACTAACGGCAGTATGTTAAAAGGAGGTAAAATTAAAAATGTGTTTCGTCAAAATTGGGCAAACTATTACGTCAGGTTTATTAAAGCTTATGAAGCCGAAGGATTACCCATTTGGGGTTTAACCATTCAAAATGAACCGATGGCCACTCAAACCTGGGAATCTTGTATTTATACCGCAGAGGAAGAACGTGATTTTCTGAAAGACTTTCTGGGGCCTACATTGGAGAAATCAGGCTTAGGCTCGAAAAATATTGTGGTTTGGGATCATAACAGGGACCTTATGGTTAATCGTGCTAATGTGATTTTTGAAGATCCAGAAGCATCAAAGTATGCCTGGGGTACGGGATTTCACTGGTACGAGACCTGGACGGGTGCAAATCCTCTCTATGAAAACGTGAATCGGGTTCAGGAGGCGTATCCTGATAAGAACCTGATGTTTACCGAAGGCTGTATCGAGAAGTTTGATGCTACCAGGTATCAGTTTTGGCCTAATGCGGAACGCTATGGAGAACAAATGATAAACGACTTTAATAATGGTACGGTTGCCTGGACCGATTGGAATATTCTTCTGGATCAAAATGGAGGACCTAATCACGTGGGTAACTTTTGCTTTGCTCCTGTGCATGCAGATTTACAAACTGGGGAATTGATTTTTACGCCTTCGTATTATTATATAGGCCATTTCTCAAAGTTTATACGTCCCGGTGCTCGTCGTTTGAGTACCGCTGTAAGCAGAAGTGTTCTGTTGAGTACTTCGTTTTTAAATGAGGATGGTTCAATAGTCACTTTGGTAATGAATAAGACTAATGAAGAGCAGGTATTTAATTTACGGGTAGATAACTCCGAAACTCATTTAACTATACCGGCGCACAGTATCCAAAGTTTGATGTATTAAAAGGAAACGGCTCGAATGTAATCAGCCTATTTTTAATAAAAATCCATCAAACTTTTTTGAAACGCCAAAACCTTTGTAAACGGAATTTTAAAGCGATTTGAAGGCTTAAAATACACTTGCCTCAATTTTGTGATTTAAAGCCTAAAATGGCTTTAAACATGAATCAGAGCCTTATCTTGTACACTTCTCGTTCCTGATATTTCAGAAATAAAGCGCTATAAACGAAAAAAGCTCCTCAATTTCTTGAAGAGCTTTTTGCGGTCTGGACGGGACTCGAACTAATCTGGGAGTACCAGTGTTTTCAGGGGTTTAGAAATGGGTGTTTTTAATGACTCACCGAATCGTACACCGGATTTTAAACTTTAACATTTTTAACGTTTTGTTACTATTTTACCATTATTGATATGTAGGTTTTGTAATTGGCTTCAGAATTATTCTGAAAGCAATTCACAATTAGGATTATTTCGTTATGAAAATATTTGGAGCGGAATTTACTTCACTTTTCAATATCTCACGACTTGGTATTCAAGGGTAGGGGAATAAACCCCATTTCCTTCCATTCCGCGAAAGGCTCCATTATAGGAAAAGAGGTTCATTTCAAAATCTTGAACCCAATCCTGAAAAAGAATTGCGTTCGCCTGATCCTGCTGACTTCAAGGTTGCGTTTCTCCAGGAAACTTTTTAACCAACTTTAAACCGGTAGTTCAACATCCTGCACAGCACCCGTTTCCTTTTCGTTTAAGAACTAAAATTTAGCCGGAGCCGCTTTGCATAACCAGGCTCCCCTGTCGCACTTTTTATAAAAGCTCTTCCTTGCTAAATTTTAAATAGGGTAGGGTCGAAAAGGAAACGCGATGGCGCTATGGGAAGTAAGTGGAACTGCATTTGTGATTGCCTTTTGCGTTGGCCTGATACTAAAATACCCGGTAGTTGATGCGTTCTGCGCTGATACGTTCAGTTAGAAAAACGCTCCGGATATAATAAGTAAATGGCTTTGCTTCTCATTTAATTTACGGGCATTTGCAATCAAAATTAATGAGAATTTTTTTATCTAAATTGGAGTAGAAAAAGTAACATTTTAGTGAGCGAAGCGAAGGAAAATGATTAGCAAGAGGGTAACACGCTGCGCGATGTTACGGGATACATTTTCAGACTCAAGTTGTTGATAATCATATTGTTACGATTTATCGTAGTTGATTGATCTTCAGAGTTTTGCGACAAAAGCGCTGCGAGTCCTTAGTTTCAGTGAAGATTTTGCGACAAATAAATCTAATCTGTTGGCGTTTCAAGGCTGATGTCTTCTTTCAGAAAACCGATGAGTTCCGAATTCTGATGATTATTTCCAGATGATATAAAATGCTGAAGTGAACTCGATGATTCCCGTTTTGTGGATTGGGAAGGAAAGGATTTCTATGTGTAATTTATTAATTACTGGAGTCAGCTATATGTTCTTTTATTTAATTTTGAGCAACAGCGTTCAAAATGCTCAGTTTTAAAAAAAAATTGCTTGTTATGAAAGCCCATTCACATTTCGTGGACCTCATAAATATACATGAGAAATCAATAGATTTAATACTATATCGAGCTAACTAATTTACATTCTGCGAGACTATTAAGTCTTAGTCAAATTCGATAGCGTTAATCACCAATTAGAATTAAAACATATATAGATTCATTATTATTTGAAATGTGCCGAACTAATGTCTTCACAATAATTAGAGCTAATTGCTCGATTATTATTTAAGCATCTTTATTCTTTTCACACTAATAGGTAATGTTTTTTCAACTATTATGGGTTTGATTCGATAAGTTCTATTGCTTTACGTGCAAAACGTTCTCCCATAACAATATATCCGGTTCTAGACATATGGATGTCATTTTGTATAATTTCACCTTTTCTATTTACACCTTCATTTAAATCATCGGTATTTATCCAGCCAAATCGTGGATGGGATTCAGCTACTTTCACCTGTATTTCACGTATCATAGACCAATCTGGCCATCCTTTTTTGGTTAAGCCGCAGTCGCTCAACCTTCCTATAATGAAATTAACATCATTCCTGTTTAGGTCATTAGACAATTGTTGATAAAGACCTAATAGGCTTTTTTCATATACATTACCCAAGGACTCATGTGCATCCCGTTCACCTTGCATCCATACAAAAGTAACTGTAGAGAAATCCTCCCTGTTTATACTTTGACTGACTCTTATCATTAAAGAATCATATAGAATAGGGTCTGCTTTTGGTTCTTTGCCTTCTAAGGGTTTCCAGTCTCTATACCATTTCCTAATGGGCTGCGTACCCTTCGCAAATTTTACAACCGTAATACTCTTCTTTCCAAACCTCTTGCTTAAGATAGGAATAAATGATTCATTGGGTTGTAATAGCTCCATATTTGATTGTCCTGATAAAATGAAAAGATGTTTTTCACGATCTTTCTCTTGAAATGAGGCGAAGAAAATAATTAAGCCCAGTAAAACTAAAAAGTTTCTATATCTCATGATCTAATTTTTTTCGAAGTCCGATTCGTTTATCCATCCAGAATTTACCTGCTCACCCTTCATATATTTTTCGTAAAAATTTACATTTCTATCAGGAATGTAGTTGTCAAAAACAGCACCGTGGCCAAATATTCGTGGGTCATTTTGCTTTCTTAATTCCTTTTCTAAAAGGAATTTTAAAGAATCTTGAATAACTTTAAATTCTTCGATGCCTGCTAAATTCGTCATACAGGATTCATCGACACTAATTTGAAAGAGTTCTTCCTTTGGATGTTTTCCAAAATTATAGTCCCAATATTCTGAATTTTTTCCGCTCCTATTCCATTCCAAAATTTGGGTTTTAGTAGGGCTGCCATCAGTATTGGTATAACCTGTTTCCGGATTTCCTGCAGGCCAACGATCTTCTTCATAATTAATTAAATACATAAAGCCATCTTTCACGATGCCCCTAACGGGATATCCAACATCATTGGGTCGACCTACATCGTGACGTTCCTGTCCTAATAAAACGTAATCTTGTTTAGGTGAAGCATATTCATTTATCTGATTGTTAAAATAGGGTCTTAAACTATTACCCTGAATAGTCTGCATACCCAAATCTTGGTAAGTAAAACCGGCCAAATCAACAAAAGTGGCTGCAATATCTATGAAGCTAACATAATCATCAATTACTCTTCCCGGATCTTTTATTCCATTTTTCCACATAATGGCCATTGGTAAATGATTGGAGTGTTCGTAACTCAGGCCTTTGACCCTTGGGAAGGGCATTCCATTGTCTGATGTAACGACAATTATTGTATTGTCCAACTCACCCTTTTCTTCTAAGACTTTAAGAATCTCTCCCAATTGCTGGTCAAAATATTCGAGTTCAAAAGCATAGTCAAGCAAGTCGTTCTTGACGATTTCTGTTTGTGGCCAGTACGGAAAAACAGAATCAAGAATTTCTATTTTTTTCTCACCCACACTTATTCCTGTTCCATATTCATACGCTCTGTGAGGCTCGTGCCCGCCGTACCAAAAGCAAAAGGGAGCATCTTTATCTTTTAAATCAAGAAACGATTGAAAATTTGCAGCATAGTCGACTTTAGAGATACCACTTGTAGGCACCTCCTTTTTCACCTTATTATAAGCTTTTACAATTAATTCTCTTGCACTCCCATCTTTATTTAAGGCAGTTCCCGGTGCCCAACCTTTCCCGGTATAACCCGTATGATATCCATTTTCTGAAAGCGCCTCAGGGTAGGTCTTAAATTTTGTGGGAAAATAAGCAAGATGATTGGCAGCCTCCTCCAGTTGCCAGGTATTGCGTCCAGTTAAAATTATGGCTCTGGAGGGTCCACATTTTGCATTTGGGGTGTACGCGTTATTAAATAGCAATCCTTCTTTTGCAATTCTATCAAAAGCAGGTGTGCTAATCCACTTGGTTCCATATGCACTCATATGTTTCCAAGTGGCATCATCAGCAAGGCAAAAAAGAATGTTAGGTGGTTTGCTAGTTTCCTTCTGTTGCAATTCACAGGAAGTCAATGTCTGAAATAAAAAAAATAAGATGAGTTGAGGAATTAGCTGTTTCATAGGTGGTAATGAGATTTATTGAACGCCAGAATAGGATTCCACACCCATCTGTTTCTCCCAAAGTTTTAATTCTTTTAAAAGTTCATTTACCTTTTTTGGATGTTTTTTTGACAATTCATTCGATTCTTTAATATCATTTGCAATATTGAACAATTCTATCTTTCCATTGCGGTATGCCAATAATTTCCAGTCGTTGTCACGCACGGAAACATACAAATCTTCATAAGCGCGGTAACCATAAATGGGTCCCCTTTGAAGAGAATTCCCGTTTTTAATAGTTGACATTAAAGAAATGCCATCTAGATTCTCATATTTACTCACATCACCTCCAGCAATTTCGATCAATGTTGGAAAAATATCGGTTGATTGCACTATAGAAGGGTTTTTAGTTTTGGGTGTTGTAACGCCTGGCCAATAGAAAAAAAACGGTACCCGTGAGCCTCCTTCAAATAGAGTTTCTGCCATTTTACCACCTCTTAACGGACTATTTTCAAAATACCCTCCCTGATCGGATAAAAACAGAATTATGGTTTCTTTTTCTATTCCTTTTTCTTTGACTGCCTGTAAGACCTTACCCACAGATTCATCTGTGGCCTTTACCATTGCGGCATAGTTTGCGTAGCTATCTTCTAAACCTCGTTCTTTATACTCATTTATTAAATCTTTACGGCCCTGGTGAGGAGTATGTACCGAGTAATAAGAAAATGTAAGCATAAAGGGCTGATTCTTTTTATAGTTTTCGATAAATGCTATAGCTTCATTTGTAAGTTTGTTGGTTAAATAAGTGTTATTGTCATCTGTAAATAAATCTTTCCGCTTGAAATAGGGTGGATAATAGGATTTTGGATGGCCATCATTTGAGACACCTATTTGTTGGTCAAAACCCTGTTGTGTTGGATGGTATTTTTCATGTCCTAAATGCCACTTACCAATAAATAAATTGTAATAACCCAATTGAGACAGGGCCTCAGCATATGTGGTTTTTTCTAGTGGCAACCAATTCCTTGATGGAAATTGAGCCGGGTCTCTATCTAAATAATTAAATTCGATGTCGGTACGATCAAACTTATCGAATCCATTTTTTTTGCCGCCAGGAATATGTCGAACCATTTGCAAACGTGCCGGATGTTGACCTGTTAACAAGGTGGCCCTACTTGGGCTACACGTAGGGCTGGCTATATAGGCCTGCGTAAATTCAATACCAGATTCTGCTAATTTATTGATATTAGGTGTGTCGAATATTTCATTGCGAAATCCTAAGTCGGCCCATCCTAAATCATCTACAAAAAACAAGATAATGTTTGGCTTTTTGACATGTTGATTTTGAATTTTAGAGCCTGCAAATCCATACGAGTAGCATATAATAAACGTGAGTATCTTTAATATAGAGCAGGAAGGTTTACTGGTTGATCTTAACATAGCGCAGAAGTATTTTGTTTAAGCCAATTAGGGATTTTCAAAGACTAAATTGGTATTATTTTTTTCCATCAGAATTTCATCTACTTCTGACGGATATTCGGAGTTTCTAATGAATTGATTGGATTTAACAACGGTGTTGATCGTACATTCTACTGCTAATGCTCTTTTATTGTAGGAAAAGGTGTTGTTGGTAATTGTAATATTCTCAATACCTTGCCAACTCACAGTTTCTACTCCGCTCCATTTTTCTTTGCTATCCGGATTTTTCAATTTGCCAATGCTCATTTTAATGGTGGCAGCATTATCCTGTTGTGAATATGCTAGATCATAACCACAATTTTTAAAAAGATTTTTATTGATGAGGATGTCATGCGCTACGAAACCCTCTCCCCAATCCACGCCGTTCTCTATGGTGATTGCAGATTGACTTAAGTTTGCAAAAACATTGCGTTCTATTACCCCATAGGCATTTTGGAGTAGGATGCCATATCTCCTGGCATTTCTAAAGGTATTGTTCCGAATTACAAAAGACTCATTGGCCTGGGTGTCCAAATAAATAAAGTCGTTCTTTTTAGTTTCTCCTGTATTTAGTGTTTCTTCAAGCGGCTTATCGAGCGTTATCGCTACTTCATTATCCCCGAGATACTTATTGTCAATAACCTTAAATTGTCCAATTAATTTTCCCTCTCGTGGATTGAAGACCTTAATAAGTTCACCTTTAGCAATCTGAAACTTTACAATAAGTTCAGTTGAGGACCTCTGTTCTAAAATATACCTTTTAGTTGCTTTCATATTGATTGCGTCATCACTATAACCTTCAAAAAGACTATTTTCTATCCAGGGACCGAATTTCCCACCGTTGACGTGTACACAATCAGCATTTGCACTGTGTATTCTTCCGGGTTTTAACTTAACCTGAGCCCCAATTATATTCCATTCCTCCATGTCGAAGGCATTGTAGCTGCCAGCAGGACTTGAATAATTGGTATTATTTAAATAGGTAATATTTTTACTGTTGCCAGTTTTAAAAATGCTCATACCATTTGTTCTTGCCATGTGTACATATAAGTCTCCAACCT
Organism: Leeuwenhoekiella parthenopeia; assembly: GCF_020782115.1. GTDB lineage: Bacteria > Bacteroidota > Bacteroidia > Flavobacteriales > Flavobacteriaceae > Leeuwenhoekiella > Leeuwenhoekiella parthenopeia. Next base: position 139,977 of record NZ_JAJGMW010000004.1, on the reverse strand, counting down.
CAATCGAACTTAATAGGTTAAGAGAATTTATTTTTATTTTGAAATGTCCTGGCGAAACTTCTTCAAAATCTTTTGATGCAAATAGATTTGGAGCACCATCTTTTAATTTTCCGGGAATATTAGGATCCATAAGCATACCCCAAACACGTGAAGCCTGTTGAAACATATCTTCTTTTAAACTTGGAAAACCTGCATTGATCTTAAGTTTAAAAAATTTATTTTCTTTATCTACTTCGGTAATTTTTCCTTGAGTAAAAGGTAAAGGGTCATAGTCAATAAAGAAGTTCTTAATGATAATATTTTCACTTTTGAATAAAGAGAAAAATCCTTTCAAAGGATCGTGTACAATGATTTCCGCCCCGTTACCATCAACGATAATGTTTTTAGTATTGGCTAAATCAAGGATATGCGTTCTTTTTGGAGCATTGGGGTTGCTGTGCAAATCATATATTCCTTTCTCAAATAGGAGCCTAACGCCAGGACCTGACTGCGAAATTTTTTTACAGAAATTAAGTGCCTTCATAATGGCTGGTGTATCATTTTTACCATCATTTGGAACTGCCCCAAAGTCTATTAAATTTACATCTAATCCTGTTGGTATATCTGTCAAAGGCAGGTCTCTCGCCGTTCTAAAATGATCCGGTAGAGAGAATTGATACTGCGCGTTGACATAAGGTGCGGTTAAAAGCATCAATAAAAAATAGGCGCAAAATCGGTTCATAATTAGTTTTATTATTTGTTGAATCTTGTTTTAATTATTAGAAAAGGAATTGGCTATTTAATCAGGATTAGGGTTTGTTACTGTTTTTGTTTTTTATAGAATCAAAACCCTCATTGTCTTTTGTAAGGAGTGTTTGAAGGCTGTGCTCGTCAGCTTTTATTGCAACTTTACAATCACCTTCATAAAAGTTGTCTTTTATCTTGGTGTTTTGGCAATTAATTAGTTCAATAAGAGGTGCTTCCGGATATAATTCTTCAATGCCGCCAGTTTTTAAAATAGTGTTGTTTTTTATGACTAAGCCATCGACTCTGTCTGCACTTACAATTCTATTATCAAAGGTGTGGATGGTATTGTTTATGAACCGTATATTTTTATCGTAAACTGTAGTGGTATCGAAGGCATTAGAAAGCCTTGGCGTTATATTTAAAACAGCATGTTCCATGCCACTGTAAGCGCAATATTCAAAAATATTATTCTGAATAAGTACATCTTCTACAGCACCAGATTCATACCAGAAAAATGTTTCTCCTCTGAAAAATATCGAAGACATCATAGAAGAAAAATAGTTGTCTTCAATTACAGTTGCTAGGGGTGTCTTAAGAACCACATTCCTTGCCCTGTGGTTTTTAATGATACATCCTCTCATCGTAAAGGTTGGATTCCAGGTCTTATTTTCCAGAATATCACCAGGTTGAAGATCGATAGGAACATCTGAAACAAAATGTACTTCTAAATACTCGTCATTTACAGTTTTAACGAGGCTAACTACAGCAGTCTCTCTTCGTTCGGGAGACGGCTGTTTTATAAACCAAACCTCGTCCCCAGGAATGACAAAATCAAAGCCTCTTTGCTCAAAGTGGCCCAATTTTACCCTTAAAGTTTTCTGGTCAATTACTTCATCTAATTCAACATAAGTGCCGTGAACATTTGTTCCATCGTCCAGCATATTTTCAAACCTGCAGCTTTCTATTAAAATAGCTCCTTTGCAATTGGCAAAATGGGTAGCGTCAGCAGTTGTAGATATGACACGATTAGTTCCTTCTCTAAGGTAAATCCCAGAATTTCCCAATTTGATATTTTCAGATCGTTCAAAAAGAAAACCCATTCCTAAGGCGTGGTGTATTACAATATTGTCAAGCTCAATATTGTTACACTTTTTAAAATCGAAAGCTGGAGCATAGCGATCGTGTTCGCGATCACCCTTTGAACTTAGTAAGGATCCAATAGGAGGGTAATAGTTAAGTTTCTCATGAAACCTTAAAATACCTCCAGGCAATTTTTCTACTTTTTCTGGTTTACTATTTATATCCCAGGTTCCGTGAACAGGTCGTTTTTCTATAGGATCAAAGGCAAGCGTACTCCCAGGGTATTCGTAGCTAAAATCATCGATATTAGGAAACTCTAAAAAACCATTTTTAACTTTCCACGAAAATCCTTCGTGAAATGGTTTAATGTCTCGCCATCCTTCTTTTTCATTTACGGCAACTACTTCTCCAAGAAATGTGAATGGGATGTCCCAATCAAGAGTTAGGTTACTTACTTTTATGTTTTTAGAATTTTCAAACAGAAAGGGCATAAGCTGACCGTGAAAAACGAACTCAGCTCCATTACCTTCAATGATAACAGAACGAAACTTACTGAAATCAAAAATAATTCGCTTATAGCCATTACCGTGATTAGTAATATCCATGTATTTTCCACGGGCGTAATCGGGCTTGAATCTATAAACTCCTTTTTCAAAAATAAGATGAATATCTTCGGTTTGAACTTCTTCAAGAGTCTTAGCGATTATAGCTGTCATATCACCTTTTTTAGGGCTAATAACGATTGGATTGGTTGTTTTTCCAATTGCCGAAACGGTTGAAAAAATGAGGAGATATAAAAAGAATGTTGTTTTTTTCATAGTGTTAAGTAAACTTCCGTTTAAGAAAGCTAGAGATCTTTTTTTATTATAAATAAAGCGTCTAATGCGGGGATATTTATAGGAATATCGGCATTGGTCTTTAGCGTTTCAATTTTATTCGGTATTTCCAGGCCCTGGTATTTAAATTGATCGGAAAAAATTTGATTACTGTTCAAGTTTATAGGCTGTAACGATGGATTTGCTATTACCAGTCCGTTTTGAAACTCCCGTGTTATCAGACAAGATGAATTGAAAATCTGAAGATTTTTGATAACAAACTCTCCTTGTTCCTCAACCTCAAAAATCAGCTGTAAGTTGGTGTTCCCCACATTCCTGAAATAATACATTAGAGGAGTGTACCCTTTTACACCCATAAATCCAGAAAGATCATTATAAAGGAGATGTGAATTCATGGGTTCTTCGGGATATTTTGGTAGTCCTTCCAATCTAATATTGATCTTTCTAGGCACCAGGCTTTCGGCATCAACATCAAGCAATCCATCAACTGCTTTGGCTTCCAATAAAATAAGTAAGTCTCCGGAGTAAGCTTTTATTTCTGGTCCTTTAAGAACCATATCTTTGCGATGATTTAGGTCTGTTCCTTTCAAAAAGAGTTGACCATTATCAGTTTTGTAAGTTGTTTTTTCTAAATCAAAGCGTTTAATGATTGCATTGCTCATGGTCACGCCACTATCTTCCAAAAGGTCAATTTTATTATCAAGCACATATCTCATAGGACCAGTTGGTTGCCCCAGCCAATTAGGTTGATTTAGAATTCCTCCTACTGTTTCAGGTATTTTAAGATTTGCAGACGGGGAGTAAGTTACCCCTAGACAACTGCTTATTCCTAAACCAAGTCTTCTCAATTGGTCAGCCATCAAAATATCGTTAGGATTTCTAAGTTTAGAGGTGATGTAGCTAAATTTGTAAGCAGCGGAATTGTGAATATTCCAATACATATGCTGGTTTATGGTTCTTGAAATTTGTCGAAATCCATCATTCCACCTACAAAGTCCTTCTGACTCCATCCCGTTCAAAATTCCAACAGCCCTTTGCATTCCATCATTCCATCCATCGGCTGTAATTATAAATTCCGGACCAAAGGTTTTACGAATATTTTCTAGAAAATGTAGGTCTCCTTCTTGCCATATGTTTTTACCGTTTATGAGGCCATTATCTATAATGCCATCATTATTACAATCCCAGGTTTTATGTTTGACTTTAAAATAATTGACATCAAAACCAATTCCATCAATATTTTCTAGTTGACCGCCTTTTCCAAACCATTCTTTCATTTCACATAAAAAAACATCTGCAGCTGTTTGACCATTGTGATCTAATGGACAAGCGGAGGATAAATTATAGTAAAACATCAGATTGCCTCCCCAAATATCTCCAGCAACTGGAGCGATATAGGTGTTTGACTTGCTGAAGCTTCTTGCTTTTGTTCCGTGTTGCCCTCTTTTAATTACAATTGCATTAGTTTGATAATCAACAGCTTCTAGGGTTGCAAATTCATAGTCGTCCCAAATACGATTGCCCTCCTGATCAATTTTTACCAACAGAATATCGTGTGGTCTAAAGGCGATAGTTGTATTATGACCGTGAACCTGATACGCCTTGAGTGAGAAGGGAGATGCATCGTCCAATAAAATTGTTTTTTGATTCTTTTGTATGTCTTCTTTTAATTCACTTCCTTTTTCATAGACCCAATGACCGGGGAAATATTTATTGAAAGTCGCTTTATCATTTACTGATCTGGCCTCACCATTTAAATGAACCAGCATCAATTTTTCGGGATGATCCTGAACATAATTACTGGCCCATTGAGCTGCAATTGGAGGCATATTTGTCTCTTCTTGCAGATATTTTTTAGTGATTCCATTAGTTTGGATATGGCCTTTTTCCCATTGTTCATAGTTTGAAGTAAGAAGCCATTTGTCATTTCTAAAAGAAAGCGTTTTAGGAAATCCCAATTCAAAAACCTCCTTGTCTTCAAGCGATTTATCGGACACAGCTTGCTGAGCCCTTAAGCTTGTTGATTCAAGCAAAATGGATATCAATGTGATTAAAAAAATAAGGTGTTTCAACTTTCTGTTTAATAAATTATTTGAATCAAGTGTTGCAAAATGGGGATTATTCAAAGCTGTCAGGCCATATTAGTACCCAGGATTCTGTACAAGATTTGGGTTCAAATCGATTTGTTGTAATGGTATTGGAAACCATACTTTTTCTGATATCCAATTTTGCTGCAGTAGCACTACGTCATCATTATAGAACCCATTATCTGTATCGAGTGAGTTTATGGTTTCATCAAATATGTTAAATCGCGCTAGATCAAATCTTCTCCATATTTCAAAGCAGAGCTCTCTTGAACGCTCTTCCTGTAGTTCTTTAATAAAGTCTGGATTGAAATAGGCTGTGTCAAGATCATCAACCAGAGCTGGTTCAACCACTGATCGCTGCCTCAGTTCTGATAAAATTGCTCTTGCTCCAGGCTCGTCTCCGGTATAAAAAAGGGCTTCTGCTCTTAAAAGAAGTATATCTGCATAACGCAACAGTGGAAATGAAATTCCTGAAGCCCAGGGAGCATAGGTTTTTTGATCCGGGTCTTTCATTCGGTACTTACCAATACTCATAAAGCCATTATTTTTTCCGGGTAATATACGGGGTTGATAATATCTTATTCCATCAATTTCTACAACATCAAGTATGTTAGGATTGCCTCCAAGATTGCCAGAAACATTATGACTAAAGCGGAAATCATTTGAGCTGTAAAGATCATAAAGCTCTCCCGTTGGACGAGTCCACCCTGAGCCACCTCCCACAGTTTGTGGGTTTCCCTGAGGAATAAAATTATTTACCACAATATTAATCACCTGTTGTGATGCATCTGACGACGCTTCGGCTGCAAACAATACTTCCTCTGCTTGAGCTGATTTGGTTGATTCTCTAAATAAGCGATCGTAATTTGGAGTTAATATATATCCGCTATTGGCAACTATATCATTAGATATCGTTACCGCATTGCCATAACTGGTATTGGCATCAACCCACTCAAAAGAATTTGGTGAATAACCAAAATCACTGAGCCCATTGGTTTTCATACTGGCTAAGTACGTATGAACTTTTACCAATAAACCCGCTGCCGTCCATTTATTAACGCTTGCTGCCAAAGGTCCCCTGTCCTGAAGATTTTGGTAGGCAAATTCATAATCTTCAAGTATTTGGGTATACACTTCTTGAACAGGCTGTCTCCCTTTTGTAGGATCTTCATCTGTTCTGGTATAAATGGGTATAGCTCCGTGCATCATAGACAATATCGTGTGGAAAAAGCCTCTTAATAATTTAGCTTCTGCCTCAATTTCAACTTTTCTTGTACCGATAAAATCATCATCCGGAATGTTGGGTAAATTTTCAATAAGACTATTTGCTCTACTAATACCGGCATATAGGAAAAACCAGGTAAAGTTGATCTCGTTATCCTGGCTGGTGAAAGCCGCAGTGCCAAACTGGCCTCCTCTATTATTTGCAAATCTCAGCGGTACAACACCTTCGCCAGTACCACCAACTAACATTTCATAAAGGTCTCTTCTAAAGGAATCAGCATTACCTTCTCCCTGAATACTACCTGCGGTAAGGGTATTGTAGACACCCACTAATGCAATTTCTGCATCTTGAGCAGATTGATAAAAATTTTCAGGAGATGTGAATGAATATGGTGTTGGCTCTAAAGTATCTTCACAAGAATAGATTGTAAGAATCAGAATTAAAAAGGCTAGATTTTTTATAAATATTTTCATGATTGTTGTTTAAAAAGTTGCGTTTATACTTAAGGTAAAATTTTTCGCTCTGGGATAAGCAATTCTGTCAAGTCCTGAAAGTAGAGGATTATTGAAATTGATTTCTGGATCCCAGCCCGAGTAATTAGTCCACGTAGCTAAATTGTTTCCAATAAGATTAAGTCTTAAGGAATTAAAACCTAATCGTTTAGTAAGATCTTTGGGAATTCGGTAACCTAGCGAAACGGTTCTGAGTCTAAGATAAGATCCATCCTCAACATAATATGAGCTTGCAATTTGTTGATCAATGGCTCCATAGGCAGGAGCAGTATTGCTTGGATTGTCAGGAGTCCAGTGATTTTCGAAATAATCGGGCGAAATGTTCATCCACGGCAGCACTCCATTTAGTCTAACCTTGGTAGCATTATAAATCTCATTGCCGTAGGACCATTGGAAAAACACTGATAAATCAAAATTCTTATAGGTGAAGGTGTTGTTGATACCTCCAAAATGAAGTGGGTTGCTATTTCCAATAACTTTCCTGTCTTCATCGTTTACAAAGCCATCTCCATTTACATCTTTATATTTCATTCTGCCTGGCAAAGCGGTTCCAGAATAAACAGGCAGTTCTTCTTTTAAAACAAAATTCCTATCATCAAAAGGTATGTTTGGGTCGCTGTCATTTTGCCAAGTAAAATCATCGATCTGATAAATTCCCTCAAAATCATATCCATACATAGTCCCGATTGGTTCTCCGACAATTACACGGCCAACGTTGCTTTGCCAGCCACCAAAAGTGCTAATTGGTATAAATTCGGCTCCTCCAAGATCCTTAACTTCATTTTTATTAAAAGAGATATTAAAATCTGTTTTCCATTTGAAATTATTCTTGTTTATGTTGAAAGTAGTTACTTGTAATTCAAAACCGGTGTTATCTATTCTACCTATATTTTGCCACTGAGAATTAAATCCGCTTTGTGATGGAATGGGTGCGTTTAACAATAAGTCTGTAGTAATTTTCTGATAAAAATCAGCGCCTAAACTTATCCTCCCCTTAAAAAGTCCAACATCCAAACCAACATTTGATTGCTTAGTGGTTTCCCACTTCAAATTTGGATTGGGAAGTGAAGAAGGGGCTAGGCCAAAAATAAGATTATCATTACTGGCATAAAACGCGGGGTCTAATTGTGCAAGATATGTGTAGGGTGGGATTCTTTCATTACCAGTGGCACCGTAGCTCAGTCTTAATTTTAAATTAGAAATAGTTCTACTGTCTTTCAAAAAAGATTCTTCAGATATTTTCCAAGCCAGAGCTGCAGAAGGGAAGTAACCCCATCGATTGTTTTTTCCAAACTTATCAGATCCATCAGCTCTCATAGACGCGGTTAAAAGATATCTTTCAAATAGGGTGTAATTTACCCTGCCAAGAAATGAAAGTCGATTTGTATTCCAACGTTGTGTGCTGTATTCACTTACTGAAGTTCCTACACTAATATTATTAACTCCAGTAGTTTGGTTCTCAAAGCCAATAACTTCGTTTAAAAAATCTTCATAGTTATAGTGGAAAATTTCAAGGGCACCTAAAGCGTCAAATTGATGGTTTTGACTAAAGTTCTTTTTGAAGTTTAACTGCGAGGAGTGGTTGACGGAGTAAGTACCAACTTCTCGAACTATTGCACGACCATTTTGTAATCTACCCCATCCAGTGTTCGAATTATAAAACTCCTTCACTTTAGAATGACTAATATTAGCCCCGGTAAAGGCTGTGTAGGTTAAATTATCGGTAATCTTATAGTCAATATTAAGATTGCCCAAAAATCGTAATATACTGGTTTGCTTATCTGATTCCTCAATTAATGCTATTGGGCTTATGAAGGCATCATCAGCAAAGTCGATGTCATCTGTTCTTATATTCCAGGGATTACCCAATACTAGCTGTTGAGTTACCCCGGTAAAACTATCTGGACCACCACTATTTGCAATTCCACTTAATACGGAATAAGAGCCATTAGTAGAAAATGTAAGACTCAGTCTATCATTAACATCCCCTTTCAATCGCAATCTTAAGTTGTATTGATCGTAATCATTGTTAATGACAAGCCCTTCCTGATTAAGGTATCCTAATCCCGCAGAAAAATTGGTTGTTTTATTCCCGCCTCTCATATTCAATTGATGTTGATGGCTAATGGCGGTTCTCAAACCTTCCTCTTGCCAATCAAAAGAAGGTAATTCATCAAAATTTCTTGGAGTTTCAAAAACCCCATCATTATCTGTGTCTTCATTTAAAAACTGTCCATTTCCTCTTTCCTGCTGGTATATTAGATAATCTTGAGCAGATAGAACGGGCAATTTTTTAATAATGTTAGAAACTCCTAAGTTATATGTGTAGTCCGCAACTAAGCGACCATCTGTTCCTCCCGATTTTGTTGTAATTATTACTACACCATTTGCACCTCTTGATCCATATATAGCCGTCGCAGATGCATCTTTAAGTATGTCGACCGATTCTATATCAGCAGGGTTAATACCGGTAAGAGGATTTATTCTAGCCTGAGAAGAACCCGTGGTTGCTACCTCATTATAATTAACGTCAATTTGTACTCCATCAATAACAAATAGTGGAGATGAGGTGCCATTCAAGGAAGTTTGACCTCGAATAGTAATATTACTTCCTCCACCAGGTTGGCCAGAATCAGAAGATATTTGAACGCCAGACATTCTCCCTTGCATTGCAGAGAAGACATCGGTGGTCTGGGATTCGACCAGGGTTTCGGAATCCATACCCGACACAGAACCGGTCAAATCACTTTTTTTCTGTGTTCCATAGCCAATAACGACCACTTCGTTTAATTTGGAAATATCAACTTCTAAATTAATTTGAAGATTTGATCCAGCTGCTAACTCTAACGTTTGATATCCAGAATATGAAATTTCTAGGGTTACATCCTGATCGGGGACTGTTAATTGAAATGCTCCGTCAAAATCAGTAACAGTTCCAATGTTGGTACCCTTCACCATAACAGTTGCTCCGAGTAGGGGCTCGCCTGTTTCGGAATCCTTGACAGTTCCGCTTGCTTGAAATTGCGCTATGGCACTATAGACCATTAGCAAGTAAAGAATTGTAGAGAATAGTAATTTTTTGATTTTCATGAGTATAATTTATATAGGTCAATTACTTAATTGTATTTTGATTCTTATAGACGGTTAGATCTTTTTGCTCACCAGTTAATGATATGTAGGTGTTGTCTTTTAAGTCTACGTTTTTACAGTGTATGATGGTCAGGTTTGGTTCATCAGGAAAAATAGGCTTGTAATAATCAGATTGGATAATTTTGTTTGACTTAAAAATCAATCCATCAATAGAAATTGCCTTTAATATGGGAGAATCAAAACTGTAAAATTCATTGTTTTTGATGATGATGTTCCGGTGATAAAACTGGTTTGGAATAAATTCAGATTGTTCTATTTCGGGATCAATAAGTATAACAGCCTGCTTGTTACCTCCATAAAGGTTATTAATGAACGTGTTTTTCTCTATAATTAACCCATCAATTGGTCCGGATTCATTCCATAATTTGAGGTCACCAGATATACGCATTCCTGCCATTTGAGAAGCAATCCTATTATTACGTACCTCAACTCTACCTGAGCTTGAAATAAGAAAGCCTCTAGCTCGGTTGTTTCTAACAATATTATTTTCAATTAGTGCTGAAGCGTGCCAGGTAGTATTATCGACCCCATCATACACGTTTACTTTATCGGAAATAGGCTCTTCAAAAGTTAAGTATGCAATTTTTTCATTTACACGTTCAACCTTAGTTAATAATATGGCCTCAGTTTTTGGTTGTAAACTATGTTGGTCAGTTATTCTTACCAGATCCCCTTTTTCGGCAAATAAATAACCGTTTTGGTGAGGGTGAAAGGTTTCTACTGCAAGGGTTCGCTCATCAATAATTTTGTTTACACGTACGTAAGTACCGTGAATATTGGTAGCATCGTCAAGCATATTCTCAAAGATGCAGTTCTTGATAGTGATAGTTCCTTTTGTATTGCAAAAATGAGTGGCATCAGCGGTAGTAGTTATCATTCGCCCCGAACCTTCTCTTAAAACTACATTAAATCCATCTAGGGTTATGTCTTGAGATCTTTCAGCAATCAACCCCATTGCTCCGGCATGATGTACATTAACATCTTTAAAGATTAATTCTTTTGATTTAAAAACCCTAAAGGCTGGGGATGTTCTGTTTTGCAAATACTCTCCTTTTGAGACCATCACAGATCCTAGTGGCGGTAGTGTATTAATATTGGTTGATATTCTGACTAAGCCTTTATCTAATTCAACAGCATTAATACCTTTCTCTGGCATATTGTATAGTCTTGTATTATACAATGGCGCCATAGTTTTAGGATCCCAAAATATATTTTGTCCAACCTCTAAATTGTAATGTTCCATAGTGGCAAATCTTTTACCATATGTTTTTTCATAGGGTGAGTCTTCACGCTCAAGGGATAAATAAAGATGCCCGTATTGTACTAAGTAGGGTGAGTCAACTTTAATATCAAAAGTATGTGAAGTAGAATCTCTGGCGACAACCAAACCTTCTAAGGCAAACGGAACTTCCCAGTCTATGCTTAAATTTGAAATTTTGAGGGTAGAACTTTCTTCAATGATAAAGGGTATCATTTTACCGTGAAAAATAAAATCAGAACCATTGGCATCAATCTCAAAGTCGTTGAAATTAATTAAAGGGAAGGCGGTTCTTTTTAAACCATTATCGTTGTTGGTTATTTCGCAATATCTTTCAGGAGCGAATGTTGGATAAAAGTGATAAGTTCCTTGTGGAAAAACAATTTTGGTATAGCCTTCTTCTTGGCATTTTTCTAATGCTTTTACAACTATAGGTGTCACGTCTTTTTCATCTTGAATACCAAATTCTTCAAGATTCAAAGTCTTTTGCCCAAAAGTGCTCGTACAGCTAAAAACTACTGCAATAAGAACATAAAGATCCAAATGGGATAGGAGTATTTTAATTCTAAAAGAAGAAAAAATCTTAATCATTTAAATAGTATTTTGCGAATTCATCAATGAATGCGTATTATATTTTCAAATCTATTAAAATTGTAATCCAGAACTATTTTGGTATGTAACATTAATCTACCCATATGTAACATCCTTGATATTTATAGATTTTGGAAACTTGCAGACTATTTTTAATTGATAAATTTGAGTAGCAGCCTTAAGGATTTTATTCAAAGTAAATGTCAAAGAAACTTTTAAGCGTACTTGTATTCTGCATTATTGCAGTCGGCGTTTTTGGACAAAGAATGCATTTCAAGGCATTAACGGTTCAAGATGGATTATCCCAACACGACGTTAGCGCCATATTGCAAGATTCTGAAGGATTTGTGTGGATTGGTACTTACGATGGATTAAATCGTTTTGATGGTTTTGAAGTCAATAGCTTTTTTCACGAAAACAACAATAGTTCAAGTTTATCTAGCAATCGTATTAGCTGTCTATTCGAAGATAATAAAAAGCGCATATGGGCTGGTACCGATGGCTATGGCTTAAATTATTACTCTCTTGAAGATGGTAAGATTAACAGGGTTGCAGTTCCAGAAAATTTTGGGATTATCAATGATATTGTTCAGGATCGCAAGGGGAACATTTTTGTAGCAACGAGTCAAGGACTACTTAAATTAATTGAACAGAACAATAGATTTTCTGTTGAGATTATGCAGACCGCCCTGACCAGTTTCAATATTAGAGATATTGAGATATTAAACGATGAGAGTTTTCTATATGCGACTGACAACGGAATTTGGCAAAGTAGAGGACAAGCTTACAAATTGATCAAAGGATCAGAAGATGCCAGTTTTAATACTCTTATTCAAAGTAAGGATTATGGTGTTTGGATAGGAAGCCCCCTAGGACTTTACCAATTGGTTGATGGAAAGCTGATATCAAAATTTGAGATTTTGAATAGCAATATTTTGACCCTATCTAAAGGGACATCTAATGATCTGTGGTTATCTACATTTAAAGAAGGGCTATATAGTTTAAATCTTGAGACGTTGCAAATAACTACTGTAGAGGCATCAGATGAGAATTTGCAAAATTCTCTAGTAAACAATCCTTTACTATATGTATATGTAGATGCCTCTAGCACACTTTGGGTTTCAAATAAAAAGGGTCTGGTATATACAAATCTCGAAAACAAAAAATTTAGAAGCTTACCCATCTCAGAAAAAGGTCATGTCAGGACTTTATTCGCAACGAATAAATCTGTTTACTACGGTATTCAAGCCGATAGATTTTATATCTACACTTTCAAAAATGAATTGACAGAGCCAGTTCTTTTACCTGAAGGAGCAAAACCTTTTAAGGTAGACACCTTAAAAGGAATAGTACATTTGGCAACTACAAAAGGTCTCTTTAAACAGAACAGTCCCGATGAAAAAAAGTTTATCCGGTCTTCAATCTTTAGAGATGCCAAAAAGGATAATGAACTGCTTATTACAAGCTTTTGTGAGGATATGTTCGGGAATGAATACTACGGATCTTTTAATGGTTTGATTTTAAAAACAAAAGATTATGTCGGATTTATTCAAGATAGATTTGAAAATCTGGGAAGCCTGAGAAATCTGAGGATCGTTACATTAAAAGTAGATCATTTTAATTCTTGCATATGGGTAGGTACCATCTCTAATGGATTGTTTAAATTAAATCTCGATTTTAGTGGAAACGTCTTGTCTATGGAAACCTATAAGGAGCAGATAGCTGGTGCTTATAATATTCCAAACAACTCCATTTGGTGCTTTTACCAGAGTGAAAACGGATCACTATATATTGGCACTGACACAGGCCTATTACTGAAAAAACAGAATCAGAACAAGATAGAGACTGTTGTTATTGAAGATTTTCCAGATAAAAAAATAATGGGCATCATTAGTGATAATTTTTCCAATTTATGGCTGAATAATTCTCAGGGCATTATTAAATACTCGCCACAAAGCAATCAAGCAAAATTATACAATTATGATGATGGATTATTGACCAACACCTTTACTGAAGCAATCTCAAAAAACAGAAGGGGAGAACTATTCTTTGGAAATATTGCTGGCATAAATTATTTTCAGTCAGGAGAAATGAAGGACAATAGTCACCCTTCAAAAATATTGTTTACAGAACTTGAGGTGAATAATACATCTGTAAGTGTAGATGAAGAAATAGGAGGAACGAAGATACTTAAGAAAAGGCTTAACAATACAAATGATTTAACATTTAATCATAAGCAAAATGATTTTACAATTAAGTTTTCAAGTTCTAATTATGCCAATATACGGGCAACTAAATACAGATATAAACTTGAGGATTATGATGATGATTGGATAAAGGTAGGTAGTAGTGATAGATATGCCAGTTATTCTAACCTTCCAAGCGGTAATTTTAGCTTTGTGGTTGAGGCAACTAATCCAAATGGAGAGTGGTCAGGTTTGGAGAGAACTATAGAGATAAATATTCGACCGGCTCCCTGGCTAAGTTGGTGGGCTTATTTACTTTACGTTGTTTTGGTATTGGTAATAATTTTCACCCTGATTTATTTTTGGTTTAATAAAGAACGATTAAGAACCCAGATCAAACTTTCTAATTTTAAAAATGAGCAAGAGAAGGAGATTAATGAAATGAAGCTTGTATTTTTCACCGACATAGCTCACGAATTTAAGACCCCACTTTCCTTAATCGTTGGGCCTATTGACGATCTGCATAGGGGCAATATAACGAACAAGCATAGAGAGTTTTGCCATAATATTTTGTTGAGAAACACCAATAGAATGATGAATTTGGTAGACCAACTTCTGGATTTCCGAAAAATTAATTCGGGATTAAGCATTCTCAGGATTTCTAGAAATGACATCTGTATTCTAGTTAAGGAAATTAAGGAATCCTTTTCTTGGCAGGCCAAAAACACCAATGTCACCTTTTCTTTAATCGCACCGGAAAGCTATTATTGTCATTTTGACGGAGATATTTTGGAAAAAGTCATTTACAATTTGCTGTCAAACGCATTTAAATATACCCCATATGGCGGGACGGTTGAGATAGAAGTAAAACCCACATGGAAAGAGGATATGGAGTATTTAATCATCCTTGTAAAAGACAGTGGTAAAGGCATTTCTGCAGAAGATAAAAGAAGAATTTTTGATAGACATTTTCACGGAAAGGACCGATCTTCTTCTGGTATTGGGCTTCATTTGTCATCCACTTTGATTAAAGCTCATAAAGGAGAAATAAATGTGCTCAGCAGTTCATTGGGAGGTACTGAGTTTATGATAACGCTACCAGTATCATCAAAAGCTTTCATTGAAGAGGAATATGCAACAGAAGATGAAATTGTATCTGTAATTATCAACAAAACAGCACCCGGAAAAGCTCACGATTTTGAAGAAGACTTAGCTGATAATAATAAAGAGAAAATCCTTATTGTTGAAGATGATTATGATTTAAGAAAATACCTGAAAAACATTTTAATAAACGATTATTCAATTATTGAAGCTTCTAATGGCCTTGAGGGTTTAGATCTCTGTTTAGAAGACCAGCCAGACTTAATAATTACCGATGTAATGATGCCTGAAATGGATGGTATTGAAATGTGCCGTGCAATTAAAAGCAATATTCTTATTTCACATATTCCTGTCTTAATGCTGACTGCGAAGGCTGGAGAGGAGTTCAAAAATCAAGGCCTCAATGTTGGGGCCTGGGACTATATTGACAAACCTTTTAACAGCTACCAGTTCCTCCAAAAAATCAAGAATATTTCTGAAACCCGAAATGATTTCAGAAAACAAATAATAAATGGATCAACTGAAAAAACGGAAAGCCATTACATTTCTTACGATCAAAAATTTGTACAAAATGCAAGTGCGATAATTTCTGATAAAATTTCCGATTCAGATTTTTCAGTCGAAGACTTGTGCCAGGAGCTTGGATTGAGCCGAATGCATTTGCATCGAAAAATCAAGTCATTAACCGGTTTGAGTACGACGGCTTTCATCAACACTATAAGAATAAAAAAAGCCATAAATCTTTTTGAAAACGGTTGCGACAGGGTACAGGAAGCAATGGACGCTGTAGGAATTTCAAGTTACGCACATTTCAATTTGTTGTTTAAAAAAGAAAAAGATATCACTCCTGGGAAATATATCGAAATGCTAAGAAGGCGCAATAAATCAAGAATAGAAAAATAGAAAAACAAATTTGAAAAAATGAAAAGTTATAATTTACTCCTGCTGCTGATCTTTATAATTTCGTGTAAAAAATCAAAAACTGAAAGCGAACAACAGGTTAGAAGTGACAACTCGAAACCCAATATTGTGATTATTTATCTCGATGATTTAGGTTACGGAGACGTCAGCGCATATGGTGCTACAGAATTGGAAACACCAAATATTGATGCTCTTGCTGGAGAAGGAATAAAATTCACCAATGGTTATGCCTCTTCTGCAACTTGTACCCCCAGCAGATATGCGTTGCTTACCGGGATTTACCCATGGCGCAACGAAAAAGCTAAAATTCTACCCGGAACGGCACCGCTCCTCATAGATACAATGCAATTAACATTGCCCAAATTATTGAAAAATAAAGGCTATAACACTGCAATAATTGGAAAGTGGCATTTAGGTTTAGGCGAGGGAATGATCAATTGGAATGGCCATATTTCCCCGGGACCTAATGAAGTTGGTTTTGAGGAATCATATATTTTAGCTGCAACTCAAGATCGAGTGCCAACAGTATATATCCAAAATGGGAATGTAGTTGGTTTAGACTCAGAAGACCCAATAGAAGTAGATTATCTAAACAACATTGACGATGAGCCTACAGCATTAAGTCACCCTGAGCTCGTAGAAATGAAATGGCACCATGGTCACAACAATAGTATCGTTAATGGTATACCTCGAATTGGATATATGAAAGGTGGGGAATCAGCCAAATGGAGTGATGAGGATATGGCAGACCATTTTTTAAAGAAGGCTCAAGATTATGTAGCCTCACATAAAGACAATCCTTTCTTCTTATACTATGCAATGCAACAGCCCCACGTCCCAAGAACACCGCATCCAAGATTTAAGGGTAAGTCTGGCTTAGGACCCCGAGGTGATGTTATTTTAGAGGCAGATTGGTGTGTTGGGGAATTTATGAAAACCTTGCAAAAAGAGGGTCTTTTGGAAAATACATTAATCATTTTTTCAAGCGACAATGGCCCTGTATTGAATGATGGCTATTATGATGATGCTGTTGAAAAGGTAGGTCGTCACGATCCGATGGGAGGACTCAGGGGAGGAAAATATAGTATTTTTGAGGCTGGTACGAGAGTACCATTTATAACCTACTGGAAAGGAAAAATTGAGCCCTCGGTTTCGGACGCTCTAGTATGCCAAATGGACATCCTTTCTTCTGTTGCCGAACTTTTAGGGATAAAGGTCGAAAGCAAAGAAATGGACAGTACAAATTTATTAAACACCTTATTGGGTAAGTCTAGACAAGGTCGCGACCACTTAATCCTTGAAGCGACGGGCAAAACGGCTCTAAGAAGTGGCGACTGGGTTTATATACCTGCTTATGCAGGGAGAAATTTCAGGGAAGAAGTGGGAATAGAAGTTGGCAATTTATCAGAAGAACAACTATATAATCTTTCTGAAGATCAAGGTCAACAAAATAATCTAGCAAAGACAAATCCTGAAAAACTTGAGGAGTTGAAGTCCATTTTTCTAAAACTACGAGGGGAGGATTATAAAAATGATGTGAAAGAAGTTGTTTTTAAATAGAAAGCTATTTAACCCGTCTTAAAATGGCTATACCAATTAATTGCACTAAACTTCAAATACTATTAATTACAAACTGATATTATCTATAAACTCGTGTCGAGGCTCAAGTGTAGTCAGCCCATTTTGCATTAAAACATCTCAAACTTTATTAAAAACGGCTAAACGTTTGTAGTCGGAATTTTAAAGCGTTTTAAAAAAAGATTTTAAGGCGCAAAGTATACTTGCCTCAATTTTGTGATTTAAAGCCTAAAAATGGCCTTGAAAATGATTCAGAACCTAACCTGAATTTCTTTTTGTTAAAGCCAAATTGCTTAATATATATTTAACCTATTTGGCTTTTTAGTGTTTGTGTTTTAAATGTTTATATGTTAATAAAAGGTACCATTTTTGGGACAACTACCGTATTAGAACTTGTCCAAAATTGATTACGCTGTGTCCCATCAGAAGTCTACATCAGGTCCATTTATGGGACCAGTACTGGGACGCAAAATGCATCAAATTTTAGGAGGCTATTTTCATTTATTTTGAGGGTATTTGAATGAGGGGTTCCTGTTGTTGTAAAGCCTCCATATCTGCTCCAATCTTAGAATCGATTACCTGTGCATAAATCTGTGTAGTCTTTAGAGAGGAATGGCCTAACATCTTACTTACCGTTTCCATAGGTACGCCCCGAGATAAGGTTACGGTGGTGGCAAAGGTATGCCGGGCCAGGTGGGTAGTAAGGCTTTTGGTGATTCCACATAAATCAGCTATTTCTTTGAGGTAGGCATTAGACTTCTGATTGCTTAAAACCGGCAGCAGTTTGTTATCCTGAGTTCTGCATGCGTGGGTTTCGTATTTTTTCAATATTCCGGCAGCGGTGGGCAGGAGGGGAATGCTACTAAGAGTTTTGGTTTTTTGACGTCTGGTTTTGATCCAGGTTTCGCCATTGAGACCCGGTACTAAATCGTTTTTAGTGAGTTTGTTTACATCAGCATATGCCAGACCGGTAAAGCAACAAAACAAAAAGATGTCGCGTACCTGCTCCAGACGTCCGATAGAAAATTCTTTTTGGGACAGGGCATTGAGTTCGTTCCGGGTTAAAAATTCCCGTTCCTTGGTTTTCCAATTGGACTTCCAGTGAAAGAACGGATCTTTCTCAATGTACTGATGGGCCAAAGCCATGCGCATGATCTTCTTAAAGTTTACGATGTATTTGGTGGCCGTATTGTGTGCGCAGTTTTTCTCTGATTTCAGATAATGCTCAAAACCGGAAATAAATTCATAGTCTATTTCGCCAAGGGGAATATCGGTTCTCTTTTTGGTAAACTGCAGGTAATGCTTCAGATGGGTGCGAGCGGCATTATAGCGCTGCAGGGTGCCGCTGGAATAGCCTTTGCCAATAAGACTCTCCATTTTATCGTTGTGTTCCTTAAAAAGCTCTAGGAGCATTTTGTGTTCCTGGTCTTTGCCCTGATAGATATCCCGAATGATTTGCGCAGAAACCGGTTTGTCTTCCCGAAGTAACCTGTCGTAGATCTCGTAGATTTTGGTTCGTAAATCGTCGAGGTGTCGGTTAACCATTCGGGCCTCTGCACTCGAACCCGCCATTTTTCCAAGTTTAGAATCCCACTTATTTGTGGCCTTATGTTGGGTTGAAAACTCGCTACGCTTTGAATCTACTGTGATGCGCGCGTAAATGGTTGCGGGTTTGGTCGTTTTTGAAGCGGTGCTTTTTTGATAGAAAAGAATTGAAATAGAATGTGCCATCAGAATTGCCTTTAAATTTGAGGGATTTAAAGTACAAAAGTCTGTTTTAAAAAGTGTTAAAGGAATCGTGTAACGCCTTTAATTTTAACACTTTAAAAGCTTGCGCGGTGAGTGTTTTTTCGATTCAAAAACACTCACCGAATCAGACACCTTTTATTTGCAATTAAAGGCCATTATTTGACATCAACTAAAACAAAAAAGCCTGTAAATCATATGATTTACAGGCTTTTAGAGGAATTTGGAATAACTCCTAGCGGTCTGGACGGGACTCGAACCCGCGACCCCATGCGTGACAGGCATGTATTCTAACCAACTGAACTACCAGACCAATATTTTAAGAACTTTTGCAAGCGTGAAGTGCTTATCATTTCCTTTCTTGCGGGTGCAAATATACACCCATTTTTAAAGTACGCAAACAAATTTTAAAAGTTTTTTTAAATCCTATAAAAACTGTCTGCGTTCCACCAGAAAACTGCTCAGGATCGGAGCGAAGCCGCGCTGTATATCTGCCGGAACATAACTGATGCGGTATTGGGCACAGCGCAGTTTAACCGCCTCAAAATAAGCGGTGACCACATCCTTATAGCTTTCCTTTACCGTGTCTGAAAACACATCAATGCGTTTGCCGGTCTCCACATCTTCAAAACGCTTGGGCGCATTATCAAAATCAAAATTTAATTCGGTAGCGCTGTCGTAGGTGTGAAAGAGTACAACTTCGTGCTTGTTGTATTTTAAATGCTGAAGCGCTTCAAAAGTTTTCTCCTGCTGCACTTCATTTTGAAACAAATCACTGAATAAAAATACCAGCGAACGCCGTTTCAGCTTTTCGGCAATAAAATGCAGATTGGCGTAGGTATCGGTCTTAATCGATTTGTTGGCATTTTCCAATACCCCATTGAGCTGATCAAGCAGCATATGATGATGCCGCTCGCTGCCTTTTTCCGGAGCGTAATACTCAAAATGTTCAGCGTAAATACTCAGGCCTACCGCATCGCGCTGTTTTTTCATCAACTGCATAATCGCAGCCGACGCGAGTACCGCAAAAGCAATCTTATTAGGCTTGTTGAGATCAGCCTGCTTTAGCGCCGGGTAGTGCATGCTGCTGCTGTTATCCAAAATCAGATGACAACGCAGGTTGGTCTCCTCCTCATAGCGTTTGGTATACAGCTTATCGGTGCGGGCATAGAGCTTCCAGTCTATGTGTTTGGTGCTTTCGCCGCTGTTGTAGACCTTATGCTCTGCAAACTCAGCCGAAAACCCGTGAAACGGACTCTTGTGCATCCCACTGATAAAGCCTTCAACAACCTGACCTGCGAGCAGCTCCAAATTATTAAATCCGGCAATACTGTTTAAATGGGTTTGAATGTCTAGCACTTTTTGAGTTTAGAGTTCGGTTTTCAGTTTTCAGTTCACAGTCTCAGTCGGCAGTAATTTTAATCACACTTTGTATCTTCAAACTGCCCACTGCTACTGCCTGCTGTTTTGTGGTATCAAGCCGTTCCCTTCGATACACCGCTCCTTGGGTCGCAGCACTCGGTGACCGGTTTTCAGTTCACAGTTCACAGTCTCAGTCGGCAGTAATTGTCATCACACTTTGTATTTCAAACTGCCCATTGCTACTGCCTGCTGTTTTGTGGTATCAAGCCGTTCCCTTCGATACACCGCTCCTTGGGTCGCAGCACTCAGTGACCGGTTTTCAGTTCACAGTTCACAGTTTACAGTCTCAGTCGGCAGTAATTTTAATCACACTTTGTATTTCAAACTGCCCACTGCTACTGCCTGCTGTTTTGTGGTATCAAGCCGTTCCCTTCGATACACCGCTCCTTGGGTCGCGGCACTCAGTGACCGGTTTTCAGTTCACAGTTCACAGTTTCAGTCGGCAGTAATTGTCATCACAATTTGTATTTCAAACTGCCCACTGCTACTGCCCACTGTCTTGTGGTATCAAGCCGTTCCCTTCGATACACCGCTCCTTGGATCGCAGCACTCAGTGACCGGTTTTCAGTTCACAGTTCACAGTTTACAGTCTCAGTCGGCAGTAATTTTAATCACACTTTGTATTTCAAACTGCCCACTGCTACTGCCAACTGTCTTGTGGTATCAAGCCGTTCCCTTCGATACACCGCTCCTTTGGTCGCGGCACTCAGTGACCGGTTTTCAGTTTTCAGTTCACAGTCTCAGTCGGCAGAGATTTGTTTTCAATCTGCCAACTGAGACTGCCCGCTGCCTACTGATTAAAGTATTCCGTCTACGATACCGTAATCTACAGACTCTTCAGCACCCATCCAGTGGTCGCGGTTAAAGTCTTTCATCACTTTATCATAGTCCTGACTGCAGTTTTCGGCAAGAATACGCGCGCTTAATTCTTTGGTCTTTAAAATTTCCTGAGCGGTGATTTCGATATCACTCGCCTGGCCGCGTGCACCGCCGCTGGGCTGATGAATCATCACACGGGCGTGAGGCTGTATAAAACGACGCCCTTTTTCGCCCACACTCAATAAAATACTACCCATACTGGCAGCCAGACCGGTGCAAATGGTAGAAACCGGACTCTTGATAGACTTGATTGTATCGTAGATTGAAAATCCCGAAGTCACATAACCTCCCGGACTGTTGATGTAAAACTGAATTTCGTCATTGCTAATCGCATCCAGGTACAGCAGGCGGTCTACAACGTGCCTGGCACTTTTGTCGTCTACCTGCCCCCATAAAAAGACTTTGCGCTCTTCAAGCAATTTAGCATCAATAATATCTTGTGGTTTTCCTTTTTTGGTTTCCATTGTTCTTTTTTATTTTCTAATTAAAGCTGTTTGGGCTTCGGCTTTAGGGCCCGTATCCCACGGTTTCCCGGTTTTTGAGATATGCCGGGCAGCAATTTTACTAACCCAGTAAATTTCGGAACATTTTTTCAGCCCCCCAACAAGTATACAGAATATGTTTGGGAAAAGCTTGTAAAAACATTCCGCTCCCGGCGGGATAAAAATACCACCAAAACCCAATAAAAAAGGCCTGACCCTGCGGTCAAACCTTCTTTATCTTTTTCAAATGCTTTGCGGATTATAGTAAACCGTCTATAGCTTCTGTATATACATTTTTAGGAGCAACACCTACCTGGCGGCCTACAACTTCACCACCTTTAAACATCAATACCGTTGGGATGTTACGCACGCCGTATTTCGCTGCAAATTCCTGATTGGCATCTACATCAAGCTTACCTACAACTGCCTTGCCTTCGTATTCTTTGCTTATTTCTTCAATTACGGGTCCTACCATTCTGCAGGGACCACACCAGGCTGCCCAAAAGTCAACCAATACCGGCTTGTCTGATTGCAATACCGCTTCTTCAAAATTTGCGTCTGTTATTTCTAGTGCCATTTTTCGTTATTTTAGTGGATTAAAACACAAAATTAGTCATTTATTTTTCCAAAGCTTACAAAAGCCAAATCAGATTTGGCTATCCGTTTATCACTTTAATTGATTTTTAAGGCTTTATCAGGCCAGCTTTGGGCGTGCCCCCGCAAAAGGCGGGGTCGGGCTGTACGCTATATCTTTTTTACGGCAATTTAAATCCGTTTGCTCAATTTAAGCATCTTGTAATTGCCGTAAAAAAGGATGCCGCTGCCATCCCTCACGCGGGCATTAGCCTTCCGTTCCTGATACCGTATAAATCAGGGCACCATAACTGGGGATGTTAAATACTCCCGTAAAAGGCTTGCCGTCTGTCTCGCGCTCCTCTTTAACCAGATCCCGTACCTCCAAATCTGAAAGGGCTTCGTCATAACCTTTCCAGTCTGCGTTGATGCGTAGTTTCCAGTTTTTATGGGTGTCAATGCCTATTCCATAGTCGGTATAATCCTGGTTCCTGAAATTCAAAATTACCAGCACCTGTTCTTCTTCAGCCCCGCCGCGTTTATAGGCCAGTACTTTGGTTTCCGTATTAAAATGGATGATTTGCAGGTGTTGCCCGTTAAGTCCGTTTGCACCTTCCAGCGCTCCGGTTCTGAGTCTGATGATATCGCCCAGCAATTGGGCAATGCCCTGATGTCTGTCGTGTTTGTCCCAATCCAGCGCTTCGGTATCCTGAAAATACTCGTCCTCAATAAACTCCTGCCCCTGAAACAGCATCGGGATTCCCGGTGCCGTCAGCGTAAGTACCATGCCCAAAATCGCACGGCGTTTCGCAAATTCGCTCTCCGCATCCCCCGGCTGAATTTCCTCAGGCACGCGGGCTTTTCCGTTGGCCACCTCGTCGTGCGATTCGGTATAGACCACCCGTTTAAACACGTTTCCGCTGTACGTGTATTCCAGCGCATCTACAATCTTCTGAAGATCACGACCGTCATCGCTGGTATTCTGCAAAACTTCACGCGCCGGGTGTACAAAATGCATATCCCATTGCGTGCCGTAGCCTATTCCGCCGTAGGCGATACCGTTGGTGACAAACTCGTCGCCCTTTAAATCCTCGGCAATGGTGAGCACTTTAGGATATTTGGCTTGTAATTCCTGATTGATATCGCGCATCATCTGGTTGCCTTCGTCAATTGCGGTATCTGCCCCCAGACCGCCGCCTTCATAGCGAATGTAGGACGTGGCATCCATACGCAGGCCGTCACAATGGTATTTTTCAATCCACATCAGGGCGTTATCGCGTAAATACTGGCGCACTTCGGGTCTGTCGTAATCTGGGCGCGTGTCTCCCCAGGGTGTTGTGCTGCGGTGGTCGTTGTAAAAGTAAATACCACCCTTTTCGTTAGCGCTCCAGCCGTCAAACTGCCACAAATCCACATCGCTGGGGCCAAAATGGTTGTACACCACATCCATAATCACCGCGATACCATGTTGGTGCGCCTCGTTAACCAGCTTCGCAAAACCGTCCGGACCTCCATAATCGGTTTCAACAGCAAAGGGCTGGGCGGGATTATAACCCCACGAAATACCCCCGGCAAATTCCGCCACCGGTAGCAATTCAATACAGTTGATGCCTAGTTCCTGGAGATACGGTAATTTTTCAATCACATCCTCAAAGGTGCCTACACGATCCGGGTCTTTGCGGTTAAAGGTGCCCACGTGCAGTTCATAGATCACGAGTTTATTCCAGTCGGCGATTTCAAAATTCTCATCATCCCAGTCAAAATCGAGACTTCTGATGATGCTGTTGCCGTTACTGTTTGTCATTTCAAACGCATAGGGATCGTTGCGAAAGAGCTTTTGCTCCCCGTTGTGAATGATGTATTTGTATTCATTGCCTTCCTGCGCATCTGCAGAGGCACCTGCCCAGTAGCCGTTTTCCTCGGCTTCGAGGGCAAAATCAGTTTCCTGCCAGTTATTAAAATCCCCGGTAACGTAGACTTTATCGGCGTTGGGCGCCCAAACGCGAAAGGTAGTTACCCCGTCAAGCAAAACGGCTCCCATTCCGGCCGATTTTTCAATTGTAGTTTGCATAATTAACAGCTTTATCCTGTCGAAATTACTAAAGCATCCCGGCTGTAACCACTTTGTTGTGATATGCTTAACTGCCAAATAAAGCATAAAAAAACCACCCGGAATGGGTGGTTCTCTTTTCTTATTGTCAGTCTGCCCCGACCTTTCGGGGCAGTTTGACATCGTCTTCAGGACAAATTCAAATAAGCAGGTTAATTATTCTGATAAATACTTACCGTTCCGGAAGCTTCGTGCGCTGCGATGATGATGTCTTTGCCGTTAGGACTGTCTTCTCGTGATACCGTGATCAGACCTTCCGGAGCCACATCGGTGTCGCGTTGCAACCATTGCAGGAATACCGGGGCAGCCGGGTTGGTCACATCATACACCATCAGGGCGCTTACCCGCTCCAGGCCTATGATTGCGATCTGGCGCTCGCCGGCTATATCCAATATTGCCGTTGACTCCGGCTCGGCACCCTTGTCGTCGCTTCTGCCGTCTTTTTCACCGTCCTGAAGATTGGTTGCGTTGTCTTCATTGTCCAGGTTAAAATACTGGGGTGCAAACTCCAGGTTTTTACGGGCGATGTCATCGCCGCTGTCGTAAACCAAAGTTCCGTTAGTATCCCAGATTGAGAACGAGCGCGCACCGTAGCTGTATAAAGCATCAAAATTCCCGTCGCCATTGGTATCTCCGTTTGCCGTTGTGATTTTTAGACGGCCCAGGTTTTCATTTTCCTGTAGCATCGCAATATCAAAAGCAGCAAAGGCATTAGGATCAAGGGTGATGTCTTTAATACGCTCCTCTTCGCTATACCCGTCGTAATCGCGGGAGTCGCCCTCGTTAGCGGTGATCAGATAGCTCATTCCGTTTGCGGTGAAATGCGATATCGCATCGGGCATATAAATCCCGAACACCGGCCAGTTTTTGAGTTCGTCAACATCATCGCGATTGCTGGCGTCAAGCATGTTTCCGCTTTGCGAAAAGTCTTTAAAGCCTAACGGATAAATGTCTGTAATGCTTGCCGTGGCGATATCGAGTTTGGCTATGCCGTTGTTTTCCTGAAGCGTGATCCAGGCGGTAGCCGAGTCGTCTGAGACTGCGATGTATTCAGGTTCTATATCCTGTGTAAAAGATGCGCCCGGGCCAAAAATACGGAAGCCTTCTGCTTCCAGACTGGCTTGTTGCCCGCTAAATGCGCTAAAACCGGCATTACGCACCGTACCTGTCGCCAGGTCGATCACGCTTACCGATCCTTCCGGATCTACGGTATAGGCATCGTTGGGTTCGCCTTCATTGGCTACCAGAATGTAGTTGCCGTCTGGCGTAAAGGTTACCATATCGGGCAGGGCGCCCACGGTATATTCGGCATCCAGGCTGAGGTCTGCGGTGTTGTACACGGCAATTTTCCCGTTGTTTTGTTTCACCGCATTTTCAATGGCGATGGCCAGTTTGCCGTCTTTTACGGCTACGCTGTTTACCGTTCCCACAGCCAAAAAGGAAGCTTCAAGAAGTACCGGATTTGCAGGGTCTGAAAGATCAACCACCGAAACCCCGTTTTTCTCGGAGTTGGTTACAAACAAACGCTGGGTTTGCGGGTCGTAGGCACTGATTTCGGCAGCGGCCTCGCCACCCAGATCCACAGAAGCGAGGTAGGTAAAATTAACCGTGGTATCTACCACCGGTTGTGTGGTGTCGTCGTCATTTTCACAGCCTGTAAATGCCAGCGCCGCCACGACTAAAGCGGAAAGTATTCTTTTTTTCATGTCTTGTTTGGTTTGAGGACGTGAAAATAGCGCGGTCGCAGGCAAGTATGGGTTTATACAGGATTACGGCTTTGCTAAATAAGCGTTACGCCGGGGCGTAAGTGCCGGTTGGGATAAAGTTTTGGTAACCTTGGGGTAAAGAAGGAGGGGAAGTTAAAGTTGTTTTTGGGCGTGCCCCCGCAAAAGGCGGGGTCGGGCTTTCCGTTTCAAGTCCTCACCCCGATCCCGATAACTATCGGGACGGGACTGCGGGCTTTACACTACAATCCCTCACGCGGGTAATTGTTTAAGATTTAAAGCACTCTTCATTATGGTACTTTAGGAAGTTTTCGTCAGGAAGGAATTTGGAAGGTAAAATGATTTCCTTATTATCATATTTTAAAAAATAGGTGTCAACTAATTTTTGCTCGTGATCATTAAAAATATGGCTAGAAATTTTTATCCTGTAATTAGGTAATATTGTTAGCAGTCCATTTTCAAAAGCTTTATCGTGTAAAGCATTTATAGCTATGCCATTTCTCGGATTTAATCTATTTCTTTCATCAACACTCCATTTCTTTATATGGCCAGCGATGAGCAGTTCAGGTATTTTTAATCCTGTTATACAGCACGTATTGTTATAAGAAGCCAAGACTGCGTTTCGAAAGAATGATTGATTTACTCTGGCTTTAACAAGCTGTTCTCTTACTTTTCCTTCTTTCGGAAGCCATTTTTCTTCTATATTATTTAGAGTTTCAATTGATTTGTTTTCGAGTTTTGCTCTCAGCCTTTCGCTTTCAAAAGCCAACTCGTCCCAATCATAATAGAATTCTCCCCAGATTTCCTTATCTAGTTTACTGGAGTTTGATGCTCCTTTAATTCCCCTTGCTTTTAAACTTGGATCAAGACTTGCAAAATTAACCAATTTATAAGCTACAGAACTTGCAGTTCTATCAATGAGTTCAGCAAGATGAATCACTTCTGGATTTGAGTTGTGCAATCTTCCAAATGGCAATTTGCAATACAGATTTATTGCTAAAATCAATTCATTTCGTGTCCAAAGTCTTTGTCCCTTTTTCATAATCTTATTTGGTAATCAGATTGGGTGACAAACTCTTTAGAACAGGAGATATTAATACAGGCATGAACTTGTGTAGAATATTTTGTGTGGGAGAGGTCTAATAAAATTTTAGTCCTAACTCCACAACGAGGACAGGTGGTAGGCTGGTCACCGTAAATAATTACATCTTCGTAGTTAGGCATAAAGTTTTCTAATAGAACTCATTGAGCATAAAAATACTTAATTCTCATCCAGTTCTATGATGTACATAGTTTCTTTATTTTAAATCTTCGATACCCAGCCTCAAGTAAACTTGGCATAACGTAAATACGTCAAAAAATGCGTTAGGGATAGCAGCGTAAATCCTGTCCCGATCACGATAATTATCGGGATCGGGACAGATTGCAGCGAATAGCCTGACCCCGCCCAAAGCGGGGGAACGCCCAAATTATCTTTACAGTTAATTCAATTTAAAACTAAAGCGTTGCGCATTTAGCTCGTGCAACAGGGCGCTGCTTATTTTTACCTTTTTCTTTCTGCTGGGCATTTGCAAGGCGATTTTTTCGTCGCTTTCAAACACGTAAAAATGCAAATTATGATCGCCGCGGTGGTTAAAAAGGGTTTCGCGAAGCTGCTCTATACGGGCACTTTGCACTTCTTTTAAATCAAGGTTGATCGTGAGTTTTTTGCTAAAGGTCTCCATCACATCCTGCAGCTGCATAAAGTTGTTGAACTGCAAACGCGGTTCACCTTTTTTGCCGGTATCGCGGTTCGTCCATCCCTCGCGTACAAACACACGCATATGCACAAAGGAGTTGGGGATTAGGAAATGCCTGAACTTAAGGTACTCCTCGCCAAACATCCTAAACTCAAAAGACTCGTCAAAATCTTCTACCGTAAAGGCGGCCCAGCCTTTGCCGTTTTTGGAAACCCGGTGCTGCACGTCGCTAATCACCCCGCCAATGGTGAGTTCGCGGTTGAGGTGCTGCTCCAGATTGTTAAAATCACTGATTTTACCGTTGCAAAAGTTTTCCATTTCCAGTTTAAAATCATCGAGCGGGTGGCCCGAAATGTAGATACCCACCACTTCTTTCTCGCGGCGCAGTTTTTCCATCGTGCCCCATTCTTCGCAGGGCGGCACAAGGGGCTCGGGGATCTGCACTTCGCTGGCTTCGCCAAAAAGACTTACCTGAGCCGAGTTTTCATTTTCCTGAAACTTGGCTCCGTATTTTACCGCTTTCTCCAAAAAGGTGATACCGTCGCCCTCATCTTTAAAATACTGTGCGCGGTGGGTCGCGGTAAAGCTGTCAAAGCCCCCGGCAAGCGCGAGGCTTTCAAAGGCTTTTTTATTGGCTGCCCGCAGGTCAATGCGTTTCGCAAGGTCAAAAACCGAGCGATACGGACCGTCTTTCCGGTTTTCAACAATGGTTTGTACGGCATTACCGCCCACACCTTTAACGGCTCCCATCCCAAAACGGATGGCGCCGCGGTCGTTTACGGTAAATTTTCTAAAGGATTCGTTGACATCAGGTCCCAAAACCTCGAGCCCCATACGCTTACATTCTTCCATAAAGAAGGTGACCTGCTTGATGTCGTTCATATTGTTTGACAGTACCGCCGCCATATATTCGGCAGGGTAGTGGGCCTTGCAATAGGCGGTCTGGTAGGCAATCCACGCGTAGCAGGTAGAGTGCGACTTGTTAAAAGCGTAGGCTGCAAAAGCTTCCCAGTCTTTCCAGATTTTCTCGAGGATTTCACGCGGATGCCCG
This sequence comes from Leeuwenhoekiella parthenopeia, assembly GCF_020782115.1. Lineage (GTDB taxonomy): Bacteria > Bacteroidota > Bacteroidia > Flavobacteriales > Flavobacteriaceae > Leeuwenhoekiella > Leeuwenhoekiella parthenopeia. Next base: position 111,000 of record NZ_JAJGMW010000004.1, on the reverse strand, counting down.
TTTTTCTCCCCACCATCGAGAAACTGGGGTTTTAATTTTTCAAGCAGGGCGAAAATCTTTTTACCCATCGCCTTCCGCAACACGTCGGCATCACCTTTACTGAAGCCTGCCAGACTCTGCGACAGGAGCATCACCTGCTCCTGGTATACCGTGATCCCGTAGGTTTCTTCCAGATATTCCTGCATCGCGGGCAGGTCGTACTGAATCTCTTCTTCCCCGTGTTTCCGCGCGATAAAGCTGGGGATGTATTCCATAGGTCCCGGGCGGTACAGCGCGTTCATCGCAATAAGATCTTCAAACACGGTGGGCTTTAAAGCCTGCATGTGTTTCTGCATTCCGGGCGATTCGTATTGGAATATACCTACCGTATCCCCGCGTTGAAAGAGTTCGTAGGTCTTTTGATCATCAAGCGGGAAGTTATCGGGATCGAGGTCGATGCCGTGCTTGTGCTTCACCAGTTTTACGGTGTCTTTAATCAGCGTAAGGGTCTTCAGACCCAGGAAGTCCATTTTTAGTAGACCCGCTTCTTCCACGACCGAGTTGTCAAACTGGGTGACGTAGAGGTCTGAATCTTTTGCGGTAGAAACGGGAACGAAATTGGTAATATCATCGGGTGTGATGATCACCCCGCAGGCGTGAATCCCCGTGTTACGCACCGAACCTTCCAGTTGGCGCGCCTGGCGCAGGGTTTGCCCCTCCAGGTCATCACCTTCGGCAAGGTTGAGCAGTTCGTTTACTTTGACCAGATCGTCTGAACGGAATTTCTTCTTAAGGTCAGCCTCACTTTGCCCGAATATTTTCGCCAGCTTAGACATATTAGGGATCAGCTTGGCGATGCGGTCTGCATCACCCAGTGGCAGATCGAGAACCCTTGCGGTATCGCGAATAGACGACTTGGCCGCCATGGTACCGTAGGTGATGATCTGCGCCACCTGATTGGCCCCGTACTTATTGATCACATAATCCATAACCCGGCTGCGGCCCTCGTCATCAAAATCGATATCAATATCGGGCATACTCACCCGGTCCGGATTGAGGAAACGCTCAAACAGCAGGTCGTACTTGATCGGGTCAATGTTTGTAATCCCCAGACAGTAGGCCACGGCAGAACCGGCAGCCGAACCCCGGCCGGGACCTACCGATACATCCATATTACGCGCCTCGCGGATAAAGTCTTCCACGATAAGGAAATATCCCGGGTAACCCGTGTTTTCGATAACGCTCAGCTCAAAGTCAAGACGTTCCCTGATTTCGGGGGTGATTTCTTTATAGCGTTTTTTGGCACCTTCATAGGTGATGTGCGCCAGGTATTTGTTTTCCCCGCGCTTGCCGCCATCCAGTTTATCTTCTTCAAACTGAAATTCTTCGGGAATCTTAAAGGCAGGTAAGAGTACGTCGCGCGCCAGTTCAAAGGCTTCGATCTTATCAACCACTTCCGAAACATTGCTGATGGCTTCGGGCAAATCGGTAAACAGGGCTTTCATCTCGTCTGCCGATTTGAAGTAATATTCTTCATTATCAAGCCCAAAACGATAGCCGCGCCCACGACCTTTTGGTGTTGCCACCTTTTCACCATCCTTTACGCAAAGCAGAATATCGTGCGCCGTAGCGTCTTCCTTACTGATGTAGAAGGTGTTGTTTGTAGCAACCAGTTTGACGTTGTGTTTTTTGGAAAACTCCACCAAAGTCAGATTTACCCGGTCTTCATCTTCCTGACCATGGCGCATCACCTCGATGTAGAGGTCGTCGCCAAAGGTTTCCTTCCACCAAAGCAGGGCTTCTTCGGCTTGTTTTTCGCCCACATTCAGCACTTTGCCCGGTACTTCCCCATAAAGGTTACCGGTAAGTACGATGAGGTCCTCTTTATAACGCTCTACAATGCTTCGGTCTATACGCGGCACGTAGTAAAACCCGTCTGTGTAGGCGATAGAGGCCATTTTGGCCAGATTGTGATAGCCTTTTTTGTTTTTGGCCAAAAATACAATCTGATAGCCGTTGTCTTTTTGACTTTTATTGGTGTGGTCTTCGCAGACGTTAAGCTCAATCCCTACAATGGGTTTGATGATGGTTTCGGTGGGTGTTTCGCCCGCTTCTTCCAGTTGTTTGTTTTTTGCAACGGCAGCCTTGTTATGGGCACTGAGTGCTTTCACAAAGTGGAAAGCCCCCATCATATTGCCCATATCGCTCAGGGCAACTGCAGGCATTTTTTGGCTTTTGGCCGCTGCCACCAGATCGTGAACGCTGGAGGTAGACTGAAGGATGGAAAACTGGGAATGGTTGTGCAGGTGTACAAAATCTACCTTGGCCAGCTGCTCCTTGTTTTCCTTAATTTCTTCCCTCGAAATATCGGCCTGATCTGCTTTTTGTAGGGTTTTGCGTATTTCTTTGGAAGCTTTTTTCAGGTTGATGTGCTTCAGCCCGATGAATTCTATAGGCTGTGGATTCTCCCTGTCAAACTTCTCAAAGTATCCCGCAGGAACATCAAGTTGTTCCTGGGTGAAAATGCGACGGCGTACCAGTTCAAAGAAGCAACGCGTGGTTGCCTCAACGTCTGCGGTGGCGTTGTGCGCTTCAGCAAAAGGCTGATTAAACAGGTACTGGTGCAGTTCGGTTAGGGTAGGGAGTTTAAAACGGCCCCCACGCCCGCCGGGAATCTGGCAAAGTTGTGCGGTGGTTTCGGTACAGGTGTCGAGAACCGGCAATTCCTGCAGCTGGTTAGCCACGTCAAGCCGGTGAAACTCTGCACCCATGATATTCACGTCAAAGCCTACATTCTGACCTACCACAAATTTGGTTTTTTCTAAGGCTGTTTTAAATTTTCCCAGGACTTCTCCTAAAGGCAAGCCGTCGCGCTGGGCGAGCTCGGTAGAAATACCGTGTATACGCTCGGCATCAAAGGGAATGTCAAAACCATCGGGACGAATTAAGTAATCCTGATGCTCGATACAGTTACCCATATCGTCGTGCAGTTGCCATGCGATCTGTATGGCGCGGGGCCAGTTATCAGAATCGGTGATGGGCGCATTCCAGTCTTTGGGTAAGCCGGTGGTTTCAGTATCAAATATGAGGTACATCGCTGATTGTGTTTGAGTTGTCCCGATGTTTCGGGGATGAAATTTTTTCGCGAAAGCGAAAACTGCTAAACGTTTAAAATTATAGAAATGCCTTCGCTTTATAAAGGAATCTTCTCAGCAGTTATCAACGGATTTAGACGAAACAAAAAAACAGCCCTGACAAAACTGTCAGAGCTGTTTTTCTGGCGAATTAATCGCCGGCTAATTCAAATATTGGGGCTTTTACGCCATAATCTCAAATGCTTTTACTTCTTCTAAAGCACTCTTGATGTGATCGCGCTGCACCTTTAAAATGGACTCAGTCGTGGGCGGTAAGTTTGGCTCTTCGAGAATGTTATTATATTCTTCGATTGCCATTTTCTCACCTCTGATAGTTTCTTCTAAAATAGCTTCTTCACTATCGTTAGATAAGGTCGACTTTACATTCATCCACACGCGGTGCGCATCGCCGGCTAAGCTGGTTTCCTTATCGGGAGTCTCGCCATATACTTTGATTTCATTTTTCAGCTGATGGCCAAAATCATAACGTTCTTTGGCTCTCGCATTAAAATATTCTTTCAAAGTATTATTCTTTACGTTTTCGGAAGCTAATTTATATCCGGCTTCTGAATCGTAATTCTTGGTTAATAATTCATTTAGTTTATTCGAAATTTTCTCGGTATACTTCATCTTCAATCGTCTTTTAAATTATCGAAACATTTTTGGTTAGTAGTGAACGTGTTTCGTTAACGTTCATAATTAATATAAGGGATTAAGTGTCTGATTCCAAATTAATTAAGAAGCTTTAACGTTATAGCTGAAGCTTTAACATCAATTGGGAAAACACACCTGAAAGTTCTTATTATGCAGTTACTTCCAGAGCTTTGGCTTCGTTTAGTGCCATTTTCACACTGTTGCGTTGGGTAGCCAAAATGGTAGCAGTAGAAGTTGGTAATTCGGTATCTTCAATGATCGCGTTGTATTCTTCTAAGGCTGCTTTTTCACCTCTAATGGCTTCTTCCAAAACAGCTTCATCCTTATCTGAAGAAAGTGCGGTTTTCAGGTCCATCCATAAACGGTGAGCGTCACCGGCAAGACTGGTACCCTTATCCGGTTCCTGACCAAAACCTTTGAGTTCTGCTTTTAGTTCGTGTCCAAAATCGTAACGATCCTGTGCGCGGCTCAGGAGGTAGGATTTAAGCGCTGCGTTTTTTACTTTTTCGGCCGCTTTCTTATATCCGGCTTCTGCATCGTAATTTTTTTCTAACAATTCGTTGAGCTTTTTGCCCATTTCTTCTGAATAACTCATAGCTTGATTTTTTAAATTTCTTCGCCCGATTCTCTCGAACTTTTCATCAAGTTACATTTGATTGGGATTGCTAAAATCATCATTAACAGGATTTAACCCGTTTTAAGGGGAATTAACAGCAGGTTTAAGAGTATTTCTGTTAAAAAAATAACGCGCTGCAAAAGCTGCAGCGCGTTAGGTTTAGTGTACTTAATATTTTGGTATAAATCCTTTTCTAAAATAAATGCATTAGTCAAAAGAATTTCTTTTCTAATATCTATTTGAATTATAAAGGGAAATCCATTGGGTTAGAATACGAATAGTTAGTGATAATTTTCTTTACTTTTCTTTGCTTGTCCAAAGAAAAGTAACAAAAGAAAGGACACTTTTTCTTAGGCATTTTTGCCTTATCAGGCAAAACCGCAAGAAGCCTCTTAAATTTTCTCCAGGGCTTCGAAAATTTTCAACGGAGACTTCTTGCTATGCTGAAGAAAAAGAATGCTAAAGAAGAAAATTAGCCCATCGATTCAAATTTAATTACCAGCATTAGTATTTACAGGTGCTAGCCAGGCAAATCCAAAATTTAGAATGTCATTGATTTTGTTTTAATTATTCTCAAAAGCCAGATCGATACGGGCGATCAAGTCTTCATAATGCAGGCGGGTCATCCCGTCTGAAGTCGCGTTTTTGCGATTTCTTAAATCATTTCGCAGTCGCGAAAGCGTACCGCGCATCAGGGCGCTTACATCTGATTTCAGGATTTCATCATCATTAGCTTTTTCTTTATTGATAAAGTCTGAAGCGATATCGATAAAACTGCGTTGCAGGTTTCGTCGGTAGGCATCGGTCTTTTGACCACGATACAACTCGCTAAAAATTCCTGTACGCAGATCGGTCATCAACTCTAATGGAGTATAAGCAACAGCGCCGTTGTTTTCGGTGTTTTCAGCCATACGGTTTAGGCGGCTTGTGCTCAACAGACCACTAAGTGCCCGCGATTGAAGACTTTCTACTCGCTCAATGGCACCGGTTGATTCAATTCGGTTTAAAAGTTCTTCGTGTAATAGCCATTCCGGAGTGCTAAATGCGTGATCGTTTAAAAAACGCACGGCTCGCTCCTGAATTTCTTTAGGCACCGGCTCATAAACCGCTCCATCCTGATCTGCAGTTTTGATGGTCTCGTAGTAACCGCCCACATTGGTAATGACGTGAAAGATATATCCGCGCCATAAGCCGGTGAGTTCGCCATAGACTTCATCAAGGCTGTCGTAGCCGTAGCCGTCCTTAGTTGTCCAGTCAATCAGGTTAGGCACCACTTTTTTGAGATTAGCCAGGCCGTATTCGCTGGCTTTGATGTTGTCGTCGCCCAGACTTTCGGTTTGGGAGCGCGGGTCAATACCGTCTGCACTGCCAAACTGATACCAGGGGTTGTCTGCCTTGTCCAGAATCCATTGGTCCAGAGTTTCTTTTTCTGTTTCAGGAGAATCCGCTGCGGGTAAGTAGCGGTATCCCCAGTTTACGGCATACATATCGTAAGGTCCCATCATACGGATGTAGCGCACACCGTCGTCACCGGGTTGCGCCACGTAGTTCACCCGGGCATAATCCATAATAGAAGGGGTTAGACCGTACTTTTGAGTAAACGAAGCCACACGCAATGAATCGGTAGGATAGGCCGAGCTGGCTTTCATATTGTGCGGAAGGCCAATGGCGTGGCCTACTTCATGAGCGATCACCATACGCATCATTTCGCCAATTTCCTCTTCGGGAGTGTTTAGCGTGCGGGCATCGGGATTTTGAGCGCCGGCTTCTATCATAAAACGGTTGCGATAGGAGCGCAGGTGATTGTGGTACCAGATTACATCGCTTTCCAGAATTTCACCCGTTCGCGGGTCTGCTACAGAAGGCCCCACGGCATTACGTGTGGTGCTGGCTACATAACGTATAACCGAGTAGCGCACGTCTTCCGGACTAAACTCAGGGTCTTCTTCAGCAGTTGGCGGATCTTTGGCAATGATGGCATTTTTAAAACCGGCACCTTCAAAGGCTTTATTCCAGTCTTCAATACCCTGCTTAAAATAGGGGCGCCACTTCATCGGAGTTGCGGGATCCAGATAATATACAATAGGTTTTACGGGTTCAACGAGTTCGCCGCGCTTATAGGCCTCTATATCTTTTGGGACCAGCCTCCAGCGTTTCAGGATGCGGTAATCGTCAGATTTGAGTTCGTCTGAATCGTAATCGTATTTTCTAAGGGTAAACCAGCCTACGCGGGGATCTGCCAGTCGCGGTTGCATTTTGTCTTCGGGAAGAAGAATCATCGACTGATTCATTAAAAAGGTCAACGTTCCGGCCTGATCACGAGATGGTGGATCTTCGGCCTCATAGGTCATTACGTGTTTAACTTCGATATTCATAGGATAGGCATTTGCCGATTCGATATACGAACGGTCGCTGTCCAGCCTTTTGATGCCGTATTGTTTGCGGCTTCGGGAAGATACCGGGTTGATCGCACTGATATCTTTACTGAAGAAATCGGTGATGTCTACTACGGCAGAAGAATCTTTGGAAAAGGTTTTAATATCTGCGCTAAACAAAATAGGGTAGAAGTTGTTAGCCAAAACCGATTTGGTAATGGGGCTTTCGGCATCGCTTTCATTTTCAAAACTGATGACTTTTATATCAACTTTGTTGCCTCTGCGTTCCCAGCGAACAACCTGCTCATTTACTTTAGAACCGGCATTCACATAACCGCCGCCATATTCTGAAGGTACTTTAGCAATACGGCTTACAAGCAGCATATCTTTATTAAGTAGCGAGTCGGGAATCTCGAAGTACAACTTCTCGTCTACCCGGTGGGTGGTAAAGAGTCCGGCATCAGAAACTGCCTCTTTGGTAATTACCTCACTATAAGGTTTAAATTTTGCGTCTTTCGCTTTAGGCTTTGCGGCATCGGCAGATGCAGCGGCTTTTTGTTGTGTTTTGCAGCCAAAGGTAAGCATGGCGGCAAAACCTATAAGAGTAATACGTTTCAGCATAAATTAATTTTTGCTGCTGAAGTTACTCAATTCGTGTTTAAAATGCCCTTAAAATAAAGGCTAAAGGAGTAATTAGTAGTAGTGTCTCAGGCAAAATGCGTAAGTCTGGGAAAGTTCTCTCAGCTTTCGGCTGAAGTCTTTGTCTAATTCGGACTCGCCCAATTCTTTACCATCACTCTTTTTCGCGCTGTAGCTGTGGACTAGTCGGCTTTTAAAAAGTTCAACTTCTTCCGGTGAGATTTGTGCACGCAGGTTGCAGGCGTATTTTTTGGATTCACCGAAATTTTCAGAGGGTAACTCCAATTTTAGATGGAGCTCCTCTTCATTTTTAAAGCTGAAAGTGATCTGGTCTCCGGGCTGAAGAGCTGTAAGTTCCTGCCGCAGGCCAAAAATGATATAGTGCTGGTCTTTGATCGATTGAAACCCGATATGAATTTGGTTATCGGTTTCGGGGGTAAATTTATTTGATTTTGAAGTACGGCTGCGTACAAAGTAAAGTCCCTTTCCTTCTGATGTTTCTTCGATAACAAGTATAGAATGCCCTCCAAAAATATAGCGCTTTGCCCTGGTAAGTTCTTCGGTGGTGATCAGATAATTAGGAGCAAACAGGAGATGGCGCTCCATGTTTTTATCTAAGGTATCATTTCGTTTAAACAGTTTTGAAAAAAACATAAAAGGAGATTGGATTTAGGATATGCAATTTAGAGACTTTTAAAGTTCTACAGTGCCGGCAATTGAAATTGAATGACATGTCTAAATCCGGAATTTGGCAGGGGCGATCCGGTCTTTAAATTAATTTTTCTCAGTTTTAAGCATTTATTTTTACAAATATACAAAAGCTAGATTTCACGCTAAGTTGTAAACTTTTACATATTTGATAATTTTTAAAACATTAACAAATAGAACAACAAAAAAACCCTCACAATCAGATGATTAAGAGGGTTTTAAGTACTCGGGACGGGACTTGAACCCGTACGAACTAATGTTCATTGGATTTTAAGTCCAACGTGTCTACCAATTCCACCACCCGAGCCGGGCTTTTAAAAAAAAACTCCATTTCAAATGGAGTTTCTACTGGAGCGAAAGACGGGATTTGAACCCGCGACCCTCACCTTGGCAAGGTGATGCTCTACCCCTGAGCTACTTTCGCATATGTGCTAGACCAATTGTCTAATGCGGATGCAAATTTACAAGATTTCTTCAATCTGCAAAGCAAAATTCCTAAAAAAATAAAATTGATTACGAAACCTTGTTTTTTGAATTGCGCACGAGCATACGTTTGATCTCATTGAGTTTCATCAGGGCCTCAACCGGGGTGAGCGTATCTATATCAGTATGAAGTATTTCGTCTTTTATTTCCTCCAAAAGCGGATCGTCAAGATTGAAGAAGCTCAGTTGCATTTCATCATCGGCTGCTTTTTGAAGCGCAGATTTTTGATCTTCTTTCCGGTTTGAATTCTCGAGCTGAAGGAGCATTTTATTGGCGCGGTGTAAAACCTGCTGGGGCATTCCGGCCATTTTGGCCACGTGAATCCCAAAGCTGTGCGCGCTGCCTCCCGGAACAAGTTTTCGCAGAAAGAGCACGTTGTCTTTAAGCTCTTTTACTGAAACATTGAAGTTTTTGATGCGCTCAAAGGTCTTGCACATGTCATTGAGTTCATGATAATGCGTGGCAAAAAGGGTCTTTGGTCTTCCCGGATGCTCGTGCAGGTACTCGCTTATCGCCCAGGCAATGGAAATTCCGTCATAGGTGCTGGTACCCCGGCCAATCTCATCAAGCAGAACCAGGCTGCGCTCGGAAAGGTTGTTTAGAATACTGGCTGTCTCGTTCATTTCTACCATAAAGGTAGATTCACCCATAGAGATGTTGTCGCTGGCTCCCACCCGCGTAAATATGCGGTCTACCACGCCTATGCGTGCAGATTGTGCGGGAACAAAGCTTCCCATCTGAGCCAGGAGTACGATCAATGCCGTTTGCCTCAGGATAGCCGATTTACCAGACATGTTTGGTCCTGTAATCATAATCATCTGCTGCTCCTTACGGTCTAAGTAGGTGTCGTTTGCAATATAGGGTTCTCCCAGTGGGAGCTGCTTTTCGATAACCGGATGACGGCCTTCCTTGATTTCCAGATCAAACGATTCGTCAATTTCGGGTCTGACATAGTTGTTTTCTTTTGCCAGACAGGCATAGGAACGCAGGCAATCCAGGCGGGCGATGGTATTGGCATTGGTTTGTACCGGCTCTATAAACTGGGTAATCCAGGATACGAGCTGCCCAAAAAGTTGTTGTTCTATGCTGAGAATGCGCTCTTCGGCTCCCAGAATTTTAGCTTCATATTCCTTGAGTTCTTCGGTGATATAGCGCTCGGCATTTACTAAAGTCTGCTTGCGGATCCATTCTTCGGGAACCTTGTCTTTATGGGTGTTGCGAACTTCGATATAATAACCAAATACGTTGTTTGATGCGATTTTTAACGAAGTAATTCCGGTGCGTTCGGTTTCGCGCTGAAGCATTTGATCCAGGTAATCCTTTCCGCTGGTGGCAAGACCGCGTAATTCATCAAGTTCAGCGTGAAATCCGGTGGCAATGGTGTCTCCTTTAAGCACATTTACGGGCGCTTCTTCATTAAGGGTTTCCTTGATTTTAGAGCGCAAATGCTCCAGATTGTTTATTTTGTCTCCAAGTGTTTTAAGCGCATCATTTTGAGCCTGAGACGCCAGAGCTTTGATGGGGACCATAGCTTCAAGCGAATTCTTAAGCTGTATCACTTCTCTGGGCGACACTTTCGCAGTAGCAACTTTTGAAATAAGCCGTTCGACATCGCCTATCTTTTTAATGTGCTGCGAAAGCTTTTCGTAGAAATCGGGCTGCTTCAGCATATAGTCTACTACTTCGAGGCGCTCTTCTATTGCGGGTATCGATTTAAGCGGAAGGGCCAGCCAGCGTTTGAGCAGGCGTGATCCCATAGGAGAGATGGTCTTGTCAATAACATCCAGCAGGGTAATGGCTTTTGCCGAAGTGCCCTGATAGAGCTCCAGATTTCTTATCGTAAACCGGTCCATCCAGATGTAGGCGTCTTCTGCAATACGGCTTATGCGGGCAATATGCTGCAGTTTGTGATGCTGGGTTTCACTCAGGTAATGCAGTGCAGCCCCTGCTGCGATAATACCTTCCTCAAGATGCTCAATACCAAAGCCTTTAAGTGTTTTGGTATTGAAGTGCTTGTTGAGACTTTCGTAAGCAAAGTCGGTTTGAAAAATCCAGTCTTCCTGATAAAACAAATGGTAATCTGTGCCAAAATCTTCTTTAAAATCTGCTTTACGCTTTTTGCTGATGAGCAATTCGCTGGGGTTAAAATTTTGAAGCAGTTTATCAATATAGGCTATGTCGCCCTGAGTCGTTAAAAATTCACCGGTTGAGACATCCAGAAACGATAGTCCCAGCAGTCTTTTGCCGTAATGAAGGGCTCCCAGGAAGTTGTTGCTTTTGGCCTGAAGTACCTCGTCGTTTAAAGCAACTCCGGGAGTTACGAGTTCGGTAACGCCCCGTTTTACGATGGTTTTAGTGGTTTTTGGGTCTTCAAGCTGGTCGCATATGGCAACCCGGCAACCGGCTTTTACCAGTTTGGGTAAATAGGTGTTGAGCGAATGATGCGGAAAACCGGCCAGTTCGGTGCGTTCACTGCCGTTATTTCTGTTGGTAAGTATGATGCCTAAAATTCCGGCAGCTTTAACTGCATCTTCACCAAAGGTCTCATAAAAATCACCTACTCTAAACAAAAGCAAGGCATCCGGGTATTTTTGTTTTATCCCGTTGTATTGTTTCATCAAAGGCGTTACCCCTTTGTCTTTGCTTTTTTTAGTCATAAAAACTGCGTGTTTTCCCCGTTAGCGAATGTGCTAAAATTAAAAAATCGGCTTGTTACAACAGGCTTAAGTAGACGTGAGTTATTGTTTTTTTTCAACAATGTAAAGGCTTTAAGCTGTTCTTCTTTTCACTCCTGTATTGTAAACGCGAATAGCTATTTTTGCAGCATGAATCGAAAATTAAAAAACAGCGAACTCGAGCGTAAAACGGTTGCCGAGTTTAAGTCTTCGCGAAAAAGTCCGGTAGTGGTGGTTCTTGACAATATTCGAAGCCTCAATAATATAGGTTCGGTATTTAGAACCGCAGATGCCTTTTTGATCGAAGCCATTTACTTATGCGGTATTTGTGCACAGCCGCCGCATAAGGATATTTCTAAAACCGCTTTGGGAGCTACCGAATCTGTAGCGTGGAAGTATTTTAAAACCACGGCAGAGGCTGTAGCGGAACTCAAAGAGCGGGCTTATACTGTGATTTCGGTCGAGCAGGCTGAAGAAGCCGTTATGCTGAATGAATTTAAGATTGAGCCCGAAAAGCACTATGCTATTATTTTTGGTAATGAGGTAAAAGGTGTTGGGCAGGAGGTCGTAAATCAATCTGATTATGTCATTGAAATACCGCAATCAGGGACTAAACACTCACTCAATATCGCGGTAAGCGCAGGGATAGTGCTGTGGGATTTTTACGTTAACACCGTGCTGAAAGAATAGAGAATAGGTAAATTATTGTTAATAATCATAAAGCTTTGCTAAAGTTTCTTTAAAAACCGTGTAAGTCACAATTTTAAGCCTAAGATTTGCGTTACCAACTTAAATACCCGACTTATGAAAGCTAATGATTTTCACTATGCCTCCTACCAAAGAGGCAGCAAGGATGGCCGCAAGCTGGGCATTGCTGTGGGCGTGCTTATCGCAACTGCGGTAATGATCGTTTTATTGGCCATATTGTATTACAAATAGCAGCTAAATAAATTGCTTCAGGACGCTGAGATAGTCCGCGCGATTTTTTACAAAATCAAGTTCAGAAATGTCAATGATTCTAACGTTGTTTTGAGCTTTGTTTTTTATCCAGTTTAGATAGCCCTGATTTATTTTGAGGAGGTAGTCTTCAGAGATGTTCTGCTCGTAATCTCTTCCTCTTTTTTTAATGTTTTCCAGAAGGCGTTCTGTGTTTTGGTACAGATACACATACAGATCTGGTTTTACCAGTTCTTTATACATGATCTGGTGCAGCTTTTTATAAAGTGCATACTCTTCTTCCCCAAGGGTTACCCGTGCAAAGATGAGTGACTTATAGCTGTCATAATCGGCGATCATAAAATCTTTAAACAAATCGTACTGGCCTATATCGTCAAGCAATTGCTGATAGCGGTCTGCTAGGAATGACATTTCGAGTGGAAATGCATAACGTGCCTGATCTTCATAGAATTTGGGTAAAAAGGGATTGTCTTTAAAGCGCTCCAGAATCAATTTGGCATTAAAATCCTGAGCAATCATCGTAGACAGTGTGGTTTTCCCTGCGCCGATATTTCCTTCTATTGTTATGTAATTAAAAGTATTTAGGCTGTAGTCATCCTGCGGATTTTTGAGCCTTCGGGATTGCTTCTCAGGGTGAGCGGGGTCTGGCGATGCTTTAAGCAAGTCTTCCATACTTTGGCCCAAAACAGGATGTTTCAGTTCTTTGTCTATGTCGCAAAGCGGAAGTAAAACAAAATTACGTAAATGCATTCGGGGATGCGGAAGAATCAGCGAGGGAGTATTGAGTTGCTGGTCTTCGTAAAAAATAAGATCAATATCTATACTGCGATCTGCGTAGCCCGAGTTTTTTTCTCGTTCGCGTCCCAATTCCTTTTCAATCTTAAGGCATGTCTTGATGACTTCTGCTGCTGTAAGGCGGGTTCCCAGATGAAGTGCGCAGTTGAGGTAATCTGCCCCGTCATAGCCCCAGGATTGCGATTGGTAAACCGGTGAAATCTGTTTTATGCTGCCTATTTCCGCAAATAGAGCATCAACGGCTTTTTGAAGGTTTTCAAAGGGATCTCCCTGATTGCTTCCCAGCGATAAATAGATGTTTTGTAGTGAGTTAATAGGAATGGGTGCTTAATATATTTTAAGAGCAATTTAAGTAAAAGCCCTTTACATTCTGCTAATTTTGAACAGAACCAATACGCAAATACGAAGAGATTCATGCAAGAGACCTTAAACCAGCGCGATGCACTTGCAGCTTATCGAATCTATTTTATACTGGGAGCTTTATTTATTTGTTCTCTGGTAGTTTCTAACCTCATATTTCAAAAGTTTTTTTACTGGGATTTTTTCGGCCTGTATACCTTCGAAATATCTGTGGGCATCCTGCCTTATCCCATTACGTTTCTAATAACCGATCTCATAAGTGAAATCTACGGTCAGAAAAAGGCTAATCAGGTCGTGACAGCCGGGATTTTTGCTTCAGTCTTTTCGCTGCTTATCGTGTATACCTCTGCAATAGTGCCCGCAACCGAGTGGTCGCCTGTAGATAATGCGTTGTTTGATAAAGTTTTTGGAGCTACGGTTGTCGCTGTACTGGCTTCTATGATGGCTTATCTTTTTGCTCAGTACATTGACATACAGCTGTTTCACTTCTGGAAAAGGCTCACTAAAGGTAAGCACTTGTGGTTGCGAAATAATTTTTCAACCTTCTTCAGTCAATTTATCGATACGGCTACGGTATTACTCTTGTTGTGTAGCTTTGGTAAAATAGACTGGGCTCTTTTTGGGACACTGCTGCTTAGCGGTTTTCTGTTTAAAGTGCTGATAGCTGTTTGTGATACGCCCTTTTTATACCTGGGTGTTTATTTATTTAGAAAGCGGTTTAAACTGGCGCCCGGTGAGGAGATAGGAAATGATATAAAATACCATCAGCAGATCGAAAACCTTTAAGGCAGAGCCTGGCAAAGGGAGTGTAGATCGTGCAATTTTAATTTAAAACTTATGAAAAAAATACTGAAAATAGTGGCCATTGTTTTGGGTGTACTTATTATCGCCCTTATTGCCGCTCCGTTTTTGTTTAGAAGTCAGCTTGAAGACTTATTAAAACGGTCTATCAATCAAAACCTCAATGCGACGGTTGACTGGGAAGAGTTTGATCTCACTTTGTTTAGCAGTTTTCCCGATGCGACGGTGCAGGTAAAAAACTTTACGGTAATCAACAGGGAGCCTTTTGCAGGCGATACGCTGGCAGCGGGTGAGTTGCTTGAGCTGGAAATGGGCGTAAAGCAACTGTTTAAGACTTCAACCGATAAGCCTATTGCGGTAGATGCGATTGCGCTGGAGCGCGCTTTTATAAATATCAAAATCGACAGTCTGGGTAATGCAAATTATGATATTGCCAAAGAGAACCCAAATGCGGTTAATGATACCCTTTCAGATCAATCTGGGGCTTTTACTTTTGAAGTGCAGGAATATGCAATCACCAACTCGCGTATAAATTATCTCGACGAAAGCACAAAAACCTACCTGCGGCTTAGCGAAGTGAACCACGAGGGGAGTGGTGATTTTTCGGCTGATGTCTCTAATTTGAACACTACTACCAATGCTTTGGCGTCCTTCGATTTTGACGGCGTAAATTATTTAAACCAAAACAAGATCGCTTTAGATGCTGTGATCGAAATGAATTTGTCTCAGCAGCGTTACACGTTTAAAGAAAATGAAGCTTTGGTCAATCAGCTTCCTTTAGTATTTGAAGGCTGGGTGCAGGTAAATGAGAACAACAATGAACTTGACCTGTCGTTTAAAACCCCCTCAAGTGATTTTAAAAACTTCTTACAGGTCATTCCTGAGGTTTACGCGAAAAACCTGGATGGGGTTACTACTACCGGAGATTTTGTGGTAAATGGCCGTATTAATGGAATTGTTGATGAAGAACGTATCCCGATGCTTAATATTGAGATTCAGTCAAACAACGCCTCGTTTAAATATCCTAACCTGCCCAAAACCGTTCAGGACATCATCATCGACGCCCGCATTGTCAATGAAACCGGCAACGTTGACGACACCTATTTAGGCCTTAATAATCTTAATTTCAGAATAGATCAGGATGTTTTTAATGCTAAGGGAACCATTAAACGGCTTACCACAAATCCGCTTATAGACCTTGCTCTTAAAGGCAAACTCAATCTTGCCAATCTGGAACAGGCCTATCCGTTGGAATTGGAGCAGGATATCAATGGGTTACTCACCGTAGATATGACCACGTCTTTTGATATGGAAAGTGTAGATAAAGAGCAGTACCAAAACATCAAGAGCAACGGGACAGCCAGTCTGAAGGATTTTAGATATGTTTCTCCAGAGTTGCCCAATGCGCTTAATGTAGCCGAGGCTAACCTGAGTTTTAATCCCGGGACTATAAGCCTTCAGAATTTGGAAGCACAAACAGGTAAAACCGATCTCAAAGCTAAGGGTAGCATTGAAAACCTGATACCTTTTTTACTGTCTAAGCAGAAGCTTAAAGGCCGTTTTACGGTTAATTCAAACACCGTTGATCTGGCTGATTTCAGCGTGGTTGAAACATCTCCTGCAAACGCTGAAAAGCCTGCTGCAACAACCGCGGCTTCGGCACAGACGGCTATCAAAATCCCATCCTTTTTAGATGCAGGAATTGATTTTTCGGCGGGTAAAGTGATTTACGATAATATTACGCTTAGCAATGTTAAGGGGAATATATCGCTCGCTGACGAAACCGCCCGTTTGAATAACATTCAGTCAGATGTTTTTGGCGGAAGAATTGCACTTACCGGAAATGTAAGTACAAAAACCACAACCCCAACTTTTGGGATGGATTTGAGCCTGAACAGTGTAAATATAAGTGAATCTTTTGAAGGTTTAGAGATGTTTCAGCAACTGGCGCCTATAGCAAGGGCGCTTCAGGGCGCTTTGAATACTAACATAACCTTAAATGGAAACCTGAATGATGACCTTACCCCGGTTATATCGAGTCTTGCAGGTAACGCTTTGGCACAATTGCTAACGGTAGAAGTTGATCCGGATAAGATGAAACTGCTGCAAATGCTTGATACCAATCTCGAATTTATAAATCTCGACAGGCTTGATCTCAGCAATTTAAAAACACAATTCAGCTTTAAGGATGGTCTGGTGACCGTTAAGCCTTTCGATTTTAATATTAAAGGTATACGGGTTGGGGTGAGCGGTACCCATAGTTTAGAAAATACGATGAATTATACCTTAGATCTTGGAGTGCCCGGTACGTATCTGGGCTCAAAACTGGGAGGCGCCCTGGCTGGACTTAGCAATCAAAATCTGGAGCAATACACGGTAGATTTACCCGTAAAACTCACCGGAACTTTTACTAATCCGCAGGTGGTGATTAACACTCAGCAAGCCGTATCCAGTCTTACGCAACAAATTGTTGCGACCCAAAAAGATAAATTGGGGCAGCAGGCCGAATCTAAAATCAAAGATGTTTTAGGCGGAGTGTTGGGCGGTGCTGCAAAACCGGGAGACACAACCCGGAACACCGGTAAGACCACAACGCAAAGGGATTCGGTAATTCAAAATGCAACTTCCAAAGCGGTTAAAGACGTACTGGGTGGTTTGTTTGGAAAAAAGAAAACAGCACAGGACACTACAAAATCAAACAATTAAGCCGTAAGGTTTTAGTTGAAGTAAAAAACGCTTCAGGTTTTATAGCCTGAAGCGTTTTTTTTTAATAATCGATTACGATAAATTCTGAGCGTCTGTTGAGTTGATGTTCTTCTTCGGTACATTCGACGCCGTTAGAACATTCATTTTTAAGTTGTGTTTCACCGAAGCCCTGTCCGCTAATCCGTGAAGGATCAATCCCCCTGCTTACGATATAATTTGCAGTAGCTTTAGCCCGCTTATCTGAAAGAGTCAGGTTATAGGCATCGGGGCCACGACTGTCTGTATGTGCCCGTACTTCGACCACAAGAGTTGGGTTAGATTCCATCACAGCTAAAACCTTCACCAGTTCGAGAGCGGCATCAGGTCTGATGTTGAAGCGGTCAAAATCAAAATAAATAGGATTTAGTTTAAGCAATTTTGCCAGGTCATCACCAGGGTTGATACGCGTTATGCGCGGCTCCAGATTGAGATCAACCGTTATGCTTTTATTTTCCATAGGAGAGGTGACCAGTTCTTCAGCAGAGTAATACTCAGGCTCCTCGGCTCTGATTAAGATTTCGGTATTGCAAAGTGGGTTTAGCTCGTATTTGCCGTTTTTATCTACCTCGGTAGTTTGAAGTACATTGCCATCCAGATCAAGCGCACTCACTGTAGCTGTGGGGATTGGTAAAAGCGTCTGTGCATCACGAATGGTACCAACGATGCTTGTACGGCATTCAGGTATCGGTTTTATAGTGCGGGTGAATCTGAAAATATCATCGCCTCCCATACCAAAATAACGGTTGGTAGAAAAATACCCCACGTTATTAAACTCGTCTACGATAAAGGCAAAATCATCCTGCGGACTGTTTATGGGCTTTCCGAGGTTGATAATGTAAGCGATATCTCCGTTTTTACGGGTTGCTGCAACGTAAATGTCAAGTCCGCCAAGACCCGGTCTGCCGTCAGAAGAGAAGTATAAATTTCCTTTTTTACTGATATAAGGGAAGTTTTCACGACCTTCGGTATTTACTTTAGGACCCAGATTGCGGGGTTCACTGTAGTTGTTGTCTCCCAAAATGTCAACCACCCAAAGGTCAGAAAATCCGGTAGTTCCGGGCATATCTGATGCGAAATAAAGCTTCTTGTTATCGGGGCTTAAGGCCGGGTGAGAAACCGAGTAATTGTCACTGTTGAAGGGTAGTTCTACAGGATCAGACCAGCTGTCGCCGCGCTTTTCAGACCTGTATACTTTAAGTCTGATAGTTCCGTTTTTATCGGTGCGCTTAACGCCCTGGGCATAGTTGTTTCGGGTAAAGTAAATGGTTCTTCCGTCACTGGTAAATGTGGGTGAAGACTCGTGATAGCGGGTATTGAGTTTTTCCGCAAATTTTTCGACCGTACCCAGATCTCCGGTTTCCACATCAATAGGAGCCTGGTAGAAATCTAAAAAAGGCTCGTTATTCCATTTATGCACATATTTTTTGGTAGTTCCGGTATCTCTGGATGATGCAAAAATGAGCTTGTTCTCATAGAACATAGGACCAAAATCAGAATATCTGGAGTTGGTTCTTCGTAGATTTTCAACATCATAATCACTGTCTGAATAACTGATGTCCTCCAGATAATCGGGTTCTTCCTCAAAAAGCTCAGCGCGGCTGTCGCCTCCTTTTGCAATTCTGAAGGCCTCCATGATCTCGTCCGATTTACTGTAATTCTGTAATGCCTTTAGAGCCTGTGCATATCTGAATAAATGTTCGGGAGAGACGGCTTCAGGAAATTTGCTGACCAGTTTGCCGTACCATTGGGCACTTTCTTCGTATTTGGCATTGAAATAATAGGAATCGCCTAACTTTTGAAAAAGTTCGGGAGATTCATAGCCTTCGCCTGCAAGACGTAAATAAATCTTCTGTGCGTCTATAAAGGCGTAGCTTTCGAATTTTTTATCTGCTTTACTTAATTCTTTCTCTTGCGCACTAAGAGTATGTAATCCGCTGAAAATTAACAGCGTAATCAGCAGTATTTTGAAGTTGACCTGCATAGCATTTAAATAGATTCAATTTTAGATTTAGGGGCTGTAAATATCACGAAATTAATGGAATTAATGAGATTTTACACGTAAAAAACGTCTATATGTTAAGGGGGTTTTTCCTGTTTATCATTGTTTTAGACTGAAACAGGAAGACTTTAGAAGCTTTGAATGTAGCATTTAGTAATTTTGACCTAATTATTTAAACCTTTTGAATATTGAAACTTTCTGAGACAATTAAAAATCGCCGTTCTGTTTTTCCAAACCAATTTACGGGCCAAACTGTAAGCAAAGAGCAAATAATAGAGTTGCTCGAGGCTGCAAACTGGGCACCCAGTCATCGCCAGACCAATCCCTGGCGTTTTAAGGTTTTTCAAGATGAGTCTTTAGGGCTTCTTGCGGAAAAAATGAGCGCTGCCTATACCAGAACTACTCCAGAAAAGGCATACTCTGCTTTTAAACTGAAGAAAAGTGTTGAAAAAGTGATGAGCAGCGGTGCTGTAATCGCCATTTGTATGCAGCGTGATCTCAAAGATCGGGTGCCGGAATGGGAAGAGATCGCCGCAACGGCCATGGCAGTACAAAATATGTGGCTGATGACCGGCCAGTTAGGTCTGGGTGGGTATTGGAGTTCACCGGGCTACATCAGCGATATGAAAGAAGAATTGCAGTTGGCCGAAGGAGAACGCTGCCTTGGTTTTTTCTATTTAGGTGCCTACGATGCGCCGATGCCCGATGGGGACCGGGAACCGGTTGAAGAGAAAATCACCTGGTTTTAAAAGGGTTATTGTTTTACAACCTCTCCGTTTTTCATCACAAAGCTTACCTCGTTAAGCGTATTGATGTCCTCCAGCGGGTTTGATTTAACAGCAATCAGATCTGCTTTAAAGCCCGGGGCTATTTGTCCTAAATCATTTTCAGCCTGCAACACCAGCGCGCTGATGGTGGTTGCACTTTGAATAGCTTCCAGCGGAGTCATCCCGGCCTCGACCATATAGCCAAATTCCTTAGCATTTTCCCCGTGAGGGAAAACTCCGGCATCGGTACCGAAGGCAATAGGGACTCCTTTTTTATAGGCCATCGCAAATGTTTTCTGAAGTTGCGGGCCTATTTCAAGAGCTTTTGGAACGATCACTTCCGGGTAATAGCCTTTTATGAGCGCTTTGTCTGCCACAAACTTACCGGCGCTTAACGTAGGGACATAATAAGTGTTGTATTTGATCATCAGGTCTGCCGTTTCTTCACTCATAAGGGTACCGTGCTCAATAGTTTTAACACCGGCTTTAATGGCGCGCTGCATACCTTCGTCGCCGTGCGCGTGCGCAGCAACCTGTAGACCATAATCTTTCCCCGTTTTAACTATGGTTTCAATTTCTTCCGGGGTAAACTGTGGGTTTTGCCCATTTTTAGCGACACTGAGTACCCCGCCGGTAGCCGTAATTTTGATCCAGTCTGCTCCGTTTTTATAGCGTTGGCGTACAGCCTTTCGGGCATCGTCTGCATTATTAACCACGCCTTCCTTCGGGCCGGGATCACTCATCAGCTCTTTTTTATAGCCGTTTGTAGGATCTGCATGGCCACCGGTAGTGCCTAGTGCTTTTTCGGCAGTAAAAATGCGCGGCCCAATCACTTTACCCATATTAATCGCGTTGCGAAGCGAAACATTAACACCGCTGCCACCCAAATCTCTAACCGATGTAAAACCGGCCATTAAGGTCTTTTGAGCATACAGCTGCGCATTGTAAGCCACATCGGCATCGTTAAGGGTAAAGGTTTCCAGATATTTTGTGGGGCTGGTTTCGCTTTCAATATGCACGTGCATATCGATAAGACCGGGCAAAAGTGTTTGATTCTGAAGATTTACAACTCTGCCCTCCCCAGACCTGTAACCGTCAAGTATTTGCGCAATCGTATCTGCTGTTACTACAATCGTTTTTCCGCTCAGCATTTTACCGGACTTTACATCCAGAATGTTGCCGGCCTGAATGTAAGTGGTTTGTGCCAAAACATTCAAGCAGACTAATAGAAGAGCTGAAAAAACAAGTACGTTGCGCATCATTTCAGGTGTTAGGAATTGAGGTATTCGATGATGCTGTCGCAGATGTATGCAATCTGATCATCGTCCAGTTCGGTATGCATCGGCAATGAAATAACTTCTTTTGCAAGCTGATTGGTCACACTAAAATCGGCTTCATTATAACGCGGGTCTGTATATGCCTTTTGCCTGTGCAGCGGTATGGGATAGTAGACACCGCAAGGGATGTCTTTTGAATTCAGATGCTTTACAAGACCATCGCGGTCGCAATCCTTCAGTCTAAGGGTGTATTGATGAAAAACATGGCAATCACAGGTCTCACAAATAAGCGGAGTTGTTATTTTGGCGTGATCCCTTAGCCTTTCGGTATATTTTCGCGCAGCTGCACGACGTTTGGTATTATAGGTATCCAGATGCGGCAATTTAGCCCGAAGCACTGCAGCCTGAATTGAATCTAGTCGTGAGTTGACGCCTACCACATCGTGATGGTAGCGCTCGTACATCCCGTGATTTACAATACCTCTAAGTGTATGAGCCAGATCATCGTCGTTTGTAAATATTGCCCCACCGTCGCCGTAGCATCCCAGATTTTTTGAGGGGAAGAACGAAGTGCTGCCTACGTGACCTATGGTTCCTGTTTTGACTTTTGAACCATCTCTGCGGGTGTAATTTGCGCCAATACCCTGAGCGTTATCTTCAATAACAAAAAGGTTGTGCTCGTTTGCAATTTCCATAATGGCGTCCATATCGGCAACCTGACCAAAAAGATGAACCGGTACAATAGCTTTTGTTTTGGGTGTGATCGCTCGTTTAATAGCTTCGACATCAATATTAAAACCGTAAGGATTCACATCAACGAGTACGGGTGTAAGTTGCAAAAGGGCAATAACCTCTACCGTGGCGGCAAACGTAAAGTCGGCCGTGATTACCTCGTCGCCGGGTTTAAGCCCCAGACCCATCATCGCAATCTGCAGCGCATCGGTACCGTTTGCGCAGGGGATGACGTGTTTCACATTTAAATACTCCTCAAGTTCTTTTTGAAAACCGTGAACCTCAGGGCCATTTATAAATGCGGTGGTATCAATAACTTCTTGAATAGAGCGGTTTACCTGCTCTTTTATGGGTTCGTACTGACCTTTAAGGTCAACCATTTGAATTTTTTTCATCGAGTCAAAATTTTGCCATCCCCTTTAAAAGCATAAGCTGATTCGGGCTGGTCTTGGTCAATAATTTAGAGGCCTTTTAGAGGCTGGTATAGATTTATCTGGTGCCGAAAAAATAGTATTCAGAATAGCAATTATGCCTGTAAGTAAGAAAATCTTCGGTTTACGAAAGTACGAAATCTGCACCCTATACCCAACGGCTTTTTTTGTGGAAATGGCTACTTTTACGCCGGTATGCGACAGCTCTATTCTTTTTTTATACAGGTCTTTGAATGGCTTTTGCCGGTTTTGGGATTATTTAGTGCTAAGCTGAAGGAATTCAGGCAGGTGCGCCGGGATGTTTTTTCTAAACTGAGGTCAGATCTTCATTCCGATGATCAGGTGATATGGGTTCACGCTGCGTCCCTCGGGGAATATGAACAGGCGGTGCCCGTACTTGAGGGATTGCGCGAAAACTATCCTGCTGCGAAGATCGTTCTTACCTTTTTCTCCCCATCGGGATATAGTGTGCGCAAAAACACTCCTTTGGCCGATGTGGTGACCTATCTGCCTCTGGATACGCTTGCAAATGCCCGGGAATTTGTAGGTCTCGTTAAGCCCATACTTGCGATTTTTGTCAAATATGAGTTTTGGCCTAATTACCTTCACGCCCTGCAAAGACAAAAGGTGCAAACGCTATTGATTTCAGGAGTTTTTAGAGAAAGTCAGCCGTTTTTCAAATGGTACGGCAGCTGGATGAAATCTTCTTTAAGCGCATTTAACTATTTTTTTCTGCAAAATGAAGAATCGCTAAGGGCACTAAATAAGTTAGGTTATTCCAATGCCGCAGTGAGTGGAGACACGCGTTTTGACCGCGTCGCCCGCCAGCGCACCTACGATAACAGGCTTGAATTTATTGAGGAGTTCAGGCAGAATCAAGTGCTTTTGGTTTGTGGAAGTACCTGGCCTGAAGATGAAAAGCTGTTGATCGATTTTATTAACAATACTGCGGCTAAGGTCGTAGTCGCTCCACATAAAATTGAAGCAGAAAAAGTAGATCGATTTATCAAACAACTTAAGCGTAAGACGCAGAAGTATTCCGGTTACGACAAAGACCAGCTGAGATCTGCAGGTGTTTTGGTATTGGACCATGTGGGGCTTTTGAGCAAAGTTTACTACTATGCAGATGTGGCCTATGTAGGCGGGGCTGCCGGTAACACAGGTCTGCATAATATACTCGAACCGGCAACCTTTGGTATTCCCATCGTTACCGGAATGCATATCGAAAAGTTTCAGGAGGCTCAGGATCTGCGGAAATTGGCAGGATTATTTACAGTGTCAAATCCTGACGAAGCAAATTCTGTTTTAAATAAACTAATAGCTGATAAAGCCTTCCGGGAACAAACCGGGATGATAGCCGGGCACTTTATATCAAGCCAAACTGGGGCAACCAAAACAATTTTAGATTATCTCAACTCTCAGACACTCACCGCCTGATTAAGGTAGTTGCGAAAGGGCAGCATTTCTTTATAAACATCGATCACAATTTTTTCAAAATCGTCACCGGTTACAATTTTCTGAGTAAGGTCATACTGTACGGCAAAGGACTTCATGCGCAATAATTCAATATACCTGTGTTCCTGAGAAAAACCCTTGGGAGCTGTTTTCAGACTGTCGCCGTCATCAATTAAACTGCCAAATTTTTCTTTAAACGAGGGTTTTTCAAGAATTTCAATAAACTCTTCTCCATTGTAATCGAATGCTTGCCTTATACTATGCAGTAATTCACTCTTCGGTTTATAAAACCCGCCTGCTATAAAACTTTCTGAAGTGCCCAAATGAATGTAAAAATCCCCGTGATTGGGAGCCACATCAAGACCGGCACCAAAATGATCTTTATAGATGGGTTTATTAGGATGGTATAGTAAGTTATTATTGATGCGGTTTATGGCTTTTTTGCCCGTTGTAGGATGATAATCAGGGTCCACATCAGCGAGTTTCATATCCATTTGGTTCAGCCAGTCGATGTAAAAATCACGTACCTCGTGATAGTAGCTACGGTGTTCATCCATCCATTCTTTTGAATTGTTTTTCTGTAACTCCCGTAGAAAATCATACAATTTGTAAAAGCTCATTTTTGCTTTAAAAATACTGGGAATACCTCTGGAAAAGCCTTAAAACACTCGTATTTAACGCATTGTTAGGCTAGTTTTGGCAATCATTTATAATTGTTGCAAACCAACACAATTAAAATCCTGCTACTTTTGAACATTGAATTAAACCTAATTAATTATGAAAAAAGCAATTTTATTCTTGACTTTAAGCCTTTCTGCTTTAGTAACTTTTTCATGTAGGGAAGCCGAAGAAAAGGAAAAAGAAACGGTTATAGTAAAAGAAGTTGAAGTTGAGAAACCCGCAGAACGTGAAGGCATTCTGGAGCGTACTGCCAAGAAAGTAGATGAGGAAGTCAATAAAGAAATTGATCAGGAAATCGATAACATCGGAGACGATAACAAATAATAAGATTATGAAACGTTATAGCTATTTAGCAGTAGTTCTTCTCGGTTTAACTTTGTCAGTAACATCCTGTCGCGAAAAAAGTGAAAAGGAAAAACTGATTGAAGAAATGAAAGAGGATGGGGCTACCATCAAAGAAAAATCAGACGACGGGGATTACAAACTCAAGATGGAAACTGATGACAAAGAGGTTAAAATCAAGGAGGATGCCGACGGCGAAACCAAAATAAAGATAGACAACTAGTCGCAATCACCATCACTTAGTACTAAAACCACCGGATTTCCGGTGGTTTTTTTATGGGTATCGCAAGAAGGCTATACTGCTGCTTGCCTTGAAATTCAAAAAGCATGCCCCTACGGACTTCTATTAGTGGGTTATTGCAGGTTGCGCATTTGGTTTTTCAATTCTTCCATTCCCTGTTGTAATTCGCGCAACAAACTGCTTTCTGAAGGGGCATCAAGATTAAAGGTAAGTTTGCTGTTTACCTGCCACAATTCCTGAATATCACTCACCTGCACCTCGTAAGGCACGTATTCCTGATTAATAGAAATCAAAAGAACTTTTGAAGGATCGGGTAGTTTCTGAAGTTTTTTAACTACAACGGCATCGGGCATGACCACCACATATACCTTGTTGGACGTTACCTCGTTCATGCTGGCAACGGCTTTGCCCAGCACCCAGTCATCAGGCATAAAATTTGGCAACATACTGTCTCCCTCAACCTGAAAACCGCGATAGGTGGCGTTTCTGTATTGCGGAAGCGGTAAATCAAAGGCAGGTAACTGCTGGTACCACTCCACATCCTGAACATTCTGCGGGTATCCGGCAGCAGCTTTTTGGTTAACCATAACCAGATTTTCCTGATCTGCAGAGTCTACCGTTACCACTTTTGGGCTTACATCCCCTTTACCGGCGTGAAGCAGCTTTTGATTGCTGTAACCAAAAAGCCATAACGGATTTACATTGTACAGGCGCAACAACTCGGTTACTACCTGACCGGAAAGTTTTGTTCTTCCGCGCTCTATGTCTGCGGTAGAATTTTTAATGCCTAAAGCCTCGGCAAACTCGGTTTGCGTAAGGTTTTGTTCTTCCCGTATTTGTTTAAATCGGCGAATATCGCCGGTTACATCGTTGATTCCCATAACGTAAAAATAGTATTATTTGGAAAAAATCCTATTTAAAGTTAGGAAAAAATCCGTAATACGGAAAAATTCTTTATTTTCGTAAATATTCCGAATCGATTGCAGGCACAATGGTATTTGATTTTTACAATGCCTGAAAGCCAAAACCTTAATCTGCCAGACTTTTAAATTATGAATTTTGAACGCCTTCGCGAAAAACTGAATATCCTTGCAGATGCTGCCAAGTACGACGTGTCCTGTTCCAGCAGCGGCAGCAAGCGCACCAATACAAATAAAGGTTTGGGCGACAGTAGTGGAATGGGCATTTGCCACAGCTACACCGAAGATGGTCGCTGTATCTCACTGCTCAAAATTTTACTGACCAATCATTGTATTTTTGATTGCGCCTATTGCGTAAGCCGAAAGAGTAATGACATCAAACGTGCAGGATTTAAAATTCAGGAAGTTGTAGATCTTACCATCAATTTTTACCGGCGTAACTATATAGAAGGTTTGTTTTTAAGCAGCGGAATTTTTTCAAGTCCTGATTATACGATGGAGCGGCTTATTGCAGTAGCCAAAAAACTGCGCCTCGAAGAAAATTTCAACGGGTATATTCACCTGAAATCCATACCCGGATGCAGTGATGAGTTGATGCAGGAGGCTGGTCTTTATGCAGACCGACTTTCCATAAATATAGAAATCCCTACGGTCTCCGGGCTTAAATTATTAGCTCCCGAGAAAGATCATAAGGATTTTATAAGACCTATGGAAACGGTAAAGAATAGCATTTCCATTTATCAGGCCGAGAAAAAACTATTCGGGAAAACACCGGTTTATGCTCCTGCGGGTCAAAGCACCCAGATGATTGTGGGGGCAACCGGGGAGAGTGACAAAGACATTATGTACAGTGCCGTGCATTATTACAGCACCTACAAGATGAAAAGGGTCTATTATTCGGGTTATGTTCCTGTTTTGGAAGATAATAGGCTACCGGCATTGGGAACCGAAGTGCCGATGCTTCGGGAAAACCGCTTGTATCAAACAGATTGGCTGTTGCGGTTCTACGGGTTTGATGTGCGCGAACTTTTAAATAAAGACCATCCCAATCTGGATGTGGATATAGACCCTAAACTCAGCTGGGCACTGCGCAACCTGCAGCATTTTCCGGTGGATGTTAACAAGGCAGATAAGCACATGCTTGCCCGCATTCCGGGACTGGGGATGAAATCGGTTTATAAAATTATTAATGCACGCAGATACCGAAAGCTCAATTGGGAACATCTCAAGACAATAGGTATTGCGATGAACCGGGCCAAGTATTTTATGGTGTGTGATTCTAAAGACTGGGAGCGCAGGGATCTCGAGCCGCAACGCATCAAAAGCATGATTTTACAAAGCAGTCAAAGCAAATATCAGAAAATGTATAACCAGCAATTGCAATTATTTTAAAGCAATTATGACCAGACTCATTTATGACGGAAGTTTTGAGGGTTTGTTAACCGCAATTTTTCAGGTGTATGAAGAGCGCCTGCAGGACGTTGCTATAATTCCTGTAAGTAGTTTGCAACCCGATTTTTTTAGTGAAGATCTTAGGGTGTATACCGACGCAAATAAGGCAGATCGCGTATGGCAGGGATTGAAACCGTTCAGCCTTCTCAGGCAAATGATTTATAAAGCCTATCTGAGAGAGGCGGCAGGAGCCGAAAAGAGTATTCTGGAAGCCGTGCGCTATGTGCTCAAAACCAAAAATGAAAAAGATTACGGGCATCCTGCGATTCTGCAATTGGCAAACTGGACCAAAGAGGTAGGCCGTGAGAAGCATCGCACGGAGGCTTTTGTGCGTTTTAAACGGGCTAAAGATGATACCTATATCGCAGTCATAGAACCTGATTTTAATGTGTTGCCGCTTATTGCAAAACATTTTAAAAACAGATATGCAGATCAGGTTTTTGTGATTTATGATCTGAAGCGTGACTACGGCATCTTTTACGATCTTCACAAAACCGAATTTATAAGTCTTGATGCTGCCCGCCTAAGTAATTTAAACACCATCATCCACGAAGAAGAACGCGGCTATGATGCGATGTGGCAGGATTACTTTAAAAGTACCGGGATTAAAAGCAGGGTGAATAAGAAACTGCACCTAAGGCACGTTCCCAAACGCTATTGGAAATATTTAAATGAAAAAAATCCCGATTAAAGAGAAATGAGTAATTTTAGTTTAAACAATAAACCATTATTATGAAACGTATTTTTTTAAGTTTTGCGATGCTTGCAATCCTGGCCACAACCTATTCGTGTAGAGAAACCACTCAGGAAAAAACCGAAGATGCGGTAGAAGCCATAGGAGAGGATATTGAGGATGCGGCCGAAGAAACAGGGGAAGCAATTAAGGAAGGAGCAGATGAACTCAACGATGAGATTCAGGGCAACGATGATATGTAATTAATATTAGAAAGCCTTTTTCTACGCAATTAAACCGTAAAAAAGCATCTTAAAATTCAATTTTAAGATGCTTTTTAGTTTGGGTAATACTTCGGAATTTTGAAAAAATAAAATTCAACCCACTTATAATCATTAAATTAATTTATGTGTTGCACAATTTTTATCAAAAATATAATTCGTTAAAAAATTTAATAAAAATTAAGAATAAGCCTCATTAATTTATATACATTTGACAGCAATTAACGCTAATTAAATTTAATACGATTATGAAAAAATTTATGTTTAGTGCTTTCGCACTTTTACTAATGGTTTCTGTTTCTGCTTGTCGCGAAACAACTGAAGAAAAAGCTGAAGATGCAATGGAAAGCGCTGCTGACGACATGGGTGATGCTATGGATGATGCAGGTGATGCTGTTGAAGAAGCTGCTGAAGATACCGGAGATGCAATCGAAGAAGGTGCTCAGGAAGTAGAAGATGAAGTTGAAGGAAACGACGACAACATGTAATCTCTTCTTAGAGAAATATATTAAAAGCCCGGTTTTACCGGGCTTTTTTTAGTTTTAAAATAATGCTATTTAACCGGCCATACACTCTTCCGTGTTACACCGAAGCGCTGCTGGTCTCTGCATTGCGATCTACTTTTTTGACCAGACCCTGCAACACTTTACCTGGGCCAACTTCTATAAATTGAGTAGCACCGTCCTTAAGCATATTTTCAACGCTTTGAGTCCATTTTACCGGAGCGGTTAATTGGAATAAAAGGTTCTTTTTAATTTCAGCAGGATCGGTTACTGCAGTGGTGCTTACATTTTGATAAATAGGGCAGCTGGGTTCGCTAAAGGTGGTTTTCTCAATTGCAGCAGCAAGTTCTTCACGCGCAGGCTCCATAAGAGGCGAGTGAAATGCACCGCCTACAGGAAGCAGAAGTGCGCGTTTTGCCCCACGCTCTTTTAGTCTTTCGCAGGCCTCTTCAACCGCTTTAATTTCTCCTGATATGATGAGCTGGCCGGGGCAATTGTAATTTGCAGCGACTACAACTCCGTTTACGTCTGCGCATACCGCTTCAACAAGTGCGTCTTCAAGACCTAAAATTGCTGCCATAGTCGAAGGTACGTGGTCACAGGCTTTTTGCATAGCCTGCGCTCTTTGGGCTACAAGACGTAGACCGTCTTCAAAACCTAAAACCCCATTGGCAACAAGCGCCGAAATTTCACCAAGCGAATGCCCGGCAACCATTTGTGGAGTGGCTTCTGATCCCAATGCTTTAAAAAGAGCTACCGAATGTAAAAAAATAGCAGGCTGCGTAACTTTTGTTTCCTTAAGTTCATCGGCGGTGCCTTCAAACATAATTTTGGTAAGGTCAAAACCCAGAATTTCATTAGCTTTTTCAAACAATTCACGGGCTGTGGCAGAGGCTTCATAAACGTCTTTACCCATTCCTGTAAATTGTGCTCCCTGTCCGGGGAAAATATATGCTTTCATAATTTGATTTTTCTAGTTAATGCAAAAATACACATACCATTAGGTATTTAGAAATTTAAAAGCTTCTTCAAAATCCCTACATTTAAATCTGAAATCTGTATTATGAAATTTACACCGCTCATTTTTTTCCTCAGTTTTTCTCTGGCTGTTTGCGCACAAACAGAAAAGCCAGACGAATTGATGCTCTCTACCACTGCGCCCAAAGATACCTGGTATTATCAGGGTAAAAAGGCTGCGCTTAAGGAGGCAACAATGCAGTTAGAATACGCACTTACGCGCCCAGATTCGCTTAGCTATCTATTTGTAGTAGATGGCCAGTATTTGTCACTACAGAAGTTTAAAGATTATAAAACGAGTATTCTGCAGCAGCTGCGTAGCCTGCATTTTGTAAAATCTATAGACAGCCTTATGGGCTATCCTTCACCTGGAAATCGTACGCTGGTTTTAATCACAACGGAAGATTAGCAGCCTAAACTTGTAATGATCCGGTTTCTCCTAAATCTGTTTTTTCTCCGGTAACGGCTCCGTAGGCCATTTTTAAAAGGCTTACGAGTTTATTGGATTTTGAATCCCAATACTGAGCGCTGATGGGTCTAAATTTAATCGCAGTTAAATTAGGATCGTCTTTCCCATCAAACCAGGCGTCATCACTCTTACCATACAATTCATCTAAAATAGTGCGATCACGCGTAATCTCAGCCTCACCGTACACGCTTAAAAATTCAAAATCTCCGGGCTTTGAGTAAAATAGCTGGGCTTTAGGGTCTTTTTGAATATTTGCGTTGTGATCACTATTTGCGTTGCTCAAAAACCAAATGCTTCCATCATCACCAATCCTTTTTGTAGACATGGGTATCGCATCAATGGGCTGGTTTTTAAGGTCTGTTGCCAAGAAGGCAAAGTCAATTGAGGTTGCGAGTTTTTTTAATTTCTTAAGGGCTTCGGTATTCTTTAAATTTTCGGTACTCATGATTTTTTCTTTTAAAGGTACAGCGAAGGCGTATTTGGAAACTTTAATTTGAAGCCAATTATTTCGGTCAAAAAACTAAAGTTTGTTAAGGCTACAAATACTGCTTAAGTATCGCTTTCGCGGAAGCGTAATAAGGACCGCCAAAAAGATTTACGTGAACCAGAATGTAGTAGAGTTGCCAGAGTTTAATACGGCTTTCCCAACCTTCGGTTAATGGGTGGGAAGAATTATAAGCTTCAAAAGTAAGGGAAGAAAAACCGCCGAAGAGCTGCATCAGGGCTAAATCCATCTCGCGGGGTGCATAGCAGGTAGCGGGATCAATGAGTGTGGGTTTACCTGCTTCGCTTACCATATAATTACCGGACCACAAATCGCCGTGAATTAGCGCAGCGGGTTCCCTTGGAATCAGGCTTTCGATGTTTTTGTAAAAAGGATCTAATTTCTCGAACGAATAGCCGCGTTCGCGGGCCATTTTAAACTGAGGTTCAAGACGTTGATT
Source organism: Leeuwenhoekiella parthenopeia (assembly GCF_020782115.1). Taxonomy (GTDB): domain Bacteria; phylum Bacteroidota; class Bacteroidia; order Flavobacteriales; family Flavobacteriaceae; genus Leeuwenhoekiella; species Leeuwenhoekiella parthenopeia. The sequence continues at coordinate 79,894 of NZ_JAJGMW010000004.1, read as the reverse complement.
GATGTAAAACGAAACCGCATCGGGCTCCTCGGTGTTAGCTTGTGGTAAACTGCCTATATAATTATCTTTTACAAAGCCAAAGGCCGCCGTGTTGTGATGCATTGCAGCAAGCTGTTCGCCAAAGCTTTGGTCAAAGGTTTCGGCCTTGGGCGCAGCGTCTATATATTCCAGAATCAGAAAACTTTGATCTTCAAAAGTGCCGGTATGCAATACTTCGGGGATTCGAAAGGTTTTGGTTTTTGCAAGCTCTTCAAGCCCCAGTTTCTCCAACTCAAACATATTGGGGAAGGCTGTGGCATCATTTACTTTAACCACAAAACTTTTGGTAACCGTATCTATTTTGTAGACATCATTGATATCACCTCCTGTCAATGCTGCGGTGTTTGTGATGTTTTGGTCTAAATGGTCTGAAAGGTGTTTTTTAAGATTTTCGTTTAGCATAAGTGAGGTACGTAAATGCGTAGTCGTGTCGCTCATCGGTATCGTGAAACGCGCTTGAAACCAGTTCCCACTTGTCGGGATCAATTTCAGGAAAAAAAGCGTCTGCTTCAAAGCTGCCGTGAACGCGGGTGAGTTCTATATGCGTTGCCTGTTCCAGGGCAAGTTTATAAATCTCTCCACCGCCAATTATCCAGATTTGCTCCTCTTTTTCAGCCATTTTGAGTGCTTCTTCCAGATTTTTGGCCACAAGAACGCCTTCAAATTTTGGCTGATAATTTTCCTGTCTGGTGATGACGATGTGGGTTCGGTTGGGTAATGGAGTTGGAAAAGACTCCAGTGTTTTTCTACCCATAATGATGTAATGATGGGAGGTAAGCTTTTTAAAGCGTTTGAAATCATCGGGCAAATGCCAGATCATTTGATTGTCTTTACCAAGGGCGTTATTTTCGGCTGCTGCAGCAATAAGGGTAATCATAGGGGTTCAGGAATTAAAGGGTCGGTCTGTTGCAGAGGTAATGCCCGGGTTGCTTTTAGGAAGCGGATGATCGTTTTCTACTTTTGTCTGAAGTTTGGCAATTTTGGCTTTTTGTTTGGCTACCAGTTTGTCTAATTGCTCATTTTCCCATTTTTTAGTCATAAAAGAATTGAGCAAAAACACATTTAAGGCGTGTATAAGAAACAGGAAGAACCAAATCAACACTGCCCATACAAACCAGTCTACCGAAGCCGGCCGGAATGCCGAACCAAAATCAAGAAACTTATTGAGAATAATAAAGAGCACACCGCCTGCCAGAAAAACAATAAAATGTCTGAAGAGGTTTTTTTTCTGTTTAACCCGTTTTTGCGCATACTCGATGAGTTCGCGCTGCTCCGGATCAATTTTGGAACTTTCCTGTTTTTTTGAGAACATAGTTATAGGGTAAATGTATTTGTATAAATAGATTTTGCAGATTAACAGCAAATTGTAAAGTAATGCGCTATCTGGGCTTTACCTTTACTGGAACTGGTTAAATTTACAAGAAATACTTATGCTTTTACCTTATGAAAAACCTAAAAAAGGAATTTCCCCTTACATCAAGTTACGTACATCTTAATACTGCCGGGTCTGGATTATTGTCCGAAACGGTTTTAGACTTCAGACAAAATCACGATCTTGACTATCTCGTGCTGGGTAGTATTTTGAAAGATGAGCAGGGGGCATTTATTGATAAGGTGCGCGAGGATGTTGCCCGTTTTTTTCACCATACCCCGCAATATACCTCGCTGCATCCCAGCTTTTCGATTGGTTTTAATGCCTTGCTGGAAGCATTTGACGCCAACACCCGTTTTTTGCTGCTTGATGTAGATTACCCATCTATAAACTGGGCGGTAGAGCAGCGTGGTTTTGATATCCAGTATGCGCGAATTGATGAATGGCTCGAAGATAATATAGAGCAGGCCGTTATAAAACACAAACCCGATGTACTTTGCCTGAGTCTGATTCAATATTTGAATGGAATACGCATTGATTTTGAATTTCTGAAGCAATTAAAGGAGAATAACCCCGGCCTGCTGATTATTGCAGACGGTACCCAATATGTGGGGATAGAAGATTTTGATTTTGGCCAAAGCGGAATAGACATCCTTGGGGCCAGCGCTTATAAATGGTTGAATGCTGGTTATGGGAATGCTTTTTTCCTCTTTAAACCCGAAGTAGAAGAACGCCTGAAGCCCAAAAATCTGGGTTTTGGCTCAGATAAAGGTAAGTATAAGTCTGAAGATTTTAATTTATTAAGCCGAATGGAGCCCGGTCATCTGGACACCTTAAATATGGGTAGCCTACAGGCGGCACTAGGTTTGGTAAGAAAAATAGGTTTTGCTTCGATCACCGATCAAATTCAAAAATTACAGCAGTTTGCATTTGAAGCTTTCGCAGAACGCAATTTACTTAGTGACGAAGTGCTCAAGCGAAAAATTCACGGGCCTTTTTACACGATTAAAGGCGATGAGAAAACCTTTGAAAAGCTTCGGGCTAATGATGTCATCTGTTCTTTGCGCGGATCGGGAATTCGGGTTAGTTTCCATTATTTTAATACAGAATCAGACATACAGAAGCTTTTGAAGTTAATTTAGCATTATCGATAAGGTTTTGAGCGTTAATATATTATGGATTTATTTTTCAAAAACGATTTCGTAATCAGGAATATAAGATAGTTATCCGCTCTGACTGAGATATTCGAAAAAATGAGCATAAATACCTGATTTTTTGGGTTTTATGCGATTTCAGTTTTAAATTTGAACCAACTTAAATGAATTTGTTATGCCAATTACGAAACAATTTTTAAAATCGAAACCCGAGTGTAAAGTTACTTTTACCGTGCTTGATGCTGATGCAAATGCAGTGGCTGTTGCCGGTGATTTTAACGACTGGGAAAAGACTGAACTTAAAAAACTAAAAAACGGTTCTTTTAAAGGACAACTCAATATACCTGTTGATGCTACTTACGAATTTCGTTATTCTGTAGATGGAGAATGGGTAAATGAGCCTGAAGCAGACGGCTATAAGTTTAATGAATTTGCCGGAGCCGAAAACAGTCTTTTGACGCTTTAGCAGAAAGTGTTGTACACCTCAAAAGCCGTCAAAACCATTAGGTCCTGACGGCTTTTTTAGTTACCGCTTTTTTAAAAGGAGTTCTGTGTTTTAAAGTTTTTTAAACACGTAGTCTGTAAAATAGCGTTTTGAATCTTCAAATTGTTGAATAACCCGAAGACCAGATTGGCGTGCAAGCCAGTCAACAATGTGGTCGTCATACTTTTGGGATATTTCGGTATGAATGCTTTCCCAGGGCGATAGGTTAATCTCGAGGTTCAACTTATTCAGATTTACTTTTTGGGCTTTGGTGCTAACCAAAAAGCTCTTTGTTGTACCCGTCTCGGGATCGTAAGTGGGCCAGTGTTTAAAGGCTTCGCAATCAAAATTAGCGTCTAGGCTTTTATTGATGCGTTTCAGTACATTTTTATTAAATGCTTCGGTCACACCCTGACTGTCATTATAGGCATTTAGAATAACCGTGGGATCTTTTTTCTGATCAAAGCCCATAAACAGCAAGTCATCTGCCGTCATGCATTTTTGAATGTCTGAAAGGAAACTCACGGCGTGCTCGTGATTGAGATTACCTATGTTAGAACCCAAAACCATTATTACGGTCTTCTTTTGACCAGATCGCTTGCACAGTTTTTCTAAAACCTCAAAGTAAGTTCCCTGTTGGGTTACAACCTGTAAATCCGGTAAGCTTATCTGTAAATCCTGCTCCAGATTGTCTAGAGCATTTTGACTGATGTCAATAGGCTTGTAGGTTACGGGAATGTTTTTGGCTACGAGATGGTTTAGTAAAACCTTTGTTTTTTTACCGTCACCGGCGCCCAGTTCTACCAGTTCAAAGCCATCTTTTCCTGAAAATAAAGAAGCAATCTCGGCAGTGTGGGTATCTAAAATCTCATACTCACAACCGGTAAGGTAATATTCCGGAAGATGCATGATTTGCTGAAAAAGATGATCTCCTTCCTTATCGTAGAACCATTTGGAAGAAATGTATTTCGGGAAGGCAGTAAGGCCCTCGTAAATTTCCTTATAAAAGGTAGTGTCGAACTGCTGTCCGGTTTTTTTCGTCTTCATAATGCTGTTATTTCGCTAAACGAATCCCGGTGAATTGCCAGCGTAGATGGGGATGGAAAAAATTGCGGTAGGTAGGACGGGTATGATTTGCTGAAGTGGCTACCGAACCACCGCGAAGCGTTTTTTGATTAACCATAAATTTGCCGTTGTATTCACCCAATGCTCCCGGAGCTTTGGTGTAACCGGGGTAAGGCAAATAAGCACTTTCGGTCCATTCCCAACGCTCTCCCCAATTGAAATGCTCCTGAGCAGCTTCCCACTCATACTCGGTAGGAAGGCGCAGACCGCGCCACTGGGCATAGGCGAAAGCTTCGTAATAGGAGATGTGCGTCACGGGTGCTTTGAGGTTAAGGGGTTTATAACCGCCGAGGGTATAATGCATGCTCACACCGTCTGCGGTATGCCAGTATTGAGGTGCTTTAATGGTGTTTGCACAAACCCAGGCCCAGCCTTCACTATGCCAGAGCAGGGCATCCTCGTAGCCGCCTGCCTCTATGAATTCAAGATATTCTGCATTGGTGACCAGTGTGTTTGAAATCTCAAATGGGTTGAGATATACCTTGTGCTTGCTCAATTCATTATCGTAACAGAAATCTGGGCCCTCGTGGCCTATTTCATAAATTCCGGCGTCGAGCTGAATCCATTTTTGAGAATCAGAAACAGGCTTATTTTCCTGAAAACTTTCAGAATAGGTGGGCAGCAGCGGATTATTTCCCAGAATGTATTTGATGTCGGTAAGCAACAGTTCCTGATGCTGTTTTTCGTGATGAATGCCTATTTCTACGAGGCTCTCAATTTCGGGCGTCAGGTTTTTTTCATCGCTCAGCCAATCTTTCAATTGTGCAGTGACGTAGTTGCGGTAGTCGTAAATCTCATTAACTGTGGGGCGTGAAAGGTTTCCGCGATCGGTGCGCACCACGCGGGCACCCATACTTTCGTAGTAACTGTTGAAAACAAAGGAAAATTGCGAATTGTATTCTTTGTAACCGGGTTTGTGTTTTTTCAGAATAAAATCTTCAAAAAACCAGGTGGTGTGACCCAAATGCCATTTTGGGGGCGATACATCTTCGATAGGCTGCACCACGTAATCCTCGATCTGTAAAGGTTTACATAGGGTTTCGCTATGCTTGCGGGTTTCCAATAAAAAGTCGAGAAGAGCAGTTGTGCTAACAATCATACCAATGAATTATAACTAAGAGTTATTCTCAAAGTTACAATTTAAAAAGTATAGCTCCTGATTGCTAGAAGTTAAGCCCGCGTTAAAAGGTAAAGGGCATCGAGTATTTTATAGCCCGGGGTTTACCGCCTGCCTGTCCCGGTGTCATTTGAGGGATGGCCATTATGTTGCGCTTGGCTTCTTCCTGAAGGGGTTTAGTGCCTCCTTTAACACCTAGGATTTGCGGTTTCCCCTCTTCATTGATCACAAAATCAACGATTACCGGTTCTTTAACCGTTCCTTTTTTGTAACCTTCCGGAAATTTGAAATTGGTAACTACGTGATTGACCAGTTGTTTTTTGAAGCAGGCTTTTTTGTCTGCATCAGAACCTGAGCAACCCGGCCACACCGGTGGAACTTCACGGATGCTAATGGCATTTCCCGATACGGTGATTCCTTCCTGTGCATAGGTGTTGCCAAAAAAGGCCAGAAGGGCGATAATTAAGAATTTTTTCATGACTTGAAGATTTGGGGTTATACAGCGACTGCTCCTTTAATATGGGGATGCGGGTCGTAATTTTCTAAAGTAAAGTCCTCAAACGTAAAACTAAATAAGTCTTTTACTTCAGGATTTAATTTAATCGTCGGTAAGTTGCGTATTTCCCGGCTCAATTGCAAATTTAATTGCTCGATGTGGTTGTTGTAGATGTGGGCATCGCCAAAGGTGTGTACAAAATCACCGGGAGCATAATCGCAAACCTGAGCAACCATCATCGTAAAAAGTGCGTAGGAAGCGATATTGAAGGGCACTCCCAGAAATACATCTGCACTGCGCTGATAAAGCTGGCAGGATAAGCGGGGGCGTTTGTCTTCGGCATCGGGATTACCGGGTGCCACATAGAACTGAAAAAACGCGTGGCAGGGAGGCAGCGCCGCTTTGCCGTTAGCCACATTTTCTGCAAACGATTTGCGGGTATCTGGCATTACACTGGGATTCCAAGCCGAAACGAGCATGCGTCTGCTGTTGGGGTTGGTTTTTAGCGTTTTAACAACTTCGGTGATCTGGTCGATCTCCTCACTGTTCCAGTTGCGCCATTGATGGCCGTAAACAGGGCCCAGGTCTCCATTTTCATCGGCCCATTCGTTCCAGATGCGAACCCCATTTTCCTGTAGATAGGCAATATTGGTGTCTCCTTTTAAAAACCAGAGCAATTCGTAAATAATCGATTTCAGATGCAGTTTTTTAGTGGTTACCATCGGGAAACCTTCACTTAAGTCAAAGCGCATTTGATAGCCAAAAACGCTCAGGGTTCCTGTACCGGTGCGGTCTCCCTTTTGAACGCCTTCGTTCAGAATATGTTTTACTAAGTCGTGATATTGCTTCATAGTTTGAAAATTTTCAGCCTTTAAAATTAAATATAAGCTCTGCTTTGAAACTCCAATTTTGGAATTTTTACTAAATACTTATTAACGTATATTCGCTCACTCGTTTTTACAATAATTTGTTACTTTTATTCGATGCTGTTAAAAACCATTACCTATTCCTTCGGAGAGGCAAAATATTACGCCAAGTTCATTCATTTCAAGTTTAATGAAGACTTGAAGGAGGTTGTACTCGAAAATTCTAAACAAATTTTTGCCGATGTTGAAAGCTTTTACGGCTCTGATAAGTACGTATTTATTTCTGAAAGAGGTCTGGGAACCTCACTAGATCCCAGTTTTATTAAATCGCTGAATCTTTCTAAAATGAAAGCGGTAGCGGTTGTTTCTCCGGATGTGGCTAAAAGGCGCGATGAATTGATTAAAGAGCAGAATTACATCAAAGGCTCTTTTGCTTTTTTTACAAGCTACGAAGCTGCAGAGCACTGGGCACGAACCTTCGATTAACGCTTCCGGCTTCTTTATCCTATAATCATACCTGCTATAGTTGCAGATAGCAAGGACGCAAGCGTACCACCAATCACGGCTTTTAAACCAAATTCAGACAAGGTTTTTCGTTGTTTAGGTGCCAAAGAACCAATGCCGCCTATTTGTATTCCGATAGAGGCGAAATTGGCAAATCCACAGAGCATATAGGTAGCCATAATCACCGACTTTTGATAGGTAAAGCTCAATTCGTTAAGCGGATTTTTAAGCTCGGCCAGCTGAATGTATCCTACAAACTCACTCGCAGCGAGTTTGATACCCAGCAATTGTCCCATAAGCATCACATCTTCTGAAGCCACACCTATAAGCCACATGAGTGGGGCAAATAAAGTTCCCAAAACAGACTCTAAGGAGAATTTGGGATACGGGGTGTTTTCCGCTAGGAAGCTGTTGAGTGTGGTGACTTCGCCTATTTTTTCGAAGCCGTAGTTGATCATCGCTATAAATGCTACAAAAACCAGTAACATCGCACCAACGTTTGCGGCAAGTTTTAGACCCTCGGTTGTACCTGTAGCAATAGCGTCAAGAATATTTGCGCCAATTTTATCCTGCGAAACTTCCACACGGGAATCAATAGGCTCCTGTTGCGGATATAAAAGTTTTGAAATCACGATTGCTCCGGGTGCTGCCATTACCGAAGCAGCAAGCAAATGCCTGGCAAACTCGAGTCTTAAGGCGTTGTCATCTCCTCCTAAAAAACCTATGTATGCAGCGAGCACGCCCCCGGCCACAGTTGCCATCCCACCAATCATGACCAACAGGATTTCAGAACGCGTCATACGCTCCAGATAGGCTTTAATCATCAGTGGGGCTTCGGTTTGTCCCAGAAATATGTTTCCGGCAACCGATAAACTTTCGGCACCTGAGATATTCATTAATTTGGTAAGTACCCAGGCCATTCCCTTTACAACGATCTGCACAACGCCCAGGTAAAAAAGAACTGAAGTAAGTGCTGAGAAAAAGATGATTGTGGGCAATACCTGAAAAATAAAAATAAAGCCATAACTGTTAACGTCCATCATTCCGCCTAAAAGAAACTCACTTCCTGCTGCGGTAAAATCAAGGATTTTGACGAATATTTTGCCTACAAATTCAAATGCTCTCTGCACAAACGGGACGCGCAAAACGCCAATGGCCAGTAAAAGCTGTGCTGCAAGCCCAACCCCAATGGTTTTCCAGTTTATCGCTTTCCTGTTGTTGCTCAATAAGTAGGCGATCACCAATAGGCAAAGCATTCCCAAAACCCCGCGCCAAAGGCTGTCAAATGAAAAACCGGCGTTTGGGATAATTTCTTTAGAAGCGGCTACCGGTAAGGTTTCCTGCAGACTTTGCGCAAATGAACTAACTGTACTTAAAAGAAGGATGAGTAACGGGAGTAATTTTCGCATCAAGTTTAATTGCGTTTAGAAATTTCGTCCCTGATTTTAGCTGCGGCTTCGTAGTCTTCAGCCGCAACGGCTTGCTCGAGCAGGGAATTGAGTTCGCTAAGCGAAAGCTTTTTGTAATCGCTTCTTGGCTCTGCTTCTTCAGGATCGTCAACAACGAGCTGATCTACCAGTACATCATCTTCGGGTCTGGAATCACTTTCAGAACCCTTTAAATAGATACCGGCTTTTTCCAGAATATTTTTATAGGTAAAAATAGGAGCGTTAAAACGCAGCGCCAGCGAGATTGCGTCACTGGTGCGGGCATCGATGATCTCTTCGGTGCCCTCGCGCTCGCAGATAATGCTGCTGTAAAACACCCCGTCTACAAGCTTGTGAATAATCACCTGCTTTACCTGAATGTCAAACCGGTCTGCAAAATTTTTAAAAAGATCGTGGGTAAGCGGCCGTGGAGGCTTGATCTCTTTCTCTAAAGCGATAGCGATAGATTGAGCTTCAAAGGCTCCTATGACAATAGGCAACTTACGGTCACCTTCTACTTCACTCAGGATTAATGCGTACGCGCCGTTTTGCGTCTGGCTGTACGATATCCCTTTTATATTTAAGCGCACTAAACTCATAGGGTGTAAAAATATAAAAAAGGCTGTTTAAAACCGGATTAACATCACAATTTAAACAGCCTTTAAACTTTTATGCTTTTAAAACTAGGAGTTGTTTGCTTTAAACTCTTTTAATTTTTCGTTTAAACGGGGCACCACATCAAAAGCATCACCTACAATCCCGTAGTCTGCGGCCTTGAAAAAGGGAGCTTCAGGATCGGTATTGATGACTACTTTGGTTTTAGAGGCATTGATTCCTGCAAGGTGCTGTATCGCTCCGGAAATACCAATGGCAATGTATAGGTTAGAGGCTACAGGCTTACCGGTTTGCCCCACGTGCTCGCCGTGCGGTCTCCAGCCCATATCTGATACGGGTTTAGAACAAGCGGTAGCTGCACCCAGAATATCAGCCATTTCTTCAATCATTCCCCAATTTTCAGGGCCTTTAAGTCCGCGACCACCGCTAACTACGATTTCTGCATCGGCAATGGTAACCTTGTCTTTGGCCTTGTCAACAGATTTTACTTCAATATTGAAATGTTTATCATCAAGACCGGGTTCAAAAGCTGCTTCCGAAGCTTCTTTTTGAGACTCTTTAAGGCCAAAACTGTTTTTAGAAAGACCTACGATTTTCACATCGGTTTTAATTTCGGTATGATTGAACGCTTTATTGGTAAACGCCGTACGTTTTACTTTAAAAGGAGATTCGCTTTCCGGTAGCGCCACTACGTTTGAAGCATAGCCTGCTTGCAGGTCAATAGCGAGCAATGGAGCGAGGTATTTGGCATTAGCACTGCTGCTTACCACGATTACTTTAGCGCTTTCCTGTTGTGCTGCCTGAGTAATGGCTGCTGCGTAGGCATTGGCGTTAAATTTGCCGAGCTTGTCATTTTTAACGTGCATGACCTTGTCTGCACCATAAGTGCCCAGCGAAGCGGTTTCATCTGCATTAAACGCCACAGCGGTTACGGTGGTGCCCAGCATATCTGCAATACCACGGGCATAGCTTACTACTTCGTAAGCGGTCTTTTTAAATTTTCCTTCTTCTGATTCTGTATATACTAAAACTGACATATTCTTTATTTTTTAGGATTTCGCAATTGCGAAAAAAATTCGTTCCTGATTATTGAGGTTGATCTTAGATGGCCTTGGCCTCGTTGTGAAGCAAATCAATAAGTTGATCCAGATTATCAGGATCTATGAGTTTTACTTCGCCTTTTGGAGCAGGCTTTTCAAAAGATACTGCTGCGGTTTCTGCGGAAGCACCAGCAGGTTCTTTAACCGTAAGCGGTTTTTTACGGGCCATCATAATTCCGCGCATATTGGGGATGCGTAGATCGCTTTCTTCCACCAAACCTTTCTGACCACCTATAACAAGAGGCAGTTTTGCAGAAACGGTTTCCTTACCACCGTCTATTTCGCGAATGGCAGTAGCAGTATCTCCTTCTACTTCAAGGCTGATGCAGGTGTTTACAAAGCTGGCACCGATAAGGTTAGCCAACATTCCGGGAACCATCCCGCCGTTATAGTCAATAGACTCACGACCGGCGATGATTAGATCGTAGTCGCCTTCTTTAGCTACAACACTCAGTTCTTTAGCAATCTGAAAACCATCAAGAGCTTCGGTGTCTATACGTATCGCAGTATCTGCGCCAATGGCCAGGGCCTTACGCAGGGTAGGCTCGGTTTCAGGACCACCAACATTTACAATATCTACAGTCGCACCCTGCTTTTCTTTAAACCACATAGCGCGGGTAAGGCCAAACTCGTCATTAGGATTTATCACAAACTGTACTCCGTTTGTGTCAAATTTGGTATTATTGTCTGTGAAATTGATTTTCGAGGTCGTATCAGGCACGTGACTGATGCACACTAAAATTTTCATATATATTGCTTTAAAAAGTAACTATTTCGTTTTCGCTACGAAAATAAGCATTAATATCTGAAATTTCCTATGCACGCATAACAAAATTTAGTTAAATGCAATTCCTTGCCGACGATTTAATTCCTATTTTTGCTTTCCCTGTTTAAAATGGGGTTTTTCCTCAGAATGCAGTTATATATATGTCGTTCTAATGCGGTTGTTAGTTTCAGCATTAAAGGTATATCACATTAAAAATTAGTTGAAAGAAAAGACACGTTACATCCATTTTTATTTATGAAAACAATACAATTTAGGGAAGCCGTTTGCGAGGCTATGAGCGAAGAAATGCGTCGTGATGAGGCTGTTTACCTTATGGGTGAGGAAGTGGCAGAATACAACGGTGCCTATAAGGCTTCAAAAGGCATGCTCGATGAGTTTGGCCCAGACCGTGTGATCGACACTCCCATCTCTGAGCTTGGTTTTGCCGGGATTGCGATAGGTAGTGCTATGAACGGATGCCGCCCTATTGTAGAGTATATGACCTTTAACTTCTCTCTGGTAGGTATTGATCAGATCATCAATAACGCTGCAAAAATACGCCAGATGTCAGGAGGTCAGTTTAACTGCCCAATCGTTTTTAGAGGTCCTACGGCTTCTGCCGGTCAGTTAGGTGCCACGCACTCTCAGGCTTTTGAAAACTGGTTTGCAAATACTCCGGGTCTAAAAGTTATCGTGCCTTCTAACCCTGCTGATGCTAAAGGATTGCTTAAATCTGCCATCCGTGATGACGATCCGGTTATCTTTATGGAAAGTGAGCAGATGTATGGGGATAAAGGTGAAGTGCCCGAAGGTGAGTACCTGATTCCAATAGGTGTAGCACACATCAAGCGTGAAGGTACCGATGTGACTATCGTTTCCTTTGGTAAAATCATCAAGGAAGCTTACACCGCTGCTGAAGAACTTGAAAAAGACGGAATCTCCTGCGAGATTATCGACCTGAGAACCGTTAGACCACTGGATATTGATACCGTACTTAAGTCGGTAAAGAAAACAAACCGTCTGGTGATTCTTGAGGAGGCCTGGCCATTTGGTAACGTATCTACCGAGATCACGTATCAGGTTCAGGAAAAGGCATTTGATTTTCTGGATGCCCCAATCGTAAAAATAAATACTGCAGATACACCTGCACCGTATTCTCCGGTACTGCTAAAAGAATGGTTGCCTAATAGCAATGATGTTGTTAAAGCGGTTAAAAAAGTACTGTACAGGTAGTCTGAGACTACTATCTTTGAAGCTTCATTTGATCATTCAGATGAAGCTTTTTTTATTACTAGCGGTTTCTAATCAAAATAGTTTAGACCTTAGCGTAAGGAATTCCCCAAAAGCCTACTTAGCCTTTATGAAGTATTTAATTCTTGTTTTGCTGCTTTTTACAACTCCTTTAATGCTAAACGCGCAGACCAAAGCAGGTGGACTCGTTTTAGATCAGGGTGGAAATGCCATACCTTTTGCAAATGTGGTTTTTGCAGGTTCTACTGAAGGTACCATAACAAATGAGGACGGAAGGTTTTACATTCAGTCTGATGCTACTTACAATCAATTGAAAGTTTCCTTTGTAGGTTTTGAGTCTCTCGTGGTCGATCTGCCCCAAAAGGTGAATTACAATCTCGAAGTCACGCTTAAAGAAGAAACCGAAAGCTTAAGCGAAGTAGTTATTTATACCGGAAAGCAATCTAAAAAGAACAACCCGGCGATTGATATCCTGCGAAAAATATGGGCAAACAAACGCTCTAACGGACTCAGCCAGTTTAAGCAGTATGAGTACGATAAATACGAGAAGGTAGAGTTTGACCTCAATACGATTGACAGTTCGCTTATAAACAGCAAGATTTTTAATAAAATGGAATTCATCTTTGACCAGATGGATACCTCCCGAATTACCGGAAAAACCTACCTGCCCATCTTTATAAACGAGCGCAGCAGTAAGGTGTATGGAGATAATGTTTTGGGCAAGGAAAAAGAAGAGCTTGAAGGAAACCGAAACAGCGGTTTCAATACCAATCAAACCTTGATAGCTTTCATTCAGGAATTGTACAACGACTTCAATGTATATGACAATTACCTGAAGTTTTTTGATAAAAGTTTTGTGAGTCCGCTTTCTACAACCGGTATTGACACCTATAATTATGTGCTGGCAGACAGTGCTTTCATCAAAAATAAATGGTGTTACAACATCATCTACTACCCGCGAAGACCGGCTGAACTCACCTTTAAGGGAGATTTTTGGGTAAATGATACCACCTGGGCGATTAAAGAAATCAACCTGCAGGTTAATAAAAGTGCCAATATCAACTGGGTTAAGGAGATTTATATTGAGCAGGAGTTTGAGGTGCTAAACGATTCGGTTTTCCTGATCACACGGGATTATTTCCTTTCCGATTTCGCTTTGCGAAAAAAAGAAGGAAGCCGTGGTGTTTACGGGAAGCGTACCACGCTTTTTGACGATTATAAGTTTGATCAAAAGCGCGAAGAAGATTTTTACGATGAGCGCGTCACGCAGTACGATGAAACGGTCTATACCAAGCCCGATGATTTTTGGGAAGAGAAGCGCCTTGAGCCCTTAAGCAAGGACGAAAAGGGAGTTTATGTGATGCTCGATTCCCTTAAAAAAGTGCCTAAGTTTCAGCGGTTTTATGATGCCGGAGCCATGCTGGTAAGCGGTTATTATGAGTGGGATCGTGCCAATCTGGATATAGGCCCTATCTTTTCGGTATTTGGTTTTAATGATGTGGAAGGTTTGCGCTTGCGTCTGGGCGCCCGCACCTATTTTGGGCAAAATGATCCCTGGCGACTGGAAGGTTTTGGAGCTTACGGCTTTAAAGATGAGAAATTTAAGTTTGGTATTTCGGGTAAGGTATTGCTCGATGCTAAATCCCGACTCATTTTGAGTGGCGGTTACCGCCAGGATGTGGAGCAAATTGCCGCAAGTCTCACGACTTCTACCGATGTTTTGGGCAGAAACCTGGCCTCGTCTTCGCTCGTGACGGTGGGGAATAACGACCAGCTAACGAGTATTAAGTTGGCCAACTTTGCCATTGAAGCTGAATTTTTAAAGAACCTGAAAGTGCGTTATGATTTGTCGTATCGCACGCTTGAATCTGCTTCGCCTACCTTCAATCTGGATTATTATACCGATTTTACGCAAAGCGAAATCAAATCACAGGTAAAGCAAACCGAGATGGTGGTAAGCACCATTTTTGAGCCGGGTAAGCGCACCTCGGGATACGGAGTAGAGCGTACCACGAGCAACGAGTGGTTTCCTACCATTTTTGTGGGGTATACCAAAGGCGTTGAAGGACTTTTTGAAAGCGATTTTGATTACGAAAAAATTCAGCTTTCCTATAGACAACCCTGGCGAATGGGAGGTTTGGGGACCTTTAGTTCGGTCATTGAAGCCGGTAGGACTTTTGGTGAAGTGCCTTTGGGACTTATGAGTGTGATTCCCGGTAACCAAAACCTGTTTTCCATTTACGGCACGTTTCCGCAGTTGAACTTTTATGAGTTTGTGACAGATACCTATCTCACCGCGCATTTAGAGCATAATTTCGGCGGAAGAATCTTTGGTCGCATTCCCTTCTTGAGAAAACTGAATCTTCGGGAGATTGTGGGCATCAAGGGTGCCTGGGGATCGGTATCCGATGAAAACCGCCTCATCAATGCTTCGGGCGTTGAATACCTCGCTCCTGATGATAAACCCTATTATGAATACAGTTTTGGGGTAGGCAATATTCTTAAGGTTTTACGTATAGATTTCAACTTCAGAGGTAATTATCTGGATTTGCCTGAGGCGCGTAAATTTGGAATAACCGGGGCTTTAGAATTTTCATTTTAAAAATCAAGCTTCTGTAAATCAGTATTTAAAGAATTTCGTTTTACGAAAACGATATAAAAAACCTGATGCTTTTCTTTTAACCTGTTTTACTTGTGACAGCCTGAGTTTTGGCCTATTTTTGCAGCCCTTTTAAGGCGAAAAGAAAATTTAACCAGAAATAAAATGACAGCAGATAAAATTACCACTTTTGATGTCCTGATCGAGATTCCAAAAGGAAGCCGCAATAAGTACGAGTACGACTTCAAGCTGAAAAAAATACGTTACGATCGTATGATTTTCTCTTCAATGATGTATCCTGCAGATTACGGTTTTATACCTAAAACACTTGCGTTAGATGGAGATCCACTTGACGTTTTGGTATTAGTGACAGAGCCTACTTTCCCCGGTTGTGTTATGGAGGTGAAGCCTATTGGTGTTTTTCATATGACCGACGAGAAAGGTCCTGATGAGAAAATTATCTGTGTACCTGTGAGCGATCCTATCGCAAGCAGCACTACAGATTTAAGTGAACTAAATCCACACCTTATCAAAGAAATCGAGCATTTCTTTCAGGTTTATAAAGATCTTGAAAAGAAAAAGGTAGATGTAGGAGGTTTTGGAGACGTGGCTGAAGCTAAGGAAATCATCGGTCAATGCATAGACCGTTACCGCACCAGTGATGTACCCAAAGAAGAAGTGAGTATCGATTAATTAGGATACCTTCAATAAATTTATAAAGGCCGCAATTTGCGGCCTTTTTTTGTTATATATTCTCGGTGAATTAAGCTTAAGTTTATATTTATCGCATTTTTGTTACATTAGCACTTCATTTTTAACAATCAAATACATATTTATGGAACAAAATATCATCTACGTGCCTATTGCACTGGCCGTTTTAGGACTGGTTTTTATGTTTATCAAAATGGCCTGGGTCAAGAAGCAGGCTGCCGGTAATGAGCGTATGCAAAGCATTTCAAAAAGTATTAAGGAAGGTGCACTTGCGTTTCTGGCTGCAGAATATCGCCTGTTACTCATCTTCGTGGTGATCGCTTCAGCCTTGTTATTTGGGATCTCGTATGTGGTAGATACCACCAGCTGGATGATTGTGCCCGCTTTTATCATCGGTGCATTTTTCTCTGCACTTGCCGGGAACATCGGGATGCGTATTGCTACAGATGCTAACGCCCGTACTGCAGAAGCTGCCAAAACCAGTTTGCCACAGGCGCTTAAAGTAAGTTTTGGTGGTGGTACCGTAATGGGGCTGGGTGTTGCCGGTCTTGCGGTTTTAGGTTTGAGTCTGATATTTTTATTCCTAATGGGAAGCTTCCTTACCGAAGGTGGAAACTTCTATAACGAAATGACTGTTGTTCTCGAAACCCTCGCCGGTTTCTCTCTGGGAGCAGAGTCTATTGCACTATTCGCCCGTGTGGGTGGCGGTATTTATACCAAGGCTGCCGACGTAGGTGCAGACCTTGTAGGTAAGGTAGAAGCAGGTATTCCTGAAGATGATCCACGTAACCCGGCTACTATTGCCGATAACGTTGGAGATAACGTAGGGGATGTTGCGGGAATGGGTGCCGACCTTTTTGGCAGCTACGTGGCAACCGTACTTGCCGCAATGGTTTTGGGTAACTATCTGGTACAGGATATGTCTCAGGGCGCACAGTTCACAGATGCCTTTAACAATATGGGGCCTATTTTACTCCCGATAGTGATTGCGGGAGTTGGAATTTTAGCTTCCATCATTGGTACATTCCTCGTAAGCATTAAAAATAATGAAGCTAAAGAACCTCAGGTTCAGCGAGCGCTTGATTTAGGTAACTGGGTTGCGATCATCCTGACCCTGATCGCGAGTTATTTCCTCATCGACTGGATGCTTCCCGAAATGATGTCTATGCAATTCTTTGGCGAAGGCTATAAAGATATTCCGTCTCTAAATGTGTTCTGGTCTGCGTGTATTGGCCTTGCTGTGGGCGCTTTAATTTCGGTGGTGACCGCACATTACACCAGTCTGGGTAAAGGTCCGGTTCTCGATATTGTGAAAAACTCGTCTACCGGAGCGGCGACTAACATCATCGCCGGTCTTGCGGTTGGGATGAAATCGACGTTCCTTTCCGTTTTACTTTTTGCTGCTGCGATCTACGGTTCGTATGAACTGGCCGGCTTTTATGGTGTTGCACTTGCCGCTTCAGCGATGATGGCGACCACAGCGATGCAATTGGCTATTGACGCTTTTGGACCTATTGCAGATAATGCCGGTGGAGTTGCCGAGATGAGTGAACTCGACGATCACGTGCGTGAGCGTACCGATATTCTGGATTCGGTAGGAAATACGACTGCTGCGGTAGGTAAAGGTTTTGCGATTGCTTCAGCAGCTCTTACGGCTTTGGCACTTTTTGCCGCCTACGTAACCTTTACGGGAATTGATGGGATCAATATTTTTAAAGCCGATGTACTCGCCGCGCTGTTTGTAGGGGGAATGATTCCGGTTATATTCTCGGCTTTAGCGATGCAATCTGTAGGTAAAGCTGCGATGCAAATGGTGCAGGAAGTACGCAGACAGTTCCGTGAAATCCCCGGAATACTGGAAGGTACCGGTAAGCCGGAATACGGTAAGTGTGTGGCTATTTCTACGCAGGCTGCGCTGCGCGAAATGATTCTGCCCGGTTTGATAACCATCATCACGCCTATATTGATGGGATTGATTTTTGGTGCGGAGCCTCTTGGTGGTTATATGGCAGGTGTTTGTGTTTCGGGAGTAATGTGGGCAATTTTTCAAAACAATGCCGGTGGTGCCTGGGATAATGCCAAGAAGTCATTTGAAGCCGGAGTAGAAATCAATGGTAAAATGACTTACAAAGGTAGTGATGCGCACAAAGCAGCTGTTACCGGAGATACGGTAGGGGATCCCTTTAAAGATACTTCAGGGCCTTCGATGAACATCTTAATCAAGCTGACCTGTCTGGTAGGCCTTGTAATTGCTCCGATTTTAGGTGGGCATTCAGAAGAAATAACCGCTTCAAATGAAAATGATGTTCAAGTGGAGATGAGTGTTGTAGTCACTGGTGATGATGATGCCGTTGCTACTATTACAGAAACCAGAATTCTTGAAGGTGGTATAACTTCATCTATAAAAAAGGAAATTGAGGGAACTGAAGCTGAAGTAATGGCTGAACTCGCAAGAATTCAAAAAGAAAAACAATAACGAGAAGTTATTTTTAAGAATAAAGTTCTTCAGAAATCCCGGATTTACGTCCGGGATTTTTTCTTTTTAATCGATTGACTGCGCGGTTTTGGTAAGTTAAAAAAGGATTAATCTTTCGTAGGTTGTGTAAGAAGTGACTAACTTATAGTATGCTTAAAGATATACTACAACGCCTGAGATTACGGGCGAAAGACCCCCTGCAAATTCACGGTTACCAAAGTTATGGTACTGATGAACATTTATATCTTTTAGGTCGCGCACTTGAGGATGAAGGTGTTGATCTGGATAAAACAGGAGTGGCCAGTGTTTTTAAAAATGCCTGGCATCAGTTTCGCAGTGATGAACTGCCGCACGCAAAAATTAAAATTCGTCTGCCTGATGATCAGGTTTTATATACCAAAACCGATGCAGAGGGTTATTTTAAAGTAGATCAAAAGCTCAAGGGCCTTAGAACACTTACCAATGAAGAGGGTTGGTTGCAGGTGGAACTGGCTTATGATGATGAAAATCAAAAACGCCTCATCAAAAACAACAATCGCTTTTCGGGGCAGATGCTTATTCCTTCTGAAAAAGCAGAATATGGTGTGATCAGCGATATTGACGATACCATTTTAAAAACCGGTGTCACCTCGCTTTTAAAATGGCGTGTCATTTTAAATACGCTTTTTACCGGAGTGCAAAAGCGCTCCCCGTTTAAAGGAGCTTCCAGCTTTTATACCAAACTGCATCAGGGCAAATCAGGTAAAGCGGCAAATCCTATGTTTTATGTAAGTAACAGTCCGTGGAATCTATACAAATACCTGGAAGCCTTTATTAAGCACAATGACTTTCCGAAAGGAGCAATTCTGCTTCGTGATTTTAGAACGCCATTTGACCGCATTCCAAAACCCGAAAAACCCCATAAACAACACGAAATACGCAATATTTTAAAAACCTATCCCAATATGCAATTTGTTCTTATTGGGGATAGCGGCGAGCACGATGCTGATATTTATATTGAGATCGCCGAGGAGTACCCCGAGCGAATCAAGGCGATTTATCTGCGTAGTGTAAATCACGAAAAGCGGGTTTTTCGCGTACGCGGACTTATAGAAAGTTTTGAGCTTACTCCTGCATTGCTGGTTAAAGACAGCCAGACTGCTGAAGAACATGCAAGGGAGATTGGCCTTATTCAGTAGGAATGGAATAGTTTTTTGCGTCAAAAAACTCAAAAACCGGTAACGCCCCATTGCTTTGTGAAGCGTCAAAAAACGTGGCATTATCCCAATGCGAACCGGTGCCCCAGGGCGTGGAACACGATGAAGTTACCCAGGCAGGCTCCCAATAAATAACTCCAAGGCCGCCGGCATCCAAGACATTTTGAGTTAGCTGCAGCATGTAGTTTTTTTGACCTTCGGGTGTTGCAGTGTAGCCTTCAATCAACGCGTCTTCACCCAGAATATTTCCGGCTGCATCGGCATTATTAAGACTATGAGGATAAGCGGTTTCCACAATCACTACCTCTTTTTTAAACCGGGTCTTTAACGAATCAATCGCAATTGACAACTCTTCAATAGGATACGTCGACCATTTGGAGTAATACGAAAGACCGATGATATCAAAATCAGTCACCCGGTATTCTTCCGCTTTGCGGAACCAGTTCAGGGCATTTTCCGGCTGAGCGATGTGTAACACGCTTTTGATTTCGCTTGCAAAAGCCTTTTCTGCATCGCTTACGGCTTTCAAACCGCTGTTAAGCAGCATCGCGTTGCGTGACCAGTTAATCGTGTCAGTAATGATGGTATCAAGTGGCTGAAGGATTTCAATATTTGTTTCATTACCTACCTGAACCCATTGCGGTAACAGGTTTTCTTCAGCAAGACTGACCAGAGTTTCAAAAGTGTAGTTGTAAATACTATCTGCCAAAATACGATCATCGGTAATACCTGCCCAGGCTTTGGGTCGCACCTGTTTATGCGGGTCTGCCCAAAAATCTGAATAATGAAAATCAAGCAGCACAGCGACTCCAGCCTCGTGCGCCCGTCTGATTGATTTTTTGACATCCTTAAAGTTAGAATAGGGCGAGTGCTCGGGAGCGTTCCACAAGCGTAACCGAATCACATTCGCTCCCCGCTCAGCAAAATAGGAGTAGGGATCAATCGTATCTCCTTCTGCTGTGTAATAGGCGCCACAGTCTTCAACCTCATTGACGTAAGAGAGGTCGGCTCCTAAAATGGGTATTTGCGGTTGGGCAATGGTTTTGGATGTAGGTTTTTCACTCTGGCAAGCTGTAATCAGGCCTAGCAGCATTATAAAAACCCGGAAATAGTTCAAAGTGATACTGTTTTGGTTAAAAAAGTCCGTTGATCTCGGCGTCAATCTTATTGATAATATTCCCCAAATCTTCGGGATTGTCTACAAAGTTTACGTTGTCCACATCGATAATGAGAAGGTTCCCTTTGTTATAATCGTGAATCCAGGCTTCGTAACGCTCGTTGAGTCGGCTTAAATAGTCAATAGAAATCGAATTTTCATACTCGCGGCCGCGTTTGTGAATCTGTGCTACCAGATTGGGGATGCTGCTGCGCAGGTAGATCAGCAAATCAGGACCTGCGACCACACTCTCCATCAGTTCAAAGAGGGAACGGTAGTTATTAAAATCCCGGTTGGTAAGCAAGCCCATCGCGTGCAGGTTAGGGGCAAAAATATAGGCATCTTCATAGATCGTACGATCCTGAATCACGTCTTTGCCGCTGTCTTTAATCTCCAAAAGCTGTCTGAAACGGCTGTTTAAAAAGTATACCTGCAGGTTAAAAGACCAGCGTTCCATCGCGTTGTAAAAGTCATCGAGATAGGGATTGTCTACTACATCTTCAAACTGCGGCTGCCAGTTGTAATGTTTTGCAAGAAGTCTTGTAAGGGTTGTTTTTCCTGCGCCTATATTCCCGGCAATGGCTACGTGCATGAGTATTTTATTTAGGTAGATTAAGGTTATAGTAGCTTATAAAAGCAGAACGGTAAAGATAGAGGATTCCGCCCTTGTAATAAAACTGAAAACCCGATTCAGGGATGTTTTTTACAGGGTATAGGCTGTTTTGAGTTTTAGCTTTCGCGAAAAGTTCCCCGTTTTGAAGCACGAAGAGCTGTTCATCATAAAGCGCGATGCTGTCAAAATCTGCTATTGCCTGTTTGGAGATCAAACTTCCGTAGGCATTGTATTGATAGAGCCAATTTGCTGTAAGCACCCAGCAAGTATTAAAATCACTGGCCAGATCAAGCGCGTTATCGGGTTGCGGAAGAAAATCGCTTAGGATCCGTTTTTTTCGGTAATCAAAAAGCTCTAGGCGTTGCAAGTCGGTATTGAAAATCCAAAGTTGACCATCACGTGCGGTCAGGGCGTGGCTTATATTTCTGAAGTTTTCGAGTTCGCTAAAAGTAACGCGGGTAATCTCATTCAAGGTGTTATCAAGAATAACGGCGGTCTGGGTTTCGGCATAAAAGACGGTAATCTTTAACGGATTTAAAATATCTACTGTGCTGATTTCTCCCAGTCTCAAATCGCTAAATTGAATGCTTTGATTCATTCCGGCTTTAAAAAGCGCCCGTCCTTTCAGGTAATAGATGTTGTTATAGGGATCAATACCTATAAATTGATCTGCCTTTAGCGGTGTTAGAGTATCCAGCACACTTGCCGTAACAGCAGTGGCTTCCTGAGCAAAGGATAAACCGGGAAGCATAAGTAGTAAAAAGACCAGTAGCCGCATTTCGGAAAAATACAAAAAAGGTGCTAAGCGCCCTCTAAAAAGTAACTCTGAAGATTAAACAGCCATACAGTTGTTTTGGTGCTGCTTCTAGCAGGTTAATTTATACCCGTAACCGCGTACGTTGATGATTTGGATGCTTTCATCCTGAGCCAGTTTTTTACGCAGTTTTGAGATAAAAACATCCATACTGCGGGCTGCAAAAAAATCGTCTGAATTCCACAGTTTATTGAGGATGAGGCTACGGTCAAGCACCTGATTTTTATTTTTGATGAGGTGAAATAACAAATGCGCCTCCCGGTGGGTGAGCAAGAC
Source organism: Leeuwenhoekiella parthenopeia (assembly GCF_020782115.1). GTDB lineage: Bacteria > Bacteroidota > Bacteroidia > Flavobacteriales > Flavobacteriaceae > Leeuwenhoekiella > Leeuwenhoekiella parthenopeia. Next base: position 57,737 of record NZ_JAJGMW010000004.1, on the reverse strand, counting down.
GAGTTCATCATCCTGATACTGCAGTGTTTGTTTGGGAAAATTGAAAAGGTAGCCACCTATCTCGAGCAATTCGGTATTTTTCTGAAGCGTTTTGCGGCTCACCAGATTGTGAATACGCACGATAAGCTCTTCCATACTGAAGGGCTTTTTGAGGTAATCGTTTCCGCCGATGCTAAAGCCTTCTACCACGTCTGCAGTTTGTGATTTTGCCGTGAGAAAAATGATGGGAATGCTATCGTCCTGCAAACGGATTTCTTTGGCCAGGGTAAAACCGTCTTTTTTGGGCATCATCACATCGAGCACCAGAGCATCGTAGTTGTTTTGGGTTGCCAGTTTTAGTGCCTTTTCCCCGTCTTCGGCAAGGTCAACCTTAAAACCACGGGTTTCCAGACTTTCTTTGACGATCTGACCCAGAGCGGCTTCATCTTCAGCGAGCAGGATATAGGTTTTTTCAGCCATGGGGAAGTTCGATTTTAAAGGTGGTTTGCGGCGCAGTGGCAACGTTTATGCTTCCGCCGTGTTTTTCAATGATTTTTTTGGTGTAATACAAACCAATGCCAAAGCCTTTTACGTCGTGGGTATTGCCTTTGGGTACGCGATAGAATTTTTCGAAAAGCTGTTTGGCTTCGGCTCTACCCAGCGTATTGCCCGAATCTGCCACCTCGATTATAACCTCTTTAGCAACAGATTTTAAAGTTACCGAAATACTTTCGCCCCCATATTTCACCGCGTTGTCCAGTAAATTGTTGAGCGCGTTTTCCAGGTGAAAAGGATCGGCGTTCAGAATCATGTCGTTTTCCGGGTGTTGAAATGTAAAGCTTTTTTGGGGAGCGAGCGTTTGATGCTTATTGATGAGGTTTTGTAAGAGTTCGTTGAGGTTGATGGCTTCGATATTCAGCGAAAGATCATCCCCGTCAAGTGTCGCGGTTTCCAATAGTTTTTCGACCATCATCGAGAGTTTATTCAGCTGGTTTGCCGATGTATTGACGTAGTTGCCGGTCTTCACCGGGTCGTTTTCGGTATTGAAATTTTTAATTCCTTCTAAAGCGACACTGATGGTGGCGATGGGCGTTTTAAACTCGTGGGTAATGTTGCTGATGAGGTCATTTTTAACTTCGGCGAGTTGTTTTTGACGTTTGATGATGTTGAGTAAAAACAACAGGCAGGCAATGACCGAAGCGACCAATAATGTAGAAAGCAAAATACCTAAAAGGTTGCGTTGCCATACTGTGCCGGCAATATTACTGTAATAGAGCGTGAAGTTGCTTTTGTTAGGGAGGTAGGCCGATTTGGCCTCGGCTTTGAGCGCGGTTGTATCAATTTTGTTGAGGTTATAGGATTGATTGGTGCCGTTCTTTTTAAGAAAGCGATACGCATAGTCGAGATCCAGTTTTTTCTGATCTAGCTGCTCTCTGATATACCTGTTCATCTCGGGAATCTCAATAGAATCGGTAGTTATGGAAATGATGATGCGGTTGGCCAGGGCAAACTTTCCTTTAAGGCTGTCTGTATTCCGCGGGTTTAAAAAGGATTCGACCACATCTTTACGGTCGTCTGAAGTGATTTTAATGCTGGAAGCCAGCGTATCTATATTTAGGGCGCGCAAACCTCTGAAAATTTTGATTTCGTGTAAATCTTCAGGATCTATACTGTCGAGACCGCTTAGCCCATCAGTTGAAAAATCCAGGCGCTTGGTAATCGTGTCCAGTCCTTTATTGTTGAGAATATCCCCGTCGTAAGCAAGACCAACGGTATTTTTTTCGGCTAAATCAATAAAATAATTGTCAATAGCGAGGTCGAGACTGCTTTGTACTTCGTTAATGAGTTGTTGCTTACCTGCCTGATAATTCTTGAAATTCCAATACACCTGTATCGCCAAAGTCGCAGCGATCACTGCGGCAATAAAGTAGATGAGGTAGGTGTATTTCTTGTTTTGCATAGTTCAAAAATAGGCCGAATATTTTTGTGCGGTCTTTCCGCTTAACACACGTTAACACTGGTTAACGCTTTGATATAGATTTCCTAATCATCTTTGCTTCAGAAATCAATCAAAAATCAAACAGTTATGAATTTTAAAATGCTATCTATCCTCGTCTTCGTTCTCGCTTTCGCGGAAGCATTAACCGCTCAGGATTTTCAGGGCGTCGCCACTTACAAGTCCAGACGTCAGGTTGATCTTAAAATGGAAGGTAAGAATATGACCGATGCGATGCAGCAACAGATCGCCGATCAGCTTAAAAAGCAATTTGAGAAAACCTACATCCTCACATTTGACCGCAATCAATCGCTTTACAAAGAAGATGAAAAGTTGGCTAAACCTGATTTGGGCGCTTCCGGCGGATTTCAGATAAAAGTGAGTCAAAGCCGCGATATTCTCTATAAAAATACGGCAGCCAGGCGCTACGAGCGGCAGGAAGATGTATTGGGTAAAATCTTCCTGGTGCAGGACAGCCTGCAGAAACCCGAATGGAAGCTGGAAAAAGAAACCAAATCCATAGGCGATTATACCTGTTTTAAAGCCACTCGCACCGAAGAGGTGACCAGCCAGACCTTTGAGTCTGATTCTATGAAAACCAAAGACACCACCTTTACTAAAACCATTACCGCCTGGTACACACCGCAAATTCCGGTAAGCCATGGCCCGGCGATGAACTGGGGTCTGCCCGGTCTTATTCTGGAAGTGCAGGACGGCAAAGAAAGCATTCTGTGTAGCCAGATCGTGCTCAACCCCGAGGATAAGATAGAAATCGAAGCTCCTGAAGGCGGCAAAATTGTAGACGAGGCTAATATGAAAATTATTCAGGAAGAGAAGATGAACGAGTGGCTTGAGCGTAACAGCAGCAACGGCGAAGACGGTAAAACCTTTACGATTAAAATTGGCGGATAAGTTAAAAACTGCTGTTAAACCTATTTGAAAATCAGGAGTCCAAATGCGATAAACATGTTGACTTATGAAAATCTACAGCATACTCCTGGTCTTTGCCGTTTTACTTTCCTTATCTGCTCAGGCTCAAAAATTTGATGGCGGCATCGCTACCTATCAGTCTAAAACTTCGTTCGATATGAACAATTTCGGTGGTCGCGAGATGAGCGAGCAGATGAAAAAGCAAATCGCCGAACGTATGAAGAGCCGTCTCGAGAAAACCTTTACGCTTTCCTTCAGTAAAGATGAATCTATTTATGAAGAGGAAGAAAAACTGGAAGCTCCGGGTGCTGGTGGCGGAATGCGCTTTATGGGTGGCGGTTTTTCGCAAGGCGGAATCTATAAAAATATCGCCGAGGATATTTACGCACGTCAAAACGAACTGATGGGCAAAACCTTTCTCGTTAAAGACACGCTCGCAAAACTGGACTGGAAGCTTGAAAAAGAAAGCAAAATGATAGGTCAGTATGCAGCTTTTAAGGCTACTGCGGTAAAAAAAGCAGAACAAAACCCCTGGGATGCGATGCGACGCAGTCGTAATGCAGATACTACAGCCGCAGAGGCGCCTAAGGAAATGGTGATTACGGCCTGGTACACGCCTCAAATTCCCGTAAGTCAAGGGCCTGATGAATACTGGGGTTTACCCGGTTTGATTCTCGAAGTAAGCGCCGGTCCCACCGTGATTTTATGCAACAAAATTGTCATCAATCCTAAGGAGGGTCTCGACATCGAGATGCCTAAAAAAGGCGATGAGATTAGCCGTGCCGAATATGAAAAAGTGGTGGCCGAAAAAACCAAAGAAATGAGTGAGCGTTTTGGCGGAGGTCGCGGCGGTTTCGGTGGTGGAAGAGGCTAGATCAACGCAAACTACATTCACAATCAACCAAAATTCATGAAATACATTTTCACCTTTTTTCTGTTGCTTAGCCTTACGGCGAAAGCCCAAAGCGTACGCGTAAGCGGTACGGTAAAAGACAGCATCGGCACACCGCTCGAGCTGGCTAATGTTATTGCCACCCGCGCCGATACCGGCGAAATGGAATCCTATGCGATTTCCAATTCTGAAGGACGCTATCAGTTTAACCTGCCTTCCGCTGCCGGGTATTCACTGGTTGCCAGTTTTCTGGGGTTGGCACCCACTACAAAAGAACTTACGATTGCTAAAGATGCAGCAGATATCGCTCTTGATTTTGTGTTGATGCCGGCGGCAAACCAGCTTGATGACGTGGAGATCGTTTACGAAATGCCGGTTGTGGTTCGGGGCGATACCATCGTCTACAATACCGACAGTTTTACCAACGGAACCGAGCAGAAACTGGGCGACGTGCTTAAAAAACTTCCCGGGGTGACCGTAGACGAAGACGGGCAGATTCAGGTGGAAGGGCAGACCGTTTCTAAGGTGATGATCGAAGGAAAGGATTTTTTTGACGGCAGCTCGAAGCTGGCGGTTAAAAACATTCCGGCTGATGCTTTGAAAAAAGTGGAAGTTTTGAAAAATTACAATGAGGTTGACCAGATGCGTGGTTTGGGTAACGACCAGAACAATGTGGCGATCAACCTGAAGCTTAAAGAAGGCAAGAAGAATTTTTGGTTTGGCGAAGTGCAGGGCGGTATTGGCGACGGGGGAGAAACCCGCTATCTGGGTAGTGCCAAGTTGTTTTACTACAGCCCTAAAGGCAGCATCAACATTATTGGGAATACTAACAATACCGGTGATGTGCCGTTCACGTTTCGGGATTACTTCAATTTTACGGGAGGTTTTAGGAATTTTAACCAACGCGGGGGAACTTCATTCAATATTTCAGACAGCGGTTTGGGCTTTTTGGTTACCCAAAATAACCGTGCCCAGATGATCGAAACCAATTTTGCTGCGGCGAACTTCAGTTACGAGGCTTCAGATGCCTGGGATTTGAGCGGCTTTACCTTATTCAGCGACAATTCAACCGATTTTATGCAGCGCTCCCTGCGCAATTACATTGCCACAAATGCTACCGAAGTAAATACCGAAGAAAGCAACCAAAGCAACCAGCTGGCAATGGCAAAATTCAGCAGCATCTACAAACCCAACGATAAGCTGCAAATAGATTACGATGTTTTGGCCAAAAAATCGCAACAATCTGAAATGACCGATGCACTTTCAATTTTCACCGATGAGGACGGCATCGTAAACAACCCGATCACCGAGCAAAAAGACAATGACCCCTTTAGTTTAAATCAAAACCTAAACGCGTATTATACGCTTGACGACAAGAATATTTTTGCCGGTTTTGTACAACATTTGTATCAAAATGAAGATCCGTTTTACAATGCAGTGGTTTCGCAGCAGCCCTTTACAGCAATTCTTCCGCTAGACACGCTTCAAAGCAAAACGCGTTTTGATATCAATCAGGACAAGATCATCAAGACCAGTAAGCTGGACAGCAAGATTGATTATTATTACGTCATCAACGATAAAAGCAATCTCAACCTCACTTTAGGTACAACCCAGAGCAGACAGGATTTCAATTCTAACATATTTCAGATTTTACAGGACGGAACCGTCAACAACTTTGTAGGAGACACGCTTAATAATGATGTGACCTTTAAATTTAGTGACGTTTTTGTCGGGGTGCATTACAAGTTTAAAACCGGAATTTTTACCATTACGCCCGGTCTTACGCTGCATAGATACGATGTGTCATCGGTGCAGTTGGGAAGAGAAACCGGAAGCAATCAGTTTAAGTTGCTTCCAGATCTTTTTGCAATTGCAGAATTTAAGCAAAGCGAAAGCCTACGCCTTAATTATCAAATGACCGCAGACTACACAGACGTTAACAATTTCGCCGAAGGCTATGTTTTCAATAACTACAACCGTATGTTTCGCGGTAACCGGGATATTGAGAACGCGATTTTTCATACGGCCAGCCTCAATTATTTCAACTTTAATATGTTCAACTTCACAAACCTGAATGGGGGTGTGAGTTATACCCGTCGTATTGATGCAATTAAGAGTCAGACCGCGATAAATAGCATAAACCAGGCTTCGTCGCCTATCAACAGCAATTTTGTAGATGAGGTACTGAGTGCAAACGGGCGTTTTCAAAAAACCTTCAGAAAGTGGAAGGCTAATTTAAGTGGAAACGTTTCGTATAGCGAACTCAATAATATTGTAAACAATCAACCTGCTTTGTCGCAAAATTTCACACAGAATTATACTGCGAGTGTAGAGACCAATTTTAAGGAAGCACCTAATTTTGAGGTGGGTTACAACCGAAGCATCAACAACTATCAAAACGGAAACAGCGATCGTACCTTTTTTACAGACCGTCCTTTTGCCAATGTAGATGTGCGATTCTTAAAGGGCTTTACCTTCACGGCAGACTGGAGTTATTACAACTATTTTGATAAAGACGACACGGTACAAAACGAATATTCGTTTTTTGAAGCCTCGTTGCGGTATCAAAAACCCGAAAGCAAATGGGAATTCCGTCTGGATGGCACCAATTTGCTGAATGTAGACTCGTTGAACAACGATAGTTTCAATGAAAATTTCAGCACTACAACCGAGTATTTTGTGATGCCCCGCATCGTAATGCTCTCGGTGCGATACAACTTATAGAAAGCAATTTTAGTAGCGTTAAGAAGAAAACCCGGAGACTCAATTGAAGTTCCCGGGTTTTTGATTTTATAAAGAGCTTTGCTGGCCCGGGCTTATTTCGGGGGTGTTAAACTCATAATGCTCAGGTTCAGTATAGGTTTTATTGGTGTTGGTAAAGGTGTTTTTTACCCGTTCTGAAAAGGCAAAATAGCAAATTACAATACCAGCTTTTATCATCACCCCGAGGATCTCTCCATATATATTTTGCGTTTCGGCAGGATTAAATTCATCAGGCGCAAGCTGAAGTAAAGCTATATTATCTAAAGTGAATAGGATTACAACGGCCGCATTCATGATGATAATCATACGTGGGGCGATGGTGCGCTTCTGAAAATAAAGAATGGCAACAAATATGGAAAAAATCAGGTAAGCCGAATTATACAGCAGTTCTACAATCCCTATGAGACCAAGTAGAAAACTTTGGTCAAAAAGATATTCCCAGTGGGTTGCATTTAAATGTAAATCTTCGCTGAAAAGCAAAGTACCCATTACAATCAGGGGGGTGAGCACAATCCCGATACCAAAGAAAGCCACCCAGCCGCCTATAGGCTGTTGCCAGCGTTCATCAACGGTGTTTGGCAGGTCGTAGGTGGTGTAAAGAAACCAGCAAAGCAGTGCGCTAAGCAAAACACCTAAAATGATCAGCGAGATAGTAAGGGTATAACTGCCGGCAGAAATCTGGGGACTATCAACAAAAGCAGCTCCGTAAGTCAATTGATAGGTAGATTGATTCTGTATTTGATTGTGCAGGTCAAGGTATTTGGCGACCTGATCAGCCTCAAGATAATCGGTTTTACCTTTGTAGTGATGCGTGATTTCTAAAGCGGCGTTTTTATAGTCTATTTTATAATCATAGCTAAAACCGGGATTATCCAGATGCAGGCTTTCATTCTCAATATCCCACGATTCAGGGAAGTACACAACCGTTTTGTGTTCAAAATTGGTCTCTGCATTTGTCAGATAAGGCATGCTACGCTCTGAACTGGAGACGGGATACAGCACGTTTTCTAATGCCGAAGGATAAAATTGCGCTGCTATAATCTTCTTATTTTCGGGGGTGGGTTTCCAAAGGCTGTCTATCTTATAGTTTTCTACCACCCTAATCAAATTGCTTTTACGATCATCTTCAACAACCACTTCTTTGTTTACACGTATGCCCGGGTACATACTGCTGTAGAAATCAGTATAGCTTTTCTGAACAGATTCGGTGCTGGTTGTATTGAAATAGGTACGCATATCATCTGCATCACCGTCATAATAAAGGGTTTCGATATCCAGTACCGCACCACCACCTACTTTGTCCAGTGAAAAGGTTTCCGTTAAAATGGTCTTTGGTTTTTTTGCTTTGGTCAATCGGGTTAGTTCTGTAGTGTTTTCGTCCAGAACGAGTCCAAAATGATAATTGGGCCAGTAAGTGGTTTGCAGGGAGCCCCCCTGATCGCTAATGGTAGGATCAATGTAGGCATCCTGACCAAGTTCAGTCTTATACTGAACGATGCAATGATCAAATACAAAAGGCGATGGTAATTTTTTATCAAGGGTTGTTCCATTGATACTATGCACCAAAATGGGTTTTGCCTCAACACCATAACATTGCAGCAAGGTCGAAAGCAGTAGGGCTTTGTCTTTACAGTCGCCAAAGCGCCTCTGCAGCACTTCTCCCGGCCTGCTGGGCTTAAAAGAATTTAGACCATCTTCAAAACCCAAATAGCGTATGTCATCCTGAACAAAACGCACGAGAGCTGTAAGACTGTCAGATCGGTTTTTGTGCCATTTTAAAACCGCTTCTGAAGCTTTTTTTAAGGCGACCCTATCCGGCTCACTTACCGCGTAATGCTTACTGTACTGTTTTGCGACGGCTGCCCAGTTTTCAAAAGCAGAAAACTCCACCGTAGGAGCGGGATAGTACCAGCTGGGTGTGTTGCTTTCGTAGAGAATGGCTTTAGTATCGCTAGCGCTCCAGCTGTAGCGCGTATTGCCCTTATAGCTGGTTATTTTTGCATCCGGGGCGCCATTGTCGGTGTTGATAAAGAGGTCGTAATTTTCCGGTTTAAGTATTGAAATGTGTATCTGAGCAACAGGCAAGGTATGTTGTAAAAAGAAGGTGGCACCCACTTTACCTTCGTGAATGGGGTTTCTTCCAAGGGTTGTGTATGCGTAGTCAATAATATCACCTTCGCGAATATCATAAAGATGATTCACTGCAGTTACCACACCATTGTACAGATGGCGCTCCAGATCTTCTTCCCGCTGAATGATCCTAAAATCTTTCATATCAAGCCGGTTAAGCGTTTTCCCGTCTCGAATGATGTCAAGTTTGTGAAGAACGATTTTTTGATATTGCGGGTCAAACTCGATGCTGATGTCGCTCATTTCCTGCACCCCGTTTTTGGAGACTATTTTATAGGTAAAGCGCTCGTAATATTCTTTCTGTTCGGTATTGTATTGATCGTCGAGCAGTAAATAATAAAAGCCCGAAGCCTTGGCATCTTCAGCGGATGCAGTGTAGTCGGGAGTTGTAGGTTCTACCCAATCAGGAATGGGTTTCTGGTTGAGGTTCTGCGCATTTATTTGATATAGGGATAGGAAAAATAAAAGCTTAACGAATACGTGTCTAAGCATAAAAGAAAAATAGCATAAAGCCCAAATAAACGTTTTTAAGAGATAATTAACAAGTTTTTTTGAAGCTTAATCGATAAACTGCAGCTGTTTAATACCCCTTTTTCTGCGAAACGGTATTCTTTAATTCTTCGCCTTTTTCCATCCTTCGGTAATTCTCTGCAATTTGCGGTGCGACCGAAGCGGCGTTGCTCATACTGGCAACGTGCGGAGTGATCAGTATGTCTTTTCGGTTCCAGAATGGATGATCTTCAGGCAGGGGTTCCGTATGAAATACATCCAAAGCGGCGCCGCTTAAGTGGTTGTTGTCTAAGGCTTCAATCAAATCTGCATCAACCAGATGTCCGCCGCGGGCAACGTTGATGAGGTAGGCACCTTTAGGGAGTTTGCTGAACAGGGAGGCGTTCAAAATACCTTCGGTTTCTTCAGTCAGCGGGAGTAAGCACACTAGAATTTCAGCTTGCGCTAAAAAATTATCCAGCTCATCCTGGGTATAGCTTTTGATGCCTTCGATTTCTTTTCGCGAATGCGACCAGCCGCTTACCTGAAAACCGGTTTGCTGAAGCGCCTGTCCTACCGCCTGCCCCAGGGTTCCAAAACCCAGAATACCAACCTGTACATCGGGTACACGCTTATACTGGGTGGGCTTCCATTGGGTTTGATCCTGCAGGTTGCGGTACAGCGGCAGATTTTTGATGTGGCTCAGGCATAAGGTCAGCACAAATTCCTCCATATCGCTGGCAAGCTTTTCATCTACCACACGCGTCAGGGTGACATCTTTAGGCAAGGAGGGATCGTTGAACAAATGATCAACTCCCGCACCCATAGAACCGATGACTTTAAGATTGGGATAGGGCTCAAAGCTGCCGTTTGGGGCTTTCCAGGTAACCGCCATCGTAACCGAATTAGGGTCTTCTGCCGTTTCGGGAGTTAGGACTTCAAGTGAAGGATCAGCTTCGTGAAGGGCGTCAATCCACGCCTCGTAATCTTTGTTGTTGCGAATAAGTAGCAGAGCCATATATGGAGATGTTTAGGTACAATTTAGAAAAAAGTTCTCAATCGTATTTTTAAGTGGAACATCCCCTCCAACCTCCCCTTCCAAGGGGAGGCTTTTTAAATTCGAGCTCCCTTCCTTTGAAGGAAGGGTTGGGGATGGATGTTTCTAAACTATCCCAAAGGCTTCTTTAACCCGGTCTACATAGTCCAGTTTTTCCCAGGTAAATAATTCCACTTCTTTTTCTACACGACCGCTGTAAGGGCTTTCAAACACTTTGGTTAGGATTTGCGGATCTTTCCCCATATGGCCGTAAGCGGCAGTCTCGCGGTAGATAGGATTACGCAGCTTGAGGCGTTCTTCAATTGCAGCAGGGCGCATATCAAATAACTCACGCACTTTTGCAGCGATTTCACCATTGCTAAGCGATACGTTTTTAGAACCGTAGGTGTCTACAAAGATTGAAGTAGGCTCAACCACACCAATGGCGTACGAAACCTGTACCAAAACTTCATCAGCAACACCGGCTGCAACCAGGTTTTTAGCGATATGACGCGCTGCATAAGCCGCAGAACGGTCTACTTTACTGGGGTCTTTACCGCTGAAAGCACCACCCCCGTGCGCACCTTTTCCGCCGTAGGTGTCTACGATAATTTTACGTCCGGTAAGGCCTGAATCTCCGTGCGGACCTCCAATTACAAATTTTCCTGTTGGGTTTATGTGGTAGATAATCTCGTCGTTAAACAGTTTTGCAAGCTCTTCAGGCAATGCATCTTTAACACGTGGAATCAATATCGAGATAATATCTTTTTTGATTTTAGCCAGCATTTTTTCGTCCTCATCAAACTCATCGTGCTGGGTAGAAACTACAATAGCGACTATCTTTTGCGGCACATTGTCGTCAGAATACTCAATAGTCACCTGAGCTTTGGCGTCAGGACGTAAATAGGTAATGTCTTTTTCCTCGCGGCGCAGCTTAGCCAGTTCGATCATAATGCGGTGCGAAATATCTAACGCAAGCGGCATATAATTCTCGGTTTCTTTGGTGGCATAGCCAAACATCATCCCCTGATCACCAGCACCCTGCTCTTCTTTTGAAGCGCGGTCCACACCCTGATTGATGTCTTGCGATTGCTCGTGAATAAGCGAAATCACACCGCAGCTGTCACCGCTAAACTGGTAGGCACCTTTGGTGTACCCAATGTCATTGATTACGCCGCGTGCGATGTTTTGCACATCGATATAGGTATTGCTTTTCACCTCTCCGGCAAGTACAACCTGACCTGTGGTTACCAGGGTTTCGCAGGCAACCTTAGACTCGGGGTCAAAAGCTAAAAAGTTATCGAGTAGGGTATCGCTGATTTGATCTGCGATTTTATCGGGGTGTCCTTCAGACACGCTTTCTGAGGTAAATAGATAAGCCATCTAAGCAATTTTTAACCACAATGTGGCACATTAAACGTTTTGAAACCAGATCTTTTTCGCGTTTTTAGCGCGCGTAAAAGTTGCTGTGAGTCGTTTGGGAAAGATTTGACAAATGCCGCGTAGGGTAGTGTGGTTACTGCCTTTAGCATTTTTTTAAACCAAAATAGTTTTGATTTAAGAGGTTGCAATCAGTCAAATCTTTCCTCTTTTGAGCGGCAAATGTAGGGATTTTGAAAGTATTACAAAACGCATGGTGTAATCTTGTGAAAAATTTACGCTTCTTAAAATTTCCCTGCTTTTGTTTGCATATCTGTAAAAGGTTTTGCAATCTTTGTCGCTCACAAAGTTCAGACTTTTACTGAAATGTTATCAAGAAAGGCGGAGGGATTAGACCCTGTGAAGCCTTAGCAACCCTTCCCCCGGGATGAAGGTGCTACATTCTACAACAGCACAGCTGATGATAGATAACTAACGAGTCATTTTTCTAGAAATGACTTTACTAATTTCTTAATAACATTTTTCTTGTAAATGATGCCGAAGGCCGGCAGCAGACTTTGGGTTTAATTTATTTTCAACTCAAAAAACAGAAAAATGAGTACACACCAATTTTCGACTCAGGCGCTACACGCCGGTCACGACACCACAGTTAACGGCGGTACCCGCGCGGTGCCTATTTATCAAACCACCAGCTACGTTTTTAACGACTCAGACCACGCGGCGGGTTTATTCAACCTGTCGCAGCCGGGTTACATTTACACCCGTTTGAACAATCCCACAAACGATATTCTCGAGCAACGTCTGGCTGCCCTTGAGGGCGGTATCGGTGCGGTGGTAACCGCTTCAGGAACAGCGGCGATCAACACCGCCCTGCTTACCTTGCTGCGTGCAGGAGATCACATCGTGGCCTCCAGCAGTTTGTATGGCGGCACCTACAATTTGCTTAGCGTAACGCTTCCGCGATTTGGAATTACCACCACTTTTGTAGACCCTTCAGAGGCTTCCAATTTTAAAAGCGCGGTACAGGAGAACACCCGTGCGGTTTTCGTAGAATCTTTAGGTAACCCAAAATTGGATGTACTGGATCTCGAAGCGATTTCCGCTGTCGCGAAAGAAAGCCGCGTTCCACTTATTGTAGACAACACCGTCGCTACACCGGCTTTGCTAAATCCCATCAAACACGGGGCGAATATTGTGATTCACTCGTTAACCAAATACATCAACGGTAACGGAACTTCATTAGGCGGTGCTATCATAGATGCCGGTACCTTTGACTGGTCAAGCGGAAAGTTTCCGGAGTTTACCGAGCCTTCTGCCGGTTATCATGGTTTGGTGTATCACGAGGCTTTAGGGCCTGCGGCTTTTATTGCCAAAGTGCGGGTTGAAGGTTTACGCGATCATGGTGCAGCTTTGAGTCCGTTTAACGCGTTTCAGATCATTCAGGGTTTGGAAACCCTTACGATACGCATCAGGCAACACAGCGAGAATGCTTTGGCCCTGGCCGAATGGCTCGAAGCTCAGCCCGAAGTAACCTGGGTAAACTATCCCGGCCTCAAGAGCAGTGCGTATTACGATTTGGCTCAAAAATACCTGCCCAAAGGACAAAGCGGTATCGTGACTTTTGGTTTGAAGAGCGGCTTTGAAGGCGCAAAAACCGTAGCCGATAAAACGCAAATCTTCTCCCTTCTGGCAAATATTGGAGATACCAAATCCTTAATTATTCACCCGGCGAGCACCACGCATCAGCAATTACCTGACGAGGCGCAGGAAGCAACCGGCGTGACTAAAGATTTGATCCGTCTTTCGGTTGGTCTGGAAGATGTTGAAGATTTAAAAAATGATTTAAAAGCAGCTTTTGCACAGATTAAACAAACAGCAAATGCTTAATAATAAAGCTAAAAGTTAGTATTCGTGTCAAACTGAGCCTGTCGAAGTTGAGGCTTCGACAAGCTCAGCCTGACAACTATAATGAAGCTTTTTTTAAAAATAAGACTCCCTAAAATGTTACACAAACTGAACCTTCCCGGGTTTAAGACCTTATCCGGTTTTCAACTGGACTTGCCACTCAGCTACGAGACTTTTGGTCAGCAATTGGGCACGGCACCGATAATTTTGGTAAATCACGCCCTTACAGGAAATTCGCACGTAAGCGGTCCTGACGGCTGGTGGAATGAAATTATAGGCGACGATAAATGCATCGACACCCGCAAATACAGCATCCTGTCTTTTAATATCCCCGGTAACGGCAATGACGGCTTTTTAATCGAAAACTATAAAGATTTTGTTGCACAGGATGTCGCGCGGGCTTTTTTAGAAGGCCTTAAGGCTCTTGAGATTACCGAGCTTTTCGCCATTATTGGCGGCTCGCTGGGAGGCGGTATCGCGTGGGAAATGGTGACCCAGCAACCGGCGATTACCCAACATTTAATCCCCGTGGCCTCTGACTGGAAATCAACCGACTGGCTTATAGCCAACTGCCAGATTCAGGAGCAGATTCTCAAAAACTCCTCGCAGCCCGTACACGATGCCCGTATGCACGCAATGCTTTGCTATCGCACGCCGGAATCGTTTAAGAGTAAATTTCAGCGCAGCACCAATGAAGACCTCAATATCTTTAATGTGGAAAGCTGGCTCGATCATCATGGTCATAAGTTGAAAGACCGTTTTCAGCTTGCGGCGTATAGGTTGATGAATCAATTGCTGAAAACCATAGACGTGACCCGTGGCCGCGAAGGTTTTAATGAAATCCTGAGTCAGGTTGAAGCCAATATTCACATCATCGGGGTAGATTCAGATCTGTTTTTTACGCCTGCTGAAAACCGCGAGACCTACAAGCAGCTGGCGCAGGTTAAAAATAATGTAACCTATGGCGAAATCAATTCGGTACATGGGCACGATGCGTTTTTAATCGAATTTGAACAGCTTGAGCAGTTGCTGTATCCTGTTTTTAGAGCCGATAGCGCAAAGCTGAAAATTCTCAAATTTGGCGGAAAATCCCTTGCAAACGGAAACGGCCTTGACACGGTTTTGAATATAATTAAAACCAAAGTTGATACTGGCGAGCGCATTGCTGTGGTGCTTTCGGCACGGGGTGGCGCGACCGATGAATTGGAAGCCATTCTCGAAGCGGCAGCTTCCGGACTTGAGTTTCAGCATCAGTTTGAAGCCTTTAAAAGCTATCAGCAAAGTGATTTTGATGTAGATCTTTTCGATGAATTTAAAGAACTGAAGCGCTTGTTTGAAGGTGTGGCGCTTTTGGGAGATTACAGCAAAAAAGTAAAAGACGAGATTCTGTCTTACGGCGAATTGATTTCGGTAAAAACCGTTACGCATCTGCTGCAAAAGCAGGGAGTAAAAGCTCATTTTGCCGATTCGCGTAAGCTTATTACCACCAACGGTGCTTTTGGCAATGCCCAGCCCAATGACAAGCGCTCCAAAGAGCAGGTGGTAAAGCATTTTGCCAAATACAACGGCGATACGGTAAACATCGTTACCGGTTTTATCGCCAGTGATGAAAACAACCAGACCACGACTTTGGGTCGTAACGGCAGCAATTACACGGCTTCGTTGCTGGCCAATTATCTGGATGCGGGCGAACTGCAAAACTACACACACGTTGACGGTATTTTTACCGCCAACCCCGATTTGGTTCCCGATGCGCAGAAGATTGAACGCTTAACCTATAGTGAGGCAAACGAACTCGCGAATTTTGGAACTTCGGTGTTGCACGCTAAGACCATCATTCCGTTGATTGAAAAGAATATTCCTCTCCGCATTCTCAATACTTTCAAGGCCGATGATGCCGGTACATTGATTACTGCGCAAACCGAGCAGGAAGGGATTAAGTCGCTTTCGGTGCTTAGCGAGATGGCCCTGATCAATCTGGAAGGTCGCGGCCTGCTGGGGAAAGTAGGGGTTGACGCCCGTATTTTTAGAGCTTTGGGGAATAGCGGTGTGAACGTGAGTATCATCGCTCAGGGTTCGTCAGAACGTGGGATTGGCCTGGTGGTGGAAGCCAAACAGGCGCAATTGGCGATTTCTTCGCTGCGTTTTGAGTTTGAAGCCGATTTTCAAAGTCAGGATGTTAACCGCATCGAGATTATTGATGAAGTTGCGGTGATTTCGATTATTGGTCAGGATCTGAGCAGTTTCCACAAACCGTATAGCGAACTCATCAAAAATGGGATTGTTCCGTTGTTGTTTAACAATACGGTGACGGGCAAAAACGTGAGTGTGGTGTTGCGCAAACCCCAATTGACCAAAGCCCTTAATGTGGTGCACGGCGAGATTTTTGGCATTGCCAAAAAAATAAACATCGCCATTTTTGGTCAGGGTCTGGTGGGCGGTACGCTTATCGACCAGATTGTGGCTTCGGCGGCCAGCATTCAGGAGCGCAAAGGCATTGCGCTGAATATTTTCGCGGTAGCAAATTCTAAAAAAGTGTTGCTCAACAAAGACGGCGCTACAGAAACCTGGAAAACCGATTTTGAAAATCAGGCTCAGGAAGGCGGTGTGGATGCCGTTATCGCTTTCGCGAAAGCGAATCACCTTGCAAACCTGATCGCGATTGACAATACGGCAAGTGCAACTTTTATTCAGAATTATCTGGAGCTCGCTAAAAACGGATTCGACCTCGTTTCTTCCAACAAGATCGCTAATACCGTTGGTTTTGATTTTTACCAAAAGCTGCGTCGCGTTTTAGATGAAAACAACAAGCGTTACCTGTATGAAACCAATGTGGGCGCAGGATTACCGCTTATTGATACCATTCGTCTGTTGCATCTTTCGGGCGATAATATTACCCGAATCAAAGGGGTTTTCAGCGGTTCACTGAGTTATTTGTTCAATACCTTTTCGGTAGAAGACCAGTCTTTTTCAGAAGTCCTGCAACAGGCGATTGATAAAGGCTTTACAGAGCCTGACCCGCGTGAGGATCTGGGCGGAAACGATGTGGGGCGTAAACTTTTAATTCTTGCCCGCGAACTCGACTTACACAAAGAGTTTAGCGATGTGCAGATCGAAAACCTGATTCCCGAAAATTTGCGGGAAGGAGCAGCTTCAGACTTTTTAGGAAGGCTGAAAGAGCTCGATTCGGTTTTTGAAACGCGTAAAAAAGCCCTGAAAGAGGGTGAGGTTTTGCGATATGTTGGCGACCTTTACGGCGACTTATCTCAGGAAGACGGCGGAACCCTCGAGGTGAAGCTGGTGACGGTTTCTAAAAATTCGGCCCTGGGTCAGGTTAAAGGAAGCGACAGTATTTTTGAGATTTATACCGAGTCGTATGGCGAGAATCCACTGGTGATTCAGGGAGCCGGGGCAGGAGCCGCGGTAACTGCACGAGGGGTTTTTGGCGACATACTCAAACTCGCAGAGCGGAATAGTTAAACGTATTGTTATTATTATTTCCATTATTATTTGGAAATTGAAAAATGAACAGACCGATGTTTCACCTTTGAAGGGTGCCAGGGGGGATGTTGAGGAATAACAATAGCAATAAAAATAATAATAGAATGAAAGTAACACTCGAACGTAAAAACTCTGATTACCTCTTTGAAGCCAAAGGAGCTTCGGGTAATCCTGTGATGATAGATAATAAAACCGGAGATGTGGTTCAGGGCAGCAGTCCCATGGAACTGCTCTTGATGGGAGTAGGCGGTTGCAGTGCGATTGACATCATTTCGATCTTAAAAAAGCAAAAGCTGGAGATTGATTCCTATCACGTGGAAGTGGAGGGCGATCGTATTGAAGTAGGCGGAGCAAAACCTTTTAATGCGATGCGCGTTCACGTGTATCTGGAAGGCGATATCCCGCCGGCAAAGGCCCTGCGCGCCGCCCAACTGAGTTTTGAAAAATACTGTTCGGTTTCAATTACGCTTCAGGCGAGTGTGAAGGTGACCTACAAGGTCTTTCTGAACGGGGAAGAGGTGGAATAGACCTGAGATCGGAGACGTGAGATTTTAGAACAAAGAATAAAGAATAAAGAATAGAGAGAAGAGGTAAGAAGTGAGAGATGAAAAGTTGAAAGTCAGTAAGCAGTCGCAGTTGGCAGTAAGCCGTTCTAGCCTGTCACACTGAGCTTGTCGAAGTGCTTTCTAGTGTAAACATAAAAGAAGCGAGTAGCAGAGATAGACCGATTAAACAGTTCAACGATTCCACGGTTAAACCTTTTTTCATAGTCTAAGAAAAACCAAAAAAATAGTATTAAAGTGTGGTAGCTGAGTGAATTACCCTGCGTAGCGGGAAATTTGTACCGAAGCTAACCGAAAAACGAAAAACACCAGATTTTAGACCATGTATTTGAGCAAGATAATCCATCTCAAATTTTACGTCTAAAGTCTAATATCTAAGTATAATGAGTAAACATTTTGAAACCGAAGCAATCCGTACCCAATTAAACCGAAGTGAGTTTTTAGAGCATTCTGTGCCGTTATACCTGACTTCGAGTTTTATTTTTGAAGATGCCGAAGATATGCGGGCTTCGTTTACCGAAGAAAAAGAGCGCAACATTTACAGCCGGTTTACCAACCCCAATACCAGCGAGTTTGTAGAAAAAATCTGCAAGATGGAAGGTGCCGAAACCGGATATGCCTTTGCAACGGGGATGGCTGCCGTGTTTTCGACTTTTGCAGCCTTGTTAGATAGCGGTGATCATATCGTTTCGGCGCGTTCGGTTTTTGGTTCAACACACACCTTGTTTACCAAGTATCTGCCCAAATGGAATATTGAAACTTCGTATTTCAAAGTAGATGAGGTTGATAAAGTAGAAAGCCTCATCAAGCCCAAAACCAAAATTCTTTATGTGGAATCGCCTACCAATCCGGGTTGCGACGTTTTAGACCTGGAGCATTTGGGCAATTTGGCTAAAAAGCACAACCTCATATTTGTGGTAGATAACTGTTTTGCCACACCCTATTTACAACAACCCATTAAATTTGGAGCAGATATCGTGATCCATTCGGCAACCAAGATGATCGACGGGCAGGGTCGCGTTCTGGGCGGTGTAAGCGTAGGTCGCGCCGATTTGATACGCGAGATTTATTTGTTCTCCAGAAACACAGGTCCGGCGTTATCGCCTTTTAACGCCTGGGTACTTTCTAAAAGTTTGGAAACCCTGCACGTACGTGCAGACCGGCATTGTGAGAATGCGCTCAAGGTGGCCGAGTTTCTGGAAGCGCATGACAAAGTTAATTTTGTGAAGTATCCGTTTCTGAAATCGCATCCGCAGTACGAAGTGGCCAAAAAACAAATGCGACACGGCGGAAACATCGTAGCTTTTGAAGTTAAAGGCGGAATCGATGCGGGACGCAAATTCTTAAATTCGATTAAAATGTGTTCGTTATCTGCAAATCTGGGCGATACCCGCACGATTGTGACGCATCCGGCTTCTACCACACACAGTAAACTGGCCGAGGAAGATCGTCTGGAAGTGGGCATCACCGATGGTCTGGTACGTTGTTCGGTAGGTTTGGAGCACGTAGAAGATATCATTGCAGATCTGGAGCAGGCGCTAAACGCTTAAGTTTCTAAGTTTTTGCCTACTTTTAGGCCGTGTTATCCAAGAAAACCAAATACGGTCTTAAAGCGCTTACCTATGTAGCCAAGCATCAGGGTGAAGATCCTGTGCAAATAGGTGCCATTGCCAAAAGTGAAAACATTTCCCAGAAATTCCTCGAAAGTATTATGCTTACCCTGCGTAAAGCCGGTTTTTTAGGAAGCCGAAAAGGAAAAGGTGGCGGGTATTATTTACGTCGCCAGCCCGAGGATATCAAAATGGTTGAGGTGATGCGCGTTTTGGAAGGTCCGGTATCTATGGTGCCGTGCGTGAGTCTTAATTTCTACGAAAAGTGCGACGATTGTCCCGATGAGACTACCTGTTCAGTACACGTACTCATGGCGCAGTTACGCGACAGCAATCTGGCGGTTCTCAATAAGAATACCCTGGCCGACCTTATCGAATAATGGTTGACAGATTCGGAATAATTGCTCCATTTTCTAAAAATCACTTAAAAATTTAAAAATAAATGCCAAAAGATTTGGTCACTAAGAAGGCACACAATACTTTTGCTTTTAAATCCTAGTAATCCGATAGGATTTAAATAAAAATAGATATTCGGTTATGATTTTAGATCAGGTATATAGTCAAACAAAGACTGAAGAGACTCCAAAGGTCTCTTATAAAAAAGATACAACTTCAGAAAAGCCGCTGCGCAGCATCGTTAAATCAATAAGCTGGAGAATCGTGGGTACCATTGATACGGTTTTGATATCGTGGATTATCACCGGTACGCTGGCTCTTGCGTTTTCGATTGGAGCGGTAGAACTGGTTACCAAAATGGCTCTGTACTTTTTCCACGAGCGCATTTGGAATACTATAAACTGGGGAAGATAATGAGTTATTCAGCAGCAGAATTAGAACAATTAAACGCAGATCTTCGGGAGAAATCGCCGGTTGAGATCGCACAATGGGCGGTGGCGCAAGCTAAAAATCCTATTGTAACTACCAATTTCAGGCCTTATGAGGCGGCAATTTTATTTGCAGCTACTCAGGCAAAACCCGAAATCCCGGTGGTTTGGTGCGATACCGGTTATAATACGCCCAATACCTATCGTCATGCAGAAGAAGTAATTGCCTTGCTTCAGCTTCACATTGACCTTTACGTGCCTCAGCAAACCGCAGCACACCGCGATGTAGTAATGGGAATCCCGCAAATTGACGATCCAAGACATAAGGTTTTCACCGAACAGGTAAAACTGGAGCCTTTCAAACGAGCGATGGCAAATCATAAACCCGATGTTTGGTTTACAAACCTGCGTAAAGGCCAGACCGCGCATCGCGATAACCTCGATATCTTAAGTCAGGGTGCAGACGGAGTACTTAAGGTGAGTCCGTTTTACTACTGGAGCGACGCCCAATTAGATACTTTTTTGGCAGAGCATAATTTGCCAAACGAACATAAATACTTTGATCCAACTAAAGTGTTGGAAAACCGGGAGTGTGGTTTACACGCCTAAAACCAATTGAGATGAGTACGATTTTAAAAACAAATGCATTAGAGAGCGAGGCGATTTACATCTTTAGAGAAGTAGTTGCCCAGTTTGAGAATCCGGTTTTGCTTTTTTCGGGTGGAAAAGATAGCATCACACTGGTGCGTTTGGCACAAAAAGCATTTTACCCTGCCAAGATTCCTTTTCCACTATTACATGTAGATACAGGGCATAACTTTCCGGAAACTATAGAGTTTCGGGATAAACTGGTTGAGGAATTAGGATTGAATCTGATTGTACGCCATGTGCAGGATGCCATTGATGAAGGTAAGGTAACTGAAGAAACCGGTAAATATTCAAGCCGAAATATGCTTCAAACCACCACGCTTTTAGATGCGATTGAAGAATTTAAGTTTGACGCCTGTATTGGTGGTGCCCGTCGCGATGAAGAAAAGGCGAGAGCCAAGGAGCGTATTTTTTCAGTACGTGATGATTTTGGTCAGTGGGATGAAAAAAACCAGCGTCCGGAATTATTCGATCTGCTTAACGGGAAGATTGAAATTGGCCAGAATGTGCGTGTTTTTCCAATTTCTAACTGGACCGAACTGGATGTATGGAGTTACATCGAGAAAGAGAAAATCGAAATTCCTTCGATCTACTTTTCGCATAAGCGCAAAACCTTTGTACGCGACGGCCTGATCTGGAGTGCTTCAAAATATGTGTACCGCGAGGAAGATGAGGAAGTGTTAGAGCGTATTGTGCGTTTCAGAACTGTGGGCGATATGACCTGTACCGCAGCCGTGGAGTCTGAAGCAGATACCATTGCACGCATTGTGAGTGAGATCAAAACCTCTACTATTTCAGAGCGAGGTGCGCGTATAGATGACAAGCGCTCTGAAGCCGCAATGGAAAAACGCAAGCAACAGGGATACTTTTAGGTCCTCGAGACGACACCTTCAATAATAATAGTAATAGCAATACGAAGAATAACGTGGAAGTTCTAAAAATAGCAACAGCAGGAAGTGTAGATGATGGTAAAAGTACCTTGATAGGACGCCTGCTTTACGATACAAAGTCTTTAACAGATGATAAGCTTGAGGCCATTGAGCGCAACAGCAAAAAGAAGGGTTATGATTATCTGGATTTTTCGCTGGCAACAGACGGTCTTGTAGCCGAGCGTGAGCAGGGAATTACAATTGATGTGGCGCATATTTATTTTTCGACCAGAAAGAAAAGTTACATCATTGCCGACACTCCGGGTCACGTAGAATATACCCGCAATATGGTTACAGGGGCTTCTCAGGCGCAGGCATCCATTATTTTAATTGATGCCCGAAAAGGAGTTATAGAGCAAACCTACCGTCATTTCTTCATCAATAATTTACTGCGGGTTAAGCATGTAATTGTTGCGGTCAATAAAATGGATTTGGTAGATTATGACCAAAGCGTTTTTGAAAACATAAAAACCGATTTTGAAAAGCTGAACGCCCAAAGCAGTTATGCCGAGCAGGAAGTGACGTTCATTCCTATTAGCGCACTAAAAGGGGATAATGTTGCGCAGAAATCAGATACTATGCCATGGTTTAAAGGCGAAAGTGTACTCGATTATCTGGAAGCTTTAAAGCCCGGACAGGAAGAACATACAGCCGCGCGTTTCCCGGTGCAAACGGTAATCAGACCAAAACAGGATGAGTTTCATGACTATCGCGGTTACGCCGGAAAAATCTACGGAAGCAGTTTAAAAGTAGGCGATGCAGTAACTGTTCTACCTTCTTTAACTTCTTCAAAAATCAAGACCATTGAGTTTTTTGATCAAAAGTATGATGAAGCGGTAGCCGGAAGTTCGGTAACCATCACGTTAGAAGATGATATCAACATCACCAGAGGCGATGTTTTAGTGAAGTCTGATGAAGTTCCACAATCCTCAAAATCACTCACGGCAGCTGTTTGCTGGATGGATGGTAAAGCGCTGGTTCCGGGAGCGAAATATGAGATTCAACACAATACCAACCGCATTCTTGCTAAAATTGACAGCGTAGAAAGTGTCATCGCTACAGATTATTCAGGTGAAGACGGCTCTAAGAATCAGTTGACGTTGAATGAAATTGGGAAGGTGAATTTTAAACTGAGTAAAAATCTTTTTTACGACACCTATGCCGAAAATAAGGCAGGCGGTTCATTTATATTAATTGACCTGCAGAGCAACACCACAGCCGGAGTTGGTTTTATAGGCTAACATTTAAAATTAGGAGTATTGCCAATTACTTTGGATACTCTTTTTAAATAATCCTATTATTTCTATAGGATTAAAATAATTAAGAATTAAAAAATAATAAGCTATGCAAAGCTTTAGAACAGAAATAGAAAACCCCGTTGTAGAACGCGATATTATTGAACTTGAAAGAAAGATCAAGCTCTTTAAAGACGGAAAGATTGATGAAGAGCGCTTTAGAAGCCTGCGTTTAGCACGCGGTGTTTACGGTCAGCGTCAGGAAGGGGTGCAAATGGTGCGCATCAAATTGCCTTACGGTAAAGTGACCAGCGATCAGCTGTTGCGTATAGCTGATGTTTCTGATGAATATTCCAAAGGACGTTTACACATCACCACCCGTCAGGATATTCAGATTCACTATGTGAGTCTCGACCGCACTCCTGAGCTTTGGGCCGAATTGGAAAAAAATGATGTGACCCTTCGCGAGGCCTGTGGTAACACGGTGCGTAACGTAACTGCAAGTGCTGATAGCGGGATCAACCCTGATGAAGCCTTTGACGCAACACCGTATGCACACGCTACCTTTCAGTTTTTTCTGCGAAATCCGGTTTGTCAGGAAATGGGCCGAAAGTTTAAAATGTCGTTTTCATCAACCGATGATGACTCGGCTTTGGCATTCATTCATGATTTGGGCTTTATCCCAAAAATCAAAGATGGCGAACGCGGCTTTAAAGTAATGCTGGGCGGTGGTCTGGGTTCGCAGCCACGCCACGCAGATGTGTTAACCGAATTTTTACCGGTGAATCAGCTTATCCCAACTATAGAAGGGGTGCTGAGGGTGTTTGACCGTCATGGGGAACGCTCCAGACGTTTAAAAGCGCGTATGAAATTCCTCATAAAAGATTTGGGGCAGGAAGGCTTTATGCAATTGGTGGAAGAAGAGCGAAAAGCATTAGCTTATAAAACGTATGAAATTGATACTGCAGCTTTTGATGGGACGCCAAAAGCTCCGTTAGCCGAAGCTCCACAAGTAGCTATTGAAGATACCAAAGCTTACGAAGCCTGGAAAGCGACCAATGTGTTTAAGCAAAAACAGGAAGGTCTTGTGGCTATTGGGATTCGTGTAAAACTGGGGGATTTTTATACCAAAGAAGCACGCGCTTTGGCGGGTCTGATTAAAAAATACGGTGGGGATGAGATGCGTCTTACCCTGCGTCAAAATATACTGTTAAGACATATACCGGAAGGGGCATTGCCATTCTTTTACTCACAACTAGCCGACCTAGGCTTTGCCCGCCCGGGATATGAAACCACTACAGACATAACTGCGTGTCCCGGTACCGATACGTGTAACTTAGGGATTGCAAGTAGTACCGGTATCGCAGTTAAACTAGAAGAAGTGCTTGAGGCCGAATATCCCGAGTACTTAAACAATAAAGGCATTACCATTAAAATTAGTGGGTGTATGAACGCCTGCGGTCAGCACAATATGGCGCACATAGGCTTTCAGGGAATGTCTGTGCGTACACCGGAGAAACTGGTTGCTCCTGCATTGCAGGTGCTTTTAGGCGGTGGCGTTTTGGGTAATGGCGAAGGTCGTTTTGCAGACAAAGTGATCAAAATCCCCAGTAAGAGAGGTCCAGAGGCTTTGCGCGCGATTTTAGACGATTTCAAAGCAAACGCCGGAGATCTTGACTTTTTGAGTTATTACGATGAAAAAGGGCAGCGATATTTTTACGATTTCCTAAAACCACTTTCAGATACCGATAATCTGGTGGAGTCTGACTTTGTAGATTGGGGTAATGATGAAAAATACATTCAGGAAGTAGGTGTTGGAGAGTGTGCCGGAGTCGTGATTGATTTGGTTCAAACGCTTTTACTGGAAGCCAAAGACAAACTGGGCAGCGCCATCGAAGCTTTTGAAGAGCAAAAATGGGCAGACAGTATTTACCACACCTATGCGGGGCTGGTAAATGGAGCTAAAGCCATCTTGCTTTCTGAAGACGTAAAAACAAATACCCAGGCCAATATTATCGAGGAGTTTGACAATACTTTCGGTGAAAATGACACGCTTCTTGGAGAAACTTCGTTTGCAGATTTGGTTTACCAAATACAAAAAAACGAACCTACCCGCGAGTTTGCCGAAGCCTATTTAGCCGACGCAAACGCATTTTTTAACCGCGTTGATACCTTCCGCAAAAACCAGCTTGCCAATGTTTAAGAATCCAAAATTAACCGTAGTAGGAGCAGGACCCGGTGATGCAGATTTATTCACTTTAAAAGGCATCAAAGCCTTGCAAAGTGCCGATGTGGTTTTGTATGACGCGCTGGTAAATCCGGAGTTGTTAGAATATGCCGCTGATGCCGAACTCATTTTTGTAGGAAAGCGTAAAGGTTGTTATGCCTATCAGCAGGAGCAAATCAACGATCTTATTGTCTCACGGGCTAAAAGTCATGGTCACGTGGTACGTTTAAAAGGCGGAGATCCGTTCATTTTTGGGCGCGGTGCAGAAGAAATGGAAATCGCAGCCGAAGCAGGAATTGAGGTTGCAGTTGTTCCGGGAATTTCTTCATCACTTGCGGTACCCGCATATCAGAATATTCCGTTGACCAAACGGGGCAGTTCAGAAAGTTTTTGGGTAATTACGGGTACCACCCGGGCGCATAAACTTTCAGAAGATGTAAAACTCGCAGCGCAATCTTCGGCCACCGTCGTGATTTTAATGGGGATGAGCAAGCTTGCTGAGATTACGGCATGCTTTCGCGAAAGCGGAAAAAACGACCTCCCTGTTGCCATTATTCAAAACGGAACAACGCCCGAAGAACGCATTGGGGTAGGCACCATAGACAGTATCGAAGAAGTTGTACAAGAGTTAAAGCTTACTAACCCATCAATTATCGTTATTGGTGAGGTGGTGCGCCATCGTGAGCAATTGCTTAACTTGCAAAATAAAATCGCATACGCTTCCTAAAATGTCGCAAGAAACCAATACACTTTATCCGGTTTTTCTCAAAGTTCGCAATCTGCAGGTGCTTATTGTGGGTGGCGGAAATGTTGCGCTTGAAAAACTCACGTTTTTGACCAAGTCGAGTCCGGACGCGGTGGTAGAGATGGTGGCTCCTTTTTTTAGAGCGGAAACTTTGGAGCGCGCGAAACAATACAACGTAAAAATCACCAAAAGAAGGTTTAGAAAGTCGATGTTGAAGAAGCGTCACATTGTGATTGCAACTACAGACAGCCCAAAAGTAAACAAGCGCGTTTATGAGCTGGCGCGAAAGCGTTTTTTGCTCTGCAATATTGCCGATGTGCCCGAACTTTGTGATTTTTATATGGGCGGAATTGTGACCAAAGGAAATGTCAAGATTGCGATTTCGACTAACGGAAAGTCACCCACTACTGCAAAACGGCTGCGGCAGTTTTTTGAAGAAGTAATACCGGATAATATTGACGATCTGGTGCAAAATTTAAATGAATACCGAAAAACCATAAAAGGAGATTTTGAAGAGAAAGTAGAAACCCTGAATGAGTTTACTAAAGGATTGATCAAGAAGAATTAAGAGTTGAATGAGGAGCTAAGGCTCAAAGAACAGAACAGATGATAAAGACAGATATTTTAATTATTGGAGCAGGCCCTACCGGGTTATTCACCGTTTTTGAAGCAGGATTGTTAAAGCTGAAATGTCACATTATTGATGCGCTGGCGCAGCCCGGTGGTCAGTTGGCTGAGATTTATCCTAAGAAGCCTATTTATGATATCCCCGGTTTTCCTGAAGTGATGGCGGGCGAACTCGTAGACAATTTACTCGAGCAGGGCAAGCAATTTCAACCCGGTTTTACATTGGGTGAACGTGCAGAGACTATAGAAAAACAGGAAGACGGTAGTTTTATTGTAACCACCAATAAAGGTACACAGCATCACGCACCTGTGGTGGCAATTGCCGGTGGTTTGGGAAGTTTTGAGCCGCGCAAGCCGCTTATACCAAATATTCACCAGTTTGAAGACAAGGGTGTCGCCTATATGATTAAAGATCCTGAAGTGTATCGCGGTAAAAAAGTGGTCATTGCAGGTGGTGGTGATTCAGCATTGGACTGGAGTATTTTCCTGGCTGATGTGGCTGATGAAGTTACCCTCATTCACCGTAGAAATGAATTTAGAGGTGCACTCGATTCTGTTGAAAAAGTACGTGAATTGAAAATGCTTGGCAAAATTAATCTCGTAACTCCTGCAGAAGTTGTAGGTCTCGCAGGAGCAGATGAGTTGGAGCAGGTAGTTATAGAACACGCCGATAAATCACAAAGCACACTGGAGGCTGATGCATTTATTCCTTTATTTGGGCTTTCGCCTAAATTAGGTCCTATCGCAGATTGGGGTCTTGAGATCGAAAAGAATGCGATCAAAGTTGATAACGCTTTAGATTACCAGACTAATATCCCCGGTGTATTTGCAATAGGTGATGTAAACACCTATCCCGGAAAATTGAAACTTATTTTATGTGGTTTCCACGAGGCCACGATGATGTGCCAATCTGCATATCAAATCATCAATCCCGGTAAGCGCTATGTGATGAAATATACCACAGTGAGCGGTATAGATGGTTTTGACGGTACGCGTAAAGAAGCCGAAAAAGCCGTAGTGCAGGCTATAGACTAGCAGGCAGGGCGCAATTTATTTTTGAGGTCCAGAATGATATTCTTGTTGAGCGGTTTTATTAAAAAATCAATCACCTGATTATAATTCTGGGCCTTTTCTTTGTCCAGATCGCTTGTGCTTGAAGTTACAATTACAACCCGGGTCTGGTCATCTTTTTCTTTTAGTGCGTCTAAAAAGCTCCATCCGTTAATATCGGGCATATTCAAATCCAGAAAGATCAGGTCTGGTTTTTCCTTCTCCAGTTCAGAAAGAGCTGTACGCGGCAGGGTATAATCAATGATACTTTCGGCAAAATCAGTGACTTCGATAAGTTTTTTGTTGATGAAATTGGCCATTTTTTGATCATCAACCAGCATTATTTTAAGCAGCTTAGTCATACCCATTTTCAATTAAATTAGCATTTGAGGCAGTTTGTTCGCTCTGGCTAACCACTCTTCTAAAAATAAGGTCCAGTTCAAGAGCAGACTCTTTAAGTTTGGGAAGAATACTTTTTCGCAGATCTTCGTCGGTATACAGTTCAGAGATTTCCAGAAAGCCCAGAATTCGGGTTAGAGGTTCTCTTAGATCGTGAGCATTAAGTTTTGAGAGTTCGAGAAGTTTCTTGTTTTTAAAATGCAATTCTTCCGTTCTGCGGAAAATAATATTTTGTTGATTGTTATTGATGCGCTCAATTTCGGTATTCTTGAGTTCTATTTCTGTAATTGCTTCTTTCAGCCTTAAGTTTTTGGTTTTTAATTGCTGACTCAGATAGATTTGAAAATACCTCGAGGTGATGTTATCAACCAGCAGATTGAGGATTTCCATATCACTGTGGTTAAAGCTTTCGGTATCATCTGAAATTAAGGAAAAGCAAATTTCCCGTTCGCCTGATGTCGTATGCCAGCCCCATAATTTTGGCTTATTCCAGTTTTCATAAAGAGCTGTAGCATGACCGGGTAAATCGGTTGTGTTAAGCGCTCTCAAAAGAGGAATTTTTACTTTAAACAGTTGCTTTTCGTAATCGAGTAATTCATCGCTATCTACGATTTTTGGTTCTTTCGATTTAAGGAATGTAAAACTTACAGCAGTTTCGTTTTTAAAAAGCATAACAATCCTAAGCATCTTGAAATTAAACAAATACTTAAGATGCCTGTTAGCAACAATTCCAAGCTCTTCAACAGATTCTACTTTGCTGAGACTGCCTGATAACTTGGAAAATGCCTCGTAGGTAATGCGATACTTGGCTGAAGATAGATTCACAGGAATGTAAAGGTTTTAAGCCTGGGCTTCCATCAATTCGTTATCGATCTTAATACCGGAAACATCTGCAAGGGTATTCAGCATATTAACCAGATCGGCCTGAGCCATCAATTCCTGAATTTCAGACTCGTCAAAACCTGCATCGCTTAATGCCTTAAAATCTTCATCGTTGATCTGATTAGAATGCAGAGCTGCCTTGGTCACCACTTTAATAGCAGTTCTAAAGCTTTCAGGAATCATGGGGCTATCCAGGTTTTCGGTCACTTTAAAGTTTGCCGTCTCATTAACCAGATTGCTCATGCTGTCTGCAAAAATCCCGTGAGCTTCGGCACAGTAGGAGCAATTGCGTTTTTTTGAAACGTTGTAAATAATGAGTTGCTTTAAAACGTTAGGCACGTTACCCTGCATTAGGGTAGCTTTTAATTTAGCCCAATTTCCGGCTAGTAAAATGGGATTAGAGCCCTGGCATTTAAACCAGTTTAGTACAAATGGGATTTGTAGCGTGCGTTTTGTGTTATCATAGATTTCTTTTACGGCATCAGAGGCATTCTCATAATCCACAATTGGAAATCTAGATTCCAGATAAGTAGCGTTTTGCATAGATAAATAGTTACGTTTCGTTATAAAAATGGGGACTACAAAATTAACTTAAATAATCAAACACACAACTCTGTAAATCAGATAGTTGATTTTTTAACAAGTATATTTATGCGTTTTTCGTCCGCATATATTGCCATTTGTCTAAAAAAGAGGCAGGTATTTTTTTAATTGTTTAAACATTAATCTCTTAAAATTTGGGTATTCTCCCGTTGTTTTTTAATCTTTGCAGTTCAGTTCATTATTTAATGCAGTTATCAAGAAAGGCAGAGGGATTAGACCCGATGAAGCCTTAGCAACCCTCCTCCCGGAGAAGGTGCTACATTCTACTCATATGTTGAGATAGATAACAAAAAACGAGTTTCACGAACTCCCTTTTTGCCTTCTTAATAACTTAATTTTGCGCTTTGTTTTGAGCAGATTTAACTGTGCTTAAAACCGAGAGGAGAGGATACAGGCTTATACGAGTTGATTATGAGTAAAGACAAATTATATCAGGCTTTAAAAGAGCGAATTTTGGTACTGGACGGCGCTATGGGGACCATGCTGCAGCGCTACAAGTTTACCGAGGAAGATTTCAGGGGAGAACGGTTTAAA
Organism: Leeuwenhoekiella parthenopeia; assembly: GCF_020782115.1. Lineage (GTDB taxonomy): Bacteria > Bacteroidota > Bacteroidia > Flavobacteriales > Flavobacteriaceae > Leeuwenhoekiella > Leeuwenhoekiella parthenopeia. The sequence goes on along the minus strand of NZ_JAJGMW010000004.1, from coordinate 27,860 downwards.
GACTGGCCCAGCCCGGTACAGGGTAATAATGATATGTTGAGTATCACCCAACCCGAGGCGATTGCTAATGTACACGCCAGCTATTTTGCCGCAGGCGCAGACATCGTAGAGACCAATACCTTTAGCGGTACCACCATAGCAATGGCAGATTACGGAATGCAGGAGTTTGTTTACGAACTCAACTACGAGTCGGCTAAAATCGCCAGGAAGGTGGCGCAGGAGTTTACCGAAAAGCAACCCGACAAACCCCGTTTTGTTGCCGGTGCAATGGGACCTACCAATAAAACCGCGAGTATGTCACCAGATGTAAACGATCCCGGTTTTAGGGCAATTTCGTTTGACGAATTGCGCATAGCCTACAAGCAACAGGCCGAGGCACTGCTAGACGGTGGCGTAGATATTCTTTTGGTTGAGACTATTTTTGATACGCTTAACGCGAAAGCGGCCCTTTTTGCTATCGAAGAGGTAAAAGACGAGCGCGGTATTGAGGTGCCTGTGATGGTAAGTGGCACGATTACCGATGCTTCCGGAAGAACACTTTCCGGTCAAACTGCGGAAGCTTTCCTGATTTCCATAGGCCATATGCCTTTACTTTCAGTAGGCTTCAACTGTGCGCTGGGTGCAAACCAGCTTACTCCGTATCTCGAAGTGGTTTCATCTAAATCAGACTTTGCGATTTCGGCTTATCCCAACGCCGGTTTACCGAACGCTTTTGGAGAATATGACGAGACCGCAGAAGAAATGGCAGCGCAAATAAAAACCTACCTCGATAAACAGCTTATCAATATCGTAGGCGGCTGTTGCGGTACCACACCAGAACACATCAAGGCAATAGCAGATCTTGTAAAAGACTATAAACCCAGACCATTGCCCGCATTAGAACAAACGGCAGCTTTATAAAAACCAGTTATGAGTACTACTGTACAGGCAGCTAAGCATACTAAAAACTTCAAACCCCTTAAATTAAGCGGACTTGAGCCTTTGGTCATCACTCCCGAAAGCAATTTTGTGAATGTGGGTGAGCGAACCAATGTGGCAGGGTCACGCCGGTTTTTAAGACTTATTAATGAGGAGAAATTTGACGAGGCACTAGCCATTGCCCGCGATCAGGTAGAAGGCGGTGCGCAAATCATTGACGTCAATATGGATGATGGTCTTATTGACGGTAAAAAAGCAATGGTCAACTTCCTAAACCTGATTGCCGCCGAACCCGATATCGCCCGGGTGCCCATTATGATAGACAGTTCTAAATGGGAAATCATTGAGGCGGGTTTACAGGTCGTGCAGGGCAAATGTGTGGTGAATTCCATCAGTTTGAAGGAAGGCGAAGCCGAATTTATTAGCCACGCCAAAAAGATAAAGCGCTACGGTGCTGCCGTGGTTGTTATGGCTTTTGATGAGGTAGGCCAGGCAGACAATTACGAGCGCCGACTTGAAATCACCAAACGCAGTTATGATATACTCGTTAATCAGGTAAAGTTTCCGCCGGAAGACATCATTTTTGACCTGAATATTTTTCCGGTTGCTACCGGGATGGAGGAGCACCGTCGCAATGCTATTGACTTTATTGAAGCCACCCGCTGGGTGAAAGAAAATTTGCCTCACGTGCACGTGAGTGGTGGGGTGAGTAATGTTTCGTTTAGTTTCCGCGGAAATGATACCGTACGCGAAGCGATGCACTCGGTATTTCTCTACCATGCCATAAAGGCCGGGATGAATATCGGGATTGTAAATCCAACGATGCTTGAGGTCTATGACGACATCCCGAAAGATTTGCTGGAGCACGTTGAAGATGTGATTCTGGATCGCAGGGATGACGCAACCGAACGCCTGCTTGATTTTGCCGAAACCGTAAAAGGCAGTGCCAAAGAAAAAACCGTTGACCTTTCGTGGCGTGAAGAACCGCTTCAGGATCGAATTACACGAGCTCTGGTTAAAGGTATTGATACCTATATTTTAGAAGATGTGGAGGAAGCGCGGCAGGCTTCAGAAAAGCCATTGCACGTGATTGAAGGACATTTGATGACCGGTATGAATGTGGTAGGCGATCTCTTTGGAGATGGAAAAATGTTCCTGCCTCAGGTGGTTAAATCGGCACGGGTAATGAAAAAGGCTGTGGCCTATTTATTACCGTATATTGAGGAGGAGAAATTGAAAAACGCAGCCCCCCAACCCCCAATGGGGGAGCAATACTGGCGCACGGCAGACCCGGTATTATATGGTTTGCTTAAGGAATTTGCTCAAAAAATGCGTTACAACAATCCCACTCCGGCTGAAAAAGTGCTTTGGGATTATTTAAGCAACAAAAAACTACAGGGCTATAAATTTAGAAGGCAGCACATCATAGGCAAATACATTGCTGATTTTGTCTGTCTCAAAGAACGTTTGGTAATAGAAATTGATGGTTTAATTCATCAATTGCCCGAAAATAAGGAGCATGATCAGGTTCGTACAGAGTGGCTTCAGGAACAAGGGTTCAAGGTAATCCGCTTTTCAAATGTTGAGGTTTTAGAAAATACCGAAGCGGTTTTAGAACGCATCGTTGAAAAGATAGTGACCGAAACTCCCCCTCAGGGGGAAAGGGGGGCTGGCTTGGTTCTTATGGCAACCGTTAAAGGCGATGTGCATGACATCGGTAAAAATATTGTTAGCGTGGTTTTGGCCTGTAACAACTATGAGATTATAGATATGGGCGTAATGGTTCCGCCTGAGAAGATAATCGCAACCGCCAAAGAGCGCAATGTTGATATCATAGGCCTTAGCGGACTCATAACACCATCATTGGATGAGATGGTTTTTCTGGCGAAAGAAATGAAGCGTCAGGATTTTACCGTGCCTTTGCTCATAGGTGGTGCTACCACCAGTAAGGCGCACACGGCTGTAAAAATTGACCCGGAATATCCGGAAGCAGTGGTGCACGTGAATGATGCATCCAGAGCGGTAACCGTGGTGGGCGATTTGCTCAATCCGGAAACCAGACTGAAGTATAAAGCAGATATCAAACAGGATTATGCATTGTTCCGGGACCGCTTTTTAACCCGTGGTAAAAAACGCGACTTTTTAACGCTGGCACAGGCCCGCGAGAATAAATGGAAGCTCGACTGGGATGCTTTTAAAGCCTTTAAGCCCAACGAGCCCGGTATACAGGTAATCGAAGATTTTGAGTTGGAAAAACTCGTTGATTATATAGACTGGTCACCGTTTTTCCGCAGCTGGGATTTGCACGGTAAATATCCCGACATTCTCGAAGATGAGGTTGTAGGCGAGCAGGCACGCGAACTTTTTGCTGACGCGAAAGCGATTCTTAAAAAGATTTTAGACGAAAAGTTGCTGACCGCGAAAGCCGTTTTTGGTCTTTTTGAAGCCAACACTGTAAACGACGACGACATTGAGTTGGTCACTTCGGGCGCAGTCGAGAAGCAGGAGAAATTCATCTTTAGAACCTTACGCCAGCAAAGCAAAAAAGCTTCGGGTAAACCGAATATCGCTTTGGCCGATTTCATCGCGCCTAAAGAAACCGGGAAAAACGATTATATGGGTTGTTTTTGCGTTACTGCAGGTTTTGGCACTCAGGAACTGGCCGAAAAATATGAAGCCGAGCACGATGATTATAACAGCATAATGGTAAAAGCCCTGGCAGACCGTCTGGCAGAAGCTTTCGCCGAATACCTGCACGAGCGTGTGCGCAAGCAACATTGGGGTTATGCCAGCGATGAGGAGTTGTCTAATGACGAACTCATCAAAGAGGCGTATAAGGGCATCAGGCCGGCACCGGGTTATCCCGCCTGCCCGGACCATCTGGAAAAACTAACTATTTGGGATGTGCTCGATGTCAAAGAACGCATAGGTGTTGAATTGACTGAAAGCCTTGCGATGTGGCCGGCTGCTTCGGTGAGCGGGTATTATTTTGCACATCCGGAGGCGCGTTATTTTGGTTTGGGTAAAATCAAAATGGATCAGGTTGAAGATTTCGCAAAGCGGAAAGCTATCGAAGTGCGCACCGCTGAAAAGTGGTTAAACCCGAATATCGCAGATTAAAAAGCGCCAGGGATTGAGCTGCTGTTGGAGCTCGTCGTGGCGGTAGCCAGGACAGCGACCAGCGAAAGCCCGGCCCGCAGGGAGGCGCCCAAAAATTGAATATTAATAGAATAAATAAATCCGGTTCCCGCTCCTTTGGAGCGGGCGGAGGAAGAGGAATATGAAAATTACAGATCACATAAAAAAAGCAGACGGTAAAACCCTTTTTTCTTTTGAATTGATACCGCCACGCAAAGGCCGAAGCATTCAGGAATTGTACGATAATATTGACCCTTTGATGGAGTTTAAACCTCCGTTTATTGATGTGACGACTTCGCGTGAGGAGTTTGTGTATATCGAGAAAGAAGACGGTCTGCTCGACAAAAAAATCACGCGTATGCGCCCGGGAACTCTGGGGATTTGCGCGTCTATAAAGCACAAATACGATGTGGATACCGTGCCGCACGTGCTTTGTGGCGGGTTTACCAAAGAAGAAACCGAATATCTGCTGGTAGATTGCCATTATCTGGGTATTCACAACGTGATGGCCTTGCGCGGTGACGCGATGAAAGAGCAGCAGTATTTTGAACCTACCAAAGGCGGGCACGAGTATGCACTGGGGCTGGTAGAGCAAATTGCCGATATGAATAAAGGCCGCTATCTGAATAATGTAATTGAAACTTCAGACTGTTCTGATTTTTGCATCGGTGTGGCAGGCTATCCGGAGAAGCATTTGGAAGCTCCTTCGTTAAAAACCGATCTAAAACGCCTTATTCAAAAAGTGGAGGCCGGTGCCGATTATGTGGTAACCCAAATGTTTTTTGATAATAAAAAATACTTCGAGTTTGTAGATATGGTGCGCGCTGAAGGAATTGATATTCCTATTATTCCGGGGATTAAGCCACTTGCGGTTAAACGCCATCTACAACTGCTGCCGCAGGTTTTTAAAATTGATTTGCCTCAGGATCTCATTGATGCTGTTGATGCCTGCAAAAACAACAATGACGTGCGTCAGGTAGGGATTGAGTGGGCGATACAGCAATCGCGCGAGCTTATGGAAGGCGGTGCGCCGGTATTGCACTATTATTCTATGGGGAAAAGCGACAACATCAAGGCAATTGCGGCTGAACTTTTTTAGGGGAATAAATTCGAATACTATTTGATACATTTGCCCGATAGTTAAAATCGAATGATCTACCGAATCCTGTTTTTAGTGTGTTGCGGCTTTTCTGTTATGGCCCAGGAAACCGAAGTTAAGCCGTACAGCCTGGATGCCAACTTTTTTTACGGAACCATCCTGCAGCACAATAAGGACATCGCGCATTTAATTACCGGGCATCCTACGGGTGTAATTCTGAGTTATAATCGTATGACCTATGGTTTTAACGATTGGGAAGCACGTTACAATTACCCGGATTACGGGTTCTCATTTATTGCGCAGGATCAAAAGAATGAAAATCTGGGTCAGAATTTTGGACTCTACGGTCATTTTAACTTCTACGCCCTCAACCGAAGATTGATGCTGCGTATTGGTCAGGGTATTGCTGCGACGACTAAGCCTTTTGACCTGGATGATAACTTTAGAAATAATGCTTACGGTTCTACCTTGTTGAGTTCAACCTTTGTGATGGTAAACTATAAGCAACCCAATATTATAGATCGAATAGGTTTACAAACCGGTATTTCCTTAATCCATTATTCGAATGCTAATGTAAAGGCGCCTAATGCGAGTACCAACTCGTTTGCCTTCAACCTGGGTTTGAATTACCAGTTGGATGACGAAGAGCGACCCGAGTATATCCCAAATGTCAAAAGCCGCTATACCGAGCCTTTAAAGCTGAATTTGGTTTTGCGTGGCGGGGTTAATGAAAGCGACTACATCGGTTTGGGGCAGCGTCCTTTTCTGGTTACTTCGGCATTTGTAGATAAGCGCATTACGCATAAAAGCACGCTTCAGGCGGGTGTTGACTTTTTTCTGAGTCCGTTTTTAAAAGACCAGATCGAGTACGAGAGTATTGCTCTGGAACGTCTGGGTACCACAGGAGATGAGGATTGGAAGCGTTTTGGAGTGTTTTTGGGACACGAACTTCGGTTTAACAAAAATGCCTTTGTAACGCAGTTTGGTTATTATGCTTATTATGACTACGACTTTGAAGGCCGGATTTATTTCAGAGGCGGTTTAAAACGTTATTTTACCGATAAAATCTTCGGCGCTATTACGCTCAAATCGCACGGAGCAAAGGCTGAAGCGGTAGAATTTGGTATAGGTTACCGCCTTTAGTAATACACCGTCCACTTCTTCATTTTTTCAGCCTGAAAGCCTTGCAACAGGTATTGTAAACTGTCTGGCAGTGATTTCTTATTCTTAATCAGTAAAACGTTGTTTTTATCGGCCAGTAACTTCTTGAGTCGGTCGCTTTGCCCCGGTTCGTTTAGAGGAAGATAGGTTTCTTTCCAGTGATCTGTAGTTTCAAAGCGCGTATCCCGTTTGGCTTCAAAATTAGAGTTGTAGATGGTAATCACCCGGTCACCCAAATAAAAAGGGGCAGAAGATAGCAGATTGTCGTAGACCAAAACTTTATAATCACGATCAGTCCTTTCACTTTTAACAAACGCATACTTCGCTTTAGGTGAATTGATAAGCGTTTGGTTTTGCGCTGCAAAATCAGCATAAATCAAGATCAAAACACTCAACATCGCTGTACTTAAAACAAGCAGACGGTCTACCTGAGCAGCCTTTGACCGAAATAACAAATGAGAACCGAAAGCCAGGGAGATTCCCAGAAAAAGCAGTGTTTTATACCAGGTAAACGTGAATTGAGGGATAAAGAACAACGAGGTAATAATGAGTACTAAAAGCAGAAATGCACCTCTAAAAGAGAACTCGTAGATTTTTGAAAACCGGTTGCCATACTGGATGAAAACACTGCCGCAAAAGAGCGCCAAAAACGGAAACATCGGGAGGATGTATAAGATTAATTTGGACGAAAAAAGGGAAAAGGCAATCAAAATGGACAATGCTGTATAACCGGTAATTTGAGTGGGTTTATCCCATTTTTCCTGTTTCACCTTAAAGATCGTAATCAGCGTAGGTACTATCCAGGGTAGAGAGAGGGCAGGAACCAATACCAGATAAAACCAAAAGGGTTTATCGCGGTGAAAGGTTTCGGCATGTACGCTTCGGTCGATGATTTGTTCCTGAATAAAATAATCCCAGAGTTCCGGTTTTTGCAGGATCAAAATGATAAACCAGGATGCCGAAATTCCCAGCAGTAAAATAAGTCCTAAAACAGAATGAATACTCACTTTGGGTTTTTCCCTATTGATGATTTTATAACAAAGAATGAACAAGGCAACAGGTAAAAATGCAACCGGACCTTTAGTGAGGCAGGCCAGTCCTAAAACAATATAAAACAGGTAGAGGTAAGTTATCTTTTCGTTTAATTTATTCTGAAGCCATAAATAAATCGCCCAGATAATAAACGTGGTTAAGAATGCATCTGTGGTTAAATTACGCACAGCGATAAGCGCCAGCGGAAATGAAAAATATGTTAGTGCCGAAGCCAGTGCGATTTTGTCGTCCTTAAACCAAAGCCGGGCAATTTTAAAGATAAGTAACAGCTGCAGGATTAAAGCCAGACTTAAAAAAAACCGGGCTCCAAACTCGTTGTAACCAAAAATTTTATACCCAATCGCCGTAATGGCGTAGGTAACAGGAGGCTTATGATAGTGAATGATTCCCAGTAGACTGGGATTGATAAAATCATTGCTTAAGGCCATTTCGCGGCCAATCTCGGCATAGCGTGCTTCACTGCTTTCGGTAAGACCCCAGCTCCCTAGCCTGATCAGCAAAACGCCAAAAAGAACCACGAGAAGGACATAGAATTTTTTAGTCAAAATATTCCGGACGTTTAATACAACTAAGAATTCAAAGTTCTGTCTTTCTATGCATATGCTAAAATGTAGCCTGCTTATTTTTATTTTTTGAGAGGCACCTTGCTTTCAAAAAACAATCTGCGGGTAGGTTAGGACTTTTTTACCGTACTTTGTGGCGGTTGAGCCAAGGCTCAATGAGCGAGTTGAAGAAGTTTATGAGAAACCTGTTTTTATTTGCATTATTAGTTTTCACCGCTTGTGGTTCAGATAATGCCGGTGATTGTTTTGAAGGAGAAGGCGATCCTGTAGCCATTACCTACGATTTGCCTGAGTTTACCAAACTGCGCAGTGAGACCGATGTGATTGTGTACATCAAGCAGGGTCCCGAGCAAAAAGTGGTGCTTAAAACCGGAGAGAATATGGTAAGTGATGCCGTAATCGAAGTGCTTGACGGCGGTATTTTACGCATCAAAAACGCCAAGCGCTGCAACCTGTTTCGCGATTATCAAAACTTTGTGGTCTACGTCACAACGCCAAATCTTACCGAAATACGCAATGCATCGGGGAATGCGATTTACAGTGACGGTACTCTTAATTTTGCAACTTTGGTTTTGCTTAGCGATACGATCTATGATTCTGGAGATACTACACCGCGTAAAAGTGGAAACTTTTATTTGGATCTTGTTGCCAACAATTTGGAGGTTCGCGCTAACGGAAAAAGCGTTTTTTATCTTTCGGGAACAACCACTAACTTAAGAGCATCCTTTTTTAATGAAGGCCCAAGACTTGAAGCCCGGGATCTGGTTGCTCAAAATGTAACCGTAAATCAAACCTCTGCAAACAAGATGATTGTAAACCCACAGGCGAGTATTAAAGGAACCATTTTTGGAACCGGAGATGTTATTTCGGTAAACAGACCGGCTGTGGTTGAGGTTGAAGAAAAATACACCGGCCGCTTAATTTTTGAAAACTAATGCGCAGACTTCAACTTGTTTTACTTGCCGTATGTAGTTTTTCTTTTTACAGTCTGACCGCACAGGAAAACCCCGATTTGAAGGAGAAAAAACCGGTATCATTAGACGCCTCGTTTTTCTACGGAAGTATTCTGGAGCATAACCCCGACATCAATCACCTCATCACCGGTCATCCCACCGGTTTTATAGTAAGTTACAACCGCCGTACCTACGGTTTTAATGAGTGGGAACGCCGCTACAATTATCCCGATTGGGGATTTTCAGCTATTTATCAGGATCTGCACAACGAGTATCTGGGCGAAAACCTGAGTTTTTACGGGCATTTCAACTTTTATTTTTTGAATCGTAATGCGTATTTCCGCATCGGTCAGGGAGTCGCGGTTGCGGGCAGTCCGTATGATCCCGAAACCAATTACATAAACAATGCCTACGGCACCAAATTGCTGAGTTCGACCTACATCGCCCTGCAATACAACAAGCAAAACCTGTATAAAGGCTTCGGATTAAATGCCGGGTTTACGATTATTCATTACAGCAATGCCAATTTGCGCGCACCCAACAACAGTACCAATACCTTTGCCTTTAACGTCGGCGCTAATTACAACCTCGATTACGAGGAGTTTCCCGATTATATCCCCGAAGGCGAGCGTACCAAATATACCGAGCCGGTACATTTCAACCTGGCGCTACGCGGCGGGGGCAATGAAAGCGACATTGTAGGTCAGGGGCAGTTTCCGTTTTTTGTGGTTTCGGCATTTGCAGATAAGCGCATCAACCACAAAAGCACTCTCGTCGCAGGGACTGATGTGTTTTTTGCCTATTTCTTCAAAGAACTTATTAAGCTTCAGGCCGCTTCTTTTCCCGAAACCGGCGTTACCGGTGATGAAGACTGGAAACGTGTAGGGCTTTTCGTAGGTCACGAACTGCGTTTTAACAAGATCGCTTTTGTTTCGCATTTGGGTTATTACGTGTACTACCCGTACGAATTTGAAAACCGACTTTACAACAGGCTGGGTCTTAAGCGCTATTTTACCGAAGATATCTCGGCTGCTGTTACCGTGAAAGCGCACGGCGCAAAAGCCGAAGGCGTAGAGTTTAGTCTGGGCTATCGTTTTTAAAAACCGGTAAAAGACTGTTAGCCGAGTAAGTACTAGTTTTATTCCGCTCGTTTTTACATCTTTGCCAGTGATTTAAGTCATTCCATGATTCGATTTGTAGTTCTTTTGGCGCTTGCCCTTAACCTGTTTTCGTGTAAAGATCTCGAGACCAAAAAAATCTCTTCAGACGATCTGGTACAGGAAGAACTCAAAACCCTTAATATGAATGAGGTTGAGGAGTATCCCACTTTTGCTTCCTGCGAAAACTTAAAAGATCAACAGGCGCGTTATTCCTGTTTTCAAAACGAATTGCAGCGCAATTTTCAGCTTCAGCTTTCTAATAAAACGATGATTGTCGAGACCGAAATCAACGATACGGTCTGGCTTTACCTGAGCATCAGCGAGCTGGGTGATCTCACAATTGAAAAGGCACAAATTCCCGATACCATCGCCAGTCAATTGCCGCAACTGGAAGGTTGGCTTATAGACAGCCTCGATTCGCTTCCTAAAATCATCGCGGCCCACAAAAGAGGTATTCCGGTTAAGACCAGCTTTAAAATGCCGGTGGTTGTGAAGGTTGAATAAGAGTTTTTAGCGTGCTTTTTGAAATTTTCAAACAGCAGCCTTCCTTTGAAGGAAGCGTTGGGGATGGATGTTTACGTAGGTGTCTATTTCCTAAAATCCCTCCCTTTCCAGCTAAACTTACCAAACTGGCTCACCAAGGCTATATACAGGGTGAAAAACGGATAAACAAGCGCAACCCATAGATACTGTTTAAACGGTTTTTTTTGGGCGAAAAGATTTGCGGTGCACCAGATGAGGAGAAAATCTATAGCGACTTTTAGTATCAATAAGTAGTAGATTTCGGCAAAAAATAATATGGCTACTACCGAAGCATTTCCCAAAAGAACCAAAACCGAAACCCAAACAGCAAAACGGCTTTTGTAGGCTGAGGCCTTCGCTGCCCAGCGCTTCCGTTGATTGATCAGCGATTTTAAATCGGGTTGCGGGGCTGTTGCTACCAATGCGTCGCGGGTTTTGAGATACCCAACCGCTTTAGCATCGGCTTCTAAAAACTGCTGCATTAAAAACACATCGTCTCCGCTGGCGATGTGATTGTTCGCAGCATAGCCATTCAGCCTTAAAAACGCGCTTTTTAAAAACCCCAGATTTGCACCATTACACATAAACGGCCTGTTCAGTCCAAAACTGCCGATGGTTGCGCCCTGAAGACTCAAAAAGTCCAGCTGTTGAAAGGCATCCAGCAATTGGTTTTGATCTTCATAAAAGCAAACCGGCCCGGCGATGAATGTGCAAGCCTCGCGAAGTATTTTGTAATTGTAATGCTTCAGCCAGTTTGACGGCACCCGGCAATCTGCATCGGTGGTAATGATCCAATCCATTTTCGCTTCAGCAATCCCCAGATTGAGCGCATCTTTTTTTGGTGAACCCGAAACGCGTTTGTTGTTTAGTATTTTCAGTTCTAGTCTTTGATGCGCAGCTAGAAAATTTTCAATTACTTCCAAAGACCTGTCTGTAGACCCATCGTTTATGAGAATGATTTCATACAGTTCATCCGGATAATCCAAACAATTCAATGTTTCCAGTAAGGCTTGCAGATGTCCGGCTTCATTTCTAAACGGGATGACGATAGAAAACCTGGTTTTGGTGTCTGAAAACATCTGGTTGTCAAAATTTGTGCTTTCGTTTTTCAGTCTAAAAAAACCAATGCAAAGCCCCGCGATGAGCAAAACATAGAAGATTAAGAGGAGGGCAATGACGATCACGCTTATAATGGTTAGCTTTGCGAAAGCTTCAAAGATGGAAAAAATTTAGCGCTTGAAATCAGAAAAAATCATTTTAGGGATTGACCCGGGAACCACGATTATGGGTTTTGGTCTCATACGCGTGGTCAATAAAAAAATGGAGTTTCTTCAGATGAATGAACTTCAGCTTAAAAAATACGACGACCCCTATATCAAACTCAAACTCATTTTTGAACGCACCATCGAACTTATAGACACCTACAATCCCGATGAGATGGCGCTCGAGGCTCCGTTTTTCGGAAAAAACGTACAGTCTATGCTTAAGTTGGGCAGAGCCCAGGGAGTGGCTATGGCAGCCGGTCTCTCGCGCCAGATCCCGGTAACCGAATACCTTCCGAAAAAAATAAAAATGGCCATCACCGGCAACGGTAACGCCAGTAAAGAACAGGTGGCTAAAATGCTGCAAAGCCTGCTCGGCCTCAAAACCCTGCCTAAAAATCTGGACAGCACAGATGGTCTGGCTGCTGCGGTATGCCATCACTTCAATGCAGGTCGTGTCGAAACCGGTAAAAGTTATACCGGCTGGGATGCTTTTGTTAAGCAGAATGAAAAACGGGTAATATCCCCCAAACCCCCAAAGGGGGCTTAAAGCATTATTCTATGAAAATCGAAGATTTTCTACAAGACAGTAAAACTCCCCCTTCGGGGGCCGGGGGGCTGGGGATCGGTTTGTACATCCACATCCCGTTTTGCAAGCAGGCCTGTCATTATTGTGATTTTCACTTTTCGACTTCGCTAAAGAAGAAAGACCAACTCGTTGAGGCTTTGTGCAACGAACTCATCTTGCGTAAAAACGAAATTTCAGGTGTTCTGCAAACCATTTATTTTGGTGGTGGAACGCCCAGTTTGCTCGATGCAGACGAACTCGAGCGTATTTTTAAAACCATTGATGCGCATTTTGAAATTTCCGAAAATCCCGAAATCACACTCGAAGCGAATCCCGATGATCTTACGGAAGAAAAGCTGAAGATGCTTTCAGAATCGAGAATCAATAGGCTGAGTATTGGCGTGCAGTCCTTTTTTGAAGAAGATTTGAAGCTGATGAACCGGGCGCATAATGCAGATGAGGCGGTGCGCTGTCTGGAACTGGCTAAAGCCTATTTTGACAACATTTCGATAGATCTAATCTACGGCATGCCCGATATGACTAACGAGCGCTGGAAAGAGAATCTGGACAGTGCTTTGGAATTGAATATTCCGCATATATCAAGTTATGCGCTTACGGTGGAGCCCAATACGGCGCTTCAAAAGTTTATAGAAAAGGGTGTTGTAAAACCCGTTGACGACGCGGTGGCACAGGCGCATTTTGAGATTTTGGTCGATACGATGCAGCAGGCCGGTTTTGAGAATTATGAGTTTTCCAATTTTGGCAAACCCGGCTATTTTTCGCAAAACAATACGGCCTACTGGACCGGCAAAGCCTATTTGGGCATTGGCCCCTCGGCACACAGCTACGACGGAAATACCCGCAGCTGGAACATCAATAACAACCCCAAGTACATCAGGGCTATTGAGGCCGGCGAGCTTCCGGTGGAGCGCGAAACGCTTTCGCTTACCGATAAATACAACGAGTATGTAATGACCGGTTTACGTACCATTTGGGGTATTTCGCTTTCTAAAATTGAGGAATCCTTCGGTCTAAAATTTAAAGAATACGCTTTGCAACAGGCCGAAAAACATTTGGAAGAGCACCTGCTCTTTCGGGATGGCGATCGCATTGTAGTCACTAAAAAGGGTAAGTTTTTGAGCGACGGTCTGGCGAGCGATCTCTTTCTGCTCAATCTTTCTTAATTTTTTTAGCTGTAACTTTTTCCGAAAAGACTAACTTATAAGGCAACTTAATGAAATGCCTATGCGAGCAACAATTACTTTAAACAATAAACCCGTTACTGTAGATTTTAGCAAACCCATAGACATCAGCATTCCTGTAGTGAGTGGTGCCGCTAATCCCGTGGCCTGGTATCTCAATCCGCCTAAAATTGAACCGGTAGTCGAGGGCAAATGGGTCGCTGCGGTGGCTCAGGGAGCGGTTTTGAATTTCAATAATATCTATTACAACCCGCACGCGCACGGCACGCATACCGAATGTGTGGGACACATTACCGAAAAAGTACACAGCATCAACCAGAATCTAAAAACCTTTATGTTTACTGCGGAAGTGATCACCCTCGTGCCCGAGCCGAATAACGGGGATTTTGTGTTTACCAAAAAACTAGCTCAGCGTGCCCTTCAGGGAAAAAATCCGGAAGCTGTGGTGATACGAACCTTGCCCAATACGGCAACCAAAAAAAGCAGAAAATGGTCGCATACCAACTGGCCGTATCTGCTGGAAGAGACGGCGGTGTTCTTTCGCGAAAGCGGAATCAAACACCTGCTTATCGATATGCCCAGCGTTGACCGCGAGGAAGATGGTGGCGTGCTTGCTGCACACAATGCGTTTTGGAACACCGATGGAAAAATCAGAATGGACGCCACCATTACTGAAATGATTTTCGTTCCTCACACCGTTCCGGACGGCTCGTATCTGCTCAATCTGCAAATCGCTTCTTTTGAAAACGATGCCAGTCCCAGTAAACCGGTTCTGTATGCTTTTGAGTAATTCTGAATGCAGAATGCTGAGTGTAGAGTTTTCGATATCAAACCAAAAACCACTATTTGCCATAAAGATTTAAAGCATTGCAGGTTGCAGGTTGAAAGAAGCTCGGAAAGCTGAAGGCAAAAATGATTAAGCGCTGGCTGAGTAGATTTTGCGAAGGCCGTGGGCAGCAGAATTTGTATCGAAGGCAGTGCGAATTCTGATGTGTTAAATAACTTATAACTAATAATTTAATCCAAATATATCCTTTAGTTAAAAAGTAGCCTCCCTTTGAAGGGAGGTTTGGAGGGATGTTTTTTCAATGCAGAATCAAGAATTATGAGTTTTGAATAAGAAATCAGAAAGAGTGATTTCAAATAACCCAATAATCAATAACTTCATAAACAAACAGAACCCTTAACTTTACCGGAATACCGAATTTTCAACTTGCGTAATGGAATATCTATTCATAGGTCTTGCAGCAGGCAGTATCATTGCCTATTTTATTTTTTCGCGCTTTTCTAAGAGCCGAAGACAGCAAAATGCCCAGCAGCAGTCTGTGGTGTTGATGGAAAAAATACGCAGTGTATGCAAATTCATCACTGTGGAAGGCGATTTTTCCGAAATCTACCATTACCAAAATGTAAAAGACAAGTGGCTCAATTTGTTTTTGGGAAGCAAAAAGGCTCTGGTTTTAATTGACGCCAAAGCCTACGTGGGCTTTGATCTCACCAAAATCAAAATGCACCCCGATGTGAAAAACCGTACGATTGTACTGACCGATTTTCCGCAGCCGGAGTTGCTAAGCATCGAGACCGATTTTAAATATTACGACAAAAAAGAAGGCTGGGCCAACCCGTTTACCTCTACAGATTTAACCGAAATCAACCGGGAAGCCAAACAGCATATTATTGATAAAGTGCCCCAAAGCGGACTCTTTGGCGAAGCTTCAAAGCAGGCATTGAGCACGGTTTCTCTGATGGAAAACCTGGTGCAAACCATAGGCTGGAAACTGGATTATAAAGCCCTGGAAACCGCAACCGAAACTCCAAAATTGAAAGAAGGTGAAGTCTCCAAATAGTTTTGAAGTAAGGCCTCTGGGCGAAAAGGACTGGCCGGTTTTAAAAAGTCTGGTTGATCGCGTCTGGCCGGTGACTTTTAAAGACATTCTGTCTGAAGAGCAGATTGCTTATATGATGGAGTTTATGTACAGCACTGCTTCGCTAAAAAAACAGGTAGAGACCGGAAGCCGTTTTTACATCTTGTATGAAGCAGCCGAACCTATAGGATACCTGGCGTTGATCCCCAATTACCGAAATGAGAAACTTTCCAAAGAGGGAAGATGGATGAAGGTAGATAAACTTTACGTGATGCCCGAAAATCACGGCACAGGAGCAGGTCGGTTCTTGATGGATTTCGCTTTCGCGGAAGCTAAAAAAGAAAACGTACAGGGCGTAATGCTTAATGTGAACCGCGACAACAAAGCGGTCAAATTTTATGAGTATTACGGCTTTAAAACCGCCTATTCAGGCGACTTTGACATTGGTAAAGGCTACCTGATGCAGGATTATATAATGGTTTATAGATTTTAAATTATGCTTTACGGGGGAAGTAGCGCGAAAGGGATGATCGATAGTCTGCGGAATAATCGAAAATTACTCCGCAAGAACTCCAAATTCAAAAAAGACCGAAGCTTTCTCAACCTTAAAGAAACTGATTTAAAAGGTGCAACCGGCAAACCGACTTTCAATGCCTATTCTAAAGAGGCTATTAGAAAAATAAAAATAAAATTTAAACGCAGGCGTAAACGGGAGAAGGTCTTTTTTGTTTTTCTGGGATTTATTGGCTTGTTTCTTTTTGTGAGTTTAGGAAGGTTATTGGTTAAAGATGTTTTACGGGAGCGAAACGATAGTAGACAGGAACAGATTAAAAAAAATGAGCGGCTGTATTTAAAGCATATAGAATTTGGAGATCGCTGGTTTTCTCAGGGAAAATGGAAGAATGCGATTTTCTATTATAAGCAAGGTGTTGAGCTATATCCTGACAACTACGAGATCAACTACCGCCTGGTGCGTACCTATAGTTTGCACTGTAAAAATGAACTGGAAAATTGTACTGAAGCAAAAGCCTTGCTGGATGATATGTTGATTAAGTTTTCAGATAAGGAAACACAATTAGCAGAATTGAAAGAGGTGTTGAATTTTGAATACGGAATTTAAGATTAGGTCAAACTGAGCTTGTCGAAGTTGAGCTAATTTTGAAAATATAAAATTACCTAAATCAAATTCCCTCCCCCTTGGGGGAGGGTTAGGGAGGGGACCATGAACATCGACATTTTCAGAACCTACTGTTTACGAAAACCCGGTACAACCGAAGAATTTCCGTTTGATAACGAGACTTTGGTTTTTAAGGTGATGGGGAAAATGTATGCCCTAAGCGGACTCGAAAGTTGGGAGGGCGGCACACCTCGCATCAACCTCAAGTGCGATCCCGAGCGTGCGCTGGAGCTGCGTGGGGAGTATCCCGAGAGTGTTTTACCCGGCTGGCATATGAACAAGCAGCATTGGAATACTGTGGTGTTGAACGGGGAGATTTCGCTAAAACAACTCTACGAATTTATCGATCACAGCTACGAGCTTATCGTAAACAGCCTTACCAAAAAGCTAAAAGAAGAATTGAAGAGTTTAAACTAGACTTGAACTTCATCTTCGCCATGTTTTTTGAGGATTACATTTAATAATTCAATGGCGCAAAATCGATTTTCCGCAATCAGTTTTTGAAAAATGGGTCGCAGTTTAGGAATAAGTTTTTTGGTTCTGGCGGCTGATAAAATCCCAAGAGTTCCAATACAGTTGATTTCAAAACTTTCGGCGATGGCGCGTGCTTTTTTGTCGTCTATTAATAGAAAATCTGCATTAAGTTCCCTGTAAAGAATAACAGATTCAGATTCCCCGTAATCCATTACAAAAGTTAAATCATTGAAGCCTTTAATGGGAACAACTTTAGTGCTGAAAAAATCGTGTAGCAGGGGGTAGATTTCGGTTGTCTCGTCTAAAGTTATTTCTTCCCAAACAGCCTGTGGAATTTTTACATCTTCAAAAAGTTCCAGGAGGATGTGCAGCTGGTCAACTGCAGCAAGCGAAAATAGGGGGCCTGCATCAGCAATTATAAGTTTGGTTTTCATGAATCCAATTTATTCAGATCAGATAGGATATCTTTTTCTGAAAGGTTGGATATGGGAATTCCGTTTTTAACCAGTTCGTTTTCAAACTCCATCCGAGAAATGCCGGAAAGCTGGGCGGCCTTACCCAGAGTTAATTTTTCCAACTTATACAATTGGATGGCAAGGGTAAGTTTAATGCGATTTTTGAAGTCTTGCTCAGATTCATTTAATGCCAAAAGAATATCAGCAGGAAAGTCGAGCGAAATGCTGTGATGTTTCATAATTTTAGCCTTTTACCAAATTTAAGCAATTTTCATCCAGAAACCGGCTTTTAAAAATCACCTGACAACATCGATGCAAAACCCAAAAGATACCTATACTTCCCTTGTAACCGACTATAAAGCACAGCTTACCAAAGCCCAGTCCACACTATTTACCAGCAGTATGATTCGCCTGGCGGTTTTTCTGGCGGGGGTTATCGCGATCTATTTTTTATGGGCGCAGACGCGGGTGGTAGTCGGGATTGTGGTGGCTGAGATTGTGTTGTTTCTCATTTTGGTCTCCCGGCACAACAAGCTTCAGTACAAACGCGATTTTTTGCAGGAATTGATTGCTTTAAATGAGACCGAATTGCGGGTGTTGAATCGCAATTTTCACGATTTGCCTTCCGGCGAAAAATTCAAAAATCCGCTTCACGCTTTTAGTCAGGATGTAGATCTTTTTGGTCGCGGATCCTTTTTTCAGTACCTCAACCGCACCGCCCTCGAGAGCGGAACCCGCAAACTAGCCGAATTCCTCACCGCAAACGACATTGCAGAAATTCCGCAGAAACAGGAAGCTGTGAAGGAACTTGCCGGGCATTTATCGTGGAGGCAGCAATTTCGAGCCACGGCTGCACTGGTCAAAGCCGACTATGATGCCAAAGAAATTCTCAGCTGGTTAAAAAACTACAGCAGTTTTATGCCCAAACTTATGCGGTGGGTGCCCAATAGCTACACCGGTATTTCACTGGTTGCTTTTGTGTTGGCCTATCTGGGCCTGATTCCCGGAAATGTTGTGGTGTGGTTGTTTTTTATCGGTCTGGGGATCTCCGGGATTTATGTGAAAAAAGTAAATGACCTCTGGGCCAATGCCAGCAAAATGCAATCTACGTTTGAGCAGTACCACAAACTGATGCTGCTGCTTGAAAAACAGGAATTTCAGTCGGTCTACCTGCAACGCCAACAGGTTAAAATCAAGTCGCAAAAGGCCAAAGCTTCGGCTGTAATTGAGCAGTTTTCAAAAATGCTGGGGATTTTAGACCAGCGTTCTAATATGCTTATGGGCATTATTATCAATTCTTTTTTCCTTTCCGATCTTAGACAATGCTACAACATCGAGCGTTGGATCGAAGCCAACGCAGGCGAGGTGGCCAACTGGTTTGAAGTCATCGCCTTTTTTGATGCGCAAAACAGCCTGGGGAATTTCAGCTTTAATCATCCCAATTACGCTTTCGCGAAAATTACAAAGGCCAGTCAAACTCTGGAAGCTAAAAGGCTTTTCCATCCGTTGCTGGATCCTAAAAAGGCCGTTCCCAATGATTTCAGTATCGAAAATGAGCAGTTTTTCATCATTACCGGGGCCAATATGGCCGGAAAGAGCACCTTTCTGCGTACCGTTTCGCTGGCTATCGTGATGAGCAACACCGGGCTTCCCATCTGTGCTCCCGAAGCGCATTACCATCCCATTAAGCTCATCACCAGTATGCGCACCAGTGACTCACTTACTGATGATGAATCCTATTTCTTTTCAGAACTGAAGCGCCTGCAGTTTATTGTAAACGCCATTAAAACCGATACCTATTTCATCATTCTCGACGAAATTCTCAAAGGAACGAACAGCACCGATAAAGCCATTGGCTCGCGTAAGTTTATTGAAAAACTGGTCGCTTCCAATTCTACCGGAATCATCGCCACCCACGACCTGAGCCTTTGCGAAGCGGCAGAAGATCTAGAACCTGTAAAGAATTACTATTTTGACGCGCAGATCATCAATGACGAACTCTTCTTTGACTACACTTTTAAAAAAGGGATTTGTCAAAATATGAACGCCTCGTTCCTGCTGCGTAAAATGAACATAATCGACGCTTAGATGGATTCTCTAACACAAATTGTACTGGGTGCCGCGGTAGGCGAGGCCGTTTTAGGTAAGAAAGTAGGCAACAAGGCGATGTTGTATGGTGCGATTGCAGGTACGATTCCGGATTTGGATACCCTCGTTGGTAAATTCCTTGATCCGCTTACGGCGATTGAAATTCACCGCGGCATCAGCCACTCCATTGTGTTTAGTATTGCGATGGCGCCGTTGCTGGGTTGGCTGGTTTCTAAAATTCATACAAAGGCACAGGCAAGCTGGAAGGATTGGTCCTGGTTGTTCTTTTGGGGTTTGATCACACATCCGCTGTTAGACGCGCACACCACCTGGGGAACGCAGTTTTTTTGGCCTTTCGATCTGCGACTGGCTTATCAAAACATTTTTGTGATCGATCCGCTGTACACCCTGCCGTTTTTGATCTTCCTGATTTTGGTGATGCGATTGCCCAAAACTTCGCCTAAACGCCGTAAGTGGAACCGCTTCGGGATAATTGTAAGCTCGGTTTATATGCTGCTTACACTCATTTTAAAAGGCATCAGCTATCAAAAGTTTACCGATGCGCTCGAGGAGCAAAACATTGAATATACCGCGATTGATACCCGCCCTGCGGCCTTTAATACGATCTTATGGTATGCCAATGTAGATGTGGGAGACGCTTATCTGCTGGGTGATTATTCGTTTTTTGATACCAAGCCTATTGCGTTTCGGTTTGTACCGAAAGATCACCAGTTTTTAGGCGATTACAAGGATACCAAAACCATAAAGCGACTGGAAGCCATTGCCCAAAACTGGTACACGATTTCCCGTAAAGACGGAAACCTGTATTTTAACGACCTGCGTTTTGGGGCTTACGATTTAGATGCTAAAAACCTGAGTTTTGTATTCAGTTATGAATTGATTCCTACCGAAACTGGACTTACCATAAAGGAAACCGAGCGTGATCCGGAAGCGATGAAACAGGTGCTGCGCAGTTTGTGGGAACGCATGTGGGGGAATTAGATTTTAGACGTGAGAAAGTAGAAAGTAGAAAGTAGAAAGTAGAAAGTAGAAAGTAGAAATTACCTTTAATAACCCAATAACCCAATAACCCAATAACCCAAAATATGAATTATAAACTCTCAGACATTACCCCAAAAGAAATCATGCCGGGATACCATGGTAAACTGGTACATACCCAGAATACCTCTTTGGCTTTTTGGGAAGTGGAAGAAGGCGCTGAAGTGCCTGAGCACAGTCATATGAACGAGCAAATTATGCATGTAATTGAAGGCGAATTCGAATTTACCCTCGACGGAAAGACGCAGGTGTATCATCCCGGCGATATTGTCGTGATCGCTCCGCATCTCAAACACAGCGGCAAAGCCCTTACACCCTGTAAATTGCTGGATGTGTTCAGCCCTACACGGGAGGAGTATAGATAATTAGATTTTAGATTTGAGACATCAGACATTAGAATAGAGAGTAAAGACAAAAGACTGTTTGTTCCTTTCGGATGTGTCTCAAATACTAATAATAATAGCAATAAAAATAATCAATGAATATTAACTTAAGCGGAAAGAAAGCACTGGTTGGCGGAAGCACATCAGGGATTGGGAAAGCAATTGCTATGCAACTTGCGGCAAGTGGCGCGGCGGTGACCTTAATGTCCCGCTCGCTGGAAAAGCTGGAAGCGGTAAAGGCAGAACTGCCTTCTCCTCACGAGCAGCAACATCAGATCCTTCAGGTTGATTTTACCGATTTTGAAGCTTACAAAATGATTATTTCTTCATACTTTGAAAGCAACACCGTCGATATTTTAGTCAATAATACGCAAGGTCCGGCTGCGGGAACCGCGCTTGACAAAGAGGTAAGTGATTACCAGCAGGCTTTTGATTTGTTGTTTAAGAATGTCTTACTCACTACCGAACTAGCGCTTAAAGCGATGCGCAAAGCGAAATGGGGACGTGTGATTAATGTGGCTTCGGTTTCGGTTAAAGAGCCTCTGGCACATTTGGTCCTGTCAAATTCCATCAGGGCTGCTGTAGTAACCTGGGCAAAAAGTCTGGCTACCGAAGTCGGTCCCGATCAGATCACGGTTAACAGCATACTTACCGGCTATTTTGATACCGAACGCATCGCATCCTTAAATGCCAGAAAAGCCCGGGAGCAGGGTATTTCGGAAGCAGCAGTTTTTAAACAACTTGAAGCCGGTGTGCCGGTACGCCGTATTGGTAAACCGGAAGAATATGGGTTTCTGATTGCCTTTCTAGCTTCAGAGCAGGCGGCCTACATCACAGGCACTCAAATCCCCATTGATGGAGGTTTGTTAAGTAGTTTGTAAATATTATGCACTTAAATTTCGGTACTCGCGCGGCGACATCCCCTTTTCTTTTTTAAAATACCGGTTAAAGTTGGAAACCGAATTAAAACCTGCGGCATAGGCGATGTTAGCGATAGGTTCCTGCTGATCTGGGGTGCGCAGCAACTGGCAGGCGTGCTCAATACGCAGGCCGGTCAGAAATTCGCTAAAGGTTTTGTTCGTCCGCTCTTTAAAAAATCGGCAAAAAGCGGTGGGACTCATCACAGCGATTTCCGCGATTTCCTCCAGGCTTATCCGCTCCTGAAAATGACTCAGGCAAAAGTCAAAAACCTTGCTCATCCGCTGGCCTTCCGTATCGGTATAGCGTGAATTTTCGGTGAAATTGGAGAGCAGTTCTTTAGGAGCTTCGGCGGTTTCGTAAAGCAGGTTGATGAAGTGTAAGAAGCGCTTCATCCCGGAATTCTTCAGTTGCATAAAGCATTTTTTAAAGCGTAAATCCCGGTCTTTAATGCGGAAACCCGACTGGGCCAGATTAAAAAAGGGTTCAAAATCGCGGAGTTCTTCGGTCTCAAAAAAATCGGCGCCAAAGCTTTCACGGTTAAAAAAAACCGAGAGCATATGCGATTCGCTGTCTTCCTGTATATCGCTTCTAAATACATGCGGCAGATTTCCGCCAAAAACCAAAACTTCACCGGGCTCAAAGCGGGTTACGGTGTTTCCGGTTAACAAGGTGCCGGTGCCACTCAGGACATAGCTCATCTGTATTTCGGGGTGTTGATGCAGCTTGTCGTAAAATAGGAATTCGTGATCCTCCTGCACGATGAGGGCCTGCTTGCCCGATTTCGGTATTTTAAACGGTAAAACTTTCACTAAGTAGAATTTGACCTAAATAACTGCCTTAATTTGAAGGTCGCGCTAAAATATGCAAAGATTTGGTTAAATACTACAAAAGAAATGCTTTAGAACTCCAGTAGCTTTGCTAGAGTATTTAAAATTAAACCTATGCAAATCAATTGGGAAGGCGTAATGCCCGCAGTAACCACAAAATTTACTCAGGACGATAAACTGGATCTTGAACTTTTTGAACTAAATATTAAAGCGCAGCTTGATGCCGGTGTTCATGGCATCGTACTGGGCGGTACTCTGGGAGAAGCCAGTACCCTGAGCGATGAAGAGAAAAGTACCTTAACGCGCAAAACGGTTGAGATCGTTGCCGGTAAAGTGCCGGTTATGATGAATATCGCCGAGCAAACTACAAAAGGTGCAATTGCGGCTGCTAAAAAAGCTGAAGAAGATGGTGCAAGCGGACTCATGATGTTGCCTCCTATGCGTTACAAAGCCAGTGATCGCGAGGTGGTTGCTTACTTTAAAGCGGTGGCGCAAAGTACCTCGCTTCCTATTATGGTATATAACAATCCCGTTGATTATAAGATTGAAGTGACCCTCGATATGTTTGAAGAGTTGCTCGAAGAACCCAATATTCAGGCGGTAAAAGAGTCTACGCGCGACATTTCAAACGTGACGCGCATCAAGAACCGTTTTGGAGACCGTCTTAAAATTATGACCGGGGTTGATACGCTGGCTCTTGAAAGTTTATTGATGGGCGCAGACGGCTGGGTTGCCGGTTTGGTTTGTGCATTTCCTGCTGAAACTGTGGCGATTTATGAGCTGCAAAAAGCGGGTCGCATTGCCGAAGCACTTGAAATTTACCGCTGGTTCTTACCGCTTTTAGAGTTGGATATTGACGCTCAGTTGGTGCAAAACATTAAATTGGCAGAAGTACATACCAACATTGGGTCAGAATTCGTGCGGGCGCCGCGTCTTCCGCTTGCAGGAGCACGCAGGGAAGAGGTTCTTCAGATTATTAAGAAAGGTCTGGAAACCCGCCCTGAATTACCTGAATATAAGAACCTGAACGCAAGCGTAACTGCTTAAGCGTAAAATAACCTCGGGGTCAGGCCTTGAGGTATTTTACCCCTTGGCGAAGCTAATTAAATTGGTGAGAGAATGGATCGGAAGCTAGAAACATACTCATGTGCGGCTAAAACTAACTAACAAAGCAGAGGCCATGCCGAAGATCCATTTTTACCGATTTACCCTCGTTTAGGGTTTCAAATACAAGCCGGGCACCTTTCAGAGGTGCTTTCGCGCTAAATAAATACTGTTTTTGGCGGATTGAGCTGAAAACTACAAGCTGATTTTTCAAGGTTTTTTGAAAGTCAGACAATCAAAAATGATATGATTACAGGAAAAAATTACATAGGCAACAGCCTTTCGGCGAAAGGAACACAAACCTACAAAACGGTTAACCCGAAGCTTAACAGCGATAATGAGTGGGATTTTACCGAAGCTACAGAAGCTGAGGTAGATGAAGCCGCTCAAAAAGCGACGGAAGCTTTCGCAGTATATAAACAAAAAACAGATAAAGAACGCGCTGCATTTTTAAGAGCTATAGCAGCGGAAATCGAAGCTTTAGGTCAGGAAGTTATCGCTGCGTACACCGCAGAGTCAGGCCTGCCCGAAGGGCGAGCGATGGGCGAGCGCGGGCGTACCATTGGCCAGCTGAATTCGTTTGCTGCTTTGCTTGAGCAGGGTGATTGGGTTCAGGCGACTATAGATTATGGCAACCCGGAGCGCACTCCCGCACCAAAACCTGATTTGCGCAAAATGCAAATCGCGGTAGGTCCCGTCGCCGTTTTTGGCGCCAGTAATTTTCCGTTTGCTTTTTCTACGGCTGGCGGTGATACGGCCAGCGCGCTTGCAGCAGGTTGCCCCGTGATTGTAAAAAGTCACCCGATGCATGCGGGTACGGGCGAACTCGTTTCTTCAGCGATTATTAAGGCTGCGGAAAAAACCGGAATGCCCGACGGTGTTTTCTCAAATCTGAATAGTAAAGGAATTACCGTAGGCGAGCAACTTGTAAAGCATCCTGCAATTAAAGCGGTGGGCTTTACCGGAAGCATCAAAGCCGGAACGGCATTGACCAAATTGGGTGCGGGCCGAAAAGAGCCTATCCCGGTTTATGCCGAAATGGGAAGTATAAATCCGGTTGTGATTTTACCCGAAGCTTTAAAAGCAAATGGCGAGGCCTGGGCACAGAAATATGCCGGAAGTATCAATCTGGGAGCAGGACAGTTTTGCACCAATCCCGGACTTATTTTAGGAATTGAAGGCGCTGAACTCGATACGTTTGGGAAGCATCTGGCTGCAGCATTAGGTCAGCAACCGGCTAATTGTATGTTGCACCCCAATATTCACAGTTCGTACGAGAGCGGAAAGCAAAAAATGCTCGACGCAAACGGCACTGAAGTTCTGGCGGTAGCGCTGGAGGCGGAAGGTGCAAATGACGGCAAACCCGCACTGGTTAAAGTAACTGCAGACGATTTTCTGGCTAATCCCGAATTGCATACCGAAGTTTTTGGTCCGTTTTCGATGCTGGTTGCCTGCGCTTCAAAAGCCCAGTTGCTCGAAGTATTGAATACATTAGAAGGTCAGTTGACCGGTTCGTTGATTGCCGAAGCCGCAGAAGTTTCAGCCTATACCGATGTGATTGACGCCCTGCGTTCACGGGTGGGACGAATTTTATTTAACGGGGTGCCAACCGGCGTAGAAGTATGCCCGGCGATGCACCACGGTGGTCCGTTTCCCTCAACTTCTGATGCGAAGTTTACATCTGTAGGAAATGACGCGATTTACCGCTGGGTACGCCCGGTTTCGTATCAGGACTGGCCGCAGGAACTACTACCCGAAGCTTTAAAAGACGGAAACCCTTTAGGTATTCTGCGTAAGGTGGACGGTATTTATAGTAAAGCCTAGTAACCACTCCTTCCCTTTGAAGGGAAGGTTGGGATGGGATGTTGACGGGAATTTTGATAGTTCTGCAAAGCCGGTAAGTAAAAAGCAAAATGATGATAATATCTAAACGAATTCAGATGAAAACACGTTGTATACTACTGCTTGTCTTTTTGATGACAGGAGCTTTAAATGCGCAAGAATCCATTTCCCTTGACAGCATCATCAGCATTTATGAAAACCATCGGGATTACGATTGGCAGGATTATCCGCTGGGGCGTTACGATGAAGAATTGTATAAAGAGCGGGCTGCGTTTGCTCAGGAGCTTTTAGATAAGCTGGCGACCTTAAACGAAGAGGAGCTCACGGCAAGCCAAAAGATTTCAAGTAAGCTTCTAGCCTTTGTGTTGCAGGATCAGGTAGCTGAGTACACCTACAAGATGCACCTCAATCCCATTCAGGCCGATCAGGGCTTTCACCTCAATCTCAATTATCAGGTGCGGCCCATTCGCAATTACGATCAGGCGGTGGGGTATCTCAACCGTCTAAAGGCCATTCCGTATTTTGCTGAAAGTCATTTCGCCCTGATGCGCGAAGGTTTTAAGCAGGGTATTGTGCAGCCACGCGTGATTTTCAACGGGTATGATTCCACCTACGAGACGCATATTGTCGACAATCCGCTGGAGAGTTATTTTTATTCGCCCTTTTTAGAATTGCCCGATAACATTTCGCAGTCGCGAAAAGATTCGCTGCTTACCGCCGCAAGGCAGGTAGTTGAAGATAGTGTGATCCCCAGTTTTAAAAAGATCAAAGCCTTTTTTGAGACCGAATATTTACCGGCAAGCCGGGATGCAATTGGAGTCTCGGCACAGCCCGGCGGAGCAGAATTTTACCAAAACCGAATTGATTTTTACACCACTTCGACTGATTATACAGCAAAAAGCATCCACGAGCTGGGCCTGAAAGAAGTCGCCCGCATCAAAGCCGAAATGCAAAAAATCATCAAGGAAGTCAATTTTGAAGGCAGCTTCGCCGATTTCCTGAAGTTTTTGCGTACCGATGCTCAGTTTTACGTTACTACCGGCGATGCTTTGCTAATGCACGCCCGGGATATTGCCAAGCGTATTGACAACGAGTTGCCAGCTTTCTTTTCGCGATTGCCAAGGCAGCCTTACGGTGTAATTAAAGTACCTGATGCGATTGCGCCTAAATATACCGGCGGGCGCTATTCCGGCAGCAGTATAAACGGGACGCAGGCCGGGCATTATTTGGTGAATACCTATCAGTTAGAGAGTCGGCCGCTGTACACCTTGCCATCGCTTACCGCGCACGAGGCCGTGCCGGGACATCACCTGCAGGGCGCGCTCAATCAGGAAATGAGTGACAGCATTCCGCAGTTTCGCAGAAATTTATACATCTCCGCTTACGGTGAAGGTTGGGGGCTTTACTCCGAGTATCTGGCCGATGAGATGGGAATTTACAGAACGCCTTATGAGAAATTTGGTCAGCTCACCTATGAGATGTGGCGCGCCTGCCGTCTCGTGGTAGATACCGGGATTCACGCCATGGGCTGGAGCCGCCAGGATGTGGTAGACTATATGTCTCAAAACACGGCACTTTCCATACACGAGATCAATACCGAAACCGACCGCTATATCGCCTGGCCGGGGCAGGCACTCAGCTATAAAATTGGCGAACTCAAAATACGCGAATTGCGGGAGCGTGCTAAAAAAGCTTTGGGCGAAAACTTTGACATTAGGGCGTTTCACGAGATCATCCTCAGTGAAGGCACCGTGACCTTACCCATTTTGGAAGAACAGGTTGACGCCTACATCGCGAAGAATGTAAAAGGTTAAGGGTTAAAAGTTAATAGTACCATCATGTACGTCCCTGATATAGGTTGACCACTTAAACGTGATTAACAATGAAATCCAACGTACAAATCATCCAAAAGAGGCGTGTTTATTCTGAGAGTTTTAAGCGTCAGATCGTCGAAGATTTTGAATCCGGTAAGTATAGTGCTAGCCAACTATCGATGTTGCACAACATACCTTGTGTTAGTATTTACCGATGGATTTATAAATTTTCTAACTTTAATGAGAAAGGAT